>CAWACK010000010.1:0-517429 GCA_963780545.1 Candidatus Bathyarchaeota archaeon
CAACGGCCATGCCATATACCTCACGGTACATGAGCTTGGAAATATACTTTGGAGCATACTACCCTCACTAATAGCCTATCAGTAGAGGAAGCGGAGGAAACAAGACAAATACTAAATAAGATGCTCCAGATGATGAATCTTCTACCCGTAAGTAATATCGACTATGAGACAACTGCCATCGCATCGAAACACAGTATATCCTACTACGACGCCTCCTACATCCAAGCCGCAAAGAGTTTGAATGCTGAGCTTATAACGGAGGACAAACACTTAGCCAAAGCCGCGACAAGTTACGGGGATCCAGCTCACCCAGCATCAACTCTGCACGAATAACCCCACACGTGGTTCTCGCGCGCGCGTCAAGTTACTTCAGTTGAGCTATATGACCAGTCCATAGTCCCCAATATCACCGTACCTGATAACCAACCAACTAAGCAGCTAACTAGGCAACCGATCAATTAAGCGCGCCCGTCTAACGACGTTAGTTCCCGTGGGGAACCGATCGTGAAATCGACCAAACACATATAATTCAGCTAAACCAGGTTAACTATAGTTGAACCGGTGTGACTCTCAAGCTCAAGGTTGGTAAGAAGGGCTACATCCTACTGCCCAAATCCATCAGAGAGAGCGTAGGCATAGAGGAGGGCGACACAGTAACAGTAGAGGTAAGCGACGGCATAACACTAAAACCCACGAAGAAACCCGACACCGCCAAACTACGCAGAACACTACGCGAACACGCCGAACTCCTCGGAACACTCAAAGACGCCAAAAGCCCAACTCCAGGCGAACTCGCGTCAACATCCCTCGAGGAGGAGCTCGAAGGGTGAAGGTATTCCTCGACGCGAACCTCCAAATATACCTGAACACCACACCGGCGGAGAAACGCGGAAGATACGACGACTTCTACACAGAACTCTCGGCGAATAACCGCCTCTACACCGACGCCCTCGTCCTCGATGCACTCCTGTACATCTCAAGCAGGAGGTACAATATACCATACCTCGTCACGGAGAAGTTCATAGACTAAGTCGTCCTGCCCTACGCTGAGGTGCTCCCACTCTGACTTAACGAGTACAGGGCCTCCATCGAAGCCATGGGGGAGGCTCACCTGAAGCCATCCGACGCCCTCCACATCGCCTCAATGATGCTGAACGGCGTCGCGACCATAGCCAGCGAGGGAGAAGACTCGACGCCACATCAAATGTCAACAGGATCTGGCTCACCGAATCATCCACCAACCTCTAAATATGTGGCTTAAGGACAAGTACGCGCACTCCCAATCATCATACTTCAAAATCACCCCAACCCCGAACACAGAAAATAACAACACCCACCAAGAACCATGACACACCCAAAAACCCGAAATGACCCTGAAACCATGAATCAAACACCCGACCCTACAAGCAAACCAAAACGAGAAAAAAAAGAGGACCCAAAAACTCGCATCTAAAGTGGAATAACACCGCTCGCGCGCGATCCCCCATCTTCTCTCTCCTTCTTCGGTAGCACTACTCTACCCTTGCTGTCCAGCTCCTTTATTCTAACCTTCCCACGCACACGCATATTTTAAATGCATGCATATGCATTGATCAAATCATGGGGACCACCACAATCTCCCTAAGCGAAGAAGCGTACACCCTGCTCAAGGCCCAGAAGAGGGAAGGCGAATCCTTCTCCGACCTTATACTGCGCAAGTTTGGCAAGGGCAACCCCTCAACCATCTTAGCTTACCTCAAGGAGAACGGCCCCAATATGGATCTTAGCGGACTCAGCCGAGAGGTCGAGCCAGGAGTCACGGAACCTGAAGCTTCAGAAGGCTGAGCCCTAGATTGGTCTGCGTCGACACAAGCTTCCTCATCGCCCTCGAACGCCACGACGGCGGAGCACTCGAAAAGCTGCGGGAACTCACCGACCGAGGCGAGGTCTTATTCATAACCGCCGTCAGCGTCGCCGAGTGTTACCGCGGCGCCGACGGTTCGAAGGACAGGCCGAAGGCGCTCAGGGACGCAAAGGAGCTTCTTGAGTTGTTCGCGGTACTGAATCTGGACTACGAGTCTGGTAGGATGTGGGGTGAACTCGCGGAGTCGATGAAGTCGGACCCGATCGGTGACAGGGATCTTGTCATAGCGAGCATCGCCCTAGTCAACGGGCAGTCCATCGTGACGACTAACAAGAGACATTTTGAGAGGGTCCCGAGCCTCGTTGTTGAGGGCTGGTAGTCGCGCACGCGTGCGTCGTCAATTAACTTTATAAACGACAAAAAACACCTTTTTCTACAGAATATTAAATGCATGTCGAAGTAGGAAAAGAAGGTCGAATCGTACTCCCCAAGGAGATAAGGGAGAAAAAAGAGATCGATGAAAAGACAAGAATCATCGTAAGAGAAAGGCAAGGCGAGATAGTACTCATACCCGTCAAGAGATACACGAAACCAACTCAATCCCTGCTCGGAAGCATAAACCTCATAGCCCCCATAGACGACCCCAAAAGGCTAGCTCGAGAACACGCGGCGAAAAAAACGCTGGATGGGGTCAATGAATGCGATTCATAGACACCAACGTATTCATATACGTGGCCACAAACCACCCCCACTACGGAAAAACATCAACCAACATCCTCTAGAGAGTAGAGTCCGGAGAAGAAGCCGCGACCTCAACACTCGTACTATGCGAGGTCGCGTGGGTCTTAGAGGCTATGGGTAGGCAGGGAGACATAAAGGAGACTCTGGAGAAGATCCTATCCTACCCCTCTATAGATGTGGCTAGCTTTGATTCAGACGACCTGATCGTTGGATCAAACCTCATGGCGGCCCACCGAGTAGACTTCAACGACGCCGTTAACCTCGCGATCATGGAGCGCCTAGGAATACATGAGATCTACACAAACGACGAAAAACATCTCGGCAGGCTAGGATTCATCAAAACCATTTTCGAGTAGCATGGAAAGACGCGCGCCCGGGAGATACTCCTGCGATGTCAATGAAGCCACGAAAGCTCTGGCGCATCGCCTCAAGGATGAAGGAAGAAACAGCGCGCGCGAGCTCCTTAGCCGTAACAGTATCTAAACATTGCTCATTATAATGAGCAATAATTTGGATTATTGCTCAATATGATGAACGCATCAACTCCCGTACCCGGTTTGTTGATTTTTTGGGCATAGGTTGTCTTCGGCTAAGGCGAATTCTCTGAAGCATCTGAGACACGCCTCACCTTCGCCTGGCATGTAGGCGATGAAGTGTGTGAGGGGTTCATGGCAGTTTACGAATTTATGGGGTTCCCATTTATCTATACTAAGGAATAGCTCACCCGATTATTGACTGACTCGTCGAGTGATTGCGACCAGACTGATATTCTTTCCATACACGCTCTAATAACCCAAAATCTCGTCATTCAAGCCTCGGCTACTCCGAGTCTTTTTGATCCACCTCAGTCTATTTCGCGCGCACGCATTTTCTTTCCTATGCGCTTCATCCAGGATACAATAGTTTATTCAATTCAAAATCTGCCTTATAACCGTGACCACCTTTTTCCACTTCTCAGATTTTCACATACCAGATAGAAAAGGAATGACTCGAGAAGAAGGAGATCCCTGTAAAAAAATAGAAAAACTCATAGAAATTGCAGTGGAAACGGAGATTAAGCCAAGCTTCTCCATCATCACAGGAGACATCTCTCAGAACGGGTCCCAGACGGGATATGATATCGCTAAGGAGTTTATTCATCAGATTGAGCATCTCGGAGGGCCAGTGCTGCCCGTTATGGGTAACATCGATGAACGAGACGGGTTCAGAAGAAACATGCTAAGGGGAACCCTTCAAGAAGGGCACCCACCCTGTAACTATACTAAAAGGGTTGGGGGTATCAAAGTCATTGTGCTTGACTCCCAGGACCCTCTGAAACAAACAGGGATGCTCCAGGAACCACAGATTTCTTGGCTGGAAAAGGAGCTGCTCGAAGATGAGCCACGATTATCGCATTACATCACCCCCCTTTCCCACTCCATTTTACGGATAATTATCACAAACATTGTTCAACTTAGAAGATGCGGCGAAATTCGATAAAATTATCAGTCAATCAAATACTTTGGCGATTCTCTGTGGTCATTTACACCAGTGTTTTTTCACTCAGAGACGTGGCGTCAAGATGGTAGTTGGACCAGCCGCACTCAGCGAAATACTAATCAGCGACAGGGGTGAAAAAACCTACGACTCGTCGGGATTTATCATTCATACTCTCAGAGAGGGTATACTCACATCTAGACCGATAATCTATTCCGAGGGGAGAAAATTAATTAAAATTAAACCCTTCTAGGAAATGATCCTGATCGGTTCTAGAAGATGCATGATGTATTCGCGCGCGGATCAGATGAAGACGACTCCTTTGACGCCCTTTAGGTCCTCGACACTGGTGTAGAGCTCCGCACCATAGTGGCACGCCGTCGCATACACTATTGCGTCAGCCATATGCAGTCCAAACATCAGACTGTAGTCAGCGGCCCCCTGAAGGCAGAGGGATTGGTCGACGGGCACAACGAGCGTCTGACCGATGGCGGCCACCGCCTCCAAGGCGCTCTGTTCGTTCACAGCCTGCCTAATCTTTTTGTAGACCTCGTAGAGCACCATCGCCCAGGCGACTATCTCGGAGGGGGCGGCCTTCTCTATTGCCCGCGTTGTAGAGCTTAGCCTTTGAGTCCGTTGGTTAAGCGCTTGAATCCACCCGTATGAGTCGACTGAGATCAAGCCTCCAGTCATGCTCATCTCTGATATCATTCGTATCGAGGCCCGGCGTCATGCCCTTTGGTAGCCTCCAGAGGCCTGATTGGGATGTAATGAATTATGTTGTGCTTTACGATGACGGCCATTTTGTCACCTGGCTTTATCCCTGCCTCCCTTCTCACCCTCTCTGGCATTATGACCTGGTATTTGCTGGAAACGGTCACTCGACTCCATCGATCCTCTAACTGTAGAACAGTTAGCCTATCGATATGAACGCCACGGGATCTGCTGGCGTTTGCAAGCGTAGCGCGCGCGATAGTATTCGGCATGCGTGCGTATCGTGGTCACCTTTAAATCAGCTAGGATTAAGCATAATTTGTGAATTAAAATGCCCAACCTGTCGCAGGCTAAGACCCTCGGAGAGATAGGATCAATACTCATGATACTCACGGCGGTACCGACCATAGGGGTCCTACTGGGTTCGCCGGATTCATACTGATCCTCCTCGCGGTAAAAGACATCTCAGACATCGTAGGCGAGAGATCCATCTACAGGAACATGCTGACTGCGGTCGGCTTCGCAGTAGCCGGCTTGGTGGTTGGGGCGCTGATCGTCGCCGGAACCGCAATCAACTTCTTCAGGAGCAACGGCTTGATGGGTTCGAACCTATCGGGCTTCAGACCATCGAGCATCCCTCCGGGCCAGTGGGCTGGGTTGATTGTCCCGGTTCTCGCCGGGCTCGCCGTGGTCTGGGTCATGCTGCTCGTGTCATCGATCTACGTCAGGAGAAGCTACTCATCCATCGCCTCGAAGCTTCACGTCGATATGTTTGGTAGGGCGGGCTTCGTGTATCTGATTGGAGCGGCTACGACGATTGTTCTGGTTGGGTTCGTAATCCTCTTCGCTGCGCAGGTGCTGTTGGCCGTCGCTTTCTTCTACATCGATGAGAAGACCCTCGAGCCACCGGCTCAGCCAGCGCCAGTCGCTTCCCAGTAACGTACACAACCCATGTGCACACTTCCTAATTTGCTAAATAATGAAAATAATAAATTAGTATCTTGCTAATTAATCAAAATTAAATACGGGTAGGTAGGGTCGTTGGCTGGGATGAATTTCGCGCGCGCATCATTTGATTAAACTTGGATAATTTAATACAAATTCCCTCATCTTAGCCTGATCTTCTCTCTTGTAACCACCATCACTTAGACTAAATAGCAAAGTATTACTGCCTACTAAATTAGAATTATTGAAACTAGTATAGAAGTTATTAACAACATCATTTCCAAAATCACTCTTAACATACGCGTATACAAACATACTCCTAGCATCTTTAACCGGAACAAACTTCACCTCAGTTTGATGATCCTGTTTTTCATCAGCATTTAAATTAAACTGTAGCGACAACTCTGTATAATCTTTATAATCACTTATCTTAAAATTATCTCCATTAATTAAAGTCAAATTACAGTATCTTACTTCTAACCAAACATTACAGGGAAGATTACCTGCATCCTTTATATTAAATGCTACGGTAACATTGTTATCATTAGGTAACGTTCCGTTAACTGAAATAGATGATGAAATCTTATAGTCAACTATCGGTTTTTGAATAACACCATATAGTGTCAGACCTAAAATAGCTACCAAAATAACAAAGAGAGTATACATAAGTAAATCAGTTTTATTAAAATTCATACATTAAAATCATCAAATTTTTCTTATATGAGTTCCGGTGCACACGCGAAGTAAGCGCGCGCGTTGCAGAGGCCTAGGTTTAAGAGGGGAGGACCCAGGGTGAAGATCTACCAGACCCCCGATGCGCTCCCTGAGCAGAGGTTAGCTTTCATGGATGAAAATGGGAAATACGCCTGACACTGAATTCGTTAATGCTCAGCGCGTACACTCTTCAAGGCATCGTACATCGCGACCACGTTTTCGATGGGAATCCTAGGTTGCACGTTGTGGATGGTGTTGAAGACGAAGCCGCCGCCTCTCATGAAGACTCTCACCCTATCCTTGACCTGTTTCTCCACCTCGCTAGGTGTGCCGAATGGCAGCGTGTTTTGTGTGTCGACGCCTCCCCCCCAGAATGTGATACGTCCACCATACTTGTCCTTGAGTTCCCTCATGTCCATGTTGGCCGCCGATAGTTGGACTGGGTTAAGGATATCGAAGCCGGAGTCTATGAACTCCGGGATGAGGGCTGCTACCGATCCGCAGCTGTGGATGAATGTCTTCCACGAGGTGTTCTCGTGGACCCATTCGTTGATCTTCGAGTGGTAAGGTTTGTAGAGCTTCCTGAACGATTGGACCGACATGATTGGCTTGAGCTGTGTGCCGAAGTCTGTTCCCGTGATGAACACAGCCGTGACCTTTTCACCCACTCTACGGTGTATCTTCTCGAAGTTCTCGATTGCTATGTTGAGCTGATAATCGAATATCCCCTGAATTATGTCCGGGCGTCTCACGTGGCACATGTACCATTCCTTTACCCCTCTGACTCCTCGGGGGTCCTTCATGTCGGGCCCGGTGATCAATGCGATGTCTCCGAAGCTGGATCCTCCGAAGTTTGCTAGAACCGCTTTACCCGTTGAGTGGAGTCTATAGGCTTCCCCGTTGAAGTAGTTTAGGTCCTCCATTGTTATCTTTGTGAACTCCTCTAAGTTGTCTTCGAGGTCGATTTTTTTCCAGTCCAGGGGCTTCTGTCGCTCGGTTGAGTCGAAGTAGAAACCATCCCTGGGCATCCAGCCGCTGGGTGGGTGGTTTTTGTCTCCGTTGGCGAACATGGGTATGTTGCCGTTGAAATCCGGCTCGGTGTTGAAGCCTCCGGGTACGAGCACGGGTGTTCCGTCGAATGTTGTCCAGGGCTTCCAGTCCTCGTTTTTGTACCCGAACATCGCCCTGGGCCCAGTCAAGCCGACTACGTCGACCCCCAGAGATTCCTGGAGGTCGTGCGTTATCTCACCCAGCATCTGGTAGGGTTCGATTACCTTCACCGGTGTCCCTGGGGCATCCAGTTTGAGTGCCTGTCTCAGCCTGTAGACTGTGCTCACATGCATTCCCGTGACCGCGCTTCCACCTAGGTCCAGTGGGACGATGTCGGGCTCTCTGTGATCCAGTGTCTGTTCGACTCGTATGCGTGACTCCATATGGAGTAAATGTATCTTCTACAAGTTTTAAGATTAAATCGCGCGCGCATCGAAAGGAAGGGTGTCTTCCGGTCGGAGCTCTGTGTTCCACCGGAGCTCTATATCGGGGAGCGCGTACGTTTCCTCGTTTGGGTTACTTTGAGGCGTTCAGGTGATCCTAATATACGATTTTCTAAAAAAGCAAACGTGCATTTCACTTATCCTTCGCCACCCTGCGCGCGCGACGTATCAACTCGCGTACGCGGTTTGTTGATTTTTTGGTCAGAGGTTGTCTTCGGCTTGGGCGAATTCTGTGAAGCATCTGAGACACGCCTCGCCTTTTCTTGGGATGTAGGCGATGAAGTGTGTGAGGGGTTCGTGGCAGTTTACGTATTTATGGGGTTCCTGTTTATCTGTACTAAGGAATAGCTCACCCGATTCTTGACCGGCTCGTCGAAGTGATTGCGACCAGACTGATATTCTTTCCACGCACGCTCTAATAACCCAAAACTTCGTCATTCAAGCCTTGGCTACTCTGAGTCTTTTTGATCCACCTCAGTCTATTTCTATCCCGATGCCTAATTGGCAGATCGTACCCGATTAACCAACCATGTAGATACCCTGCAATGATCGTGGTCGTTTAATCAATATGATGGGGTTTGGGATTACACCCTACCGAAGTAGTCTACGCGTGCGCTAGAATTTATTTGAATAACTATATTCCGATAGTACTATAAACTGGATTGCTGTATTTCATTCAGGGAAAACGCTGCCTCTTAAGGGATGCAGCGTTCAATCAAACGTTTGTGGTGAAGTGAATGAGAGGGGGAAGAGTCTTCGGGAGTTGCCTAACTATACTCGCTACAATAATCTTAGCCTCGCTAATCACCCAAAGCCTCGGTGTGCAGGTGATAAATTCAAGCAGTCAGGTGACCTTTGCGGCGACCGAGCTACTGGGCAGACCAACGGACACCTCCATCACTGTGAACGTGGTGCCGAGCTCAAACGGATACATCTACTACGAGTACGGCACAGCTTCAGGGAGCTACCAGTACGAGACCGATGTATCCACACTCATCAGCGGGACACCGAACAACGTGACCATTAAAGGCCTGTCACCCAATGCCCGCTACTACTACCGGATGGTGACCAGCCTGGATGACGTCAACTGGGTGGCAGAGGGAAGCGAGCACCAGTTCCAGACCCAGAGGGCCCCGGGAAGCACCTTCACATTCGACATAACATCGGACTCGCACGTAAACATAACGCTCGGAAACGCTGCCACTTGGAGGCAGACGATGACCAATGTTGCAAAAGATAACCCGGACTTCGAGATCGACTGCGGAGACACGTTCGCCATGGATGGTGTGACCACGCAATCGGCGGCGGATCAGGCCTACCTCTCTCAGCGACAGTTCTTTGACATCGCGGGAAGCTCGGCGCCGGTGTTCCTGGTCATCGGGAATCACGAGCAGCAGGAGGCCTGGCACCTAACGGACACCGCAACGCCGGCCACAAGCCCCCCAGTGCTCGGGGTGGACGCGGAGAGGAAGTACTACCTCAACCCGGTGCCAGACGGCTTCTACTCGGGCAACACGGATCCGTACCCCTACATCAACGGAAATCATCTCCGTGAGGACTACTACTCTTGGACCTGGGGGGACGCCCTATTCGTCGTAATAGACCCATACTGGTACACGACAACCAAGCCATACGTCGGAAACGTCGGTGGAGGAGAGCCGGGCCCAGGTTCAGGAAACAGGTGGGACTGGACGCTGGGGCTCCAACAATTCAACTGGCTCAAGGCGACGCTCGAGCAGAGCGATGCCAAATACAAGTTCGTCTTCGCCCACCACATGACGGGTGGGTCATCGGACTACGGTGGAAGAGGCGGAGCCGTACCCGCGAACCTCGTCGAGTGGGGTGGATACGACGTCGACGGGGTGACCTGGGGATGGAACACGAATCGCCCCCCATCTCTATGGGGTAGCGAGCCGGTGCATGAGATAATGTGTGACAACCACGTCACAGCCTTCTTCCACGGCCACGACCACGAGTACGCGTACGAGAAACGCGACGGAATAGTTTACCAGTCCCTCCCAGCGGCGGGGTTTTCGGGATACGGGTTCAACAGCTACAGCATTGGGACATACACGTTTGAGGTGCTGCCAAGCCCGGGGCATCTGAGAGTCACGGTTACACCGACCCAGGCGACCGTTGACTACGTGGAATCCGCGCCGGGGCAGAGCAGCAACTACCAGGTCGCTTACTCGTACACGATGCAGCCCAACAACGGAGTAACCATACCATGCGCGCCCTCAAGCCTGACAGCGACCGCGTCCTCAACAACACAGGTCAACCTAAGCTGGAGGGACAACTCGGGCACCGAGACCGGCTACAGGGTTCAGCGAGCATCAACATCAAACGGCCCATGGAGCCAGATCGCGGACCTCCCACAGAACACCGTCTCATGCACCGACAACGGCCTCAACCCCTCGACAACATACTACTACAGAGTATACGCGTACAACAACGCGGGCAGCTCCGCGTACTCCAACACTGCGAGTGTCACAACCACGAAACCCGACTTCACCATATCCGCGTCACCGAGCTCCCTAAGCATAGCCAGAGGAAAAAACGGTTACACGACCATAACGGTCACGTCACTAAATGGTTTCAGCTCGGCGGTGAAACTGGCCCCCTCGGGACTCCCCAGAGGAGTAGCATACACACTGTCACCGACCACCATAACTCCCACGTCGGGCGGCTCAATAAACTCCAAGCTAACACTAATCGTTAGCTCAACAACCTTCCCGGGAATTTACACGATAAAGGTCACGGGAACAAGTGGAACCCTAACACACACGGTAAACATTACCCTAAAGGTTACATGACCCGAGCGCGGGCCTACCTTTCTCTGCACGACCTTGACGAACAAGTTTTCGCGCGCGCCGCAGCGTCTTTGGCTTCGCGGGATTCCAGCATCCTCACCCAATCCCAATGTATGCGGGTGTTCGGCCTCTTCTCCGCCACGAACCTGTAGGCCTCCTCGTAGTTCATCTTGTACTTCTTGCTCACGTACACCATCGCTAGGAACGGCGTCCGGTTGACGCCCACGAGGCAGTGTATGAGTATCTTAGCGTCGAGATCCGACAAGGCGAGAAGAAGCCTTGAGGCCTTAAGGATCTTGTCGGGGACGGGGCGGTGTTCCTCGAGAAACCCAACCCGCACGGTCTCAAACAGGGTCCTCGCGTCCACGATGAAGTCAACACCCCGTTTCCTCAGATCGTCGACGTTATTGGCGTCGATTAGGTCTCCGACCCCGATGTAGTTATCTATCCAATTCAAAGCGATTCGCTCTTTACTGCTTTCACGTTACTCATGGATGGTGTTGAGATTTGAAATAACGCTTTCCTGAAAAACGCGCGCTTGCTGCGGATCTTCAGATATCTCCACCCTCAATGAAACAAACCATCGCGCGCGCATAACAATCCTTATACCATTACGCCATGTCGCCCGCGCGAATACATGATAGCGAATACGGAGAAGATGGCTGAGAACGCTCTTCCCTTCGCTCAGCGGTTCTCCTGGGATAGAATAGTGGAGCAATACGTTAGTGAGCTCTACTCAATCTAGCCACTCTCGCGTGACGAGGGTGTTCCAGTTGTCGAGGAGGATCGAGTCGATCAATGCACCGGCCTATGAAGCTTCAAAAGGTGCATTGTAGCCTTGTATCTGAACCCAAATGGTCAGCGAGGAGACTATCAGAAATCGCGTCATCAGAATCATCGCCGCCACCCGGTTCCCATTCGTTGATCAGCAGGACTGGGGGGAGGGCTACGTCACAATAGTCAACGACGAGGTGAAAAAAAGAGGGATAGACACCGATGAAGAGGTGGTCTACCCAAGCATCGTAATCACTAAGCCAGACGGTAGGATACAGGAGATTGCCGACGTCGCCCTGGCAAAAGAGGTTGCTCCATCATCGGTGGCAAGGTGGAGGCTGCTCTCAGATAAGGCGGGGTTCGGTGAGAAGGAGAAAAAGTTCTTCCTCTATGTGCCTCCGAAGAGTGAGGAGAAGGCCCAGAAACTCCTTGAGGGCAACAAAATATCCTACGCGGGGCTCAGAGTCTACAAAATCAATGACAGGATACTCTCCGTGACACCGATAACAACACCCGACGCCGAGTACGACCACCACAGGACATAGAGGTTGCCTCAATGTTCAAGCTGATTGTCGGAGGGGAGGTCTACGCCCCAGAAAAACTCGGAGAGGTAAACATCCTGATCGCTGGAGACAAGATCGCAGCCGTTGGGCAGAACCTCCAAGCTCCTGGTGGGTACAAATGCGAGGTCATAGAAGCAGCTGGGAGGGTCGTCTACCCCGGCTGGATTGACCCACATATACACATCACGGGCGCTGATGATAGCCAGGGTCCATACGGCCACACATACGACGTCTCGTTCCAAGACATAGTCGAGAGCGGTGTCACGACTGCTGTAGGAACTCTCGGTGGTGAACTCTGGGTTCGTACCCTCGAGCAGCTCTACTGGAAGGCAATTGAGCTGGAGATGTTGGGGCTCACCACATACATCTACACTGGGTGCTTCCACATCCCACCCCCGACGATAACGGGCACGGTCAGGGGTGACGTCATACTAATCGACAAGGTTAGGGGGTGCAAGACGGCCATCTCGGACGCGACGACGAGCCATCACACCTGGAGGGAGATGGCGGAACTCGTCAGTGAGGTAAACATCGGGGCGGAGACTGTGAAAAAGACGGCGGTGACCCACGTACATGTGGGGAGGCGTCCGCAGAGGATGGACATGCTCTTCGAGGTGATCGAGAACACGGGTCTCGAACCGAAGGGCATCGTGCCAACGCACATCAACCGCGCTACGCCCGACGTCATCGCGCAGGGCGTTGAGTGGGCAAAGAGGGGAGGATTCGTCGACCTCACAACTCAGATGCGCAAGGAGGAGGGGACGCTCACTGGGCTGAAGACTGATCTGGCTGTTAAGCGGATGCTGGCTGAGGGTTGCCCCATCGAGGGCATCACCATCAGCAGTGACGCGAACTGCCCGATGGCAATAAGGGACGCAAACGGTAAGCAGGTGGCTGTCTACATAGCTCCCGTCGACTTTACGCGTAGGGAGATGAGAGACATCGCTCGCAACCGCATCGCCCCCTTCGAGGAAGCTCTGAAGATGGTGACCACAAACCCCGCACGCTGCCTCGGTATTGATGACAAGAAGGGAAGGATCGGGGAGGGATACGACGCCGACATCGTCATCGCGGACAAGCCTGAGAACCTCAGGGTCGAGAAGGTGTACGCCAAAGGGAAGCTGCTTGTAGACGCAGGTAAGTCCATCTGGCAGGGTTACTACAGGAAGGACCCCTACTTCGATCAGTACCACTCATAGGGACAACTGTTTTACCTCGCGCGCTGGTGCAGCCACAATACGATTCCTATGTGACTAAATTCCTCAATACAATCGCGCGCATGAATGTAGATCGATCCGATTAAGATACAATACTCTATTCTTTATCTTTCTCTGGAAGTGTCTTGGGTAGAACTCTTTGCTCTTTGCGTATTCCGTGTAGCATTTGAGGCATTCTTCGCCTTCATCGGGGACGTATGCTATGAAGTTATTGAGGGGTTCATTGCATTTGATGCATCTGCGGGGTTTCTTTTTGGTCATCTCGGATTTTTCCATGTTTTTGACATGTGAAACATTGATTTTAAGTTGTGCGACATACGTGCATCGCTGGGTTTCTCGGGGGTTTATCCACGCGGTTCAGGGGACTTCGAGTAGTTTCGTTGGCTCGATCCCGAAGCCGCTGATTACGTGGTCGGTCGTAACGAGGGTCCCCTGACCCTCTTAGCGCGCGACCCCATCTATATTCGCATGCGTTGCGATGATGGTTAGACAACGGGGACGTCGGGGTGAACAGTGACTGAACCGTTGCTTGTTTCAATGTTCACGGAGATCTTGGTTTGAGCTGAATCGTAGCCAACCGTCTGCCCCGCCTTGGAGGTATTCGCGTCTCTTGAATATGTGAAATTAGGTATGCTGAAGGTCACATCCGCGTTGCTCGTCGTGGCATCGAGCCGGTATTTGGCTGTCGAGCCGAGAGTGAGGTCGACGTTGCCATTGCTGGTCTGTAGGGTATAGTTTCCGCTCATTCTTGAAGGGATCTGGATTGTGATTGGGCCATTGCTTGTTGAGAGGTTGCAGCTGGTTGCATCCAATGTACCTGTGATTGGACCGTTTGAGGTTGTTCCCCTGAGTGTATTTGCCACCACATCTGTGAGGTGGAGGGCACCGTTACTCGTCTGTATCGAGACGCTTTCACAGTTTACGTTGCTGACCGTTATCACGCCGTTGCTTGTGGTGATGTCGAGGTCGAGTTTAGCAGAGGAGGGAAGCTTCACGTCCACGTTGATCTGGTAGGGGTTGTTGATGAGGATGGGTGAATTGTAGACGAGTGTGAGACTCTGATGCGTCGCGTTCTCGACTTCGGCGAGGTCTTTTCCTATGTTGGCGAGGTTGTTATCAGCTTCATTCTGCGTTGATCCGCGGGCCGTGATCGTCGAGACGATGCTGTATTCCTGCTTATCCCACGTGGAGAGCGTTATTTCCCCATTTATGGATCCGAGCTTCAGGTAGACACTGCTGGATGTTGATGCCCCCGTGTAGGTTTTTACGTCTGTGGTGGAGTAGGGGAGGAAACCGTTGCCGACTCCTATAACTCCGGTGAAGAAGTTGATGCCCTGTGTTAGGAAGAGTGCGAAGATGAGGCCACCCGCGAAGCCACCAATTATTCTGTGGATGCCAATGTGGGGGTTGATGTTTCTTATGGTGGCTGACAGAATGATTGCTGCGCCTAGAATGATGAGGATCCAGGCGAAGTCGTTGACTGTTAAGTTTAGTTCCCTGAATAGAATGTACCCGAATCCGAGACCGAGTAGGAACCCACCGAAGCCTATTGCGCCCCTATTACCCATATTTTACTCACGTTCGTTGAAATTGTGACTGGAGATAAAACTCTATCTCGCGGAGTTTTCCTTCGTGCGCACGATGGTGTTTACTGCGAGCGCGCAAGAGTAGAAGGTAAAGGGTTTATTTAATCTGTGATTTGACCTTGTCTAGAAGCCCAGTTGCGATCTCCCTCTTACTCGTAAGAGGAATATGGAGAACATCCCCCTTCGGGTCCACAATGTAGACCTCATTCGTATCAACGTCGAAACCCCGCTTCTCCCTCGACACATCGTTAGCAACTATTAGGTTCATCCCCATCTCCTTGAGCGCGCGCAGCTGAACCATTATAACTTCCCTTCCTAACATACTAAAAAGCGAAACAAAACACACAAACTGGAGCTAGAAAAAATGGTAAAAGAAGAGAACTTTGGATCTTCCACGAAGTGCGTACACCTAGGAACCGAACCAGATCCATCATGGGGCTCCATAACCACACCCATCTATCAAACGACAACATATGCGGTCCCAAACGTGGCTGAACTAATCGCCAGATACAAGCATAAAAAAGTGGGGTACACTTACACCAGCACGGGGAACCCGACTCAGAGGGCAGCCGAAGTGAAGATCGCCGCCATCGAGGGTGGGGAGGATGCAGCCGTCTTCTCAGCGGGAATGGCGGCCATCACCTCAACGATCATGAGCCTGGTCTCGAAGGGTGATGAGATCCTCGCCCAGAGGGACCTGTACGGGGAAACCTTCACCTTCTTCAACATGCTGAAGGAGAAGATGGGCGTAAAAACACATTTCTTCGACACAGCCAACGTAGACGAGGTTGAGCGCCTAATCAACGAGAAAACCAGGATGATCTACCTTGAGACCCCCACCAACCCCACGCTGAAGCTGGTGGACATAGCTCATGGCGCAAGAATCGCCAAGGAACACAGGCTGACCTCAGTTCTCGACAACACGTTCGCTTCACCTCTGAACCAAACGGCGTTGCCAATGGGAGTCGATGTGGTGGTGGAGAGCGCCACGAAGTCCCTATCAGGCCACCATCAGGTCGTATGCGGGGTGGCTGTCAGCGATAAGGAGCACATCCACACGATCAAAGAAACTCGATCAATATACGGTCAAACACTTGATCCCTTCGCCGCTTTCCTACTTCTCGTGGGCATGCAGACTATGGCGCTTAGGGTTGAACGCCAAAACTCAAACGCGCTCTCGCTCGCCGGCTTCCTGGAGGATCACCCGAAGATCAGAAGGGTCTACTACCCGGGTCTAACCAGCCACTCGCAGCACGCGTTGGCTAAGAGACAGATGCGTGGCTTCGGGGGCATGCTCGCGTTTGAGGTCAAGGGTGGTTTGAAAGAGGTTACGAGCCTGATTGATCATCTGAGCCTGGTCAAGCTCGCGACGTCCCTTGGCGGAGTTGATACCATCGCGACGATTCCCTCCATCTCAACGCACGGTGAGCTCAGCCGCGAGGAGCAGGAGGGGATGGGGATCACCCAGAGTCTGGTGCGCGTCTCCGTTGGCATAGAGGATTTCAGCGATCTTCGAGTGGACTTTGAAGAAGCGCTATCCTTCGTGTAGAGGTAGAACAGCGCAAGCATCCTCAACTCATCTATTCAGAATTAGCCACTGCGTAAGCGTTT
Source organism: Candidatus Bathyarchaeota archaeon (assembly GCA_963780545.1). Lineage (GTDB taxonomy): Archaea > Thermoproteota > Bathyarchaeia > TCS64 > TCS64 > UBA8941. The sequence goes on from CAWACK010000010.1 coordinate 16,488, forward strand.
CGAGCCCAAGTCGCACGTGCTCGTGAGAAATTATCAACCTTTAGCTACCAGTATGCGCGCGCATAACCACAAATCCGGTTCGCGCGCACCATTAATTTCAGTCAGGTAACAGATCGCAGTAGTAGAAACGGCCTTCTCTGAAGACGATTTCGCCAGTCTCAAATCGTATTCTTCTTTGAAATATCGGACCATCATATGCAAAGGAGTGGAATTCTCCATTTTCACCGCAGGGATCGACGCTGGATGGAAGGTCCGACAAGAATTGTTCATCGAAAACCCTTCCCACGAATTTCTCCTCCAAGGCTTTTGAGTCGACGCAGGTTATGATCGCTTTAAAACCCAAATCTATGAACGTCTCGGCGAGCATGCGCGTATCTTTTTTCCAGTTTGGGAAGATTCCCTTCATCCCCACCTTCGACAGGTTATCCTCCCGATATCCCCTAACATCTTCCAAGAATATGTCCCCGAAGACTATTGATGATGCCCCAGCCGCCGAATATTTTGAGAGGATCCCCTCCATCTTAAGCCCATACTCTACATCGGATATGCTTCTTGAAATTAAGACCACGTCGATGGGGAAACCCAGGGATGCTGCCTGCTCTTCTAGCAAGGTTCGTCGCACGCCGTGTATGCTGACTCTATCATATTCCTCAGTCACCGTAGTCATCAATCTTAGGATATCATATGCCTTAGTTTTCTTGATCTCGTAAAGGGCCAAGGCGCTATCTTTCCCACCACTCCATGAAAACACCGCCTTTTGCACCATATCACCCTGTTCTTTTCGAGCGCACTTTTAATCATTAAGATTATCCGCGTGCACTCTCGAAGACGAGGATCATTCGCGCAACAATGGTATCCTCACAGTAAAGGTCGTTCCAACTCCAACTTAAGCGTAAAACGCGTCGCGCGCGAGAGAGCGCGGTCTAGAAACTACAATAAGATAAAATCCGTACAAGCATAGGATGATGCTCCCTTTATATTATCCTCTTACGATTTCTCACCTTGGAGATTGAATTGAATTTTGAAGAAGTTCTGCTGAAGAGGAGAAGCATCCGCAAATACAAGGATGCTCCCATACCAAGGGAGAAAATATTAAAGATCCTTGAAGCGGCCAGAATCGCCCCCTCAGCGAGTAACAGGCAGCCATGGCACTTCATAGTCGTCGAGAACAAGGAAACCATTAAGCAACTGGCTAAATCGGAGTGGGCAGCAAAGGCGCCGTTGATGATAGTCGGCTTGGCAGATCAGGAAGCTTCCCCAAACTGGTGTAGTAACGACCTCGGGATAGCGTTTGAACACATCGCGTTGGCTGTCACAGATCTTGGTCTGGGTGCGTGTTGGATGGGGCAGACGGGTAGGGAGGACCTGATTCGGAAGCTTTTAGGCATTCCTGATAACTTAAGGCCCGTCGCAGTCATGCCTATAGGAGTCCCTGATGAGACACCTTCGCCTAAGGAGAGGAAGAGTCTAGACGATATCGTGAGTTGGGAGAAATACGCCTCGAGTTCAACTTAATCTGGTTCTTTAAGCGCGCGCTGAACTTCATAGGAAGCACGCGCCACCAGATTCGATGAGAAAAAGAGGCATGTTCACTCGCTCCAGGGGATCACGCGAGCCTGACGACTGCTGCTACGGGATGACGGGCAGTTCGATCGCTGTCGGGAACTCCGCCGTCCGCCACACGCGCTGCGTCGCCTTCCGGTAGCTCTCCTGTGGGGCGAACATGATGTTCGGCACGAAGGTCTGCGGGTTGCGGTCATATAGCGGGAACCAACTCGACTGCACCTGCACCATGATCCGGTGGCTGGGCAGGAAGGTGTGGCTCACGTGCGGCAAGGGGATGCGGTACTCCAGCACCTTGCCGGGCTCCAGCGGCTTCGCGACCGATAGGTCCTCGCGATACCGGCCGCGGAAGATGTCGGCTGAAAGCATCTGCTGGTAGCCGCCGAGCTTCGGATTCTCCGGCACCTCGTCCGGCCAGACGTCGATGATCTTCACGACCCAGTCGGAATCGCTGCCGCTCGTCGAGGCGAACAGCCTCGCGGCAGGCTCACCTGCGACGCGTATGGGCTCCTTCAGCGGCTTCGTGGACCAGACCAGCACGTCCGTGCGTGAGGCGGCGTGGCGCTGGTCGTCCACCAGCCACTCACCCCAGGTGGACTCCGCCGCGTAAGTCGCTACAGTCGGCCGCTGCCGGTAGGGCACGGGCTTCGCGGGATCCGACACATACTCGTCGAAGGCCTGCTCTTTAGCGGACGGAGCCTCGAAGCCGAGCCCCCCGTCCGCCTGAACGTAAATATTGCGCGAGCACACAGCGCAGCCATTTGCGCAAGCGCGTGGCCAGTCGTCGTAGCGGTGCCAGACATTCGCGCCAGTCTCGTATGCGAGCACGCGCGGAGTGTCCGGCTTCGGGGCGTCCTTCAGGTAGTGGTCTAAGAAAGGCTGCATCACATTGCGCCGGAACCAGCCGGCGGTGTCGCCCTCGAACTGCAGCGGGCCGAGGCTTCGCGCATCGCGCCGCCCTTGCCCGTGGTTCCAAGGCCCGAGTACGAAGTGCACGAGCTTGCCGTCAGGATCCTTTGGTGCGAGTGCCTTGTAGAGCGCGTGCGAGCCGTAGATGTCCTCCTGGTCGAAGAGCCCGCCGACTATCAGCATCGGCACCTTGAGTGGGCGTTCGGCGAGCAGCTTGTCCACGGCCTGCTGTTGCCAGAAGGAGTCGTAGGCCGTGTGCGCTGCAAGCTTCTGCCAGAACCCGATGCTCTCCATGCCGCGCGAGGCGGCCATCGCGCCCGCGTTACCTGCGCGCAGGAAATCGTCATAGGTGTCATAGGTTCCGGACCACCACTTGACCTCGTTCCTGCGCGTCGCCTGCTGGTCGTAGGTGTACGACAGCGCTGCCTCTTGGCGGAACGCCCCCCAGTGGAACCAGTCGTCGCCCATCCAGCCAGTCCACCATCGCTGCGAACGGCACGGCGGCTTTTAACGCCGGGTGCGGGTTTACCGTGCTCATCAGCGTTGTGTAGCCCTCGTAGGAGCCGCCGATCGTGGCCACGCGGCCGTTCGACTCCGGCACATGCTTCACCAGCCAGTCGATGGTGTCGTAGCAATCGGTTGCGTTGTCGGTGCCGGTAGCGTTCAGGGGCCCCGCGAGCGGCTTGGTCATCACGTAGTCGCCTTCGGAGCCGTATTTCCCGCGCACGTCCTGGTACACGATGATGTAGCGCGCCGCAGACGTGGTGTCGTTCATCTGAGGCACGACCGAGGAGAGGTTCGGGCTGTTGAAGTGGAGCGTGCGCTCCGAGGCGTTGTAGGGCGTGCGCGTGACCACAATCGGCGCGTTCCTGCGCGCCCTTCGGCACGAGGATCACGGTCTTGAGTTTTACGCCGTCGCGCATCGGGATCATCTCCTCGCGGCGGACGTAGTCGAAGCTGTCGGTCTTCGGCGTGAACTTCTCGGGGATCTCGCTGTTCGCAGCACCGCGTGCGCGTAAGACTTCCTCTTCACCTTTTGAATAACTCATGGTTATACTTACGCAGATTATTTTATAAGATGTTTTTAGTTCGCGTGTGCAGTTCTTTGCTAATCGGTGCGCGCGTGACCTAGCAAGACATCGCTTTGAATTGCATACTCTTCTGCGTGGCGATTGAGCCATACCTCTTCTACCTAGGAACAAGATGATTGCCGAGTACGTCGTTGGGGCATTGTTTCTAGTTTCGGCTACCCCGGTTTTCTGGGTTCCAACTCAGATAGGTCATTTGAGGTTCGTTCTCTGGTATTCCTCTTTTCTGATCTTTTTCGTTTCGCATATGTTGGGGAAAAGGGCTGAATCTAAGAAGAAATAAGCTGCCAAGAAACAGCCCTCTGAAGTTTGGGTTTGGGCAATATTCTTATCCCCCCACACAGGTGCGCGCTGCCCTGTCCCTAAATAGAATCCACCCACAGATTCTCATCCAATAAGACCCAACCAAAGACCCCAACAAACAGAAGCCGACCACCCAACACGAAACACACGAGGAGACAAACCACAAATCTACACCCAGAAAGAACCCTAAACCCAGTACCCACTAGCAACCACACGCCGCCAAGCCAGGACCCACCCTCAAGTGTTGAAGAACGTCGGAGACAACGCCTTATCCAGCCTACCCACGTTCTCAGCCGCCTCCCGACTCAACACATGGCACAGCAGGCTAAGCAGCGCATACACCGACACGTTCACCAGACCCCTAACGTTAATCACCCTCAACCCGTACTGGTCCTTCAGGAAACTGAAAACCGACTCCACCAACGGCCGCTTATGGTACTCCACCACCAGCCCAGCTGGGCCATGTGTCCTGAACCTCCTGTCAACCCTCAGCGCATCCCCACCAGCCGACTGATTAGACATGTAAGGGATCACCGAGTCCTCAACGAGACCCCTAACCTTCCCGCTGCTGTACTGGCTGTCCGCCACAAGGCTCCTGATCTTTCCACCGACCTTGCTCAGCACCGTCCTGGCCTTCTCGATGAGGGGCTGCGCATGCTTCTTCTCGTTGTCGTTAGCCGGAGCCAGCAGAGTGGCGAGAGGCAGCGCGCTTCGGTGGTCCACTGCAACGTGGAGCTTGTATCCGAGGCCGTAGAAGCGCCCGTTCCTCCCAACCATGGCGTCGGCGTCGGAGAAGCCTCGTCTGCCGTTGTCAGGGTGTCTGATGCTTCGGGCCTTGATGAAGCTGGCGTCTAGAAGCACGTCCACGTCCTCCACTTTGCTCCTCCGTAGAAGCCAGACGACCTTCTCCTCGATGATCAGCTGAAGCGTCTCTGCTCCGACGCGTCTGGTGAAGCGGCTGATGACTGACCTCGGGTAGCCATTTTCGTTCTTCTTTATCAGGCAGAGCCGTCTGAGGCGGAGGTCTACGTCGAGGATCCTTGTGAGCTCTCGTAGGCTGCGTATTCCCTTCAACCTCATGATGAGGAGGGCTCTGAGTATGCCGAGTGGGTTTCTCGGTGGTCTTCCGGGTCCCGTGGTGTGGTAGCAGCCTAGTAGTTGTTGTTGGGCAATGCTTAAGTCGACGTTTTTGAAGAGTGTTTCAAGGGTCTCGTGTTCGTCCTGTCCTAACGGACTGACCTCCTGCGGTTGGTCGCCATGGGTGACGAGACCCTTACTGTCGAGATAAGCTTATTTTGAATTTAGGGACAGGGCAGCGCGCAGCAATACAATAAATTATAGAATTTTAATGTGCGCGCGGCTTAGCTAGTGATTTCACCGACTAGAATTGTTGTTTCGAGCTTATCTTCTCCATGTGGTGCGTCAGACATTCCATCAGTAATGTCTTGTCCAGCCTGGTGTTCACCATAGTGTTTCCCATCTCCCCACGTGTAGTTGTCGGTGACGTCGTACACTTTTCCCTTGTAGGCAATATACGCTGGTCTCCCGTTTTGACCATCGAAATGTTTCAGCTCTTCTAGCGTAAATTTTCTCAAATTGCTACCCAAATTGACACACAGGTAACCAAACAACTGGGACTAATAAAGAATATAAGACGTGAATGTGGGGGGGGCGCGTGAAGAGCCCTGTAGCTCACCCAAACGAAGTGTGCGCTGATGTGCACGAGAAGATGACGTTATAGATCGAGATGCTAAGCATCACACACGCGACAAGAAGATTGAGAAACAACCACTACTTCTTCTTCACCGGAAAGAGTAACTTAGCGTAGAGAATCGTCTCCCCGTCGACGACCTCGGGCTTCTTCGAGTAGATCTCCATTGGTGGACCCGACAACTCGTAACCCTTCTTCTCAACCCACTCCATTAAAGCCCCATAGGTTTTCTGGAACTCGCTTCCTGGGCCCTTATGGGAGATGGAGGCAACCTTCATCGCGGGCATCTCGCGGACCTTAACGCCGGATCCCTCCCGGGCATCACCCTTGAAGGTGATAGCTACCTCCGTCCTGCACTCCTCTGGTGGAACCACTTTGGGGTCGTCGAGGTAAACCCCCATTGTGTAGAAGCCGGGCATCACCTTCTGCTCCTTAGCCCAGCCATACAGCTTCTCGATGTACTCCTGCCACGGAATCTTGTCGAAGGGCCCCCTTGTCTCTATGTATGCCAGGTTTGATGCTTGCCTCTCCTCCAGTCTTGGACCGGCCAACTTTTTTCACCCGGCGAGGATTGGGATTTAACAGATTAAGGTTTTCTGGAATAAAGTGAGGGTTGAGGTGTGTGAAAATGATCTTTGAACTCATTCGCTCGCTAGAGGGTAAGATACACATCTGCGGTAAGTGTGGCCTCGTTCTGGACCGGGGTGTGAATGCACACGCGTGTGCCATTGACTAACATGCACCCAAACAATTATTCCTGTATGACTAAATCACTCAATAGAACATAAATATTGGAATATACAGTATGAAGGGTCACCCTAGAAAAGGAGGAAAACCAACTCAAGACGATTAGCTTAGAATCATTCAGCCTTGACCACACGCGGATCAAGGCCCCCTATGTCAGACTTTCTAAGAGGATTGAAGTCCCAGGAAGCGGATACGAGATCTCGGTGTTTGACTTAAGGATAAGGACACCCAACACCCAGCTCTTGACCCCAAAGGTGACTCATTCCCTTGAGCACCTGTTCGCAGTCGCCCTGAGGACCGAGATTGAGGAACACCAGAGAGACCTCAGCGTAATCGACGTGTCGCCTATGGGCTGCCGGACCGGCTACTACGTGACCTTACTCAACCCGAGGGGCACTTTGCAGCTGGGAAGAGCAACAGTGTTGCTTAGGTCAATGCTAGGGATAGCCCTTGAGATAGAGTCGCTGCCGGGAGCCAGGAGGGAGACCTGCGGCGCTTATGAGGAGCACGACCTTGAGGGCGCGAGGTCCGAGATAAGGCGCTTGGCGACAGAGGGCTTAGCCCAGTTGGATAAGCCGCCGTTATTGACGCCCCAGCAGTTGTAGCTCAGGTGTCGAATGGGTGGTGCCCTAGGCGTGGTCAAGATTTGCGACGTCGGAAGCATGCCTCTAAAGGGGCAGCGAAACGAGTTTCTGGAGGGGGCGAAGAGGTCGCAGACCCTGACCCAATACTTGGGTTACGGGGAGGGGTTCGGTTATGTGAAGGTGTTCGAGGACCAGGTGGTTTCCGGGTTAGAGTATAAGATTAAGGCAGGAGTCGAGATTCCGACGTATCCGCAGCTCAAGGACATGAACAAGATGTTTCTTGAAATGATTAGAGGCCTCACGAAGACGCCGAAAGGATATGTAGCCTACGGGAAGATGGTGGTTGAGCCGGGGAAGATGATACCGGAAGTCTACGCTGTGAGAAGCCACTTGGGTGAGGTGGCGGAGGCATCAGATGCAAGTGAATTAGGACTAAAAATCTGTGTGATGGGTCCGTACACACTCTCCAGAGTATTCTCGACTAGGACACCTGAGCTTCTCGAGGAACTGGGAGGCCTCCTCGGCCAGGTGATCTCCAGTTCCATCTTCAAGTCTAAGAGGGGTAGGACGGCCCTAATATCTATAGATAAGCCAGCCTTCGGGATCACGGACGACCCGACACTAGATAATGGACAGTCTGACCGCGAGTACCTAAGGAGGGCGTGGGAGGAGGTCGCATACGCGGCTAAATCCAGGGGGTGGAGACGATGATTCACCTGCACAACACCTCCGATGGCCTGATGTGGGATGTTGAAAACCTGGACATAGTTGGCTCCCCCGTCTCTGACCCAGTTTATGGGTTATCCACGAGAAGGCTGCTTGCTGAGAGTGGGAATAGGCTGAGCGTTGCTGTGGCATCCACTAGCTTCGAAGACCTGGTGGCTGGCACCGTAAAGACATCCGAGGACACTGGGTTAATGTGGGAGAAGATTAGGCGGGGGGAAACGGACACTTCGACTCATCTTGAGAGTCCTCAAGTCATTGCTGACAGGCTGACCGGGTCGCTTAGACTCTTCGGCGAGGGAAACGTTGCCTACGCTGGCCCAGAGTGTGGGCTGGGAGGCTTCCCCACTTACGGGTGTGCAGTCAAGTACCTTGAGAATATCCCGCGTCGTCAAAACCGCGCGCGAGCCCAGTTTTACCACTTTCAGCAATCCCATTCATCCATTGACTAAAGTCATTGGCTTTCTGGGGAATTTTTCGTAATACTGCTCAGGGCCTCACTGGATTCTACGTCAACCGCTCTGAGTCCCTCCGCAGAGGCGGCCTTCAGCAGCCTCCTATCCGCAGCGAGAAACAGCTCGACGCCGGCCTCCTTAGAGGAGGAGATCTGGAGGGCGTCAGCCGCGTAGATGTGGTGCTTGGAGACGAGGCTCCATGAGCCAGCCAACGCCGAGGACGAGATTGGCAGCAGGCTCAGGGCCTCCAGGCGGCTCAGCTTGAGGGACTCCGACACGAAATCAGCCCTCGCCCTCTTAAACTCCCCATCGGTGATGAGGCCCTTGACACGGTACCTGTCGAAGACGCCCACCGCCTCCCCGATGTTCCAGATCGAGAACACTAACCGGAGCCTGCCCCCCTCAGACTCGCCGTACACCCTGTCAACGACCTCTGAGCCCCTCTCAGATACGTACCTCTTAGCCAGGCTACTCGTGTCAAGATATGCCAGTTTCCCTTGCATCACGAATTCCCCTCACTTCCTTGCCCGCGGACGCGTCCACGTGGGGTCTCCTCTCCTCCACCTCCCTCGATGATGGATACGCGGTGAGAGCTATCCCCTCCTGCTCAGCATAGAGGGTGAGGAGGCTCTGGGAGTTGTAGGACCTCATGGCCTCCTCTATCGCTGCACTGAGTTTCCTCTCGCCGCCGTATCTGGCTGATGCCATCTTTTTGAACTCCCTTAGCGTCTCCTCGTCCACGTTTATCGTGGTCTTCACGGCATCCATATGGTTCACCATATAGATGGTTTGATGCCCTTAAATAAATCTGCTCCACACCTACTAGAGCGCGCGCTCAATCATCCGCTAACCATGGTCCCCCCAAAGAGTGCTCGCGAATAAAGGCGAAACTGAGACTTCGCGACCTCCCATAATTCTCAATAAGGTGTTTCGCACGAGATGTCACACCACCTCGAAACATGTGCGCATTAAAAAAAACGTTTCACCCGATTACTCCACACGCATTAACTTACGCTAAAGCTGGTTGAAGCCGACGCCGATGTGTACCCCGTCTCAATTACGGTCGCCGTAACCCTATATGTTCCCCTCAGGGAGGAGGAACTCAGCCTGTACGTCACAACCGCTATTCCACTCGGGTTCGTTGTGGCGGAGAGGGTGGAGGTTGATCCCCGTGGGTTTGTGATCTTGACGCTTACCGACGCACCGCTGATAGGGTTACCGGCATAGGTGACTGTCGTGGTGACGGTGACCGTTTGTCCCCTCGTGTAGGATGTTTTATCCGTCGTCACCGAGGCGCTGAGGGTAGGCCCTTGGACAACCACGTTGATGGTTGATGTGTGGCTGAGGCTACCGCTTGTGCCCGTTACTGTGATTGGGTAGGTGTTAGCTGATGTGCCAGCTGGGACAATTATCGTCAAGGTTGAGGTCCCCGGGACGTTGACGCTCAGGGAGCTGAATTGGACCCAGCGCGATGACGACCCTAGATTGACTACGCCGGTGAAGCCATTTAATGCGTTCAGAGTCACCGTTGAGGTTAGTGTGCTTCCCGTCGTCAACGCGTTGAGTGTAGATGGATTAGCGGAGATCGAAAAGTCCGGAGTGGGCGATGCCCCGAAGCTTGTTGTGATTGGGCTGCCGAGTCCCGTTACAAGATCGTAGCCGACCTTCGCTGAGTATGCCCCATTCGAGCCACTTAGAATGTCCCTAAGGTACGTTGAGTAGCCCCCCGACTTCGCGTCAGCGTACAGGTTCGCGTCTGTGGCTGTGAGTCCGAGTGCTTGAATGGCTGCCCATTGGGGTGCTCCGGCGCTCGTGCCGCCTACCTGGAACCAGCCAGATTGACCGTTGTAGCTTGAGTCGTAGACGGAGAAACCCGTTGCTGGGTCAGCGTCGTATGAGACGTCGGGTACCGCACGCGTGGTGTATGTTAGACCGTAGGTGGATTGATAGGTTGGCTTCGACTCGTAGGCACTTAAGCCGCCGCCGCTGCCGCTCCAACCCGTCTCCGTCACCACGCCGCCCACGTTACTGAGCGTGGTTCCTCCAACCGCTATCACGTTCGGTGAGGTTGATGGCCAGATTACCCCCGACCCGCTGTCCCCCGAGGAAGCGAAGAAGCTGGGGTTATACTGCCCGGTGAAGTAGCTGTCGTAGAGGTTTTCTCCTGAGAACTCATTTGCACCCCAGCTCATCGATATGGCTACGACGTCGGGTCGAAGCCGAGCGTAGTCGACGGCTGCGAGGAGATCTGTTAGGCTGCTTGACGTAGCCTCGACGAGGAGTATCTTGGAGTTCGGCGCTATGGCGTGGGCCCACTGGACGTCTAAGGCGATCTCAAGGCCCCAGCCGGAGTTGGCCTGTATCCCTGAGGTCATCATGTGTTTCTCGAAGTTTGCCGCCGGGAGCCCAAATTGGCTGCTGAACGTGGCTAGGTCGCTCTGGGCGTTCGGGCTATCATATGCGTCGATCAGCGCTATCGTCCCTGAGCCACCAGTTGATGGTAGGTTGTAGAAACTCCGTATCGCCGCCGGTGAGTAGCCTGTGGGCGAAGTTGTAACCTGCTTTGAAATGTGGTAAAATGTTCTAGCGGACAGCATATTATTCGCTGAGGCAGGTGACTGAGGGACCCAAGCCGGGCTCGTGGCCAGAAGCAACCCTAAGAGGATGACATCCACTCTGTTTCCTTTACCAAATCCCATGACGGTAGACTCCTAAAATCTCTGCTAGAAAAATGCGGACTTTGGTTTAATAAACTTCTGGACTAATTTAACCACGCGCGATGCACTTATCTGTTAAACAAGCGCATATCATAGTTGAAATTAAAGTAAATAGAACCCTGGCTATATTCAGTAAATGTTTTTGGATCACGCGCGCATTGCGACTAATTCAATCCGACACAACCTATCAGATGCACATCAATGCATATGCATATAGTATTAGAGCCAATGAACAATTAGATACTAGCTGTCTCGAGCTTTCTCGCCCAATTGGCCGCTCGCTCAATTTCCCCCTCGATGAGTGGACCTTTTGTGGCCCTAACTTTGAATCCCTCTGGAGACAGAATCAGATCACCGCCTCTTTTCTTTAAACTGTCACCGATTTTTCCAGCAGCATAACCAAATACAACAGCAAGCCTCGAAGAGAGCCTAGTGTCAAAAGAGGCAACTTTGCGACCCTTTATCGAACCCTCAGAAACCCCACCAAGGAAGTTCTTGATCGGAGGAGTCGGCCTACCTCCATAAGTCGGGGAACCAACAACCAGAAGATCGATTGAATCCAAATCTGAGGCGCTCACCTCACCCGCTCGAAGTACCCTGACGTCTCCACCCATGGATCCACCAATCGACTTAGCGATCTTCTCCGTATTTCCATAAACCGAATCGTAGACAATCAGAGACCTCATCGGAATCATCCTTTTCTGATTAACGATTACTGATTTCTCTTTTATACAATATATGCATGGCGTCTAGATTCCACCGCATGAATTGCATCCATGCCTTGCTCAATTCGCATCACAGCAAATAGACATCACATAGTCATTTTAGGAGCGCGCGCGACCGGCTGGGGCCGAATAGGCCCCAAATTCTCGCATTCTCTTCAATGATTTGTAGGGAGGTATACTGATAATTCCGCATTCACGCGCAACTCACGAGCAAATTTGTAGAGTTCGCGAGCGCTTTCCTCCTAGTTCTCAACCAAACGAATTATTAGAAAAGTCAGATGATTGAAGACTGAGACATCATGATCAAGTTTGACTATAAGGATAAGGTAGCCCTCGTCACCGGGTCAAGCAGGGGAATAGGCTACGCGACGGCGAAGATGCTCCTCGACGCTGGGGCAAATGTGATGATCAACGGGGTAGATGCAGCTACGACTAGAGGCCGCTGCGAAGAGCCTCGAGAAGTACCGGGACAGGGTCATCGCCCACCGAGCGGATCTGAAGAGCAGGGTCGAGATCGAGGGAATGTTCAAGGAGCTAATAGACCACTGGGGCGGTATAGACATACTCGTAAACAACGCAGCCGACAGACCTGTCGTCAAGGTCGTCGATATGACGGACGACGTATGGGACCGGAATATGAACACGAAACTTAAGGGAGCCTACATCTGTTCCCAGCTCGCTGCACGGCAGATGATCAAGCAGGGCAGGGGCGGGAAGATAGTCTGCGTCTCATCCGGTAGCTGGAAGGTGGCGCGCGAGGCAGCGGCCGCTTACTGCGCGTCGAATGCGGGTATGGTCATGTTCACCAACTGCCTAGCCCTTGAACTTGGGCCACACAAGATAAACGTCAACTGCGTCGCGCCAGGCCTCATCGACGTCGGCGAGGAGCAAACTCCCTCAAAGATTGCGTACGACAGGGCTACCATCAGTATGACTCCGTGGGGTAGGATAGGCAAGCCGGAGGATATCGCCAACGCTATACTGATGCTCTGTAGTCCTCAGTCGGACTTCATGACGGGGGTCGTGGTGAGTGTTGACGGCGGGCTGAGCGTCGGCAGGTACGGAATACCGGTAAGTCCATACTAAAAATGCAAATGCATCTATGACGCGAGCACGTTGAATACCTGCTTTCAGGTGCGCACGCAAATTGGCTCATGTATTTCGAATAATTTCTTATATTGTAAAAAAAGAGGTGTTTAGGATTAGAAATGATCCGGGAACCCCATCAGACGACTTCAAATAATGTGAAGTGGGTGGCCGACAGAGTGAAATTCGTCAGCTCTTACGCATTCGATTACCTCGGCCACGACCCCGGGGGGGAGCGAGAAGTGAGGACGAAACTGGACAACATCACCAGAGTACTCGTCTCGAAGAACGTCGACGTGATCTCGATGAACGTGGCAGTCTCTTACCGCCACACCTCGGATAGGGTTAAGGAAGCCACCAAGGAGGCGATTGACCGGAACAAGACCGGCTACGAGGACGACAGGGGATACCGGGGGCTCAGGGAAGCTATCGCGTGGAAGATGAAGAAGATCAACGGATTAGATGTGGATCCGGACCAGATTATAGTTACCAACGGCTCGACGCAGGCCTGCTTCCTCGCCGAGGCGGCCACACTCGAGGCCGGTGATGAGGTTCTTCACCACGATCCCGGCTTCACCTCAAACTATCAGGCTCTGAGGCTGCTCGGCGCTGTGCCGGTGGCGGTCCCGCTGAGGGAGGGGGAGGACAACCGGATAATACGTGAGGACTGGAAGAGCAAGATAACGCCCAGGACGAAGGCGCTTTGGTTGATCAACCCCAACAACCCGGGGGGACGAGTCTTCACTCGGCAAGAGCTCTCGAGCTTGGCCGAAGTTGCAGCGGAATACGACCTCCTGGTCTTCTCCGACGAGGTCTACGACCAAATCGTCTACGAACCCAACAAACACACAAGCATCGCCACCCTCCCAGACATGGCCGAGAGAACGATAACCATAAACTCATTCTCCAAAATCTATGACATGCCCGGGTGGCGGCTGGGCTACGTCGTCTCACCCACGGTCGAGCTCAGCAACAACCTACTACACATCCTAACCAACACCACCCACTGCATGAACACATTCATACAGAGAGGCGCAGAGGTAGCCATCAGGGAACTCGAACGAGTAGATGAAGACCTTAGGGAGGACAGGAGGCTAAGAGACACGATGTACAGGAGACTGCTGGAAATCCCCGACGTGCTCTGCCTCGAGCCTGAGGGTGGCTCAAACTGCTTCCCAAACCTCTCAAACTACTTCAAATCCTCCCTGGAGTGCACGCAGTTCCTGCTTGAGAAGGCGCATGTGCTGACAGGCCCTGGAAGCCACTTCGGCAGACAGGGAGAAGGCCATACCAGGATGGTCTTCGAAGCCAACGCCCTGGAGAGGACCGAGCTGGCGATGGACCGCATCCAAGACGCCTTCAGGGCAATCAGATCGCGCGCGTGATTTTGTATTTGAAAATATTCTGCCTGTTTCACTCCGAGGCTTTACGGATCACCATATCCGCTACCGTTGGCGCGGATGCGACGATTCTCCAACCTCTATCCTCAAACTTGCACAGAACATAGACGACGCCATAAGCGCGCGCGCATTTGGCTTAGTGGTCTGGGGAGCTTTGATGGAGGAGTGGGAGGAGATACTTACAGGTCTATTCACCCTCATCGCGCTCCTAATGATGTATTACATCAAATCCAACGAGCCAAACGAGTCAATCTATGATGGGTTCTGCATACCGCATAGAGGCATTTAGAATCAATATCACAAGGCGCGCGCCTCTGTTTAAAAACCGCCATAACATACGTAACACGGAGGCTGCATTCTCACGGCGATCGATGGGACAGTTTACATGACCTCCTCAGGAGACCGACGGCGGAGCATCCCGCTCCTACTAGAGAAAATTGGTCTAAGCGACTACAAAGGGAGACAAGTCGCCATCAAGGCAAACTATAACAGCGCCAATCCCTTCCCCGCATCAACACACCCAGAGACCCTAAGAGCACTCATCGAATCAATCAAGAAAGCTGAAGCAAGCAGCATCACGCTCGCCGAGCGGAGTGGCATGGGGAAGACGAGTCAGGTCCTGGATAAGCTCGGCGTCTACTCCCTATCGAGGGAGCTAGGCTTCGACGTCAAGGTGCTCGAGCACTCCAGCCAAGACGAATGGGTTAAAATAGATTCAAAGGGGACGCACTGGCTGAGAGGCTTCTACATCTCAAAGGTTTTCACCGAGGCAAACAAGGTTGTCCAGACCTGCTGCCTTAAGACACACAGATTCGGCGGCCATTTCACGATGTCGCTGAAGAACTCCGTGGGTTTGGTGGCCAAGAAGCTACCCTACGGATTTTACGACTACATGTACGAGCTGCACCTGTCACCGAACCAGAGGAAGATGATCGCGGAGATCAACGCACACTACCGATGCGACCTTGTACTCATGGATGCTTCCAAGACATTCATAAGCGGCGGTCCGGAGAAGGGAAGCCTCGTCGAACCCGGACTCATCCTTGCATCTACGGACAGGGTAGCCATAGACGCTGTCGGTGCAGCGATACTTCTGAGAAACGGAGCCGAGATTGAAGGCTCGTCTAATATTCTTGAGTTTGATCAGTTGAAACGTGCAGTGGAACTGGGAATCGGGATAAAGCGTCTGGATGAGATCCAGCTGGTGCCCTTGGATGACAAATGCAGGGACGAGGCGAACATACTGAAAGAACAATACCTCCAGTCATGAACAGCATCATGCGTACGCGAGTAAGAAAGCTCGGTTCTATGTGTCCACTTCTCTAAATATCGCTTCTCTAACAATTATCAATACACGCGGCCAGAAAAATTATTTACCTTAGTTATATGTAAAAAAAACCATTGGTAGGTCAAACATTGCGTCAGATGTACGCCAGCATCCAACATCAAACTAGCATCCACCAAAACATTGTAGCCAACATGATGTCTCTGCGCGGTGATGTGTGGCTTTGAAGATAGCAATTGCGGGACTCGGAATAACCGGCGCTTACCTATTCAGACTCCTTAGGAAGGAGGGGCTCACCCCAGATGTCTACGATGCCACCCACGAGACCGCATGCGGAATACACTCCTGTGGCTGGGGAACCTCACTAGGTTTCAAAGAACTGGTGAAGATGGCCGATCTAGACGCCGATGATTATATCATAGGCAGATTTGACCACATAAGCTTCGACGACGTGAGACTAAGAGCCGAGTTTTACACCATCGATAAACCCCGCTTCGTTAAAGCACTATCAGAATCAGCTGAGCCCAAGCTCACCCCATTAGATCCTTCACGTTATGAGCGCGTGATCGACGCGACCGGAGTAGCGAGGGCGTACCTGCCGCCGATTCAAAATGACCTGTTGATGAACTGCATCCAATACAGAGTCAAGTCAGACGGATCAAACGAGATTGTTGTAAAAATTGGCGGCATCGGATACGCGTGGCATTTTCCCCTGAGAAATCTCACACACGTCGGATTCGGGTCACTGAAGGAGGACCCTGGGAAGAGGGTCGAGGTAGAGACGCTGGCGGGGTGGGATATTAGTCAGCCTGTGTGTAGTTGCCGTGGGGTAGTCCGCGTGTCGGCGCCGAGTGCCTCGAGACCGTTTGTGATGGATGGGCCGCCTCAAATAATAGGTGTGGGTGAGGCTGTAGGATGCGTGTCCCCACTCGTGGGGGACGGCATTGTGCCTGGTTTGAGGAGCGTCCGGATCCTACTGGATAATTGGGATGACCCTGAGGGCTACACCGAGAAGCTTCTTCGAGAATTCGGTTGGCTCGACAAGGAGAGGAAGGTGGTTGAAAAGATGGCTGAATCTCGTCCTCTGAGTATTCTCGATGCCTATGTTTTGTTGGAGAATTCACGCAGGAGGATGGGGATTAGGATGGGGGTCTTGGACGTCTTCAGGATGGCACGAATGTATAGATGAAAAGTTTTGTAGTGTTCTACATTCGCTCCTGCATCTGTGGACAAGGTAGATGTAGCATTAGACGAAATCCTTTTATTTTTCATGCAAATGTTCGTTTATTTTAGTGAAATTTCGATTGAATGCATGGATAACGTTAACCCTGGATGAGCCGAAGCTGTGTGATGGCAAGGATGGAAGACCCGCCTTCATCGCGTATAACGGAAAAATATACGATGTATCCGACAAGCACCTCTGGGGTGGCGGTGAACACTTCAACATGCATCAGGCCGGATTGGATGTCAGCAACGGAATGTCTGATGCTCCACATGGGGATGAAAAGCTCGAAGCCGCCATGTTAATTGGGGAACTGGTAAGTTAATAGACTGAAACATGTCGCGCGCACTTCATGAGGGAAACAGTTAGAAGTTTTAGATCTCTAGTAACGTCCATTTTCAGGCTTCAATTTTGATAGTATTTATAAGTTCATAAGACTCGCGAGGCCCATTTCGCACGCGTGAATGGTTGTTCACGACATCCTCTTGATTTGTCGGGGTGTGAGCAACCACTCAAGTTCACCTGATGGCTTAGGCTCTAGGGAGTCAATGACGACCTTAGCCATCCCACCCTTCTCCAAGAGGATCCGACTATTATGGCCCCCAGAGATCAAATCGCTGATCACTCCGCTGAGGCAAGGTTCGTGACCCACAAGGAGGATGGTTGAGTCTAGCTTGAGCTCCGATAGTCTGAGGTAGAGGTCAGCGGTTTCGGCTTCGGGTTTCAACTCGCCCCAGACTTCTAGCACCTTTTGCTTCTTCAGCGCCTCAGCTACAATCTCGGCGGTCTCCCGGGCGCGAGTTAGTGGGCTGGTGGCGATCTTATCGATCCCGAGCTTCAGAGCGTTGATTGAGTTCGCTGTGTCTTCTATGTCTTTTCTTCCGGAGGCTGTGAGACGTCGTTCGGAGTCTTTGTCTATTACAGGTGAGCGGTTGCCGGCTTCACCGTGTCTGAGAATTACCAGTTCCAAGGTTAGCTGTCACCTTCCAGGATGCCCTCAATTAGGTAGGAGGTCAGATAAATCGTTCTGGCAGGAGGAAAACACACGAACACTCGCGTGGTGGATTTGATTTATAGCCAAAACAAGGGAATGTGCAATGACACACGGTTTAATAGATTAAACTTGAATGTTCTGATGGGGGTGTCGCGGTGAAGACTCTTATCGCATACGCCACAAGGTACGGCGCAACCGCTGGGACCTCGCAGGAGATAGCCAAAGTTCTCCTCGAAGAGGGCTTCGACGTAAAAGTCGTCAACCTAAAAGAGGAGAAAATCAAGGACATCTCAGAGTATGATCTCATAATCGTTGGCAGCGGCATGCAGATGGGTAAATGGACACCCGAGTCAGATTTTTTCCTGAGGTGTTTTCACGAGGAGCTGGAGGCGAAGAAGCTTGCCCTCTTCGTCTCCAGCATGAAAACGGTGTCTGAGCGAGAAGGAAAGATAAAGGACTTGGAGGGGATCCGTAAGGCTGCCCTAGATGATAAAGTGGCACAATACAACTTGCACCCGATTGCTCTAGGGTTGTTTGGGGGTGTAATGGACTTTAATAAGATGAACTTTCTGTTTAGACGAACCATGGGATTCCTTAAACCACAACTTGAGAAGGATGGCTTCAAGGAGGTTCGGCCAGGCGTATATGAGTTAAGAGATTGGGATGAGATTCGAGGTTGGGCTAGGGAGCTCCCGCGCGCGATCGAGAGGATAGAATCGGATCCAAAACACACACATTGAGAATAACCGGGTTAGAGGAAGAACTCGGGCTCCCTACGCTTGCTGTAATCGGTGTGCAGCCAAGTCGCCGACTTCTTAACTCCCTCGTTCGTCCAGATGCGGGCTCCAGTCGGGCACGCCTTGATGCAGGCGGAGCACGCAGTGCACTTATCCTTCACCGTCTCGACCTTATCAGCGACGATGATCGCACCGGTTGGGCAGACCTTGGCGCATGCACCGCATAGCGTGCAGGTCTTATCAGTCGTCTC
Source organism: Candidatus Bathyarchaeota archaeon (assembly GCA_963780545.1). Lineage (GTDB taxonomy): Archaea > Thermoproteota > Bathyarchaeia > TCS64 > TCS64 > UBA8941. The sequence continues at coordinate 34,988 of CAWACK010000010.1, forward strand.
TGGGGACCTCGGGCCGGATTGTCTCCTCTCCAAGTACGGCTTGTTACCGGGAACCTTGACCTCGACTAACTTCGTCATGCCTTCGAGCTTTACCTTGACCTGCTCGCCGAACTCCTTCGCTTTCTCGAGGTCCTCCTTGTCGGGGCGCCCGGGGGCGATGGGGGTGGTGTCGTTTGAGAAGCTGTGCTCCCCGATGAATGAGGCACCCACTATGGGTTTGAATCCCTGCTCCGCGGTGATGTCTTTAAGCTCGATGAGGGCGTCCTCGATTGCCCTATTGCCATATACGGTGATGAGCACGGCAGGTGTGCTATTTCCCTTGACTGTCCTGAGCCTCTGGGCCGCGACGATTGGGACACGGCCTCCGTAGACGGGGACGGCGATGACCGCCAGTTCACCCTCGGGTACGCTGTAGCTCTTTCCGGTTGCCTCAGCTGGGGTTAGGTCGATGTGCTCCACGTCTTTGACCCCAAGGCCCTTCGCGATGCCCTCGAGCACCTTCTTCGACGTGCCCGTGGGTGAGTAATAAATCAGCTTAACCTTGCTGGGAATCATGAACCAATAACAGATTCTTGATTATATTTAACCTAGATGGTCAGGGTATTACACCTTCCTCATTCTTCCGCGCACTCTTCATACCCCACACCCTACATGCTCTCGATTTTGGAGTGCACGCAAAACGAGTTTAATACACCCGACGACGAGTGATTTGACGACGCAATGACTAGCCCAAATAAACCAGTCGTGGCCCTGGAGAAGTCAACTGGACACTTCGAAGGCACGCTGAAGGCCCTGAAACTCGTTGAGGACGAGATCGCGAGTGGCATCGAGGGAAAGAAAAGGGTCCTCATCAAACCAAACTTCGTCTCAACCAAGAGGCAACTCGCAGCCACACACGTTGACTCGGTGAAAGCCATACTCCAGACACTAACCAGACACTACGACGGCGAGATCACCCTAGGGGAGGGCTCAGCGGGGGGAAGCCTGGGCGACGCCGTCAAAAACTTCGGCTACGAGCCGCTCATCGAGGAGTACGGGCTGAAGCTCGTTGACTTCAACGAAGACAGATACGTCGAGTTGGATGGCCTAAACTCCAAGCTGGAGCCACTGAAGTTCAGGGTGTCCAAGACCCTGCACGATTGCGACTACCTCGTCTCAGCGGCGGTACCCAAGACCCACGACACGGTCATCGCCACTCTCTCCATCAAGAACATCGTAGTCGGCTCACTAGTCACCGTGAGTGAAAAACAGAAGATACACCAGGGATACAAGGCCACCAACCTCAACATCGCGAGAATTAGCCAACGGCGAATGCCCGACCTCGCCGTAGTCGATGGCTATATCGGGATGGAGGGCGAGGGCCCCGAAGGTGGCGACCCCGTACCGCTCCGCGCCTCAGCAGCCAGTGTTAATCCAGTCTCCCTCGATGCGGTTATGGCAAAGGTGATGGGCTTCGAGCCACTCGACATCGGCTACCTCCACCACCTCGTCGAATGGGGGGTAGGCGTCGCTAAGCTGAGCGAAGTAACCGTGCGGGGTCAACCCATAGCCGACGTGACCCGAAAATTTAAGCCCCACTCAACATACCGAGACCAACTCAAGTGGAAATAGACAGACAGGGATAGCGCGACCAGCCCCGAAAGTGAAGTGAGACTAAGATCATTAGGTGTACACACATGTTCAAGAATGCAGCTTCTCGTGGCAGCTTCCAGGACCTTTGCAGACTTCTCGCGCGCGAGAACAGTAATTACGGACAGTAGGATCAACCTTGGTTTGTTCATTTTCGTCACATAAAAGGGTCAAATTAAGACAGAATAACCTACACTTTAGAACGAAAGAGCGTCAGCGTTTTAATATCTAGAACAGGAGAAAATTGGCGCGCGTATCTGATAAAATGACGGTCGTTTAGATCCTGACGGCATGATCATCGATATTCTGATTGTGTATTTATTGATCAGCACCGTATGCAACTGTTCTAAAACGTAGCTCTAAATAATCATCGCTCAAATCCTAAAGGGAATCGAGAGTGTTGAACATGTATCAGAATCGGATTCTTCGAAGAGCTGACTCACGAGGATACTCGAATAACACTCGGACAACGATGAATAAATCTCGACTATACCAATCATTGACATTTATCATAGCGACGATAGGTATTTTTTTTACTGTATCTCGGACTAGAGTTCAATGTCACTGTATTAAGTCTGTTGGCAGTAATGGTGTTAATAACCGGATTTATTTTCATGATTATTACCAGTAGATCTATTTACAGCGAATAAATTTCGTAGAGGCTAAACTATATTTCCTTGATAGGCCTGGCGCGCGCATTTTGATAGGTTTATAATGAAAGGAATCTAAGATCAAACAATGCCAACCATAGACGTCGACGGCGTCAGCCTATACTACGAGGAGAAGGGCTCGGGGGAGCCAGTCATCTTCAGCCACGGGATACCAACCGACTACCGAGCCTGGATATTGCAGGAGGAGGAGTTCTCTAAGAAGTACAGGGCCGTGACCTACAGCAGAAGGTACGCCGCACCCAACAAGCGTGAAAGCGACCTACAAGACAGCACAATCGAAAACAACGCTAAAGACCTGAAGGGCCTCATCGACTCCCTCGGCGTCGGCCCCGTTCACCTCGTCGGCCACAGCTACGGCGGTTTCGTGTCCGCCTACCTCGCGGCGAAGTACCCCCGCCACGTTCGTTCACTCGTCCTCGTCGAGCCAGCCATCTCAACGCTGATCATAGAGGACCCCGACAGCACATTCCAGATGCTCAGCCTACTCCTGAGGCACCCCTCCGTGGCCCTCTCGGCGAGGAGGTTCCAGTCGAGGTCCCTCAAACCCAGCCTAGCCGCACTCTCCAAGGGTCAGACCGAGAGGGCTGTGGAGCTCAACGTGGACGGCATCATGGATAGGGAGGGGGCCTACAAATTCCTACCCGACTCAGTTAAGAGGATGATGCTGGACAACGCGAACACCATCGCGGAGCTGAAGACTAGACTTCCCCCATTCAAGGCTCAGCTAGGCAGCATCACCTGCAACACACTCGTCATTAACGGCGAGAATAGCCCCCTCTGGTCGAGGCGCATCGGCGAAGTGCTCGCCAGGTCGCTGAAGCACGTGGAAGCCATCAAGATTCGGGGGTCGACCCACTTCCCCCACTTAGAGAAGCCTGTGGACTTCAACGAGATTGTGCTTGACTTCATCTCTAAGAACGGGGCAGCTTAATCTGCTAGTGCGATCCACATGGAATAAACCGTGATTGATTTATCGCGCGCCGAGCTATTGTGTCTCGGTTTTCAAACCATCCATCCTATTGAAATGTGCGCGCGTAATAACGAATAAGTGTGATAAATTATCCATCTTCTGAATTACTGATCACTACATACTTTACATGCAGCTACTTATCATAGCACACTGAAGCCAGCCAGAGTCATCCTCTCCCGTGTACCAGCGTGTATGAACATTTAATCGCCATGATCGCGCGCGCTTTAAGGAATCCCTGAAATCAGACCCAGCATCCACAAACACTCATCACGTAGATGCCACAATCGTTATCGCGCTTTAACCTGCATCGGGACACCCAGCACCTCTAAATCAATACGTCTCGCGAACGCGGAGGTGGGCTTCGTCGCTGTGGGGCAGAGGGGAAGCCACGTTGAGCTGAAGAAGACATCGATTAGAATATTCATCGTCGTCGCGCGCAGGGCTTCGAGGGCTACTGGCCTGAGTGGCCATTGATAGATGGTTCATTAGAAACCAGATAAACCAGGTGATGGTGTTTATGGGAAGGATATCCGCGAAGGGAACCATGTCAAGACCCGATAGCAGGCCGATCCACCCAAACATGAGAAGGGATATAATAAGCGCAGCGACGCCGAAGATTTCCCCCAGTGGGGGCATCAGAAAAAGGAAAACATATTCAACGAAGTCGAGGCACAGACAAACTAGGAGCCTTTTGAACTCGCCGTAGGAAATGTACCTAAACATTGCGATCATGATCCGACCCCAAGGAAACCCATGCTTTCAGCTTGAGAGGAATTGGGCAACGAGTTTAAGTATTTTACATCCAAGCCCGCGTTCAGCCTACTCGTTGATAAGGAACCGAACCTAATATCTATGGCATGGCCGGATACAAAGAGGCTCAACAACGTTCAAGGCTAATCTGGTTGACCATCGGGTTTATCATCACAATCGCTGCTCTTGCAAGCGGCCTCTGGATCTATCTCCAATATTTAGTGTATCAGCAAGTCTACTCCGTGAAGGCGGGGCTGGATTGGTTCTCCATAGTTTTTTACCACAACTACACTTTCGTCGCCGCCGCCCTGTTCTCGCTTCTGCTGATTAACCCACAGATTGGGCACAGTGACCTTTGGAGCTTGGAGGCTGCCTTGGGGCCTAGATATAATTATCGAGTAGATACCGACAGTTATGAGCCTAAGGTTGGGCAAAATTGGCCACGCCGGCTAAGTGATCGAAGCTGGGCAGTTTGGCAGTTTTTTAAGTGGATGGTTTGCTTCATCTTTTTCGTTGTGTTCGGGGGTCCTCCCTTTGTTGGGAATGTGATGAACTCCGTCATGATGATGGTGATGGGGTTCGGAAGTTGGTACAGTGTCCCCAGAGTCTTCATTTTACCCCTCTTTCCAGCGTCTGGAAACGATCTGATTAACCTGATGCCAACTATGGAGGTTCAGTACAGGCTGCTGCTGGCCGGTGTACAATTCATCCTGATAATCTTCGCCATCAGGATACTCTTCAGGGTACTCACGAACATTTTCTCCGCATACGTAGAACATCAATCCCTCACCCAGCGGCTGGGGGCCCTCTTGCTTGTGGCTGCCGTCATCCCCTTTAGCGTCATATTGGGTGCGCCTTATTGGCTGATGGATGTGAGGACGCCGTTCATCTACGGTTCTGCGTGGGCGGTCTTCATCCTCTTCGTGTTGATATGGATGTACAGCAGGACGTAGTGGAATAGATCTCATTGCAATCCATAGGCGCAGCCTAGTCAGGGGTGCTGCGGTTCTGCTTGGGCTGGTCCTGGTCGCGCAGGTGGGGGTCGCCTTCTTTTATACTGTGAACTGGAACAACAACTTCGTCTCCTACGAGTGGACCCCTAAGACGCAGAAGGAGATTACCGTAACGCAGTGGGCTGCTGGGTTGAATAACATTAAGGTGGGTTCACTCTTGGCTCTTCCGACGAGTAGCTCATCCACGATCCTCAATTTGACGAGGCAGTGGGATCAGCAGGCGGCGTCTGTGACTATGACGAAGGATATAGGCGCGTACAACTGGATGGCCCTCGCAAGCTCAAACATCGTCTTCATAAACAATACGGAGTACTGGATTTCGCCGACCACCCCAGCATTCCCGTCGACGGACTGGATAAGCCAGCACATGATCTACACCCATGCGGCTAGGATGATGGTGATAAATACCCACAGCGGCGCGGAGGTCTCACTCAAACAGTCCTTCAACATAGGTTCCGAGCCCCTAATCTACTACGGTGAGGAGCCTCAGAATGCGAGTGGGGGGTTCAACAACAACGTTTACGTCCATGTGCCTGGCTATCAGGAGATTCAAAACCAATCCTATGATGGTCTGCCAGATTACACATTAACCGGCTGGCAGAAGAGCCTCTGGTTCTCAATGACGGAGGGGCAACTCGGTTTCGCCTTCACGAACTACCCCATACAGATGCTTTGGAACAGGGACGTCTTCAACAGAGTTCAAAGCGTCCTAATCCCGGGCCTGGTCATAGACCCAGCTGCATACCTGACGTCGGATGGGAAGAACATGTACTATGTCCTTCAGATCTACATAGATTACCCGCTACAATCCGGCTTCTCAGCGAGCCCATACCTGAGATTCTTCGGCGTCGTACTCGTCAACGTATACGACGGCTCCCTCCGCGGGTACACTGTATCCAACCTCCTTAACACGAGTAGCTCTGACTTCATGACTTCCTTCTACAACAGGTACTACAGTAGTTGGGGTCCTGCCCCTGACTGGTTGGTGCCTCAGATAAGGTACCCTGAGCAGCTCCTTGGCAACCCCAGCGTCCCAGGCCAGCTGGACTATGACTTCATCTTCCATCTGGGCGCCAGCTCTACGAATGCGTTCACTTGGAGGTCTGGGTCCCAGTTCTACGAGCGGCCTCCTCAGGCGAATACGGTTCAGTATATTCCGTGGGCCGTGGGGAACACAACGTACTTCGTCGGTGTTCAGCCCGTAAGCTACGTGAGCACGTCGAGCCAGAACTTGGCTGGTCTATACATAGCTTATGCTGGTGATAGGCTGGGCCAGATCTACATTTATCAGAATCCGTCGCCGTCGACCACGTTCATCAATCCTACTGCCGCTGAAAACGCGTTGACGACGAATAGTAAGGTTCGGACGCAGTTAACCCTCCTCCCTAACTATAGGGTGGGGTCGTACCTCCTCTACTCGGTTGGGGGCCGGTTACTGTACTTCGTCGCAGTCTACACCAACCCTGGGACATCTGGGGTAGTTACACAGCTTCCATTCATGACTACGATCGATCCGACGACGGGCACCGTGGGTATGTCTACAACTTCTTCGGTTTCTTCGCTGTCTGCGTCGGCGTATAATGACTTGATTGGTTTGAACGCTCCGCCCAGCAACGTAACTGCTGCCAACAATGTTGCGCTCCTTCATAGTGGGATCGCGTCCCTCGTCTCAAAGGACAATGATGTCTTAGTCAACGCAACAGTAGTGAGTGCCCCCGTCCAGATAAGGGCCGATACTATCCCATTCAGTAGCCTAGGAGTCAACCAGACTGTGGCTCGGGTTGCTGCGTTCCTCCAGACCTATGGAGCCGAAGGCCTCTGGGAATACTGTTTACGAGTGGGTTGACGGCGAGGGCAACTTGGACATCGGCATCTACATAGCAGGACAACCGATCGCGACGCTGGAGTACATAGTGCTAACGCTTTGAGCTTGCACGTGGGTAGATGGCAAGCTCTAAGCCCATTCTCCAAAGCCACGCGCGGATGCGCGACACATGAGAGTTCTTATAAACACTACAACCCATCGTCGATCGAGGAAACCAAAATGAAGGTAGCAGTGACTGGAGCATCGGGTATCCAAGGCATGTCCGCCATGATATATCTGCTTGAGCAGGGCGACGTGGAGAAGATTCTGGCAACCGACCACTATAACCTCGCGAGGCTCGAGAAGCGGATCAAGGGGCTGGGCGACGACAGGCTGTGCATGTCGGAGCTCGACTGCACCAACGAAGACGCCTCAGCCGCCGCCTTCAAAGGATACGACGTCGTAGTCAACTGCGTCCACATACCCGGCTACTACCTAAACACCACACGCGGTGCCCTACGCGCTGGTGCAAACTACATCGACCTAGGGAGCAGCGGCCAAGACAGGGAAATATTCGAATTAAGCGATGAATTCCGGAAGAGGAACTCGCACAGCAATAATAAGCATGGGGACAGCACTGGGTCTAAGCAACGTGATGGCTGTCTACTGCATGAACAAGATCGATAAGGTCGACTCCATAGACTACATGTGGGGCGTAGTCGACATCGTGCCCCTGGAGGAGCATACACGCCCCCTCTACCTGGGGCTACGGCCTCGACGGCATCATGAGCCTCGTATCCGAAAAAAGCCTCGTATACGAAGATGGGGAAACTCAAGCAAGAGGAGCCCAGAATCCCGCCCCGAGACATACAACACAAGCCTCCAGTGGGCCCATAGATGGTCGCCGGCTTTCCCCACCCAGAACCCCGCCACCTGTCCGAATCCTTCCCCGAAAAAGGAATCAAGCACATCATGTACCGGCAAGCCTTCGACGTGGACTCCGAGATGAAGTATCGGTTCCTCAGGGACCTAGGCTTCGCCAACCAGACCACACCCATCGATGTCAAGGGCATCAATGTCATCCCTTTCCAAGTGCTGTGGACCCTCCTCGAAGGACTTCCACCGGAGGAAAAGAGACCAGCTCACATCATCAGCGAAGGCAACTGTATAGTCCGCGGGTGGAAGGACGGCGGCAAGGTCGAGGTCAAGACTCATGATAAGGACAAGCCCAGACAGTGATATGCATCGGAGGTACACCTCGAGAGGCGCCTTCGGCTCCTACCGCACGGGTATCTGCGGGACTATGGCTGGGGTTCTCTGCGGTAGAGGTCTCATCGAGAAGAAGGGCGTCTACCGACCGGAGCTCTGCGTCCCCCCAGAACTCTACATTGGGGAGCAAGTTAAGGTCGGGATGGAGGTAGAGGAGTCCATCACACACATCCTAAACTGACCCTTCACTCAACGCGCGCTGCCTTGTCCCGAAATTAATCGGATACTGGTTATAAATGGTCTAAATCTCCATTAATGGATTTAGAGGCAATACAGAGCCTTAAACGGAAGCCCAACTTTACCCCAGAAACCACCCATCTCAATTCCTCAGAAAAGGTGATCCATTAAAAACACAGAGAATTCACATCTGTCAGTGATTTCAGACGCTGCTAAAGGAATAAAATCGATCTGAACAGCGTCAAGTGTTTTAAAATTGGTATTTTTAGCCACCTTTCCCCGTAGTTGGGTCTTTAGTGGGTTTCTTGGCGGGTCGCGAGTCTTCTGGGAGATAAGCCATAATATTGTCTGAAAACGGTAACTGTTGTTTAAAACCATTTTTAACCAATAATGGGACAAGGCAGCGCGCGCTTCAACGCATTCTTCATTTATAACCCATCTACAAACATTATCGTTATGAATGCGCATGCGCCTACCTGACGATTGCGATCACGACGCCGAGGATGAAACCCAACGTGATCGGTAGAATAGTGGTCAACCCCAACATATAGACAATCGAAATCAAAACGGGATACACCTTCCCCCACTCCAATCCCAGGCTACTGAGCTGCTGCTGAATATTCGCTCCAAGCGTTGGGGATGTCCAAACATTCAGGAGAACACCAATCAAGAATATGAGAATCAACGCGAGAATGTACTTCACAATCTTAACCGAGAAGTATCCCAGACCCAACCCTAAAGCTAGCTCGATTACGAAGATTAGAATGCTGTTTGGATTTGTAAAAAGCGAGGTCGTGATGGATCCGAGGTTCGAGCTATTTGTCTGTGCCAAGGCAAACCCGATGTTTGAGCCCACCGACAGGAGCATAAAAAGCAATGGTATCGCACATACATGCGCATGAGCGAGCATATCTTATCCTTTGACCGCGTTAAAAATAACATTTTCCCACATAAACTGAAACCTATGGCGGAGACCGTGAGTGGAGTTTGAACAACGTACTCAAAAACTCAGCTCGGGTCACGGCCCCTCCAAACATAGAGGTATAGAACATGTCTCCCCGTTTTGCCTTCATAGTCGAGTCGGCTCTGATACCTCCAATTAAACACCGGAAAGTCATGTGTGACAACCCTCGCGCCAGTCCTCAGCTCCGACTCAAGCTTAGGTCTCACCTTTTCGTTCGCTGATGTCAACAGATACATCGTAACCACGTCGGCCGGTCCGAGGTCAACGTCAAACATATCACCATGGATAAATCGGACAGAGTCACTTAACCCGAGATCTCTCGCTTTCCTCTCGGCCTCAGAGATAAGCATCATATTCAGATCGACGCCGACCGACCTCGAACCAAACTCCTGAGCAGCCATGAGGACTATCCTACCGTCGCCACACCCCAGGTCGAAAAGGACCTCCCCCGGCTTAAGCTCCGCGAGCTCAATCATCTTCCTGACCACATCCATGGGAGACGGAACAAACGGCGCAATCGATCCGGCTGGCTTCGTCAACTCTTTAGGATAGAAGTCCTTAGGGCTCTGATGGAAACCGAGGATTGATCGCCCCCAACCCGTAAATGAGCGCCAAAAACTAACACCAGCAGCCCCAACTTGCCCCACTAGATTTTTTATGTATGCTCCAATGCTGGTCAATAACGATCTCGACTTCTTCATCAAATGCCTGAGGATTGAAAAAAATGTCGGTCCACACGCGCACCGCGCGCGTGCGCGCCGTCTCCAGCAGCGCGAGGTCGCTGCGGAGTATGGCGTCATCCATGAAGCCGAGGCTAAGTCCCTTTAGCCACTCGACGTTGCCCCTACTGAATGGTGTGTCCTCGGGCATGCGCAGCCCATGCTTGTCGAGGAGGCCGTGGATCCGGTTCTTGACCGCGGTGCGTGTCTTGACCAGGTTCAGGCGGTGGCGGAGGAGCTCACGTCGGCTCCTCAGCTCCTCGCCGGGCACATAGCAGGTTGGTATCATGTCTGCGCGTAGCAGCCCCGCGAGGGTTCTGGCGTCGACCTTGTCTGTCTTCACCTTAGCCTCCGCAATCAGTCTTGTCTTCGATGGGTTGGAGAGGGCTACATCGACGCCTCGTTCCTCGAGCCTGTCATGGATCGGGATCCACAGGTTTCCTGTGGACTCAACGACGGCCCTCACCTCATCGTGGAAGGTGGAGAGCTTGCCGGCGAACTCTTCTATGCCTTCAGGGTCATTCGCGAATCGGATCTCATCAAGAAGTTTGCCGTCCTCGCCGAGGACAGCTACCTGACACATCTTTTTATGGACGTCTAATCCCATGTACTTCACGGGTGTCACCTCTCGGGTGGCCTACGGGCGGCACGCTCCTATCGGGTCTCGTCGGGACCATTTGGGTAGCCGCTCGGATCTGGCCCAGTCTAGGTCAGGGGTCTCACTTGGACCAAGCGCGCGACGGGCCTAGGCCACCCGCGACACCCTCAGTGCCTATCCGGAAAACGTTTCTCATACCGTCTAGGCTGTTTAGAAATTCCTAAGTCGAGAATCGATTCTTAAAATGCTCACCCTTACCGAGGACCCTGTTAGCTGCGTCAAAGGCTGAAGCCTAGGGTATTAAATTCTATAAGAAGCTGGTGTCTGGGCAGAGCAGAGCACCCACACCTGAAGCGCTCCAACTGGCTGGACCACCTGCTCTAAGGGCATGTTCAACCAGCATGCTCTGGCTGCCCTGGCTGCCCTGGCTGGTCTGGCTGCTCCGCTTAACGCTTCACTTTACGCTCCATCTATAGGCAAAAACAAGACTTTACAGACGGGAGCGGTGGGAGCGCATCTTGTATGGTGGGGGCAGCGAGGTAGACTTCTGGGCAGGGCAGAGCAGAGCTGGCCTGGGCTGCCCCAGCATTCCTAGCCATGCTTATACGTATAGCAGGTCAACTCAGGTCAGGCAGCTCAGGTAGGTCGGGCGCACCCGCAGCCCAAGAAGACTGCGAAAAATATAAAACTCAACTCAAAGCCACGGGAAACCCTAGGCTAGCCTCCTCAGAGGCGAGGCACTCACTCAATGAAGCCCTTGATGCACCTGACCAGACCAGGAGATCCCAACCTCACAGCCGACAGGGCAACCGCAAGCATCGAGATCAGGCTCAACGACACGTGGATCCCCACCTGAGCCAGACCCCTACACCTGAGACCATCCAGAAGCAGCCACTCCTTCGCGCGGCCGAAGAGCCTCTCGATGCTCCACCTCTTCCTGAACAGCCGCGCGCATGCGAGAAAGTAGTATCACAATTTCTTCAAGTTGAATAGGCGAACAGCGCCTGCATCCTTGATATGTCTTAGATACCCCCAATCTGCTAAAACCTATGAGACAGCGCGCGCGATTTTAAACTAGATTATAATGTTAGCTGCCACTGAAAGCCATGCAACGAGACACAATAAAAGAATAAGGAGAACTACCCAAATATAATCGACTATACCTTTTTTTGGTCCTTTAATCATAGTCTGAGGTAATGCATAGAATCCTGCAATAGGGATACGTAAAGCTTGACTTGTTGGTATCCCGATGATACCCGCAATAGCTACTTGAAATAAATTAAATGGTAGCTCACTTTCGGCTGGAGGCATACCAAAAAAGATTGCTTCTACAATAAAATATCCAGCAACTACTATAGCGCCGCCCAACACCCAAGCGAGGACGACCCTACGATAACTGCTCTTCGCGAGGCGCCCTCCGATATAACCTGCGACTATACCTTCGCAGCCTTTGATGATCAGCGTGAAAGGTGCATAGAAGAGATATCCCCCAATGACGTCGGATAGACGCAGAGCCTATCCCCCCCAATAGGCCACCTACAATTGGTCCGAATACAAGCCCTGAGATGATGACGAATACATCTCCAATATTGAAGTATCCAGATGTTGCAGGTATCGGTAATCAAAAGAATAAGTCGCACGAAAACATAGGGCTCGCCATAACAGATATGGCAGCTAACTCGCTTGCACCTAGTTTTACCATCTCAATAACACCTGAGTACTGCAGTTTCGACTTATTGTAGTTAAAACTATAATATATAATTATTTTGTTTTAGAGCAGCACCTGAAGATCGTCGAGGGCGACCAGCACCCTCCGCCCCGTCTCCGTCACTTCATAGTATCTCCTCTTCCCCTTCACAGTCGAGGAGACGAGCCCACGATTCTCCAGGTCAGCGATGTGTTGATAGACCGCACCTAACGTCATGCCCTTCCCCACGGCCTTCCAAATCTCATACCCATAGGCCTCACCGCCGGAAATGTGACGCAGAATCTTCTCCTTCGTCGTAAGCATAGAGCCAAGTCCCTGAGACTTACGGCGCTTAGTCAGACTCTGAAGGATGTCATCGGTCTTCAGGCCACTGCTAGTGATTATGCAAACAACCCGATCGCCAGGATCTATCCTTTTCTCCTCCAGAAGTTTTCCAAGACAGGCTACAGTAGTTGCACTCGCCGCCTCAGGAAATATCCCCTCAAGCCTCGCTATCTCCCTCCCCCACTCGAGCATCTCCTCATCCGTGACTGTCGCTGCGAACCCACCGGACTCCTTCATTGCCCTTAGAGCGACCTCGCCGTAGATCGGCTCGGCGACCCTTATAGCGGAGGCCTCCGTCTCCCCGCGGATATTGGTCAGCGGCTCATATGACCCCCTCTCAAAAGCCGAGGCGATAGGAGAACAACCCGCAGCCTGGACGCCAACCAACCTAGGGTACTTCTCCGCGAGCCCCATGGTTCTAAGCTCCCTGAAACCCTTCCATAAGGCGCTGATGGTTACGCCACTGCCCATGGCGACGACGACCCAATCAGGCATCTTATCCTGCTCCGCTATCTCATATGAGATTGTCTTCAGACCCTCCATAGACAGGGGGTTAAGTTCGGAGGTTCCCTGATACCAACCCATCTCCCTCTCGAGCACCCTCGCCCTCTCGATCGCCACCTCAATTGACTGCCCCGCCTCCACTATCTGAGCATCATAAACCATCATCTGGGCGAGCTTCCCCATGTCGATCGACTTCGGGACTATCAGGTGGCAGGAAATATCCGCCTTAGCGGCGTAGGCTGCAAGCGAGGCACCGTGGTTCCCGTTGGTCGCGCACACCAAAGAGCCGAACCCCTTCCCTACAGCGTCCGAGACTATGAGGGAGGCTGAGCGATCTTTGAAGGAGGATGTAGGGTTCCGGGTCTCATCCTTGAGGAAAAGGTTCCTAAGTCCAAGTGAATCAGCTAGCCGCTGGGACCTTTGAAGAGGCGTCCCACCTTCCCCGAGGCTGATCTGCCTCTTCACCGGAGGCAGCACCGGCTTGTACCTCCAGAACTTTAACTCTCCCTCGAGCTCCACCGTCCTTAGATAATCCTCATCGAAGACATACTCCAGCAGCCCCCCGCATTTATCGCACCTGTCCTTAGGCGAGTCTGCTACGTAAGAGTAGCCACAGCCGGTACAGATGAGGCTCAACCGGGGTTTCATAGTAAAAGGATCACTGGATAGCCGCTTAAAGCATACGACTTAACTCCTTGACCATCTACCACCCATAGCATGCTTAAAAAAAGAGCGCATGGCTAAACAGATTGCTCCCGATCACCGCGCGCATGACGCTTTAATCTGGTAAAGTCATGAGGCTAGTTGAGGAGCTCTAGGCTAGCAACTCTAAAAAAATTAATTTAAAAAAAAACGTAGCGGATTCCTCCGCTTCTGGGTCACTTGACTCGGCTTAGAACCTTCTCGGTGGCCTGTGCTTGGCGAAGCATTCTTGACAGTAGACTGGACGGCCCTCTGTCGGCTTGAAGGGAACTTCACATTCCTTTCCGCAGTCAGAGCACGTTACCTTGTGCATCTCGCGTGGTCCACTGTTGTAGTTGCTTCGACTATCTCTATATCCCATTTTTTGTTTCTCCTGTACACGGCAACCGTAAGGTTTCCAATATACGCTCATAGCCTCTTCGTTCCCTGCTTTTAAACCCATGCTTACTTTAACATCAAAATAATATTAAGCTCGGATATGCATCATCTGGCTCAAATCCGTAACCTTGAGACCATCAAACATCAGTCACTCAAGCCCTGCCGAACGCTAACACGGTAATCTTTGACCCATGCGTGCGAATACATATAACCTGATTTAAGCAGGCCCATCATACTAAACAAGATTGACCCGCTTTGAAGAGCAGAGAGTTCGTATCTACGGTCAAGAATTATATGAAGGAGTTCAAAGTCCCCGGAGTCGCTGTAGGGATAAGCCATGGCGAAGAGTCATTCGCTAGGGGATTCGGAGTAACAAACGTGGAGAACCCCCTCCCAGTCAATGATTCGACCCTATTCCAAATAGGCTCCATCTCCAAGACCTTCGTGGGAACCATGGTCATGATGCTCGTTGAGACAGGCAAGCTGGAACTCGACGAGCCGATACAGACATACATACCTGATTTCAAGGTTCAGGACCCCAAAGCCTCAGAGGGAGCCACAATGCGCCACCTCCTCACCCACACATCTGGCTGGGTTGGAGACTGGTTCCCAGAGGACCTCGGCCAAGGAGAAGATGCAATCGCCAAGTACGTCAAGACAATGGCTGATACGCCTCAACTTACACCGTTGGGGAAAGTTCTCTCCTATAACAACGCGGGGTTCAACGTAGCAGGGCGCGTCCTGGAGGTTGTGACGGGAAAAGTCTTCTCCAACCTCATTAAGGAGATGCTCTTCGAGCCTCTGGAGATGCACCACACATACCTTCTGCCATGGGAGCTTATGACCCACCGCTTCGCAGTCGGGCACTACACGTCAGCGGATGGCGTCAAGCCTGCACAGCCCTGGTCCATAGGCCGGGCATCGGGGCCCGCCGGCGGTATAGTGACCTGCGTCAAGGATATGCTCAAGTACGCAGACTTCCAGATGAATGACGGAACCTATAACGGCAAGAGACTCCTAGAACCCGAGTCCCTAAGGACCCTCCATACACCACAAGTGAGGTTCGCACCGCACAACAGCGTCGCTCACGCCTTTTGGGTAGACGACCGCCGAGCATCAACTACGCTGGAACACGGCGGAGGCACCGTTGGCCAGATATCCCTCCTAACCCTCGTCCCAGAACACAACTTCTCGATTATAACGGTAACCAACTCGGGGAGCGGCAGCCAGATTACCCAGAAGGTGACAAACCACGCCCTTAGCCATTACCTAAACCTAGAGACGCCTGAGCTCACCCCCTTTAAAACACCAGAGGAGAGTAAGAGGGAGCTAGTTGGCCAATACAAAGCCACAATCACCTCCGTTGACGTGACTCTGAACCACGGAAAACTATTCATAACACAAAGGTCCCTAGGAGGTTTCCCAACCAAAGACACACCTCCCGCCTCACCCGAGCCGACGCCCCCCATCCACTTCGAGTTTTATGAGGAAGACAACCTTGTGGCGAGGGATGAACCCTTCAAGGGTAACTTGGGGCAGATCCTACGAAACCCAGACGGGGGTATTGCGTGGCTCCGGATAGGATTACGTATACATAAACCCTTCAAACAAGGGAAATAAAGCCTTCATATTGCTTACGAATGTAATTCAAAGCCCTCCTTTAAATGAGCATCATCGAAAACATCGGATTTAACGATCAACCAGAGCATGCGGTAAATGTTTTATAGGTAATTGAGGAAAGTAATTTTGTGGAAACTAAAACAAAATATTGTTCAAATTGTGGCGCGCAAATTGATATAAAGGCAGAGATTTGCCCAAAATGTGGAGTTAGAGTGGTCCAAGTACCATCACCTGTTGGGCTCCCAACTGAGAAAAAAAGTGAAGGTATATCTGCTATATTATCATTCTTTATCCCTGGATTAGGTCAAATATATAATGGACAAATAGGCAAAGGTATAGTCATGATAATAGTGGGAGTAATACTTGCATTTACAATGGTTATTCTAATTGGCTTCATATTATATCCAATCTTTTGGATATGGAATATATATGATGCGTATTCAATTGCAAAAAGAATTAACGCTGGAATAATACGAGTTTAGTTAAATATTTTCTTATCAGCAATTAAAAAGATAGTTAATCTATCTTATTTTATTCACTTATCTTTCTTTATTTGTGTTTGTTCATGTTTCGCACTCGCAAATACCTCAAGAACTACTCAACGTATTCTTGTAGAACACGAGCAGTCAGTGTATTAGACGCGCGCGCGTGCTCATTGCTTAGTTTATTAATTTGGAATCCCAACGATCAACTAGCATTGACCTTTCACGAGACCTTACAGGGACCTAACACACAACCGGTAGTTCCTTTTACCTACGAAAACTACAAGAAATGCATGTGCCCCGACTGCCCCGTTCAATCAGATAGCATCTGTGTGAAGAACAAGTTTACGATGATCGTTGAGGCTCATCTAGAGAATTGGAGAAAAACGGGGATCCCGCTAAACCCCCAGCACCTGCCAGCCTTCTACTGCTCAACCGGAAGCTCCCAATGCAAAGACATCGACCCATCAAGAATGTGCTCATGCAGCGGATGCCCAGTCTACATAAAGTACAAACTTCTCGAGGGCATACCACTAAGCCACTACTGCAGAGACGGTTGCCAGATACTATGTAAAAAATAGTCTAGTTAGAACTATGCTTGACTAACTTCGGATACTCATATATAGAGCAATTATTGATAGAAACAACCACAGAAACTAACATTAGTACCCAAAAAAAATAAATAATAAACACCTAGCGTGCGCGTATATGCAATATCACTCATTGAAGATTCCAATTTATCAAGATTAAGTTCATTCTTATTATTTTAGGAGACATAAACGCGCGAAAGTTTTAAATTCAAAGTTGAAATACCGCTCGATTAGAGTGTTGGGGAACTTAATACGAGTAAAAAATTTTGGAAGATTTTTGTTTTAATATTCATTACAACATTAGTTTTATCGGCATCTAACGCTGTCCACGCTGACTCTGTAAACGCTACGGTAAAGGTGGGAGGTGCTCCATGGGGCGTGGCTTATGATTCAGCCAAGAGTGAATTATTCGTGGTCAATTCCGGCGCTGGCACCGTCACTATATTATCGGACAAAGACAACTCCGTGGTCGAAACGGTGACTGTGGGGCACCAACCCTACAGAGATATTTATGATTCAGGCAAAGGTGAGATCTTCGTCGCTAACTATGGCTCCAACTCGGTCTCAATTATATCTGATCAAAACAATACGGTTGTGGCAACCGTGCCCGTTGGTGCCTCACCTTCATCTTTTGCTTATGATTCGGGTACAGGTGAAGTATTCGTAGCTAACTCCGGGGGCAACACCGTCTCCGTCATATCAGATAACACTACAAAAGTCGAGGCGACTGTGACCGTAGGCTCTAATCCATACGATTTAGGCTACGATTCGGCTAAAGGCGAGATCTATGTAGCCAACGCTTTCTCCCGCTCCGTCTCAGTCATATCCGACCGCAACAATCAAGTGATTGCAACCGTGCCCGTGGGGAGCGGTCCCTTGGGTGTGGCTTATGACTCTGCTAAGGGTGAGATATTCATAGCCAATTCAGTCCCCGGCACCGTATCGGTGATATCTGATAGTAGTAACACAGTCATAGCAACAGTAAGTGTGGGAACCAATCCTGGACCAATGGTTTATGATTCAGGTACAGGCGAGGTTTTTGCGGTCAATAGAGGCTCTGGCTCGGTCTCAGTCATTTCGGATAGCACACACACAGTCGTTACGACGCTGACTGTGGGGAATAAGCCCTATGGCGCAGTTTATGATTCTGGCCTGGGCGAGGTATTCGTAACAAATTATGCCGATGGCTCGCTTTCAGTCTTGTCAGATTCCTCTGGTAAATCTGCGCCTCCAGGCACCAACGCGAATGGATCAAGCTTATTGCAACAGGTCTGGGTTCCAAAACCAAGTAACACCGTGGTTGCGGTCGGTGTAACCGTGGCGGTGGTGGGGGCGGTTTCGCTGATCTTCTCCTCCATAAGTAACCCATTAAGTGGTTTAGGTGGAGCACTGGAGGATAAGACTAAGGGCATAATTCCCGATAACATAAGAGAGTGGCTTGAGGAAGTTGTCGCTTCTAGAAACGAGATCGAGGCTGAGGAGAAAACCGGTTCAATCTTTGCCCCAACTAGAGTCGAAATATTAGCTTACATTACTTCGATAGTTGTCCTGACTTTTTCCTTCTCATACGTGAAAGTCATTACACTAAGTCAGATATGGCTGCTGCTGCCCGTTTTCTTAATTACAAGTGTCCTAGTCGGGTTCGCCCAAAAGTTCTTCACGATAGTATACTTGAGGAGCAAAGGCGTCTGGAGTGAACACACGATTTGGCCATTGGGGCTCATCCTCTTTCTCTCAACTACATTCGCCTTCAGGGTTCCATTCTCTTCACCAACGCGGAGCGTGCACTCTAAGAAATTCACGGAAAGTTTAGGTGCCATCACCTCCGCAGCTGAGATTCTCATCAGCGTGGCCTTCACAGGGTTATTCTTCATCTTTTTGAAGTTCGGCTACGTGGCTGTTGGGGACGCGGGATTGTCAATGTGCGTAATCGGCTCTTTCTTCGGCACATTCCCCATCTCTCCGATGAGCGGGAAAGACATATTTGACTACAGCAAGCGACTCTGGGCGACACTCTTCATTATAACGTTACTCATCTTTATCGCCTGGCTGCTATTCATTTAATTATAAAAGCGTACGGTGCTTGCGAACATTAACCCATAACCTGCTGCTCGGGCTATGAGGAGATCTTAGTTGGTATCGTTCTAGGCGTCGGAGTACTTCTCTGTGCGTAGAGGACAATAATACATCTATTTTTTTGGTTTTCTTGAGCGCTAATACTTACGCGCGAAATAAGGAAAGACGATGAGTCTTTATAAGAAAATTCACTTTGTACTCGTTGAATTAAGCCTCAAGTATGCGACGGCTAATAGAATGATGCCTACCACAAGACAAAATGTGCCTATACCTGAGCGGCGAAACGGCATACCGGGAACAAGAAATTCTAGTAATCCAAAGATTGCCAGGATCAAGCCAACCGCACCTAGAAGCATAGGAGACTGTTTATCCTTGTTTGTAGAACCAGTCTGTTCGACCATTTCAAAGCACAATAATTCGTAGAGCTTAATTAGATATATAAATTTGCACATGAATGCGCGCGCAGCACATGATACGGACATTCATTTCCCAAAATACTGGTTTGTTAAAGAAAATATGATAGAATATTCTAGATTCGAAAATGATGAAACTCTCAAGCTTGAACCAATTGCATGTTCTCCTAGTCCAGTATTTCACAAGCATCAGAGGCACTGCATCGAAGTCGAGCTTGACCGTTGACTTATCTGAAATGCCTAAAACGAAATTAGGAATCGACTCGCTTTTCAAGCCAGTATCCCCCAGTTGAGTATTTCGACGGATTAGCCAAGAAGTTCCCAGTTCTCACCTTAACGAACCGACCCTTAGGAGGATGACTAGATGCATACATAATGGCTATACAATTCACGACCCGTCCCACCCATAAACTCGAACCGTTTCGAGTCAGTGCCCTCTAGTTCTAGCCGTCCCATACATGGCAACAGTCTTCCCAGAGAAGTTCAATGAAGTTACAATTTCGATATATTTTGACCAGTGGATGAATCGACTCTTATTGTCTCGGGTGATTGTGAACCGTCCATTGCCTTTCCATGACTCATTCCGAGTCAGCATTTATGGATTCTCCTTGGGTGTTCCGAGAAAAATCAGGTTTCCATTTTCTGGTTTAACGATTCCCCAAGCGATGATTGATTTGAGGTAATCTTCGAGTGATCTGACATCTATTCCGATATCGCGCGCACGGCTGCTCCGAGCCGACATGCTGCCCCCCTGCTACGTGCCCGGCAAGGAGCTGAGGAGCCTACGTGAGCTCCTCCGCCACCGCCTGAACCTGGTCAAGATACGCACCAGGGTCAAGAACCGGATCCACGACCTCCTCGACAAGCACGGGCTCAGGATGCCGGAGACGACTTAATTCAGCAGTGGGAACATCGCATGGCTACGGGAGAGAAGCCTCGGGTTCATGGATGAGGCCATACTACGAAGCGACCCCGCAATGCTGGAGACCGTGGATAAGCAGGTTACGTGTATCGAGGAGAAGATAACCGCCATCGCGGCTGAGGAGCGGCAGGTCGTGGCTCCTCATGACGATTACGGGAGTCGGCTATTTCACCGCGATGCTCATATTGTCCGAGGTTGGTGACGTCGGTAGTTTCTGCAGTGAGAAGGAGTTCGCATCCTGGATGGGGTTGGCACCTTCGGTGCATCAGTCTGGGGAGAAGATGCGGATCGGTGGTGTGTCGTGTCCGGGTAATAAGAGGCTCCGGTGGGCGATGGTGGAGTTGGCTCAGACGGCTATCCGGCATGATGCTGGGCTTGGAGGCATGTATAAGCGGGTTTCGCGGTGCAGGGGCGCTGGGTGCGCGGTGGCGGCTGTGGCCCACGAGATGGCGAGGATAATGTACTTCATGCTGGTGAGGGAGGAGCCTTACATGGTCGAGGATAGGGGGTTGACGGAGAGAAAACTTAAGAACATGAGTAAGAGAGCGTATGATGGCCTGCGGAAATAACTGAGATACCGCCCGGACATCGGGGCTCCTGAAAACGTTCTTCTAGGAGCGAGTATTGATCTCTTTAAATTAATTAATATATCCGGCGATTTTGAGCTTGGATTAGAATCTAACGCTCTCGTATCTAGCTTCCACTCAATAACTTCCGTTTTTCCTGGTTGTATTCATCCTCCGTAAGTGCTCCTGACTGGTAGAGAGATTTGAGTTTGTTCAATGTTATCTCTAACGTATCGCTTGGTTGCTCTGAGGAAGGATGCAGAATTAGTTTTTTCTGGGATTCAAACTCTTCCTTGGTTAAAACTTCTGAATCTAGCATTTCCTTAAGTTTAGAGAGTTTGTCTATGTCAGGTAAAGGTATGCCTGATTTAGATGTAGCTGAGATTTGTTTTATTTCGGGACTTACTATTAGCAATATTATACCAGGAATAACTCCTGAGAAGATGAGAGCGATAATAGCCCATACATTAGAATCCAAGGCTTTGAGGCCTTCAATATCATTGATATTTGCAGCAATTCGCATTCGATTTATTCTAAGGAGGACAAAAAGCGTCACTATTGCTAAAGCTAAATACGCTATCCCAATAATAACAGAGGAACCGTTATAATAATAGTAGAGAAATTCGGTAACGTTTGAAATTAACCCTACCACCCAAATAATGAGTGTTAGTATTGTAAAAGCTAATGCGATTAAGATTTCAGTTTTAACATTATCTAGTATCGCGCGCGCGCGCGTTCATAGTTTTATTCAAAATTTTTCACATTAATTTTATTACATTCACTAATATTTAGAATTTTTTATTTCTACCGGTTTCTTACAGGATGTAAGGAACGCGCGTATTATGTTCTCGAGTTTTTAAATTAAGATACGACAGCATTTCTAGAAATGCTCAATTTTAGGTTTGCAGATGTAATTTTTCTTGTATAAACTCGAGTTGGTATTTAGATTGTCAATATTGAGTTTATGCATATATAGTTGCATTCTCTTATCAATTTCAATGCCGAACCAGATTCAATAAATAAACTGCATGCAAACCAACATTAGTTTCTAGTAACCTTTTCTTCTCCTCATCAAAATCAGCTTGAGTAATTACCATAGAGTCAAAAAGCATCTTGAGTTTTATTAATATATCAAGGGAATATTGTGTATTTGGCATATTTTTTTGCACGAAACTCGGAGCTGTGAACCCCACAATTGCTGAGGCAAATGCAAGAAGTATACCCAGCGGTATATATCCAGAAAAATTAAGTGAAATTCCCTGCGTATAATCATACAACCAGTAGAGTATCGTAAGACTAGATCCTACAAGAAGAATAGTGGAAGATAATCTTGGTCTATTTGATCTTGCGAAGAGCAAATTTGCCCCTGAGAGTACACAAATGAAAGTGAGTCCTGTAAGTATTGCGAAAATTGAATACCACTGCGAAACATAAGAGGTATAGTTATATCCATTGTTAAAAAACTCAAACAAATTCCATTCAATTACATAATACCCATTCCCTATCACAAGATTCCAAGGAATAATTAGAGAAATGAGAGCTAAACTTCCAGCTACTCTAGCTCGATTTGGCAAAGCGATCCCCATTCTTAACTCAGGAATTTTTTCTTTTGCTGGTTATACTCAGCTTCCGTTAAAGCGCCGGAGTCGAAAAGAGTTTTAAGCTTTGTAAGGTTGTCCAAGTCGGATAACGACGATCCCGATATTGGGTTGGCTACTCTGGGGGTAAGCGTACTCTCTACTATCATCTTCGATACAAATCGGTAAACCGTAGCGAGTTCACCTAAGCCAATGATAATCACGCCTATGATGAGGGATATTGCAAAGAATACAGGATTACCATTGTATTGTGGACCATAATAGCCGAAGGGACCATAACCGTAAGTGACGAGTGACATGAACCCCAGCCCAATTATGATTCCTCCAAGGATCGCCCAGCCTAGGGTGTAGAGAACCGTAACGAAAGCTTTCCAAAAAGCTTCACCCCAAGATAACATGATGAGAAGTTAATTTCATTTAATATAAAACAATTTTGGTTAAAGTTAACTCTCACACAACTTGGATATCTCTATCCAATACAAGCTACAAATATGCATATTGTGCACGCGAAATTCCATTGGTTAATAATCTAGCTTCAAAGATTACACTGTAAATGTAACTTTTTGACAGTAAAATCATTTGCGTGTATGCACGTAGATGTTTTTTTCTAGATGATAGGAAAACAATAGTTGCCAATGCTATTCCTATAATTATCGATATGATTGGATTTGAGGGAATGCTTGTCAGAGAGTTTTTGGATTGCACTGTTGTGACTGTAAATTGCACGAAGTTGGAGGATTCCAAGTTGTTGAGGTCGCTATCCCAGCTTACTTGTGCCGTGTATATTCCGGATAATGTTGGTGTGAAAGTGATCTGGTAGTTACCGATGCTATCTGTTGTGAGTGTTTTCCGAGTTTCCACGCCTGAGGGATCCTTATATTTTATAAAGACTTGGATGTTTGAGACTTTGGGGACCATATCGCCACTTATCGTTATTGAACTTCACAGTTGAATCGTCTCGTGGGATACTTCGCTACTAATAGTTGTCGATGTCTTAGGTGGAGCCATAGCCGTGACGCTGATTATCTTATTACTTGTTAATCATCGTTCTGGTATGTTGTGACAGTTACTTGGAGGGTTTTCGATTGCGTTTATACATGTTGATTTGCGAAGAGTTGTCTTCCTCGACTCCGTCTCCACAATTCCAATGGATCTTGGTTATCGTCGCTCCTGCGGTTTTGGGTTTGGAACTATTGTCTTATCCCCTATTCGAACTTACTCTCATATTCATATTCAGATAACTACTCTCACCTCACAACTCCCCGCTACCCTCCCCCTTTACCACATACAAACTAGCAAACACACAGATTCAAAAAAACACGAAAAATTTAATGAAATGAGAGTTAACAGTAAATAAATATATGGCTGATCTGATAACCGCATATTTAGAGCAGTTTTAGTACTAATATATAACTGGGGGAAGATAAGGGGTGTTTCAGTGTAGAAGGGCCGACTGTAAAAATAGTATCTTTGCTTTGCTTTATCTCTGCTTTAATCTCACTCAGCTCTATAGTGCATCTGCTTGACTAGCCACTGTTCGCCATGTCTCTCAAGCTCAGCACTAAGCATCCCCGCTGCCTGGGCCTGCGCTGCATGTGCGTGGGCCTCATGCGCTTGCTCTCCGCGGTGAGCCACACCAGCCGCTGCGTATCTCTCAAGCCTCGCATCAACGTAAGCTGCGCCACCCTCTTGAAGGACTACGGCCTTATCGAGGCCAAACCTGGCTTGAGCGAGCCCTTTCAACCCATCGAGACTATGACTCGCAGCCGCTGCTCCGACAATCTCTCGTGTTCCCTTGGCATCCGTCACATATAGTCTAGCCTCGGGTGCTAACAGGGCTGCAAGTCTCTCATGCTGGCCTCTCTCACAAGCTGCGGCGAACTCCGCCATGGTCGCTTTAACTTCTTCTTTTAAACTCATTTCTTTCGGCATTATCATTACCTAAAGAAACTGTAAGTGTCGATTAGTATTAATGAAAATGTGTATATTGTTAAGATACACTCAACCCTAGCGTGGGCGACGCGTTTGCCAAGTCTTGAAGACTGGGTTGGCACGTAGATCAAGATAGGCTAGGGAAACACCTTCGAGTACGCTATCTCGAGTTGGGGTTTATTTAGCTGATGTGTGCAGGTGACTCCCATCGAAAAACGAAACTAGCTCCTGCGATGGGACGAGGCCTCGTCTAACTCCTTGAACTCCTCATCGCTCAGCAACCAGCTCAGGACATCGGCGTTCTCCCGAGCGTGGCGGACGTTAGTTGCACCGGGTATAGATATCACATGTTCGTCGCTGCGTAGAAGCCAACTGAGAGCGATCTGGCTGACACTTTTCCCGTGCCGCAGCGCTACCTCTCGAAGGGCCCCCATTAGGGTTTCTTCCCCGGACACCCCCTTTCCTCTCCCATGGATCACCTGAGGTGATTCCCTCGGCGACCCGAGGGCCTCAACTGTGGCGAGCAGCCCTCTGCCCAGGGGGCGGTAGGCGACCAGGGAGACGTTGAGTTCCCTGCATGCGTCCAGCACGCCATTCACCTCCGGCTGACGGTGCATTAGGCTGTACTCAACCTCATTCGCTGCGAGGGAGATTTTATGCTGCTTGAGACGGGCTGCGGCCCTGCGCATCTGCTCAGCATTGAAGTTGCTCACGCCGACGGCACGGATCTTCCCAGCTTCAACCGCCTCAGCCATGCGGTCCATGAGCGCCTCGACGCTAAGCGGGGGAATGGGGTAGTGTATGTAGTAGAGGTCCAGAATCTGAGTGCCGAGTCGCTCAATGGTGGCGTCCAGAGCCTTCCTAAACTGCTGGCCCGTCAGACGCATTGGCCAAGGCATGAACTTGCTTGCCACCACCGCGGGTCGGCCATCCCTACGAATGCACTCGCCAAGCAGAAGCTCAGATTTACCACCGTTATAGATCTCAGCGGTGTCGAAGAAATTCACCCCAGCATCTATGAGTGATCGGTAGGCTTCGAAGACGGCCTCGTTGTTCCGACCTTTGACCCACCTGTTGGTTCCAGTGCCGAGACGCGAAACCCTCAAACCGGAGGAACCGAGTTCAACTATTCTTTCAGACACCGTACATCACCCTTCCAAAGCCGCTAAGTTGATCCAAGGATCCTATGTTTATATAGGATAAACGAACACGAGTCGTAAAAAGCCAGAATTCAAACGCGCGAGATGCTACCTTCTATTTTGTATAAAATATCACGTTGTGTACATATTTTCAGGATGAGGAATTTTATAATGCCTGATGTCCCGGCTTTACCAAGGCCTTCCCACAGATTTCCTCGATGTCTAATCTCAGAATCGTCGTTCGTGAAACCAATTCTTCCTTGAATTCATGCGATGATTCATGTGTATAATGTGTCATGATTGTCTGCAGTGCCTCCATTTTTTCGGGTAACTCGGTAACGAAGGTGATTCTCCCCATTCCAATTACGCTCTTGTACCTCATACTGCAGCCACAAGATACATCATGTAAAAAAAATTCGTGTTCTATATCGGCTTGAAAACACACATAGTTGTTGTTTTTCAAAATATCAATCTTCTTACCATCACCTGCGCAATGAAAGTAGAGAGATTTTCCCCCATTCTTAAGACCAAAATTCATCACAACTATATATGGCATATTATTCGAGGACATCGCCAAACGACAGACATCAGCCTTCTGGAGAATAGCCATTATTTCTGATTTGTCTTTAATTTCCCTGTCCTTTCTTCTCATGGAACATACTCAAATAAAGTGAATATAATATCATCTATTCACATATTGAAGTATTGGAACGTGGGAATCCAAGATGCTAATTATTGTGAAAATACACTTCGTCAACGAGCTTATGCCCATCAACCCTTTTTAACCATATAAAATACAATCTTATTGTGTCTTCCTCCGAAAAAATCAGCGAAGCCATCCTCGACCTCGATGAACCAGCCGCACTCCAGCTGGTCGAAGAGATGATGGCCTCCCACGTCAACCCAGTAGAGATACTTGAAGAATGCAGGAAGGGAATGCTCACCGTCGGTGAACGCTTCGAGAGAGGCGAAATGTTTCTCTCAGAGATGATCATGGCCTCCGAGATCTTCAAACAGGTAGCTGAACGCATCAAGCCCAGCCTCAAAAGATCCGACTCTGGGATGAGGGGCAGAATAGTATTAGGCACCGTTGATGGAGACGTCCACGACGTAGGCAAAAACATATTCGCAGCCCTGCTAGAAGCCGACGGCTTCGAAGTAGTGGATATAGGGGTGGATATACCATCGGAGAGGTTCATTGAAGCCATCAGAAAATATAAGCCAGACATAGTTGGTATGAGCTGCCTACTAAGCACCTCACTGGAGGCGATGAGGGAGGCAGTCGAAGCCATCACCTCCGCGGGTCTAAGGGGCGAGGTGAAGATCATGATCGGCGGCGGCCGAGTTGATAAGCAAGCAGCCGAGTACATCAAACCGGACGCCTACTCGGATAACGCAGCGCAGGGTGTGAAACTCTGTCTTGAGCTAAAGAGGTGTACAGCAGCATGAATGCGGACTACGAGGAGCTATACAAGCAGCGGTGTGAGAGGATAAACCGAGCCACACACCTGAAGGAACCAGATAGGGTCCCCGTCCTAGAGAACTTCGGCTACTTCGCCGCGAGGTATGCAGGCATCACAAGCCACGAGTTCCTCTTCGACTACGACAAAGCCAGCGACGCAACGGTCAAGACCTCCTTCGACTTCGGTTACGACACCGGAGGCGCGATGAACACCTTAGGTGCACTGCCACTCGCCCTCGCTCTACTCGACGAACACGACGGCCTCATGCCTAGTTGGGTCAACGGGCCCGTCCACGACATCTTGGGCGTAAAATACGCGAGGTTCCCAGGCAGAGAACTCGCAGAAGATGCCGCGTTCCAATTCATCGGCGAGGAGTACATGAGAGGCAACGAATACGATCAGCTCATCGAGGACCCCAAGAAATTCATAGCCGAGGTGCTAATGCCCCAATCCCTGAGGAGCCTCGAGAAGCCGGGCTCCGCCGAGGCCAATTCAGCGCTCTTCAGGTGGGGAGTCGAGTATAGGAAGAATGCGGAGGCATCAGCCAAACTCAAGCAGAGGCTTAGAAAAATAGGCTTCGGAGGCTTCACTGATGGAATCTCATACGCCCCACTCGACCTCATCAGCGACTTCATGAGGGACATCAAGAACGTCCTCCTAGACTGCTACAGGCAGTCAGACAAGGTGAAGACTGCAGCGGAGTCTGTGATGGGCCTGATTGTGGAGATGGCTAGGATCTCCGCCAAATCATCACCACCCGACACAATCCACTTCATCCCTCTCCACCTAAACGAGTACTTCTCCCCCAAACAGTACAGCGAATTCTACTGGCCAACATTAAAAGGCGTGATAAACGAACTCATCAAACTTGGCATAACCCCGGAGATATTCTACGAGGGACAACACGAATCCCACCTCGAAACAATCCTTGAGCTACCTAAAGGCAAGACAATCAGCCGCTTCGAGAAAACCGACCTGGCGAAGGCCAAGTACATCATCGGCGACCACTCCTGCATCGTGGGAGGCCCTCCAGGATCCTTATTCCTCACCACACCGACGAAGGTCGAAGCATACGTGAAGCAGCTCTTCGAGGATGTAAAGCAAGGGGGCGGATTCATACTCAGCCCAGCTGTACCCATACCCCCCTCATCGAAGCCAGAGAACGTGAAGGCCCTAATGGACGCCGTGGAAAAATATGGGGTTTACTAGCTGCACGTACGCTCACCCTTTACAACAAGATATATCGCCATATGCAACGCATCATGCGCATGAATTATTGAGAAGAATAAAAGAACCGTCTCAGATCTATTTTTAAATAAGTTCAAAAAGACATGGAAGTGAACTGCTAAATGAAGTATATAGTTACAGGTGGGGCAGGATTCATCGGAAGCACCCTAACATCAAAGCTAACAGAAGAGGGAAACGATGTAACAGTAATCGATGACTTCAGCCTAGGGTCAGCAGAAAACATAAAAATCGGCACTGTCGTCAAGACATCGATTAAGCAAATAGAAGACAAAGTCGACGGCGTATTTCACCTAGGCATGCCTTCGAGCAGCCCAATGTACCGACAAAACCACAGACATATAACACAAGTCGTAGCCGACGGAGTCGAAATACTCGACTACTGCGTAGAAAAAAAGACGCCGCTAGTTTTCGCTTCAACATCCAGTCTCTACAACGGTTTAACCCCGCCCTTCCGAGAGGGTGACAACGTATCGGTGACGGACTTCTACACCGAGGCAAGGTACTCCCTCGAACGCATAGCCGAAGCCTATACGAAGATATGCGAAGCGAAAGTAACCGCGCTGCGTCTATTCTCAGTCTACGGCGCCAACGAACGCCACAAGGGCGAATACGCCAATCTGGTCTCACAGTTCATCTGGGCCATGAAGAGGCACGAATCACCCTTGATCTATGGAGATGGTACACAGACGAGAGACTTTGTCTGGGTCGACGACGTCGTGAACTGCTTCACCCTGGCAATGGAAAAAATCAACGAGATGCCAGACAGGTTCACTGTAATCAACGTGGGTACTGGCGCAGAAACCTCGCTAAACGAACTCGTGAATAAAATAAACACGGAGATGGGGACACACATACAGCCAAAATACAAGCAGAACCCGATAAAGAACTACGTAAGCAGGACCAGGGCGGACACAACGCGGATGAATCACCTCCTAAGCCCAATAAAATTCACACCGCTGAACGAGGGCATAGACAGAATCATCCAATCAACCTCGGCGACTTAGCTAGATACATATGAGCGCGATAGTAGAAAGACAATGACTCTAGCGTTCATTGCGTACGCTATGTGGCAAATTTCTTCGTGATGCGAGTTGGTCGATTACATAAAATCGTTTTTATCCATTTAACGACGATGATCCCAAGATGACAGACTTAATACGAGCCTACGCAACCCCAGACAAATACGCCATTGATATACCAGTTGATAAGATCGTGTGCGACGAAAACATCGACAATGACTACGTACAGAAGCTAACTGAAGTGGATGCATCAGAGTTTACACCTATCATCGTCATAAAGCACCCCAACAAAGAACTCTACGCGGTCTTAGATGGCCATCACCGCTTCAAAGCGGCTCGACTCAATGGCCTTAAGACGATTAAAGCCGTCGTCGTAGACGATTATACGGGTTTGGGATTCGAACTCACTAGGCAGGGGATCTTTCAGCCTACTCCGGAATTCACGAGGTATGTCCGAATACCCATAAAGAGGTTCATCTCAGATATGCGAGACTTCTTGTTAGTTACAGAGAAATATAATGGATAAATTAAACACACGCGCATAGCGAAAAGTCGGAGAGGATTAAACGAGTTTAATCAGCGTTATCCCGAGCACGCCGAGCACAATTATAATCACCACGGATATGACGACGGCGACTATGGATATCACTAGGGCCTTAATCCAGCCACAGTCAAAGAAGTGCTTCACCAAAAAGAGCCAAACGATTAGCTCAATGAGAGACCCTAAGATCCCAATAGTATATGCGCCTATTATCGCACGAGCTACAGCACCTAGGGAAACTATCCAGATCGCATCAGTGAACTTCGCCTTCTTCCCCCCTACAAGCATCCTCCCGGAGATCCA
The DNA here is from genome assembly GCA_963780545.1 of Candidatus Bathyarchaeota archaeon. Classification (GTDB taxonomy): domain Archaea; phylum Thermoproteota; class Bathyarchaeia; order TCS64; family TCS64; genus UBA8941. The sequence continues at coordinate 65,080 of CAWACK010000010.1, forward strand.
GAGAACCGGGGAGATGAGTATCACCTCGATGATGATTTCTAAAATGAGGCTAACAATGTTTAGAGCCATAGCGGAGTAGTAAACCAGCAGTTAAATTAGTTTTACTACACGCATACGCTTCGTACGCTTCTTGTGGATTACTCTGCGCGTGCGACGAACGGAAATGACGTGAGCGCGGAGGCTCCAATCTGCTATAAAGCAAGCGCACGAAGGAAGTTGATTTAAATGTAAACGGCTTGATAGTGATATCCCGATGAATTGAAGACTTGACGGAAGGATGCTGACTGTCCAATAGCTTCACAGATTTAGCCAAAAAATCTGCTTCAAGCAGTTTGATCCTGATGATCGGGCAGGTCGTTTCAACCATAATATCCGCCATCGCGTCAATTTTCCTCGCCCGGACCCTGGGAGCCGAGCAGTATGGCATCTACTCAATAGTCCTGATACCTGTCGCGATAATGTTCCTAATCCAGGACCTTGGCACAAGCCCAGCCCTGACCAGATTCTGCGCGATGTACCGCCACGAGGAGAGAACTGGTGATCTGAGGGAGGTCATCAGGATGGAGCTCATCTTCGTTTCACTTACATCCATGGCTCTCAGCGTGATACTCTTCTTTTCATCCGGCTTCATATCATCGGTCTTCCTTCGCAGGCCCGAACTCGAAAACCTACTAGAAACTGCTTCATTCATGGTGTTTGGCAGCGGCCTATACGGCGCCGCTCAATCGATATTCGTCGGCTATGAGAGAATGAAGCTTAGAAGCGTAATCGACGTGTTCTTCTCCCTTAGCAAGGGCAGCCTCATAGTCGCATTGCTATTAATTGGCTTGGGCACGAGGGGCGCTTTGCTCTCCAACCTTTTCGGATACATAATGACCGGTCTTCTAGGCGTCCTGCTTATTTTAATCTACATCAAACCGAGGCGAGGTCCACTCTCTCAGAGTGGCAGTAAAACACTTAGCCTGATGCTCACCTACGGCCTCCCGTACTACGCCGGAACCCTTCTAACGGGCAGCCTGTCATATTGGTGCAGCTTTCTCATGACCATCTACATTTCCAACACCCTCATCGGTAACTACAGCGCCGCCCTGAATTTCATTGCCCTTGTCGGCTTCATTCTCATACCCATCAGCACCACCCTGTTTCCCCTCTTCTCGAAGTTCAGTAGAGGTGATCCACAACTCCGGATGATCCTCAAAAAAGCAGTAAAGTACACAACGCTGATAACCATACCCGTAATGGTCCTTCTCATCCTCGTTTCAGGCCCTCTGATCCAGGTGATCTACGGGGAAGGCTACGCCTACGCTGCCTTTTACCTCAGCCTCTACCTCCTAACATACGCCTTCGAGGGACTGGGTGGATCATCTCTAAGCAACTACATCATGGGGATAGGAGAGTCAAGGGTCATACTATGGTCTAACGCGGCAACGCTTATCTTAGGTGCCCCACTTGCTCTAATCCTTATTCCCCGATTTCAGATAATTGGACTCATCGCGGTCTCGGTAATTGCCCCACGCGCCGCATGGCTCATCCAATACACCTGGGTGAAGAGGGTAACTGGACTCGACGTTGACTGGTTGAGCTCGGTCAGGATATACGTCTGTAGCGCTGTAGCATTCGCTGCAGGCTACCTGACACTAAGCCTACTGCACCTTTCTAGCTGGGTCGCCCTAATCTCAGGTACGACGATATTTTTCTCAACTTACTTGGTTGCCCTGCCCCTGAGTAGGACGCTCAACGGAGACGATTTAGCTAACTTCAGAGAGATGGCTAAAATAACTGGGCCTTTAAGCCCGATTTTCAATATATTTCTATCGCTGCTTCAGCGTCTTGTGCCAACTTAAGCTCACGCACAACATATGCATTCGCGTGAAATGGGGCGGCTGTTAATAAGTCGCGAGCGCGTCGACAAGTGCAAAAAATATTTTAATAGTCAACCTTTTTTAACCGCTTACAGAAATGATCTTGGAACAGGATATGGGATCGATATATAAACCGGATGATGCGAAGAGGCGCAGAATAAGGGATAAGGCTCTGGAGGATCTGGATCCCAGCATCAGGGAACCTGTAAAAAGACTAATAGATAATTACGTTGGTGAGGACCTCGAGAAGAAGCTCATTGAACTTATAGGCATTAAAAAGACTAGAGATCTGATAGAGAAAAAGAAATGGTAGCTTATTATCGAGTTCTCAAAATAAAGAGGTAAAAAAACCATGTGCTTATCCCCATTTTTCCCTCACTTTTCACCGATCTTTCCAACCATTACATTCACGCAAGCTGATGCTGTTTAAATCAAACGAATACCCATCGAAGCCCATGAGGAGGATAAACTGGGTACCCACTCTCATAGCCATCTTCCTGATTACGACGATAGTCTTCGGCCTAAAAACTTCAGCAGCTAAACCGTCGACTATAGCCGGCTTCGGACTCAGTCCAAGCACATACATCTCCACCAGCAGCGCCACCAGCTATCTCCCAGCCTTCTCAATAGACATCATATCAGCCGAGGGCACACGCTAAAACCTTGACCAACGCCGATCTTCAAAACTTCACATGGGTCGAGGGTGTAGGTGGGCGACTCAGAAACTGGCAGTGGGTGGAAGGCTATGGGTTATACAGGGGCTTCGACGTTGGGGAACTATTGACCCGCTACGGTGGATTAACGCCGGGAGACTCCATCCGGGTAGTAGCCAGAGATAACTACACTAGGGTCTACACGTGGGAGAACATCCAAGGTTCATTCTACGTCTTCGATAACGTCACTCACCAGGAAACATCGACTAGCAGGAGACTTGTCCTTGTCCTAGCTTTCCTTCAGGACAACCAACCCTATGAAGGAGGGTGAGGGGCCCATTAGGTTGGCGATAATCAGTGGAGATGGTTTGCTGACCGAGGCAAACCTTTGGGTTAAGATGGTTGAGCGGATCGAAGTCATTCCGAATAACTCATAGATGAGTGCATTCACTCAGGTACAAGCGCAAGCGTCTACTTGACTTTTAATAATCGTCGGTAGAGAACTAGAATAGTGACTACTTTGGCTAAAAGAAAACCAGTGGACATTAAGGATCTATTCGGAGTTGTGGCGGTGAGTGACCCCCAGATCAGCCCAGACGGGGGAAGAATTGCCTTCGTCCGCACCACAGTAAACTACGAGAAGGACGAGTACCTGAGCGACATCTGGTTAGCCGAAGGAGGTGAATTAAAGCAGTTCACGGCGGGGAGGGGAAAGGACAAGGAGCCACGCTGGTCACCGGATGGGAGGAAACTCATATTCACCTCAACGCCCCCCGCCAAAGAGGAGGAAAAGAAAAAGCGGCAGATCTACATCATTGAAGCCGACGGTGGAGAAGCACGCAAAATTACGGACCAGAAACTTGGTGTCGAGTCACCGAGGTGGTCCCCCGACGGAAAACGCCTTCTCTTCATCTCCCCAACCCAGCCGGAGGAACCAAAGGGAGATGAGAAGCGCATCACGAGACTAAGCTACAGATATAATGCCCGCGGTTACTTCCCCGGTGTTTACAAACACGTCTACACGGTCCCCGCGAGGGGGGGAAAGCCGAAGCAGGAGACTAAGGGTGAGTTCGACGTCGACTCAGCGGAGTGGCTAAATCAATCCATCGCCTTCGTTGGCAACATAGAGCTAGACGCTGACAGGGATGGATACAAGCACATCTACAGCCTCGACCCGGGAGGGGATCCCCATCGGCTCACAGAGGGAACTTGGGATATATCATCCATCGAATCCTCCCCCGACGCCAGCAAAATCGCCTTCGCAGGCCACGACTACCGCAAGGGAAGCGCAACCAAGTCAGACGTCTGGATCATGCCAGCGGATGGAGACATCCCCGAGAAGCTCACCGGCTGCCTCGACGAGGACCTCGGCGTCGGACTTAGTTGCGACGTTCGCGTCGCCTCAAAAGACCTTACACCCCTTTGGCACATAGATGGCTACATCTACTTCACAACCAACTACGGCGGCTCTAGCTACCTCAATAGGGCCAAAGCGGAGGGCGGAAAAGTCGAGCGCCTCCTAGGCGGCGTCGACAGAAGCGTCGAGGCGTGGAGCATCAGCAAAGCAGGTGACATCGCCTACACTACTCTCGCAACCACAAGCCCACCAGAGCTCAGGCTCAGAAACAACGGCAGGGACACCCAGCTCACCGACGTCAATAAAAAATGGCGCCAGAGCCTCGACCTCCGCCCTCACGAGCGATTCGAGTTCACTTCAAGCGGCGGCCACACCGTCGAAGGCTGGATCATGAAGCCCTCAGGTTACAGCAAGGATCGGAGGTATCCCATGGCCGTCGAGATACATGGAGGTCCACGTGGCGTATTCGGCAACGCACTCATGCACGAGCACCAATTATTAGCCGGCAGAGGCTTAGCCGTCATGTACCTCAACCCATGGGGAAGTGGCGGCTACACAGAGGACTACCAGGCAGGCCTCCCAGGCCACTACGGGGAGCAGGACTACACCGACATCATGGAGGCTATCGACCACTGCCTGAAGACCTACCAGTGGATCAACCCCGACCGCCTCGCCTGCCTCGGTGGAAGCTATGGCGGCTACATGACAAACTGGATTATAACTCACACCAACCGCTTCAAAGCCGCTGTCACGATGCGTAGCATAAGCAACTGGGTCAGCTTCTTCGGTACATCCGACATAGGCTGGACATTCGGTAAGAGGGAGATGCTCGGATTACCCTGGGAGAATGAGGAAGCCTTTATGGAGAAGAGCCCCATAAGATATGTGAAAAATGTGAAGACTCCAACCCTCATCCTACACAGCGAAGAAGACTACCGCTGTCCAATTGAACAAGGAGAGCAGCTCTATACGGCGCTGAAATATCTCGGAGTCCAAACGGAGTTGATCAGGTTCCCAGATGAAAACCACGAACTCAGTCGTAGTGGCAAACCGAAGCACAGGGAGGCTCGCCTCAAACACATATTACGCTGGTTCGAGACATATCTCTAGCACGCATGGTACAACGCCGTTGCGCTCTTATATTTGGAAATTAGTCTTTCACGCACATTGAAAATGACTTGACCTAAATGGGGTGTTCCATAAGCAAATTTGAATAATGATTTATCTTTTAATCAGGCTTTGTAACGAGAAACTACTATCACTTTTAGCCCTGAAACCTAAAACGATGTAAATTGTCACGAGGACAAATGGAATCGCAAAAAACACGTTTATTCCCCGAGTGACATTGAAGAAAACAAGAATATTTTGCACAGCGGGGGACCACTGCGTCAACGCTAACGCATAAATAACATTGTCACAAAAAACGTTTCTCGGAAAAACCTGATCAGCAAAAATATAATTCAAAACCATCAACGGCAAACCAATTTCCGGGTACAGCAAGGGGTTATTCTCATAAAACATGGGGCTGCTCTTCAGCATCCAGTTAGTAATTAGCATATCAGTTAAAAAACCGAACATTGCAATGGTGAGTGCAAGCTTCAGCCTCCCAAAATTTTTGAAATTAAGCCTCGAATCTAAAGACGATGCACCCACCAAAAGGAAAATTGATCATAAATATATTTAAAATATATTAAACCTATTCTCATTAAATGAAAATAACCCTGCAATCACGCAACAAAGCAACTACTTCTTTTTGAAGAAACCAACCTGGTATGAGTCCTCAGATAAGATCCCGAGTCGCTGCATCGTCTGCCTAAGAGTGACAACGTTCGCTTCGGCCAGCTCCGTCAGCGGCGGCCTCGGTTTTCCAACCTTGGCGCCAACCATGTTAAGAGCGGCTTTCAGTGGGACAGGGTTGCTCTCACTGTACATCATCCTAATCAAAGGAAGGAGCCTGTAGAGGTGTTCACGCATCCTCAGGACGTCGTTGTAGTTCTCCCAGGGCTTACTCATCTCCGCGAACTCCGTCGGGCAGACGGAGCCCGTGACGTTACTCGTACCCTTACCGCCACTGGCCATCACAACGGGTATATGGGCGTAGAATGCGCAGTCGCAGCACAATACGTTGAACTCGCCCTTCGTTAGCTCGATCACCCTCATCTCCGCATATGGGCTCGGACCCGCCTCCTTGATCGCGACGAAGTTAGGGTGCTGAGCCAACCGAGCCACAGTCTCTGGCTCTACGTTGACGACGCACCTGTCCGGGTTGTTGTATATAACGAGAGGGAGGTCAACAGCATCCGCGACATCCTTAAAGTACTTGTATATCGCCGCTTGAGTCGGTTTAACGTAGGGCGGTTGAACCATCAAGCCACAGTCAACGCCAACGTCCCTCGCGTGTTGCGCGTTCTCGATCGTCTCCCTCGTCGAGGGAGCCGAGACCCCACACATTATTGGTATTCGCCCATTCGCGTGGTCGACGGAGGCTTCAACTATCCTCCGCCTCTCATCCCTGGTCAGTAGAATGGGCTCTCCCGTTGAGCCGAGTAGAAGCAAACCGTTGCTCCCGAACTCCACGTGGAAGTCAATTAGCTTTCTGAGGCAGTCGAGGTCAACCTCCCCACCTTCGTCGAATGGAGTAACCAAGGCCGGCCAAGAGCCCTGAACATTATAGCACTTCAAAGTGATCGAGTCACAGAAGGACTATGGGGACTTAAGCTTCACGAGACCCCGCTCTCGCCTAGGATAGTGTGCGGTAAGGTGCTTGGAAGTTTGACAGTTGATTAGTTCCCCAGTAGATAGTGAAATCATTCGAAGCGGAAGCGACTAACCTGATCTGGATATATCCATTTGCAGGTACGGTTACTTGTGCTCCGGTGATTTTTGAAACGAGTTGAGTTATTGAGGTGGGCACTGTTCCTGTGCTCCCACCTGTGGCGACGGTACCCACGATGGTACCGGATGAGTCGGTTGCGTAGATCGAAACACTTAGATCCTTATTCCCTTTGTGGACTGAGCCCAGATGTCTAGGATCCAGCTCCCAGCATTTATCGTGGTCGAGCTCGTGAATTGTGGTGACCAGAGGTAGCCACTTGAGCCCCCATTAATCGTATAGTTGCCACTTCCGGAAGGTGGAGTCATCGCGGTATTTGGACTGGGGGTCGAACTCGATGGCCCAGAAACCGTCTCGAAGTAGATGTATGTTAAGTCACCCGACTTAGTTTGACTGTTCACGCGCGTGACAGATACGGTGGCGGCGAATGAAGCCAAGATGATTATGGCTAATGACACGAGTATCGTCGGTATCACCCATCTCATCCTTCACTCACCCCAATTCACCAGAGATGACGTTAAAGGTAACCATTTTACTTCCCGTCACTACGCCACTGTAATGTTTATTCCAACTGGCGCGTTGAACGATGTCACACCCGTGTCAATCAGGAACGTCACCGTCTGCCCCGCCGTGATCGTGCCCAGAGTAGTGAAGGTCAATGAGCCAAGCGTTGTGTAGCCTGAGCCGGTGTTCCAGTTGACGGTGTAAGTGTAGGTTGTGCTCGGTGAAGCCGCCGCAGTTATGGTCAGGGTGACAGAGTATACCCAGTGGCCTGCCGTCTGGGCTGTCTGGCAGGTGCCCCCATTCGCCCAAGTGAAGGGCTGAGCTGAGGCTGCTCCACTACTCTGCACGACGCTGAAGCCGTTGTTCGCGGCCGTGAAGCCACCAACAACGTTGAAGTAGACACCTTGCTGAGTCTGGTACGTCGTCTGAGTCACGTTAACCGACGCCGCATATCCGCCGATAGATATGAGTGAGATCGCCAGTATAGGTAACAGTATTTTCAACGACAGCATGTTTCTTGGTCTGAATCGTCTACTGCGTCGTTTATTATCTGTACCCATTATATGGTTCGGTGATATAGATTTTCTTTAGTATTATAAGTAAAACGGAAAATAAATCTATATTTGTACTCCATGTTTTGCAATAATCTCAGAATAGTTAGTTTTACCTCCAGCCCTTAATCTCCGGAAGAGTATCCTTCTCAACCAGCTCCCTGGCCTTGTTGAAGTACCTCAGCACATTGACGCCCTTCTCAGTAAGCTGATAAGACGTCTTCGTACGCTTATCCCCACTCTCATCCGTCTGTTCTACGATGAGCTCCTGGGCAACGAGAGCCTTCAAAATCTGCTGTAAAGGCTTCCAGGAGAGGTTAGCACCATACATTATCCTCGTCGGGATGACTACACCATTCCTGATCTCCTCAAGAATGTTGATGTATATCTCAAGCTTCGAACGCCTGCTTGTCATCTGATCTTCCTCTTAATTTGACCTGTTCCTTAGCGGTATAAGGTGCTGTAAATTGGTTGAAGCTACACACATACGTGAAATGAGAGATAAAAAATTCTAAAAAATCTAGCTAATATCTAAGACAATTTTCAAGTTTCCTCAGCTTAACCCTCAACTCTTCTTTAAAATCAAATCAATTGCACATGAGAGCGCTCCAATAATTCATCTCTTAAGAAAAGATTCTAACCCCACCTGTCTCCTCAACCCACCAGAATTGAACTCGACGCATCTTCCAAGAAGTGACGGCAAACCCAACACAAACAAGGCCTCGCCGCCCCTCAAAAGAAGAATATGCCCCTTCACACCAACCACCTCACCAGCCACAGCGACGTCATCACCTACCTTGAGGAGAATTGGTTTCTGCCTGATAGGTGGAATATTGTAATGCGGAGAGAGCACCCAAGGATCCTCGTCGAAGCGTTGATTCGAGGAGAAGATCTCGTGCACCCTACGCCGAGTCTCCTCGAGCAGCCGAAGAGACAGCCTCATCTTGTCCTCCCTGCCGAAGGATGAGGCCTTAACACTCACACGAACCGACTCCGGAACACCAAGCCTCGTACTGATGACGTGCTCAAACCGCCTAACCTCCGAACCGTTCCCCACGAGGACGCGGAGGGCGGCGTCAGCCCCCTGTTCAACCCAGCGCGTAACAAACCGATTCTCCCGGGTAACCCCCACCTTCAGACCACCGCCGAACGCAGCGAGGTAAACAAACGCCCGCGAGCCAAGACACACCTCCCGGACACGGCCATCAGCTGCACAGGCTTCACCCCTGCAGCGTAGACAGGGCACAGTCGAGTCCCTAGCCTGACATGAGGCACACTGAGACCCACCACGCGCCAATGATGATGTGGGACATGGCGTGAGCCGCCTCCACTCACCCGGGCTTACCCGACCCGCATGCTGGTGGTAACCGACGCAGCGTCGACCCGGCTGGACCCTGAAGTTGAGCGCTACACCCGGTGTAAGTGAAAGGCTTGTGTACCCATGGTCGTAGAGTATGAGGTTACATGTGTAGAGCCCATCGTTTTCCCTCCACTCGACGGCGGAGACGAGACGCGGGCTCATAATGGTTGATGTGGCTCACCGAGTTTTGACCATTATGTTTCAGGACAGCACCCCCATAGCGCTCGATATGCGATGGACCCAACACCTAACCTTTAGCCGAGCATTGGTGAGAATATCGCGCCCTGCATGAGTATGTTGATAATAAACATGATGCCACATTACCTTAGAAGTTGACACAAGCAACCACCCCTAAAACCGACTACGTCACCGTGGTCATCGCCTACATAAGTTTCGTCGTACTAGGACTCCCAAGCGCGATGCTTGGCATAGCATGGGCATCCGACAAATGGCCCTCAATCCAGAAAACCTTCAACCTTAGCCTAGACGCAGTCGGTATGCTCCTCCTCGCCTTCACCATAGGCTACTCCCTCGCCAGCTTCCTAGGCGGGCGCCTATACGGGCGCTTCAACTCATCCACACTATTCACAGTCGGCACGCTCCTCAGCGCTGCCGCGCTACTCGGCTATGGCACTATGCCCTTGTGGTGGTTGATCGTAGCCTGTGGCACCCTGTTGGGTCTAGGCTCCGGCATCCTCGACGCTGGCATGAACATCTACTTCGCGGTCGTCTTCAATGCCCGCCTCATGAATTGGCTCCACGCGTGCTTTGGCATTGGCACAGTTATCGGCCCGCTGCTAATGACCACCATCCTCAGCCACGACGGAGGAACTTGGCAGACTGGTTATATTATCGGTGCAGGTGCTTACACGGGAGTGGGGCTCCTCTTTCTCCTAACCCATACCCGCTGGTTGAACATAGGACGCGGGACACACGAGAAAGGCACACACTCCAGCGTCTCGGCTCGCTCCACGCTGCGGCTGCAGCTGGTCTGGATCAGTATAGGCATCTTCCTAGCCTACGCTGGTCTGGAGGGAATCGCAACCCAGTGGACGTTCCCCCTATTCAACAAGGCACGCGGTATCGACGCAGTTACCGCCGGAGCATGGCTGGTAATCCTGCAGGCAAGCTTCACCATCGGACGCATATTCTTCGGCTTCGCCTTAGCCTACATCAAACCACGCACCCTCATCCGCATCTGCGCAGCCACACTCATCACCACGACCTTTCTACTAATAATCAACCCGATCCCCAATGCCGCATTCATCCTGCTGGCACTCTACGGCTTCACACTCGCACCCATCTGGGCGCTGATGGTCACCACCGTACAGGAACAGCTCGGCCCACTACATGGCGCAAATGCAATTGGATTTATGTTAGCGGCGGCCGGCATCGGCCTAGGCATCCTTCCCGGCATCGCAGGCGTTCTCGCCGATCGAACTAACCTGGAGGTAATACCCGTCTTTTTGTTCGGGTTAGCAATCGCGATGACAACCTTGTACGAGATGACTCTTCAGCACAGCGCACACTCACGCGGATAAACCATCTTTAATTCAATTCCGGTATTCCCCCACATCAAGTACCATTCAGATAAGAACTGACATACAGCAGCGAATCGGTAAATACGCAGCTTTAACGCCTAATCTCATCATAAACTTTAAGCACTGTTTTAGAAAAATAGTATTTGTTGAATTTTCAAACAAAGTCACCTGATCCCGGTGTCAATGTTGATACCCAGTTTAGTTGTTCCGCCCTGATCGACTCTGATGGTCATAGGTAGGACTCGGGAGCAGCCTAGAAAGGTACAGTTCGTCATAGTGAGCCGATAGATCCCTACACCAACGGTGGCTTGAAAGTAGCCTGTGCCATTCATAGGTATCTCTACGCGCTTGAGGTATGGTCCCTCCAGCACTATCCTGCGAGAGGTGTAGACCTCCGGTGAAGGTTGGCTTCCCCCAACGGGTTCAACTGGGGTCCAAGGGCCGATGGAGACTTTTCCCTCGATTACGCCCACCCCAGTCTGCAGCATTGAAGCCACCAACGCAGCGACCAACAGCATAACCAATAAGGCTGCTACTAAAGAGACTGCGACTCCGATCTTCATGGCTAATTCGTGGGAACCTTTCGTTTTATTGATTTTGGGAGAATCAAATTAGACCCGCATCATTTTCACTTAATGTATTCAGGATTGGCAGAACCTTCTATTCTGCAAGTGCCATCCTATGTTGATTATCGCCTAGCATCGCGCGCACGCTCGATTGTGAAAGTACGGAAGCCCCTCCGCATCTGATCGTGCTTAAACTTGCGAACGCGAAAATGGACGCTTATCTTTTTAGAGACAGATCATTTGTCTATTGGGGTTGCAATCTTTTTTCCCAAATCGTAGGCCTTTTGCATCAGTTTCCAGTTGGCTTGAACATCCCCCGCCTTATCTGCGGTACCATAGATCGACCCCACGAGGTTGGCTTTGCTATAGGTACATATGTCCTGGAAAGAGCGCAGAGCGTTGATCCCACCAGAAGCGAACACATCCTCATCAGCGTAAGTCAGGATCACGCCAACGTCCTTCCCTGTAAACGCATAGTAACCTTTACCCTGTATCGCATAGGTTCTATCGATGAATGACTTCATCTGCGCGGATACGTTAAACCAGTAGACCGGAGTCGCAAATATTACTCCCTCCGCGTCCCTGATTTTTTGATACAATGGTTGCATGTCATCCTTAATGATGCAACCAACCTCCGGTTTGGTTAAGCATGAATCACATGCGATGCAGGGGGCGATTTTTAAATTACCTATCGACACCACATCCGCTTCGCCGCCTCCGGCTTTAACTCCCTCGGCGGCCCTTAACCCTAGGTTTGTGCTGTTACCATTTTTACGCGGGCTAGCCGTCAAGATTAAAACTCGTTTCATCGATTTCATATACTAGATCGTGAGTATTTAATTATTAAAAATAAATAAGTTATTTCAACACTTATCATGCATGCACTCGAACAATCCACGCCCCCTCCAACCACGATTAAAGACAGATAAATTTTCGCGATGAGCAAGAAGTCCGATGTAATCGGAATCAAGCGAACTTAAAAATGCAAAACTATATAACCTCGTATGCTCAAGGAGCCCCCGAAGTGAAAAACAGATACATCAAGTTCAGCTCCAACGAAGGGAAATGCTACATCCGTGATGATCGTCTTCAAATGCTCAAAGAAGTCGATGCAGTCGTCTTTGACTGCGACGGCGTCCTCCTCGACGTTAGAGACTCGTACAGTGGAGCAGCAGCCGAAACAGCATCGATCCTCCTCGAAGCCCTAACTGGCACGAAAATCAACACATCGGTCTTCGACGACGATGTCTTCTTCGCCTTCAAAAAGACTGGAAACTTCAACAACGACTGGGCAGTCACCTACGCCTACGTCATGGGAACACTATCAACGCTAACAGATACGGAGCTGTCAACCCTAGCAAAATATGCTGAAAAGGTGGAGGACGGATCCCTCTCAGAGAGGCTAAATAAACTCCGTAAAATCCGCAACTCCATGCATCTACACCCAAAAAACATCAAAGCAAACCTGATCAGATTAGCTGAAAACACGGAGAAAGGGGGAGTCGACTCCATGGAAGCGCTATTGCTTCCACGTATCGGGACCAACGTGAAAAACCTGGTCAGTTACAGAAGCAAAGTAGGGGAAAGCATCATCAGCACACTCTTCGAAGAGGTTTTCGGAGGAACCAAGATCTTTCGGGAGACCTTTGGATTCCCCACCCAATTCATGGATAAGCATACTGGGTACATCGAGAAAGAGAAACTGATCTTAAGCATCTCAACAATCAATGAGTTGGAGAAGCTCCTTAACGGTAGAAGATTTGGAGTCGCATCGGGCAGCCTAATGAACAGCGCTAAATACGCTTTAGGACACGCTATTGACATTTTTCCCCGAAACGCTCAAGTCTGGCACGAAGACGCCGAAACAGCGTCGAAAAATAACCTGAACCTCCACAAGCCAAACGGATACATGCTACTACGCGCCGCCCAGGCCTACGCGCCATACAGACGAGTACTCTACGTGGGAGACACCATGGCGGACCTGTTGACTGCCAGAAACGCGGATAAAGAGAACCCGAAATTCAGCTTCCTGGGCGTGTACGCCACGACGGCTCAACAAGTAAACACAAGAGAAATGTTTCTTTCATCAGGAGCCGACGCAGTCGCACCAACAGTCAACCAACTTCCCCTAATAATACGAAAGGCACTAGCAAATGGAGACATGAAATAGACAATTTATTGACTGATGCGTACGATACAACCAACACATCGCGCGCGTTGGCAGAGGTAAGTTAAACTTATTGTTTGTAGATCTACCAATTGCTACCCTAGCACATATGAACCATAGGATCCTGTGACCATTCCAAGCTAATAGACCCCAAATTGATGTCCATGCACACCCTCAAACGGCATAGACTCAAGTGCTCGGAGGATAAGCCGAGATCGACATGATGAACCAGTGGCTATACATATCCCGGGAGGACCTACTAACTGAGCGGCTTCAGTGCCTTCAGGAGGGCAAAAACCTCGTCACCGTCGAGGAGGAGTTCAAGCGCGTAGAGAACCTCGACCTAGAGGACCAGGAAAATCAGTTGGCGGCACAGGCACTACTCGACAAGACAATATCATTGCCAGTCATTGACACTTACACGTATTACGAACCATCTGTGCTTGAAGAGATACGGGCAGCAAGACCGAAGAAGACAACAAAGCAGCCAAGCCCACATAGAAAGGACATATTCGAAAAGGTATATGGCGGCTGGCTAGGGAGGGTTTCCGGGTGTCTCCTAGGAAAACCTGTTGAACTCTGGAGAAGCCCACGTCTCTGGGGGTACCTCAGGGAAACTGGGCAATATCCACTACGAGACTACATCAGCATCGAAGCCCCAGAGGATACCCTCGAGAAATACGAGGTCGACAGAACAGGATGCTTCATAGAGAACGTCGACCACATGCCAGAAGACGACGACACAAACTACACGACCATAAACCTCGCAGTCATGAAGAGATACGGGCCGGGCTTCACTCCAATAAACGTCGCCAACACCTGGCTTCAGGAAATGCCCATCCTACACACATTCACCGCTGAGCGTGTCGCCTACAGGAACCTATGCCTACTGATACAACCCCCAGCCTCGGCTATGCATAGAAACCCGCATAGGGAATGGATAGGAGCTCAGATCAGGGCTGACTTCTGGGGATACTCAGCACCCGGGGACCCGGGACTCGCTGCGGAGTATGCTTGGAGAGACGCCTGCATCTCTCACGTAAAGAACGGCATCTACGGGGAGATGTGGGCCGCTGCAATGACTGCAGCAGCCTTCACAACCAACGATATAACAGAGATAATCGAGTCTGGCCTCGACCAGATACCCGAAAAAAGTCGCTTAGTCGAGGAGGTAAGGGAGATGATGATGTGGAGGAAGGAGGGCGTCGAATACGATGAAGCCGTACACCGGATCCACACAATCTGGAACGAGAACCTAGCCCATGACTGGTGTCACACGATAAGCAACGCCCGCATCGTTACACTCGGCCTCCTCTGGGGTAATGGAGATTTCGGTGATAGCATAACAAAGGCGGTCCAGCCCGGGTTCGACACCGATTGCAATGGAGCAACAGTTGGATCTATCATGGGGATAATCCACGGCGCATCGGAGATACCCGCTAAGTGGACGGCTCCATTCAATGACACGCTAGAAACCGGAGTCTCAGGCTATCACAGTGTAAAGATCAAAAACATGGCAAAGGATACCCTTCAACTCATAGAGGCAAAGCATTAAAACCAACACTCTACGTTGGAGACAGAATACCCTTAAGATTCTTTATTTAGCCGCAGCAACCAAAACTGTCTCAGACAGAAATGGAAGCCATACAAACTATTCTTGGCAGAAGAAGCATTCGAAAGTTCACAGGCGAAGCGATCCCTGATAAGGACATCAAGCTGCTACTTGAAGCCGCGATGGCGGCCCCTTCAGCCTGCAACCAGCAGCCCTGGCACTTTATAGTGGTGAAGAATAAGGAAACATTCAGTAAGATAATGGAGGCGCAACCCTACACAAAGATGCTGTCGAAGGCATCCTTTGCGGTAATCGTATGCGCGGACCCGGAGCTTCAAACCTGTCCAGGTTTCTGGGTTCAGGACTGCTCCGCCGCCACCGAGAATCTGCTATTGGCCGCACACGCATTGGGCTACGGGGCAACTTGGTGCGGTGTTTACCCCAATGACGATCCGGTTTGGAAGATCAGGGAGTTGTTAGGGATACCTAAGAAACTTTACCCATTATGCGTCATCGCGGTTGGAGTCCCTGATGAGGAGAAGCCCCCAGCTAATAGATACAATCAGGAACGTGTGCACGCCGAGAAATGGTGACTCCGTTAGCGCCCTACTACATATTTTCCTTATTAAGGAAATAATTATCTTTTATTTGGTTACAGCCCATCTAGGCGGGTGGTCGCGATTTCATCTTCTAAATGCAGCGTGTGAATGGATCCTCCCCTTATCGCACGCTGAATTAATAACAGAATAATATCAAGGATACTTAGATGTGAGTCCGCTATGTTTGACTGGAGAAAACTGCTAAAATACAACCCAATTCCTTTTCTACTCGAGTCGGATAATCCCTCCATCATTTACTTCACAAAACGCGATTTAATGAAGGAGAAACCAGCCCCAACTAATCTGTGGAACCAGCAATACGCAATAAAGCTGCTCAACAAACAGCGTGAAGACGGCTCTTGGCGCTACCCCGGCAAAGGAAGCGGTGAAAAGTATGGGCAAGACTACAACCAGCTAGAAACCTACAGAAACCTCACCCAACTCGTAGAGCTATACGGGATAACTAAAGACCACCCTGCGATGCAAAGGGCCTCCGAGTACTTGTTCACGAAGCAGACATCCGAAGGAGACTTCAAAGGCATATACGCCGCGCAGATCACACCAAACTACACCGCCGCTATAATGGAGACCCTAATCAAGGCAGGATACGGCAATGACAAACGAGTCGAGGAAGGGTTCAGGTGGCTCATATCATCCAGGCAAAATGATGGAGGTTGGGCGATCCCCATTCGGACATCAGGACACAAGATCTATGATGCCTTCACATCAACCTCAGTGGTAGCCGGCGACCAAACTAAACCCTCCTCCCACATGGTTACCGGAGTAGTGCTCCGTGCCTTCGCCGCACACGAAGAACATAGAAGTAGCGTGGTTGCAAAGGACGCTGGGGCTCTACTGAGGGATAGCCTCTTCCAGAGAGACGCCTACCCTGACAGAGCAAGTGTAGATTATTGGACCAAGTTCACTTACCCCTTCTGGTTCACGGATCTCCTATCTGCACTCGATTCTCTATCAAGATTAAGCTTCACCCTCGATGACGAGGAGATCAGTGCTGGGTTGAGTTGGTTCACAGAGAAGCAGAGTACCGACGGGGGTTGGAGGCTGAGCCTTCTAAAGGCTAAGAGTATACCGGACCTAAACGCCTGGGTGACGCTGGCTGTTTGCAGAGTCTTGACGAGATTCTACGAGAATTTAGCGACTTAAATCACATGCGCATATCATGAATCTGGCTGGGTGGACTGGTTCAGCCTCTCAAAGACGCCATCCGGTAGTTTCTCGTTGACCATACCGCAGTTTTCGATCACCTGATCGACGGATGAGGCGCCTAATATGACACCTGTCACAGCAGAGTTGCTCAGGATCCATTCTATGGAGAGCTTATGCAGCGGGATTCCAACCTCCTTGGAGACCTCCTTCAGCCTTTCCAGGGGAGCGTAGAGCTCCTCGTTGCTGAAGCGCTCCCGGTAGTAGGTGCTGGCTGCCCCCCTGCTGTCCGGCGGTGGCGGCTTCCCCCTCTCGTACTTGCCCGTGAGGAATCCACCCATGAGGGGAGTGTAGGTGAGGACTCCCAGATTCTCCTTGATGCAGTATGGCAAGAGGTCTTTCTCGGCTTCCCTGTCGAGGAGGTTGTAGGGAGGCTGGACAGCGATGATCCGCTCCAGATCCTTCAATTTGCTGAGCTTATTAGCATTCGCTATCTGGGCTGCGTCCCAGTTAGAGCAAGCTATGTACCTCACCACTCCATCACGGACAAGGTCATTTAGTGTTCGGAGGGTCTCCTCTATCGGGGTGTCCGAGTCGAATCTGTGCATGTAGTATATGTCGATGTAGTCAGTCTGCAGCTGCTCAAGGCTTCGCCTGACCTGCCACATGATGTGTTTTCTGGATAAACCCCCCTTATTGGGACCCTCACCTACATTCATCCCCACCTTGGTGGCGATGATGACGTCGTCCCTGTGCCCCTTGAGGGTCTTTCCAATCATCATCTCGGAGTTGCCCTTTTGGTACGTGTTGGCTGTGTCTATGAGGTTTACACCGAGGTCTAGCGCCTTATTCATAATGGCTACGGAGGCCTTCTCGTCGAGCTGACCACCAAAGTTGTTGGAGCCAAGGCATATTCGGGAGACCTTGACTCCTGTATTACCCAATCGTCTATACTCCATGAGTTGAGGACTGGAGAATTAGAATTAAAACCTTGATCAACCACTAACCCCTTCCCCCAAACAAAAGTCATCCACCACAGGAGATTTAATGCGCCAAAGCGTCTTCCTAACCTTGACTTGACTAAACTTCTGTTCAGAGATGACCCCTACATGAAAGAGTTCGACGCCACAGTAGTCAGAGTTGAAGACAACTTTGTAGTTCTCGACAGGACTTGCTTCTTCCCAAGGGGAGGCGGCCAAGTAGGGGACACCGGCGAACTATCCAGCTCAAGGGTCGTGGATACGCTCAGGGAGGGAGATGAGGTGCATCACATACTAGAAGACACACCCAAACTCAACATCGGTCAACGGATCCACGGAACAATCGATTGGGATAGGCGATACAGAATAATGCGTCTCCACTCAGCCTCCCACCTTGTATACTACGCGATGAAGGAGGCCTTCGGAAACAAATGCCGCCCCGCATCCTCGGGGCTCCTAGACGAGAAAAAGGACAGATCTGACTACCTCTTCGACGAGCCCCTCGACAGGGCAAAGCTCGAAGGCGTGGAGGGAAGGGTCAACCAATTGATAGACGACGGGTTACCGATAACCCACAGACTAGAGTCAGATGAGGGTAGACTAATCTGGAGGGTAGCGCCCTTCCCAGCCATGGAATGCGGCGGAACCCACGTAAGGAACACCGCCGAGATAGGCCGAATCTCACTCAAACGAGGGAGCAAACCGGGAAGGGGTAAAGAGCGCATCGAACTAACCCTAGCCCAGTGAACTAACCGAAGAGGTTGGCTTAATGGCTCACCTAAGAACCTAGAGTACGAGGACCTGCATTCGCTCTTAAACACTTTTTAGACTTAGCGGCTTGTATTGCAGATCTCAACTCCTCCGCAGCATTCTTCATATCCTGAGCGCAGACCACCGCTGAGACCACTGCAATCACGTCTGCCCCAGCAGCTATCACCTCATCGACGTTACCGAGGCTAATTCCACCAATCGCAACAACCGGGACGTCCACCGCCTCAGCAATCTCCATAAGTCCCTCAAGCCCAGTTTGAGGCGGGGCATCAGCCTTAGTCAGGGTGGCAAAAACGGGGGAGGCGGCAACGTAATCTGCACCATCCTTCTCAGCGCTGATAGCTTCAGCCACATTAGAGGCTGAGGCGCCAACGATCTTGTTAGAACCAATTAGCTGTCGCGCTAACGCTACAGGCATGTCGTCCTGTCCAACATGCACCCCGTCCGCGCCTAGCGCGAGGGCAATATCAACTCGGTTATTAACTATCAAGTCGACGCCTGCCTCCGCAGTCATGGCTCTCAGCACCTTTCCTGTGGCTATCATCTCCCGATCTATCATCTGCTTCTCCCTGAACTGTATCACCTTAACCCCACCAGCTATGGCCGCCTCAGCCTCCTCGACGTGTGAACGCCCAGGGTACACTCTACTATCCGTAACTAAGTAGAGATCCCAATCGGAGATCATATCACTCCACCTCTCACTCACACTCTAAGTAGAGTGAATTAGCACCCTTGAGAACCTGCTCAGCTGTCAGGTTGTATAGACTGTCAAAGAGCGCCACCTTGAAGCTGCCCGGCCCCCTCGCCGACGGAGCTGCCAGTTCAGCAGCCAGACCATAGCATGTAAGCCCTGCCGTGGCAGCCAGAACGTAATCCCTCTCAACGGCTGCAAACGCTGCGACCACTGTAGTCGACATACATCCTGTGCCCGTCAAGGTCTTAAGCATCGGATGTTTGTTGTCAACTGCAGTAACTCGTCTTCCATCGGAGATAAAATCCCGCGCCCCGGTCATGGCAGTTGTAAGCCCATACCTGTTGGCTAGGGTCTTAGTAGCGATTACCGGGTTCCCCACATCCTTTATGCTATCCACACCCTTGACCACACCCCCTAAACCAGTCAATGAACCAATCTCCCCAGAGTTACCCCTTACTATGGCAATGTGAAGCTCTCTGAGGAGCCTGAGACAACTCTCGGTACGAAGTGAAGTGGCCCCCGCCCCCACAGGGTCCAAAATTATCGGGATATCTAGCTCGTTGGCTCTCCTTCCAGCGGTAAGCATAGACTCAACCAGCTCAGGTGTCAGAGTCCCAACGTTCAGAACCAAAGCTCCCGCGGCACCCACCATCTCCGCAACCTCTTCCTTCGCGTGAGCCATAACAGGCAGGCCACCTATGTGGAGGGTGACGTTGGCTGTGTCATTCATAACGACCATGTTTGTAATGTGATGAATGAGGGGCTTCCTATCGCGTAATCGCACCAGCAATTCAGCTGTGAGCTTCGCGAGGTCTCCCGTTTTATTCTCCACGACGACAACTCCTTAAGGATAAGGGCGATTGCGGTTCAAGTTTAACCTTGCGAGCGTTTTATTTTGTGCGCGGCTATAAAACAGGTCGTCGTAGATCTCACGCCCTTAATACTTCGAATATGATTTAAGACAAGATCTTGAAGCTCTCCAGTAGTCTTAGCCTCCGCTTTGGCGTAAGCATCGTATGGTCCAAGTGCTTATAATACGCCCTCAAGGAGAAAGATGGCTTTCACCGGCAGAAGTGACGTATCCGCAACTATAACTGATATAAACAAAGGATCCAATATTGAACTCGATCAAAATGTCAGAGAAAAAATCGATCATCTACTTCACCAAGCCCGGAGAAATCGACGCCGACGAGGCGATGAAGGCAGCCCTAGAGAGGGCAAAGGAACTCGGCATCGGAGACATCGTGGTCGCCAGCACGAGAGGGGAGACAGCCCTCAAGGCCCTAGAGATATTCAAGGGATACAACGTGGTAGTCGTCCCCCACGTCTGGGGGTCGAAGGAGATCGGCACGCAGGAACTCTCCCCAGAAACTGCGGAGAAGATCACATCTATGGGTGGGAGGATCGTCTACGCTGCTCACGCCTTCTCAGGCGTTAACAGGGCGATACAAGCAAAGTTCGACACGATGTATCCCGCCGGCATAATCGCCCAAACCTTGAGGCTATTCGGGCAGGGTATGAAGGTGGTGGTCGAGATATCTGCGATGGCGGCTGACGCCGGCGTCATCCAAATAGACAGAGATGTGATCGCGATCGCCGGCTCAGGAAAAGGCGCCGACACGGTAGTAGTGATCAAGCCCGCTTACTCACACAACCTCTTCGAAGCGGTTGTACGCGAGATTATCGCCAAACCAAGAAACATTTAGCCAAAGCGAGCACGAAGCGGGATACACATTTATTAAAAGTTCAACAAAACTATCGGTGAAAATACCTTGAAGCCTCTTGAAGGGATCAGAGTCTTGGATCTTACACACGCCCACGCTGGCCCCATCTGCACCCTCTACATGGCTGGCCTCGGCGCAGAAGTGATAAAGATCGAGCCACCCTGGGGGGAGATGATCAGGTTCTTCCCGCCACTCGTTAAGGGAGTTAGCCCCTACTTCGCCTTCCTCGACAGATGCAAGAAGGGAGTTACTCTTGATCTGAAGAATCCACGGGGAAGAGAAATCTTCGAGAAACTTGTGACGAAGTCCGACGTCGTTGTGGAGAACTTCTCACCCGGCACTATGGAGGGCCTCAGCCTCGGCTGGGAAAGGTTGAAGGAGCTTAATCCGAAGATAGTCTACGCATCTATTTCCGGATTCGGCCAGACTGGCCCCTGGAAGAATAGACGAAGCTTCGACCCAGTTGCTCAAGCCGCGAGCGGCTACATGTGGCTGATGAAGGAAAACGTTGAACCAAGTGGACCACCCTACGTGGCTCCAGAGGCCATAGCGGACACCATACCCGGCTTCACCGCCCTAATAGGCATCCTATCTGCCCTCTACCAGAGACAGATGACCGGGCATGGTGCAAGGATCGATGTGGCGCAACTTGACTCGATGATTGCTATTCAGCAGAGCTTCAGCTTCTGGAACCTCGCTGGCGTTACCTTCGACCGAGCGATTCGGGACGCTGGCCCAGCTCTCCACGGCCTCTACATGGCCAGCGATGGATACGTGATGTTCAGCGTACCAGAAGGCCACATCACGGATAGATTCAGGGAACTTGTCGGAGTAGAGGAGCTAAGCAGAGAAAACATAGCAGCATGGACAGCCGCCAAAACCATCGACGAGGTTGTGGATATCCTCGTCAGGAACGGGATACCGGTAGCGAGGATAAACGACCTCGACGAGATCCAGGACAACGAGCAAGCTAAAGCACGAGGCATGTTCCTCAAGGTCTCGGACTCAGCCTTGGGTGAATACACTCAACCAGGTTTCCCAATAAAGTTCTCGGGAGCCGGCGACCTCTCGACCCCTGCGCCGACGCTGGGGCAGCACAATGCTGAGGTCTATTCAAGGATACTAGGGCTCAGCGACGAGGAGATTGAGGGGCTAAGAAAGGGGGGTATAATCTAGAGATACAAGTACTTCAATTAGGTGAAGAAACGGTCTTAGGATCCCACATGCTTTCGCTGTGGGGGTGTTCCAGCTGTCCCACCACTCATTTAGGTCTTTAGGATCTTCAACGTTACCTGTCGATAACACCCAATCTCCACTAGAGTCTTTAACTGCGCCAGCATACACCGTCACATTTCTAAGTACATCAGTATTTTCTACTATGGCCTTATTTTCGTACAACCTAAATACTGGATGAATACTGCCCACTTCACTTGAGCTATCCTTGACCATTAGTTCGCCAGAAAAATGATAAATTCCCTTCTCATACTCCATGGCGTACATGTGGGCAATACGATAAGGAAGCTTTCTATCAGTTCTCATAAGCTCAGCCTCAATCACCTCATGAGCAATCGTTCCCCTCAACTTTTCTCTACGATCCTTATACCCGTCACCTTCATGGAACGTCGTCTGCTGAGCTATCTGAACAAAATTATCTGGATACGGAAATTTGTAGTTGTATGCACTAGCGGCAAAAAAATTCATACCACCAATGGAATTATCGCCATTTATGGCTTTGTTTGTGAAAACTACCCTATAATAATTCGGCTTTATCTCGAGGTTCTTATCCTGATGGGGAAGCGCCACTTTCCCGAGATCTATGTCAAAATGCATAGGCTTACCAGTGGTATCATCGACGACGTCTATCTCCATAAACCCTTCAATGGTCCCTTTTTTCCCACAGAAAGGACATGAACTTGAATCCGGTGGAATTAGTTTTCCACAATTTTTACAATAGGGCATTTTGATTCTCTCCCAAAATAACCATATAACAGTAAGAAATATTTATCACTAAGGATGGATTTTTCGAGGCGAGATGCGCGCTCCTAAATCCCTAGCAATTGAGCGCACCCGCTACAGACGAAATATAATTATGCCTGCAAAATGTAAAATAATTAAATTGCCCAGATCATTTTTTTTCCGGTTTCTCAGCGTTCTCCGAACTCAGCAGTATTCCAAAGTTCCCCCCAGTCTCCCTGAAAATAACCTTCAATTCAGCCTGAGTAAGATACTCGGGATTACCATCTACCACACGGAAAGGTCGATCATGACCCGGATAGTAGAAATCTGGTTTCAGATTCTTCATCTTCCTGATGCTGCTACTAGCCACATCCTCGGAGACCATGATGTAGTCAGGTAGTTCGTGGAGATATGATCGCATAGTCGGCATCGCATCTCCAGAGAAGAGAACCCTCCCTTCATCAGTCTTCACCAGAACTGATTGATGGCCAGGGGAGTGCCCGGGCGTCTCCAATAAGAAAACATCCTTTGTAAGAGCTATATCGCCCTCCACCACCTTTACCCTCCTCTTCTCCAGAACACACCGAGAAAGCTCGGCGTCGCCCAGTCGTATCCTTTGATCGAATTTACATGATTCAACTCCTTAGAGGTGATCACAACTTCAGCTCGCCCAAAGACCTCAAGATTTAGGACATGATCCCAATGGGAATGAGTGAGAATCACGGTATCTATTTCAGCTGGCGTAATACCTAGCTTCTCAAGAGAACTAAGAAGCTGCCCCCTATTTCCGAAGTGCCCAGTGTCAAGAAGAATGTTGCCGTCGCTTCGTACGAGGGCAATAGTTGAGAGTCCGAGGGACACTTGATTAGTCCTGAAAGATGAACCCTGAAGAACGACTTCAAATCCAGCCATTTACACACCTCAACAAAATACTGAATACGATTCAGTTTATTACAGCTTTAAATCATCATCTATCTTATTGTAGCTAATAAAAATTAGTCACAGAATTTGTCTTAAGTGCGAGGGCACTACCTAGATACCACACGTGTTTTGACTACAGCTCAAATACCCGAGACTTCATTTTCGCATAGCACACGACATCGTTAAAGACAGCAATCAACACTTATGAATCGGTTCAATGCCTCGAAAATACAAAATCCTAGGCCTCCTCGGCGACGGGATAGCCGGAGAAATCATCGCGGAGGGAATTAAGGTACTTAAAGCCGCCGAGGAGAAGTACGGACTTGATCTGGAGATACTTGGCCCCTACCCAATCGGAGCCAAATACTGGGTCGACCACGACCTCAAACGTGGGTGGCCAGAGGAACTCAGCAGAGATTTGATCCTAGAAGCCGACACCATATTCAAGGGCCCAACAGGCCTCCCTGACCTGGTCGGAAAACTCCCGGGCGGCTACACCCCCATCAACCTAAGAACCGAACTCGACCTTTACGCCAACATCAGACCATGCAGGCTACGCCCGGGAGTAGCAAGTGTACTGTCCGGGAAGAAAACAGGTGATATCGACTACATCATCCTCCGCGAGAACACCGAGCAGATGTACGTGAACATCGGAGGCTTCATGAAGAGGGGTGGGGAGACAGAACTCGCCATCGACAACTATGTTCAAACAAAGAAGGGATGCGAACGTATCATAAAATACGGATTCAATCTGGCCCGAAGTGGGGATTACAAGGGAAGACCCGGGGCACCCCTCGACGGAAAACGGCGCTTAACATGTGCATGTAAGTGGGGTCTCACCAAGGGTGATGACCTCTTCAAGGAAACCTACGACCAACAAGCAACTGAAAACAGAGACATCGAGCGCGACGCTACCTGGATAGACTCCTGGAGCTACTACGCGATAATGAAGCCGAGCTTCTACGACATCGTAGTAATGCCGAACCAGTATGGCGACATAATGAGTGATATGAGTGGAGCACTTCAAGGAAGCCTAGGCCTAGCAGGATCCATCAACGCGGGCGACACACACTGTTTCGCTGAGGCTACACATGGCTCCGCACCAGATATCGCTGGCAGAGGCATCTCAAACCCGACAAGTATGATCTTGAGCATGGGCATGATGCTGAATTGGCTCGGGGACAAGAGGGGAGACCAGAAACTTAAGTTAGCGTGGAGAGGAATAGACTCGGCCATTGACGCCGTCCTAGCCGAGGGAAAGATAAGAACCCCCGACCTAGGAGGCATAAATAGCACAAAGGAGTTCGGCTCTTCAATATACGAGACCGTATTGAAGTCAGAGAAATAAAAAATCAATTTAATTCTTAAGTTGTTACATATGAGAATGCACCCTAAGGGAAGCGTTCCTCAGTTACTCCACCATTCTTCCAGGTGCCAACGGTGCACATACAAGCTCCTTAGCTATATCGCTCGAATATATCTACACCTTAACCCGTCGCCCTTCCTCTGCGCTGACATAAGCCGAGTAGATGACCCGCACAGTGTCCTCGGCCAGCATCAGACTGCTTACGGGTTCCTTAATCTCGCGGAAGCAGTCAATAAAGTCCGAGAGCTCGCCATCGTAACCCCGGATCCACTCCTCGTCAGGGGAAGGAAAGTTCCATCCAGCGTTGGTCTCAAGCTTCTCCTGGATGTACTCATCCTTGAAGATACCTTCCTTGGGTGCGAAGATCTCCAACGTATTGTTGGGGTTAATATTCACGTTAATGACTGCGTTTGAGCTATAGACCTCAAGTTTATTGCGTACGCCACCGAGCGTACAATCCGAGGCGAAGACAGTAGCCTTACTGGTATCCTCAAAAGTGATGATGGCACAGGACCAATCCTCAACATCCACCCAACCATGCTTGATGAACTTCACCCCTTCTCGCATGAAACTATCCATCTTGGTGTTGTTTCCCACCTCCGCGACCACATATTTCGGGCGAATAGCCACTCCAAATTTTATTAAGCCTTCCCACTGTTTGATATGAAGTACGGCTCCGATGGGGTGCGAGCCCATCCGAATCAGGGACCCTCCACCAGCCTGCTTCCAAGTCTTTGCATATTCCGCATGCGAACCACTGTGACTCTCATCCGCGCGAATATCGAAAATGGTTCCCCCACTCTTTGACATAAGCTGCTTCAGCTTAACGAGCGGTGGGGCATACACATAGTTTTCAGCGTAGCCAAAAATGACGTCGGCTTTCCGAACAGCCTTCACGCATTTTTCCGTGTTTTCCATTGCCTCTTTCATGAGCTCACTTTTGAACACGAGACCAACATTATTGGTCTTCAATCCACTACCAAAGGCGCCTGTTAGTGGCTTTTCACATATAATGTGTTTACCAGCCTCAGCTGCCGCGATGACCATATCGCTGTGCAGATAGTTAGGTGTACAGATGTCCACGGCATCGATTTTAGGGTCACTCAACATCTCCCCATAACTTGTGTAAACTCTTTGAAGACCATTTTTTTCCGCGAACACCCTCGCGTTCTCAGCCTTTGCACATGCTATACTGAGGACCCGGAATTTAGACTGGTTCAGCTTCTTGTAGGAGAGCATGTGGAGGCTCCCAGCGAATTTAGAACCCACTATGCCGATATTGATCTTCTTCATTAAGACGGCTCCCTAGATTACCGGTTGAGAGTCACGATATTTGTGCCTTCTTTTAGCTTATTGTAGAGCGCGTAAAGCTTTGGCTGTGGACTTTTTGAAACACCTACGCGCGCACTTGTGACAACTTAATCACGCTGTCATTTTCTTAAGCGACCTCAATCCCCACATAAATAGGACTAATGCAAGCACGCTGACGATGACGAATCCCTCTAATATTTCGAAGTTCATGAAGTTCCCGGCAAACAACGAGCGAGCCGCATCAACTGCATACGAGAAAGGGTTGACCTTCGCTAGATCCTGAAGCCAGACAGGGGCAAGCGCAAGAGGGAGAATAATACCCGACAGCAAAGAAACAGGCAACGTTATCGTGTTTAGCGTCGGAGCAAGGGGGTCCTCAATTTTGTATATTAAAGCGAAACCATATGACATAGATGCCATTGTAACCCCAACCATCGCATACAGCAATAGAGATAGCAAAAACCCACCTAAATTCACACTCAACCCAAATGGAATCGCAACTATCGTAATCAAGACGCATTGGATGAGGAGAACAGAGGCGTCGCGCAGAACTCTTCCTAAAAGAATTGCCGGTCGACTCACAGGAGTAATTAAGAAACGTTCTATGACACCCGTTCTGATATCATCGATAAGCGAAAACCCCACAAATGCTGATCCGAAGAGCGCTTGCATGACTAAAAGTCCTGGTATGAAAACCTCCACGGTTCTCCCCGCAGGTATACCTGGAACACCGCCGAGACCATTCAGAAGCGGCATAAACAGGAACAGGTAAAGGAGAGGCTGAAACATGCTCACGATGATGAAAACGGGGTTCCGGAGCGTGTGCTGCATGTTACGGATGAACATCAACCTCGTATCACGTAACATCTTCATCGTTTTCTCTCATCCTCCCTCAAGGAACGACCAGTGTACTTCAAGAAGACGTCATCTAGACTTGGCCTAGACAGTGTGACGCTTTGCACCTCTACGTTTTTCGTTTCAAGCGACCGCATAAGCTCAGGCATCACCCTTTCTCCATCCCTCGCATACAGATAGATGGAATTATTGTTGGCCTGAATATTCTCAAACTGAATATTTTCCACTAACAGAGCCTTGGCTTTGCGAGCGGTTTCGTCTGATTGAAAACCAAAAACGATCGTATCACCGCCGACATTGCTTTTCAACTCCTCCGGCGACCCAATAACGACAATTTTCCCATTATCTATAATCGCAATCCTGTCGCAAAGCTTGTCAGCCTCCTCCATGTACTGAGTAGTCAAAAATATGGTCACACCCTCAACTTTCAGATTCTTAATTTCCTCCCATAGATACGCTCTGCTCTGCGGATCAAGACCTGACGTTGGCTCATCAAGGAGAAGCAGCTTAGGATGATGAACCATACCAAGTGCAACATCTAATCGTCGCTTCTGACCACCGGAGTAGGATGAAGCAGGCCTATCAATAAAAGAACTCATTTGAAAACGTTCCACTAACTCCAATGAGTGCTTTTTCGCAGTCAGATTGTCCAAGCCATACAGTTGAGCCTGCAGAACCAGATTCTCAAGACCCGTAGCAGATAAATCGGCTCCACCGGCTTGACTAACGCATCCAACGTTCTGCCTAATCTGTTCCTGCTGTTTTACTAAATCATAGCCAAGAACCTTCGCTTCCCCACCGGTTGGCTGCAGCAATGTAGAAAGCATTTTTTGTGTGGTTGACTTACCCGCACCATTAGGACCCAGAAAACCATAGATCTCCCCTTTCCTCACCGTAAGATCTATACCCTTAACGGCTTCTACCTCTTTTTTCCCGCCACCATCTCTGGAAATGAAGGTCTTTCTAAGCCCTTTTGTTTCAATTACAAAATCTTCAACCACATCAAGTCACCAACGGATGATGCATACAATACCATAACACTGAAAAGACGATGAGCAAACCTGCAACTTTTTACACATATCGCGGGTACCTTTATGGTTGAAACTCAAGCTAATTATTTATCGCTTACTTGACCCAAAATCCACACACAAAACGAGCTTAACTCGCACGAATATTACTCGTCGCTGGGCAGAGGACTCGCTCAGAAAGCGCGCGTTATAAGCCAAATCTGCAGATGGAGTCACAGACATGTACATTATAGCAATGTATCTCATGAAGTTCCAAAATAAATTTGAATCAGGTCATTGGGGCGGGTGGGCGCGATTTCATCGTCAATGCGACGAACCCACCCCTCTCCTTTGGAGAACTCTGGTTTCTATGGCATCACTGAATAGTCGCGTCTCTTGGGATGAAAAGAGTTCTTCGCCTTAATTGGTTTATGAATATGAATCAGTAGTCAGAGTTCATTAGGTAAGAACACAGCGTGCGCTCTCTCAATTTTAAGCACATTACATGTTGCTTTATTGCGAATATTCCTTAAAGATCTTCACAATCTCATCGGGGCTGAAGAAAACGTGCATACCCCTCATCTTCGAAAGCTTGGACGTGTTCTCCAGATCAACCACCCTCATCTCAAGCTCCAGCTTCTCCCCAGACGGTAGTGTAGTCACCTGCTTACCCTCGAAATGGTCAACGGGTAGGATGTATATCGGGACATTGGCCTTAGCTGCTTGAGCCACCGAGTTGGTGATCAGGGTATCTGCTATCCCACTCACTATCTTGGCCACTGTGTTCCCCGTAGTCGGGCACACAATGAAGAAGTCGAACTTACCAACCTGCAGGGCTCCAGGGATATAGTAGAAGGGCTCAGTTGTGTTAGAGTCTACCTCGACAAATATCTTGTCAGAGATGCTCTTCAGCTCCTTGAATAAAGCATACCACTTCACCACCTTTTCAGCTGCTTTCGAAAGGAAAATGTATATCTTAACTTCGTTGTCTTTCTGAGCTATTTCCTTCATGGTCTTGACTATTTCGGGCATATAATCCCCTGAGCCCGTGATTCCCCAAGCCACCTTCACGCAACGATTCCCTCCATTTGCAGCATGTTCCTTTCCCTGATAGACGCTTGTTTAACGATTAATAACCATACCCTAGGTGTGTGCACTTCGATGAGTCCAACAATTCTAGCAAACCATGATATCGTCGTGCACATGAATCCTGATAGCTATAGACTCGTTCATTTTCTTGTTAGATATCGTCTTTACCAAATATGTCTACTCATCTTTTTTCTTGGTAGGCGCAAAATTTTTTATTGAAATATCACGATTTAAGTTTGTTCGGGAATTAAGCTGGTTTTTGAATGCCTAACAATCTGCTTGAATTAATCATGGGGCAATCGGATGCCGATGAGATAAGACGCTGGGTCGAAAATGAGCTAAGGCACAAAAAAGATCCGCAGATGATAGTTGACGCCTTAAGCCGAACATTGATTGAGGTCGGTGAAAAGTACGAGAAGGGCGAACTATTCCTCTCCGAGTTGATGATGATCGGTTACCAGGCTAGTGAGGTAGCTAGCCAATTGAAACCATATGTGGCAAAGGAGCGAAGCGGGAAGCGAGGAAAAATCGTGATCGGCACCGTAGGCGGCGACATCCATGATATAGGCAAAAACACGGTGATAATGATGCTTCAAGCCGACGGATGGGATGTCTTGGACCTTGGAGTTGATGTCTCCATTGAAAAATTCGTCAAGGCAGTCAAGGAGGAGAAGCCAGACGTGCTAGGTCTCTCAGCTCTTCTGACCTCCACGATGAAGGAGATGAAAACAGTAATAGAAGCTCTCGAAAAAAATGGTTTAAGGAAAAAAGTCAAGGTTATAGTCGGTGGAAGGCCGGTCACGAGGAAGATCGCTGAGGAGATCGGTGCCGACGGATACGCTGAGGACTCAGTGGCAGCCATCAGGGTGGTAAGAGATGTAACATCAAAGCAGAGGAGAGTTTCATGAACGGCAAAGAAAGGGTGATCAAAGCTCTCCGGTTTGAGGAGCCCGATAGAGTCCCAATCACGGAGCTCGACGTTGACGTACCACTAATGGAAGCTATCACTGGCGATAGTTTCCCATACGCAGTCTCATTGCAGACCCCAATCATAACTGATAGGAGACTTGAGAGAAAGAGGGTGGACCTCAAGCTGAAGTGCTATAGGAAGATAGGCTTCGATCTGTTCCCGATAGACCTCTCAACGCCTGAAGGCTGGAAGCCACGTTCGGATCCTGAGGGAAACATGATCGACCTATGGGGCAGGGTCATGAAACTAGATAAGTCAACGAAGGCATGGGTCCCATACTCAACAGTCTTCACCGAGCCAAAGGACTACGATTTATTCGAGATGCCTGACCCGGATGCACCGGGATGGACGTTTGCCCTCGAACACGCCAAGAAAGAGATAGCGGGGGAGAAAGCGTTAGCGAGCTTCATAAGAGACCCCTTCGCCCACGCCTGGGAGATATTCACCCCGATGAAGTTCGTGCTCTGGATGCATCGAGAACCAGAATTCATCAGAAAGGTCATTGAGGATATCACGGATTTCAACGTCGCAATCATCAAGCAAGTAAATGAAGTTGGGGTAGACCTCATTATAAGCGGCGGAGACTACTGCGACGCTAAGGGACCAATGGTGCCGACGGCCTTCTTCAGGGAAGTTATCTTCCCGAATCTTAAAAGACAGGTGGAGGCAGCTCATAAAGCTGACATCAAATTCATAAAACATACAGATGGAAACATCAACCAACTCATAGGGGACTTATCGGGTCTTGTTGACGGATTGCACTCTTTGGATCCGTCAGCAAATGTAGACATAGGGAAGATTAAGAAAGAGTATGGCGATAGGCTTGTCCTCATTGGCAACATCTCAGTGGACAACTTAGCTGCTAAGGAGAGGAGCGATATTCGAGATGAGGTAAGGAATTGTTTAAGGATAGCATCTCCTGGTGGAGGCCACATACTTTCTTCAAGCAATTCATGGGCTGCAGGGGCAAAACTCGAGAACTGCCTCACGCTGGTTGAGACAGGAAAAAAATATGGGATCTACCCAATAAAAGAATAACCTGAGCTGCGCCTCTTTTAAGCAGCACAATATCTGGATGTAACATAAGTGGAAAAATATAAATGGGCTAGAGACTTTTTCGAACCTGATACTTTATGGATACTGTCAGTGAATACATAAAAAAGAACTCGGGCTCAAGATGGGCGTATAAGAGGGCCTGCGAGAGCCTTCCAAGCGGATGCAGTCGAAACTCAGTCTATTATCCACCATTTCCAGTCTACCTAACCTCTGGCCGCGGAACCCGAGTCTGGGATGTAGACGGTAACGAACGCATCGACTTCAACTACAATAACAGCACGCTGGTACTCGGTCACAACCATCAAGCCATAGTTGCGGCAGTACTCGACCAACTAACAAGGAGTACAGTTCTAGGTTCACCAACAGAAGCAGAAGTTAAGTTAGCAGAAGAGCTCCTACATAGGCTTAATGATGCAGACAAACTCCGTTTCACTCCGTCAGGGACGGAGGCGAATCTGCAGGCCGTTAGACTGGCTCGAAGCTATACGGGTAAGGATAAGATTGCTAAGTGCGAGGGATGTTACCACGGGTCCTGGGACGCTGTTGATGTCAGTGTAGGCCCCTCGCTTGACTTGGTTGGTCCCAGGGAAGCCCCCAACAGTGTGAGGCAGAACGAAGGGATTCCAAGCGGTGTGATAGAGAACACTATCGTCCTGCCCTTCAACGATCCCGTTGCTGCAGAAACATTGATTCGAAAACATAAAAATGAGTTAGCAGCTGTAATAATTGAGCCATGTTGGAGAGACAACCCTCCAAACCCCGATTTTCTGAAAACCCTTCGAGAAGTTACTGAAAGCCTCGAAGTCATCCTCATCTTCGATGAAGTTATCTCATTTAGAGTGAGTCCAGGAGGCGCACAGAGACTCTACGGAGTCACACCAGACATAACAACGATGGGGAAAATCATAGGCGGAGGCTTCCCTGTCGGCGCATACGCGTCAACGGATGAGGTGATGAAGCCCCTTATAACACCTGAATCCACCTTCCCCAGCGCTAAGACCCCGAAGTTAGCCTTCTCTGGCACATTCAACGCCCACCCCGTGACTATGGCTGCCGGTATAGCCACAATGAAACAAATGCAGCCTCAAGTCTACGAAGCACTAAACGAGACGGGGCAGAGAATTCGAAATGGCCTCAACAAAAACTTAGAAGAGGCAGGAGTAGTCGCACAAATCGGAGGGGTCGGATCCCTCTTCAACATAGCTTGGACGAAGGAAAAAATCATTGACTACAGGACAGCGGCCTCGGAAGTCAAGGCTCTTGGCCGATATTTCTCCCTCAGCCTCATGAACAAGGGTATATTCCTTCTACTACACCCCAATGTATCCGCTGTCGCGACCAAGGAAGACTTGGACAAACTCATGGAAGCCACGAGACTTAGCCTCGAAGAGCTAAAGCCCATAATAAAGGAGCATGCCCCTAATCTCCTGAAAAGTTGAAATCAAGTTAGCTAAACAATAAGATGATTGGACATGTCAAGGCGCAGCAGAGTAAAAATAACCGTGGCTCGAAGGTTCTCACCGTCTGAGGTCTTCATGAAGAGCCCAGTCACGCCCGTGGAACCCCTTGAGGCATGCAAAGTATATCTTGAGGGGCAAGAATTCACCGTTGATGAGGATGGTCGGATGCCAGAGGGTTTCTGTACGTCTGCTTGGAACGCCATCTATCCCATGGTCAGAACCCTATCCTTCGGAGGAAACCCTCCTTGGTACAAGGAAAAAGGCGTCGCTGTTGAGTGCTGTACCGATGGTTTACGCCCAGTCATATTCACACTAGAAAGGATTGCGCGCGCGCCTCACAAGTCTATCGCATTATGATGAAGTTTATCGTGTTAACAAGAGTAAGGTTATTGATACATGGAATATGAAGAGAACTGATAAGGAAAAATATAACAATGATTCAGAAGTCAAACATTGGGAGATTGTTTATAAGGAGATTAACTGGCGGGAGTCATAGTCACTTGCGTGCGCGAGAGTCAGGTGAGAATAAGACAGTTGCCCTCCACACATACGTGTTTACTGTCTTTTATGCGCCCAAAGAAGCACTATGATGCCTAAGACGATGCCAGCAATGATCTCCTCATTGGTGTAGCCGGGAACCCCCCCACCGCCGCCACTTGAAGAGGGTGTTGGAGTGGGTGTTAAGGTTGGTGAAGGTGTCGGTGTACTGCTTGGAGTGGGAGTCGGAGTGGGGTTTGGGGAGGTCGATGATGAGGGGGTGATCACGGAAACCGAGTTCGAACTGTAGTTCGCCACGTAGACGCACTTGTTGGTCGAGTCGAAGGCGACTCCATCAGGGCCGACGCCCACAGCCACCGTAGCTTCCACAGTGTTCAACCCGGATATGACCGAGACTGATCTTGAATACGAGTTGGTCACGTAGACGTACCCGTTGGCAGAGTCAAAGGTGACTGCGTAGGGTTGACTGCCCACAGTCACATTAGCGACCACGTTGTTGTTCGAGCCGTCGATGACCGAGACCTTGCCTGAACCTTTGTTCGCCACGTAGATGTGCCCGTTGGTCGGGTTGAATGCAACTCCCTCCGGGTTGGTGCCCACAGTCACGGTAGTGACCATGGGGTTGTTCGAGCCGTCGATGACCGAGACCGTGCCTGAACCTTCGTTCGTCACGTAGATGTGCCCGTTGGTCGAGTCGAATGCGATGCCAATGGGATAAACGCCCACAGTCACATTAGCGACCACAGTGTTGTTCGAGCCGTCGATGACCGAGACCTTGCCTGACCCGAAGTTCGCCACGTAGATGTGCCCGTTGGTCGAGTCGAATGCGATGCCAATGGGATTGACGCCCACAGTCACATTAGCGACCACCTTGTTGGTCGAGCCGTCGATGACCGAGACCGTGCCTGACCCGTAGTTCGTCACGTAGATGTGCCCGTTGGTCGAGTCGAATGCAACTCCTTGCGGGTTGGTGCCCACAGTCACGGTAGTGGCCACGGTGTTGTTCGAGCCGTCGATGACCGAGACCGTGCCTGACCCGGAGTTCGCCACGTAGATGTGCCCGTTGGTCGAGTCGAATGCAACTCCCTCCGGGTGGGTGCCCACAGTCACGGTAGTGGTAACGCTGTCTGCCAATGAAACCTTAGCTGTCAAAAATGCCAGAATCAAGACGAATGATATTGCAACAGAAAGAACCTTAACCGTCAAGATATCACTAAATATTCTAAACATTCTCATGCTACATATAAGTTTTCTATGAACTGTTCTGCAAACGAGAGCACAAGACCGACGTGTCGCGCGCGCGACGATAGGGCGTTCAAGAGTTAACCTTCATTAGCCTTGTCCTCACTTCCACTTTGGCTCTTATTTGTGAATACGATTGGTTAACCTATGCGTGCGTGAAAGGAAAACGATCCAGACTTATACACACGCACCTGTATAATTTTAATAATTAAAATTTGGGGCATAAAACACACAGACAAAACCTACGAAATATGGTATAAAGTATGCTTTTGTTGTTTATTTATCAGTGTAGATAATGCCTCCCTTCTCGAGTTCCATGATTCGCTCTTCATCGAAGCCCAGTAGCCTTTTGAGGATCTCTCTATTATCCTGTCCAATAAGGGGGGCAGCTGACTTCACCTCACCCGGCGTCTCGGAAAACTTTACTGGAAAGTTCACAGTCCTGAATCTCCCCGCCTTACTATGTTCAATCTCGACGAACATGTCCCTCGCGTTGAGATGAGGGTCCTCAAGGCTCTCGTTCACCTGGTAAACGGGGGCTACTGGCATGCCGATGTCAACGAAGTATTTCACGGCATCATCCCGCGTCATGCCGCTCACCATCTCACTCACGGCAGCCAGCGTCACTACATCCACGCCTAGCTTCTCCTTAAGGGCGTCAAGGGCCCTAGGTCTAAATCCAGCTATCTGAACCCACCCATCCTTCGCCTTAACTATCCCGCTGAAATGAGTCGTGGGGTATCTCTGACGGATCTGCCACGGGAGTAGACCAGTCATCGAGTATACGACTACAGCTGGATTCAAGGCGACCATACAATCAGCTTGCGCGACATCCATCATCTGCCCGACGCCAGTCTTATCCCGGTTTCGAATCGCTGCCATGATGCAGTAAGCTGCAATGGTTCCTGGGCCGAGGTCACCATAGCTCTCAGCCATGTTCAGAGGCGGACCGTTTGGGTCAACTAGATCCCCGGTCAGGCGAGTGTGGCCGCTCATAGCTTCAGCTACGACGTCGAATGAGGCCCAATTCTTGTAGGGACCGTATTGACCGAAGCCACTTAGGGCCGCATAGATTATCTTAGGATTAACTTCTTTGAGGGCATCGTATCCCAAGCTGAGTCTCTCCATGACGCCGGGAAGATAGTTCTGGACAACTACGTCCGATCTCTTCACGAGCTCCATGAAGATCGTGTGACCCTGATCGGACTTCAGATTGATGGAGAGGCTCTTCTTGTTCATATTCAGGTAGTGAAAGACAGGGTCTGAACCGCCCGGGCGTAGTCCACCTCCAATTCTCGCAGTAGCACCCCAGGTAGGCTCAACTTTAATCACCTCTGCCCCCAGTTCTGCAAGGAGGAGGGTACACCATGGTCCAAACCAGTGATCCGTTAGATCCACGACTCGAATGTCATCTAGAATCTTCATTGATGCTTCAAACCACACTTAGGTTCACAGCTTTTTTTAACCCTTTAGTCAAAAACATTCGAAGAATAATTACAAGTGGGTGTCTAAATACATAAAGTCGGAATAATTTATAAAATCATAAAATCCCTGGAATTCTACCTGAGAACAGCGATCTGACCCATATGGTATAGATTATGATGCAGAACACCATGGAGAAGGGTACGGTAAGTGTAGTCTCTACCGGGAACCTTCTCCTCAAATTTTGCAACCGAGAAACCCATCAAGGCATTAAGGATTGCGTTAACCAGTCCTCTCTAAATTAGCGACTGATGTACGCCACTCCTCCTCAGTCGCTCCAATCGGAGGCCAATCCTCAAGGCCCAACGGTTTAGGGACCTCTTCACCATTCAGACCCTTCAACGCAACGAGCATCCAGTAATTCATGTGATTAACGAGCTCCCATATGCTGTGTCGTTCAGATATAGGCTTAAAACTCGCCTTATCCACAGAGACCCCCTCGAGGACTTGAATCATGTTAGGTCCATGCCAAGACTTACCCCTGAATGTCGTCTCGATCTGATCGTAGAGAAGCTTCACTTCATCCATGGCCATCGAGATAAAAAATGAGTTATAAAATAAAAAATGGCACTATTGATAAACTATCATACGTCGTCATAAGAATAATTTCAAACAACACCACAGTCTCAATCAGAGACCCCGAGGAAAACCCAATTGCAATGATCCAGCCAGTAATGCCTAGACCAAAACAATAATTTTGAAAAACAAAAAACAAAAAAATCAAATCATATGCAAACGCGCTATTTTCTATGAAGTTTCTCTGCTGCGATGAATGTAAGTCCCTTTTCAGTTAGCATCTTTGCTGTCTGGTTTAAAGCCGCATGCTTATCGAGGTAATTGGCAAGAAGCTTGGGCATCAAGCCCTTCTCCACTATATCCTTCTTTGGCATAAAGTAGTCGAGGATGTCTGAGGAGTACTCACGTGTTGCTTCTGTTTCAGGTAAACCACCCTCGTGTTTTGCGCTTATATTCTTGACATGGTCGGCCAAAGCGATGAGTTCAAGTTGTCGATTATATGGTTGCCTGACTATGCTCCTATAGGCTTCAGTTACGTGATGCTCGATACGAACGACGTCTTCGAACCCCCAAGGCCTGCGTATTTCTGCGGTGAGTTCAATCGTTTTGTTGTTTACGCTGTTTGAAAGGTTAAAACCAATGAGAGGAGTAGAGCCATCGGGCCTACTGAACAGTTTCGCAGTCATCAGCGTCCACAACACAGAGTAAGGGTTGTCGACGCCGAGGAAAACCGAGATCTTGAATTCAATATCTACGCCAAGCTTGTACAGGAAATAGCCTAAAAGTACGCTACCGGTGTTTATATTCAGGACCTGTTTAACGCCGTATGTTGTGTAGTAATGGAGATACTCCTCTACCCACTTTAAAGCAAGGTCATTAGGCATTCCTATGCCGCCAAAATATCCGGTTATTAACTCTGGTCCTCCAAGGTGCCTATTGATTGGAGCGCCATCAACTCCGGGTAGCGTACCTTTAGTGTCTAGGGTTTCTACGAAGGAGGAACCGATTATCTGCATCGCCGCCTGTGTGGCGATTATATCGTCATCATCCACTTGCTCTTTCATCGAGCGTACGCGTATAAATCGAGCCGGCATGAGTTCCTGGTCCATTATAGATTTCTTCGCTTCCTCAATGAGCCATGGGAAAAAGTTGAACGCACTGATTTCGAGTGTGACTGCGAAGGCCTCGTCGAATCTCATTGAATTCGCGTTCGCACCCAAGATTCTCCGGCGATATTCAGGAATACTGACAAACACGTTTTTTTCGCGTTGCTTACCTAACCAATCGATATCTTTCTGATAAGGCGACTTACTTTTTTTAAGCATAGAAAGGAGATTATCCAGCTTACCTGCTTCACGTGCTTTTTTGTTTATTTCCTCGACTCCGCCGTATTTGTCTACGATTTTTAAAAGATCATTTACGAGGGAATTACCGTCTTGGAGCAAGAAATCGTTAACTTGCTTAAGGTTTTCTTCATCTATCCTTAATTTATCTAGAAACTCTACCCGATCTTTGGTCTTCATTTTTATCTAAATAATCCAGCGTTTTAATCACATAAGAATTTTTTTATTAATACATGCATAAAACCCAAGCTTATATTCCATTGGCAAAACTGGGAATCTAGTCTTCATGCAGACGGGTACTCTTAATAAATTCTCACATGCAAGCTCACAAACTTGCCTCAAATTGACTCATTTTAATGAATAATGGATTAATTTTACCAAATTTAGCCAATTGACAAGAAATATGGTTAGAATCAATAAATGATATAAGTATGTTAGGTTAAACTATTACATGGCTCCACTTGGCCCAGCTAAGCGGAACGACAAGTAAAAACGTGTAGAGCTAAATCAGCTCAAAAGAGGCGAGGTTAAGCGTCGCTACCCAGGGGCACGGGCTGATGCCAAATAAACGCCCATAAAAGGCCGCTGACAATTGAGGGAAAAAGGGGGATAGGACCAGTGGAGCCGCAACATAAGGTGATGCATAAATGGGACAAAAACAGGAGAGCGTTAAGCGGCAAACTGAACCCAAGAAGATACCCCTAGACGCTAGCACCCCCAAAGTAATCGAGACAACTGAACTGGCGGATATAGATCCACGCTTCGTAAAATACGTCTCAATTAGCGACGACTACTCGATGATTGAACAGTTCACATGTCCAGTCGAGGGATGCGACTTTAGGTCAGACCAGGGTCCAGGGTCTCTACGCATGCACATGGTCATCGCCGCTGATCCTAACATGAAGGGGAGATACTGTCCACAACACCAAGCCTTCATGAATGCTAACCCAGGAGAGATGACTCTCGACGGTGTCCGTTACCTAGCCAGGTTCCCATCGAGTTTACATCTCGACACATCGTTAAAACACATCAAGGAATAACAAGTATCTGATCTCCCCCCTTTTTTCATGCTCGCGCGATTGATAACTGCGCGAAAATTATCGAAAAATGTAGTGTATCCCTACCTTAGACTGCCTCATTATGCTAGGTGGCCAATAGGCAAATTATATAGAGCTGGTAACTCGAACAGGGTCTAAAGTAACTCATCTCGCACGAATCGCGTGACTCGCGCGTGCGAACGCCACTCAAACCCCCCTCATCCTATACTTGATGACACTGAAGTGTGCCGTCACACCGGATCCCGAAGCCTCCTCACCCATAAATTCAACAGGAGACTTGAACCAAGCCGACAAAGCGGAGCCAGCCACACTCACTGGCAGAGAACCCAAAGAGGCCTCCCATCTGGGGTTGCTCTTAGCCTTCCACGGCTTCGCCAACAACAAGAAGACGTCGTCACCCT
This sequence comes from Candidatus Bathyarchaeota archaeon, assembly GCA_963780545.1. Taxonomy (GTDB): domain Archaea; phylum Thermoproteota; class Bathyarchaeia; order TCS64; family TCS64; genus UBA8941. Next base: position 104,489 of record CAWACK010000010.1, read on the forward strand.
TCACCTCAACGCTGAGGGACTCCGCCGACCCCAGCTCCGACACAACCACCAATCGCAATAGCTGCCCAACGTCCTTAAACTCACCCTTCAACGCATCCTTCACAGCTAAGGAGCCCGGCGCAGGAAACACCAAGCCTCGACCCTCCAAGTCGGCCTCTACAGCTCCCTTAAGCGAGTTCACTTCTGCGGCGATATCGGTCTCACTAGACTTCTTCATAGTGACGTAAATGAGAGAGACACCTTCATTCGGAGGCAGATAGACAGCCCGCGACTTCACACTCTTCTCCTCAAGAAGCTTACCAACGCCTGTGTAACTACCCTCCACAATCGCCCTCAATCGTCGCTTCTTTGTGGCGAAGGTCGGGATCTGAATAATGATAGCTCCAGCAATCATGCAGACTATACCTCCAAGGGTTAACGGGACATTGACAAGCAGATAGTACGAAACCTCAGCGACAGCAACGCCACCAACCAGGAGCGCTATACCGACCACGAGCAGCCTATTCAACTACTTTCAACCCCAATACTTTATCAACTAATGAACTCAATTCATGAGTAAACCCATTGACTTTATTGAGATTCTCACCTGAAAACCACATCAAAGATACTTAAAACCTCCTCAAATGTATTTTTACATCTACCCGGTTACGCTGGTTGTCTCACTAGAATGGTATTATATGTTTAATAGAAAAGAAATACTGGATAAAAAAGTGAATTGGCTTGATTAAGAAAATAGGCCACGTCACAATATTGGTCAAGGATCAAGATGAGGCAGCGAAATTCTACACCGAAAAACTCGGATTTGTTAAACTCCAAGATACCTTCTACAGTCAAAGTATGCGCTGGGTCACGGTGTCTCCACGCGGACAAAGTGACCTCGAACTCACCTTCGTGAAGGCAGAGACGGAAGAGTATCTAAGGAACGTCGGAAAACAGGCTGCAGGTCACGTCCTACTCACGCTAGAAACGGATAACTGTAAACGAGACTTTGAAGACATGAAGGTGAAGGGTGTGAAGTTCCACGATGAACCAACTCGTCAATTATATGGATTTAAGTAGTTCTCGAAGACCTCTATGGTAATCGATTTGACTTAGTTGAACGTGCAGAATAGTGAAAAATCGAAAATCAAAAAGATGACTCTCAATTAAAGCGAAGAAGTGAGCTCCCTGAGGAGACAAGAAAAGCCGTGGAAATACTGGTCAGTAAAACCTTCTCATTTCTAAGCGTCGCGTATTTTTACCAGTTAACCCGTGAAGAATGCTCCTTATGTTAGAGGCTCGGGATCCCTTCTAAGCGAGCCAGCAGCACAATGTATCGATCCACTGTTTCTCGGGCCTACAAGACTCGGCATATCGACCTCAACAACCTCAACACCCACCTTCTCGAGCCACTTCGTCGCCTTCGGTTCACCGGATGGAATAAGGAGCTTCATTGGTTCAAGCACGACACCAGTCTCAGGCCCAACCGGCATACCTTGATCCACCCTACAGATATCATCGGGGGGAACCACGAAGCTCCAATTCATCTCGCTCCTAAGCCAATCTAATAGATACTTGTCGAGCCACTTCGGGTTCGCCACTGAAGTATGTCTATCTATCATGCAGTAGTGAGTCAACTGTGGACGAGGACCATAGCCTGGGAGGATTCTCACATCCACCCCAGGGTCCTGCATGTGAATGATTCGTTTAAGCTGCTCGTGACCCCAGTCGTTTGCCCTCCAGACCTCAGGGTCCATGGTATTCGCTCGCGGGTAATGAACCGCGGCGAACAGATGCTTCTCGTCGAGCCACCCGATGTTCCCACCCTCAGCCATCCCCCTCCCGGTTATCATGCCGACGACGGGGCAACCCACCTCCGCGAGGGTCTGATACGTCGGAAGTTCCTCTCCCCGTCTAATGTTATCATACATCCGCAGGATCAATTGGCCATAAACTGCTGGGTGGCAGACGTCGTCGGTGTAAATGGCCTTAACCTGGTAGGGTGGGTTATTTGGGTCAGGCTTCCTCTCAACCACCTCGACCCCCTCGTCTTTGTAAGCTTTCTCGAGCCTCTCGAAATCGCTGTTCAACTCGGTTAGGTCAGCTGGCTTGTAACTCATCCTCCAGGCTGAGAGACTCGAATCATGCGGTGGCCAAGGCGTTGGTTTTCCTATGCTGAGAAACTCTTTGCCTGGTCTGTGCAGGAGTACCGTACGTAGCTTCCCAACTGTGGTGTTTGCTTTCCACTTCTTTCCCCAGATCCTTGGCATCTCATCCTCAAAGTCTGAGAGGATCTGTGGGTGATACTTCATGTATTGCTCGTGGAGAGTCATACTGGTTTTTTCTTTGAATTCGTCAAATTCAACCATGAACCAGACCGTTTAATAAGAATTAGTTTAACTATAAATTATCTAGCCAATGAGGACATATTTAATGCCACAAGATTCCCCCAACATTTGACTTTGTAATCCAATCTACAAAGTGCGTGATAGATCCAGAATAAAAACGACATAAGTCTTTCTCGATTAAAAATAGTTAATCCTTCTTTCATGGGTTAGCCTGAACCCGGAGACCCAGATCCTTAACAGCTATCACGAAATCCCTATAGCTGAGCTCCCCGCTGTTTGCTGGACCCAATGCGATGTGCCCATCGATGAAGGTATTTTTTACAACCCTACAGGGCCTCGCACTAAGCTTCTCCATCAGTTTATACGCCTCCATCTGGCCAACCCTCGCATCAACTCTGAGTCTCTTTACCGAGAATCGAGTCGCGATCCTCTCAACCGAGTAGACGCCTACTCTGAAGCTCGACTCCCCCAGCCTACAAACGTAGATTAATACATCTCCAATTCCCCGCACCCAAATGTGTTCACCCGTGCCTAGTTGGTGCATCGCCTGCTCTATGCTCCTAAGACCCTCAACCCTCAACAACATTAACCAAAGCCTCCAGATGACATTCCCCACCTATCAGACGGGGGTGTGAACCAAGACCGCCCAAGCCTATTACTCTATCTCAAATGAGTGGGCAAGATATTCCTCAGATCTCCACGTTTAAGCAGGTCCTACCTAATCCCTAGAGGATTTATGGATCTATTCATGGAAACAACGAACCTATTCTCGTCAAACATCAATGAGAATCACATCATAATTAGCACCAATCAGCGAAGTCGTAGCCACCATGTAGACCTTGTGGAGAACATCTAGATAGCCTACAATTTATCAAGTTAGAACGCGACGAAAAATGTAGTTAAAAAAAAATAGACGCGGATACTTAGGCATGATTGCCTTATTGATGATGGATTACACCGTTATCAGCGACGCGCGTTTGAGTGGGTCAGGGTGTATCTCCTTGGGTAACTGGATCTATCTCGGTTATGTTCCCTGAGAAGATGACCTTAATTACTCCGGCTTCAGCTGACTCATCTGAACACCAACAGATACCTATTACATAAAACAAGTACACACTCTTTTTAAAATTCGACAAATAATAAAGAATTATGAGCTATGAAAAACTGGATGATGAGGGATTTTTGATAAACCCTGAACTCTGGACCGATGAACTTTCTAGAAGCATGGCTAAAACGCAATTTGATATAACACTGACTGATCGAGAGTTAAAGATCATTATTTACATCAGAGATTATTATAAAAAATGGGAAACTCTGCCAATGCTAAAAACAATTAGAGATGAATTCGGTCTAGACGCGTCAGAGATAGATGAACTATTCAAGAGAGGAGACAGCACAGCAAGGGGGGTAATCTGTAAACTTGCCGGATTGCCAAAAATGCTGTGCATTGCCTCAGGATGTTGAGTCAAAAGATGGGTGAAGAACTTATGTTAGTTTACGGGTGGGGTCCAGAAGAGGATGGTAAACTCTCATCCCTCCTGTACATAACTGAGACAGCGCTATCTATGGGCATGAAGACATCAATCTTTCTCTACACCGATGCAGCGATCCTGGCGAAGAAAGGCAACATCCAGAAGATAAGCGAAGAAACATATTCGAGATTCCGACGAATCGCCAACGATTCAAACCTCAGCGTATACGTCTGCGAGGAAGCGGCTAAGAAACGAGCCATAAGCCCTGAGAACCTCGAGGAAAAACTCAGCCTTATTGGCTACGCCACATTTCTAGATATAGCCACAAAAAGCAAGACAGTAATAACAATCTAGAGGAATGAATTCAAGATGATAGTAAAAAACGTGAAAGAAGTAAAAGACTTCGACGTTAAAGAAGCCTACGGGCAAGACGCCGAGGGAGTAACCATAAGATGGATCTCCGAAAAGCGAACGGGAGGAGACGAGTATCTACACAACTTCGCTCTAAGGTACTTCACCTTCAAGCCCAACGCCTACATGAACCCCCACAAACACCCGTGGGAGCAGGAGATCGCCGTCACGAGGGGAAAAATCCAGGTCCTAGGTGCAGCAAACGAACAGGTCCTAAAGGAAGGAGATGTTGCCTACTTCCCAGCAAACGAAGTGCATGGGTTTAAGAATCTATCAAACGGGGAAAGCGAATTTTACTGTGTCATCGGATGCGTTGGAAAGGGTGAAAACTGTCTAGGAATACAGATCTAAACCGTATGTACCAACAATCATGCAAGGAATTTAAAATAATGGTGCTTTTATGGTTGTTCTAGGACTCATTTTTTTAAAGCTTTTTAAAACGGGTGAGAATATTCCACCTTGATGCATAATGTTGGTACTTGGTAAAAGGGCACTCGACGCCGTACTATCGATGAAGGACGTTATCGACGCCGTTGAGGAGGGTTTTAAACAATATACGCTTGGCACCGTGACGATGCCTCTCAGAAGCTCGCTCCCGGTCCCAAAGTATGGGGGAGCCATGGGTATGATGCCCTGTTTCATCGATGGCATGGACGCTTTGGGGCTTAAGAGCATAGGGGGATGGCGTGATAACCCCTCGAAGCACAACCTTCCATTTATTGTGGGCATTGTGTCACTGATCGATCCTAGCACTGGGTTGCCTCTGTCTCTGATGAACGGTGAGTGGGTGACCGAGATGCGGACTGGCGCCGTCACAGGCGTAGCTGCGAAGTACCTTGCTAAGGAGAAATCCGAAACGGTTGGGTTGTTCGGAGCAGGAGCTCAAGCTAGAACACAACTGAGAGCAATAAAAACTGTTAGAAATATATCAGATGTCCGCGTATACGACCCTATGATCTCGAACCGTGACAGGTTCTGCTCAGAAATGAGCAGAGCACTCGACATCAGAGTCCAGCCAGCTGAGAAGCCAGTTGAAGCAGTCAAGGGATGCGATATCGTCGTTACGGCGACAACATCAAGAGTTCCAGTATTTGACGGGTCCTGGCTCGATGAAGGCACATTCATCAGTGGGGTTGGCTCCCACCATGGTCCAAAGATCAAGGAACTCGACGCGACAGCAGTTAAGAGGTCTAGGCTAGTCGTAGATCAAAGGGAAGCATGCTTGAAAGAGGCCGGCGACATCATGGATCCCCTCGCCGAAGGAGTAATAGGAGTTGACCACATATACGCGGAACTCGGAGAACTTGTGACCGGTAAGAAGAACGGAAGGGTAGATGATAAGGAGATAACCCTATTCAAGTCGGTTGGTATTGCGCTTCAAGACATTGCCACGGCTAAAAAGGCATATGATGTGGCAAGAGCTAAGGGAATCGGAGTCGACGTACTCGACTTTTAACAAAAGTGATGCTCCCAATCTAACTTATCTCATTCTTGTTTTTAATATGTAAAAAATGCTGTTCTATAAATCTTGAAGTCTAGGAGCGTAACTGTTTTAGGTATGAGAGTTACCCTGGCGGGGGTCTAGTCCCGAGAGTTACTACGACGTTCATCGGAGCATTATTCCTAAGGATACTCAGGGTTATCGTGTCGCCTGGCCTCTTGTTGCGCTCAATGTAGACCATAAGGTTGTAGAAGAACTTCACAGGGTGACCATCCACGCCAGTAATTACGTCACCACCTATCGTGAGAGGTGCGCCATCGACAGTTACTGTTCTAGTGCCGCCTTTGAGGCCCGCCTTATCAGAGGGCCCGCCTGAGACTACCGATACGACGAGGGTACCATATGTGCCCTTAGGGAGGCTCATGGCAGAGACCACACCCGGCGTTACGTCATATCCACTTATTCCAAGGTATGCGTGAGTGTAGCTTCCAGTTGCTATGAGGCTGGGAATCTCACGGGTTATCGTGTCACTTGGTACGGCAAAGTTTACGCCAGACGACGTTGACGTTGCCCCAGCCGTATTTATCCCAACAACCTCTCCCATAGAGTTGAAGAGGGGACCCCCGCTGTTGCCTGGGTTAACGGCAGCGTCCGTCTGGAGCACGTCGACTATCACGTATCCGATTCCCTCATCAAGCTCTCGGCCTACTGCGCTGATTATTCCCTGGGTCATGGTGTCTGTGAGTTCGAAGGGGTTTCCAAGGGCGTAGACGGGGTCACCAACAACGAGAGCGGAGGACACTCCCACTTTGAGTGGCTTGAGGAGGGCCGCCGGAGCGGAGACTTGAATTACCGCTACGTCTGAGTACGGGTCAGTGCCCAGCAAAGTTGCGCTGACGGTTGTTCCATTGAGGAATGTGACTGTTATGCCTCCGCTGAGGGCGTTAGCTATGACATGGTTGTTGGTCACTATCCTACCTGAGGTGTCGTAGACGAATCCGCTACCTTCATCCGTCCCGTTGGATACCTGCACCTTCACCAGCACAACGCTGTTGGCGGTTTGGTTGTAGATCTGCTGGGCCGTTAGGCCGGTGGGTGGCGTCGAACCTCCGCCTGATCCCCCTCCCGAGTTTATTTTTGCCATTGTTGCGTTAAGGGATGCGATCTTCGTGTTCAGCTCAGAGATCTGTGATCCTAAGGTTGCTAGCTGAGAATTTTCCTGCTGCATCGTCGATGCTAGGGTCGACGTTTGACCAGAGAAGGTGCTGAGCTGGTTGCCCACGCTGATAAAGACATACGCAGAGAGGCCAACAGCGATTATGGCTACGATTAATGCGACGATGGCAATCGTGTTGCCTCTCTCCCTCGCTGGGGGTGGATTCTCAAATCCGGGTTCAACTGTCATTGTATCACTTTCTTTTTCCAGTCTTGGATCTATTAGGGGAAAAATGAACGGTTGCTTATGAACCCATACACTTAGCTCGAATTGCGTATGCAACCTAAAACGTAAACGCTAAACCCACCCAGTGCCACGAGTAATCATGCCAATTTTCGAGAAGATACATGGCTTCTCTAGGGATGAGCTCCTCGAGATGGATGTTGACCCCCTCAGAAGCATACTCCACGAAAGAACCCATCACGGTATCGAGGTCATGATATACAGGATCCTTAAAGGGAAGCTAAAGAAACCTAAGGACTTCGGTCTGCAGGCGAAGCAGCTTCTCGAACTCTGGGAGGAGAGAGGACTACCCACCGACACGCCGGATATCCTATGGTGTATAAAAAACATAGAGATGGCTCAAAAACTCAATGCTGGAGAGCAGGTTGAACTTGGAACCGAATTACCTGTGCCATTCAGCGAAAAGGAATTAGAAGCGGTCAAAAAACTTCTCTATGGTAGGAGATCGATTCGCCAATTCAAAGATAAACAAGTCCCTGATTGGATGATAAAAGAGATACTATATGCGGGACTTATGTCTCCGCAGGGCTGCAACGTCGACTCTAGGAGGTTCATAATCATGAGGAGCCCCGAGGAGTGGAAGCTAGTGAGCAGCGACATCCCCGTTGAGAACTGCGTCATGATCGTAGTCTGCCAAGACTTGAGGAGCTACAAGGTTCTAAAGTTCGACAAGAGGGCTCCACAGAACATGTTCTACGATGCTGCAGCGGCTGCCGATCACATCTGCCTGATGGCACACGCCCTAGGGCTCGGTGCGTGTTGGATGACCCACGGTGAGGAGACTCAAATCAAGCTGAGACTACACTTTGGCCTACATGAGGACCTTGTGAGTCGACTTCACGTAATCGTGGGTTGGCCTGATGAGGCGCCCGTGAAGTCTATGAGGATGAGCTTAGATGACGCGATCATAAACAAATAGAGCTTCGGAAATAATTCTGAAATATAATCTGCTTGACCATGTAGCGAGTTATTCTTTGCCTTCATCGTTAACGTGAGCTAATCATTTTATTTGAGTTTCAACTACTCGAGACCGCTACGCTCCCTGAAATGCTTTCTAGCTAAAGGGTGACTAGGATCGAACTTGGTACACCATTTTCCTTCAGCTTTCCGGCACCTTTTGTCACTGTGCCGACACTGGTTACACCATTTTGAGCATATCGGAACAGCTGTAATTTTTCGCATCATTTTGATCACTAGATCGATTATATCCGTTTAGGCATAGCTTCACCGATATTAAGCTGCGATACCTTCTTCTCGCCGCCTTATTAGCATCTTCGAGGCTCTAACAGTGAATAAGGATCACTTGGAGATCAAACATGATAAAATAAAAAATCTAAAAAAAGTACCCCATATCAACTGGGGCAGATATGTGTAGAGGATTTAGGCTTTGAGCTTTGTGAGCCTTTCGTTCACTACTTTAAGCCTGTCTTCGAGGCGGGCTTTGACTGATTCGAGGAACTCCACCTCTTCCTCAACGGTCATAGAGGCGAAATGCATCATCATGCGCCTGTGCATCCAATGGTTGCCTGGGTGACCCCATGGGCCGTGGTGTCCACACTGGCTTTCCTGTTTATCTTCGTGGCCACCGCAACACTCTTTGCCTTGCTCTTCTGACTCTTCAACTTCCGGTTTCTTTTCTTCACTCATTTTTATTCACTCCGCGGTACTCTGGAATCGCTGCCTATAGTAGGATGCGAGGTCATCGAGGAGGGCTTTGCGTTGTAGCATTATCTTTAAGCCATCTTTGAGGATCTCAGCTCCCTCCGGAGTCACCGTGTAGACGCGGCGATCGACTCCATCCGTCTTCTCCTCCCATTCGCTGGTTATGAGCCCATGATGTTCCATTCGCCGGAGGATCGTGTAGACCGACCCTGCTTCAAGTCTATCCCTTTTAAGGAAGCCCCGTGTATCTAGCTCCTCCATTATCTGGTATCCATGCATGGGTTTCTCGTGGATGAGGCGGAGGAATAGGAACTGGGTCCAGCCTCTCTCCGGGTTTGTCCTAATCATGTGGCGTCTGCATTGATGTGGTTCATCGCAGCTGCGTCCAGAGTTACACATGGCGGAGTTACATATAACATTGTTATATATAAATCGTTTTTTTTACCGCGTGATTAGAAAGTTTTGGAGCAGCGAGCGCAAATTAACTGAGTGAATAAAAAATCGTTTGAACTCACTTCCAGACTTCTTTCAGAACTCTTAGGGCATTGAGGCCAGCAACCTTTGAGATATCTAAATCAGAGTAGCCGTGGTTAATCATCCACCTTATGACGTTCGGTATAGCCTCGGTCGGGTTTTCCATGCCCTTCACGTACTCTGGAAGTGACTCTAGGTTCATAGCCATGCCCAGGAATTCGTATTCTGGTGTCCCGGGCCTTCTTGTGTGGCCCATGCCCTTTGTGTTGTTTTTTACGGCGCCCGTCTTGTACATCTGAATGTGGTCGCCGTAGAGTGTATCTGGGCCACACCCGACGTGATCAATTCCGAAGGTTTTGATGCAGTATTCGAGTTGCTCGGTATAGGCTTCAAGTGAGGCGATCGGATGCTTCTTAGTTTTGACCACGGCGCCAGCCATCTCGACGCCGAGGACGCCACCACGTCTCGCTAGCTCGTTGATTACATCATCTGGCAGCATACGTGGGGTTGGTGTCAAGGTTCTCGAGCCGCAGTGACTGACTATGATTGGTTTGCTGCTTAGATTTATCGTGTCGATGGCTGTCTTATCCCCACAATGAGAGACATCTATCAGCATTCCAATCTTATTCATCCTCGCGATACAGTCGAAGCCAAAGTCAGTCAGTCCACCATCGCTCTTCTCCTTCAGTCCGGACCCCAGCATGTTCGACTCGCTGTATGTTATTCCTGCTTGCCTAATGCCTAACCCATAGAGGACATCCACCCTGTCGACCTCGTTCTCAATGCAGTTCAGGGACTCTAGCACCGCCACCCATGCTAGTCTGCCATCTCTAAATGCGTTGTAGATATCCTCCACCCTCCTACAGTGGACTACGAAATCTTGGTGCTGTATGTCACATAGTCTCATTCCCAGATTCTGAATAACGTCTGTCCACTTCGTTCCATGTTTTGAAGTGATGTCGCAGCTCCCATCCATCTGGTTGTCGAAAACTGCGTCTATACCAGAAGATGAGAGTGCACTATATGCCAACACCTCCCTCCCCTGATTATTTTGAGTCTCTACCATGTTTGCTGGATAGAGGACCGGATGCTCGTGAAGATCTATGATGATGTTTTTATCCATGAACTCCCTGAATCTGTCCTCCTCCCCCCTAGGTAGAGGATACGTGTAGGACCATTCATTCACCAGAGGTTCACGGTACTTTATGACCTCGTAGTCTTTCTCGGGTTCGAGATATGAGTAGGCCTTGTATCCGCTGTACTTCTTTTTACCACCCATTCAGATCGTTTAATTAAATTCTACTAGAGGTGTATATGACGTGTTCTTTCTGATGAGTGGTGATATGTTTTCAGCGACGCGCGTGTGATTTGTTTTTCCTTAGAGGCAGTTTTGGCATTTTGCGAGGGATTGCTCGGGTCTCCGCCCGCTCTAATTAGTTATCTTTGGATCGAATACATTTGGCGAGCCCACAAAGTGTGTTTACCAACCGAGAGCATAGCTGTCACCAGTTCGGGGACTGGCTCCACCGTATTTCACGCCGGTCTGGGGGTCAAATCTTATAGCTAGACACCTGCCATGGCTCCAGGGCTCATCAACTACGATTTTGTGACCTTTAGCCCTTAAACCCTCAACCACCGCATCCGTTATTTGGGGTTCGATGTGGAGCTCGTTTGGATGAACGGTTTTCGGCCAGAAGCTTCCAGGGAAATGGTTGGTGTGGACAGTTGGCTTATCTAGGGCTAACTGGACGTCCATGTCGAAGTCAACGTAGTTGAGGAAGAACTGGCTAGTCCACTGGTCCTGCCCATCGCCACCAGGCGTTCCATAAACCATGTAAGGTTCACTCTCCCTCATGACCAGGCTCGGTGTGAGTGTGATCCGAGGTTTCTTCCCGGGCTCGAGGCAGTTGGGGTTCCCCGTCTTAAGATCGAACTGCTGGGCACGTGTCCCCATACAGAATCCTAGGCCTGGCACAAGGGGGCTCGTCCTTATCCATCCTCCACTCGGTGTAGCGGAGATCATGTTTCCCATCGAGTCCACTGACTCGAGGTGAACTGTGTCACCTTCCAGGAAGCTTCTTCGAGTCGTTCGCTCAAGTCTGATCGGGTTTACATGACCAGGCCTAAGTAGTGTTGACGCCTCATCAGGATCCACCAACTCACGCCTCTCGTCGGCATAGTCTTTAGACAGCAGCATCTTCATAGGAACATCTGCGAATTCAGGGTCACCATAATAATATTCACGGTCAGCATAGGCGAGCTTTGCGCACTCCGTCCATGTGTGAATGTACTCGATGCTGTTATGCCCCATTGCGTTGAGGTCATAACCCTCAAGGAGGTTATAGAACTCCAGCTGGACTGGACCCTGGGTCCATGGGCCACACTTGTAGACGTCAAGGCCTCGATAGGTACTCGAGACTGGATCCTCAATACTTGCATGATAATACGCTAAGTCCTCGAGGGCCATGAGACCGGTGTGCTCCTGGCCGTAGACATCGCGGCACCTGAATGCGTCCATGAAGTTGATTATGGCCTCAGCTATTGGGCCCCTGTAGAAATGGTCTCGACACGCCGAAATACCCGCGGATCTACCGACCTTCCTTTCACTTCTTTCGAGATCAGCTACCTTCCTGAATGTCCGAGCCCAGTCGTGATTGGTGAACACCTGGCCTGTATGTGGCGGTTTCCCTCCTGGAAGATAAACTGCTGCAGATGTTGGCCACTCTTTCTTGAAGCGCTCCTCTGAAAGCTCCAAACTGCGTACCATAGATTGTTGCATCGGGTAGCCTTCTGAAGCTATTCTAATGTTTGGTTCGAGGCAGTCTGCGAGGCTGAATGTTCCGTATATATCTAGGGTCATTAGCCAAGCATCGAAGGCCCCCGGGACCACTGCAGGGGTGAAGCCATCCTCGGGGATGAGGTCGTAGTCATGGTCTTTGAACCATTGAACGTTGGCTTTCTTAGGGGCTGGGCCTGAGCCGTTAATGGCGAGTATCTTCTCTTCATCGGAGAGATAAAGTAACACGGGAACCTCTCCAGCTATACCTACGAGGTCCGGTTTCGTGAGGGTGAGGGTAAACCACATGCTTACTGCGGCATCTACTACGTTTCCTCCTCGCTTGAGAACATGATGTCCAACCTCTGTGGCGAGGTAGTGGCTCGATGTTACCATGCCATTGGTGCCCATTATGACTGGACGGGTCGTGAACTCCATGTTTGAATCTGCGGCTTGGTGATATTTAGTGTATGAGCGTTGGATAAGAGGAGAATAGCTATGGATGATAAAAGAGAATTGAAAAAAGGGAATATAACTTTCTTGTTTAAACGACGAATATCTCCCGTGGCGTTTTATGGAGCCTAACGGCACTCGAGCCGGTGACCAGATAGTTATCACAGCAAAAGGCGTAAGCGTTCTTGGTCAAAGTTATCGGGTGGATTACTATGTTCATGTTTCTCTTAATCATCATAGTCTCCTCGGGCCTTATACCGGGGCGCTCAACGAGGTCATAGCCCTGGCCATGTGAGTGTATTCTCCCTTCGGGAGGGTACCCCATTCCAGCAAGGAGTTTATTGTGAGCCTCGAAGAGTTCATTGGGCTTAGCATCCGGCATTAAGAGCTCAGCGCCCTTGTCCTGGGCCTCGACGGCGTCGTCCCAAACTTTCAGCAATTCGCTTGGGGCCTCACCTATACAGGCGGTTCTCCCTAACTCACCGTAGAATCCGCTTGGACCGTTTACCTCAATCATAACACAGACTTGGTCACCGCGCTGTAGCGTCCGGTTCTGGAAGAAGGCACGCACCTGCCCCGCGGGCTTCCCAGCTGGTGCTGAGCCTATGCTGATTAGGTGCTCCTCGCTACCTAAGTCCGTGGAGATCCACTGGATGAAGGATCTGAGTTCGTACTCCCGAACTCCTGGTCGGATGTAGGCTAGTGTTGCACCCCACACCTTGTCTTGGAGTTCGATCGTCTTCTTAATGAGTTCAATCTCCTCATTGCTCTTCACGGCCTTGATCTTGTCCACAGTGTCTGTGGCATCGCTTACCTTCACCCCTTCTAGGCTAGTCATCAGGTTCTCGTGGAATGTAGCGGACATCGAGGCCTTTCCCACGAGACCTACCGACTTCGCCTTCTCCTCCTTAAGTGCCTTCGTGACAGCGTCGGCCTCCATCTTGTTGGTGAAGTTTAGAGTAGGTAGGTAGGGGAGGGCAACTCTCTCCTTGACTCCGTAAAGTGCCCATTCTGGAGGAGTCATGGGGAGTGGCTTCCCTCCGTGGCTCACTATGATGATACCCCCGTCTATTGGGAAGACAACTGACATAGGGTACCCGTTCTCGGCCGGTATGTCTGTGAAGTAGCGCACATAGCCGCCAAGGTACAGGTTGCTATTTTGCATAACAAGGCAGTCTAGACCCTCTTTTCCCATCGCATTTCTGACCGCCGTCCAGCGCCTCTCAAGCTCGCTTCTCGAAACAGGTTCCCTAAGTCTCTCTTTTCTCAGATCTTCGGACATGTCTTTACTCTCAATAACTCTACATCCACTATAAGTAAATAGAAGGCGATCCCCGCTAGCGATGAGGTAGCATTCATAGCGAAGGAAACTGTATTAAAGGTAGGCTAAATTCTAAAAGGACTATTCGAAATCACAATATGATGTTAAAACCCGAGGGCAGTTGACCTTCTGAAGAGGTCCACGCCGCCCCTTAGATACCCTTTTTCTCGATCAATCAGCACAGCGGATGGGCGAGCAAATGCCGACATCCCAGGTCCCTCCTCAACTACAATGACTTTGTGGCCTTTTTCCTCAAGAGTTTTGGCCACTTCGAAAGGAATCCTCGAGTCGATGAGGGTCTTAAGCCCGCTAGCGTCGACTGTCGGAGCAGCTACTGCCTCTTGCGGACCCATACCAAACTCAATCACGTTGAGGACAACTTGGAGATTTCTACTGATTATCCTCCTTGAACCCGGAGCCCCCTGTAACAAGAGGGGCCGACCATCCTTTAAGACCATGAGTGGCGCCATGTTCATCAGTGGCCTTTTCCACCCCGCAACGGAGTTCGGGTAACCGGGCTTCGGGACAAACCATCCCATTGCTGAGGTTAAGTAGAGGCCGGTGCCTTGCGGTGTTACTCCAGATTGAAATCCGGGTGTATGGGTACAACAAATAGCGTTTCCATAGGAGTCTACGGCATTGAAGTGCGTAGTTTCCCCTATGCCTGATGCATAGGTCGATTTGGTGCGTTGAACTTTACCCCCCTGATGGTTCCAGGGGTCATGGATGGGGTTACCTAGGTACTTGGTCCACGGCTCGGCTACTTCATCTTGTTTTAAAACTGTTTCTTTATCTCCTATGAGGCGCGAAATGTCCCTTGCGTAGGATTTAGAAAGCATACCTTCAAGGGGGACCTCGGCGACCTCCCAGTCGCCTAGAAAACTGTAACGATCAGCGAAGGCATGTCTGCTTGCCTCAACGAGTATGTGGAGGTACTCGGCGGAGTTGTGGTCATATGACGCTAGATCGAAGCACTCCAGGATATTAAGAGTCTCAGAGACGGTAATACCTCCACTAGGTGTAGGAACCGTAGCGACTTCGAGACCACGATAATTTACACTGAGTGGCTTTGAGACGATGGGGGTGTATGAGGCAAGATCCTCCCGCGTGAGTATTCCTCCCCTCTTTCTCACCGTATTTACAACAGCATCAGCCACATCCCCTTTGTAGACGAAGCTAGGGCCTTCCGAGGAGATTCTTCTCAATAGCCTACCTAGATTGGGCTGAATGATCCTTGTGTCGGGGCTCGGCGGATATCCACCTGGGTACCATGAAGCCTCAACCTCTGGGCTCAGCCTCCCTTCCCTCATCATGATGGCGAGGATCAGCGCCTGATCCCATCCGAGGTTGAAACCACCTGAGGCTAGGTTGACGGAGGGTTCCATGACCTTTGAGAGGGGCAACAGGCCGAAGAGTTCGTGAGCCATACAGAGACCCGCTAGGGTAGCGGGTATGGTCACAGCCTTAGCACCCACAGAGTTCTCGTTTCTCTTCACATCGAAGATCTTCGTCCCGCCAGCCTGTGCCTCCCCTATTACCTCAAACATGTCAGGTGTAGCGCCCCTAGGTGCCCTTGTGTTGAAATCTATCGCTTTGACTTGATCTTCCTCGGCGTTAAAGATGAGCATGAAGCCGAGACCCGCTAGGGAGGCCAGGTAAGGCTCGAGAACCGTGTTGCAGAACCCCATCGCTACACCTGAGTCAACGGCGTTCCCACCATCTCTAAGTAACTTAAGTCCAGCTTCTGCGGAATAGGGGGTCGAGGCTGTGACTATCCCTTTGCTAGATGACACCTCATCCTTTTCGAACCTGAGTGAACTTGTCAGGGGATCCACCGTAGTGAAAATCTTCTTACAGGTGAAGAAACTTTCCGCATAAACCTGCGTGACATCTAACCCAGATAAGAATGTGCCATATGTACCTAGTTCAGCGTACACGCGCACCTTAGCTAGATTTTGAGAGTCTAATGCACTCCATCACCTGAACAAAGCGGCGTTAGTATTCTTCAACTTCGACAATGATCTCCAATAAAGAGGAGGCTCACTGGGCGCAAAGTGTTAAATCCGCGCGTATTTTTTGAATTTCCATGAAGCTAAAAGGTAAAGTAGCCTTGGTTACGGGCGGATCACGTGGCTTAGGTAAAGAGATAGCTCTTACACTGGCACGTGAAGGAGCTTGGGTCGCGGTAAACTACATAAATGGCGCAAAAGAAGCGGAAGAAGTCGTTGAGGAGATCAAATTCAATGGCGGTGAAGCCAAGAAGATAATGGCTGATGTGTCGCAGAGAACTCAAGTTAAAATGATGGTGGATGAAGTAATCAAATCCTATGGCAAACTCGACATACTCATCAACAACGCCGGAATTTTAATTCCAACAAACCTTATGGAAACGAGCGAAGAGGATTGGGACAGAGTAATGGCGGTTAATCTCAAAGGGCCGTTTCTGTGCACTCAAGAGGCAGCGAAGCACATGATCCAAAGGAGATACGGTAAGGTTATCAACACCTCATCGATATCCGGGCTAGGCTGCGCTCCAACGGGCGAAGGCGCGTACGGATGCACAAAAGCCGGACTCATTGCCCTTACCTCCATTACAGCACAGGAGCTCGGCCCGATGGGTATAAATGTGAATGCGATTGCTCCCGGATGGATCCAAACTGACATGACAAGCGGTAAGAGCAAAGGAAACGCGGACGAAGTTAACAAGAGAAAGGCGGAGTTGGCGGCTATGCGGAGAATAGGTAATCCTAAAGACGTCGCAAATGTGGTGTTATTTCTTGCATCGGATGATTCAAGCTTCATCACGGGGCAGGTCATAGTCATTGATGGAGGCAGAGTGGACTTCGTCAGCCACGCTTAATTGATAATATGTGTACGTGCACGAAGGCGCACGCATACGCCTGATCGAAAAAAGGACTGTTTTAAATGGTTTCCAGCTTAGTCTCAATTGAGGTAACGGACAGCCATCATCACATACATCATGCTCACGGGTGGAAGCCACTCGAGCTTCACATACTCGTTGGCGCCATGGGCATCACCCCTCTGTGGGCCTAAATGGACACAGGGTATACCTTTCTCTCCCTGGAAGATGTTCGCGTTCGTGATCCCGTAGGCGTACTCGTAGAGAGGTGACCTACCCATAACTTCGCGGTATACACTGTCGAGGGTTTTCATAATCAGCTCATCCTTAGAGCAGGTGTATGGCTCATATTTTGGGGGCTTGACCTTGACCTCGACTTCAGACTTGAGCTTAAGGGAGTCTATTAGGTTTCTCATATCATCGAGCGCGTACTGGTTAGTCTCCCCCGGGACAAGAAGTCTGTTGACCTCGAAGCGAGCTGAAGCTGGGACCACAACGGAGTATATTTGATATCCTCCATCGAACTTGAGCGTACAGTATGTCCCCCTCCCAAACTCGCTGTGTCTCTTGAGCTGTAACTTATCGAGGTTAGCGACTATCTTTGCGGCGTCCTCGACAGCGTTGACTCCGAGGTGGGGGCGGAAGCCATGCGCGGCCTTACCTTTCACAGTTACATCGTAGAGGACCTTACCCGTCAATCCGAGGGGAATGGGCTTCGTCTCGTCTCCACAGTAGCTGTATGTGAGAACAATAGCGTCGAGGGTCCTCCACCTCTCATCCTTCATCATCGCCCAGGCGCCGATGTCGGTTGCCTCCTGATCGACGACGAGGCTGAAGCTGAGCTCCCCAGGGAATCTGTGACCACTATTCACGACAGCACGGAGCATATTGAGAGTGCACGCTATTCCACTCTTCATGTCGCAGGCTCCTCGACCATAGATTTTGCCATCCTTGATAACCGCTTTAAAGGGGTCACTAACCCAGTCCTCGCCTGCTGGGACGGTGTCGCTGTGGGCGTTGAAGTTGAGGCGTTTACTCGGCCTCGACCCTCTGAGGACGCCGTAGAGGTTGGGTCTCTTCGCCTCGATGTATTTGAGTTCGGTGTCGAAGCCATAACCCTCGAGCTTATCCTTGACGTATAGACTGAGCGCCTCTTCATCCCCAGTGACGCTGGGTATCCCAATCATCTCCTCGGTGAGTCGAATAGTGTAGGAGTCATCGAGCTTACGGAGGATGTCCTCAATCATATTGAGGAGAATAGGGGAACTCTTAGGAATAAGCTAATGGCTAATCGAAGAACTTAGTGAGCATAATGTTATTGGCCTTGCCAACTATAGGAAGCCAATAGAACTCGATTAGCGCGTCTACGATAATTCCCATAGATTGAAAACCCTGATTCTAACCAGACAAACATGTAAAAATGAACGAAGATTGCCCTGAGCATCTCTTGAAATGTGGGGGCTCTTCGCCCCATCTCCAACTGCAGGTATTGGAGACCACCTTGAGGTGCAAATTGAATGTGAGATTTAGTTTTTTAAAAGCAAAATGGATGACGAATACAGATGAAATTTTGCAATAATTCGTGAACGTATGGTAGCAGAGGCACTTGATAAACCAACTACGACCCCAAAGATTTGGGTGATCCACCACCAACACTAAACGAGACATTAGCGAATGTTACAATAACCCAGTCGGATCTGTCGAGTTCTAACTCAACTAGTTCTAACTCAACTGGTTAAGCCCAAATCAAGCCATCAAGTAGTAAAACATCCAGGAAAATACTTAATCAATATTGAACAATTCAAGAAAAATATAGATAAGAGCACGATTGATGTTCCTTTATTAAGAAATGTCACTGTATATTTTGGTTACTCAGAAGTCGGTTTCTTTGTTCCCTTTACCAAGTTATCTAGTCCCTGATTCAAAGCGTCTAGAACACCCTGTTTAATACTGTCATCAATTTTTGCCTCAAACTTTATGTACGGTGGCCCGCATCTGACTTGAAACAGCTCAATTTTATCAGAGTCTTTTGAGGCAATCTCCTTCTTTGCCGTTATTGGGGATCCAGCTTCGATATCTTTGTCAAATTTGTACCCATTTTTCTCAAGGATCTTTATCACACACTCCATGTTTAGTTTGACTTCCATGTTCTTCACCAATTGTTATTAGCCATCGGGTCTAATTGGCTTAATATCATCCCTGCTTTTTTACCTTCCATAAGTTGATCACTAAAACTCGATGATTTTGGGATGGGTCTCATGAGTATTTTTGGTGAAATCACGCATGTTTTTCGAGTAATATATAAATGTAAAATCCCAAACATCTTTCGGGTTGTGTTAGAACATTTGGGAGAAATAATACTGGATATCGATGACGAAACAGTAAAGCAGACGAGGGAAGCATTTAGAACACAAGGTCACTAAAACACAGATAGATCCTCAATTGACCAATATGATCTTGGATCAGTTTGAGGGAATTGATAGTGAAGTGAGGAAGGAGACGATTGTTAGAGCTCTTCTGGCTTTTACATGGATGGAGAGGCTTTACTTCATCATCAGATCAGCACTTATGGGAGTTATGGGGGCTTGGTATAACTGCATTCATAGTTTTTCTGCTGGGCAAGGTTGACGCTATCCAGGTCATTGTGATTAGCATCATCTCATTCATCGTCACACTGGCATTAACAAGGCTCCTCGACGCCCCGATGACTCGGGGTTCCAAGCAGATCGTATTGAACCTGTCACACCATAGAAGGCTTCGAACGCTTATTCTAGGTCACTTCTAACCACCTCACTTCATAAAAGCAGGCTCATAGAATTTTCCTTAATTATCTATACTAATCAAAAAAAGATCCATATATAATGCATCTATAAACAACTAAGTGTCTGGCTTACATGTGAATTCAGACGGTTTCGACCTTGTTATAGAGATCCATAGGCAATGCTATAACAAGATACTGGAAGGCGTCTACAAGACAAACCCAACAGTCGCATCAAAGAAAAAAAGGCTATACTCATACGAATTAAAACTGGATAAACCCCCAACCGTCGACCGCTTCTACAAAGACCACATCACCTTCACAATAGACCTGAACACGAAAATTCACCTATTAGGCTTCGTCCATATCAACATGGACTCTAAGGCTAACCTGATAATATTGTTCCAGAGCGATGAGACATCGAAGAAACTAGAGGCAAAACTTCTAGAGTCGAAACTAACAACAGAACCAAGAAAATACGGGAATATCGTAATGAGGCAATTCTCGAGCTTCTACTATAATATACTGAATATCCTCCTCGACTCCCGCCTCGCACACCATTACGAGAAACTTGCAATCTCACCAAGCCTCTACTCATTTGCATTACCGGAGCTCGAGAAAGAAAGCATCCCACCCATCCAGATCGATATAGCAGACATCACCGCAGTCAACGAAGACGTAACAGCTATCCAAATCAACCTATTAGGATACGCTAACAGCTCAACAAACGAATTAATAGACAACACAAATGGGCAAGACATCTCCTTCAGCCTATCGACAGAAGCAATTCAGAGGGTCAAGAAGCAATGGTGGAAAAACCCTAACAAACCAGTCACAGACGAGTTTAGGGGAAAACTGGAGATCAAACCAGATAAACCCCTGGAGCTACTCACTCGACTTGGCCTCGCAATAGACGATCTACTCTTGAGGCACACGCTACCCATCAACTACGAGGTAAAGGCGTGGTGGATAGAGTACAGGATCGAGACAAAACTAAGCGAACCAGAAATAATACTAAAGGAAGGAAACGAACTTGAAATCCCGAGACTAATGATATGGCTCGACATCGATGCAAAATTAAAGCTTTCAGTCTCCCAACCTAAGGAGAACAGAGAGGACCAAACTATTATAGCCACGACATTTACAGAGAGGGACCTCGAACTTGGCGTAAAAGAGGCCTCAGCGTCAATTCACTTAGATAATAAGCTCCGCATAGTAGCAAAACTCGAGAAGCTCGACACAATACTTGATCTAAAATGGGGTCTCCCCTCAGAGATCCTCGAACTATTTATTGAAAGAGTGGAGGAACATATCATCCAACGTTTCCCAGATATTGTAATTTCGCCAGCCATAATCAAAGAGAGCATACCTGGCACAAGCTTGCATTTTAACCTCGATGTAAGTAGAATTGAAACATCCAGAGATGAAGTAACTATAGGTAGCTCCCTCGAGTCTGAAGAACCCACAACCACGCCGATCTCTCCCGAGGAACCCAACATAAGAGGAGAGTTACCGAAGAAAACGGGAACGTGAATATACTTCTCAACACAATAAACTTCATACCCGTCATCAGGTCTCCTCACTGGTTCCAGAAGAGTTGGGAAATCTAATCATTACACGTAGCTCCGAGCGAGGGTGATTTTTTAAAAATAATAAATATTATGAATCTCATTTATCTGCCATGAAAATTGAGGTGAAGCAAGTAAAACTTACGGAGGTTCACCTTCCCCTACTTCTCTTCGGATTAACCGAGGAGGCAAAAGAGAAGGAGGCCGACCTGAAGCTCACTGGGACCATGAAAAAGATTGCTCAGAGCGTAATCACTTTAGGCGACTTTAAAGCAACCAAAGGTGAGCACACTCTCCTTTACAGTAATGGGAAGATTCTCTGCGAGAGGATAATGCTCCTGGGTTTGGGAAAGAAAGCTGAACTCACACCGGATCAGCTGAGGGCAACCCTAGGTGATGCGTCCAGAATAATCAGGGACATCGGCGTTGAAGAACTCGGAGTAAGCCTCCCACATCTAGCACAAGACGGGCTGAGTGAGGCAGAAGTGGCGGAGATAGTTGTAGAGGCCTTTGTGATGGGGAGTTTCAGTGACCCCTTCCAAAAAACGAGGGACCTAGACAAGTTCAAGGCAATTAATAAGCTTCACCTGATCACCCAAAACAAAGCTGATGCGTCAGCTGAGGCGGCTAATAAGGGTCTCATCATAGGCGAGGCCGTGAACCTCTGTAAGCGACTAGCGTGGGGCCCCCCCAACCAAATTACGCCAACTAGACTCGCTGAGGAGGCGACTAAGCTAAAAGGATTCGGCGTTAAGACAACCGTCTACGACAGGGAACAGGCCGGAAAGATAGGTTTACACAGCTTCCTCGCGGTCGCGAAGGGAACCTCTGAGCCTCCTAAATTTATAGTGATGGAGTATGGCGACCCCAAATATGAAACTGTCGGTTAGTGGGTAAATGCATCAGTTTCGATCAGGCAGGATCAGCATCAAGCCAGCAGAGGGAATGTATGTAATGAAGGCAGACATGACTGGGGGCGCCGTGGTTATCTGCTCGATGAAGGCCATTGCACAACTCAAGCTACCTCTGCATGTCGTGGGAGTTGTTCCAGCCACAGATAACATGCCGGATGGCAGCGCCTACCACCCAGGTGACGTTGTCGACACATACAGCGGCTTGACCGTTGAGGTGATCAGCACAGACGCTGAGGTTAGAATGATCCTAAACGATGCCCTCAGCTATGCAGCCAAAAATATAAACCTGTGGCCATGCTCGACTTCGCCACTCTGACCGGTGCGATGGTTGTGGCCCTCGGGGAGCATGCCATGGGATACTTCGCCAATGATGACCTCTTGGTTGATAGGATCGAGGAAGCCTCGAGGAGCAGTGGGGAGAGGGTCTGGAGGATGCCCCTCTGGGATGTCTACGATGATCAGCTGAAGAGCGATGTAGCTGACTGGAAGCACCTCGGCGGCCGCCCTGGTGGGGCGATAACCGCGGCGAGGTTCCTAAGCAAGTTCGTGATGGATGTGCCTTGGGCCCACTTCGACATAGCTGGACAGGATGAGCAGGCAAGCGATAAAGGCTACAACACGAAGGGAAGCAAGGGACCTGCGGTAAGACTCATCGTCGATATGTTGAGGTATTGGAACTAAAAACACGAATGTGCTCTGCCTGGCGAGCCACCCGGGCACCATGCGCTCTGAAAACGTTCTCATAAGAGCACGCTGATTTCAAGCACAGCTAAAGCCATGTTGAATTCATTCATAACTCTATTTGCAGTACTTGTGTCGCGTACGATTAGTTGGATGGAATCAGAACAAGCTAGAGGTCATCACTTGGATCAGAGCACAGTACTCTCCAAAAGTCCTGACTGGGTAGGTGATCTTGGCAATGTCAATTACGTGGAGTACCTGAAGAGCAAGGGTATTGAGATACCCACCGTTGGTATCAATAACGCCATGGATGACGTTGATGAAGGCACTGCTGTTGATGAGCTTAATAGGAGAAGAACAGAGAATCCACCTGCACCCCCACAGCAGTCCTCTACTATACAAGCAAACCACACTTTGTCACAGCAACCCACGGGCGACCATGGCAACCTACAGCAACCCATCCACAGCCATCCATCTCAGCCACCCACAGCAACCCATGAAAATGAGCCACGGCAACCCACGGAAAAGTCACGGCAACCCACGGAATTGAAGATATTGAAAGAAGAAATGGTACAGCCCATAGTCGAAACCAAGATAGAGGTAAAACCCGTGAGTATATCAGAGACGATGAAGCGCGGTGAAGTAACGCTCGAAACCAAGCCAAGCGTAATACAGGCGAAGAAGACCATCGAGAAGCTCGCGCGCACATTTAACCCGGGGTTGTAATACAGGTGGCCTCCCCCGCTAAGACAAAACTGATCAGGGAGATCTATAAGCTGTAGACCCATGATTCCGATAGTGCATGATAGCAATGTCGATTCCACACATAACCACAACAATGTGCCGAATTCCCACATGACCTGAATTCATGCTGGTTCACAAACATCATTTTGAATACACGTATAATTCAACCCTCGGAAAACATTTACACTTCCATGTAAAATATGATCATGGATCCGCATCTCTAGATGAACTCGATGAGCCAAGCGCCTCACTTAGAATTGTACTAATTCTATCGGAGACGCCTCAAGGCATAACTGTGAATAAATTCTACACAAAGATGAAGGCATTTGGCGTGGGGAGAACCTCAGTTGACACCCTAGAAAGGCGTTACTAAAAGCGGGCTTAACCGAAGAGTATCAACCAACAAACGACAACCATAAGATAGTCAATTTGACGGATTTCGGTGCAACAGTTGCGTCGAAGTTGATTGAGATCGCTGAGCTGATGGATAAACGTCCCCATTCTGTTTAAACTGGGACTGAGGACAAGATTATTGCCCACACACACGATTTTTGAACACCCAAGCACATCCACCTGAGACTTGACGAAAGGGGTAATTTCTAAATCTCCTTATCACACTCACGAGCGTGTGATTAATTAGGTTAGGCGATTGTATTTCTTCAGAACTGATTTTAGTCTCGCATGAGGGATAGCATAGACTTTGTTCCCGTTTATCCCCGTCATGGTTTCGGCTGTAACTAGTGCGTTCAAGATAGCCTCCTCTGTGGCCTGAACAGTTGCTATGAATAGGTCGGTCATAAGTTCGTTAGGTAGCATCTCAACCCGCGTGGTCTCTGCATCGCTGTAGGCGCCCGGATTAGCTGTCGAAAAGGCGAGGAAGATGTCGCCTGAGCCGTTTCCACCCACCCCACCAACCTTGGCCACCCCCAGCGGTGTACGTTTTGCTAACCGCTTTAGTTGATGTGGGAGGAGTGGTGCGTCTGTTGCGATTATGACTATTATGGAGCCCTGCTCACCGTGTGGTGCTTATGTTGAGTTTTCTTCTGGCATAAGGTCGTTGATCTCCAGGCCAATGGGTACACCGGCGACAGTCAGAAGCGAGCGGAGCCCATAGTTGGCCTGCACCAATACTCCAATAGTGTATATGTTTGCACCTATCTCCACAATTCTGGAGGATGTCCCGATGCCTGCCTTTGAATTGGTGGCAGATCATACCGGTGCCGCCGCCGACGTTCCCCTCCGCAACTGGCCCGGTGGATGAGTTCTCTATAGATTTGAAGACATGTTCCTTCTTCACGTGGAAGCCGTCAATATCGTTGAGTTGGCCATCATATGTCTCGGCTACGACTGGAAGGGACCATGGGCTCCCCGCCTTGGAGCTGTTAAGTGACTTCCGTTGGCGTATCCAATCGATTACAGCGTCGTGGACCACCCCGACACTGTGGGTGTTGGTTATCATTATAGGACCGGAGAGAAACCCCGACTCCTCAACCCAAGTGGTTCCAGT
The DNA here is from genome assembly GCA_963780545.1 of Candidatus Bathyarchaeota archaeon. Taxonomy (GTDB): domain Archaea; phylum Thermoproteota; class Bathyarchaeia; order TCS64; family TCS64; genus UBA8941. The sequence continues at coordinate 129,317 of CAWACK010000010.1, forward strand.
CATCTCACCGTTACCGTTAAGGCAGGTCCATCCAGCGAAGACGGGGTCGTCTATCTTGCCTCGAGGGAGTATAGCTGTGACTCCAGTTCTCACTGGACCCCTACCTACGATGAGCTGACCATCCCCCTCAATTATGGTTGTGTGCCCCACCGTAACCCTCTCTACATCTGTTATGGCGTTGTATCTACCAGATTTGCCCTGGAGGGGAACGCCAAGATCTCTGGCTCGTGGTTTGATCATCGAGCTCATCGGGGAAAAGTGAATTTAACAGGATTAAAAGATGTTCAAATCAAATGGGCCATTTCAATATTTTGGAATCTAGCGTTTTGAGTTAATTGTTTTTAGTCAATTTGGTTATAGGCGCCACATTTTGGGCATTTGTAGACTGCCTTAGTTACCTGGTTCATGCGGACGTTTCTCAGCATTACATGATCGCATTTCCCACATAGATATACATACGGACCTTCTCCCGTCACGAACGGCTCCATCTTTTTCTCTGAGGAGAAGTTATCTTTGCTGAAGATGGTAACCCCAATTGGCTTTGTGGAGTATAACTTCATCTTGAATGTTTTTTGATTGCTTATTTTGACATCACCTCAAGGATTTCTATTATCTGTTAAATGACTTCACTGTGTTACATAAGTCCTATCTAATTCATAAATCCAACTAGGTTATAGAATAGTCGCTAGCACTGAAAGAGATGGAATTAGAGATTAAAAAAAAGTAATCTCAACAGGGGCGTGCGCGGTGACGTTAATAGGGAATGTAAATTCAAGCTGATGTCTTGGAAGTCACTAGGGTATTCCTAGAACCGGTTGAAAAACCGTTTTTCCATTTTTTTTCCGATTTTAATAGTTTCGCGAACAAATCGGTGAGCATAGATTACACCATTTGAATACATCATCTCAGCAAAATGGATGTCCCAATAAGGAGGATTTCGTTTTAATATAATAAAAAAAGACATCTAAGCTGAGCCAGTATGCGGGTTAGATTTGGCTACCACGCAGACGATGAAATGTACCAACCAAGCCGCCTCCTAGAATTCGCAGTTAAGGCGGAGAAGCAGGGATTCGACTTCATATGCATAGATGACCACTTCCACCCCTGGTTCCATAGGGACGGGCATGCGGGACACGCCTGGATCTGGTTGGGAGCCGCGGGGACGAAAACCACCAAAGTTGGGCTAGGCACTGGAGTAACCACATGCATCCATAGATATAACCCAGCTGTCGTTGCCCAGGCCTTCGCCACCCTCGACGAGATGTACCCTGGCAGAATATTCCTCGCCATCGGTACAGGGGAGGCGATGAATGAGATGCCGATGGCGAACCCCGGTCAAACATGGCCTTCTCACAAGGAGAGACTTGAAATGACGTTGGAGGCTGTAACCATCATCAAATCTCTCTGGGAGGGGGAGTTCGTCGACTACAAGGGGAAGTACTTCGGGCTAAATCAGGCAAAGCTCTACACGAAACCTAGACGCAAAATTCCCCTCTACTTCGCGGCATCCGGACCCAATGCGATCAAGGCAGCGGCTCGGCTCGGGGATGGTCTACTTACCAACAGCAACGAGGGGCGCCTCCCCAAGATCATTTGGCAATTCGAAGAGGCCGTTAGAGAGAGCGGGAGAAACCCTAAGGACTTGCCGAGAATGATCGAGGTCAGCGCATCCTACGATGAAGACTACGACAAGGCGCTGAACTCTACCAGCAGGTGGCTACCGGTCCCCAACGGTAACGATATTCAAGACCCGAGGGAGCTGGATAGGCTCAGGGTCGATGTCGACCCCAGGAAACTCGCGGGGAATGTCTACACGGATATGGATGGGCTCATAGGGAAGATCGAGAGAATAATCGGATACGGCTTCACCGAGGTGGAGGTAGGCAGCAGTAGCCCCGACGAGGAGAAATTCATCACGGAGTTTGGCAGAAAGGCACTACCATATCTCCGGGAAAGATACTCCGATGAGTAACAGTCGAGCATCAAGCTATCCACCTATGCTTACCAAATTCACCTCGGCAAAATCGTTGGTGAGCGGGTACGAGGCCTTTAAGCCCCGAAGTTTACCCAGTCAAACGTAGCAACTCGAGAGCAGCGGATTTAGACCCAATCTCAGCATTTAGACTTCTATTTGCCGTCCCGATTATCACGATGTCCCCCTCACAAGGCCTAAGCTTCTCTGTGAGTTCCCCAGCCAGAGCAGGGGAAGGCTCAACATCAAGCCTTGGCAACTGGAACCTGCCCCCTCTAAAAACTAGAGTGGTGGCGCCCTTAGCCCCAGCGAGGAGAGCCGAGTCGCGCTGCTCAACTCCGCTGCCTATCTGACCAGCAGCACCCCGCACAAGCACAGCGTAATCACACATTCCAACCGTCAAGCCAGTTGATGTGAGCTCAGCCCCCGAGAACCTCATATATATAGTCTCAAGCAGCTTACTCCCCCTCTCCGTTAGCAACATCCCACCACTATTAATCGCTATCAACCCTTCCCCCCTGAGGCGCCGAATAATGGTCCGAGCCGCGCCTTCACCGATCCCCAGGCTGCTCGCTAGCTGCTGCCTACCTACATCAGAACCTGAAGAAATGAGCTCAATCGCCTTTAAAACATGAGCGGGAGCGTAGCTCGGAAACCTACCCGGAGCAACCTTCTCAGCGATGCCGTAGAGAATCGAGATAGCTTCCAAACTCAACACCAAGAGCAGCAAATATCGATTGAGCTGGGTGGTATTAAACTAGAAGACTGTGTAAGTCCACGCTATGAAGTCCCCATCGTGTAGAACCCATTTGTCGCTTCCAACTGGGCCAGGAACCCACTTCCCTAAACTCTTGTCATAGTAACTCCAAGCCCAGTAATGATGGGAGTCGCCATCAACCCCGTTTATTGAAGTCACGAATGCGCCGAGGTTACTGACGCTGTACTTGACGGTAAGGTCGATCTTTGAGGCGGTTAGCAAAGTCGCGTTCATAGGGAACCTGGTTGAGTTAAACCACTTCACAGTCCCGTTCCCGTAGTCGAGTTTCATCTTCACCTGCATCGAAATACCGACAACCTCTCTCGAGAGTGATTCGTAACTACTCATGTAAGACTGAGCCTGTGAGTAATAGTAGAGCGTCAGATAGCCACCAACGATCGTTGTGCATAGGAGCAGAACCGTAGACCATAGAAAAACAGTTTTTCCATTCAAATCGACTTCATCTCCCTTCTTAAACCACTATCAGGTAATTTCCGAATTAAGCTCAATAGGGGCACGACCCCCACTAGGAAGAAAGCGGCGTTTGAAACCTCGTGGAGCAGCGCGAAGGGTATACCCATCAGAAGAACAGGTACAAGAGGCAACCCCAGTGAATATGCCGATACAACGTTGGTTAAAAAATCATAAACAAAGGTTAGGAGGAATCCCAAAACCGCAAACTTCAAACCCTCCGTCAAATATTCGACTCCTACCCAAACCAGCATCATCCATAAACCCTAACCTCCCCAACAAAGCTCCAGCTAAGCCGAAGATGGTCTCGCCGAGGCAGGTGGCTACCAGTATGGGTAGAGAGAATCCGTATGGATTAATCGTCCCATAAACCAGCCAAGTTAGTGCCCCGACTGACGAACCGACGACAGCGCCAAATGCCAGCCCAGAAACGAACACTATCAAATCCATGAACTTAACGTTGACAAAACCAATTAACAGATAATTCGTCGCCACACACACCGCAGTTAAAACCGCGATCATGCTGATTTGGCGAGTGGATTTCATTTTACCTAGTCACTGGATAGATATGGATGGATAATCCAACTATATGAACTCGCTGACTAAGCGAAGAGGCGAGTCCTGGCACTCATTAGTCCTTACTTAAAGTCAGCAAGGCTCTTAAACTCAGACATATATCGAATCTTATTCGGGGGTGGAAATAAATCAAGAAAACCCCGAACTCCAAACTTCCCTCCTTCCATAATAGGGGCCGGATAGGCCCCAATTTAATCAATAAAAGTAGTCACATTTTGAATGGTTTATCTTATCACTCCGATTGCTAGCGTGTTATACATCTATTGTTAATTTCTCACAACGTTTTTAGAAAGGCTCGCCCATTAGACCAGAACATGAAAACACTCACCGTCTACTACTCAAGATCCGGAAACACGAAAAAAGTAGCAGAAGCGATCTCGAAAGCCATAGGAGGCGATCTCGAGGAGATAACAGAGCCACGCCGAAGAGGAGGCATCTTAGGGTTCCTAAGATCAGGGAGAGAGGCCCGAGGGGAGAAGATGTCGGTGATCAACTCATCAAAATACGACCCAACCAACTACGACCTCCTAATCGTCGGAACACCAATTTGGGCGGGGAACCTATCCAGCCCGGTACGCACCTACCTAACAAAGGCAGCCGGCAAAACAAAAAGAGTAGCCTATTTCGCGACACTCGGAGGAAACAACGTCTCGGCTACATACGCCGCAATGGAAAAGATTACAGGTCACCCTGAAGCCACCTTAAGCATACCTCAACCAGAGTTGAAAGGCGCATCTTATCTCGAAAAAGTGAATAAATTTGTAGAGACCCTACAAACAAAAACTTCGAATTAAGACCATCTTAGACATTAGATCCATGCTCCATAAACATTATTTAAAATTAAAATAAGAAATTAATCGATGACCCGATTTTTCAGCGAAGGTGAACATGAGTCCAGAGTATCGGGAGCGAAGCAGGAGCATGAAGAAGTCTACGATTTTTGGAGCATGGCTGAGGATGCTGATCTCAAACGTGAGTGGTTAGCTAAGTTATCTATAGCTGAGATCTCAGCTCTGCATAACAGAGATCAAAGCGCCATCCGATCAAGGATGAAGATACTAAACCTAATCTAAAGAAGGGTAAACTCGTCTCACAATCATTTTGCATTTTAATCACATATAGAGCGCGCATTGTTTTTAGTACCCGGATCCCTAAAGTGAATTAGGCGAATTCAAAGTGGAAAGTCGCTGCAGTAACACAGGCGAGTTAATGCCCGTATTATTCGTCGGACACGGGAGCCCAATGAACGCTATTGAGGACAACGAGTTCACGAGGGGATTTAGGAGGGAAGTATTAGCTCAACCAAAGCCCAGGGCAATACTCTGCGTCTCCGCTCACTGGGAGACACATGGCTCACTCGTTACATCTATGGAGAAGCCAAGCACTATTCATGACTTCTACGGCTTTCCACGGGAGTTATACGAAATAGAGTACCCTGCTCCAGGAAGTAAGTGGTTGGCTGAGGAGGTTGTTAAGACCACCGCGTCGAGCCAAGAAGTGAGACTCAGTAAGGAGTGGGGTCTGGATCACGGGTGCTGGGCTGTGCTTAGGAGGATGTATCCAGATGCTGATGTACCCGTCGTGCAGCTGAGCTTAGATAGAGAAAAGTCGCCTCGGGATAACTACGAGTTGGCGAAGAAACTTACCTCACTCCGCAGTAAGGGGGTGCTAATCATAGATAGCGGCAACATGGTGCACAACCTAAGACTGGCTGAGCCACGAGGGGATAATTTCAACTCAGAGTTTGGTTTCGATTGGGCGATCGAGGCGAATGACAAATTCAAGAGACTGATAGACGAGGGAAACCACGACATGCTGATTGGATATCATAAACTCGGGAGAGCTGTTCAGCTCGCCGTACCCACCAACGAGCACTATCTGCCAATGCTTTACGCTTTGGCACTTAGGGGCGAAGACGAGCCACTAACTTATTTTAATGATAAACCTGTGGCAGGGTCACTAACCATGACCTCATTCAGGATTGGTTGAGAACCCCAATCATCTACCTCGCGCACGTAGTTTAATTCATTGGAAGCCTTATAGGGATCGATGAAAATTGGCTGGCCGTCTTAATGAAAGAGATTTAGCAGAGAGAGAGGAAGCAAAGAAAGTTCTCAGGGATCAAATATTGATCGAAGGCGAGCTAATTAGCCTCTACGAAAAGACGGCTAAGGAGATCACTAATTCACTCGTTCAACAGATGTTAAGGATGATCAGGCACGACTCCCAAAAACACATAATGATGCTGAGCGTAATCGTGGACTTCCTTGAGGGAGGAGAAGTTTTCATGCAAGATAGGAAAGGCTTAGCGGACTCTCTTAAGAGGCACCTCGAATTGGAGAAGGAGTCTATCCAGAATGGTGAGGCTCTTCTCAAAAAGGAGTGGCTCCAAGATCGAAAGGGGTACAAAGCCATAATTGAGAGTTGGGTCGAGGATGAAAAAAGGCATCATAAGTTCCTCAAGGAGTTATCTGATAAGCCATTCACTCCCATTAGCTCGAATGACTTCGCAACTGCCTTCAGAGACGAGGAATTTTTTGATGAGAGATACAGAAAATCGAAGGCATTCTGGGAGAAAAACAAGGAAATCAATAAATAATCATTCAGTAGCGCTGCTTTGTGTATGATTGTTAAATAAATTAGAATATTTTAACTAAATATGTGCATCAATCCATTTGTATCCCGAATCACTAAGCCCTACTCTGCCCAGTGTGGTGGAAATGTGGGGGACAAAGAGCAGCAGGTTTCTACTGTGTGCATCCTCAATTAGGCTCCTTCTGCTGGTCTCAGCGGCTTTATGATCTGTTTCAAATGAGGGGATCCAGTCAGTGTGCTCAACGTGGGCTTGGTGTATGATTATGTCAGAAGTGTAAATGAGGGTCTCGTCTCTAGATGATACCTCCACCACGATGATGCCGGGTGTGTGTCCGGGCGCGGGCTTGACGGTTATACCCGAGGTTACCTCGGAAACATCCTTAATGAACCTCACTCTTTCCCCGATCAGATTCAAGTAATCCAGGGCCCAACCCTTGACACTGACTCGGATGTAATCAGCCTCCTTCTCGCTCATCACATACTCGGCGTTTGGGAAAGCGACCTCTCCACCTAATACGGAGCCCCCGAAATGGTCCCAGTGACAATGCGAAACAATCACGGTATCGACGTCCTTTACGCTCAACCCGGCCTCAGCGAGACTATTGACGAGGAGCCCAGCTGGCTCATCGGGATACTTCTCGTTCTCGGCTTGGTCACCGCAACCTGTGTCTAGAAGCGTGATATGATCTTTTCCCTTCACTAGGAGGTAGTTGAAGGGTAACACAGTCGATGAGTTGAATCCTCCATAGGGCCTCAGGCAGGCATCGAATTCGGCTTCTGGAGCGTCGCCGAAGATGAATCTCTTCGCTGAGCCCTTGCTCATAGACCCAATTGAACGGGAGCCGTCGTTTAGTACTCGGCACTCGAGTTCGCCAATCTCGAAAACTCGACCACTTTTCGCCACTGATGGCATCTACCTCACCCACTATATGTTGTAGATACAGTCTTAAAATTGGATACTGCTCGACCGTGCCCGACTGCACAATCTGGTTAACGTAGCTACTTGCACAAGCTTACACTCGTAGCTCGCAAATCAGCTAATAACAGCGATACATAAAACAAACAAGGGGAGTTCAAAGCAATGACCAACAGGCCCAACCGCCTCTTCAATGAGAAGAGCCTGTATCTACAGCAGCACGCGGATAATCCAGTTGATTGGTACCCTTGGGGAGAAGAAGCCTTCCAAGAGGCACGTAGGCGTGATGTTCCAATTTTTCTAAGTATCGGGTACTCGACCTGCCATTGGTGTCACGTCATGGAGCGAGAAAGCTTCGAGGATGAGGACACAGCCGAAGCTCTCAACGCAGCTTTTGTATGCATCAAAGTAGACCGAGAGGAGCGGCCCGACATCGACGCCATTTACATGTCAGCCTGCCAGATGCTCACCGGTGGAGGTGGTTGGCCTCTAACTATAATCATGACCCCCGAGAAGGAGCCATTCTGGGCGGGAACATATCTGCCAAAGACGAGCAGCTATGGAATGCTTGGCTTAATGGACCTCATCCCCCGAGTTAGCCAACTCTGGAAAAATGATCGATTCAGGCTGGTATCCGAAGCTGCATCTATAGTCGAAGCCCTCAAACAGACACCGACAATAACCAAACCAGCCTTATTGAGTATAAACGCATTGAATAATGCGTATAAACAATTTTCATCAACATACGATGCGAAAAACTTTGGTTTCGGCAACGCTCCCAAGTTTCCCTCACCACACTACCTCATGTTTTTGCTAAGGTATTGGAGCCGAACTCGTAACACCGATGCAATCGAAATGGTCAAGACTACCTTAAACGCTATGACGATGGGCGGAATCCACGACCAAATCGGCGGCGGCTTTCACCGCTACTCAACAGACAACAGGTGGCTCGTCCCACACTTCGAAAAGATGCTCTACGACCAAGCAACACTCCTTACTCGCTTACACTGAGGCCCACCAAGCGACATGTGACCCATTTTACGCGATCATTGCTCGAGACATAGCCGATTACACTCTTAGGCGCCTAACATCCCCAGATGGCGCATTCTATTCAGCGGAGGACGCTGACAGCGATGGGGAGGAGGGAAAATTCTACACATGGACACTAAAAGAGATTACAAATCATCTAAACGAAGAGGAAGCAGCGATCGCAATACACATCTATGGCGTCTCCGAAGCAGGCAATATTAACCAGAAGCCGGGCGCTAACGTCCTACACATCGTCGCATCCAATACCAAACTAGCACAGGAGCTTGGCCTAAGCCTCGACGTGTTCCAGGAGAAGGTAAAGTCGATTCGCAGCAAACTACTTGAGGCCAGAAACAGGAGAGTAAAACCCCTACTCGACGACAAGGTTCTAACCGACTGGAACGGCCTAATGATAGCTGCCCTCTCAAAAGCTGGAGCAATCCTCAGTGAAGAGAACTATATTAAAGCAGCTGAGAAGGCTTCAGAGTTTATCCTAGCTAAGATGAATAAAGCAGGGCTTCTCCACCGCTACAGACTAGGGGAAGCGGCGATTCCGGCTTTCCTCGATGATTACGCATATCTTACCTGGGGTCTCCTCGAGCTCTACGAAGCGACTTTTGACGCGAAGTACCTCATTGAGGCTAGGCATCTAACCGAGGAGGCTATAGGGTTATTCTGGGAACCCGACCTCGGTGGCTTCCAGATGAGTCATCAATCCGAGGGCTACCTGCCGAGGGTGAATGAGAATCACGACGGTGCAAAACCCTCGGGTAACTCCGTGATGGCGATGAACCTTTTACGCTTGGGCAGAGGTGTTGAAGTGGAATTCGACGCGAAGGCGGAACAGCTTCTCAGCTCCCTCGCACATCTTTTTGAGGCTAATCCCTCTTCATATTCATACCTCCTATGCGCTCTTGACTATAGCATTGGGCCGAGCTACGAAGTACTCATCACAGGAGACCAAAATTCTGAAGATACGCAGAAAATTATCGACGCACTGCGAATACCCTATATCCCAAACAAGTTTCTTATGTTAAAGACCCCCGACCTCGATAATCTTCTTGGTTACACAGAAATGATGAAAAGCGTCGAGGGTAAACCCACTATTTACATCTGCAGAAATCGAGTTTGTAACCTACCAATGACTGATGTTAATGATGCTTTAAAACACCTGGAATCGAATTAAACGTATACATGATTACACGTATCGAAACCAAAAGAACAGTTATTATGATTTTAAGCATACATGAAACTCATTCTAATTATGTGCGACAGACGCACCCATGTTATACCCTAAACTTCCTTCGGCTCAACGTGGATGTTGACGTAACTCAGCTCCTTGAACTCAGCCCTTATTGAGTCCTCAATGATTGTGGTTATCTCGTGAGCCTTATCGATTGATTCGTCGCCACGTAGCTCGAGATGCAGGTTAACCGACACCTTTCCCTCGGCTTTCAAGACCTTGATACCGTGGCACCCGATAACATTGGGATTCTGGGTGACTATCTTAAAGATCCTCTCCTCCATTTGTGGGATGCTCAGCGCTGATCCGTTGGGTTCCTCGACCTCCCTTGTCTCTATATGTGTGTTAACCTCCAGTACACCTAGTTGGGTCTTGACCCTCTCCTCGAAGTCGGAGGCAAGGTCGTGTGCTTCCTTGACGCTGAGGGTTGGGTCGACCTCTAGGTGAAGATCTATGATGGTGGAGTTATCGATCCTGATGACTCTTATACTATGTATGTGGCGTATCCTTCTCTCGTTAGCGGCTAACTGAGTTATCTTAGATGAAAGGGACTCGTTAGGACTCGTACGGGGCTCGACCTGCACTATCACATCCGCCCCATGGAGGACATCTCTGACCCTCCTCTCAACTTCGGCAACTAAGGCTCGGGAGGCCTCCAAAGTGAGGCGCCTGTCGACGGAGATCTTCACATCTACAAAAGCGTTGGGCCCCGAGAACCTTGTCCTCATACGCTCAATCCTCACGCCCTCCATGGCGCCAATGCTATTCTTGATCTTCTCCGCTTCAGTAACGAGAGCGCGATCCATGAGGGCGTCGAAGGTTCTCCGACCCAACCTCAGGGAGGCTATTACGATCAGTATGCCGACACATATGGAGGCGATTGAGTCACCAAGAGGCCATCCGAGATTAACCAAGACGAGACCTATGATTACGACAAAGGAGCTTAGGATGTCTGATGAGAAGTTAAGGGCATCTGCCTCTAAGGCCTGAGAATTATACTTCTTAGCCATCTTGGAAAGCGTCCTGGACCTATTGACACTTATTATTATGGAGACGCCCATCACGATGTAGCCAGCTAGGCTCGCCTGGACGGGTACGCTTTCCAAAAATATTCGACTATATACCTCGTAAAAAATCCAGGCACAAGTTGCTATGAGTAGTATAGTCTCAGCGAGGGCGGATAGGTTCTCGGATTTACCATGACCGAAGTTGTGATCCTCGTCAGCGGGCCTTGCGCTGGAGAGGACGGCTAGCATAGTTATTACGGCTGCAACAAGATCAAGACCCGAGTGTAGAGCCTCTGAGAGGATTCCGAGGCTGTTGGTGAGAATACCAACGTAGAGCTTGAAGCAGAGGAGGAAAACAGTGGCGAGAACGGAGGTAACCGCAACGCGCTGCTTCGGATCTCGAAGGGCCGTCTTAAAGGAGGCTCCTAATGAGCCTCTTAGGTGCACATCCCCATTCGGTCGAGTAGTCTGCACTCCTGTACTCGTTACTCCTCTAGCACGACCCCGATTGTCTTCTTAGTTGAAAGGCGGTCCGATAAAAAGCATACAGTTGCATAACCGCGTATGCTTCCCCAAAAAAAATAGCTTCAAAACGAAGATCTCTTATTGGAAAGCGGGCGGCATAGGAATCTTTTTCCACTCAGTTATGAAGTCAACGAAGAACCCGACCCGCTCCTCAAACCTCCTTCTACCCTCCTCAACATCTGCAGTACGTGGATCATTAATCCCATAGATACCACTGCTGGTGAAGTCATCAGTATCAGGTTCACTGCACGCTGCCCTGACTTGGCTCACAACCTCAAAATCAGATCTATCAGGATTCATAAACTCCATCAACTTCGGGTCGATTTTCAGCGTGGGCTCCCAATCCTTTAGCCTCCACATCTCCACCAGCTCAGGGAAGTTAAGCAATGCAGACGACGTCTCCGTGGGCCCCGAGTGGACATCCCAGAACCGCTTCTGACGATCCTCTAAAACTTTAGCTAACTCCGTCTTAGATGGTCCAAGTGGTGCATGCACCATCACCCTGAACTCCCTCTTTGCAAGCTGAATTGCAAGATTCATCACCTGTGTGTTCCCACCGTGGTGGTTACTTATCACGAACCGCTTCACACCATGATCAGCGAGGCTCCCAATAGAATCCATCAACACAGACAAAAGAGTCTGATCAGATAGAGTAACAGTCCCCCTGAAACCCATGTGATGAGGCGAGTAACCAGGGAACAATGGGCAGAAAGCGACGCTGTTTGTCCTCCTCGCCACCTCATGGACGAGGAACTGAGAGGCAAGAGAATCCATACCAAGAGGCAGGTGAGGTCCATGCTGTTCAACCGACCCAATACCAAACACAACCACAGGAGCTGGTTCATTGCTTAGCCAGTCTTCAAACGCAGGGCGAGTCAACTCCCACAGCCAGAATCTACCGAGCTTGCCATTTACACTCAACACGATTCACCAAAAAATATTTGGATTTCACGAATATATTAAGAGATAAACTTGATTGCCTGAGTGAATCTCCAACAAATTTCTGAACTTACGGAGATCCAATAGATGAAGAGAGAACCTGTTGTCTCTAAGGAGAAAAAATACTCGCTCACATGGTTCTCCAAATGAATTTTGGTAAATACTGGTTGTCCAAAAAAGCTAATTTTGATGATCCAAGAAAGGTATGATATACTTTGAACCTGAATATTACACACGGACTGTGTCTTTTCGTGTACCATTTTATACATGACCCGAAACCAATTATGTTACCATATGGAGAAGAGGGAGTTTCTCTTTGGTTGATATCCTGTTAATCTTTGAAGTACATCAGCCATATAGGTTTAGGAAAGATTTTTTCTGGAGTAAGCGAGAGTTTAGAAAACTCGCTAATGATGAACTCTTTGAGCATTATTTTGATCATTTGACAGATGGGGAAATTTTCAGGCGAGCGAGCGCTAAATGTTACTTGCCATCTAACGACATACTTTTGAGGTTAATTGATGAGTTCAAACATGAAAAAAAGGAAGTAAGGATCGCCTATAGCATCTCCGGTATCTTTCTTGAGCAATGTGAGAAGTTTGATAAGGATGTCCTAGAGAGTTTCAAGCAGCTCTCGGATACGGGGAGGGTAGAGTTCCTTGGGCAGACGCATTATCATTCTCTTTCGAGTCTTTACCCTAGTAAGGATGAGTTCGCCGCTCAGGTCAATAAGCATAGGAACAAGGTGAATGAGCTTCTTGGTTACTCACCGAGAGTGTTTGAGAACACAGAGTTAATTTATAATAATGAGATAGCCAAGTCAGTTGAACAATTAGGGTTCAGTGGAATTTGCACCGAGGGCGCCGAGAGGATCATCGGATCTAGCTCCCCAAACCGACTTCTCAGCGCGAAAAGTTGTAACAATCTCAGAGTAATATTACGTAATTATAAGCTCACAGACGACGTGGGCTTCAGGTTCTCGACCAAGACTTGGAGTGAGTGGCCGTTAACCGCTGAAAAGTATGCGGATTGGCTCGCCTCAACCAGCGGTCAATACATATGTATTTTCCTCGACTACGAGACATTCGGTGAGCATCACTGGCCCGAGACGGGCATACATGATTTCCTGAGGAAGCTGCCTGGGGAGATTCTCAAGAGAGAGAACCTCACAATGTCAACGCCGTCGAGGGTGATAGCAGACCACAGGCCCGTTGCCCTTATAGATGTCCCTGAATCACAGACGGTTTCATGGGCGGATATTGAACGGTCAACCGACAGCTGGATCGGTAACGATATGCAGTGGGCTTTTTTCGCGGGGGTTAGAGATATTGAGAGGCTTGTTAAAGAAGCCAGAGATCAGGGCCTCATAGATATTTGGAGGTACTTGCAGACTAGTGACCACCTTTACTATATGTTTACATCCGGAGGAGGACCGGGAGTAGTTCACTCTTACTTCAGCCCCTACTCTAAGCCAATTGACGCATTTTTAACGTCTATCGCTGTACTCATGGACTTCGAGCTTAGATTGAAGATTGAAGCCTTTGCAGCGAACGAGCAATTTGATTTCCAGACTTCGGAGGGAAAAAGTGGCGGCACCGGATTAAGTACACTTAGCCTTGTAGGGTTTAACGATCTACTTGCGAAGGCGCCTCTCCGGAGCATCGAGTTCCACCGCGGTAGGGGTGATTTTGAAAATTGGATTGAGCAGAGTCTCCGAGATAAGGTGCTAGCTGATAAAATCAAGGAAGTGAACGAGTCAGACCTGGAGGGTGAGGAACTTGTGCTTGAGCTCAGAAAGGTTATTCAAAATCATATAGTGACGCAGAAAAAGTGCATTAGGAAAATGGGATACGCATGAGCCCCGAGACGATTTTCTTCGGGCGTGATTTTACTACTGATTACTCTAAGGCGATGGATAAGGAGTGGATCATTACAAATGGTTTGGGGGGATACGCCTCCTCAACCATCATCGGGGCGAATACTCGAGGTTATCATGGATTATTGGTGGCGAGTCTACCTCCAAACCTCCGACGCGTATTGCTCCTCTCAAAGCTTGAGGAGGAGATTATCATCGATGGTGAGAAGCATGCCCTCTCAGTGAACAGGTACCCAAATACAATTTACCCAGATGGAAACAAGTACCTCGTAGAGTTCCGTCTTAATCCCTCGCCGAGGTACATTTACAAGATTGGTGGAGCCAACCTTGAGAAAACGATTACTATGCCAGTTGGGCGGAACACATCGATAATCTCCTACAAATTAGACGCGCCTTCCAACCTCGAGCTACTGATTCGTCCCCTTATAAACTGCAGAGACTTCCACTCGAGAACCAGGGTGGATTCTAGGTTAACCTTCTCGCAGTATCCGATTCTTGGGGGAGTCCGCTTAGAGTCCAACGTTGAGGGACAGAATCTTTTCCTGAGAAGTAGCAGTGGCGAGTACGAGCCCTCTGAGAATTGGAATAGAAACATGGTTTATGATTTAGAGACAGAGAGGGGCCTTGTTGATCGAGAAGACCATTTCAGCCCGGGCATCTTCAAGGCGACTCTTAAGGATCAGGATCCTTTTAACATAGTGGCTTCAGTTGACGAATCAGTACTCTCTAATGAGGTGGCGTTGGGAGAAGCTGCGAAGAATAAACTAGTTTCATCGAGTAGCAATCACCTACGTGACTGGCTGATCCACTCTTCGGATCAATTCATTGTGAAGCTACCTGATGGCACGTAACACGATTGTGGCGGGCTATCATTGGTTTGGGGAATGGGGTAGAGATGCTACCATCGCCTTACCCGGTTTATTACTAACAACTGGGAGATTTGAAGAAGCAAAGAATGTTATAAGGAGATATTTGAACAATACGCGAAATGGTCTTGTCCCAGTATACTTTGACGAAGGCAAGAGGCCTCACTACGCGTCGATAGATACTTCGCTCTGGCTAATCTACTCGACTTACAAATACTTCGAATACACCTCTGATCTCACATTCATCAGAGAGGCCTATCCGAAACTCCGCGAAATCATTGAATGGTATCGACGCGGAACTGACTATAGCAAGGTCGCTGAAGACTCTTTACTGGAGGCAAAATCGGGGGAGTATTCTCTCACATGGATGGATGCTAGGGTCGATGGCGCCCCGGCCACTCCGAGGATAGGTAAGTGCGTTGAGGTGAATGCTCTCTGGTATAATGCACTCAGATCCGTCGAGGATCTATCAAGAAGGGTCGATGAGGACCCTGAACCCTATAGGAAGCTTGGGTCAGATGTTTTAACCAGTTTCAACGAGGTGTTTTGGTGCGATGAGGGTGGCTACCTATATGATTATGTTGATGAGGAAGGAGGCGACGACTCGGTTAGGCCGAATCAGATCTTTTCTCTAAGTCTTCCCTTCCCCGTTTTATGGCGTGAGAGATGGGGGAGAGTTCTCAAAAACGTTGAGCGATACCTTCTGACACCTTATGGTTTGAGGACTCTTTCACCCAGAGATGCTAGATACCATGGAATATGCTTCGGAGGCCCGAGAGACCGCGATCTCGCATACCATAATGGTACTGTGTGGGCCTGGCTTATTGGGCCCTTTATATCGGCTTATGTAAAGCTAGGTTGGAGCCCTACTTCAATGATGATTCGCCATATTCTCAAGGCCTTCGATCAGCACTTATGCGAAGCTGGTTTAGGTAATGTATCTGAGATCTTTGATGGTGATGCTCCTCATCACCCACGCGGCTGCATCGCTCAGGCTTGGAGCGTCGGGGAGCTTCTGAGAGTAATTTCGGAGGATTTGGGTGGGATAAAAGTGAGATCTACAGCATGAAACACTACGTCAGATTTGAGAAGGACATACAAGAAACAACGATTCTGACCCCATCAACAGGATTCAAACCACAGGTCCAACTGGTTGAGCGTAGGAAGGACACGCTTCTTGATAGGTGGTGTAGAATTAACAATGAAAGAGCGAATAGGCCAAAGGTTAGGGCTGGCGACTTCTCGATTTTAGAGCTATTTGAGTCTACTAGGAAAAGTTGTCCCTTTTGTCCTGATCGCGTGGATGCAAATACCCCGATGTTTCCTGAGAGCCTTATTCCAGGGGGTAGGTTGAGGGTTGGTGAAGCCATTGCTTTCCCGAACCTCTTCGCATTCGCCCAACATCATGCGGTTGTTGTATTAACCGCGGAGCATTTCATTCCACTTGATAAGTTCGATGCTGTACACATTGGCAATGGGCTTGAGGCTTCAATCAGATACATTAAAGCAGTGAGGGCCAGACACCCTCAGATCAGGTTCTGCTCTATAAACTGGAATCATCTTCCAACAGCTGCGGCAAGTATGCTACACCCACACTTCCAGGTGATCGCCGATGAGGTCCCAACTCATTACCTCTACGATGTGTTGGAGGCGTCTAGAATTTTCCACGAGAAGCATGGTTTGAGTTACTGGAGGGACATCGTTGAGGCAGAAGAGGAGAATTTAGAGCGTTTTATCACAAAGTTTGGCGGTTCAAATTGGTACACCAGTTTCTGTGGGCTGGGGAACAACGACGTGGTCGGTGTCGTTGATGCCTCCAATATTTTTGAGATGAATGAGGCTACGCTCGGAGACTTAGCGGAAGGATTATCAGCCATGCTGAAAGGTTACAGCGCGCTTGGTGTGCAGGGTTTCAATATGTCTATTTTCTCCGGACCATTAGACTCACACTTACGAGATTTTAGCGTCCACTTGAGAATGATCTCCAGGCCTGACGTTAAACCAATCTATACAACCGATGCCGGGTTCATGGAGAGGCTTCACGATGAGGTTGTAATCGAAACAAAGCCGGAGGATGCGGCCTCGAAGATTCGATCGACTATTAGTGGATGACCTTCTGATAGACCTTTAGCGTCTCCGAAATAGATTCATCCCATGTGAAACAGTCGAGAACTCTTTGCCTACCATTTAGCCCCCAAGCCTTCGCTTCTTCTTTGTCTCGCAGCACCTCATTTATTCCCCACGCTATATCCATTGGATCTCCTCCGTTGACGTGAATACCACATTTTTCTGGACCGTTCGGTATGACTTGTTCAGCGAATCCTACGACGCCTCGGGCTCCAACTACCACGGGTTTAGCCATGGACATTGCCTCGAGACTCACAATCCCAAATGGCTCGTATTTGGATGGGAAGACGCAGACGTCAGATGCCGCGTAGTGTTGAATCCTCTCTTCTTCGGATACAAATTCGAATTGGAGCTTCACGTTACTGAGTTAGACCGAGATTGTTGACTAGATTCTGAATCTCGTTCTCCTGCTCACCGATTCCTAGGATCACTAGTTTAGTTTTTGGCGACCTCTTTTGGACTTCTACCATGGAATTTACGAGTTCCATTGCCCCCTTTACGTGGGTTAGTCTCCCGACGAACAGCACCATGTTTTCGTCTTCAGTTATCTGGTATTTTCTCCGGATCGCTTGTGCCTCTTTCTTGGTGTATTTGTTTGGGTCGTATTTTGATGGGTCGACTCCGTTCCATACAACGTTGATTTTGTCTCCGTTCCACCCGTGGGTTATCAGATCATACTTCATTGCGCTGCTTACAGTCACAACCTGGTCCGCGCTATCTGAGGCTGTTTTCTCGATATTGGAGACTACTTCTGAACCTCTACCGTTTGTTCTGCCCCACTCTGTGGAGTGGACGTGGAAGACGCATGGTAGATCTGAGTTTTGCTTTACCATTAGGCCGGCTATGCCGCTGAGCCAGTCGTGGTATGATACCATGTCGAATTTGTATCCTTGCTCAATGATGAGGTCGTTGAGTAGTTTTGTCAGCTGATAGGGTGTTGTACATCATTATGTCGCTGAAGAACTTGAGCCCAGACCCCCATCGTCTCAGACCGTGGTCAGCAATTAGTGACAAAACGTTACTGGCATCTGAGATAAGAGGTCGATGGACTTCTACTCCTTCGAGAACCTCACGGGTTGGAAGCCTGCCCCTATTAAGTGTGAAGACTGATACTTCGTGTCCCTTTTTCACCAAGCCCGGGGCCATATACTGAGCGTAGGTACCTAGGCCACCCGCTATGGTGGGGGGATACTCCCATACGAATAAAGCAATCCGCATTACATTCACCAGAATTGACTGTAATTGAATTTTATATGGTTCGTTTCTGTTGGATAGGTATCTCGAGGGTTAAAATGGTTTCCATTTACCCTCAGTGTACTCGAGCATGGTTCTCATGTATGTGCCTATTGTACTGGTGGCTATTGCACTCCATTCATATGATTTAACCCGTATTGAAGCCTCTTTTCTTAGAGAATCAGCGTATCTATGGTCAGTCAAAATTTTTCTTATCCCCCACGCTAGGGACTCTGGGTTTTGGTACACAAATGTGGCGGTCCTGTCGTGTTCTAGGATCTCCCCCAGTCCTCCTGATCCTGAGGTCACAATTGGGGAACCCCCGGCCATAGCCTCTAATGCAACTATTCCGAAGGGCTCGTAGATGGAGGGTATGAGGCAGACGTCAGCTACTCTAAATAGCCCCCTGATTGTTTCTGTTTCGAGGAAGCCAGTCACATATACCTTATCCGATAGGCCAAGTTCGTTTACTCGTCTTATCAGCTCCTCCTTCAGATAGCCCTCACCAACGATAACGATCTTCACATTTAGTCCATAAAGATGGGGCGCGGCTTCCACGATTGTTGATACTCCCTTCTCATGGACGAGTCTACCAACGAATAAGACAAGTTTCTCGTTTGGCTGCGCGAATCTGGATCTCAGCTGCTTGAGGTTGATTGGTGCCCTGAATAGCTCCGTGTTGATTCCGTTAGGGATAATATCGATCCTTATCTCGTCTACGCCTAGTGTTGAGCTGACCTCCTTGGCCATGTATTTACTGCAGCAGATTATTCTCCAAGCCTCTCTGGTTAGCCAGCCCTCGATTGAGCTAATCATCCTCTGGTAATCGTTGTGGATGCCGCTTCTTCTTCCGTACTCGGTGGAGTGTATAGTCGCGACAAGTGGTATGCGGAACATGTGTTTAAGTCCGATTGAGGCGCTGGCTACAAGCCAATCATGTGCGTGGAGTATGGAGATGTCGTTTGAGGAGATTATATCAGCGATTTCCCTCTGGAGATTGACATTCATCATCGCGACCCATGTGGCAAAATCGGGGGTGGGGTTGTTATAGGAGTCGATTCGGTGGACGATCACTCCATCCACGACCTCGTATGTCTCTGCGCCTGGGAAGTCGCAGGTGGCTACGTGAACCTCGATCCCCTTCTTTACTAGAGCTCTTGATAAGCTCGTATACGTGTGGCGCAAGACCCCCAATAATTCTGGGAGGGAATTCCCAAGCTAACATCAAAACATTGGGGGTGAGCAAGTCCTCACTCTCGATTGTTAGTTGTTGTTTTCCTATATGACTTTATGATTTCTTTGATCCAACCTTGTTCGGTTGGGGATACAACGATTATTTTGCTTTCGGGTACCTCATGGATCTTTATGACTTCTTTTTTCATAGAATCCGATTTCGTGATCACTAGATCAGATTCATTTGACCCAATCTTCTCCAAGCCTTTGATGCATGAGCTTAGGGGAGACGAGGGATCTGGTGATCTCTGGTCTTCGAGGCTATGTATTGTGAAGATGAACGGTATGCCGAGGGCTCTCTTCAGATTTATGCCTGCAGATACGAAGTGCCACTCGTGGACATCTAATAGGTCGATTTCTCCTTTTCTACTATAGTATATGTCCGAAACTATCCGTTCTATCTCTGAGTTTAGTGTAAGGCACCAGGTGATGACGGAGATGTGTGGCTCAACTGGGTTTGATGCCCAGAATAACTCGAGTAGATCGGATCGTCTCTCGTACAAATACGGTGAGTCGTGACAGGTGACCACGCTTGTTGGTATATTGAACTTGTTGAGACCCGATGTAAGGCGCTCTAAGTGGTGCGCCATATCACCTATAATTCTTGGGGGGTACTCCCAGGTTAGTATTACTGGAGTTATTTTCGTCAATCCATGCATCACGTGTAGAGGGAAGAGACTCGGATAATACCTCGACCGGTTAAGTGGTAGTCGCCTTGTACCTGTTTGGTCGGTTGAAAACTCAAGGTAGCCTGAGTTGATCTGGCTGGAGATGATTTCCTCTAGCTGCTCTTTGTTTATGTTTGTTAGTTTTATAAGTTCGTCGAGTGTTTTGCCTGTTTTCCCAATGATTGCACCCGCGTTATGCAGGGATACTAGTAAAATTTGGTTTGGTGTTTGCCCCCTTCCGCTCATCGTTTGTTAGTTTGTGTTGTTTGACTAATTAACTTATGTAAATACCGAATTAATTTAGGTGAAGCTAGGTTGTTGGTTCATCCGCGAGTTTTCTTAGGTAGCCAAGTCTGAGTCTCGTAATTTGAAGTAGTCGCTTCCGCATTTTATCGCCGTGAAATTCACCTCGTTTGAGGTTTAAGACCTGTTTAGCAAGAGTCTCGTCTCCGAGCATTGAGATCCATTTCTCGAAGTCGCCTCTATTCATGTGGAATTCTATGGAAGCTGTCTCTACGGTTCTAATCGAGTCTATGAATCCAGCTAAGCTATTTGCAGATATGCCCGTAGGTACACCTACGTCTCGATAGAAGATGAATGCCCGCTCTTGGGGTTGTTCCCCTAAGATTTTAAGGGTCTCTTCTTTAGTTGGCTTATGCATGGGTAATTGATCAGTTTCGTCTATTTAACTGTAAAGGTTTTGGGGATGAGGATGATTTTATTGGATGAAGGTAGGCTCATTAACTTTGAAGAGAAGCGCTCTATCGTGCAGTGTATTATTTGTTGCGTAGGCTATATTTTGGACCGTGTCAATGTTTTTCATGAGGATCGGCTCTGAAACACCATCTATGCGGTGCTCATAAACGCTCTTGATTAATATTATGAAGAGGGTATTCCGGTTCCTGCTTGCCGCTTGATATGAGTGATGATTCCAATCGCTTCCAACGAATACAAGGGTTTCCAATTCGGGGAAGGCGCTTTTCAACCGTTTACGCAGCAGATTCTTAAAGTCGTCACGGAGATACCAGTAGCATACTACTTCAAGAAACCTTATTTGTGGTTTCAGTTGGATGTGATTTCTTATTTTTGCCACGAGTCCAGTGGGTGTAACCAGTTCGATGATAGGAAGTTTCAGGGGATCGATGAGGTTCATCTCCCTCTTGTATAACTCTACATCGGGCTGAGTCACGAAGTTAATTCTCTTTTCGTAGGCGAAGATGGCTGTGAAGACCTCTAGCAGATACATGTTCACCATGGTTTTCACATCTAAGTTTGGTGAGTCGACTTCGAATCGAACCGGTTCGAATCCGGGAATTATTGATCCCCCCGTGGGTAACACAATTGTTTTTGGGTTGTAATTGGCGATTTTTGAGCCTAGGGATTCCTGAATGAGCTGAGTGACCCAGGTTTCGAGGGCGTTTGCGAATGGCTCATCCAGAATTATTGCGAAGTTCTGAGTCTCTTTATTCGCTAGTGAATAGGCCTTCTTCGCTGAGAATTCTAGGAGCGCTTCTCTGAGTCTGAGGTATTCCTCCCAGATCTTATGCATTTCTGTCAGGTTCCTGTTGAGGGTTAGGTAGAGCGGGATTAGAAAAATCGCTGTGTGTGGTGCCGTAAATCTACCGCCGATGTCTGTTCCTTCGTTTACCTGTATTGGGAGGGTTGTGGGGTTTCCCCACCCGCTGCTTTCGATCGACTCTCTTCCTTTTGGTAGGTCAGTAAACCAGAGAAAGTGTTTTCTGGGATCAAGTCCCTGTGATTCGAATTTTTGACTAATCGCCCTCAATATATCCTGTGTTTCTTTTGTGGTTCCAGATTTTGAGATTCCGATTACCAGGGTCTGCTGTAGAGAAACGATTTGCGAAAAAAGTTCCTTGAGGGCTGCTGGGTCGAGGCTGTCGATTGTATATATTTTAGCCTCAGTTTGGTTGCCATGGATTTTAGTCATCGCCTTGATGGCGTTGATCGAGCCACCCATACCGGAAAATACGAAATTATTTTTCCCTTTAACAACGTCTAAATCGGTAAACCTGGTTAAACTCTCCTCGATTTTCTCCCAGTCTGGGGGGATAACCCAGCCGAGACGAGGGTCATCGCCTTCGAACCCAATGTCTCTGTATAGGTTGGTTTCCTGCATCTCCAACTTTCCAAATCTCAGAAGCCTTAATTAGGTTTGAGAGCTCTACATCGGGTTTTATGCCAAGGAGAACTTTGCTGATAAATTGTATGAAGCCTATTCTTTCATGTTCTGTTACTTCAGTATAGACCCTGGCAACGTTTTCCGTTCCTGAGAGTCTTATGCATAACCAGTCGCCGGACTCGAATATGATTTTCAGGCCATCTATGGTGACTACTGATTCTATTCTCTGTGAGGTGTTTAGAGAAGTCAGTAGTTTATGAATCGACATTTCCTCGAGATTCGTACCTCGGCTCTGCTCCTCTTTAACTTGGCTTATCAGTTTATAGCTTCATACCTCAAATCACTGGTTAACTCGACGTTTTCTCTGTTGTAGAAATAGCGTTTCCCTATGGCTGTTTCAATCTCCTCCTTATATGTGGAGAAGCTTTTACCGGTTTCTGCGACCATCCAAAGGCACAAGACGCCTATAGCTATGCCGTCGTCCCAGGATTTCATGAATGGTCCAGCGCCTACATGGGCAGATTCTTCGCCTGCTATCAGGAAGTTACATCCTTCTTCAATTACCTTTTCGACGAACCATTTGAAGCCTACGGGGGTTTCAACAACCTCCAAGCCAAAGTACTGTGCGACGGCTTCGACAAAGTTGCTGGTGGCTACTGTTTTACCAACTACACCCTTGAGGTTCTTGCTCGCGAGGAAATGGGTTAACATGGCTATTACGTCGTTTCCCTGAATAGGTTTACCGCCGAAGTCGATCAATCCAAACCTATCACCGTCTCCGTCCGTTGCTATCCCGATCGTCGTCGTGTCCCTTGACACAACGGCAATCAATTCCCTAACGTTATCAAGCTCCGTTGGGTTTGGTGCCCCATTGACCGCTGCGAAACTCGGATCCTTGTTTTCCATATGGAGAATATTGATGAAGGGTCTATCCGCTTCAATCTCAATTTTTCTATAAAGAGCCTCCAGGTACTTGGCTGTGGTTCCCTGCATGGGATCAAGGACCAGTTTGAACTTTGGATTCGATTTTACGTAGCCTATTATAGCTTCCCAGGCCTTCAGCCTCTTCAAAGTGGGTAAGATGTATCCATCTACGTATCTCTCCAATGCTTCACGTAGTGGGAATTCTCGAATCATGCCAGTCGACTTTGCTGATTCGTATATCTCCCTTCGGATGATCGTAGTCTCGTTAGCATATTGAGAGATAAGGTCAGTAGTCTTTTTGTCTGCGGCTCCGCCGTGATGGGGTGAGAATTTGAAACCATCGTCGGTGAATTTGTTGTGTGAGGCTGTTAGGTTGATTACGCCGCTGATTTCCTCACTTGAGTTTGCTAAGTATGCCAGAACTGGTGTGGGTGTCGGTTCCTCTATAATTATTTCTACTGGGACAAGGTTTGCGGCCAAGATTGAGGCAATTTCTTTTGCGTACTCTTGATTGGATCCTCTAGGGTCATATCCTATCAGGATCTTGCCCCTCTTGAGGTAATTGTTATAGTATTCAGATACGCCTTGAGCGGCGCGTTGAACGTTAGGCAAAGAGAAGTCTTGGCCAATTTTTCCCCTCCAACCACTAGTTCCAAACACTATCTTCATAGTATTACTAGCCAGGTTATTTTCTTCAAGAGGCTTCATCATTATAATCGCGGCTTCGGTGCCTAAAAAGAGGATATAGTTATGTTATGCGCGTGCACACAACCGAGTTTCGATGAAGAGAGTCGATTTGATATAGAAGTACCCAAAAACGGCTTAAAGTCCGCATCAAGAAGGTTGAAGTATTTGGTACAAAATCGAGCGATTACTGCATGTAAGAATTGTTTAGTCTAAACCCAAGATATCCGCAGTGAGGACTGTGAAGACCTTCGCTGCATCGGCTACCTTATTGAGGCTAACGTACTCGTCGGGTGTATGGGAGAGGCGTGGGTCACCCGGCCCAAACAGGACTGTCGGTATACCTGCGTCACGGACTAGCCATGAGGCGTCGGTTCCGGCTGCTTTTCCGAACAACTTTGGTCTTTCACCAGTCAACTTCTCAACAACGCCTACGAGGCTCTTAACTACGGGCTCCTCAGACGAGATCTGCATTGGTGGCCACTCGTCAAGCACATTGATCTCCGTTTCAATCTGGGGATCTCTTCTCTTAACAATCTCGATCGCGGCTTTGATCTGATTTAGGGCCACTTCAGGGGATTCGCCGGGTAGGAGACGCCTGTCGACCTCGATCTTACACAGGTCAGGTATCACATTGATCTTCGTTCCGCCCTCTATTGTTGTGACGCTGAGGACCGGCGGAGGGACATCGAAGAGTTCGTTCCACCCCTCAAGTCTGATGTTGTGGAGTGCCTCGATTACTGCATGCATCTTATCGATAGCGTTGACTCCTAGGTGTGGTCTTGAAGCATGAGACCCCCTACCACGCGTGGTAATCTCAGCCCAGAGTATCCCTTTGTTTGCAATTTCGACCCTTAGGTCAGTGGGCTCCGAGACGACGGCCATATCCGCCTTAAGCCCCTCCTCGATTAGGTGGCGGGTTCCCCTGAGACTACCTGTTTCCTCGTCAGCGACCGCTGTCAAGACGAGGTCGCCCCCGAGCCTCGACCCTGACTTAACGATGGCCTCGACTGCCGCAACCATCGACGCTATACCTGACTTCATATCCGCGGCACCCCGACCGTAGAGTTTATCCCCGATTATTTCGCCTCCGAAGGGGTCCAAGGTCCACCCATTTCCCGGAGGTACAACATCCAGATGACCGTTGTAGAGGAGGACGGGTGTACCCTTTGTCCCCTTGAGCCTCGTGACGACGTTAGTTCGCCCTGACTCTCTCTCAACGTAGTTCACTTCAAGACCCAGATCAGTGAGCTTTTTATAGACAATTTCGGCACACTCTCTCTCCCCACCGGGGGGATTCACACTTGCTGCTTTGATCATAGATCTTAGGAGATTCGTCGCTGATTTCCCATTAACATACCCAGTTAGACGTGAAGTGTCTCTCAAGCCCTAACCCTCTAAAGATTTTAATCGATTAATCAGCACCTGATAGTTAAAAGGCAATTGGAGACAAAAAGAAGTGGATGTTGGAGGAAGAGATGTGAAAATACTCGGAATCGTAGGTAGCCCGAGGCACGGGAACACGGAGATTCTGGTCAAAGAGGCTCTAAAGTCCGCTGAGGAACTGGGCAACATCGAGACGGAGAATCCTCCAAGTTGCCCCGCTTAAGATTAACCCATGTATCGCCTGCTTCCGGTGCTTCGACGAACCTAAGAATGGACGAGTGTGCCCGAGCTTCCAAGACGACATGGAAAAGGTCTACCCGAAGCTCGCTGAAAGCGATGGCATAATCATCGGTAGTCCAGTCTACTTTGGCGGTATCACGGGGGAACTTAAAGTCCTCCTCGACAGAACCGAGCCCTTCGTCAGGTATGCGAGGACAGGCTACGGCGGAGGACTCTCGAATAAGGTTGGCGGGGCGATTGCTGTTGAATACAATAGGAATGGTGGTCAGGAGACTTCGATCCAAATGATCCACAGCTACTTCCTCGTTCAAGACATGATCGTCGTCGGCTCGGGTCCGCAGGAAACACCTGGCTGTTATTATGGTGGCGGAGCAGTCACGTACCCGAAGAGGAGCAGGATAGTCAACGCCGTCCTAGAGGATGAGCTAGGATTGAGGTCAGCCCGCGGTTTAGGTAGGAAGGTAGCTCAGGTCACCAAGATGATTAAGTCAGGCTCCACCTCTTAGGCTACCTTCGTTTGAGCCAGTGGTCCGCCACCTCCATCCCTGAGGCAAACCAGACCTCGGAGTCGGATCTCATCCTCCTAATCAGCCTCTCAAGCATCGCGATTCTGGAAGGGCGGCCAATAATCTGGGGATGCATGGTTAGAACGAAGCAGGGTCCCTCCTCATAGAAGCCACTGTACTCCTGCTCCCAGATCGAGTATACGTGTGCGGGGTCGGTTATTGTCCTCCCCATCAATCGAGTGCTGTACAGAAAATAGGGGGCATCGTCCATTACCCAGCTGACTGGCAGCTCTACAAGGTCTATCTCCCCACCGTCCAGCTTGTGAAAGTAGGGAAGGTCGCTATTCATCATATTACTCGTGTATTTGAAGTGGTTCTCCTTCAGTAGCCGGATCGTGTGAGGGCTGAACTCCCAACTCGGCGACCTATAACCGACTGGGCCACCGTGGACGAAATCTTTGATTAGTGAAATGCCTTTAGCCATGATGGCCTTTTCTTCATCGAGGCCGATGTCGTCCAGCCACTCGTGATGAAAACCGTGGTGCCCAATTTCGTGACCTTGGGCGACGATCTGCGCCACCACCTCAGGGTAACGTTCCATTGCCCATCCCGTCACAAAGAAGGTTGCCTTCAGACCATACTTCTTGAGTAGTCGGAGTATCCTCGGCACGCCGGCCTTCGGACCATACTCACCCTGGGATAGGGTCACGGGCCTGTCCAGGTTCTTAGGGTCTCTCGCTATCCAGAGAGACTCCGCGTCGAGGTCGAAGGTCAGAACAACCGCCATTTTCTTCGAGTCTGGCCAAACACCCATGTAGATCATGTATTTTACGCCAAATCAGTATAACAACCTAAGCATCAAACATCTGTTCTTTTACACTGCCACACATGCTCCGCGCTCTCGTCAATCGTTTAACTTGGTTTTTCTACACCGTGCGCGCGGTCCACCTTCGCGCACGCTGATTGATAGTCGGTTCTATTGTAGATTTAGCTGTGTTTTATGTTTATGGAGTTTGGTTGATGTTGGGGCATCTAGGCTGTTTTTCTATGGGTTTTCAGAGTATTGAAAAGTTCCAAGTTCCTATGTGGGAGCATCAGGGCAGCGGTAAACTCTTCACTAAATTCTTCACATGCAGCGAGCTCGATGTATTCTGCCTTCCGCGCAACCCTATCAGCCAAGTGCATTATTCCCTTTGATTTTAGAGCAGCTTCTGCTCCCGAATGTGCAGCGTTCCCGATAAAGCGAATCTTAGAACTCTGGACACAGGGTATCAGTCCGATGAGCCTGACGTTTTGACGATTCAGCCTTTTCCCAAAGCCACCGGCTATCAGAACCCTGCTGAGTTCTCCTCTGGTTACTCCCCTCCTCCGCATCAGAATAGAGCAGCCGGTGTATATCGCGGCTTTCGCGAGCATCACCTCGTTGATGTCCCGTTCAGAGATCATAATGTCTCTGCTTGTGCCGCTTTCCCTTGCGTATATGAGTACGAACTTCTTGACACCGTTTATTTTTATTAGTCTTGGCGTCTCAGCTTTTGAAGTGAATCTTCCGAATCGATCTATTAGGCCTCGTTTGAACAACTCGGCTACTACATCGATTATCGCTGAACCGCAGAGACCTACCGGTTTCGAACCGCCTAAAATGCTGTATTCAACTTCGTAGCCGCCTTTTCCAATCTTGACGCTCTCCACAGCACCCTCGACGGCCTTCATTCCGTGCTCGATGTGCACTCCTTCGAAAGCTGGCCCCGAAGCGCATGAGCAGCATGTTAACCCTTTGCCGTCCCTTAGAATGACCTCGGTGTTGGTTCCTATATCTAGAAGGAGAGTAGGTTCTCCGTGGCGGTGGAGGTTGCTTGAGAGTATATCTCCTACCGCGTCGCCTCCCACGAAGGCGTCTATTATGGGTAGAAAGTGTGCTTGGGCGTTGGGATTGATCTTGAGACCGAGTTCTGTTCCTCGAAGATTCAATGATTCCCTCACAACGGGTGAGAAAGGCGATCTCGCTAGGTATTTTGTGTCAATTCCTAATGCGAGGTGGTGCATGACGGTGTTGCCCGCGAAAACAGCTTCGTAAACATTGAGAGGGTTAACGTTGGCTTCATTGCATAACTTCTCCGTGAGTTGGTTGATGCCCGCGACTATTGATTGCTGAAGTTGCTTTCCTTTATCGCTACCAGTCTGTGAGTATGTTATCCTCGTTAGGATGTCCTCACCGTATGTTATCTGTGGGTTCTCAACCGATGTGTGAGCCAACCTCGCTCCATTATTTAGGTTCAGTAGGCTGCAGGTGATCCTAGATGTGCCGACATCAACTGCAAGTCCGAAAAGTGCGTAGTTGGTGTCTCCCGCCTCAACGGAGATGACTATTTTCTCGTCCCAGAGTATAGGGGTCACGATCTCTGATTGTCGAAGGATTTCTGGGAGCCCTGCGATTACGTTAAAGTCTAGCTTGATTTTTGCATCTCCTCTGACATGTTTGATGCTTGTGAGTAGTCTCTCGGAGTCCGTCATCCTGTCGCAAATGCTGGGCTGCTTGACTTCGACCCTTAACTTTGATACTGCTGGATTGAGTCTTACACTTCGCTCAGATCCTATTTCAGAAAATTGCCTTTTCCGGATCACGCTCTCAGATGGGACGATTATCATAATGGGATCTGCTTCAGATAGAAATCTCGTGGAGCAGGCTAGGCGATAGCCCGATTGGATTTCATCATTGAGTAGTCTACATTCTTTTGGCGTGACGGGCGTAAGTCCCCGCTGGTCCCTAACTTGGATCTTGCATTTTCCGCAGACCTGGATTCCACCGCATTCGGATCTGATCCCTACGCCACTTCGGGTTGCAGCGTTAAGAATCGTCTCACCAGGGGTTGCATCTACCCTCAGACCGAATGGCTCGAATAGAACCTTAACAGTGGAACCCGTTCCAACCCTCCCCCTAGTTTTGCCAAATGTTCCTAGTATCTGAAGAGGATACCCATATCCTCTACTTCCCTCTTGACGGCATTGTAAACATCTAAAAATTGTTTCTTGGGTGTGAGTGTCTCCAGGTTGTACATCTCATCGAAGGTGTATCCGATTGGTCCACCATCTTTAGTAATCTTATCCTTGTATCTGTCCACTAGCTGCTTCACCAGCAGGTTTGCGTCCACCCTCTTAATCCCAGCGGCGGAGTAACCCAGTTCAGCGTGGAACCTATTTTCCAGCGGACTCCCCAGCATTGGTTTCACCTTGTACCTTCTGACGCCGCCACCGCAGAATAGGTCACGCCCGGAAGCTAGGGAGGCGAGGCAGAGTGCAGCGACCTCTCTGAGCTGCATTTCAGTTCCTGGTCCTGCGGCTGTGAGGAAGAATCTGCCGTTAACCCCCCTATAGTTCCTCGCTATTGCTTGGCCTGTGAGCTCCGTTCCCCACATACCTGGATTCACGCTTGAGTTTGGTACTGGTCCCGGGCACCTTGTGAGCCCATGGTCACCGTAGACTGGACCTGATCTGTGATGGTACAACATTGCAGCTGCAAGGAAGTCTGCAACCGAGACAACCGCTGCGCTTTCAGGGCCACCAGCCCACCCGCCGATGACCGAGCCTCCATGAGTGGCTCGTATGCAGCCGTAGTCGAGGGAGTATGCTATCTTGCCAAGAGCGTCGTAGTCTGTTTTCAACTCAGCTGTTAAGGATACGAAGAGCCCATCTGACTTCCTCACGCCGTTTTCTTGGTTGCAGGCTGAGATGTCTCCGAGGGCTGAGGGACAAGCAGAGACAAAGTGTAGTCCAGGTCTCCCGGCTCTTCGGAATGCCTCCCGAGCCCATGCCGCCATGTTTCTGCCGAGGTGGATATCGAGCGGGGAGCTTAGGCGTAGAGTTCTACCCTCGGAAGTATGTAGAGGTGGGCCAACGTAGAGCCCGTCAATTAATGGCTCCTGGGCTATACTCTGATAGAGTTTGACGAAGTTCTCGCCCTCAGGGAAGTCGCTCTCGATGACGCCCCCTATTATAATGGGTGGTTTGGCTCCCTCAATCCCCCTACGAGTTACAAGTCGCCTCTCCCCCCCTTCACCGATTTCAACCTCGCCCCTAACCTCGCTGAGGGCTGAGGTGACCTCCGTTTCATCGAATCTAATGTTGCGTCCAGATGTTAGACAGTAGGCACCAACTTCGCAGAAGAGTTCGAATCCTGCCCTCCAAACGTCATCAGCTAGGCTGTCATCGCTTGGTACATATGTTTCTGGGTCGTAGTCGATGCCGTGCTCTTTGGCTAGGCGAACCGAGGTGTTGAAGACCTTCATATCAAAGTCCTTAACAGGGGTCATTGCACCTGTGTTGCATGCCCTGTCCATGACCTCCCAAAAGCTTGGGGCAGACACTATTTGTTCCCACCAGGGCTATCTTTAAACTCGAGACCAAGGTCCTCAAGCTCCCTCTTCATCTTAAGGAGTATCTCCGTGAACTGCTTTCTCGGCGTCAGGGTCTTCAAATCGTATATCTCGTCAAATGTATGACCTGATGGCCCTCCATCCGATTCACGTGTAATTGTTCCCTCATATTTGCTCAGCATCTTATCCGCTATACTAGAAGCTAGGTCCCTCTTGACTCCAGCTAACGCGTAGGCTAATTCACCCCAGAACCGGTTCTCCAAGCCACTGCCGAGGAGTGGCCTCACCTTGAACCTGCGGGCTCCCTGTGATACACCCTCACTACCGCTGGGAATTGCTGCGCATTGGGCTGAAGTTATCTCCTGGAGCTGCATTTCTGTGCCTGGGCCCGCGTTTGTCATGGCGATGCATGTGTTAATTATCTTCGTGTTCCGGGAGAGAGCTTGGTTCCCGATTGATGAGCCCCAGACGCATGGTCTTGTGACGAAGGCACTGTAGTTAGGTGCCGAGGCCCTCAGATACCCGAGCGCGTTATAGCTTGAGCCTATGCCAATCTTGTAGACCATTACGGCCATGATAGCGTTTGCTATCGATACGACGAGGGCCCCCTCTGGTCCCCCAGCCCATCCTCCGATCATACCACCATTGTAGATGTGTTTCACGCAGCCGTAGTCGTGGCTAAAAGTGACCTTGTTCAGGTTCTCATAATCTGTTTTAAGTTCAGGCATAATGGTTGCGACTATTCCGTCGCTTCTCCTCAGCCCGTCCACTGGATCTGCAGCTGCTATGTTGGCGATTGCTGGCGTACAAGCGGAAATAAAGTGAAGTCCGGGTCTCCCAGCTCTCCTAACAGCTTCCCTGACCCAGGTCACCATGGATCTGCCTGAGTGTGTCTCTAGGGGAGTTCCTGACCTTACGAGGCGGCCCTCAGAGGATTGGAGGGGAGGCCCCACGTAGAATCCGTCTATGAGTGGCTCTTGGGCTATTGATTGGTAGAGTTTGACGAAGTTCTCCCCCTCGGGGAAGTTACTCTCGATTACGCCGCCGCAGACTATTGTCGGTGGCTTTTTGTCTTCAATTCCCCTCAAGGTCAGTCGTCTCGTCTCTCCCCCCTCGCCCACTGATGCCTCGCCTCGAAGCTCTCTGAGACCTTCCCTGATCTCAGAGTCATCGAATCTGATCAGTCGGCCAGAGTTGATGCAGTAGGAGCCAACCTCCCTGAAGAGTTCTAGTCCGGCGTTCCATGCCTCGTCTGCTAGTCCGTCGTCACTTGACACTGGGGTCCGTGGATCGTACTTTAGGTCGTGCTCCTTGACCAGCCTAGTGGTTGTCTGGAAGACCTTCATATCGAAGTCCTTCCCGGTCATCACAGGCCCCGTGTTGCATGCCCTGTCGAGGACTTCCCAGAGGTTCGGAGCCGTCATGGGGTTCACTTCCTCTTCTTAGCCATTATCTCCTTGGCGACCCTTACAGCCTCGGATGCATCTCTACCGTAGGCCGAAGCCCCAATTTCTTTTGCCCATCTATCTGTCACAGGGCCACCTCCTACCATGACTGAGAATTTGTCGCGGAGCCCAGATGCATCGAGGGCTTCGATTAGGTCTTTCATGAAGGGCATCGTCGTAGTCATGAGGGATGAGACGGCTATTATGTCGGCGTTGACGTCTTTGGCCTTCTGTATGAAGTCGAGTGTCTTTGTGTTGAAGCCAAGGTCGTAGACCTTGAAGCCGTTTGCCCTAAGCATCGAAGCTACAATACGGAGGCCGAGGTCGTGGATGTCTCCCTCGACTGTCCCTATGACGACGGTTCCGCGACTAGTTGACTCAAGGCCCTCTTTTGACATGTGTCCTTCTAGAACGTGAATTGC
Organism: Candidatus Bathyarchaeota archaeon; assembly: GCA_963780545.1. Classification (GTDB taxonomy): domain Archaea; phylum Thermoproteota; class Bathyarchaeia; order TCS64; family TCS64; genus UBA8941. The sequence goes on from CAWACK010000010.1 coordinate 161,470, forward strand.
AGCCTCCATAGCATCTGCCCCCATGATCAGGTGGGGCAGGTAGAGCTCTCCCTTCTCGAACTTGTCTCCTATTTCCCTCAAACCTTTGGCAAGTCCCTCCTCAATAGCCTTCACTGGGTCGATTTTTAGGTCGATAGCTTGCTTGGCCGCTTCGACAGCGGCTTCGGAGTCGTAGCTGAGGACGGCATCACGCATCTTGTTTAGTACCTCTTCTTCGCTGGTCATAACGATGTCACTGGAAGTATAATCAGTCGGTAATCAATATTTATCGGTTGACTGTCACCTCTTTTTCGTCGAGTCAGATAACCTTCGAGGTGGTGTTTGTGAGGTTTTGGCTGTGTGTTAACATCTAGTGATTTAAGGATAGAGATGAATTGTAACGTGATAACATGATTAGTCTAGTCGAGATCTCTGACCGAATGAGGAGGGGTCCTAAGATGATTATCAAGGACTGGGACATTGCTCTCTTCAAGAGGATATCGGAGCTAACTAAGAGGTATGATATCAGGTGCCCAACCGATCCAGAGACCTGGATTAATACCGACGATGATCTAGCGGACTCCGCATGGGAGGCAGCCCTTGAACTCGTAATCAACGCAGGGTGCCTCTGCCTCGACACTGAGAGGGTGATAAGGTTCACCGAGGAAGAGGTCCGTGAAGCTGTCAAGGCTATGCAGAATGAGGTCATCATGGGGGAGGGGAAAGATGCCCGCGTGTGGAAGCAACACCATGTAGAGGGAAGAGAGCCCATGAACATCGCTCCCGGTCATCACGCCCCTTTCACTGAGGACTTGGCCGACATCGTTGTACAAAACTTCGCCTCAATCCCTCGACTCGACTTCCTCGAGGGATTCAACCTACCGACTATAGACGGCTACGAGGTATATAGTGCTCCACTTGAGGCATATGCCTCGAGGCGTCAAGTTGCGTGGCTTCGTGAAGGAATAAGAAAGGCGGGGAGGCCAGGAGCCGCGATTGTTTATTACCCTATAAGCACATCAGCTTCCTCCTTCCTCGCGACCATCGATGACATAGCGGGACTTAGACCAACTGATGGGGTTCTACTGTCTGTGCTCCCCGACGTTAAAGTCCAATATGACCTCATAACCGCTGCATTAGTGCTTCAAAGCCACGGGTACTTCGGGATAAGCGGGAGCTTCGGGATAATCGGTGGGTTTGCGGGGGGACCCGAGGGGGCGATAGTTGAGAGTCTTGCGAAGACGATTGTAGCGTGGCTAATCTACAGGGATAATCTTTACTATAACGGAGTTGAGCACCTCAACCACATCAGTGGGGTTAAGCGCTCGATTTTCCCAACAAGCTTCGCACGATCAGTAGTCTACCAGGCTACGATTCGGAACAGTAAAGCGATTCCGATGCACTGGCCGATACCAGTGTCGGAGCTATGCACGCCAAGTCACCTTGAGGAACTCGTTCTAAGGAGCATCGAAGCAACAGTTAACGGGGCTAACCTCTACACTCCAAGAGTAAGCAGGAGCAGAATGAACGGGGGGCAAACACCAGCCGATGTTGAGCTGATGATTGAAGCATCAGACGCCACTTTGAGGACCGGGGTTAAGAGGAGTGAAGTGTATCCGATGTTCAAACACATTATATCGAAATTGTCTGCAAACACAACACCAGAGCAGGGTAAGCTGATCACAGAATGCTACGATCTTCAGAGGCATAAGCCAAGCGTGGATTATAGAGAACTTATTAACGTAGTGAGAAAGGAATTCGCGGACTGTGGCCTCCTCTGGGAGTAAAGTCACATGCTCGTAACAACAGTGTATTACAGTAAAAGACAACTGTATAATCTCAACTAATGAGCCAATTTTCGTGTACGGTTTGCCTACCCAAAATGAAGCGTACCACGATTAATTACGAGAAACCGTGTAGACTAAAATACTCATCAAATCACCCAACCTTAATGGATACTCACGGGAAAGCTGCATAGCATCCCCCCTCGGCACCCCATATGAGACGAGAACACTCCTGTAACGCCTCACAGCCAACCAACGCCAACCTAGGAAAACCAGCAGAAAAAAGCTCAACGTCACCAAAATCTTCGCCGAAGAAAACAGGATGGAGAGGTAATCCTGGAGACGCAAAGCCGCCTACTCAACCCTGCCTCGGCTACGTGCCTCCCTCATGACGTCCGACCACTTCGTCAACGTCTGAAGGTACTCCCTCGTCATCTCCTGAGCCTCCTCCTCAGGTATCCCACCCTCTATCAGGCTCTTCCTGAACACCGCGACCGCCTTCCCGATGTTCGCCGCCGCCTCGGGGGAGAAGAAGCTGTCGAGTACACCCTTTATTAGGGTGGGTATCTTCTCGGAGACCGACTCCATGATCTCGGCGATCTCCTTTGGGTCCATTCTCTCGTGTTTCGCGTTTTGACTCATTTTCTTTGCCTCGAGTAATGTTGGGGTGATCAGTGTGTATAGGTTTGGTGCGAAGAAGTGATCAACATTTGATCAGTTAAGCGAGCTGGTATCTCCCGTTTTCGTTTCTTGTGACCATCTTTTTTTCCGCTAGTGTGTCTAGGTGCTTCTTCATGGTCACCCTAGAGGCTTTACCGCGGATGCTCTTCATCTCCCTTGTGAGTTCTGAGATGTTCATGGGACCTTTCAGGGCTAATGAATTGAGGATCTCCCTGGTTATTTCGTCCCTGCTCTCCAAGTTTCTGTCGAGGAAATGTTTGACCTCGATAAGTCTCTGAATCATCTTTAATGGTTCATCGTATAGTTGTGCGCCAATCTTGAGATCTCTCATCAGGGAGGCGACCTCGGGGAACTTGCGAGTCTCCGTAATCATCGCTTCGAGGGAGTTTAATCGGTTTATGACCTCTTCTAGTTTATCGTTAAGGTCCCGGAGGTCTCCCGCCATAATGTTCCTTCCCGTTATTGATGGTTATAGAATTTATATTACCTTTTGTGAATTCTACCAAGTAACTCACCAATAAATCTCGCTTTTTGATTTAATGCGCCAATGCCACTTCTAATGCATCTATTACAAAGGATCAAGATCCCAGTGCAGCGTGCATTAAGTTAGGTAGCCAAGCTCCCTCAGATATCTCCTTACAGCAGACTTTACGAAGTCGGGTACGCTGGTGTACCCGTGCTTTCCACTTGCTATCACCTCCTCGATTTTGGTGGCAAGGTTCTCGGGGAGGTTGACGGTGTGGTACTTGTACTTCTTCTCTTCGTCGGACATCTTTCTCTATGTTTTTTTAACCGTTCTTTATTTAAAAACATTTTTAAATCCGATAATTTAGCTAAAATTGATGTGTGGGTCTGGTCGATGTTTCCGCTCCTCCAAATACTATAAACTATTAGGCTAGCAGAAAAGATTCACAGTATAATCTTTAGGCTATCCGGTAGCCTCACACCCTCTTTTAATCAGTAACCAGTTATAAACATCCTCAGTTTGATGGAACATTTATCCGACGAAGACCTATTCTACTGCAGCGATTGCCTAGCTACACTGCTAAATCGCGCCATTCGAATCTAGGACTTCCAGTAAACGGGGATAGAGGCCCCGCTCACGGCCCTTGAAGCGTCTGAAGATAGGAAGAGCATCACCTCGGCTATATCGGATGGCGAAACCCACTTCGACGTGTCAGCCTTTGGCATCTGAGCCCTGTTGTCAGGGGTGTCTATTGTGCTCGGAATGACGCAGTTAACGTTAATGTCTTGTTTTGCAACCTCATCTGCAAGCGCTTCCGTCAGTGTGATGATCCCACCCTTAGAGATTGTGTAGGCTACGTTGCCTGCCCGCCTCCCCTTCGGCGTCGCGTTCTTCGATGAGACACTAACGATCCTCCCGTAGTTTTTCTCGATCATATAGGGGAGGACTGCACGACTGCAGAGGTAAGCCGACTTTGTGTTTAGCGTCATCATCTGATCCCAGACAGAAACATCTGTCTCGGGTAGGGTCTTTCCACCCATATAGCCTCCAGCGATGTTGAGTAGAACGTCTACTCTCCCATATTCCTTCACGACGGCGTCAACTAGAGAAGCCACGCTCGACGCATCCGTGATGTCGGCCTTGAAGCCCATCAGGTTGGGGGCTCGATCCGTGTAATCCATCAGTTCATTTAACCTGAGGTCGCTCCTGTAGACGGCAGCGACTCTCGCACCTTCGGCTAGGAACCTCTTGACCACAACCCTGCCTAAGCCGCCAGTTGCCCCCGTGACAAGGACAACCCTATCACCAAGCAAAACCAACACCTGATCTGAAATCGGAACGGCCATTTATAGGGGCTAATGATTAGGGGGAAATCGGTTATTAATCTGCGGGCCTGAATCAATAAGGATAGGAGGCTGATATATAATAGAAACTGAAACAAACCTCCTTAGGTTCCCCCTTTGTACGGGTGCCTCAGCCGCTGTTTCTAGCAGGCCATGGCCTCACAGACTAAGGTCTGAACCACTCCAGAAGGGAATGTTCCTGATGACGCCTCAAGGAGACCTCAATGGGGAAGGCTTGGGCTTCGGGTCACCGATCGTCTTTTACCGAAATAGATCAGTTTTCTCGACCCACGCCCACCTTCAAGAGTTGGAAAAAGGCGTCATCAAGACCTTCACGTTAGACGCTGAGTCGATGAAAAGGTGGTCTAATCGCCACCTATCGAGGCTACCGAGCCCCGAGGCGATATTTAACAATAGGTTCACAAGATACTTTGCTGGAATCTATCGTTCCCAGAGGATTGCTCAGATATTAGCTAATGGCTTCTGGAGGCTTGAACAATCCGCGAACTTGATCGATCACGGGTTCAAAGAGGCTGAGCCATTGGGCGATGTCGTAATAAAGTACGAGATTGAACCCGGCGTGATTACCATCATGGTGGACCCCTCGAGACTCTCCCCGAGTTGCGAAAAACTGTGCATAATGAACGAGCTCGACGCTGACGTGTTTACCGTGTACGACGACTCTAATGGCGCTCACCTCAGTAAGGGGGAGGTCGGAGCGTGGAGCCCGGTCGATGCGAAGTGGGCTAGGTTCTCCGCGGAAGATGACTCAATATCGTTCAGGCTATCCATAGTGGAGTACGCCAAGATGTACAGGGGATGGGAATTGGTTCCGGGTCAGATCTCATGGAGCGGTCTTGCCTACGAGCAAATCGCCCCACTGAGACCTTTCAACTACACCGTAGAGATCGAGACTAATTGATCTCCCTGACTTCCGGCATTTCTAGCTTTCTTGGAGCAATTTATTGTAGAGGGCATAGACACGGTCCTTTAGCTCCTCCGGTATCGCGGAGTAGGGCTGAGGAGTCATATAGTACTCGTAGTCGCGGCGGAACCGCTCATTTCCTGCTCCGCCCTCGCCGGCGACGCCGTTGTACATCGAGACCTTCATGTACTTTTGGAGGAACTTATTTTTCGGTTCCCTCTGCGCCGCCATGTATAGGGCGAGTTCCTGTTCTTCCCTCCCCAGCCCTGATCTGTCGAAGCCGTAGGTCTCCTTTCCGTTGAGCGCCGAAAATAGGCCAGCGTGCTCCTCCGTAAACATATCCTTCCAGAACCCGACTCGCTTCGGGTCATAGCCGAGTCCCCGTATGAAAGCGTGAGTCCGGGCGCATTTACTACAGGCACAGCACCACCTGTGGTCCTCCGCAGGGGGGTCCTCGCAGAAACAGCTCATCTGGTATTTCGCGAGGTCGGGGTAGTTGTCATGGAGGACCTTCGTCACCGTTATCTCATTGAGTGGCCCCACAAGGCTTCCCACACGCGCTGAACCTTTCGTCAACATCCGAGCCACACTATCCATCTGGAGAGTCCAGCCACTGCTTTGATCGAAGCAGTAGTTGGTCCGGAACCCCTCCGGGTGGGGGGCCTCCTTGTCGCAGCTGTTCTCGTTACCGAAGAAGACGTATCGGGCCCTGCTGCGGAGCATGAAAGGGAGAAAGAGGACTAGGTAGTAGAGTAACTGGCTCCCCCAGCCTAGGCTTGATGGTTTGTACCCCATACGGTTGCCGTCGTGGAAGGCCCCCGGCTCGTGGCGAAGCATGTAGTATTCGAAGTCGAACTCCTTCTCCATCTGCCTGAGGAGCTTCCGTCGGTGCTTCTCTTCGTATATGTTCGAGGGCTCCACTATATTGACGAGTATCGGCTCGATCCCAAGCTCTCTGCAGACGGCGAGGGTGAGAAGGCTCTCTTTTCCACTCGTGAAGCTTATGATCGCTCTCTCCCTTGGTCTATATGCCTTGCTCCAGACGACCGTTTCACCGCCTTCGAAGACGAAGTCGGTGTTGTAGTACCTGCGGAGGTAGTCTACGGCAGGGTATCCGTCGAGGAGGGCGCTGCTTGGTAGGTCGTAGATCGTGCTCTTGAAGGCGAAACTCTCGAGCATCGGCTGCCGAGTCCCATAGATTATGCCCTTTTTCCCTAGGACCAATGGGAGGTAGTTCGTCGACATGAAGGCGACGTGGTCGACGATCAATTTCTTAATGTCATCTTCGAGGGGGTCCCAGATCTTCGCCGGGTACTCAACCTTGTAGATGCCCCCATTGAGCCTAATCTCTAGCCCCCTACCATTGTAATCGGCGTCAACGCGTAGATAATCGTCCTTGTTGAGCAACATGTCTACCGAGGGCGTATTTTAAACATCAGATAGTTATGGGGGCAGTTTATATAAATTTAACCCTTATAACATACCCAAAAAAGTATTGATATGTAAAAAGACCTCTTTTTTCGAAAAGAGGCGGATATTGCCATTTATTTTCTTTTTTAAACCGAATTATCCGCTCGTTTGTGATGCGGACTCTATTCTGGCTCCTCCCATTCGTCCGGTGGCGCGTGGCCGTGGGTCAATACGTCCCTGAAGAGCTGATCCCAGACATCCTTCTCCAGGATGACCTCCCTCTTCACAACCATCTCTGTCATATTTTTTATTAACAGGTGGTGTCTGATCTCGTCGCCTTTTATGTGATTAAGCATCATCTTGATTCTATCGTCCTTCGTCTTGGCGAGGATGTCGTCGAGCTGTTTTATCATGTTGCCCTCGATCTCCTCGTGTTTCTTGAGGCTAGCGACGAGTTCGTTGTATTCATCCTCGGTGATGCTGAGGCTTGTCCCCTCCTCGATGGCTGCACAAGCCTTGAAGAGACCGGAGTGCTTCTTGCTGTCGATGGCAATAGAGCCAATTATATCACGGAAAACCTCGTTACCGTAGCCGCGGACCTCACCCTCGAGCTTGACTGCGTAGTCCTCCTCGACGCGGGAGAGTTCCTTGAACTTAGTTGCCATCTTTGTGTCTTTCTTGCTCATTAGAACACCATTAGGGGCGTTGGAGACATTGTAGATAAACCTTAGTACAGTCGTAGCCCCGTAACCCTTTTGAGGTTTTAAGTATCGCGCGCACATTGAGAGCAGCAAGGAGGCTCGAGGAAACCTTCGAGCTGAACTAAGCCTCACTGCGGGTAATGACACGCTTGTTCACGCGGCTCAACCCAATCCTGCCACGGAGGTAATTTTCGGCCTCTTCGGCGTCGAAGGGTTGGCAACTATAAACGTCGATGCTGATGCGGCTTCCCTCAGTGAAGGTGTGAATGGAGATGTGGCTCTTATCGATGACTACGAAGCCCGTCCAACCTGGGTTGATGGGGTGACCCGCCACCACTATGGGGCCTACTAAGATTTTCATTCCTATCCTACCTGGGAGCTCGAGGAGGATGGAGTTGACAAGCTCTTCGGTAACCGGCTCGCGCATGATTCCATCCAGCATGAGGTGGAGACCGATCATATCTCTGCAGGATGCGAATTGGTCCCGATATAAACCTTGGTGAATTTTGGCCCACATTTAAAATCATGTATCGTATAACACTCAGCTATGGCTGATCAAAAGCTCATCAAAGAGATCAGACGTCGAGCCCAGTTCTACGACCAGTTCAGCGGCTGCAGCCAATCGGTGCTACTTGCCCTGCAGGAGGGGCTTGGCGTTGGAAACAGGGAGTCTTTCAGAGCAGCGACGGTACTTAGTGGTGGCGTTGCCCGTAGGGGTGAGACATGCGGGGCTCTCCTCGGGGCACTCATGGCAGTGGGCCTCATCGAGGGAAGGGAGAGAATGCAAGACACCACAGTCTACTCAAAGGCCTGCGCCGAAGCGGACCAGCTCGCTGCCGAGTTCCAGCGCCGCATCGAGGCGGAGTTTAGATTAAAGAAGCCGCTGGAGACTACCCTCTGCTGGGACATCCAAAAGGGAATCTATGGAAGAAACTTTGACCTCCGCAACACCGAGCAGCGGGAGGCCTTCTATGCCTGCGGAGGGCACAGCGACGAGGGCTGCTACAAGGTGTGCGGCATAGCAGCGGAGGTTGCCGCCGAGAGGCTCCTGAAGTAGGCCACTTATAATCATAAGTTTAGCTAACTTTGCCTTCATTAAGGCAAAATAAGGCAAAACTAATAAACAGACTTTATATGATCCACTTCTCCCGACTGAATCAAAGCCGAGGAGAAGAGCTAACGAAGTAGGTTAACCCTATCCGACGACGACCAATTCTCTTTGAGGTAATAAAAATGAACCCGCTGTATATCCCGTTGATTACGGTTGTCCTCACAGCGCTCCTTCTGCTATATATTTACAGATTCATCTTTAGCAAACCGTCGGGTCTGCGAAACTCGAAGAGATATCGGGACGTATTAAGAAAGGGACGCATGCCTACCTGAACAGCCAGTTCAAAGTCATAATACCTATCGTTGTGTTGCTTGCCGGCTGTAATGTATTTCTTGTTAGGTATGCAAGCAGCTCTCAGCTTCGTCATAGGGGCGGCGTTTTCGATCTTCTCCGCCTACGCTGTAATGAGGTTAGTAGTTAGGGTCCACCCGAAGGTCGCTTGGGAAGCAAGATCTTCAGGGCTCGAAGCTTTCAAGACTGCCTTCTTAGGTGGCGGCCTTATGGGGCTCTCAGTCCCAGCGCTGGCTCTCATTGGTCTTACCGCTATCTATGTAATTACAGGTAACCCAAATGACCTTGTAGGCTTCGGTTTCGGAGCGAGTCTGACTGCCCTCTTCGCTCAAGTTGGTGGAGGAATATTCACTAAAGCCGCGGATATCGGCGCAGACCTAGTTGGTAAGGTCGAACTCGGCATCCCAGAAGATGATCCTCGTAACCCCGCAGTTATAGCGGACCTAGTCGGTGACAACGTTGGAGACTGCGCCGGGAGGGGCGCGGACCTCTTCCAAAGCTTTAGTGGTGATGTCATCACCGGGATGATTCTTGGTGTTGCATTCGTCCCCCGCTACGGGCCAGGAGCCATCGTCTTTCCCCTTTTTCTCCAGTGTGCGGGGAACCTCGCCTCCCTAGGCGGAGTAGCCCTCGTCAAGTGGCTCAAGTGGGGTCCTGAGAGATCGATTATTATTGGATTAATTGTCACAGCAGCCCTTAGCTCCGTTGGTGCATTCCTGCTCGTCCGTAGCTTCATCGGAGACACGACTATCTTTCTATCGGCTCTAAGCGGCCTCGCTGCAGTCATCATAAGCATGTTCGTTGCCCAGCATTACACTGGTTACAATGGCGGGCCAGTGACGAATATAGCAAAGGCAAGTGAGCGTGGTGCTGCCATCAATATCATTACAGGGATCAGTTATGGGCTTCAGAGCCCTCTAGTCCCTATAGCCAGTGTTATTGGCGCTGCAGTCTTCAGTTTCATTATTTCTGGCTCCAGTCTTTATGCGATAGCTATCGCAAATATAGGTACCGACCTTATGATCGGGTTCATTATGTCTGCGGACGCCTTCGGGCCCATCGTCGACAACGCAGATGGAGTCTCTGAGATGACTGGAGAGACCGACGCTGGGGATAACCTTGCCCTTCTAGATGCCGTCGGGAATAGTATGAAGGCCTATACAAAGGCATTGAGTATGACAACAGGTACTCTGACGGCCTTTGCGGTCTTCATCACATTCTTCCAGGTCGCTGGAGTCAAGTCCCTTGATTTGATGCAACCTTGGAACTATGCAGCTCTCTTCATCGGGGCAGCGTTAAGTTTCCTAATAGCGAGCCTCACCATAGGCTCGACTGCGAAGACTGCTGAAAAGATGGTTGATGAGATAAGGAGCCAATTCCAGGCGAACCCAGCTATCATGGAGGGAAAAGCGGAGCCAGACTATGCCCGCTGCATCAATATAAGCACAAACAACGCTCTCAGGGAGATGGCGTGGCCGGGGTTGCTGGCTATCATACCGCCCGTCGTTGTGGGTTATCTTTTCGGAGCTGAGACACTCGTCGCTCTCCTCATTGGGGTTACGCTGACGAGTGTTTGTCTCGCTGTCTTCTTCAATAACGTGGGAGCAGCGTGGGACAACGCGAAGAAGCTTATAGAGCGTGATTTTTGGAGAAAAGGAACTGAGGCCCACAAAGCCGCGGTTGTCGGTGACACAGTTGGAGACCCGATGAAGGATGTAGCGGGTCCGAGTCTCATCATATACATGAAGCTTGTGGGGATGACGGCGCTTCTCCTTCTCCCATTCCTTATGAAGTGACGCATGATAAGAGATTAATATAAGCCCCCAACATTTCTGGATGCGCGCGGTTGTAGTCTAGCCTGGTAGGATACCTGCCTGCCACGCAGGAAACCCGGGTCCGAATCCCGGCGACCGCACCACTTCTAATCAGACTTATCAGCGACTAGTATCCAAGCCACATGGTTATGGGTACGGGCTCCAGGGTGAGGTTCCTCGTACTCATACTCGTATAACTCACTGACCTTGAGGACGGAAAAGTCGCGGCGCAGCTCCCCCTCGGTAGAGAGATGAATGTATCTGCCGTCGACCCAGCTGTTCTCCTCCCCGGGGATGGGGGCGCCTACACCGTAGTGCTCCGAGTCCCGAACCGAGATGGCGTTGAGGAAGAGCCTGCCGCCTGGAATAAGTAGTCTAGTGATATTTGAAACGAGGTCATGCCTCCCCTTAGGCTCGAGGAGGTGATAGAGGTTAGAGACAAGGACAGCGTCGAATAGACCTTTGATATCCCTAAAGTCACTCACCATGAACTCGGCATCCTTAGTCAGAGCATTCGCCGCGTTCTCCTTGGCGAGCTCCACAGCCCTTGGGGATAAATCAATGCCAAGGACCCTGAATCCGAGGCTCCGGGCGATGTATATGGTGTCACGGCCGTAGCCGCAGCCGACGTCGAGGACCTTGAGACGCCTTCCCTTTGAAGTTACAAGCTTCCGGGAGGCTACGAGAGCGAGTTCGCTTGGCCTCTCACCCCAGATCTCCCTGTTTTTCGAGTAATCGGCGTCCCAGGACAACTTCGTCGCATCCCCGAGATGGTGTGGCGGTTCTTATAAATGGATAACCCAGGTGTCAACCCTTCTCGAGGAGACGCGTATATCTCCTATAGAAGTACCATTTGATTCCCTCGACCATAGCTAGGTAAGTAACGACGAGGAGGGCGAGGAGGGGGTAGAAGCTAAGTGGCGGTGATGTGAAGCCGAAGAGAGCCCCTAATATTGTGTAGGGTAAGATGAAGGCGAAGGCGAGTACTCCGAGGCAACTGACGATGAGGAACCTGCTAGGTCTGCTCCTCCAGAATGGGACAATCTGGGTTCTGATAACGAAGACAACGAGGGTCTGAGTCGCTAGGGACTCAAGGAACCACCCAGTCTGGAAGAGAGGCTCCGAGGCTCTGAAGACCCACAGCATAACGAAGAATGTGAGGAAGTCGAAGACAGAGCTTATTGGGCCGAACCATATCATGAACCGGCGGATGAATCGTATATTCATCTTCTTCGGCCTCTCGACATAGGTCTCGTCGACGTGGTCGGCGGTTATAGTGGTCTGGCTAAAGTCATAGAGGAGGTTGTTTAGCAGGATTTGTGTGGGAAGCATCGGGAGGAATGGGAGGAAGAGACTCGCCCCCGCGACGCTGAACATGTTTCCGAAGTTGCTGCTTGTCCCCATCATAATGTACTTCATAGTGTTTCCGAAGGTCTTTCTACCCTCGACGACGCCGTTCTCGAGTACTGTAAGGTCCTTCTGGAGGAGGATGATGTCGGCTGACTCCTTAGCGACATCGACGGCGTTGTCGACACTGATGCCAACGTCAGCGCGCTTGAGGCTGGGTGCATCGTTTATGCCATCCCCGAGGAAGCCAACAACGTGGCCGTTCTTACGGAGGGCCTCCATTATCCTGTCTTTCTGGCTCGGGTTGACTCGTGCGAAGACGTTCGCGTCCTCGACTACGCGGAGTATCGCGTCGTCTCCCATCTGAGCGATCTCGCTGCCAAGGACGACACGCTTGACCTTGAAGCCAAGCTGATCGCATGTATGCTTGGTAACGAGTTCATTGTCCCCAGTGAGGATCTTTAGCTCGACGCCTACGTGGTTGAGGAGACGTAGGGAGTCCATCGCTGTCTGCTTCGGCGGGTCTATGAAGGCAACGAATCCGAGGAAGACGAGGTCTCGTTCGTCAGCGACAGAGTAGCTGGTTTTCTCTTCTTTGAGCTTCCTGTAGGCGACTGCGAGGACCCTGAAGCCCTTTGTGCTCAGATCACTATACTGGTTGATGATACTCTGCTTAATGGTGTCCGTGAGGTCTACAGCGCCTGTTGAGATATCGGCGAAGGCGCTGACGCTTAGGATTTCTTCGGGTGCCCCCTTGGTGATGAGCATCTTCTCATCTCCACGTTCGACGACTATTGAGACACGGCGCCTGACGAAGTCGAAAGGTATCTCATCGACCTTCTTGTAGTCGCCTATGGAGACGTTCTTGAAGTTGAGTATCGCCTCGTCGAGGGGGCTACGAAGCCCCGTCTGGTAAAAGCTGTTGAGGTAGCTATACTCGAGGACCCTATCGTTATCCTTGCCATCGATGTCTACGTGAAGAACGAGAGTAATTTTGTTCTCCGTAAGTGTGCCAGTCTTGTCGGTGCAGAGGATATCCATGCTGCCGAAGTCCTGGATGGCGCTGAGGCGCTTTACAAGTACACCGCGTTTACTCATAGCGAGGGCCCCCTTGCTAAGATTGACGGAAATGATCATTGGGAGAAGCTCGGGTGTAAGTCCAACGGCAAGAGCGACGCTGAAGAGGAGGGACTCAAGGACGCCTCGACGGAATAAGGCGTTCACAAAGAAGACAAAGATCACCAATATGAAGGTGATCTGCATGATTAGATAGCCAAAATGGCGTAGACCACGCTCCATCTCTGTTTCCTCGCCTCGAGCAGCGAGGGTCTTAGCGATCTTTCCATACTCGGTGTAGCCACCGGTTCTTCCAACGACGGCTGTGGCGGTGCCACTTACGACACTGCTCCCCGTGAAGACGAGGTTGACCCAGTCTGTTAGAGATGTACCAGCTTCCTTTATTGGATCTGGGCTTTTCTCAACGGGGAAGGACTCGCCTGTGAGGGCAGATTGGTTTACGAAGAAGTCCTTCGCGGTGAGGATTCGGGAGTCAGCGGGGATCATGTCCCCGGCGGAAAAGTAGAGGATGTCACCGGGGACGACGTCTGTAAACTTGATCTCCCTCTTGGCGCCGTCGCGGGCGACGGTGCAGGTGGAGACAAGCTTCTCACGGAGGAGTTCGGCGGCCTGACGCGCCTTAGACTGCTGATAAAAGTCGAGTGAGGCGCTGGCGATGATTATGGCGAAGATTATTACTGCGTCTACAACTTCGCCGAAATAGAAGGAAACTAAACCGGCGAAGATTAGTATTATAATTAGAGGACTCTTGAACTGGAGTAAGAACTCGACGGCGGTGGCTTGTCTCTTCCGCGCAGCTACCTCGTTGGGTCCGTAAACCTTGAGGCGTCGCTCCGCTTCAGCTACTTGAAGACCCTTATCCGAAGTGCCCAAACGGGTCAGAACGTCTCCCTGAGGGAGCGTGGTAGAATCGGATTCAGAGATGAGTGCGGCCTCTGCCTCATCTTTTTGGTCCTTCGAGAACTCCCTTAGCCCTTTATCCGCCGTAGTAGGTTCCTCTTGTAATATAGTGAAGTTAGGAACACAACTTTATAGATTGTTGTAAACTCTTTAAGGGAAAATTTTAAGGCAATTCGAGTTCAACCGAAGCAACGCATGTTTAAACATATAAACAAATATTCATTTAAGTGAATGAATATATTAGTTTATAAGCAAGTACGCATATAGCATTATATGCGGATAAGTAAGTGCGTGCATAGAGTAGCCGGTGATTGATGTGGGTCGAATCAGTGTAGAGATCGCGGATGAGCTTGAGAGAAAGCTCAGGTTCAAGACAATAGAGAGATTCGGCGGGAAGAAGGGTGACCTCTCGAAAGCCATAGAAGAGGCCGTAAGAAGCTGGGTCACCGAAGATAAGTAGAACGTAAAAAGTTTACGTTAGAGGCCCGCGTAGATGAGTAGCCTGACCCTCTCACGCGTGTGCGATGCAAGATAAGTGCATTCAAATAGACGCACACGCGGAAGAAAGTAAATTTCGCGGTTTCTTCACGAGCTCAGATAGTAGTTGTTAGAAAGAGGAGAGAAAATGTTAAACAATATTCGAGAACCGGAAGAGCGTCGCCAAATGATCCTTGAGGGAATAAGTCAGGACCTCAATAACTTGGAGATCGCTACGCAGATGGGGATCAGCAGATGGGTCGTTATGAGGGATCTAAGGAGTATGAAGTTCAACAAGGATCCGGAACTCAAGAAGGCGTATTTGGATCAAGAAGCGCGTCTTGTGGCAAGTAAGCTGTCGATAAGTAATGTGCGTGATGATAGATTCCAACTAATGAGTGGGATGAGTATAACGGATAAGAACTTCGAGAACATGGTTAACTTTTACAGGCCTGAGCTGATGAAGATACTCGAATCAAAGGACGAGTATGTAGCGATCACAAACCTGTCCAAAAGTGTACAGAGGACCCTGCTGCATAACGAAATCATAGCCGGGAGGAAATATAGGCGACAGATATCTTCCAGGGCTAGGGGATATCTACCCCACGTTAAACTACAGCTTCACACGTAATAATCGTAGAAAACTTATCTGATTAGGGAAGACGAGAGAATGGGCGTCAGTAGGCCCAGCTCAAGATCCGCCATCGCAGAGTTGAGGAAATACCTACCTCGGAATCTTATCCCAAATTAACGATTCTGCTCCGGGACTCTGGTTAGGACACTATTAGACCGGGAAAAATGATGAGGCCCGATTGGGTTAGACTCAATCAAAGGGTGAAACAGATGGAGGGTATATGTGATTTCAAACGACGTATTCCGCCATTGGAGCTTACCGCTATCCAACGCCAACTAGCCGAATTAGATTTTAAGAATATCCAACACCTGATTCCGATTGATTTTGCAGTAGAACTTTAGTATAATGTTAGTTATTTGCTCCAGAATAAGGGTGCCCAGACGAGATTACCGGAGCCGACCTTGCATGGTTTTACCCGTCCCGGGTACGTCACGCGTGCACGCTTGATCAGCTAAGGAGCGTAGGTTTCCCGGCTAGCCAAAGCCCGCCTGGTCCTTCGCAGCCCACTCCTTACGGCTCTGCGAACTTGGGGGTCTTCCGCTGCTTTGACCCTTCTTCCGCTCCCACCTGGGCATACAGAGAATACGCTGGGGATATATCCGCGTTCCATTGCACTCAGCTATCAATTAACGGTTAATTGTAAGCGATACGTTCGTTGTAATGTACTATTGATGTTAAATCTTAATGTGACGTTGAAACAGGAGATATATTGCGTTTGAAATGGAGGAATTGAACACCCGCAAACCAACGCTTACACATATAAGCTGCCTAACGATGTAGGTTTTTTATTAGAAGAAAATTCCAGTTTCTGACTTCAAAGGGGCCTAATTTTTTGCTTTCAGCCAGCTCTTATATTATGGGCGACGGTACACCATAGAACATTGGCTTTGAGTGAGGCTTGGACTGCGGCTCTAGAGGCCCTCAGCTGGGTCGAGCTTCAAGGAATGAATGAAGATGCAGCCCTCAGGAAGACGCTGAAGCAGCTTAGGGTAGAAGATAGGAGGGTGGGCGTTAAGGCGGGTGAGCTTCTCTACGCTGTGTCGATGAGGAGAAATGCCCTCGATTATCTCATCAACTCAGCCCTTAAGCCCGGCGACATTGATGGCCTCGATGTGGGTTTGAGGAGCTTCCTGAGGCTCTACACCTACATGGTCCACTACGGCGGGGCAAGCGTCGAAGCGCACGGGTTTGCTGAGCACGTCAGAAGGATCCTCGGAAAAAGGAGGCTTAAGCCGGTGGAGGAGGCGATCGATCTCATCCCCCACCAAGAGATCCCATGGGGGAAGCTGAGCCGCGAGGAGGCGTTGGCCTATAGGTGTTTCTTGCCGATCTGGTATGTGAAGTATATCCAAACCAACTTCAATGAATTAGATGCAGCTGACCTGATGTCGCCAGTTGAGACACCGAAGTACATTCGGATCAACACCCTACGGGGGGACGGTGCTTTGCCCCCTCTAGCTGAGCACCCTCGGGTTTCGATTCGACGCTGTGCCGGGACTTGGACACGCCTATCGAATCATCGGTGGCTCAGCTGGGTTGACGGACACAAGACCCTACAAGGAGGGGGCCTTCGTTCTTCAGGATAAGGCGAGCATCCTCGTGGGGGAGGTCGCGGCACCGAGGCCCGGCGACGTCGTATTGGATGTCTGCGCAGCGCCAGGGGTCAAAACGAGTCATCTAGCCCAGCTCATGAATAACCGAGGGAGGATCGTCTCGGTCGACGTCAACGCCGGCAGGCTCAGCTCGTGGGGGCATCTGGTTGAGAGGATGGGTGTAACGATCGCGGAGCCGGTGCTCGGGGACGCATCGAAGACTGAAGGGCTCCCAGCGATGAATGCCGACGTTGTCCTGCTGGACCCCCCATGCTCAGGGACTGGCACCTTCAACAGCATCCCCTCCACAAAGTGGAGAATTACCCGCACCTCCATAGATGAATACGCGGCTCTACAGGCGAAGCTAATAGCGAACGCGGCGTCGCATGTGAAGCCGGGCGGGACCCTCATCTACAGCACTTGCAGCGTCTCGGTGGAGGAGAACGAGGGGGTTGTTTCGGGTTTGCTTGAGGGGCACCCAGAGTTCAGGCTGGTGGAGGCTGTGCCAAGAATTGGGGCGCCGGGGCTGCGAGGACTCACGGAGGCACAGAGGCTCTACCCAAAGATCCATGAATGCGAGGGCTTCTTCATCGCTAAATTGCTTGCTGATGAATAGAATCCAACGTTGTTAACAGAGGTTAAGGTTACCCGTTTACTCTTACGTCTTTCAGTGTGCCGTGGATGACCTCTACACCATAAGTGAACCCACCATCTTGATCCCTTCGCTGGGTGTATACACCCCAGGCGGTGCCGGTGCTCCAGAATGTCTTGAAGTCGTCCTCGTTGATGCGTGGATTAAAGGTGATTCGTTTCTCAGTCATATCGCACGTGTAGCCACTAAGGGCTATGATGAGGCCCCAGCTAGACATGCTTCGCGCGTAGTGGTGTCCACACTCGAACTCATCCCAGGGGCTTCGACGGACGCCATCGTGGCGATCTCTTACAGCCTTGACGATGGAGAGACCCTCGTCAAGGAGCCCCTCCCAGATGAGGTGGGCAGCAACCTGGTACTCTATGCCACTCCAGACTTCGTGGCTGTAAGGGAATGGTATTTTGGGTCTTCCACCGTTAGGCCAAGTACAGATAAGGAGACCAGCCTCATCGTTGAGGGCGTAGGTGCGCTGGCAGTTGTCATGGTGGCTGAAGTCGCGAAGTAGGTTGTGGCGATAGACGGCGCCTATGGCCTTCTTCACTCTCCTTGGGGGGAGTAGGTAGCCTAAGCCGGCGAGGTGAGAGTTGAGCTGCCCGAGCAGCTGATCAGCCAAGCAGCCAACGCCGTGCTGATACTTGTAGGCGTCGACGTCTTCTAGATGCTGCTCGTAGTACTCGCCGTTCCAGAGGAGTTTGTTTAGATTCCTGCTTCCCTTGGCGAGAAGGCCACTGTAGCGGTCGGCGGCCTCGTAGTCTCCAGCAGCCTCAGCCATCCTGGTGGCGGCCTTAAGAGCGGCGAGGTAGATGACGCCGGTGAGGGGGTTGGAGCCATAGAACTGGATATCGTAGGTGTTATGCTGACGGCCATCAGTGACGCCATCCATGTCGGGGTCCCACGTCCTGATGCCGTAGTCCATGCTTAGCTTGACCTTGGGCCAGAGGCCATTCATCCAAGCCGTGTCCCCTGATAGTTTCCACTCTCGGTAGACTCGAGTTACGCTGCCCAGTTGGCCGTCGCTTGCGGGGTCAGCCGTATCCCAGTTGATCCTACCCGGGAAGACGTGGCTGGCGCGGAAGTTCATCCTACCCTCTTGATCGGTTTCGAGGCGGAACTCGGTCTCCCTCATGTTCCGCTCTAATGTGGGGAAGAGGTAGGCGAGAGTTTGTTCGTAGTTCCAGACATGTGTGCAGCTACCACTGCAGCATCCAGCGTCGTCGAAGCAGCCCTCGTAGGCGAGGAATGTGCCATCTTCGAGCCAGAAGCAGGTGTTGCTGCGAAGGACAGTTATGTTAGCGGATGCGGCGTCGAGGATGTGGGCGGGGAGGGTGCTACCGAAAAGGGCGTCGTGGAAGGCGCGGGTCATGCCGTCTAGGTGGTCCCAAGTATCGACAAAGTAGCGTGCTACCTCCCAGGCGTCGTCGAAGCGGAGGGCGTAGCGGTTGCGGACGATCTCCTGCTTGCAGTCGCCGCCGCAGGCGCAGAGGCGCTGATCCCAGTTCCGAACCCTGTTGGGGAAGTGCCAGGCAAGGATGAAGCGGAACTGTTTCTCTTCTCCGGGGTTAATTTTCTCAATGGCTCCGATGCTGGCGATATCTGTTTTACCGTCTTGGCTGGGATCGGTGTAGGGATGTGGAGTGAGTTCCCCATCCTGCAGGTCGTCCCAGTACTCGCGGAGGGGGTCCCACCAGCCGCTTCGCAGCCAATGGGGTTTACAAGTGGCTTCTTTATTTGTGGTCGCTATGGCGAGGCTGCCGTGGAGGATGTCGTTGGCTGGGTGCTTCTTAGACCAGAGGTAGACGCCCGTTAACCCCTGTTCCTTACGCAGCTCGTTGAAGTTGCCACCGAATTCCTGGGTCTTTAGTGCGCCGAATTGATCGACGCCGGTGAAGCCGACGAGATTGGTGAGGCTACCGACAATTGTTACCTCGACTGATTCCCTGCCGGTGTTCTTCACGGTGTAGGTGAGTGCAGCGGCTGGTAAGCCCGAGTCATCGGGCTCATGGGGGATGAGCGGCGTGTACGCCTCTAAGGTGATCTTTAGGGGTATTTCCTCGTCCCAGAGATCAACCCAACACAGAGGGTACTCGCCACGTAATTCGCTGTGGGCAAAGCGAGGGAGCCCCGCTGTTGTGCTGGGGTGGAAACCGTGGCTCTCCGCATAGGGGGGGTGGAGGCGGGCCTCGAGGACCCTTGTGTCAATCTTGTCTAATTGCTTGACGGAGATGCTGAAGAAGCCATAGGGCATTCTCTGCCCCTTCGCCGACCTGTTGAATATCTCCCAGTCGCGGAGCTCGCCGCGCGCCCCGATGCTGACGTTGCCTGTGCCGATGCCGCCGAGAAGGAATGCGGCCTGCGTCGCTTCGGGGCCGAAGCTGCGCTGGACACCCAAAGTCCTCAGAATCTTTCTGGAGTAGTGAAGCCTCGCCATCGAACCACTGATGAGACTTATATCGAATCTTTAGAAAACACTTGCCGTAGAAAATGTCTCTTCTCATATTCAGCATCGACGCTTCTTAAAAGTTGAGAACAACCATTAAACATAGAAAAAATGAGTCTAGTCTCATGGTCAAACCTGATTGGGCTGGGGTTTTCCCCGCCCTATGCACTGTAACGGATACTAGGGGTGACCTCGATGTGGCTGGAATGCGCGCCGAGGTTGAGGCAAACATCGATTGGGGTGCGGACGGTGTCTGCCCAGGGATCATCGCGGGTGAGTTCTTCAAGTTCAGCGAGGAGGAGAGGATGGATATCCTCGACACGACGGTGGAGGCAGCGGACGGCCGAGTGCCTGTGCTCTTCGGGGTGAGCCACAGCGGCACCGAACTAGCGATCCGCCTAGCAAAGCACGCTGAGGACAGGGGCGCCGACGGAGTAATCGCCATGGTCCCCTACTTCAGCCACACTCCTAGCAAGGCAATTGTCAAGAATCATATAGGCGACATCTGTCAGGCCACGAGCCTCCCCGTCATGCTTCAGGATGCCGAGGACGCCACAGGCATACACATCTGCCCGACAACCTACCTCGACCTGGCTGATGAGTACAGTAACCTCGTAAGCATAAAGCTCGAGGGCCCCGGTACCCTCGACAAGCTGCGAGATATCAACCGCCTCATGCCGGGCCGCGTCACAGTCTTCGGGGGCATGGCAGCTAAACTCGTCATACAGGAGGCTGAACTAGGTGCAGATGGCACAATCCCGAGTGCATGCCTCACCGATCTCATCAAGCAGATCTGGACACGAGCCAAAAAAGGCGACGAGGAGCGCGCCGAGCAAGCCTACGCCAGATACAAGCCATGGGTAGACCTGTTCCACGCCAGCCCAGGAGCCACAGCCGAGATAGAGAAGGAGACCCTTAAATATCGAGGCATAATTAAAACCGCCACAAGCCGCAGCCCCAAGGTCGCATTGACATCAGAGGCCAGAAACAGACTCACTCAGATATTAGCAGGCCTCAAACTCAAGTAAACCAACAAAATTCCCGACGTCCATTATTGGGGTAATATACCCAAGTGTGCGGATCGCCTAGACTCCATCTGTGCCATTCCACCCGTTTCTCTCCCCGTTTCTTCAACATTGCTCATAAACTAAAAAATTATAATCTCATCGGACTCCCTAAAAAGCGAGGAAGGTTTGCGACGTGAGAGAAGTAAAAGTAGCAACCGCACAGTTTGAGACAACACCCGACCTAGAGGAAAACAGGAAGAAGGCCCTCAGATGCTGTGATGAAGCCGCCCTGAAGGGAGCCCAAGCGATCTGCTTCGCAGAGTTCTGGATGACCGGAAACCCAACCAAGGGCGACAACTCCCGGCTCGTTAAGCAGGCCGAACCAATCCCAGGCCCTACATTCAAGCTCTTCGAAAAAAAGGCAAAGGAACTCGGAATCTACATAGTCCCCGGAACGATCATCGAGAAGGGCGAAGATGACAAGTACTACAACACCTCCGGCCTCATATCTCCCAGCGGTAAGCTCATCGCCAAGCTCCGCAAGGACCACCCCGAGAACGACTCCGGCAAGGCTGAGGTCCACTTCGGCATAAACCCGGGTCCAGGTGAGTACCCTGTATTCGATACTGAGATAGGAGTAGTCGGCGTACCAATAGATATGGACCTCTGCGCCCTAGAGGTTCCCCGCATCATGGGAATCAAAGGCGCTGAGATTCTCTTCACCCCCATGTGCTGGGGTGCCACGGTCCACGACTGCGTCGCCGCATACGGCATCGCTGGCTCCTCAGTCAGCGACGCCTATGTAGTCATCTCGAATAGGATGAGTAAAGACCCAGTTAGGCTCGGTGGAAGCGGTGTTATTTGGCTCAGAAACTACATCTCTAGAATCCCTGACCTCACAGAGGGAATCACAGTCGCAACACTGGATTCTGACAGAGTGAAGGAGAGGCGAGAGGAGTGCAGAACCCGCTACCCATACTGGAGACGCCCCAGCACCTATGCCATGCTCCTCGACCAGGACGCCGAGCTAAGGATCCACGGACTTCCGAAGACAACTAAAAAGAAATAACACTTGTATCCCAGACACATCAGTATATTTTATCCACCTATGCACATCAAGAACAACCATGAATAAGTTAGGCGTCGCCTTCATAGGCTCGGGCTTCATCGCAAACTTCATGGCCCAGAGCTGGACCAGCGTAAGAGGCGCTGACGTCGTCGCAATCTACAACCCTCACGAGGAGGGAGCGAAGAGACTCGCAGCCCTTTGTGAATCACTAGGCATCGGCAAGCCTAAAACCTATACAAACCTACGAACAATGCTCGCGGAAAAATCCGTCAACGCTGTCTGGATAATGAACCCTAACTACGCACGTCTAGACACCGTCAAAACGATCGCTGAGGAAGCAAAACAGGGAAAGGGGAACCTAGTCGGAGTTGCCTGTGAGAAGCCCCTCGGTAGAAACGCTGACGAGGCCGAGGAGATGGTAAATCTCATCGAGGAGACGGGGCTCCTCCACGGCTATCTGGAGAACCAGGTCTACTCCCCCAGCGTCGTCAAGGGACGCGACGCGGTTTGGAAATACGGAGCCAGAAGCGCGGGGAGACCCTACCTCGCACGGGCCGCTGAGGAACACGGCGGCCCCCATATGCCATGGTTCTGGGACCCGCGCCGCAGCGGCGGAGGAGTTCTCCTCGACATGGCCTGCCACAGCATAGAGGCCGCACGCTTCCTCCTCACAGACCCCAGTGAGCCGAAGGAGAACCTCAAACCCGCCACAATTCAGGGTAACATTGAGAGCCTAAAATGGACAAGGGAACCCGCCCTCCTACAACTTAAGGCACAGCATGGTGTAGACTACTCCATAGCCCCCGCTGAAGACTACGCTGCTGTAAACGTCGCTTACGAAGATAAAGGCGAGAAAGTCCTCTCCGAGACCCATGTGAGTTGGTGCTACACCGGCCCCGGCCTCCGCCTCAGCATGGAGGTCCTCGGACCCGAATACAGTGTCGCAATGAACAGCCTCCAGCAGGAGCTCAGTGTGTTTCTCAGCAGAAACATCAAGTCGAGGCAGTCGGAGGACTTTATTGAGAAGCAGGCGGCGGAGCAGGGACTAATGCCAGTCGTCCCCGATGAGGCGTCCGCCTACGGCTATGTCGCCGAGTGCAGACACATGATCGACTCTTTCCTGATGGATGAGATGCCTTCCGAGAATTGGAAAGACGGCCTCCTCGTGACTCAGCTGATGATGCTTGGATACAAATCCGCGGAGGAGGGACACACTCTGAGGTTCAACCCAGAAGCGGTTAAAGGCTACAGACCCAAAGTCGCTGAAGGGAAGTGGAGACCCAACCCCTAGGAGACCTTTTGTTGCCTAAGCGGACGCATGTGCTCATCCTTGAAGACTTCTAGTACAGAGAAGACATATGTGTCGTCTATTCCGTCAATGCCGCGTATCTGGTTGAGGACTCTGTTAAGCTCTTCCCTGTTCCGCGTCTGGATCTTTATCATTAAGTCGAACTCGGCGGTCGTACCATAGACCTCCACGACTTCGTATATGCTCGAGAGAACATCTGCGACTTTCTTGTAGAACTTGGAGTCAGTTTCGACGCCGACTATGACGATTAAGTTGACGCCAACAGTGTGCTCATCCAGCAAAACAGTGAACTTTTTTATGACTCCCTCCTTTGTCAGGCGTTTTATCTTGTCGTGGATCGTCGATGTGGGGATCTCGGTGAGTCGAGAAAGGTCAGCGTAGCTGATCCTTCCATCGTCCTGGAGGGCGGCGAGGATCTTTACGTCATCGTTATCGAGCTCGATTTCTACCATGTGTCCCACTCTCGCTCGTTGATGGTTAGGATAAGGGAGCGCGCGCGTTTTTTAAAGACTGGTATCAGAGCCTACTCAGTATCGCCTCCTCCAACTCCCCTTTCTTACGCTCCCGGAGTTCGTATCTAATTCTCATAGCAGGTTTGTTGAGTTTGAGGTAGTGGCGCACATCCGTGGGTGTGCCGAGGAGAACGAGGTCGCAGGGTGTCGCGTTAATCGTGTCCTCGAGCTCTTTCATCTGCTGTGGGCTATAGCCGACCGCGGGGAGCACACGCTGGAGGTGAGGATACTGCTCGTAGATGTGCTTAATGGTGCCCATAGCGTATGGGCGTGGATCCACGATTGTGGCCTCGAGTTCCCGCGCCTTTATCGTTGCAGCACCATACCCCATTCCCCCGTGTGTGACGGTGGGCCCATCCTCCACGACGAGCACCCTCTTCCCGAGGAGCTTCCCCTCATCCTCCGCCGTGATCACCATGTCGGTCTCAACGATCTGCGCCTTTGGGTTTACTGATTTAACGTTCTTCCTGACCAGTTCAACACTATCCGGAGGCGCCGTGTTGACCTTGCTGATGACGACGACGTCGGCCATCCTTACATTGACTTCCCCGGGGTAGTATGTGAGCTCGTTCCCGGCCCTGTGGGGGTCAACGATGCAAACCTGGACCTTTGGCCAGTAGAAGGGGTAGTCGTTGTTACCGCCATCCCAGACGATGACGTCTGCCTCCTTCTCAGCCTCCTTAATTATTTCTCCGTAGTCAACACCAGCGTAAACGATCGCTCCGCGCTCTATGTGAGGCTCGTAGTCCTCCCTCTCCTCGATGGTGCAGTCCTGCTTGTCGAGGTCCTCGATGGTTGCGAATCGTTGGACGCGCTGCTTGACTAGGTCACCATAGGGCATAGGGTGACGTATCACGACTACCCTATTCCCCTTCTCCTTGAGTAGGTTGACGAGCCATCTGCTCGTTGGACTCTTCCCGCTCCCCGTCCTGCTGGCGCAGACGCTTATCACAGGCTTATTAGATCTTATCATCGTCTCCCGCGGACCGAGGAGAACGAAGCTGGCACCAGCCGCCATAGCTCGGCTGCCTTCATTCATTAAGTACTGGTTACTGACATCGCTGTAGCTGAAGAAGACCTCGTCGACGCCGAGATCTTTGATGAGTTGCTCCAGCTGAGTCTCGGGATGTATTGGTATTCCCTTAGGATACCGCTTCCCCGAGAACTCGGGCGGGTATACCCTTTTCTCGATGCCGGCTGAGGCATCGAGGTCCGATATCTGGGCCGCTGTGAAGGCAACAACCTCGTAGCCGGGGTTACCCCGGAAAAAGGTGTTGAAGTTGTGGAAGTCCCGCCCAGCGGCGCCCATGATGATGGCTTTTCTGATCATAACATTTGATAGAAGATTTAGGCAAGATATAAAATCTGGCAATATTGGGACGGAAACTCAAGTTTCTGCCATATATGGGACATCAAGCTGGATAACAATTGTGTAATTCGGATCCATCCGTGAGCTAAACACCGTATCGGTTATGAATAATAGCCAGCACACATTCTATCAAGGCATTTAGTCGGCTTTTTCAATAGGCGCAACCTAATAAATCGTGATGGAGAGGCTCACCAGAGTCCAGTTCAACCACCTGGATAAAATCCTCTACCCAGCGGTTGGCATCAAAAAACTCGACGTCATAAAGTATTACATAAGAGTGGCACCACGGATGCTCCCATTCCTTGAGGAGAGGGCGCTGGTTGTGAACAGGTTCCCTGATGGTGTCGAAAAGGAGGGATTCTACGGGAAAGATGCCCCCCAAGGGACGCCCGATTGGGTGAGAATCTTCCACACCTACTCTGAGGCAGCGGGGCGAGAGCTTGACTACATTGTCTGCGACGACCTCGACACTCTTCTCTGGTTGGCGAACCTCGCGGCTCTAGAACTCCACATACCCTTAGCAAAGGTAGACAAACCGGATAACCCGGACATGATCCTATTCGACCTCGACCCGCAGCCTCCAGCGGGAATAGTGGAGGTTGTTAGTGTAACAAGGGCAATCAGAGACAAACTAAAGGCCCGAAACCTCAAGGCTTGGGTGAAAACATCGGGTAAGAGGGGACTCCATGTTGTCGCCCACATTGAGAGGAGGAGAACCTTCGACGAGACCCGTGAATTCGCACATGAAATCGGAATAGAGCTTGCTAAGGAGACGGGCATAGTCTCATCCGAGAAGGGGCAGAAGAAACCCGGAACCGTCTATATGGACTACCCTCAAAATGGCCACGGACGCACCATGGTATGCCCCTTCAGCCTCAGGGCAACCCCCACCGCAACGGCCTCGACCACACTCAGCTGGGACGAGTTAGATGTCATCGACCCATACAATTTCAAATTAGAGAGCGTCCCCGATAGAGCGGACAACTGGAAGGACTTCTGGAAAAAGGCAGACAGATTGTGAAAGAGTTAAGACCCTCCGCTACGAAGCTTCAACTCGGGTATTCTACTTGAGCGATGAGGAGCAAGCGCCGCCAGGGCGAAGCTTCTGGAGCGGCACAATCAGCATAGGGTTAGTCAACGTGCCCGTCAAACTCTACACCATGATCCGCGACAGGGGATACAGCTTCCACTTCATACGGAAGAGAGATAGCTGCCCCTTGAAGTACCAGCGAGTCTGCAGCTACGACAATGAGGTCGTTGAGTGGGGGGATGTAGCCAGAGGCTTTGAAGTCACAAAGGGAGAGTTCATCACGTTAACCAATGAGGAACTCAACGCGATCCGCCCAGAATCCGACCGAAGAATCAGGATCGACAAATTCGTCCACTACCTCAGCGTCGACCCAATCTATTTCCAAACCAGCTACATCCTGGCCCCCGACAAAAGCGGCGACGCCTACCGGCTTCTATACACCGCGCTAGAGAAGAAAAGTATGGCTGGAGTGGGGCGCTACACGATGCGTACGAAGGAGTACCCGGTTCTCGTTCATGCTTACGGTGGAGCCTTAATCATCACAACCCTCCGATACGCCGACGAGGTCATCGACCCCACAACCGTCAAGGAGATCAAGGAGCGGAAGGAGGTCAGCCCCAAGGAGTTGGAGCTCGCGGAGAAGATCCTGGACAACCTCACCGGCGAATTCGACATCCACGACTACAAGGATACCTATCGTGAAAACGTGGAGAAGCTAATCAAAGAAAAGATGAAGGGAGGCACCATCAGAGTCGAGAAGCCTGAGAAGAAGGAGGAAGTAAAAGAGCTGATGGTTGCCCTTGAGCAAACCCTCCAGCAGATGAAGAAGAAATGAAATATTTTCCAATGCTCGCGGAGTCTGCGGACGCCCCATTTAGTGGTCCAGGTTGGATCTTTGAGATAAAGTGGGACGGTATACGAGCCCTCGCGTACGTCGGCGAAACACTCAGTATAAGGAGTCGAAACGACCGTGAGATTTCCCAGAACTTCCCCGAACTCCTCGAACTCAAGAAGTTGACACACGATGTGGTCATCGACGGCGAGATCATCGTGATGCGAGGTGGCGCTCCCGACTTCCAATCAGTCTCCAAACGCATACAAGCTTCCAAACCGAGAGACATCGAGTACGAGGCTCGGGAGATGCCGTGCACCTACGTCGTTTTTGACATCCTCGAGAAAGGTGGAGAGTCACTCACGGGGAAACCTCTCTCCGAGAGGAAGACTCTATTGAGGAAATCACTAAAGGACGGTGAACACGTCGTCATCTCATCCTACGTCGTGGCTGAGGGCGAAGCCTACTATAAGGCAGCCGCTGCAAGGGGACTCGAAGGAGTCGTAGCAAAGAAACTCGACAGCCTCTACAGGTCAGGGGGGAGAAGCAGCGAATGGCTGAAAGTCAAGCGGATCAAGACCGCAGACTGCGTCCTTATCGGCTACACCCCCGGATCGGGGAACAGGGTAGGCAGCTTCGGAGCTCTGCTGCTCGGCTTATACGATGGTGATAAACTCATCTACGTTGGGAGAGTCGGAACAGGGTTCACCGACAAGATGCTGAGGGAACTATTAGCGGACTTCAAGCCTTTTGAGACGAAGGAGAGGCAGGTAGAGGCTACAGATATCCCATCAGGCTCCACGTGGCTCAGACCGGGACTCGTAGCCGAGGTCGGGTACCAGAGCCTGACCAGCGAAACTAGGTTGCGAATCCCTCGGTTCCTCAGACTCAGAAGCGATAAAACGCTCCTCGACTGCACAATGAGCCAGGTGAAACCTGTGACCCTCAACGAGTACAAAGCGAAGCGAAACTTTACAAAAAGCCCCGAACCAGCAGGCGACTCCGAGAAACCCCAGGGAAACAGCTACGTGATCCAAGAACATCACGCGAGCCACCTCCACTGGGACCTTCGCCTCGAGCGGGATGGCGTCCTGAAGAGCTGGGCGGTGCCAAAGCGACCCCCGGAGAAGCCGGGGAGAGACACCTCGCCATAGCTGTTGAGGACCATCCCCTCGACTATGGAGGCTTCGAAGGCAACATTCCTGAGGGAGAATATGGTGCAGGCACCGTCAAGATCTGGGACAGGGGAACATACGAACCCGTGAAGTGGAGCGAAGAGAAGATCGAGTTCGTGATCCACGGCGAGCGCCTAACTGGACCATACGAGCTCGTCAGATTCAAGAAAGCCGGTGATAAAGAGTGGCTCCTCTTCAAGAAGAAGGAATGAGAAAAGAGTAATTTTACAATTTTAAAATTATCCCCCAATCTTCAAAATTCCATGAATAACCCCATTTTCTCTTCTATTCCACTTGAAACCCCCTAGACCTTGCGCGCACCAAAAAACAAGCCTTTTTCAAGGCTTTTAGTCTCGCGCTAATAGGGAAAAAAATAGGCTTAATCTTTTTTGGGTAGAGTAGGCGACAAACAACCTTTAGAGATCAATGTTTTTTCCAAATCTCGGGCAAATTCAAAACTTCTATTTGTAGACAATAATAAGAAATTATTTCTTAATATAATTGTTTGTTTAATGAGTGAATATAAATTCGCATTAAAAAACATAAAAAGAACTCCAATAATTCCCACAAGGGGCGCAAAAGTTTGAACGTAGAAATTTAAAGGTAATAAATTATATACACTTAGAACGTATATGATAATTAATGCAAGTCCTAAAAGTAACATAAGAAACTTTTTAGTTCCAGTAGCAAAATTCCATTTTATTTGCTTCAACATTCTTTCAGGCAATTTAGCGGTATTTAATTCTAGGAAAAAAATACTTGTCGCATACACTATTTTTTCAGGATCGCTACCTTCAACCGCATTATTTAAGACTTTAATTTTCTCTCTTATATCCTTCATATAACCATCTTCTAATTCTTTTTGCAATTTTAAAACATATTCTCTTTCACCAAAATCAAGAGTTAATTGTAAATTCCATGCTACATAGACAACAATTGCCGCAACACTTGAAATGAGAATGGACGCGACGCTTAAAATATCGCTTAAGCTCATAAAAAGGACTGTTAGTAGAAGTTCTATTTTAATTTTGTTAAAACATGAAAGTAAAACACTTCCTTTTCGTTCTGTCTGTTTGCCAATTGGATCGACTTTATAGGGTTTTTGCGTGTGTCTTTTTTTGGTGAAGGCTGATGAGTAAGTCTCAAGAAAAAGTTATGTGTCCTTGGTGTGGTAAGGAAAAAAATGAATACTTTACTTATTGGGAAAAGGACAAAAAAGTAATGGTTTTCTGTAAAGATTGTTTGAGGGAAAATAAAACTCTCGACAAACGCTTAAAAGAAATTATAATGTGACTATTTAGAATTAAAACAATTACCCAAGCTCCGCCCTAGCCTCTGCTTTTTTATAGCATTTCCCACGCTTCACAAGTTTAAGAATTCTTAAACTTATTTTTAAAAGAAAATTTTTATTAATTTCATGCTTCCTCAACTAGTTTATGAGCAATGCAAAAGATGACATTGTAGAATGGTTAAAAGATGCTTGGGCCTCTCTAATGGAGAACCGCGACTTTAGATACCTTGTGGACTTTGTGATTTCAATAGTAGTTCTCTCTATAATATATTGGTTGACTCAAAACCATTGGGTCTAAATTTTTAAAAATAAAGCCTCACACTCCCCCTCACCCTATAAACTGCCTGAATCGCTGTTTTTTTTAAACTGCACCTGTAAGATGATAACTTGAAAAACCTTGGATGAAACCGTAGAAAAAAGAAGGCAACTCGTTCTGCAACTTTTAAACGAGTTGAAATATGAAATTGATGAATTGGGCCCACCAATTGAAGCCCGAAAGTACATTGGCGTTGATGAAGAACACAATAAAGACGATCCAATTTATTTTCATGCCCAAATCTCGGAACCTTACAATAGCTTTGAAATACTAGACTCACATCCAAAACTCAACAAAAGAATTGCCAATAATAAGCTTTATAATTTAAACAAGCTTTACACTCGAAAATTGAAGGAATCTAATTTATAGAACGCGCGCGCTAAAAGAAGTTTTGAGGGGTCTGTTTATAAAGTTGGCTGTGGAAGAACACTCTTTTAAACGTCTTCAAGAAGAGAGATTAATCCATCTTGGCACGATGGGATGGAGCTACTCCTTCTGGGTCAACAAGCTCTATCCGATGGGCACAAAGCCGGCGGCCTACCTCACTGAGTATTCGAAGCACTTCAACACGGTGGAGATCGATGCCACTTTCTACAGGATACCCTCCGAGACAACAGTGAGGAGCTGGGCTGAGCAGGTCCCCGAAGGCTTCAATTTTTCTGCCAAGTTCCCGCAGGCAATCAGCCATGCAGCAGGGCTTGAATACGATCCAGAGAAGCTCGACCTATTTCTCAGTCGCATCGCCCAAATCGGCGAAAAGCTCGGCCCCCTTCTGATTCAATTTCCCCCTTATCTCAAACCTGACCATGCGAGGCTCCGCAACTTACTCAATGCCCTCCCCCCTAGGTTCCTCTACGCCGCTGAGTTCAGAAACAGGGGCTGGTTCACCGAGAACACGTATGCACTGTTGAGGGATAAAGATGTGGCATTCGCCCTAAACAACACACCGGGACACCCCGAGGTAAACACAACAAGGTTCACTTACATAAGGTGGGAGGGGGACAGGAAGGCGGTGAACGGTGAGAAGGGCACCATTGAAGCCGATCGGCGCTCGGAGACCGCTGAGTGGGCAAAAAAGATAGTTCGGCGCCACGAAGACGGCATCGAAGTCTACGGCTACTTCAGCAAGTACTACTCTGGCTATCCAGTCAGTGACGTCGAGGAGTTGAGGCGACTCCTCACGGATCAGCTAGTCCACCAGTAAGGGTACTCGACCCTGATTGATTTATCCCTAAACCAGACTGCCATGTCCTTCTCCCCAGGCTGGAGGAGGAAGCCATCGAGAAACCTCACACCGTCTAAGGGTATGGGGACGCCGAACCAGTGGAACAGAGCACACCCAACCCACGTGTCATGGGTCACATAGATATCTAATGCGTCCGATGTCGCTGTCCTCACTCTAGCAAGGGTAAAGTCGGCGATCATCCTCGCGAACTCGCTGGAGCTGTGGAAGATGGTGGGTGGCGCCAGCCCAGCGAGCCAGCGGTTCATCATCTCAGCGATCGCCTCATCCTCGTTTCCGCACTTCTGTATGAAGCGGTCGATGTAATCATCCATGGCCTCGAGGTCAAAGGCTGTTCGGAAGGGGAAAACTCCCGCGATCTCAGCGTAGCAGCCACGTCGATCCAGGCCCTCCTTAATCGACTCGGCAGTCTCCCTAGAGCGGTCGACGACTGTGTGAAAGAGGCGGTATTTCCTATTGGAGGGTAAGCCCTCACCGAACTCAACGGCAGCGGCCCTCCCATTAGGTGTGGAGATAAGCGAGTTGCTGTCGGTCCCTGTTACTGCGGGACGCTCGGTGTGCCTGATATGCATCACGGCTGGTTTACCTGGTTCAAGTAGTTGAGCGTGGGAGAGGAGGCTTAAGGCCGAGGCACCCCAATCTACTGAGGTTAAGACGCGGCTCACGTAGAGGAAATTGGTTATGACCCCCGATTAAACCATTGAGGTTGCTTAACCGAAAAACGGGTTTCGGTCAGCACGTCATTCGCTTACACATATGGAACATCATTATATTTTGACTCGATACAACTTCGCCCTGGCGACGGTACCAATCTCCTCAATGAGCCTCATCTTAGCGAAACAGTAGACCATTCGACGAGCAAGCGTGATCCTTAGCCCTGAAAATTTACTCAGTTGCCTCGCTGTGAAAGCACCATTCATCTCAGGAAGGAGCCTCAGATAGTCCACAGGCTTCTCGAAAATGATGCTTCCCACCATTTTGATAAGATGCCTCTCCGTCACGGTGTATCTAGTCCTCTTGCGCCCCCTCCAGCGTACCACCTGCGCTTCCTCTGAATGGACGAGCAGCACCTCAAGGGAAAAGTTTGGGTCCAGCGGAAGCGCTGGACAATAGATAAGCTCGTTGAAGACCTCCTCAAAGCGACCTATATGGGGTGAGACGCGGCGTTGACGTTTCCCGTCAACATCCCTGACCACCCACCTTCTCTCAGGCACCGGATAGACGAGTCTCACCCGATACCCCTTCAGAAGTCTCAGCAGCTTCGCCTTGATCTGTGGAAAGTTCCCCGTCTGAATCTCAATCAGAAGGTCGCCTCGAATGATGTCCGCCCTGTATCCCCAGACCTCACCCTCCATCACGTCCCCGGGTCTCCTAAGCAACTCCTTCAACTCAGCGTGGAGACCCCTCTCAGGCATAGATAACACTCAAAGCGCCCCCTTCATTTAACCTGTATTGGATGGAAAAAATAGGACGAGAATCGGAGAAAATGTGAAAAAACGCCATTTAGGTTGAATTTAAGCACATATATTAAGAGTGGAAATACTAAACAACGAATTAAATCAGTAAAAAGGGGAGGCGCTACTTTTCGAGCCCACTCATCTTCCTGATCTGCTTGCCGACCCTCTCGATCTCGAGCGCGTCTACCTCTTCCATGAGCGCCTTGAACTGCTTGGAGCCTTCTTTATACTCTTTCATCCACTCCTTCGCGAACTTGCCGCTCTGGACATCTTTTAACACCTTCCTCATATTCTCCTCAACGCGGTCGTCGACGATCATGGGACCAATGGTGAGGCCACCCCATTTTGCCGTGTCAGAGACGGCGCGGTACATCCCGCCGATACCCGACTTGTATATCAGGTCCACGATCAGCTTCAGCTCGTTGCAGACCTCGAAGTAGGCTAACTCGGGTGGGTAGCCGGCGTCGACGAGGACTTTGAACCCGCGGCGGATCAGTTGGTCTGCGCCGCCGCAGAGGACGGCCTGCTCACCGAAGAGATCCTCCTCGGTCTCGTCCTTGAAGGTGCACTCCAATACACCTGCTTTACCGCTCCCGAGAGCCTTAGCCAAAGCTAGGGCCGTCTTCAGCGCTTTCCCCGATGCGTCCTGACTTACTGAGACGAGGGCGGGCACTCCGAAACCCGCCTCATACTGGCGCCGTAACTCGGCGCCTGGGCTCTTCGGCGCGACCATGATGACGTCGATGTCCTCCGGTGGCTTGATCGCTCCATAGAGGATGCTGAAACCATGAGCGAATTGTAGGGTCTTCCCTCTCCTCATCGCTAACGCTACCTCCTCAGAGTAT
The DNA here is from genome assembly GCA_963780545.1 of Candidatus Bathyarchaeota archaeon. GTDB lineage: Archaea > Thermoproteota > Bathyarchaeia > TCS64 > TCS64 > UBA8941. Next base: position 194,546 of record CAWACK010000010.1, read on the forward strand.
ACTGTGGGTTGAGCCATGTCGGGGACGAGCATGAGGACGATGTCGCCCTTCTGAGCTGCCTCGAGAACGGTCATCACCTTGACCCCGTCTTTCTCTGCTTGTTTCCAGCTCTTGCCACCTGGTCTGAGGCCGACTACCACGTCGACCCCACTGTCCTTCATATTCAGGGCCTGGGCTCTTCCCTGGCTACCGTAGCCGATTACGGCGACGGTTTTACCCTTCAGCACTTTCTCGTCTATGTCTTTGTCGTGGTAAACCTTCACCATCAGTATTCAACCTTCTCCAGCCTTAGCCGCCCCTTCTCGAGGGCGGTTACGCCGGTCCTAGTGAATTCCTCGATGCCTATAGGCTTGACGAGCTCAAGGAACGCATCTATCTCCCCAGACTCACCCGTCACCTCGGCTATAAGGTTGTCCGGCTCAATCGCTAGTATCAATCCGTGGTAGTCATTCACCAGCTTCAGAGCCTCCTCCCTCGCCATAGGGTCCGTGGTGGTCAGCTTAATGAGCGCGAGCTCCCTGTTCACCGTCCGGAGCGGATCGAGGCGCTTCACATCTATCACCTCTACCATCTTATCGAGCTGCTCCACGACCTGGTTGACGCCTCGGCTATCCGCCTGAACGACGATGGTAATGCGGACCGTATCGTCGCTGAGAACCGTACCCGCCGTGATGCTGTGGATGTTGAAGTTCTTCCGGCGGAACATATTACTGATGTTGAATAGGACCCCTGGCCTGTTCTCGACCAGAAACGCGACGACGTGCATCTCACTCATATCTTAAGCCTCCAATAGCGCGTCCTTCAGCCCCGCTCCCGGCGGAACTATCGGGTACACGTTCTCCTCCGGGTCGATGGGTACGTCGATAACGGTGGAGACGTCGCTCTTCATGGCACGCCTCAAGGCGGCATCAAATGCCTCGAGGCTGTCGACCCTGACACCCTCTGCTCCGTAGGCCTCCGCGAGCTTTACCATGTCGGGGTTCCCTTTGAGCTTCACCGCTGAGTACCTGTGGTCGAAGAAGAGGCGCTGCCACTGGGCTACCATTCCAAGCATCTGGTTGTTCAGCACGACAACGATCACCGGAAATCCCTCCTCGACGCTCGTCGCCATGTTGTTCTCGGTCATCCCGAAGCTGCCGTCTCCCGCGATGTCGACGACTGGGACATCGGGCCTCGCCGCTTTTGCTCCTATGGCGGCGGGGAAGCCCCAACCCATCGTGCCTAGGCCGCCGCTTGATAGAAAGGTCCTCGGCTCGTATGTGTCGTAGTGTAGTGCCGCCCACATCTGATTCTGACCCACCTCTGTAGTTACAATCGCTTCACGCGGTAACGCTCTACGAAGCGCTCTGATGACGTCTGGCGCACGGAGGTAGCCTTCCTTGTGACCATTACCGTTGCCGTTCACATTGCAGCGTAACTCCGCAACCTTCTTCTGCCATTGAGACGCTGCATCACCACTAGCACGCAGCTTACTCACATTGTGGAGTAAACCTCGGAGGGCTAATCCAGCGTCGCCAACGACGCGTGTCACGGTCTCGACGTTTTTGTCGACCTCGCTTCTGTCGATGTCGACGTGGATGATCTTCGCGTTGGGGGCAAAGCTCTTCACGGCCCCGGTGGTCCTGTCGCTGAGACGAGCCCCGACGATTAGGAGGACATCCGCTTCTGGAACGACGTTATTCGCTGCTACGGTGCCATGCATACCACACATCCCGAGGCTCAACGGGTGGTCCGCAGGGATCGCCCCCTTACCCATCAGAGTCGTTGCGGTTGGCGCCATCAAGAACTCAGATAGGGCCACGAGCTCGCGGGTCGCCCCCGAGTTGATTACACCCCCACCAGCCACTATCACAGGCCTCTGTGCCTTCGCCAGAAGCGAAGCCGCCCAATCCAGCTCACGTGGATCCGGCTGATAGCTGGGATGATATCCTCTGAACTTCACAGTCTCGGGGAAAACCATGTCTTCGATGTCAGTTGTGACATCCTTCGGGAGATCAACAAGAACCGCTCCCCTCCTGCCTGTTGAAGCTATGTAGAACGCCGCCTTTACTGCCCGTGGGATCTCGGAGGCCTTCCTCACCTGCATGTTATATTTCGTGACGGAGGCGCTACAACCTATTATGTCAACTTCCTGGAAGGCGTCCGTGCCTATCATCGGGCGCGTCACCTGACCCGTGAAGGCGACTACAGCCGACGAATCCATGTTCGCCGTCGCAACACCCGTAACGACGTTGGTGGCACCTGGACCCGAAGTTGCTAGGCATACGCCGACTCCACCGCTCGCCCTCGCGTAGCCATCCGCCATGTGAGCAGCTCCCTGCTCATGACGAGCGAGGATGAACCGAAAGTCGCCATTTAGGATCTCATCGCAGAGAGGGATCACAACGCCACCGGGGATCCCGAAGAGGTGTTTGACACCCTCGATCTCCAGAGACCTCACGAAGGCCTTCGTACCCGCCATCTCAACCAAGCAGCACTGCCTCCAAGTTCTTGTATCTGAGACCCGACCCTATCGAGGTGGGGTCCCGAAATGTGAAATTTTTCAAAGTTACTCTCGGAGAATATCTTTGACGGGGCAAGTCACCGAATAAAGCGATACCCCATCTACGCCACCTTCCCTTCGGCGGCCATGATAAAGCGATACCCCATAATACCTACTCCTAAAGGTACGTAGGGGGAAGAGCGGTGGCACTGAATAAAAGGTTTGTGAAAACACTGTGTATACACACAGGCCGTATTCGCTAGCCTTAACACCCAACATGTTGATTTGATCATACAAGGTTGACCTCAATGAGCCAAATCACACACCTCGAATGCAGTAAATGTGGGGAAAAACACGATGCGGAACAGATCCAGACGGTCTGCAAGAAATGTGGCAAACCTCTCTTCGCCCGCTACGACTTGGAGAAGGCCAAGGAGACACTCACTAAACGCGAACTTGTTGGGAGGGTCTCCTCGATGTGGAGGTATCGAGAGATACTCCCGATAAGGAAGCTGGAGAACATCGTCACACTAGGAGAGGGCTGGACCCCACTCACACCAACACCCCGGCTCGGTGAGTGCCTCGGACTTCGCAATCTTTTAGTCAAAGACGAGGGGGTCATCCCAACAGGCTCCTTCAAGGCGAGGGGACTATCCGCCGCGGTAAGCAAGGCAAAAGAGCTAGGGGTCAAACGCGTTGCCATCCCATCCGCAGGCAACGCAGGAGGAGCGATGGCTGCCTACAGCGCACGTGCTGGTCTCGAAGCCTATATCTTCATGCCCGAGGACGCCCCCAAGGTCAACGCCGTCGAGTCCGAAATAGTCGGAGCTAAGATAGTATTCGTCAAGGGTCTCATCAGCGACGCTGGTAAGCTCGTTAAGGACGGGACTCAGATGATGGGATGGTTTAACCTCGCCACCCTCGCGGAACCCTACAGGGTCGAGGGAAAGAAGACGATGGGGCTTGAGGTCGCGGAGCAACTCGACTGGAAGCTGCCAGACGTTATTATCTACCCAACAGGTGGAGGCACCGGCATCATCGGAATGTGGAAAGTCTTCGATGAACTCGAAGAGATGGGGTGGATCGGTCAAGAACGGCCTAGGATGATCAGCGTCCAAGCAGAGGGATGCAGCCCTATCGTTAGAGCTTATGAGGAGAAAAAAGAGGAAAGCGAGTTCTACGAAGGTGCACAAACGGTGGCTTCGGGGCTCCGCGTTCCCAAGGCTCTAGGCGACTTCCTCATACTCAGGGCAGTAAGGGAGAGCGGTGGTAAGGCTATAGCCGTTACCGACGAGGAGTTGATGGGAGACGTTCGACTCATCTCCAGCCTCGAAGGCATCTTCGCCTGCCCCGAAGGAGCCGCCACCGTCTCCGCCCTCAGGAAGATGATTGAAGATAAAGAAGTCGACAGCGACGAACGCGTTGTTCTTTTCAACACTGGCTCCGGGCTAAAGTATACGGACCTCTTTACAGTCGATGCCCCCATCGCCGACCCCAAATTCCCATTCGACTACGGATCCCTAAAGTAGCAAAACTTATCCCGAACCAGTTACACCCCTGACCCGATTCGCGATGGGGACCGCTCTAGTCTACGCGCCAGGACACCTTACAGGACTATTCCAGATCTGCGACCAATCGCCAGATCCGCTCCAGAAAGGCTCGAGGGGTTCAGGGGTAAGCCTCGACATCGGGGTTTACACAAAGGTAACCTCAGAACCAGCGAAGAGGACGACCTGGACGATAAAGATCAACGGTAAGCAGACTGACGGAGCCTTCGTTTCGGAGAATGTCCTGAACAAGCTCACCAAACGCATCAAACCACAGGCCATCGCTGTAGAACACTCCGTCGAGACCCCAATGATAGCCGGTTTCGGGAGTAGCGGCGGGGGAGCTCTGAGCCTAGCGCTCGCCCTCAACGAGGCAACATGCGCCGGTTTGTCGAGAATCGAGGCCTCCCATGCAGCCCACATCGCAGAGATAGAGTGTGGAACTGGCCTTGGAAGCGTATTCGCGGCAGAACGCGGAGGCTTCGGCGTCCTCACAAAGCCAGGTGCCCCCGGCATAGGCGATTCCATATCATATCCTAACTCGAGAAATCTGCGCGTCGTCTACCTCCACTTCGGCTCCATCTCGACGAAGGAAGCCCTCGCCAACCCCGCCCTCAGGGCGAAGATCAACGACTTTGGGCGGCAGATTCGTCGACGAGCTCCAAAGGCAACCCACACCTGAGCGCTTTATGCACTTCAGCCGCGAATTCACCGAGCATGTTGGCCTGATCACTCCCCGACTAAAGAACCTCTTCGAAAAGATGGACTCAGCTGGCTACACTTTTACGATGGCCATGTTCGGCGAGGTCGCCTTTAGCATCATGTCTAAGGAAAAGGCGGTTGAAGCTGCTGCCCTGCTCGAGAAGGTCGCGCATGGCAACGAAGCCGTAGTAGTGGGAGTAGATCGTGAAGGCGCGAAAATTTTAGACTAGAGACCCGGCGCCTCTATCGGGAGTGTCGCGGGAATAAGTAGCTCCGTGATATAATGGGTCATCTGGGGAGGCCTCGGTACCTTCGCCGTCATTTCCATGAAGTGATCATAGCTACGGGCGTCGAAGAGCCAGACGTAGTTCCATTTCTGGTTCATGGATCCGTAAATACCCATATATTGAATCCCCGTCTCCTCGCAAGACTTCTGCATACGCTTATCTTGCTCCTTCAGCTCCTTCCTGCTGCCTGCCCAGTCGAAGTAGAGGAGTACCTTCATTTCCATTCTCCCGTAAGCGTTAGCCATTCCCCATATATTATTATCGTTTTAACACACCCAAGAAGTGTTGGTTTAACATCAAAACCATTATTACTAACGGTTGAATCCTTCCATTGCTTAGAGTGATTCGGGATGTATAACGAGAATGTTCTCAACTCAGCGACAATCGAGGGAATGCTCGCAGCTCCTGGCATAAAGTGGCACCGCGATCCTCCTGATGTGATTGGAATGTGGCTGGCCGACCCGGATTTTCCGACGGCCCCCTTCATAAAGAAGGCACTCATCAACGGCGTCCAAGATGAGGACCTCCTCTACGGAAGCGACGTCAAGGCCCGAGAGGCAATGGCGGAGCGAGTAAACAAGAAGAACGGCTTCAAGTTAACAAAGGACGATATCTACGTCACACAGGGCGTCATTCCCGCCATGTGGCTCGCGATCCAGAACTCTGACGCGAAGCCGGGTGACGAGGTTGTCGTAACGGACCCGATGTACTACCCCTTCTTCACCGCTGTCGAAACATGCCAAATGAAACCAGCTTACTGGAAGATCCATGAGGAGGATGGCTACAAGTTCGACATCGAGGAGTTAAAAAAAGTAGTAAACAAGAAGACAAAGCTCATCTTCGTCTGCAACCCCCACAACCCCTCCGGTCGAGTCATGACGAGGGAGGAACTCAAGGGCATCGCCGACGTTGCCGTAGATAACAAGATCAACATCATGGTCGACGAACTCTGGGACGACATCGTTTTTGACGACAGGAAACATGTCAGCCTTGCGACACTAAGCCCCGAGGTAGCCGACCTCACCATCACGAGCTGGGGTATCAGCAAGACCTGGGGTCTCCCTGGCCTACAATGCGGTTACATGGCCGCTACAAACAAGGAGATGATGGCAAAATGCCAAAAGCTCGCTAAAGGCGTTCTCCGCGGCACCACGACGCTCAGCCTCGTTGCTGCCCAAGCGGCCCTCGACAGACACAGTGAGTATTGGATACGCGACATCATGAAGCAACTCACAATGATTAGGGGTATCGCCACGAAGCGCTTCACCGAAATGGGTTGCACAGTCCCCGAGCTTCAAGGCACCTACCTTATGTTCCCCAAGTTCAATGTGAAACTGACCCACGATGAGCTCTTCAAACTCGTCCAGGAGAAGGCGAAGGTCGGCCTCGGAACTGGAACAGAGTTCGGCCCAGAGGGTGAGATGCACCTGAGGATGACCATCGCAACTAGCGAGTCCATCCTCAATGAGGCACTCGACAGGATCGAGAATGCTCTAAAGACCGTAAAGAAGTAGAGCCAAAAAAGTCGCTCTTTATTTTTTAATTTCTAGATTACATGGTAGCTATAATGAAATGTCTATTCGTTGAAACATAACTAAAACAATGTTAAGAGTTTAGTTTCTGCCTTTTCCGCCGACTAGACCCCTCAACTTCTTCCCCGACTTTGTGAGGCTTCGCTCTGCTCTTCCCCTCTGACCCTTTGTGGTCTGCTTAGGGGCGTGGACTTTTATCTTGTTCTCCTTTGCGGTCGAGATGTACTCCTTAAGGATCTCGATGTTCTCATCGTGGCTCGACTTCCTGCGTACATCAACAGGGATACCGAGGATCTTCGCCTCACCGGGCGTTAAGCCAGCGGATTGAAGCTCGGGGACACTGAAACCCCTCCCCTCCTTAACTGTGGATGGGCGGAAAACCATTGGAGAAATGAAGCGGGACATCGCGGTCACCTGTAGCTCTTCTGCTTCCGTCTGCGTGCACCTGGTCCACCGAACTTTTTAGGCTCCTTTCTGCGGGCGTCGCCGCTCAACATGGTGCGGTCGTGCTCGAGGAACGTGCTCTTGAGCCTCTTGCTCTTCGTGTACTTCACGAGACCCTGGGCGAGACCCATGCGCGCCGCTTCAGCCTGACCTAGAGGACCTCCGCCCGCGACCTCAATGCTGACATCGACTTTGCTTGCAACATCGCCGGCGATTAGTATGGGCTCCATTATCATTTCCCTCGCCATCAATGGCTGGTGGAGCTGAACGGGGACGTTATTGATCCTGACTCTGCCTTTCCCCTCGATAACGGCTACACGCGCCTTTGCGGTCTTCCTTTTGCCAGTCGCGAGGACGGGCTTCTTCTTTGTAGGTGCTGACAAGTTAATCTACTCCCTTCTTGTTCCAGCCGATGCTCTCGGCTAGTTCGCCGACTGTTACAAATCTATGATTGAGATTGCTACTGTGACACTCGGGGAGGCTCTGCTTCTCAACCTTCTCGAGTTCATCGGGGACGCCGATGTGGACGTGTAGCCTCTTGTAGGCTGCGGCGCCCTTTGGTATCCTGTATGGGAGCATGCCTCGGACGGTTCGACGTACGATCTCGTGTGGCCTCCTGTGGTGGACAGGGCCCTTGCCAAACCCGCCGACCTTGATGAACTCTTTCCACTTCTCTACTAACTTGACTTTATTGCCGGATATGACGACGTTCTGGGCGTTCACGACCTCGATTGTTTCGCCGGCTAGAAGCCTCTTGGCAATGGTGCTCGCCATCCTACCTAAACGAGGCCGTCGGCGTCTATGACTGTCCTTATGCTCATCGTTTGTTCAACCTATTCATCGGCTCAGGCTGTCTGATGCACCCTGCCTACATCACGTCTGTAATTATAAAGGTTTTCCAAGGACTGATGCTCGCGTGGAACCGATGATGGTCGCGGATAGGTGGGACAGAAAGTGTGATTAGGTTAACCAGTGGTTGACATCAAACTCCATTGCATTGAGAAACTTTGTCCAGAAGTCGTAGTCTATGCTACTATTCTATCGATCAACCTGTTTTTTCGAGGTGCTCCTTCAGGGCTATAGCTTGGTTGTGCACTTCATCCTTCGCGGCATATAGGAGTGTCACCGGGCCTTTCTTCGCTCTGCTTCTGAGGTCGTTGATGAGCGCCTCCTTGCCTTTGAGTTCTTCGACGTATCTCCGTTTGAACTCGCTCCATTTGGCTGGTTCATGGGCAAACCACTGCCTGAGCTCGGTGCTTGGCGCAGCCTCTTTGAGCCACTCGTCTATCTTCGCCGATTCCTTGCTGATCCCCCTCGGCCAGAGGCGATCAACGAGGATGCGGTGGCCATCCGACTGCTCGGGTATTTCGTATATTCGCTTCACCTTGAACGTGGGAGTCGATTAGGATAGGGGAATGGCGGTTTATTAAAGAAGCAAACTGAGACCCTATGGGATGAACTCGACTTTGCAGCCGATACGGCTTTTAGCGGCTTCGAAGGCCTCGTTTGCCTTTTCGAGGGGTAGTCTGTGAGTGAGGAGTTCCTTCACCTTGACAGCGCCACTCCTGGCGAGCTTGATTGACTGATCAAAGTTCTCTGGCTTCGCGTCGTAAGCACCCTGAATGGTGACCTCACGGCGGACAACCTGAGTCATAGGGACCTCGACTGGTCTGCCGAAGATACCTATGACCGTTATCTGGCCGCGTTTCTTCACGATCTGGATCGCCTGAGCAACAGCTGGTGGCGCTCCGGTGGCTACGAAGGCGATATCTGCACCCCTTTCCCTCGTTCTATCCATAACGATCTTTGCTAAGTCTTCCTTCTCGATGTTCACTGTCTCGATCCCAAGCCTCTCGGCGATCTTGAAGCGCTCTGAGTCGACGTTTATCCCCGTCACCAACACCTCAGCACCGGCTAGCCTGAAGAGCTGGGCGCTAAAGAGGCCGATTGGTCCACAGCCCTGGACGATGGCGAGGTCACCAAGATGGATTGTGGTGCAGTCCTTGACAAAATGGACTGCGTTACTAAGGGGCTCGATTAGTGCGCCTTCCTCGTAGCTGAGTTCATCCGGGAGCCTGTGGAGGAGTTTGTAGGGGACAGCCGAGTACTCAGCCATACCTCCATCGGTGTGGATGCCGAATAGGGTGGAGGCATCGCAGAGGTTCTCGCGACCCGAACGACAATAAATACATGTGCCGCAGGCTTTCACAGACTCGGAGAGGACGCGATCGCCAACGTCATAACCCTTGACCTGCGACCCAGTCTCCATTATTCTACCCGAGAATTCATGCCCCATGACGACGGGGAGCTTCATCTTCGAGTAGGCGGGGGTGTAGTCATAGATCCCGAGGTCGCTTCCACAGATGGCGGCAGCCTTGATCTCAATCAGTACTTCGTCTGGTTTGATCTCTGGCTTTGGGACCTCGGCGAACTCGACGCCGGGCTCTGGCTTGCGCTTGACGACGGCTCTCATAGCTTTCACCTATCCGTGCAATGAGCCCTGCGTCTGCTTTAATGCTTCCTCGGCGGGTAATGCTCTAATTCTGAACCAGCACATCATTTTGGGAAGCTTATGAGGGATGCTGAGAAGCGGGTGCTTGATGCGATCGATGTTGATGGCCTCGTTGACTATCTGTGCGAGTTGATTTCGGTACCTTCTGTGGGGGGGCAGGAGTCCGCCGCGCAGAGAAACGTAGCCACTAAGATGAGGGCATTTGGTCTTAACGTGGAAACGTGGGACATTGAGTTTGATAAGCTTCGCAGCAACCCAGCTTTCAGCATGTCCTTCGAAAGGAAAGAGGGCGTCGATGTCGTCGGCTCATACGGCGAGGGGAGAGGAAGAAGTCTGATAATCTGCGGACATATTGACGTCGTCTCCCAAGGAGAGGAGTCTAAATGGAAATATCCTCCATGGAAGGGAACCGTCGCCGGCGGTAGGGTCTACGGTCGTGGCTCCGCCGACATGAAGGGGGGCATAGTGTCTGCACTCTACGCTGTTAAGGCGATCATCGACTCCGGCACCCCAATTAGGGGTAAAATAATATTCGAGACCGTTATCGGCGAGGAGGATGGCAGCGTGGGAGCCCTCGACGCGGTCCTGAAAGGTTACAAGGCCGATGCTGCCATCGTTCCAGAGCCTAGTGAACTTGGCGCTGTCCCCGCCCATGCGGGTGTCATGGCGTTCAGGATCACCGTCCAAGGAAAGGCTGCTCACGCTAGTATACGCGACGATGGAGTGAGTGCCATAGACAAGTTTCTCTATCTCTACGAGGCACTTAAGCAGCTCGAGTTGGATAGGAACACCCGCATAAAGGACCCGCTCTACGCGGGATATAAGATCCCGTCGCCACTCAGCATCGGGAAGATAGTTGGCGGCGAGTGGCCGGGTACAGTGCCAGAAAATCTCTACTTCGAGGGTCGTGTAGGTGTACATACGGATGAGACCTGTGAGCAGGTAAGGGAACAATTGGAAACAGCCGTAAAGAAGGCAGCGGACAGCGATCCCTGGCTCAAGGAGCATCACCCCAAGGTAGACTGGAACGGATACCGGTTCGACCCAGCGAAAATACCGGTCGACCACCCTATCATGGAAACCGTCAAAACATCATATAGAGACGTGACCGGCGTCGAACCCCGAGTCGAGGGTAAGACCTACAGTAGCGATATGCGGCTCCTCATAAACGTGGGTGGTGTTCCGACGATGATCTTCGGCCCCGGTGAACTCAGGGAGGCACACGCTGCCAACGAGTCCGTCAGCATTGAGAACTTAAAAACAGCTGCTAAGACTTACGCACTTACGATTCTCAGATGGTGTATCTAACGAGAATAAGTTGCATTGCGCGCTTTTAATTATCAACAACGTTAGACCGGCTCAAAATATCAATTATAGATTTTGTAGATGAATTCGGTTTTTAGTGGTTTAACTTAAATTCTCGACTTCCCTGTTCCATGAGAGGTCTTTGAAGCACCTGGGATTGATCGTGAACCCCATAGCGGGTATTGGGGGCCGCGTAGGGCTCAAAGGAAGCGACGGCCTTGAGACTTTGAAGAAGGCGAAGGAGCTTGGCGCGAGAGAGACCTCCCCCGGTAGGGCTACCGAGGCGCTGAAGAAGTTAATCCCCCTCAAGGATCAAATCGAGTTAATAACGTATCCTAAGGAGATGGGTGAGGATGAGGCTCGGTCCATTGGATTTAAGCCACATATCATCGGCACGATAAAGACGCTGGAAACGACATCAGCGGACACCAAGGCTGCGGCGTCCGAGATGGCTCGCCTCGATGTGGATCTCATACTCTTCGCGGGTGGTGATGGTACGGCACGAGACATCTTCGAAGCTATCGACGGAAAAGTGCCGGCCCTCGGTATACCAACAGGGGTCAAGATCCACTCAGGAGTCTTCGCAGTCTCGCCAGCAGCCGCTGGTGAACTCGCCGCCAAATACCTCAGAGGTGAAGTTAGCTCCATTGGGGATTCCGAGGTCATGGACATCGACGAGGAGGCATTCCGAGAAAATAGACTCAGCGCAAGACTCTACGGCTATTTACGCGTCCCAAGAGAGGAGGCGTATATGCAGGGCTCTAAGGAGGCGAGCCCTATTCAAGAGGAAGAGAACCTTAAGGCAATCGCCTCAGACATCGTCGACGATATGGATGATGAGACCCTGTACATCCTCGGTCCAGGCTCCACCATAGGCAGCATCGCGGAACACCTTAGCCTCAAGAAAACATTACTCGGCGTCGACGTCGTCCAAGGAAAGAGAATCATCGCAAGAGATGTCAATGAAGACCAACTACTAACACTAATCACCGGAAAAAAGGCGAAGATCATTGTCACAGTAATCGGCGGCCAGGGTTTCATCTTCGGCCGAGGCAACCAGCAGATAAGTCCCGCGGTTATCAGGGCGGTAGGCAAGGAAAATATAATCGTAGTAGCGACGCCTGCGAAGCTCGCAACCCTTCACGGCAGACACTTACTCGTCGATACAGGAGATCCGAAACTAGATGAGGAGTTATCAGGGTACACTCGCGTCGTCACCGATTACGGTAGACGCGTCGTTTACAGAGTTAAACATGCTTAAATGGAAGGCAATCGAATTACACGTCGCGCACACGTAATCCTAGACGAGGTTAGCAAGAAGTGTTTCATATTCTCAATCCACTAGGACTCCACACCTAATACCAACCCTCATTACTTTCTCATGAATAATTTGAAACCTCGGACTATTCGCATTTTCATTCTACAGTTTTGAAAAGAGGAGAGCGAACGAGTGTTTCAAGTTCTACAAATCAGGTTGCTTTACATCAACCAAAATGCCTTCGATCTCATTGATCTTCGTAGCGACCTTTTGTCCTAAAAGGGTCAATTGAATAACCTTAAGCTTAGATTTAGATCCCTTAGCATCGTACGCTACAGCCAAACCAGACCTTATGAGTACCTTATACGAAGTGTCACAGCCGGCCTCCCCACGCCATAATTCTCCTTCATAACCTGGTACAACCACATCACATTCATGCCTTCAAGATGAATCGACAATTCCAACAATACTCTAAGAGTGGCCTTTGGCTCATCCAAATCGTCTATTATATTCATGGTTATATCTTCTAACGATCCGAGAAGTTAAAGTCTATCGAAATATTTACTATACGAGGCAAACTCAATCATAATGTTCAACGAATGAGTTCAGCGTGAATGAAATCTACACTCTAGATAATAATTGATATATTATGCATGAAACATACATTAAATAAATCATATGCCTTCCATGTACGAAACATACACTCATAAAAATTGAATAAAATATCTGAAAATTGCGCGCGCGTCCAGGAAATCCCCTTCTCCAAGACCACCCAGCCCTACCTAATGTCACACCTGACCTGCTTGGGTACTGGCAAACTCTCCATAGCAAAATCACGTCGAGCCGTTAAACGCGTTTTTTTTATCTCCCTCAAAAATCAGCACTTTTTATACAAAAAGTGCTGATTGTGCGCGCACTCTGCACCGCACTCAGCACTCCAATCAGCACTCCAAAGCCCTTAAAAACGAATATCCGATTCGCTCCCCTTCGATGTCAAGAGTAAATGGCGACGAGATTAAGGCGGTTGACTACGGCTACTTCCTTCATTTTCCAATAAGTTAACAGGTTGACCTGAAGCTAATTCAGCAGAACAACGCTCGCATTACCCAGCAGAAGGGCGCCGCGATGGTCAAGCAGCTCGCCAAAAACCCGGATACCTACATTTTTTTGAGAAAATCAGGATATAAAGATGAAGATATCCCAGAATGGGCGGCTAGGCCACCTCCAGACATGATCGAGGAGCTGAATGAAGAGTTAGCCCGCCCTGCAAATCAGACCCTTCAAGAGGGGCAGAGTGAAGAGGGTGAGGAAAACCATGAGGACTTGGAGTCCGATGCTCCGAAAGCGGAGATCAGCACTCCTAAGAGTGCTGGTAGTGCTGATAGTGCGGGTGCGGTGCAGAATAATCCACCTGCACGCGCTGTACCGCAACTAGTAGGTTTACCAGCAGTACGCACCTGCACTTGCGGACCAGCAGTACGCACCCGCACAGAGAGGACCCCGCACCTTCGCGGACTTCCTGGAGGATGCAGGAGGAGCACGCACCCCACCACCGCACAGAGAGGGAGCACCCTCCACCGGAGCGGAGGATGCTCAGGTCACGGTGCAGGACTCCTATCTGCGGACCCAGCAGATCATGACGAAGGTAAGCGTTCAACCCGAGGGCACGCGCTTGGGGAAAACTGGAACTGTAGGTGGGGAAGTTTGCACCCCTCACTTCCCCACCTGTACGTCCTATTTTTTATCCGTGAAGATCCGTTTGATCCCGGTGACGTTCTTGTTTGGGTGGTGCGTGAACCCCGAGGACGCCCAATAGGATGCATTGGTCCGAGGGTGGCGAAGGGTAAATAGAGTGTGCGCACGCCCCGAATCCGTTGAAGGAAATTAAGACAGTTTAAGCCGGTCATAAACAATAAAGGGACAAAGCAGCGCACGCCATATGTATTGCTGTGCCAATCTCATCTTCTTCTGTAGAAGAATATGATGGCGAACACACCGATGATGGAGATGGCGGATATGGCTATTGTCTCTTGGGGATGCCCTGATAGTCAGCCTTTTGAACCTCTCCGGCATATTTGCGCTAAACAACTTGGCTACTTTAGTTCGTAGGGGCCGAGGAACTCTTCTTGTAGGATGTTCCCCCCGTCGATGACTATCTCTGAGCCAGTCAGGTAGCTCGACTCGTCGCTTGCTAGGAAGAGGACGAGGTTGCCGATATCCTCTGGGCTCCCCTGCCTGCACATGGGGATCTTTCGTCCGAATTCCCGCATCGATGCCTCAGCATCCTCACCTTCTTTGCTTCCCCTTATCCCGAAGGCGCTTGGACTATAGATGTAGCCGGGAAGTATGCAGTTGACGTTGATCATGTACTGCGCCGTCTCCAGAGCCAACGTCTTGGTGAAGCCGATCACAGCTGCCTTCGACGACCCGTAGGCCGTCTGCCCACCCGCGGGCGTTCCAACCATTGGTCCGGTGACGCTGCTCATGTTCACTATTTTCCCATACCTGCGCTTCATCATGCCAGGCAAAACAGCTTTGGAGCACCGGAACATACCGAAGACGTTGATCTCGAAGAGGCGGTGCAGGAACTCCTCATCCATATCGACTAGTTTGCGTCTTGGGTAGATGCCGGCGTTGTTGACGAGTATGTCGATTTGACCTTGGTCTTTGGTTATCCGACTGATGACGCTCTCCACTTCCATCGCCTTGGTAACATCCATCATGTAGGCGTGGGCTTCCTTGCCCTCCTTTTTGATGTCCTCGGCGGTCTGCTTTACCCTATCCTGGATGTCTGCGAGGCATACGGTGGCGCCGTTGGCTGCGAGGACCCTTGATATCCCGGCACCAATGCCCTGGGCGGCGCCAGTCACAAGGGCGATCTTCCCCCCCAGTTTCATCTCTGCTGCTTCCTCCTGTAAGCTCTCCAGCTCATCGCCCACCTATCAGGATCGTCGAACGGTGCCGAGTCTACGAGGTGGATTGAGGAGTTATGTGGCGCATTATTGAGGATCTCCGGGTTCTTGTAGGCTTCCTCGCAGACTTTTTTCAGCACGGCTATCCAGTAGTCGATGTCCGCCTTACTGTAGGTCTCGCATGGCTCGGGTGTGAATGGCTCGGGGACTATCCATGGGTGGTGGCTCGTGAAGTAGCTCTGGACGCCGTAGTCGATGACTCGGCGATTGACTTCGTTTACGCCGCAGCCAGTGTCATTCTTCAGCTTCTCTAGACTCCACCTGACTTGGTCGAGGCGCTTCCCACCATATGGCTTACTGACGCCGGGTACGGTCTCCATCCTCTTGCTGAGGTACTGGTTATTTATCATGCTCACCTCGGCAACCTCACGTAGGCCGTTGGCGCCCATCGCAGTCGCCCACGCGTAGGCGCGGAGTACAGCCTGAAGATTGCCTATGAAATCGCGAACTCTCCCGATGCTGTGTGGCCTGTCGTAGTCGAGGTGGTACCTCTCACCCTTCCTGACGATGACGGGGACGGGAAGGAACTCTTCCAACTCCTTCGTGACTCCGACTGCACCTGAACCTGGACCAGAGGACCCGTGTGGGCTGCTGAATGTTTTATGAAGGTTAAAGAAGCTCATGTCAAAACCTACGTCGCGAGCACGGGTAACGCCCATGATGGCGTTGGCGTTGGCTTGATCATAGGCGCAGAGCCCACCGTACTCGTGGACGATCTTGGTCCATTCGTCAATATGGCCGTTGAAGATCCCAGTATCCTCTGGGTTGGTTACGAAGATGCCTGCTGTATGCTTCGATACAGCCGCCTTGAGGGCCTCGACGCTCGGGTACCCTGTCTCTTCGTCGGGGTAGAGCGTAATTACCTTGAAGCCGGCCGTTGCCGGGCATGCCGCGTCGCATGGGTGGCTGAAGATCGTTGTGATGATCTCTTCGCGTTGCTTGAGTTCACCGTTTAACTCGTGGTACTTACGCATGATGGCGGCGTTGTTGAAGGCCCCCGCTGACCCGCCTGGAGGTTGGAAGGTGAAGGCGTCCATCCCGCTGATCTCCTTAAGATAGATGTTGCCAAACTTCCATGTGGCCTCAAGGATACCCTGCAGGGTATCCTCTGGCTGGTCGGGATGGATATTTGCGATCTCATCGACTAGCAGCTCGTTTACCTTAGGGCTGTACTTCATGGTACATGTGCCGACGCCCAGATCGATATCGGACTCCATACCAAGCGTCATCTGGCTTAGGTGTAGCCAGTGGCGGAGAACCTGGGGTTGGCTTATTTCTGGAAGCGAGAGCCTCTCCTTTCGTCTCATATTTCTCGGGACTAGGTCCTCAGGTTTACCCACCGCTTTTCTGATCTCTTCCTCGACCTGAGGCATTATGACGCCACGTTCACCGCTCCTGCCGAGTTCATGAATGAGAGGTTCGCTCCAGACGGGGGCGTGGTATGGGCGGAGACTTATCTCGGTCATTTCAGTATCTCCTTAAGTTCGTAGGCGAACCTGTCTATGTCGTTCTGTCTGTGAACCTCGGTGACGCAGGTTAGCGCGGATTGGCCGAGCGCTGGGAACTCGTGCGAGATATCTTTACCTCCGAAGATACCCTTTTTGAGGAGGGCCTTGTTAACCTGCTTAACTTTTTTACCTGCCCCATCGATGTTGAGGAGAAACTCCTTAAAGAATCCGGGGAACTTAACCTCGACTCCCTCGATTTCAGCGACCTTGTTGGCGGCGTAGTGGCTCTTCTGTAGTATTGCCTCTCCAACCTCCTTCATGCCTTCTGGTCCAAGGAGACTCAAGTATACAGCGGCGATGATGCCGTGGAGCGCCGTCGTTGTGCCAACCCAGTCCTTCGCCTTCTCACGCGCCATGTAGCTAGTTCGCTCGTACTTTGCTTGGCCGAAGCCATACTCACCTTCCTTGACAGTATTTGTTATGCTGATGAGACGAAGTGGGTACTCGGCGACGTATCGTTCCTCATCGCGGCTGGCTATGAAGCCAGCTAGGCCTCCACCAGCGATCATGTGGACGCCGAGTGGCTGGACCTCACCACATACGATGTCCGCGCCGTAATCTGATGGTGGAGCTAGGACACCTAGGCTAATGGGATCGACCCCCACTACGACCTCGGCTCCAGCTTTGTGGGCGATATCTGCGATATCCTCCCCCTGGTCCTCGATAACTCCGAGATAACCTGGGTTCTCGAAGTAGACGCATGCGGATTTATTGCTGATCTTCTTCTTTAGGTCATTAATGTCGAAGGTGCCAGACTCCTTGTTGTAAGCTATCTTTTTGATCTTGATAGCACCAGGCATGTCGGTGGGGTTACAGAAGTTGGAGATGACACTGAGGCGAGCTGGACTCATGTGGGAAGGGACCAGGATCTCTTTCCTTCCCGTTAGTCGTGAGGTCATTCTGACCGCGTTACCCGCGGCTGAGCCCCAATCGTAGGTAGGGATACCGCTAACCTCCATCCCAACGAGCTCACAAATTAGGCTCTGGAACTCCCAATTGGCTTGGAATCTACCGAGGTCGCTGTAGTAACCTCCAGCGTATGCAGTTAAAAACTCGCTACGATGTGCGATCTCGTCGCAGACCTGGGGAACAAAATGGTTCCAACAACCTCCCCCTAGGAAGCTGATGTTGTCGGTACCTGTCACGTTCTTTCTGAGAATCTCGAGGACGTGCCTTTTGAGGTCATGCTCAGCGGGGATGGGCTCCGGGAGGTTCATACTTCTCTTGAATAAGAGTCGATCCGGAATCATCGCGGCGTAGAGCTCCTCAGCGCTCACTGCGCCTACCTCCTTTAGCATCTCCGCCTTAATCGCTGGGACCGAGTTGGGTATGTATGGGTTAGCGGTCTTGAATTTCAAACTTGAGACACGCGTTAGGTTTCGCTATGTGGCTCTTTAATCCTTTTGAAGACGCTGTATCAACCGCCCTTAATAGGTAGTTGTCGATTCCAGCATCTTTTTAGACTTAACGCATTGAGCGGTACTTCTTGAGATCCTTAAGAGCATCATGGAGGTGTGCTGAAGTGGAGAGGATCTCCGCATCGTTGGAGTCGTAGCACATACTCATCTCCTCCCGCGTTAGAGCCTTTTTCGGACCATCTTCGGGCAATTTCCGTAGACGATAAACATCATTTGTACACATAATGCATCGCGGTAACCGCGTCGCATCGCAGATTTAAGGAGATTAAGGAGTTGTAAACAGTATCAGAGCCCTAATTTGATATCATGTTACCTCTAAATAGAGGCACATACTTTCCAAGCTCTATGGACTTTGGATTATACATAAGGGCGGCTGGAACTTATCCGGCTATGGTGGATCTCGCCAGGTACGCTGAGGAGCTTGGGCTCTTCGGCGTATTCCTCAACGATCACTTCGAGGGGCTCAGCGGAGACAGGAAAGAGCCCTATCTGGAGTCGTGGACTGCAATGGCTGGCGTCGGCGTCGAGACGAGGAGGATCAGGTTAGGTCATATTACTCTCTTCAACAGCATGAGGAACCCAGCGGTGCTCGCAAAGATGATTACCACCCTAGACGTGATGACGGGTGGACGCTATGAGACGATAATAGGCGCGGGGTGGAATGAGCCTGAGTATATTGGCTACGACCTTATGGAAAGGGGGCGTGGCATGCCAGATGCGGGTGAGCGCGTCACCAGGCTCAAGGAGACTGTTCAGATCGTACGCGGAATGTTTGATAACGAGGTCTTCAACTTCGACGGGAAGTATTGGACGCTGAAGGATGCTGTGAACGTCCCCGGGCCGGTGCAGAAGCCGATGAGGTTGAGCGTCGGCGCGAGGCAGCGGAGGATGATTAGCATAGCGGCCAAGTACGCAGATGGTATGAACGGAAGTGGTAACATGGACGCGATCAAGGGTTACCTGAAGATTCTGGAGCCAGAACTGGAGAAGAATGGACGAAAGATGGGCGACTTCTTCCTCCACGGATTCACGACGATCACGCCAACGAGGAGCAAAGAAGAGACGAACACGTTACTGATGAAGATCGCGAAGGGCAAGCCAGTCAAGGAGATCGCCGATGACTTATTCGTTGGAACCTCCGACGTGCTCGTGGAGAAGCTCCGCGCCTGCGGGGACCTTGGGATGAAGATGATGATTGTCATTCCACGGTCAAATGAACTCCCGGCGATCAAGGAGAGTTGTGTGGTGCTCCGCGACGAGGTCTTCAATCAACTTTAAGCGATGTATTGCGAGTTACCTCTCTAAGCTTATTTTATGTGGACACCTCTATCTTGTGGATGTAATTCGAATCTCCTCCAAACCTTTTTATTCGGTCCCCGGTTTGGTATGGTTACATCCCTAATGGGAGGATGGAACATGGGGTATTGCTTTGTCGAGCCCTCGACTTCGGGGGCGAGTTGAATGGGGAATCGTATTCTTCATGAATAAGTTCCCACCCAAGACTACGAATTCTGAGTCTTCTAGATTCGAAAAAGCTGGAGGTAGCAAAATATGCCTGAGATGACAGGCGCTGAGGCTTACATCAAGGCGCTTGAGAAACAGGGCGTCGAGTACATTTTCGGAGTCACCGGCGCCGCAATCATACCGATATGTGACGAGATGCTGAATGGCAAAATACGCTACATCGGGGGGGTCCACGAGCAGGGCTCCACCCACATGGCGGATGGTTATGCTAGGGTGTCTGAGAGGGCTGGCGTCGTCCAAGTGACTAGCGGTCCAGGTGCAACCAACATTGTGACCGGCCTCGCTACGGCGCAGCTTGACTCTTCACCAGTTGTCGTATTTACAGGCCAGGTTCCCCTCAGCATGGTTGGCACCGACGCCTTCCAGGAGGTCGACATAATAGGCATAACGGCTTCGATCACCAAGCACAACATCCAAGTGATGGAAGCAGGGGAGATTCCCCACGCAGTAAAGTCAGCGTTCTACATCGCAGAAACCGGCCGCAGGGGTGCTGTACTAGTCGACATACCGAGGGACACCCAGACAGATAAAGCAGAGATGGTGTTCCCTGATAAGGTGGAGTTTCGAGGCTATCACCCAAACATCGATCCGAACCCTCAAGAGATCCACTGGGCAGCGACGCTTCTCTCGAAGGCCAGAAGGCCGGTGATAATCGCGGGTGGAGGCGCCATAGCATCGGGAGCGACGATGGAGTTAATCGAACTCGCCGAGATGTTGCAGGCGCCTGTCGCCCACAGCCTCATGGGCAAGGGAGCAATACCCAGCTGCCACCCCCTCAGTCTTGGATTATGTGGAATGCATGGTCGCTGCGAGGCAAACTACATCGTCCCTGAGGCTGACGCCCTACTCGTCGTGGGAGCCAGATTCAGCGATCGCACAACGGGTGACCTTAGTGGCTTCGCCCCCAACGCAAGAATCATACATGTCGACGTCGACAGGAGCGAGATCGATAAGAACGTCGACAGTATCACTAGGATAGTCGGAGACGCCAAGCTCGCCCTCCGCGGTATCAGGGAGAAGGTATCCCAGCTGAGGGCTTATGGCTCCAAAGATGAGGCGCTCATCAAACGCATCGCAGAACTCAGGGCTCAGACAGATAGTCTCGACGTTGACACACCCCTTTCCGGACCAATGGTAATAAGGGCTATCCGAAGGGCGATGCCGCCGGACAGCATCGTGGTTACAGATGTTGGCCAGCATCAGATGTGGGCGGCTCAACACTACGATGTCCATGGTCCAGGCGAGTTCTTCACCAGCGGAGGCCTAGGCACGATGGGCTGGGGGACTCCGGCCGCAATCGGTGCGAAGGCCGCGAGACCGGACTTACCCATACTCAACATTTCTGGAGATGGCAGCTTCGCCATGACTGAGAACAACCTTGCAATCGCTGTTGATGAGGGCTTCCCGGTGACGATTGTGATTCTGAATAACGGCGTTTTCGGTATGGTAGCCCAGTGGCAGCGCCTCTTCTATGATCGTCGCTACAGCGCCATTACGAGACCAAAGCACCCAGACTTTGCGAGGCTCGCCGAGACCTACGGCGCTATCGGCGTCAAAGCGGAGTCAACGCAGGATATCGAAACTGCCATCAAACGGAGGCATCTCCGAGAAGCATACCACCGTCATCGACGTCCCCATCGACCCAGAGGAAAACGTCTATCCGATGATCCCCCCGGGTATGGGTCTAAAAGACATTCTCCTAGGGGACGATTAAGATGACTCTACACACGGTTAGCTTCCTCGTCGAGAATAAGCCAGGCGTCCTGTTCAAGGTCTCGAACCTCTTCAGGCGCCGCGGCTATAATATACAGAGCCTAACTGTTGGCCCCATCGAGGGGACAACCTTGAGCAGGATGACCGTAGTCGTCGACACTGAGAGCCGAATCCTCAACCAGATCGTTGAGCAGCTCGACAAGATGGTCGACGTCGTCAAGGTAAAGCGTCTCGATCCGATACGCACCCTGAGCCGAGAACTACTCCTAATCAAGATGAAAACCACTGACCCGCTAGCTCGGATCGAGGCGGTGAACACAGTAAACGCCTACCATGGCCTAATCCTAGATGTTGAACCCGACATTCTAATCGCCGAGATAACAGGACCCACCGAAGAGATAGACGAGTTCCTTAAGGAGATCGGACCTATTGGCATAGAAGAGATGAGCAGAACCGGTGTCGCTGCTATCGAAAGGGGAAACGTTAAGCTAGCGTAACCTCTATGACCCATTTTCCGGAAACCGGGTCTATGGTCACATTAAATTCTGTAAGTTTGACATTATCGCCAATTCTTAATATAAGTGGAGCAGTAGTCTCCCCACATGTGTCAACTTGTCGGTTACATCGGCGATAGGCCTATCGCACCACTAGTGCTCAAAGCTCTTGAGCTCCAGGAGCCATATTTCGCTGCCCACGCCACTGGGATGGGCGTGATCGACGCCGAGGGCAAGGTTCAAGTCCAGAAGGCAACCGGCCCGGTCGCAGTTGTGAAGAAGACGACCAAGATAACAAGACTTAGCGGTAAGGTGGGCATCGGCCACAGCAGGTACAGCCAGATTGCTCGAGATGACCCGCGCTGCGACATCGATACCATGTGCCACCCATTCACAAACGACGCAGGCGACATAGCGATGATGCACAACGGCGATATTGCTAACTTCAAAGACCACTGGGTACGTCTCAAGCCCAACCACAAATTCAAGAGCTACAACCCAGCTGTCGACTGGATCACAGACAGCGAGGTCGCCATCCATATGATCGACGAGGAGGTAAAGAATGGTGCTGGCTTCGACGAGGCACTCCGCGTGGTTATGCCCAAGCTCACAGGCCAAGTTCTCCTTTGCCTTATCAGCGAGAAGGAGCCCGATACCATCTGGCTTGCCAACAGGTACCAGCCTTGTTATATCGGAGTAGGCAACGACGAGGTAATATGGGTCAGCAGCAAGGTCGGCCTAAAGCCCATTGAGGACGAGCTAAAAAAAATCTACCAGCCGCCGAAGAATAGCCTGATCAAGCTAACCGCCGGGAAGGTTGAAACTCAGGTCTTGGACCCCAACTACAAGGTCCCGGAGATGAAGTTGAACAAGAGGATGCTTAAGGATGCGATAATCACCATCCTAGGAGTCGCTGACTTAGACTTCTGGCGTCTTTCGCACGCATTTAACAAAATAGACTGGCCACACTGCTACGGCATCTCAGCTGAGGAGTTTGAGGAGAGGAGAAAGTACGGCGTTAGCATCGTCAACCCTCTAATTGAGGCCCTCGATGAGCTAATCGAGGCTGGGAAGATTAAACAAACGATCGATTATCGGAGAGAGGGATGCACGGCGAGGACACCACGGTTCCTCTACAGTTTACTCTAACTTTTAGTAGGCGACCAGATACAGCAATTCTGATTAATTGGTTAAACGGTGCTTGTTTTTGGGCTAGGCGGCGTATTTTATCAGGTGCTTCTTTTGCTCAAGGTCCATTAGATGGTGCCGTATTTGGCGTATACTTCGCTAAGCTTGGCACCTGCGATAAGTTCCTTCCTGGTCACCCTCTCGCTGTTCGCCCTCTCAAGAGCACGGGTCACCGCCTCTTCAACCACTGTATCTGGGATGATTGTCACGCCATCGATATCGCCAACAACGAGGTCCCCCTCCTCAATGTAGACGTCGCCGCATTTGATTCTGCAGCCATAGCCAATCGCCGCAACGCGACCCTTACTGCTGATTGGGCGGAAGCCTGTTGCGAAAACAGGGAACTTCATCTCCTCGATCTGTCTGATATCACGTGCAAGGCCGTCTATCACAGCACCTGTAGCGCCTCTGCACTTTGCCGCCGTTGAGAGGAGTTCACCCCAAAGGGCGGCTGAGGTCGATCCGTTCGATGCGACGACCATAAGGTCGTCTTTCTTCAAGGCGTCGATACCCTCTAGCTGGAGTTTAAATGTGTCCTGCTCTGGCTCATGAATATCCACCATAAGCATCGTGTGAGCCCAGCCAACGACAACCGCACCGGGGTAGGCGGGGTGTATACTTTTCGCTAGGCACTGGCTTCTGATGCCCATCCCGTCTAAAACATCTGAGAGTAGACTTGAGTTTAGTTTGTCCCTCACAATCTGGAGGTCGAATTTTCCCTTCCTTACCAATTCAATCGGTGAAAGATAGCTGACTGACGCTATAACATCTTTCAGGTTTAACCCAAATCATTTTTTTATTATCGACCACAAAACCTTTGCGGGTTCTTCAATATCGAGTTATCGACACTTTGTAATATGTTTGTGTTGCTCGATACAATTTGCCATTCATTGTCATCCCACTCTTCTGCAAGTATCATAGAAATAAATGTAAGAGACACGAAATGATCTACTAGCCCGGATTACATAATACAGCCTCTTAGAACAGGCCTCCGGAAGTATTATGGCGGGTTCGGAGGGATACTATAGATTTAGAGTGCATAATTTATCATATTAGGGATTTAAAATTAGAGAAAATATCTTTAGGTACTGAAATAATGGCACATTTAGCTAGCGCTGAAATTGGTCCATCTTATCTTTGGGCGATATCTCGTTTTTCTTCAGGAACAATGGGTGAATTAGTTGAGAAAAATTTTGCTTTATCAAGAACTCATCCTTCTTTATTACTAACATTAAAATTATGTGCAGGTATTATTGAAAAAAATATCACTGGCTTTCATTATAGAACTCGCGCGCGCCTTTATTTTCCTCGACATATTGTTTAAAACCACTTATATCTAAAAATGCTACAAGTGTATCTTGATCAATTTCTCTAAAGTTTGAGATTGTATAGGGATGAGTTACAAACATAGTAGGAAGCATCATCCTAAATAATCGAGGATTTTAATACAAACACTACTCATTAAATCTTTTTCGGAATATTCAATTAATTTTAAATTAAAATTTCCTTTTATCATTGCAGAGCACTTTTTCTCATTCTGTTTTTTCCATAAACAAATTATCGGTTTTCCAAAATCTTCAGCTAATCGGATTTCATAACCAACACCTTCGCGCGCGCGCTGATAAATTTGAAGATAATAATATTAAAAATTATTCTTTAACATATATTTGGGAAAAATCAACAATTTTTAATGAGGCTAGACAATTTAATAAAAATATTCATCAGTCAGAATGTATGAATTGTAATCAATATTCAATTTGTAGAGGAGGTTGCCCAGCTCAAAGAATAATAAATAAAAACTCCATAAATTTTGAAATGGATCCGTTATGTTTACGAAAAAGAGGGCATTTAATTAATGAAATTTCCTGAAAATATAAAAGACGATATTAAATTATTAAAATATTATAAAAAAGAGATTAATAATAACCCTTTTTTAAAAAACATTACTAAAGATGAAATTATGAAATTAGATGAAAAATATAATTTAAATTATCAATCAAAACAATTAATTGATATTTGGGCTATGATGTTAGGCGATGCTATTGTATTTTTAAAAAAATTAGATAATCGAGAAAAATATTCTGATGAGATGAAATTAGGTGTAAAGAAACTCTATAATTATATCAATGATTTTCAAAATAATGAATTGATTTTTTATGGATCAGTTAATGATTATCGTGATCATACAGTTCACGTGTTTAGAACTTATTTATTAGGAGATTATTTTATTAAAAATTCTTTTGGATATAATAATATTAAAATCGGTATTGAAGAAATTGAGGATAAAATTAAGAAAAAAGAAATTAAATTAAGTGAAGAAAAAAAGACATCAAAATTATTTCAAATTACAAAAGAAGAAAAAGAAGCAATGTGGTGCATAATATCACTCACCCATGATTTAGGATATCCATTACAAAGCATTAATAAAATAAATGAAAAAGTTAGAGGTTTAATGAAAAACTATGGACCAAATCCTCTAAGAGAGTTAGAATATACATATTTCAACCAAATCGAAAAGACTAGTGACTTTGCGTTAAAATTTATGAGCTCTGATATAGCCCCAGATCATGGGAAATTTTTAATTCATATACAACCAAAATACTATGAAAAATTTATCTCTGCTGCAAGTGATTTAAATCATGGAGTTTTAAGTTCAATATTACTCATGAAAGACCTAGTATATTTTAAAGAATCGGATTATTTATTTGATAACGAAAAAGGGTTTAAAAATAAAGATGTTAAACAATTTTTCATTAGACGCGAAATAATCCGATCGATAGCATCTCATAGCTGTGATGATATTTATCATTTATTAATTCCTAATTATTCTTTTTTATTAAACATATTTGATGAAATGCAAGAATGGGGAAGGCCAAGATTAATTGATATAACGAAAAGGAGAGGATCACTATCAGAATTAAAGATTGATAAATTTAATGAATATGAAATTGATTATAGTGTAATTTTTAAATTTGAAAATCCAAAAAAAATCTTACCTAAAGAAAGAAATAATGCATCAGGTGAAATTGAAAATTATTTTAGAGCAAAATGTGAAAAATGGCTAAATGTTCTAAGAAGTGCTGTTGGGGGAGATATTAGGCAACTTACTTTAAAGTTTAAAACCATAGATGAAACGGACCCAAGTAATATCAAAATATACAAATTGGAACATCCTAATCCATCCGAATATATTGTAGAACCACTTCATTTTAAAGACGAAATTCTAAATCCAATTTATAAAGATGAAAAAAATGATACTACCCTTACCTGAAAATGTTTTGGAAATTAATTCAAATGCGTACGATAAATGGTGTCGTCTGCCTTATAAAAATCATAAAAATGGGTGCCCTAATTATGGAAAAAGAAAATCGTGTCCACCATTCGCCAGAAAATTTGAAGAATTAATTGAGGCGCCCTTCTTTCTAGTTACTCAAGAATTTGATTTAGAAAATCAGAAGCAAAAAATGAAGGAGAAACACCCAAATTGGACAGAATGTCAATGTAGAAATTTGCTTTATTGGCAAAGAGGATTTGTTAGAAAATTAAAGGAAGAAGCATATGGATATGCAAATTCATTAGGGCCTGATTTTACAGTTCTTGAAGTACCAGAAGCTAATGGTGTTAACGTTTTTCAAACCTGTAAAAATGTCGGGATTACTTTAGAAATAAATCCACAAAAAAAAGTAATAAAAGTGATGATTGTAGGAAATAAGAAAGACTGAAAACGTTTAGTTCTCAGGATATTTGGGATTTATCAGATTCATTCTAACTCTCTGAAAATCACTTTCATCTATTTGGTCAAATAAATGTCTCAATGCATCTCTTACTGTTTCTGGTTTATTTTTAAAGAGGCCTCTTTGGAGATAGTTATCGAGTTTTTCTTCGAACTCTCCTGACAATTGGAATGAAATTTCCATCTCGACTTTTGATCTTATTTTCATGATACTCAATAAATTCATGTGCATGCTTTTCATTAGTAAATTTGTATTATTAGAATGGGAGTGAAGACCTTACCAATTTTTTTAGTTAGTACATCACCCTTACGTTGAGCAACTAAAATTGAGCTGTCTTTTTTTATTATAGCCGCTGTATCAGTAATCATAAAAGTCACTGGAATTTTTTAATGGCGGGTTCGGAGGGATTCGAACCCTCGGCCAACGGCTTAAGAGGCCGCCGCTCTACCTTGCTGAGCTACGAACCCGGTCGCCAACACTCATGTTGGCATCTAAATTTAAACATTTCAGCTTTTTAAAGCTGTTAAAAGGTGGGGATTTATTTGATCAACTTGACCTTGGAGGGCTCGACGCCCTCCGCGGCGAACTGCGCCAGAGTTTTCACCTCACCACCCGCCGCGATGATCTTCTCCTTAGCTAGGTCGCTGAAGGAGAACGCTGCGACGGTAACTGGGTGCTTTAGGTCACCGGATGCGAGGACTTTACCGGGTACTGCGGCTACCTCACCTTCCTTGGTGAGTCTATTTATCCTGCTCAGGTTGACGTCGACTCTGATCCTCTTAGGTTTGTCGAGTTCCTCAGCGAGGGCACCCCAGATGGGCTGACCCGTCTTCTTCTTAGCCGCCTTAAGCCCCTTTATAGTTTTTTCAATTTCCTTGTTCATCATAGGTTGGTTCACTACTTCCTGTTGCTCCTTCTTCTCCCTCTTCCTCCTCTTCGAACTCTCCGGAGCCTATGCTGTATAGGCGGCGTCCCACTTCGGTGGGTGCCTCGAAGTCTTCGATGCTTTCGTGGAGTTCGCCGGCATCTACTTTACGTTTGAGTTCTTCAAGTTTAGAGTTTAAGATCTTGACGGCCTCGAAGACGATCCTCTCCGGGGCGAGGGCGCCGGTGGATTCGACGGTGAAGATGAACTCGTCACTCTTCATGTGATCCTTGATTGAGCCTTCCTTGAGGAGGCTTGAGCATGTGGGGCTACGGTTGAAGGCCTCTAAATCGATAACTTTGAGAGTATCTTTCTTTGTTAGTATCACGCCTTTGGGGCATTCTTCAGCACATTTTGTTGCGGTAGCTGCATCGGTTTTGATCTCTGCCGCGTTCTGGTAGATGGCCATGGAAACTGGGCTCCATTTGGTATGGAAGCGGCCTTTCCCCAGCTGGGCATATGCCTCTAAGCTTATGGACTGTCCTGATGCAAGTTTGGCTAGCGGTATGTATGGGTTTACTGGTGTTATAGCTGGGTCTACGGACTGTAGGTCGCCTGAGTAAACGGTTTTCTTCTCATCCTCTGCTTTCACGCTGAGGCTGAGGGTGACTCGACACTTTGGGCATCCCAGATCTGCGTTACAGTCGCACTCGGATGGTAACCGGTAGTGCTCTAGGTCGGTTTTGAGTGGCACGAGTCCTATCCGGTGGGCGAGCACCTCATCCGGGACGACGCTGGTGTTGTCGTAGTAGAATATGTCCTCTATCGCCATGGTTGGAACTTCGCTGACCATGGTCCTACGTAGGGCATTAGCAAAAGCCGTGTCGATGTTCTCTACGCCGAACCGGATGATATCCTCATTTAAGCTAAGCACCGTTACCTTCATTGCAATACCCTCGGATTACGGCCTTCTACCTCTCCTTCCTCCAGGCTTCCTGGTGCCGTCGTGAGGGACGGGTGTGACCTCCTCGATGCGCCCGATCCTGAAGCCGCTACGGGCTAGGATACGGATTGCAGCTTGTGCACCTGGCCCAGGGGTCTTGGATCCACTACCTCCAGGGGCACGTACCTTGATGTGTATCCCCGTTACGCCCTTGTCGCGGCCCCAGTCAGCTATCTGCTGGGCAGCCTTCATCGCGGCGTAAGGGCTCGGCTTAAGTCTGTCAGCCTTGACAAACATGCCACCGGTGGCGAAGCCAAAGGTTTCGGCGCCGGTAAGATCGGTCATGTGGATGATAGTGTTGTTAAAACTGCTAAAGACGTGAACTATCGCCCACTTATCGGCTGGTAATGGTGTAGTGGTTTCGTTACTCAACCTTGTTTCCTCCAGCGACTTCGTTCACAGCCATCTCCCTTCTGAGGGGGTGATCCTTATTGCTGTACGGGCTTACATCCGTGTAGTCGATGAGTTTCTCATCATCAATGAGTACATGGTACCCTGGGGCCTTCACCTCTTTTCCTGAGATGCTTATGTGGCCGTGTGTGATGAGCTGCCTAGCCTGCCAGAGGCTCTTCACCATACCTTTTCGATAGATGAAGGTCTGGAGCCTACGCTCCATCAAATCCTCTATACTTAGTGTAAGAATATCATCTAGGGTTCCGTTGGATTGAATGAGCCCCATCTTATGGAGCTTATTGATGAGTTCCTTCTCCTGTTTTTCGCGCTCTGTTGCTGTTTGGGCGAGGAGACCACGAGCTCTGCGGCGGAGGCTACTCAGCTCGGTTCTGAGGCGCCATAGTTCACGTTTGTTGCGTAGACCGTATGCGCCGAGGAGTTTAAGTTCCTCCATGAACATTTCCGTGTCGTATGGGACACTAGGAGTAGTGTATTTCTTATGCTGTTTCTTAGGATCTCCCATAAGACTACTCCTCCTTCTTCGCAGGTTGCTGCTGCTGTTTCTTGGATACGCCTACGCTGCGGCCCTTCCTTGCCGTGGTCTTTGTGTGCTGTCCACGAACCTTAATGCCGCGGGCGTGACGTTCGCCCTTCCAGCTCCGAGTTTCCCTCATGAGCTCGAGTTCGTCCTTAGTTCTCATGTCCAAGTCGGAGGCGAGAAGGTGGTGATCACCACCCGTTATGGGATCCTTCCTGTGATTGAGCATCCACTTAGGTAACCCCACGCTAACTGGATTATCAAGCGCTTCCTCCAGACGCTTAACCTCGGCGTCGGAGAGGCTCCCCAACCTATTGGCCGGATCTACGCCTACCGCCTTGGTCAAGGATAAGGCCATACGTATCCCCATGCCCTTGATGTCAGACATGGCATAGGGCACCGCCTTGGTACCGTCCAAGTTGGTTCCGTGTAGCCTAACTATGTAGTTGAATTCCCTTGACATGCGGAAATCTCCCGACAGTTTGTAACCGTTGAACATAAAAACGTTGCCTAAAAATGTTCCTAACTCACTGGGATGTGATTAAGACGCCTGCTGGAGACAATGAGAACGTCTTTGAGACGAGAATTATGATCTGAGATGTTTACGTCGATGTTGATGTCATCGTTGTTCATTTAGATTATCACATCTTTTTTGATATCTACTAAGTATAGCTATTGTACTAGACGTCTTGGATATTTTCGTCCACCATATAATCGGGTTGAAGATGCGTACGTGCCTATAAGTATCGCGAATCGGTGTTCTTCACTCTAATCTTGATAGAACAAGTTTGTTAACCCGTTGAAGAAAATGCTGTGGTCCTTTAAAACCAGGTTCAGTTATGTGTTAAGGATTGGCTCGCCGTAGGTGATGAGTGTGATTGTACTTTTCACATTGTCGAGGCGTCTTATTCTGTTGAAGACAACCTCTTTCACCTTTTCCATCGTGTCAGCCTCGACCTCGACTATGATGTCGTAGATCCCATAGAGGCTGAAGATGTTCTTGATCTCCTTAGCGCCCTTCATCGCCTGGATGACCTCGGGCTCCTTCCCCAACTCGGTGTTAAGTAAAACGTATGCCTTCAAGTGCCATCAATAAGGCAATGGGCTTGAGTACTATTTCAATATCTTCATCTCGTTCTTGGTTTTTGAACAGAAGTTAGTTTCCCTGGCATTATTTTGGGGTCCTGATGGCGTATAAGTCGATGATCATCATGAAGCTTGCTCCTCTGCCTTAGCGTAGTAAATGGAGTTCTACTTTGGTCACCGAGTTTATATTGATAAGTCTGGGAGGAAAGTTACTCAGTTAATCCCGCACTACGATACGGGCGCGTGAGTATATAGGATGGGTTAGCTGATAAGTTGATCTAGCTTTTTGCTAAGTAATTGTAGATCAACTAGGCTCAGAGTTGCAACCCTCTTCTCCAATATGTCCTCTGAAAGAGCTAATCTGGCTACGATGCTTCTAGCCCCATTCTTCGTAGTAGGGTATCCTTGGTTGGCTGAGGATATCAGGGCCTCTCGTAGGGCGTTAATTGTTTTCTTGTCCCCTTGGCGAAGAAGCGCAGATAGAACGGCGTCCGTTGGTTTCTTGATAGATTTTAGCTTAATTACAATGATAGCAGTGGAAGTCTTTGGCTCAGGATAGAACGCTTCTGATTTTAAATAAATAGTTTTTGTGACATCAAAGAAAATTCCAATCTCATAAGTTAACTTGCTAAATTTTGGTGTTCCTTGGTCCGCAGTTAATATGGAGGCGAAGGGCGAGGAGACGATTAGAGAGGCGGCCTTGAATTTTGTTTTTGTGAGTCTCTGTAGTAAAGCCTCTGCGATTGAGTATGGGGGGTTAGACACAAGAACATCGAAGTGTGGAAGCTGAATGCTCATTGCGTCCGCCTCCACGATCTCGACGTTGCTAAAACCTAAGAGTCTCTCCCTTAGTATGGAAATAAATTTGGGGTTTTTTTCTATTGCGACGACTCTGCTCGTCCTAGCGGCTAGCTCGACGGTTATGTTTCCTGCTCCGGGGCCGATCTCTAGGACAGTGTCGCTTGGTTCGATGTCGGATGCATCTATTAGGGTTTTTATGGCCTCCGGATCGACGAGTTGATGCTCATCTAAGTTGGCGTCGATTCTTAGGCCATGTTTATTTAGAAGGTTTAAGGTCTCGTCCCTGAGCACAGCTTGTGCACCGGCTAGAGGAGGTAGCGTGGTTCACCTTTTATACTATTCACAAGCTCCAGAGTTGCATCGACATCCTCGTCTAACCCTTCGACTAGGAGGCGGATGCTTCCCTCAGCGCCTGCGACTCCGCCAGCGGCAACTAGGGTAGCTTGGACACCACAAATAACCTCTAGAGCCTCGATTTCTGTGAAGATTAGACCTGATATTGGCCATATCGCGGGACCGTCATAGTCGGGGTCCATTGTAAGTTGGTGGAGCTCATTCATATCCTCGTATACGAGCTTCTCGAGGCCGATGGGGATTACGAGGGTGATCTTTTTACCTATAATTGATCCAAGTACGGCCCCGACTGTGCCTCCCGTCTCACCAGCGATGAGGACGCCTGCTACTTGACCGACGTAGTCTAGTGCGTTGGCACCCTTAATGTAGACGTCGCCTCTGTCCATCTCTTTGATGGCGTTATATCGGTCTAGCTCCTTCGCCACTTCACCTTTCCTGAAGACGATGTCGGGTATTGGCTCTCCCTGTTTCTCCTGCTTTTTATCAGGGAGGCTTGGAGTGGTTATGCCGCTTCGATATCTGCGTAGGTCAAACTTTTCGCCCCATATCTCTTGGAGCACATACGCGTTTGTCGTGCCGGTTGCGACTACAACGATCCCGTCCTCCATCGCTGCTTGAACCTCGGGTAGAGCTGCCACGCCCTTTGCGATCAAGCGCTTAGACTCAGCTACTGTGAGAACAACTTGCCTCTTCATGGCTATCACTCGCGGTATTCGGTTACCCCTTCGAATAAAAAGAGATGCCCAGAGGAACTCCTTTAACCACGGCCTCAGAAATATGCTTCGGTTTACCATGCTCGAGGATCCTTGGAGTAGGATCAAGAGGAACCTGGATGCTTGGGAGGAGTCACTGGAGGACCCTACTAAGGCACAGGAAAGAGTACTCCGAGGTCTGCTTGAGGGATACGCTAAAACAGATTATGGCTTGGACCAATCCGCTGAGACGATTTCCTCAATAGAAGAGTATCGAGCGAAGTTTCCTATCGTTGGATATGCAGATCTAGAACCATGGTTTGAAAGAGTAAGAAGCCTTGGTCACCAAGTGTTCCTCGATGAGGAACCGATCACTTGGGTAATGACTCGTGGCACCACAGGGAAGTCGAAGGTGATTCCTGTGACTCCTCATCATCTTCAAGACATTATCAAGTGCGGTTCCAGGGCGGTCTTAAACTTCTCAATGAGAAATGGTGGCCTCAGCCTACTGGCCGGGGGTGTCCTCAACCTTCAATTTCCTAGTAATATGCGTGTTCTCAATCAGGGAGGGAAAGATGTCGTCTACGGTTTCAGCTCGGGAACCTATGCGAAGCTCAATCCCATGATGGCGGGTCTTAGCCTTGTTCCCCGACAAGAAGAGATTGACGCATTGCAGACTGATCTTTCTCCAGAGGGTTGGAGGAAAAGATACGAGTTCATTTATCAGAAAGCGAAGGACTGTGATGTCGTCAGTATAATCGGTGTCGCCCCTGTCCAGACGGGTTTTGCCAGATACATAAGGAAGAAACACGGGGTGAAGCCTAGAGATCTTTGGAAGCTGAAGGTCATATACTGTACAAGTGTCGCGAAGATACAGCAGAACTACGCTCCTAAGCTTCGCGCGATGTACGGGGATGTTCCCGTTGTTGAGATGTATACCGCTACTGAGGGCGCCTTCGCTCAACAGCGCGATGAGCTACCATATGTCTGTCCAAACTACGACACGTACCTCTTCGAAGTTGAAACGGGTTCGGGGGTAAAGATGCTTCATGAGATGAAGAGGGGCGAATGGGGTAAGATCATTATATCCACCGCGATGTTTCCCCGCTACGAAATAGGGGATCTTAGTCGAGTCGATGGGGAAGAACTATTTCAGGGTCTTCGGAAGAAATAAGCTGAGTGTGGTGTTAGAGCACAGGCTCTGGCGCCTTTTCGTCGGATGGGCAATCTAGGGTTTTGGTTGGCTGCCACGGTTAATTAAAGCGTTCAGAATCACCTAAACCCGCGCATAAGTAGGAAATAAAAATATTGACAACAGATGGAGCGATTGACTTCGCTTTTGTGCTTATAGATCAAATAAATATTAGAAATTAATAAAAAAGGTAGCTTTATAGTACTACCGTCTTCATCTCATCGGCCTTTAGGAGCCTCTGCCAATTCGCCGTGACGTTGGTCTGGATCTCATTGACCTCGACCTCTGTCATATGGCGGAAGCGCGCTTGAGGTTTCAAGTACTCACTCACGGGCTTCAGCTCTTTTGGTTTGTAATTTAGCTTGAAGCTAGTACCGTGCTCGATCTCGTAGAGTGGCCAGATACCCGCCTGAACACCTGCGCGGGCGAGTTCGATGGTCTTTGCCGGGTCGAATCGCCAACCTACTGGACACGGTGACTGTATGAGGATCATTCTGAAGCCGATGATGTCTTTGGCGTACTTTACCTTCTGCATCAGGTCCTCTGGGAATGCGACGGATGCGGTTGCGATGTAGGGGACATAGTGGGCAGCGAAGATCATTGGGATATTCTTCTTAGGCTCACTCTTCCCTCTGCTGTTCGGGCCAACAGGATTCGTCGTTGTCTCCGCATATTTTGGGGTGCCACCGCTTCTCTGGCCGCCCGTGTTCATGTAAGCCTCGTTGTCCTTTGTTATGACTAGGATGTTCTCGTTTCGCTCGGCAGCTGCTGAGAGTCCTTGGAATCCGATGTCGTAGGTTCCACCATCGCCAAAGAAGGCGACTGCCTTAACATCCTCCCTGCCGATTGCCTTGAGGCCGCGGGCTGTTCCCGTAAGGGACGCGCCACCTCCCTCGAATACGGCCCCTGCTCGAGGATGCTTTGTGACGTGATCTGGACAGCATGGTATACCGTGCCTGATGAGATTAGGACCTAGGACCTTGAAGGTCAGTCTCGCCGCCATGGCGGCTCCGCAACCCTGGCATGTGCTGCCAGGCGCTAGGATCATTTCCTCCATGGGGACCTGAGCTCTCGTCATTCTTTGCGTACTCATTTTACATTACCTCCTATACCCACTGGATGGGAGCCTCTGGCTTCCCACCCTTCGCTACCTTCAGGGTCTTCTCACCGATCTTCATGATGTCTCCTATGCGAACCTCTTTACCGCTGAGGCCACCTATGAAACCTAGGATAGGTGTTCTCTTCTCCTCATCGTAGAGGGTGCTCCTCATCTGGTGGTAGACTGGACCCCACATGCCGGGTTGGCAGCTGCGGTCGAATACTCCGATGGCGCCCACGTTTTTGGCGATTTCCTGGAAGTCTTTCCTCGGGAAGGGTAGGAAGCTCCTGATCTTAACGAGCCCTACCTTCTTGCCGTCTGCCCACAGTTTGTCAATCGCAGCCATTGCAGTTCCTGCGATCGTGCCCATTGCGGTAACTACGCAGTCAGAGCCTTCCACCCTATAGGGTTCGATCATGCCATTGCCGTACGTGCGACCAAACTTTTTGCCCCAGTCGGCGAACACTTCTTTGATTACGGTCTCGCCGTTGAGGGCTGCCTGGTGGTGTTGTTGCCATGGCAACATGGGGTCGCCCTCATCCCACCCACGGCTGAAGGTCCTTGGATCTGCTTCGTCCGGAAGGATGCTCGGCATCGGTTTGTAGGGCGGGAGAAACGCGTCTATATCTTCCTGCGGGGGGATTTCGACGGGCTCAGCAGTATAGCTGAGGACATAACCATCATATCCAACAGCGACGGGAAGGCGGATCCTTTTGTCTTCGGCGATCTTGTATGACATTACTATAGTATCGAGAATCTCCTGTGCGTTCTCGACGTAGAGGTGGAGCCAACCTTGCCACTGCTGCGACATGAGGTCGCTGTGGTCTGGCTGCATGCTCTTAACGCTACGGTGTACGACAGCCATGACTAGTGGTAATCTCTTGCTGGCTGTCTCCTGCATCGGGTGGTGCATATAGAGGAGACCCGGGCCTGAGGTGCAGGTGAAACTTCTTGCGCCAACTGCCTCTGCTGCTTGTACAACTACTTGGCTGCTAAGCTCGCCCTCGACGTTTATGAATTCGAACCCCGGAAGCTCACCCGACGCGTAGATCTCTGAGAGGTACTCGGTGATCGTTGTCTGGGGGGTGATGGGGAATGCTGCAGCGACTCTAACTCTCGCCAACTTGCAGCCAACTGCAGTCGCTTTGTTACCGACCATTACTTCATATGACATTTTTCATTTCCTCCTTATGCGCCTGCGACCCTCTTCATCTCGATGGCCTTTACAGGGCATTCGTTGGCGCAAACGCCGCAACCCTTGCAGGCTTTGTCAATCATGGCAGGCTTGTTGTTAGCCTTCCACTCGAGAGCTGCTTCAGGGCAGAAGATCCAGCAGGTTTTACAGCCGATGCACTTCTCTTCGTCGACGACGGGGTAGAAAACGCGCCAGCTGCTAACGTCCTTCAGCGTACCATATCCGCCAACATTGAGGTCGACTGTCATCTTCGGGGCGATTTTATTCTTAGCTTCGACCCACGGAGAGACTTTTTCGTAGCTCTTTCTGACCGCGGCGATGTTCATATCGCCGAGTCTACCAGGGAAGTACTTTTTGATGGCTTTCTCCACAGACTCCAGAGATACGAGTCCAGTTGCTTTAGAGAATGCGCCACACATAGCAGTGTTGGTGATGGGTCTACCTAGGGTCTCTAGGGAGATCCCTGTGGCGTCCACCGTCGCTATCTCAATATTTCCTGCGAGTTCGCTCTTCTCAGGAGCGAAAGGCGCGTTAAGAAGCACCTTACCGCCTGACTTTACGTCATTAGCGACAGCCTGCTGCAGGCTGATGAGTGGATCAAAACAAATGCTTATGTCCGGATTATGGACTAACTCCCTTTCCCTTACACGCTTTTCATCGATGCGGACATAAGCGGTAAGAGGTGCCCCTCGCCTTTCAGTGCCGTACATGGGGATAGCCTGGGAGAACTTTCCCTCCTCATAGGCAGCTGTTGCGATTATCCTAGACGCGGTGACGGCTCCCTGACCGCCTCTGCCGTGCAACCTAATTTCAATCACTATTTTTTCCCTCGTTGTTTCGTTACAACTTCAACTCATCTTGTTAAAAGAGTAACGATTCCGTAATGATGCTGCGGAGAAGGATTTAAAGTTTAACACTAAAGTTCCATTTGATGAAAAAATTATATTACAATAAGATTTATGCTTCTATTGATTTATAAATAAGTATAAAATTGGTTAATTGTTCAATATATTAACATTAATTTGACCATATTGTCCTATATTAACGGTAAATAGATATGAGAATTAATTCTTATGATATTTATTATTTCTTTAAAATATAGATGGTTTCAGGGTTGACCTGATGTTTATTAGTCAAAGAAATTTAGTTAATTTATAATGACACTGGCTTGTTTTCTCTCCATAGTCTTCTAGTTTAAGATTTAAATTAGAGGTTGTTGATCACAGATGGACTAAACTTGATTGCGGAGAAGGAGCAGGGCTTCCGCAAGATGCTCGAGAAGAGTATCGTCGAGAATATACGCATAGAGCACCCTGTGGTTCTCAAGGGGCAGTATGAAACCGCCTACAGCCTATTGAAAGATGCCCTCGACTCTGGAATCACACCATGCCTCGTTGGGCCTCCTGGCGTAGGTAAAAGTCTTCTCGCCCGAAAAGTCGCAGAAGATACTGGACGTAGCTTTCATGAAGTCTTTTTCGATGAGAACGTAACCCCAAGTCGCCTCATAGGCAGCTTCGACCCTGCACTAGTAGTCCGCAGCGGTAGGAACATCAGCAGCTTTGAACCTGGTCCCCTAATTCGTGCAATGGTGGAGGGGGGACTGTTCGTAGCCCACGAGCTCAATCGGGCTACTGAATTCTGCCAAAACAGTCTAATCGCCCCACTGGAAGAGAGACACTACCACCTCTTCCCTCTCGGGATGGTCAGAGCCCAGGAGAGCTTCGCCTTTGTGGCAACTCAGAACCCTATTGAGACCTCAGGTACCTACCGCCTCAGCAGGGTCCTTGTTGACCGTATCGGTTGCTGGATCAGGCTCACCTACCCGACGAAGGAGACGGAGCTCGAGATACTAAAGGAGAACACGCCTGCGTTTAGTCTCCCAGTTAGCGCCCTCGATAAAATCTACGAAATCGTAAAGATAACCCGCGAAAGTCCGGTGCTTGAGATACCGGCTTCGCCGCGAAGTGGAATTTACCTAACTAGACTTGTTAACAAATACATCGACCGTTTTGAAGACGAGAACGCAGCAATCAGGTTCTTCGCTCCATCGGTCCTTGCAAAGGAGATGAAGGTCCGTGGGGAGGAGGGTAAGAGCGTCGCAAAGATCGTAGATGAGATAATAGCGAAGGTACTAAATTAAAATGTCTAACTCCTCCTTGGAGTATCCATTTCACTATGCGAACTACTTCATTCCCGAATTTATAGAGAGGATGCGAAGAAGCAAGGATGTTGTGGAGAAGCCGAGCCCCCGCCAGAGTATTAACATGGGAAAAATTCTTCTCCCCGGTTTCATGAGGAATGGTTGCCTGCGTTTTGAGGACCTTTTGCGCGCCGCAGTCATCACGAGTCAAGTTGATAACCAGAAGATGGCTGAGAAAGTTGCCCTCGATCTTCTAACCAACGTCAACGAGTATGACGAGGAGCCACAGGACGAGATGGAAGGCGACAAACTTCTAAGCCTTCTCAGCAAGAAGACTGAAGAAGTCTACGTCACCCCCCACGCAAAGGGATTAGAGCAAAACATTGTAAACGATAATCCAAGTATAACGGGTCCAGAACAATTCACTAAATTCAAGAACAAGCCAGATGTAGGCGTTGGCCCAGGTGAAGACAGGATTCTAAAGTTTGGCGCAAGGGCTTTCAAAGAGGAGCGCGACGAGAAGATGCGTAAACTGCTCGCCTACCTCTTAAAGGAGCGGTTGATGAAGCTTGGCCGCGAGCTGGAGAGGAAAGACGACTGGAGCAGGATAGCCTCCGTTCGCCCATTTCAACCCGGTGAAGACACGGACTCAATAGACGAGGATAGAAGTCTAGAAAACATCATCGACCTCGGCCGTAAAATCGACGATATAAGGCCCGATGATTTCATGATGCTCAAGAAGAAGAAGAGAAACAGGAACATCATATATATACAAGACATTAGCAATACGATGTTTTACGACTACGAAGGCATCAATTCAGTCAATTATAGCATTTTAAGCCTCATTCCTCTGATGTGGGGACTTCGAAACGATAAGTGGGGCTTAATCCTCTACGAAAGTAACAGTCATGTCATCAAGGATCTTACAGATGAAATTGACATTGAGCCAATACTTGAACAACTACTCGATATGATTACGATGACGACGACGCAGATGGAGTTCCGATTTAGAGGCACCATCGACGGCTCAACGTGGGGCGGCACGATACCAAATAAGAGCATACAGTGGGCCTATGAGCAACTCACGGATGCTTCGGAGAGAAATGATAGGATCTGCTTCTATTTTAGTGACTTCGTTCTCAGTGACCCAAGCAAAGATACAGACGAAACCATGAAAAACTATGAGACAATAAGGAAGATGCAGGATGACGGAATAAGGGTATTTGCGGGAATAAGTCCTCTCGCACACCGGGAAATTTTCAGACCTTATACCGAAACGGCGATATTGAAGTTAAAGAAAATGGGAATACCAATGGCTGATACTTATTATCCCAATGAGTTTTTAGAAAAGGCCCATATATTTTTAAATGAAGTTTAGTTTTTATCTTCGCTTAATTTGAGAGTAATTATTTTCAATTCGTTATAAGTTTTCGTAGATGTTGCTCTCTATTGATATAAATAACTAGTACGCTATTTTTTAGTTGTTAACGAGTTATTCTCAGATTGTAGCGAAATGATATATTGAGAAGATAACTATGGCGTAATTATACAGATAAATTCCCCTAATTGTGTTAGCCGTAAATTAATTGGATTATTTGGTTTTATAATGATCAATAAAGCGCCTAAATTCTTCGATATTTGAAGGACGCTGTTGAATTTACTATTCCTCTGTTTTTTACGCTGAAAATTTTCTGTCATAATTATGGTTGTTGGCCTCTTATTGGAATTAATTGCCAAATTTAGTTCATCAACGGTATATAGAATGTTTCCATTTTCTAATGCACTTTCTAATTGATCTATAATTCTTCTTCCCATCTCTTCATTTGCCTCGTTAACAGTTTCTTGGAGCTTGTTTGTTTTTATCAATTGAATTACTTCATCGATTGTTCCTGCTTTACCTGACAACTGTCTAATTGTCACTTTTTCAGTCATCCATCTGTAGTGCTTCGTTAAGTGTTCTGTTATGTTAGTTGAAAGTTTACTCCTATTCTCCGAAGCAAAAATAATGCCTGTGAAACCCTCCGAGAGAAGATTCCTAATATTGTCAATGATCTCCTCATAGAATCGATACAAGGATTTATCGTCGTTTCCAATTTTGATTATAACTTTTGATGGTTTGACTGATTCACTATAAATTGTCCAAAGATGAGCTGATTCTTGATTCAGGCCGATCAGGACGGCGGTCGGATATCCTCGCCGTCCTCTCCTCGGCATATTAGTCCCTCGGTTTGTATCTTGTCAGGCGTTTATGATTCTCGCTGAATATCTGCTGGATGCCATCTTCATTGATTACGCCATCTTTTTTTAGGCTCTGAAGGGCGTTAAATTGTTCTTCGAGTATATTATAGCGGAATCCACGTGGGAAAAATGTGGAATCTGTGCCGAATAGTATCTTGTTAGGGCCGCCGGCGCGTATAGCATGTCGGAAGACATCTTTGATGGAGAGGTCTTGTGGAAGGTATTTCATCCAAACGTTGCTGCCGCTGCTATCCATAAAGACGTTGTCGGCTTGGTATTGCATGAGTAGAAGTTCACGGAACCAACCAGCACCAAAGTGAGCTATCATGAAGTTAAGCTCTGGGAAGTCCCTAGCAGGAATCTGAATATCTATGGGGTTACCACTTCGAAGGTCCGCCTCACCGCCGATACTTACCCCGAAATGGCAGATAACTAACATTTTATGTCTTAAGGCTTCTTCGTAGATGGGATAGATCCGTTCGTCGTAAACGTGTATTCCGCTCCAACTCGAAGGATAGAGT
This sequence comes from Candidatus Bathyarchaeota archaeon, assembly GCA_963780545.1. Taxonomy (GTDB): domain Archaea; phylum Thermoproteota; class Bathyarchaeia; order TCS64; family TCS64; genus UBA8941. The sequence continues at coordinate 235,283 of CAWACK010000010.1, forward strand.
TTAATGCCATAGAATCCCTCCTCGGCTGCCTTCCTGATCTTCTTCGGAGCTTCTGCGTCTGTTGGGTTTACATTCAAATAGCCGAGGAAGTATCCTGGGAATCTGCGTCGGGCCTCCTTGAACTCATCGTATGTTTCTGGCCCAATCATGAAGCCGACACTGCTTATACCATATCTGTCGAGTTCATCGGCCCACTTCTGGCCAGCGTCGAAGTTCTCGTCTGGGATTTCGATGCTCTTCATGTCGGTACGTGTCTCTGTGCGTTTCTGGAAACTTGTCATGCTGCGTCCTCTCGATGACCAAGCACGCATTGATCCAGCGGTCATGAAGTGAGCATGAGAATCTATAACCTCTATCCCGATTTTTGACTTCAACGTTTTTCCCTTTGAATAAGTACCGATAATCCAATTGGCAGGATATCAAGGTTCTCTAACGCCAAAGGTTGATGAGGCGCCGATAAGATGTAATGCTATGCTAACCCTGAAATCACAGAGGGCAGTCAAGTTACACTCCTCAACCATTTACGCTGTAGAAGGTACAAAGGGAAATGATGGTGGTCTTAACACAGTATTGGAAACGATGGATGCTGATGGCCTTAAATTTTATAATTCAAATATGAAGGGGCTCCTTCAGGGCCCTGATGGTCTTTTTGGCTCTAGCGATGTCGTTATAGTTAAGGTGAATAGCCAATGGGACGAGCGCGGGGGAACCAACACTGACCTCGTCAAGACAATCGTAGCAGCTTTGCTTGCCCACCCAGACGATTTCAACGGGGAAGTCGTGGTAGCTGATAACGGGCAGGCACAGTATGGCAGCACTGGCCACGGTGGTAGCCTCGACTACGCCTATAATAACGCTGAGGATCGGAACCAGTCGATACAAAAAGTGGTCGATTCCTTAAAGAGCCTCGGGAAGGTCTCAACTTTTCTCTGGGACGAAATAACGATGCGTGAAGTAAAGGAGTACTCCGATGGGGACATTGGCGACGGCTACGTCGTGGAGCAGAATGCAGATCCAGTTACCGGAGTCTTAGTTAGTTATCCAAAGTTCACGACGAAGCATGGTTCCCACATCAGCTTCAAGAAAGGGGTTTGGGACCCCCAGAAGAGGAGATACGAGGGGGATCGCCTCAAAATCATAAACGTCCCCGTTCTAAAGGCCCACTTCATATTTGGTGTAACTGGCGCAATGAAAGGTTACATGGGTGTTAACTCTGACAAACTTACAGCGTTGAAAGGATTCAGAACTCATCCAACTGTGGGTAAAGGCGGCATGGGGACATTAATGGCTAAGACAAGAGTTCCTAACCTAAACATCCTTGACGCTATTCATGTCAACGCTAGGCCCGGAGGTGGCCCGAAGACTAGCTATAGCGAAGCGACTAACTCGGGTATAATTGCAGCGAGCATCGACCCAATCGCCCTTGATTACTGGGCCTCAAAGAACATACTTTGTGAACTCGGGAGGAGTATATACGGAGCTGATGTCTCTGTCTTTAACCCAGAGAATACTGCGAAGGGCAGCTTCGGGGACTGGTTAAGAATATCCGCTAATCAGCTGAACGATGCCGGACATAATTTCACCTTCGACGAGGCCCGAGTAACCGTCAAATTAACTCGGAAGACCCCATAGAACCTCTTACCTCGGCGATATTAAGAAATCTACGCAATTTAGTTGTAGTTTAGTTATTTTCTACTCATTTAACGTCGGGTTACTTATTTTTAAAACAATTTCCTTCGTCCCAGCTTTCTGATGGATAAGGCGATTCGTTATGAGTGATTAAAAAAAATAGAACAGTTGAGCATACCTAAGAATCAATAATGGCTTCGAGAATAGTGATTGTTGGTGCGACCGCCGGGATTTGAACCCGGGTCTCTGGCTTGGAAGGCCAAGATCCTAACCACTAGACTACAGTCGCCCGGGAGAGAATTATAGGGGCTCGTTAAAATGTTTAGCCCTCGAGCGGAAGAAGGATCTCCGTCGTCCAATGTTCCTGGACGTCCTCGTCGATATAGCTTCCGGTGCTGAGTCCATATGTATCGGGCTGGTAGACTGCCTCCATGCTGCAGAAGTTCTTTGAGGCTGGCTTGAGACCGCGCTGTTCGAGGTGTTTTCTAAGTTCACTATAGTAGTGTTCAGCTGGATGTTGTGCGCCTGAATAGACAATGAATCCCGCCCTGAACTCGGAGAGCTTTTTCGTTTTTAGGCCGGGGGCTTCCTTATCCACGGGGACAAGTACCTCCCTGCGGCAATTCTCTGAGTCCTTGGGGTCGTAGTAGATTATCATCGTCGGGTCGCTGGGTGTGACGCCTTTCTCGTGGGCTTCAGCGTTAAGGTGAGCAAAAGCCTCTGCCTCATTCTCGCCTGGTTTAAGTTCCCTGTATGCGACGAGGAGGGGTGTTAGGGTTTTGACGCCTATCTTCAATATCATTAGGCTTCCTAGATGGAGCGCGGTTTAAAACCTTTAGGCGTAGAGGTTTATTGGCCTCTTTAGGCGACTAAGTAAAACTATGTTACTCTCGTACTGCTCGTCTATTATGGCGTAGCCGGATTCTTCGGCAAGCTGGGCTCCGAAGCCGCGTATATCCTCATAGCTCGCCATCTCCTCATATGTGAATCTCTGACGGGCGAAGCCGACGCTCATGGCGCCTTTAGGCTCTATATAAGTAGGGTTGGCCCTTTCAACGAGTCTAGCGTACCCGAGGACATTTTCCATATTCAGCTTTGGTACGAGGGTCTGTCGAATTACAGTTGGGCAGCTATAGCTCTGTAGAAGATCGAGTGTCTTCATCACTTTTCCCCATGCCCCCGGGATCATGGGGCGGCATGTTTTAACATAGGTCTCTTCGTCTGAGGCACACAGGCTGACATATAGCTGGCTTGGCTCCGTCCCTAGGTTTTCAAGCACCTCTGGGGTTGTGCCGTTAGTGACTATGAATATCGTGCGGAAGCCACGATGCTTGAAGGCATCGACGAGCTCACCGAGATGATTGTATAGAGTTGGCTCCCCTTCAAGGCTTATCGCGACATGGACGGGATTTAAAGCCTCATTGAGTCTATTTGCAGATATATGCGGATTGCCACCGAAGCCGTAGATTAGTTTACGATGCGCCTTGAGACAACCCTCGACTATGGAATCGGGGTCGTCGCCACCGACTATCGAGGTGGTCTGATCCCAGCCGACTCCCAAGTTTTCGGGAGTGGCTCGCCAGCAGAATATGCAACTCTGTGTACAGTGACCTAGGCTCGGAGTCATTTGTAGGCACCTGTGGCTGGGAACGCCATAGAATCTCTGCTTATAGCAGTGTTGCTGCCCCCCTGATCTAAGGCTTTTTCCCACCCATAGGCACGTCTTCACCGCGGAGTGGCTGCCCACCAATCTGTAGCGCTGTTTCGCGTAACGCGCTGTGAGTTGATGTGGTAGGCTCAACACTTACCCCAGAGTGTTCAGGTGAGGTGGCTCATAAATTAGTCGAACTCTTTAACCCGATGACCTACGCCTTTTGAGTCGATGGTTTATGAAGTCCAGATCTAAGGTCTTTAGGAGGCTACTAAAGGGAAAGGGCCTCATCTTTAGGCCATGCGCCTATGATGCGCTCTCAGCGATCCTTATAGAGCGGGCGGGCTTCGACGTCATCGGGACCTCAGGGTATGGCATATCTGCATCAATCATCGGCCAGCCTGACATAGGCCTCATAGGATACCAGGAGATGCTGGAGAGAACACGCACAATCGTGAACGCGGTATCGACGCCAGTCGACGTCGATATAGACACCGGTTATGGTAACGCCCTCAATGCATACTGGACGGTATTGAATTTTGCGCGTATAGGGGCTGCTGGTGTAAGGATCGAGGATCAGGTCTGGCCTAAGAGGTGCGGTCATATGGCTGGGAAGAACGTTATTCCCGCCAACGAGATGGTTGGTAAGATTAGGGCTGCGGTTAAGGCAAGGGATGAGGAGGACCCTGATCTTGTCATAGGGGCAAGGACCGACGCCAGGGCTATCTCAACTCTTAATGAGACCATATCGAGGGCTGTAGCATACGTAGAGGCGGGCGCCGACTACGTCTACGTTGAAGCTCCGCAGAGCCTCGTTGAGGTGGAGCGCCTAGTTAAGGATATTCCCGCACCTATAGCCTTCAACATTATACCCGGCGGTAAAACTCCACCCTTTACCGTTGTTGATCTTGAGGAGAGGGGCGTTAGGTACCTCTCAGTTCCCATGGTCTGCCTCTACTCCGCCACAAAGGCGATGGAGGACGCTCTTAGAGAGCTTAAAACTACCAGAGACCTCACGAAGATGGCCGCGAGGGGTGTGAGCTGGGCTGAGTTTAACGACATTGTCGGCCATAAAGTTTGGAGGCGCTTAGAACTCGAGACTCTATCAGAGGAGGAGATAAATGAGAAGTATGGTACAAGGAACCTCAATGAAATAATTAGGGGTGAACGGGAGGTCAACGAGAGGACGTGGAAGAAGGTGAAAGATGGCTGTTCTATTTCGACTTCAGCAGATAAGCCGTGATGGCGCAGAGGGCCCCGAAGATAGCCATAGACAATAAGCTCAGCGAGTAGGAGCCCGTAGAGTCGAGGATAATTCCCGCGAGTGGTTGTGTGGCTGCGATACCAATGTTTCCACATATCCCGAGGACCGCGAAGCCAACCCCGGCCATGCTAGGCCCCAGCATCTCAGAGGGTAGTGTTTGAATTATGCCGGGTATCATCGAAGCAGCGAAACCTAGCACAAATATTAGTCCTATGAGGGCAAATCCAGAAGAATAGGCCATCGCAACCTCTACGAGACAGACGGCTGTAGCACCGACCACGAGTAAAAGCTTCCTTTTCCCGATTCTATCCGATATTAAGCCAAAGAGGGGGACGCAGAATATCGTCATCCAGCTGAGGATACTTGCGTAAAGACTTGCATCGATCGTCGAGAACCCTTTATAAGATGTGAAGAGGGTCGGAGCCCATGTGCTGAAAGATAGGAGCGCTCCGTTGAAGAAGAGCCATACTACGCCGACCTTCCATAGCTCGGCATTGCGGAAGGAGCTCAAGCCTCCGGTGCTTCTTCCGCGTCCCGACATCGGACCTTCCCTTACGATAACTAAGTAGAGAGCCGTCGTAACGATCCCCAGCACTAAACTGAAGTAGAAAGCAGAGCGCCATCCAAGGCTAGTTACCAGGGCACTTCCGATCGGGAAGGCAACAACTGTGGCCAATGGCATGTTAACAGCGAAAATACCCATCGCCTTTCCAAGTTCCTCTCTGGTAAACCATTGGGGAACGATAGCTGGCGTGACGATGAGAATGAAGGAACCGCCTATGCCAAGGAGTAGTCTCCCAATGAGTAGCGATGCGAAGGAGGTGGCTGTGGCCGTGAGGAAAGAGCTGATTGCCACACAAATTAAAGCAATGCAACCTGTGAGTCTTACACCATATCTATCCATGGCGACACTCGCCGGTATGCTCAAGATAATCCCCGGGATGAGGACGGCGGACATGAGGAATCCTGCTTCTGCATTGCTTATTTTGAATTCGCCAACTATCGTTGGGAGAAGAGGCGGCGCTATCTGGAAGCTGAAGGCCCAAGCAACATATGCGAGCAGAGCCGTGAAGAGGATTATCCACCTCATCCTCGACGATTTTGCATTAGGTGCACCAATATCCATGCCAAATCACTTCAACATGTAAATTAGAACTCTTCCATCGGAATCTTATTGAAAAATGCGGACGGGATTAGAAGCCGTAGATCTTCCCATACTTCTTCTCTAGATATGAGATGTACGGCTTAACTGTCAGATTCTCTCCCGTTACTTCTCTGACGAGGTCTGCAGGATCGTAGAGGTTGCCCTTGCTGTGGACGTTTTCCACCAACCACTCTTTCACTGGCTGGAAATTACCTTTCTTCAGCTCTTTCTTCCATTCAGGGGCATCCCTCTTCAACTTTTTAAGGAACATACCACCGTAAATGTTGCCCATGGCGTAGCTTGGGAAGTAGCCGTAGAGGCCGCTGGCCCAGTGTGTATCCTGCATTACGCCTTCACTATCGTTCTCAATCTTGACGCCTAGGTATTTTTCATATTTTTCATTCCAGGCTTGAGGAAGCTCGTTGACGTCGAGGTTTCCGGCGAAGATATCGCGCTCCATCTCGAAGCGGATAATGATGTGAAGGCCATACGTCACCTCATCGGCTTCTATTCTGATCTTTGAAGGTTCCACAATATTGACAGCGGCGATGAAATCAGCGAGCTTTTCGCCCCTGAGTGGCTTTCCCACGATCTTCTTGAGCCTAGGAAGCATGTAGCTGAGGAACTCCGGGCTGTGGCCCACCATGTTCTCGACGAAGCGGCTTTGGCTTTCGTGTATGCCGAAGCTGGATGCGCTGCCAATTGGCTGGTACATCCATTCTCGGGGTAGATTCTGCTCATAGAGTGCATGGCCTCCCTCGTGCAAGATGCTGTAGAGGCTAGAGACCCACCGGTCTTCGTAGTAGTGAGTTGTGATGCGGACATCGTCGTAGTAGCCATTTGTGAAAGGGTGCTCAGTTTCGTCCAAGCGTCCTCCAGCGTTTGCACTCTTTGTGTCGAAGCCGATGAAGTCCATGGCTACATCGCTTATCTTCCTCTGAACGTCGATGGGGACAGGCCGAGTGAGGATAGACTTGTCAGGTTCGAAGCCCGATTTCTCCACTTTCTTCATTACATCGATGAGTCCTTCACGCATTTCGGTGAAAATCTTGGTGATTTTGTCGGCGGTCATCTTTGACTCAAAGGTATCGAGGAGGGCGTCGTAAGGTGTCTTCGTAGCTTTGACCTTCATCAGGATATCGGCGGCCTTCTGCTTTAGTTCTATCATCTTCTTTAGCTCAGGCTTGAACATCTCATAGTCCTTTGCCGCCTTCGCTTTCTTCCAGACACCAACTGCTATTGTCTGCTGCTTAGCAGTCTCGAAAACCAGTTGCTCGGGGAGCTTTGTCGCCTCATCATATGATTTACGGGCGAGGTAGACATTTCTCTTCTGGAGGGCCTCGAGATTCCTGAAGCTAGAGTCTTTCTCTATAGAATCGAGCAACTTACCCATTTGGGGGTCGGTGAGCATCTTATGACCTATGATTTCGAGGAGAGCGATCTGTTGGCTCCTGAGGTCGAGCGCCTTCGGAGGCATCTTCGTCTCCATGTCCCAGGAGACTATTGCCTCTGTTGACGAAAGTATGGCGAGTTCCTTCGATTTTGACAGGAATTCTTCATACGACTTCTCAAGGTTAGAATTCATGATGGAATAATTCATGGAGAAGGTATTATCCTTTTTCAAAAAAAGGTGCTACTTTAGGAGGAAGTCGTCAAGCTTATCCCGGGACTTTTCCCGCTTAGCTTGGAAATCGATCAAGAATAACTTAACCTTCTTTACTAAGCGGGCTTTGCAGTCACCGCAGACGAGGGTACCCGTCTTACATTCTGTTTCTATCTCCGCAAGCTTTGCATCTTCTTCTTCGAAAAGATAGAAGAAGTAGGCGTAGATGTTACAGGCTTCAGGGCGCCCACCAAGTTCCCTTTGGAGCTTCACGGTTTCACGACCTCCCGTGAAGGCGGACATAACCTTCTTCGCTGCGACCTCCGGCTGGTCTGTTGTGAAGATTGCTGTCTCGGGTTGACTAGCGCTCATTTTTCCACCTTGTGCGAGGCCGGGAAGGAACTTGCTGTGAATCTGCGACGGCTTATAGTAGCCCATCTTTTCAGCGATGTCGCGAGTCATTCTCCAGTATGGATCCTGGTCGATTGCTGCCGGGATGAGGCAAGCCACGTTTCTCCCTTCTCTATAACTCTGGAGGAAGCATGTCATCGCCTGAAGAGCGGGATACCATGTGAGACCTATGTTGTCAGAGTCGGTAAAGCCGAATACCGCTTTCACTGTGCTGAAGGTGATCCTCTTCGATACCTGTAGCCCAAGCTTGTAAAGGTGCTGAATATGCTCAGTATCGCTGAAGATGTGGGTCAACTCTGGGTTGAGCCCGCAGGATATGACATCGAGGGCATTATCATACGTGTAGCTTACCGTCTGATCCAGCGTCAGGTCGTCCCTAAGGAGGAACTTCTCATCGTCGGTCATCTGGAAGTAGAGATGGGCGCCATACGCATCTTGAAGGTACTTACAAAAAAACCATGGCAAGAGGTGGCCGAGGTGGACGTGGCCCGATGGCCCACGGCCGGTGTAGAGACCGATGGGGCGGCCCGCGTCGTACTCGTTTAGCCACCAGTCTAAGTCCCTGTGGCTGAAGAAAATGTTGCGGCGGAGTTGCACATGCATGAACCCCGCCTTTTTAGCTATACGCTCTTTAAGATCGCGGGTGAGGTGCTGCGTACCGAAGCGTTCAATCAACTTATCGTAGTCGATCTCACCCGAGACCTCCCATGGCGTCACAACCATGTTGCCTTTCTTGATATTCGTGCTCAAACTTGGTAGTCTCCCGCCGGGCGCGACGTATGGGTTCTCCCTCTCGCCTGCTCGGTTTAGAATGTTTCTGAGGGCTAAGTGATACGAAACATGCTCAACTAGGCTAAAACCCAGTCCAACTCATACACGACCATCACTTTTCCCGACCTTCTATCGTTCAATCAATTTAAAAAGGTTGTTGACGATGAAAACTATTTGACCTTTATAGGAGCGTCAATTTATTTAAAGTGCAGAGTAACAATTTTCCTAAAGTAAAATAGCCCAATTAAGTCTTTACAGAATTCTTTTGGTAAAGAGAATTTTAGAGTTATTAAATTTGGAAGGAGTTACACCTTAACTAATTCAAGGATGGCCTGCTCCAGAGTCTTTCCCGGTGGAGGGTTCTCCACGACTTCCCCGACCTTCTCGCCATCTTTTCCGAGCACGACAAAGAGGGGGATCTTTACTACACTGAATTCGTCAACCTCAGGTGGGGAGGGTGGGACCGCCCACTTTTTGGTGTTGCTCTTGGCGTCCCTCATAATGTGGCCGAAGACTCTTGCCTCCATCCCGGTCGCCTCCGCTAAAAGGTCGAGGACCGGGACGTTCCTTATACAGTCGGGGCACCATTCTGCACTGAAAGCGTAGATCGAATAGCCCTTCGCCTTCTTCAGCTCCTTCACAACAGATGCGTCGAGCTTGTACTCGGCGCGCCTCTTATCGAAGGCGTCTTTCGCCTTGCTTGGAGCAGAGACGTAGTCGTGAACGGTCTCAGAACGGTTTCTAAGCCTCGTCAAATCGTACTTCATTTCGATCAGAGATGGGTGATGCGGGGATTAAAATGGGTTTACTTCAGGTGCGCACGCCTAATTATTCTAAGTTTACTTTCTGACCTTCTACTATGTAAACCACAGAGTCACCTATGTAGCAGGCATGATCAGCCATACGCTCGAGGTGGCGAACCAGAAGTATTGTTGCTATGGCGCACTTCATGTCGATGTTTCTGCTCTCCATCATAGAGGTGATTGTCTCCTTATACATTCGATCGACAATGTCATCATCTTTTGAGAGCGTCTTCGCAAGTTGGGCGTCCCTGTTTTTGAATGCGACAATGCTCTTCCTTATCATTGCCAGCGCTTTCTCAGCCATATCTAGAGAGACGGTGAAGTCACATGTGGATAAGTCGCCGAGCCAGCTTGGAGTCAGCGCGATATCATAGGCGTATCGTCCGAAACGTGACAGGTCGTAAGAGATGTCTATGCACGATTTTATGTACCTTAGATCCACCGCCAGCGGCTGGTATCTGGCGAGGAGTTCAACAGCTAGATCGTTTGTGTTTTCTCTCAGCATGCTTAGCTGGTTTGAAAGCTGAAAGATTGAATCAGATGTTATCTCTGACTTTTTTTGGTACGCGTCAAGTGCCTTGATGATCGTTTTTTCGGTTAAGTTCGACATGTCTAATACCATTTTCGTTAGTTGCTCTAATCCAAGATCCATTAGTCTAGACATTTCATCATCTATCCAAATCTTCCAGTTAGATAACTCTCTGTCAGGTTTTTAGTTGGCTTTTCGAAGATCTGCTTGGTTGGCCCGTATTCAATCATTTCCCCGAGGTAAAAGAAGGCGGTAAAGTCTGCGACTCGTGCCGCCTGCTGCATGTTGTGGGTCACTATCACAACTGTGTAGTCTTTCTTTAGCTGAATCATTAATTGCTCGATCTTCGCAGTGGCTACGGGATCGAGGGCTGAGCATGGCTCGTCCATTAATATGACCTCTGGCTGTAGGGCGATCGCCCTGGCGATGCAAAGTCGCTGTTGTTGCCCCCCAGAAATGCTTGTCCCGGGTTTCTTCAGGTCGTCCTTTACCTCATCCCATAGAGTCGCTTGTTCGAGGCTCCGCTTCACTATCTCGTCAAGGCTCTTATCATTACTGAATCCGGTCAGCTTTAACCCCGCTGCAACGTTATCATATATGGACATAGTGGGGAAGGGGTTAGGCTTCTGGAAAATCATCCCAACTCTTCTCCGAAGTTGAACGGGGTCACTCTCTTTTGCGTAGATGTCTTTTCCATCCAGTAGTACTTGGCCCGTCCTACGTGAATCTGGAATCAGTTCGTGCATCCTGTTAAGACATCTTATGAATGTTGATTTTCCACAACCCGAAGGGCCGATGATGGCTGTGATACAGTTGGTTCGTATTGGTAGATCTATATCCTTCAAAGCTTGTTTGGTGCCAAACCATGCACTCAACTTGACGCTCTTCATCTTATCGTCGAGTGACATTATGTCTTGTTCAGCAGAAGATTTCTCATCGTAAGTACTAAAAGTCATCTCACTCTTCTCCAAAATAGTCTCCATAATTTCCATTACCTACCCGACCTTGTGCTAATCCATCGGACGCTAATGTTGATACCTAAAACCATCAAGATTAGAATCAAAGCTGCGCCCCAACCCTGTGCCTGAAATTCTGGGTATGGTAAGAGCGCATCCCTCCAAATTCTGAGCGGGAGGGCATCCATTGGTTGGCTGAAGCCCTGGAAGAAGTACTGGTTCCCTAGAACAGTCATAATCAGGGGCGCAGTCTCCCCCGCGATTCTCGCTACGGCCAAGAGGGTACCAGTCACTAAACCTCCTCTTGCTGACGGTAAAACAACACTTACTATTGTTCTCCATCTGTTAACACCAAGGGCAAGAGACGCTTCACGTACTGAGTTAGGCACAAGTTTCAACGATTCTTCGGTGGTTCTAGCGACAACTGGGATCAAAATAAATGAAAGAGCGATAGCGCCTGCAATTGGGGAAAAGTGGCCTATAGAGAGTACTACTACAATGAAAACTGTTAACCCAACGACTATGGAAGGGAACTCGGTAAGAACGTTGTTGAACATCCTCATCAATGTGGCGTACTTGTTGTTTCCGTATTCAGCCAGGTAAATTCCCGACATTATCCCCAGAGGTATACCCATGAGGCTGGTTAGGGCAATGAGGATCAGGGTCCCCTCTATCGCTGGACCGACACCGCCTGCAGACTGCCCTATGACTCCTGCGGGTTGGGTGAGGAACTGTATGCTGATTTGCGGGGCTCCCCTTAATATTACTTCGAGGAGGATGCTCACCAGAGGAGCCAGCGCAACTAACACGCAACCTAAACTAAGGAAGAAGAAGAGTTTGTCCTTGAATTTCCTGTATGCGTAACTCCTCAACTACTCTACGGCGCCTCCCTTTATCTTCAAGACGCGACTAACCATGATCTCAGCGATCACGTTTATTGAAAGACTCAGCAGGAGCAAGAGCAGTCCAACACCTATATAGGCGGGTAATTCGAGGGAAGCGGGTGTCGCCTCCAAAAAGCCGTTGGCGATCAGGGAAGACATTGTCTGGCTTCCTTTGAAGAGAGAGGTTGGTATCGCCGCTGGTCCAACGGTGTTGCCAATGACCATGGTGACAGCCATCGTTTCGCCAATAGCTCTGCCAAGACCCAAAATAACGGCGCCAAACAGCCCTGATTTCCCGTAGCTTAATACCCAGTTCCTGATCACCTCCCACCTTGTTGCGCCGATGCTGTAAGCTCCTTCCCTTATTGAGTTTGGAACCGCTTTAATGACCTCCCTCGAGACCGAAGATATTGTGGGTATTATCATAATCGCCAATATTACTCCAGCAGTAAAAACATCCAGTCCATAAGGTGTCCCGCTGAATATTGGAATCCATCCCAAGTATTTTGATAGAGGAGTTTCAATGTAATCGACTAGCCAGTAACGAAGCACGAAGAGACCCCATAACCCGTATATTACGCTGGGAACTGCGGCCAGGATATCTACAAAATAAGAAATTGGCACTCGTACGGCTCTTGGAGCCATCTCGACTAGAAAAATCGCTATTCCGAAACTGAGTGGAACGCCAATTAGGAGTGCGATGGCTGAGGTGACAAGGGTTCCAAGAAGGTATGGTAGAGCACCGAATACCTCTCTACCCTCAACGGGATTCCACTGCGTTCCCGTGAAGAAACTCAGTCCAAATCGCTCTAGTACTGGAAGAGAACCACTCAGAAGGGTGTATCCCGTTATTATTAGAATTATCAGTGCGGATGCCGCTAGTGCAGCGACCAGAATTTTAAAAATGTTGTCCACCGATGTTTTTTGGTTCAATTCCATCTACCCTAAGATTCATCATTTAAATAAAAAAAGGGCCTTTTTATGGTGATCCGGGATCGACATCACCGTCAACTCGTTGGTAGCGTTTGACCATTGAAGGTGATCGAGCTGATTGAGGCTTCGTCTATCTTTACCACATTTGCTGGAAGCTGAACATATGCTAGCGCCGGAGCGTTTGTCTGGCCGTCATGTACAACCCACCATAAAAATTGGACGAGGGTGGTTGCCTTAGTTTGTGTCATTCCCGGAATTACGTTTAGTTCCTTGTATACCAGAAGATAGGTGAAGCTGACTATTGGATACGCCTGTGCGTCAGGCGCGTTTAGAAGGTTAACGCTCGACCAGTCTCCATTACCAGCGGGTAGACCCGTTGAAGCTGCGGACTGCACAGCTATCTGAATGGTGTTTAATGTGGGTAGAATCCAATTTCCTGCTGGGTTCTGAACCGCTGCAACAGTCATCTTGTTCTGCAAAGCATACGCCAACTCCACATATCCGATTGTGTACGGCGTACCCTGAACGACGCTAGCCACTCCGGTATTACCGTTAGCGCCTATCCCAACTGGCCAAGCAACCGTCTTACCCTGACCGATCGCACTCTTCCACGCAGGACTGGATAAGGATAAGTATCCCGTGAAAATGAAAGTTGTCCCCGATCCGTCCGAGCGGTGAACGATGAGGATGCTCTTAGCCGGCAGCGTCACGTTTGAGTTGAGTCCCTGGATCTCAGGATCATTCCATATCGTCACTTTACCTGAGAAGATGTCAGCGATGACACTTCCCGTTAGGTGCAGACCTGTCTGGACATTGGGTAGACTGTACGCCAAAGTGACAGCGCCAATGGTCTCAGGGATGTGAAGCGTTCCTGGCGCCTTCGCCATGTCCGCTGCGCCTAGAGGCGCGTCCGAGGCCGCGAAGTCCACGGTCTTACCCTCAAGGGCAGAGATACCGCCTCCGCTACCTATCGATTGATAGTTAATCTGAACATTGGTTTTCTGTGTTTGATACTGCTTTATCATTGTGTCTAACAGAGGGTATGGAAACGTGGCTCCTGAACCGGTCAATGATACTGGTGTCTGGCTCGTTTGGGGTGAATAGAAGTACATGTAGCCAAGTACAGCTGCTACAACGACAACTACAGCTATTATGCCGACAATAATTTTGTTATTCATCTGTTTCCTCTCTTACTACTCGTTTTTCTCCGTGAATCCACTGTTGCAGAGAATAATATATAGATTACCTATATAGTATATAGATATACCATAGAAGTATTTTTATTATTGATTCTATAGAAGTTAACATAAAAAAGGGGTGACACTATATTCCAACAAAGAAAACAATGGGGGAGGAAAAACAGTTGTCCAGTGATTTAGAGGAACTAAGGAAAATTCAGGTTACCGGCGGATCCACGTATATCATCTCTCTCCCCAAGAACTGGGTAGACCATATGGGACTGAAACGGGGAAGCGTAGTTAGTGTTCTACAGCGTGATGACATGTCTCTTAGCATTCAGCCAAAGGGGCTTGTATCTCCTGAACGAGTTAAGAAGGTCATCATTACAATTAAACAGAACGAGAAACCCGATAGCGTAGTTCGCCGCCTCGTCTCCTCCTATTTAGTGGGCTATAATATAATCCAAATTCATTCCACCGAGAAGAGGATTGATTCAGAGACCCGTTTCGAGATCAAGGACTTCGTAAGAAAGAAGCTAGTAGGGACCGAGATACTGAGCGACCTTCCAAATGAACTTACTCTACAGATCCTACTCAGCTACGCGGAGCTATCCGTAAAGGATGCCCTTCGGAGGATGTCGATAATTGCTGCCTCGATGCACAGGGACGCCGTGCAGACACTGAACATTGAGAACCCACGCCTCGCAAAGGAGATAATAAACATGGATGATGAGGTTGACCGCTTCAGTCTCTATGTGATAAGGCTCCTGAAGGTCGCTGTAATGGACGCACACGTGTTGAGGGAGAGCGGAATTAAAACACCCCGGCAATGCCTTGGGTATCGTCTAATAGTCAAGTCGGTGGAGCGCATGGCCGACCACGCTACAAATATCGCTGAAAATCGCCTCGCCCTTAATTTAGTCCCTATAAACGAAGAGATACTTGAAGAGCTCAATAAGATCAGCGAGTCAGCCCTAAAGGTCTTCGAGGCTTCGATGGAAGCTCTATTCGACGAGAACTACGCCGAAGCAGACAAAGTTATGGAGGCGGCTGAAGAGACCCGAGGGATGGAGGATGAGGTCATCCACAAGATCGTGAAACTTGCCCCCGTTGAGGATGTTCCGCAGCTCAGACTCATCGTGGAAAGCATTATGAGAACCTCTGAATATGGTGCCGACATAGCTGAAACCGTGTTGAACATGACGGTCATGGATGCAGTAACTGAAATTTAACACCATTTTCTATATAATCTCCTATTTCACTATATACTACATCGAACAGGTATATATTAAAGCGTCATTCGTCTCTTATTTGAGGAAATAGAAATGAGCGCAATAGAAATCATGTGGAATAGGGAATACACTTTGAATAAGGAGAATATTGGCGAGAAAAGTCTCTCCGATTCCGAGAAGGAGAAACGATTAGATAAGGCACGCAAGGAGAAAGATGTAACAGCGAAATAAATTCATTTGAGCCATTTTTTTACACAATCTACCAAAGATAGCTGCTTACCCGCATCATTTTTAAGTCTAGTCTCCCCCCGCCTATTACGGCTGCGGGATCGTGGTCTAGCTTGGTCTAAGATACGCGGCTCGGGCCCGCGTGGTCCCCGGTTCGAATCCGGGCGGTCCCACCACAAAAAAATTTGAAATCTTATCATTCCTTTCGTTCGTAAGTGTTATACCGGCTTCTCACGGCGACATAACCGATAGCTATGATTCTCTTACCAGAACAGGATAGGAAACTCCTGAGGAAGATGGAGGCTGACATCTCCAAGGAGCTGATGCAGAAGAACTTCGATGAGCTTATGGAGTTTCCTCCTCTCCACTCGGGGAGCCCCGAGGAGGAAAAGGCCATTCAGGCCTTGAAGAAGAAGCTAGAGGAGTATGGGCTGGAGCCTAAAATTCTCCGATTCGAGGCTTACATCACCGACCCAAAGACAGCTA
Source organism: Candidatus Bathyarchaeota archaeon (assembly GCA_963780545.1). Classification (GTDB taxonomy): domain Archaea; phylum Thermoproteota; class Bathyarchaeia; order TCS64; family TCS64; genus UBA8941. The sequence continues at coordinate 250,985 of CAWACK010000010.1, forward strand.
AGCTCACTGTGACAGCTCCACAGATCATGGAGATCCAGACGACCCCTTACAGGCAGGCTGGCTCTACGACACCCAACGGCTTCGAAGCCGATGTCATTTACGTTCCGCCCGATATGATCGGGTACCAAGAGTGCAAGGGCAAGATTGTGCTCTGCGAGCAGAGGACGAGCGGTGACTGGATGGGTCTCCAGGGGAAGCTCCTTCTCAAGCTCCAGGAGATGGGTGTAGCTGGTCTCATCGTCATCGAACAAGACGACTTCATGCCAACCGTCTGTCATCAGAGGGCGGACTTCAGCGTCTCAGGCAATCCTACACCCGATAACTTCCACCTTATACCCACTATACCTGCCATACTCCATGTCTCGAATAGGGATGGAGCAAAACTTCGCAAGATGGCGCAGTCCGGCGGGATGAAAGCCCACATCATAAGCTTCGCGGAGACTCGGTGGAAGAGGCTTCCTTTGCTGGTTACCGAGATTAGGGGAAAGGAGGATCCAGAGAAATTTGTCCTCGTCAACGGTCACGTCGATACACCGCCCTACTGCCTCGGCTCCACCGACAACATAAGCGGGGATACTGCGATCCTCGAGGTCGCTCGCATCCTCAACAAGCATAAAGAAAAGCTCCGGCGCAGCGTAAGAATCGCATATTGGACCGGACATGAAATAGGTAAATACGCAGGCTCAACGTGGTATAATGACGCCTTCTGGCATGACCTCCGCTACAACTGTGTTGCGAGCTACAACATCGATTCTCCAGGCGTCGACGGCGCTACGACTGTCCGCGAGGCGCCCTACAGTGAGGTCTTGGAAGTTGTCTTGGAGAGCGTTAAAGAGGCTACCGGTATAGTCGTCGAGCACTACCGTTGGCCTACTCGAGCCGGAGATGGGAGCTTCTGGGGTACCGGTCTACCCCATGTCTCTGTCACCACAAGTCGCCCCAAGGAGACATATGACCCCCACGTCAACTACTCGGGTGGAGGCTGGTGGTGGCACACCCCCTACGAGACCTACGATAAGATGGATATCAACATCCTCGAGACCGATGTCAAGATAGAGCTCAACCTCGTCTTGCGACTCGCAAATTGTCCTGTTATCCCATTTAACTATACTCAGTACGCCGGGAGAATGATCAGTATACTAGAAGAGATGCAGGCTAAGTCAGAGAAGATCAAGGGCTACTATAACCTTTATCACCTCATCGATGAGGCTAAGGAGTTTAGGATGCTGTCAGAAAAGCTAGAGGCAGCCGCGAAGAGGGTCGCTGAGGATGGTGACCAAGAAAAGATCGCGAAGCTTAATAGCTGCCTTATATGGGTTGGGAGGCACGTAAACCCCGTCTCACACAGTGACTCTGACATAGCTAATCAGGTAAGCATGGAGACCTTCGGAGCCCAGCCTTTCCCCAGAATAAGTGAGATCGTCGACCTCGCTCAGATGACGCTACACCAATCGGCGGAGTTCAAATTTCTGCACACTAAACTCGTCAGGGAGAGGAACTTTGTAGAGGACGGCTTCTATCAGGCCAACGAACTCATTAAATCTACGCTGGAGAAGCTAACCTGATGCTCGACTTTCCTGCCCCCTTCAGAGTTGGTCTCCTCATCACGGAGCGATGCGACGCGGGCTGCGCCCATTGCTGGTTTGACTGCACACCTGAGAAGGGTGCAACTATGACGAAATACGATGCTCAGAACTACATCGAAAAGGCGTCAAAGTTATCGTCGATAGAGTGGATCAGCATCACTGGAGGAGAACCCATGTTCAACCCCAGCCTTGTGGAGAGTCTCGTCAGCTACGCCTCAGAACTCGGATTAAAGACGGAGCTTGTAACGAACTGCTTTTGGGCGACAAGGCATGAGAAGTCCATAGAGACCCTGAAGAGGCTGCAAGATGCGGGGCTAGATGTACTCAACATTAGCGCCGACGACTTCCATCAGATAACCATTCCCTTTGAGAGAGTGAAAAATGGCTACATGGCTGGTAAGAGTCTTGGGATTAAGATGGTTGTTATGACCACTTTGAAAAAAACCAGTCACATCACAAAAAAAGAGGTCTCAAGGTTTCTAGGGGATGAACTAGGGTCGCCAGGCAACGCTGATCTCTTTTCCCATTCAGCAATTGGCATCGAATCCGGTTTCATTCCGGTTGGCAGGGGGGCTTCGATCCCACGAGGAGAATGGTATATTGATGATGCATCTCTAACTGGAGGCTGCGACGCCGTGCTTAGAGACATCGGGGTAAAGCCGAGCGGAGAGGTGATCCCATGTTGCTCCGCGTCCGCGTCTCTATCAGGGTTCAACCTCGGTAATCTAAACGATTGTGACTTGAAGGAGATACTTACTACCACTTGGAATACGGATTTTTTCGAAGTTCTCAAGGAAAAGGGGCCCATGGGTTTCCTCAAAACACCGCTGAATGACATCTATGTCAACAAGTGCCATTTATGTAGTGAAATTTTGAAGCCATTTTTAAGAGTCTTGAAGAATAAAGAACGGTTTTTTGACTTATCTTTTTAGTCCTTGAAGCTGATTCGGTTTGAGCGTAAGCCAAAAGGAAGTCAACTTACTCAGAAGGGTTGACGCCGACGGAGGCTTTATTGCAGTTGTTGACAACCTCGCTCAGGTGCGCTTGGGCGCAGAGAAGTTCAATCTGGCTGGCTTCTTCACAGAATGCATCAATGGAGTGGGTTCTAGAGACATTATAATCATCATTTGCTTTCGATTGCGAAGAACTAGGTGTAACTCTTTGACGCATGATCCTCTCTACACTATGCAATTATGTATACTTATTCCCAATAATATATAGATGATATTATTAACTAAATAAATTATAGAGTCTATGTTATCCTATTTTTCCCTTGCGATAATAAGGGTAAGTTTTTATATATTGTTTAATTCCCTTAAGAAACCAACTTTTCCGAGGAATGTGCCGTCTAGTAGAAATACCTCAAAATCGTCGGTGTTTATAGCATTCCTACGGAGCATAGGGCCGAGGAGGCTTTGAGGCGCTTCACTGTTAACGGGGAGGCCACCGAGGAGGTCATTGAAAGTGGGCATTAGAATGATTTCCGGGCTGCCAATCTCGGCATCATATTTCTCGTCGAAGGCGACGACTGGACTCCCCTCGTATTTGACGCCATCCTGCTCGAGGAAAGCTTTTGCTAACTTCTCAGGTTCTGTGACACCCTTGACCCAAACTCGCTGCGTCATCCTGATGCCAAGTGGCGTCTTTAGGAGTACGGTCGGATGATTGTGTCCTGCGACTAGAAGGTCGGCTTCCAGAGCTTTGGGATTTGGCCAGGCATGACCGTGGAATATAGCAACCTTGAAGTCATCGCCGAGGATTATACCTTTGCTGCTGTGGATCGCGACATCCTTCGTGGCGAGGTCCTGGATGTTTCCATCGTGGTTACCCCTAGTCACGTCTATCTTTGGTACCTCCCTTAGGAGGACTTCGAAAAGTGTTGGGAGCTCCCTCTTTTCCTGGAAGCTGGTGACTGGGACGCCATGCTTGACATCCCCAGCGATGACGAGCCTATCCGGTTTATACTCCTTCACAAGGTTAAGCAGCTCACCCTGTAGTCTCTCCGTTTGGTAAGGAATATTGACTCCCGCCTTAGCTAGTTCGTATTCCAGCCCAATATGTAAATCCGCCACTATCAATATCCTCTCACCTATGTCTGCTAGCAAGGCGGGCCAAGGTGCTAGGAGTCGGATCAAGTTTCCCTGACAACCTTTCTGCCGTGAGATTTAAACCGGTTCCTCTCCGCAACCGTGAAAAAAGGCGGTACACAATATACCCTCGAAACCACTTGGTGATGGAGGAGCGGCTGATCCTTGAACGCGTACTCGATGATGCACGCACCGAGAAGCAGCTCAGCCACATTAACTGGGAGAAGTTAAGAAATACCTTTGGAGAACGCTTCGACAGGGCATGGAGGCTCGTCCAAGAGAAACGAGTCAAGAAATACACTTTCCACCCATCGCTACGCGTAATTTGGGTAGTTGTTGGACAGGGCGGCGAGTATCAAATCTACCCCGCTGCCGGATATTGTGGCTGCAACGACTTTTACTTCAGGGTTATCGACGGGGAAGCAGGGCTATGTTACCATCTTTTGGGGCAAAGGATCGCTGATGCTCTAGGTAACTTTGACTCTGTTGATGAGGAAGACGAAGTGTACAGGCTTCTTACATCGGAGTGGCGAACACAAATAAGGGCTGAGGAAGACTAAGCCTATATATCCATGAAGAAGAACTCTACGCGATATGGACACGAATGCAGTATTCAATCTAGTTACTACTCTGTCAGCGATCTTAGTGATGTTGGCGTTCGGCCTTTTATTCCTATACGTGATAATTAAGCCCGAAAAAGAGAAGTGAACGTACCCGTTTTATAGCTCCGATTCTCATGGTAGGGCGTTGCACCTATGTCGGCCACTGAGGATGTAATCAAGCGGATTTTGGCTCTTAAGCCGAACCTGAACCGTGAGGTTGTGGAGCGTCTTATCCAGGAGGAAAAGGCGAAGGCAGCGGGTCTCCTCACTGACGAGGCTGCCACTCATCTCGTCGCGTCTAACCTCGGAATGGATGGCGCTGGCGAGAGAATCGAGGCGAAGCTAAAAATTGGGTCCCTCACTTCTGGGCTTAACGATGTGAGCTTGACTGGAAGGGTGCTGCACGTTTTTCCTTCTCGGACCTTCCAGCGCGCTGACGGGCGCCAGGGCAAGATCCTGAGGATGCTCATAGGGGATGCCACGGGAATAGTCACCGTGGTTTTTTGGGACGACAAAGCTGATCACGTCGTCGCTAGCAAGGTAACTAAAGGAAAGATCATCAGGGTCCTTCATGGTTACAGCAGGGAGAGGCAGGGCACTGGCGAGGTGGAAATTAACGTGGGAAACAGGGGTAATGTCTACATGGAGCCCCTTGACGCCGTAGACTCCGAGTTCCCCTCCCTCGATTTCTTCTTTAAGACTCCCGGCCAGGTGAGTTCCACAGGTCCCGTCAACGTCGAAGGAGTGATTATGGGTCGGTCACCACCTTCCAGCTTCACTCGCAAAGACGGAAATGAAGGGAAGGTCTGCCGGCTCATTCTAGAGGAGGGCGGCAAACAGGTACCTCTAGTCCTATGGGACGAGAAAGTGGAGGAGCTGGGCCAGCTATCAGACGGTACTAGGATAAGAGTGATAGGTGCATCCTCAAAAATCAGACAAGGAGGTGGTTTCGAGGTCCACCTCAACCGCAGCAGCGAGACCGAGATCCTCGAAGAGGGTGTCTTACCAAGGGAGCCCCTCAGCCAGTGGTCGAAGATCGGTGAACTCAGAGATGGCATGAGGAGCGTCAGTGTTGCAGGCAGGGTCACAAACGTCGGAGAGTCACACGAGTTCACCCGTAAGGATGGCACCAAGGGGCGGGTCGCCTCCGTAGTCCTCGAGGACGAAACGGGTGTTATAAGGCTCAGTCTCTGGGATGATGACGTCAACGCTTTAAGCGACATGCCAGTTGGCACAATAGTCGCGGTGGAGAACGGTTACACTCGTGCTGGCTATGGAAACGCCGTCGACTTGAACGTTGGTCGCCTAGGCAGCCTGAAGATCAACCCGAGCGATGTTCGTATCGAGACGCTGGATGCAGAGGAGCGCGTCAAAGAGATCAAGGACCTTCAGGAAGGACAGAAAAACATCACAATCGAGGGTCAACTTCTCGACGATCCTGTTAGTAGGGAGGTCAACACAATGCGTGGCCCGACCGCCGTCGTTAGCTTCAGGGTGGATGACGGCACCGGTGAGGCTCGTGTCAGTCTATGGAGGGAGCATGGGAAAACGGTGGAAAGCCTCACGGCAGGGGCCCGTATAAGACTTGAAAACTGCAACATCAGGGAGCCCTTTGACGGACTCATGCAGGTGAGTTCAACCCAGTTCACCAGGGTGACGATCCTGAAAAAATAGGCCTTATACGCGCTTTTTTATTTAAAAAATGTTAAGAAATTACTACTTCTTTGCCTTCTCAACATCGCCAATACTCTTATCGAGCACGTCAAGCGACTTATCCACTAGATCCTGAGTGATGATAAGCGGCGGCATCATACGTATCGTGCTCTTGCCGCAGTTGACAAGTGCGATGCCTTTCCGGAAACATTCCATCATCACATCCTCCGTCTCCTGAGCCGCTGGAACCTTATTTCTCTTGTCTTTAACAAGCTCGACGCCACACATGAGGCCGAGGCCGCGGACGTCGCCGATCATCGGGTGATCCTCCTTCATCTCCTCGAGGCGCTTCATGATGTGGGTACCCTGCTTCTGGGAGTTCTCCAGCATCTTCTCCTCCTTCATCGTCTTTATTACGGCGTTAGCTGCTGCACACGCTACGGGGTTTCCCCCGAAGGTAGAAGCGTGGCTACCGGGCGTCCAGTCCTGAAGATCAGCCCTCGAAGCCATAACTCCAAGCGGTAGACCGGCGGCTATACCCTTCGCAATTGTGACGATGTCTGGTACTACATCGAAGTGCTCTATTGCGAACCACTTGCCCGTTCTCCCCATCCCGGACTGAACTTCATCAACGGCAAGCAGTATGCCATAATTGTCGAGTAGTTTCTTGAGCTTCTTGAAATAGCCTTTTGGCGGAACAATGTATCCACCCTCTCCTTGGACCGCTTCAGCGATAAGCATCGCCACCTCATCTGGCGGCACGAACTTGCTGAAGAGGTACTCTTCTATGTAGTCGACGCAATAATAGTCGCAGCTCGGACACTCGAGGTGGAATGGACAGCGATAGCAGTAGGGGTAGAAGAGGTGTTCAACACCTGGTACGAGGGGGGCGAAGTAGCGGCGCTGCGCTGGCTTCGAAGCGGTTAAGCTTACAGCACCCATCGTTCGGCCGTGGAAGCTGCTTATATATGCGAGAATGTACTGGCGCTTGCTATGCCAGCGGGCAAGCTTCATCGCTGCCTCGTTTGCCTCAGCGCCACTGTTCCCGTAGAAGAACTTCTTTTTATGGTCACCCGGAATGATCTCGTGTAGCTGCTCTCCGAGGTCGATATAGTTCTCGTATAAGAAGTCGGTGTAGCTGTAGCTGAGGAACTTGTCCACTTGTTCATGTATCGCCTTCAGCACCTTCGGGTTCGAGTGTCCGACGTTAGTGACGGCTAGTCCCGAGTTCATGTCTATGAATTGGTTTCCGTCTACGTCGGTTACTATGCAGCCTTTCGCCTCCTTGACGACGAGCGGGTAAGCCCTACCAAAGGAAGGCGAGATGTATCTCTCGTCCCTTGCGACTATCTTCTTAGCCTTGGGGCCAGGAGGTGTAACGACAATTTTCGGATAACTCAAACCGTTTTCACCCTCTTCTGGGTCTACTCTATCCAATCTAAGATAAAAGGAGTGAAGGTTCATCCAAGTTTGCGTAGTCAATAAAAAAAAGCTACGAGGACTGCAGCAACGAGTGTGAGTGAGAGCACTATGGTAGCGGTTCGTATGAAGAAGCTGAAGCTGGATTTGATAACCTCCCTAAGAATCTCCAAACCTTTTGGCCCAATGACTTTTACATTATCTACCTTCACCCTTGTGAAGTTGGCCTCAGCAGCTATTGGAACCGTGTTTCTCAGTGCTTCTTCGATGTAGGTGATTAATTTGTCTTCATTCATCACCTCACCCATTGGATGATAGCCCCTATCGGTTGCCCCAATTGCGTTAACAAGGTGAGTATCAGAGGTCAACATCTCCGAGTCGGCGTATCCTTCTGAGGTGAATCTCTTGACCAGCTTCTCCCTGAGGCCCTGAATCATATCATTGCTATCAAAATCGACATAGACATACCTCTCGCCGGAGAAGACTTCAAAGACTGCCACACCTATTCCACAGGGTCCCATACCATCTTCGAGTCTCCACTCCGATGGCTTAACTGTGGAAAACCCGACCTTAAAGGGTCCCTGGGTTTGTCCTATTGCTATATCTAAAGCCTTCTTAGCTGTTAAAACAAGATTATCCACATCACTCTTATCGATGAGATCTTCGTCGTCGAGGCAGTTGTGAGCGTCTACAACTATGGCTTTGAGCCCTAATTTAGAGGCTGACTCGCGTATCTGATCCTTAACAATGTTGGGAATGTCATCGTGACTCTTAGGTGAGAGTGTTAAGGTAAACAAAGCGGTGTCACCGATGAGTTGGCAAGAGGCCTTGGCGCCGTTTACCTCCGCTCGCACCATAGATCCACATGTCTTTGATGTGTCTGAAGGCACAGCATTCACAATTGTGGACACAACTTTGTCGACATCGCTGCTTCTCGTCATGTCCAATTCATGGTTCGAGATGCCGTGGACAACAAGAGTCCCGCATTCTGTGCTTAAGCCTTCTGTTATCCTCAGACTAAGTCCGCTACTTCCAACGTTTCTGAATGGGCCGGGGTGGATATAGGGCACTATAATTCTGCCAATACAGTTTCCTGAAGGGTCGATAAATTTTAACGAGTCTACTTCAAGATTATGCCACTCTGATATCTTCACTAGCTGCTCCTCTAATGGATCGTTAAGTTCCTCAGCCCAGGCATATACGAAAGCCCTGAACAGTGGTATTATTCTGAGTTTGCCTCCATCGAAGGTATAGTTATTCAATGTTACCAGAAGCATTAGTGGGCCAATTAATATCAGTAAAAGAACAATAATTACCGTTGCGAGGTGGCTTGACCAGATAGAGGGTGCAAAGAAATAGGTGGTAGTGATCATGAGTAGGGGCTGTATGATGATTGTGAAAGCGATAAGGATGAAGTTACGATTTGAGAATACTGAATATACTAGGAGGCGGAGTCCCGTTGAGAGGAGCACAGCAAGAAGCACCCCCCTTAATAATAATTCAGGGTTCCCAGTGAAGGCAGAAAGAATCCCCGAAACCGCTAGGATACACCCATACATGAGGCACCAGACAAAGGATACTATGTTAATTCTTCGAGATGTGAGGATGGGATCTCCTCGATGAATGGTTTCCGTTATTAAATCTGAGACGATGATTGGAACTGCAAGTCCCACCAGTCCAAAGAGGAGACCGTTAAGCAGCCCCTGCAATCCATACGCTAAGCCAAAAGATATGGATCCAACGAGGCCTGTCGTTACCACTATGGCTGTGATTAAAACCAATCTAGACGGGAATGTAAAAAGATATGAATAGTAGTCGATTATGTTGCTAACTGCTTCTTTACTCGAAGCCAGATTGAACCCCGCCTAACAAAGACTCTTATAGAGACTTGGTTAAAGAGTTTTAAAAGAGGTCTAAAAACTTAGACCTGCGAAGAACGCCCTTGCGATTATGACGAGTGCGATAAGGGCAACAGCTCCAGCCATGACAAATTCTGGTCTAATCTTAGGGCCATTCGTCTCGTCCTGGAAGAACCTCATCAGACCTGCGCTGCTCGAAGGCATCCCTGGCGCCTGATCCTTCTTCTTTTTCGAACTCATGGCTAATCCAACCTAATCCCCACAAATTACCCTAAAAGGGTTACTGTTTAGTACTCTTTTCTGGTTGTCCACGCATAAAGTCTGTAAGGCTGAACTGTTTAGAGAGCTCCTCAGGTTGTTCCTCTTCGACGAAGATCTGTTCGATCTCCATCCCAACGAGCTCGAGGCGGTCAACGTAGTACTGGTCGAGGTCGTATTTCTTGACCATCTGAAGGGCGAGCTGCAGGTACTTCTCTATGCCTCCCTTATGGACGGTCATCTGAATCGGGCCACCGCACCGCTGACATTTCCCAGCCAGAGGTGGCCTTCTGTATTTTCGGTTACACTTAGTACAGCGGAAAGTCTGGCTAGTGAAAGCGTGGAGATTGCCTACGATGTCCTTCATGAAGTGACTGTTGAGGATCTTAAGTGCAACCTCCTTTGAGTCGACTGCACGGAGCTTTGAGGCGAGCTCGAGCTGGCTGTCTAGTTTTTCTACCATTGTTGTAAGTGTGTTGTATGCGCCATGATGGCTGCCGAAGTTGAGACTACTGCATTCATTGGTGTAGCTGAAACCTTGGAACTGAGCTTCGGTGCCGAGGCGGGCGCCTATCGTGTCTATTATGGAGCTATATTGACTGCTTCCGGCTCCCTCCCCGCAGAGCTTGTAGAAGTCAGGTGGGTATCGGCTGACGACGTCGACATTGTGGGCCTCCTTATCGACTTCGCTTGGGTTGAGAGTAGGGATGATGAAAAGTGGAGCGTCCATTTGGCCGCCGCTCTGCTGGGGAAGGTAGGCCTTGCTGAAGTTTAACAATGGGTCGAGGGCGAGCAACACAGCGTCCTCGTCACCGTCGCAGTTCCTGCGTTTTGCGGCGTGCCAGAGTGGGTGAGCGTATTGGTTTCTTACCTTCGTAAAGCCTACAAGTCTCCCCGAAGTAGCGGCGGAGGTGTGTGGAGCTAACCCTAAGAGTAGGCATCCGATAAGGTCATCTCGTGTCTTTGCATTGTAGAAAGGCTCCATCTTGTAGAAATCGCGGAGCTGGTCGTCTAGAAAATGTGAGGCCTTGAGGAGGTAGTCACCGCATTCTTCAGGGAGGATGACGTCCTGGACCTTGAGCTCCAACATCTGCTCCGGGCTTTCCAGTTGTGCGCTATAGGTGTCGTGGATGTACCCGAGGCTACGCAGTTTGTCAACGGTTACACCGACTTCACTTGGCTTGAAATGGGTGAGGGGGATGTCGGTTAGGTCGAAGCGGAGGGTACCATCCTTGAAGACGCTGAGGTCGTATCGGGCCCTCAGGATTCCCTTAGCGAGGTGCTCTGGTGTCCTGGTCTCATTCATGAGTTTCTTAACGCACTTGACTCTGGCTGGGAGCTGTCCGCCTATAAATCTTCGAGCTTCCTCTAACTCCTCCTTGAGGTCGACTTCTACGTTAGCATATGAGACTATCTCAGAGTGGCACTGTGGGCAGCGATCCCCCTCGAAGTGGAGACCGCAGCGGCTGCAGTGACGTATCTCACGTGTCTCACCACCGCACCTCTGGCAGATTGTAGTTGGACCAATGGTTCCGCAGTTGAGACACTGGCGCTGGCTAAGCTCTACACGTGTTGTTCTCCCTTTCTCAGCTCTAAGTATGTCACGCTGAGGGCCCCCAGCTTCCCCAACAGGGTAGAGGCTATGGACATATGGGGTCATCCTTCTCTCCTTTGCCTTTTCGGGGCGACCCATTCTGGCACCTACGAATACCCCCGCCTTCTCCCTGACAGGGAAGCCAGCGAGGCCATTTACAATCTCCAGTGACTTCTCACCCTCAACCTCGGCGTACCTCTGTCCGAGGTTGAGACATTTGACTACGACCTTAGCTTCGTCGCCGAGGGTGAGGTAGCCGCCTTTTACTCCATGAGGAATTAGAAGCCTTTCTAAGGAATCCTTTACCTCGGGGACATTGAGGAACTCGTCGGAACCTGGCTTATACTCAGCGGCTAGGGCGAGGCGGAGGGCGAGAAGTTCCTTTTTGGTTAGGGCGGACCAATGGTAGTTCCAGCGTGGGTGGATTGGAACGTCGAGCACAGTGAGGGTGAGCGCCTCTTCGACAGTCGGACGGTTAAGGGGGTTTGATTTCAGGTACTCTATTCTTTCCGGGAGGAGACCTGTAAGCTTAGAGGCAGCCTCCTCACCGAACTTCGTATAGGCTGCCTCAAGGTCTTGTACCCACTGGTTCTCATCGTAGCCTGTTGGAAGGAGGGCTTTATTGTTCTGGATGAAGTCGCCGACGTTTGAGAGATAGTCTCCAAGGAAGAGTATCCAATTAATCTCGGGGAGGAGCCTTTCTGCTTCCTCCTCTGACTCGACGCGACGAACGGAGCCATCCTTGAGTCTGACAACTGGGGGCTCGATGGAGTCCACAGGACAGGTGGCTGCCGACTTGCCAGGAAGCTCAGTGCGCATCTGTACACCAGTGACTAAAAATCTGTTGAGGACGATCATTGTAGCCGGGTGGATTCCTACAGCTGCAAGACCCGTATTGCGGGCCCTACCGTAGCGTAGGCGGAAGCCTCCGATGGCACCTGGAAAGCTAAAAACTGGGCGGCCTACTATTATCTCATCCATGAAGGCGGCAGTGGGTTCTTTAGTCTCTCCCTCAGACTTCTTTTTGCCCATCTTGAGCAACCAGTCCCAGCCTGTGACGCCTAATTTCTCGCAGGCGCCATGAAGCTTTCTGGCGCGACCAACAACACCATCGACTACAACGATGAGAGCGCCTCCGCGTAGCCTATTCGTTTCTATCCCGGGGACATCACGGTAGTTGCTTACCTCGTAAGGGTCAGTGGCGACTCCTGTGGCCTCAACGGGTATCTGATGAAATGCAGCTTCTAAATCATCATCTGTGACGTGGTATTGAAAACGACGGACAGTTCGCTCATAAAGGCGAACTTCCTCAATGAAACGCTGGACTTGGCTCTCTGAGGGTTGATATCGCTCGAGACCGAGATGCTTTCGGACATGGTCAGCGACAACTAGGGTCATCGCTTGAGCGGTTCCTCCGGCGGGACGTATCGGACCTGCGAAGTAGAGGCTGAGGTATTGGGTGCGGTCGGGATTCTGCTTAATTACTATCTTTGGAAGGCCCTCAATGGGAGCTACAGTCACGCCCTCAGTCATAATCGCGAGGGCAGTTCTGATTGCCTGATCCGCTGCTTTCTCGCGCTCAAAAGAACCGAAGTGCCCTAGGGTTACCTCCTCAGCTATTTTAAAGGCCATCTCGCGGCGGTCCATCCCCTCGAGTTCCCTCATCCTGGCTGTAAGACCACGTGGGCCAAGCATCTTCTCGACACGCTCAGCTATATCATGTGTAATCTGGGGTTCGGGCTCCCTAGAGACGTCTAAGCCCTTAGCCTTGGCTTTTCTCGCTACCTCGTAAAGTGTAGCCAGTTTCTCATCTAGCTCTAAGAAGTATGCCCTATAATCTGGGGTCATGCGGAGCTGGCTCAAATCGAGAAGCTATGGGTAGTGGAAGAATATGAGCTTAGGGTAGTCTCGCCTTGAGGGCAGAGGTTATCTCTGCTATCCGCTCCGCAACTTTGCTCTCCTCCTCGACGAGAGTGCCTGTTACGACGATTTGGGCCCCCGCCATCTTTGCCGTGATCGCAGCTTTGGCGTCGCGTATACCTCCCCCAACAACTAAAGTACCATTACAATATTTGCGTACAGCACCGATCATTTGGGGCTGTACTGGCTGGGGAGCGCCAGAGCCAGCTTCGAGGTATATGTATCGCATCCCTAGGAGCTCCGCAGCTGAGGCGTATGCTACGGCTAATTCGGGACGATCGTATGGGATAACACGTGCCTGGCCAACATATCCTGCAGCGCCACCATACCCTATGATTATGTAACCCATCGGCATGGTTTCGATGCCAAGCTTTTTTATCATAGGTGCTCCGATGGCTTGGCTATCTATCATATAGTATGTGTTAGCACTGTTTAGAAGACTCATGAACCAGATGGCATCTGCGGCACCTGTGATACTTGAGATATTGTTTGGAAAGATTATTACCGGGAGCTTTACTGAGGCTTTGATCCGTTTGACAGCGTCCTCCATTTCTACACCTGAGGCGACCGTTGAGCCTCCAACCATAATCGCGGTGGTACCCCCCTCTTCAGCATTCTTGGCTATTGAAGCACAGTCATAACCCGATTTCTTTTCGGGATCAAGAAGGGTCATGTGGATACAACCCTCCTCTCTAATCCTGTCTTGGATGTACTGCTCTACTCTCTTAACCAATCTTCTGCATAGCCCCTTCCTCATAGTACTTGTCGACATAGATGCTATAAGCGTCGACAGGGGCGGTGTTGGGCTCAATGGTTATGCGTCCATGGAGGCCGCAGGCGCTGCATCGGATACCAGCGAGGTTATTCTTGAGATCAATTGTGACCTTTATGGAGTTCTTAGCACATTTGGGACAAAGGAACAACTCGGGTAGCGTCTTTCTTATGATTTTCTCTTCCTTCTTTCTTCTTCTTCCCATGGACCTTCTCTCCCGTTTTCGTTAATTTAGGGGGTCAGCTTAGTCTTAAGATTGCCGGAAGGGTGCGCTTATTCTCGTTTGCAATTATGCACCCACTCTTCTTTTGATAATCCTTATCGACACTAATCTCTACTGCAATTTTCTCGAAAGTATAGCCCTTGAGGTGGTAGTATGAGATGATATCAATCACGCGCGCTTTTCCGTCTCTTGTCCAAGTCAAAGGTGAACCTAGGTGAGCTTACCTATTATAGTTGAGGGCATACCACGGTATCGAGATGCCTCCAGAGGTCCATAATCTGACACTTCTAGAGGTCGATGAAGGGTAGAATGTCGACTCCAACATAATGTATTTTGGTTTAGTATCTGGTAGAGCTCTGTATTGTTGGAATTGCCTACGATTATGGCCCTCCTTCTAAACATAGTAGTCTATAAAAGACATCTTAGACGTGCCATCCTGTTCCCAAAGGCGACACGTTATATTAGGTCATAGGCTGGGATGGGTGTAATAAATCACATGTAATGTTTACGTGATTTCGACCGCTCACATGTGATATCGATGTCATTACATAGTCTCATCACATTCACCATTTCATTTTTAGGCGTGACATCACATTCAGTCAAGTCGGTTAGGTGACCTTTTTTGTTCTATTGCCTTGACAGTTGCAATTAGCGTCACAGAAAAATCTAATTTACCGTTATCAAAAACAATTGCAAATTGATTATGTAGTTTTATTTTGTTTACTACAAATTTCTTAACTTGTTCTTCCGTTTTGTCTAGTCCCTTTTAAGTCCCTAATGACGATAATTGCAACTCAGAGTAATTTAATTGCAATAAAGTAATTTAATGATATATTTAGTTAATATGTATTATTTTATAAATTTTTTTAATATATCTAGCTTTTTTGTTTTTAAATTGATATCTAATTATTTGAAATCTTATGAAAGCAAATATATAAAACGGCATACAGTTTTGTATACAAGGATATCCTTTATTGATATCAACATCTATGGAGGTACTCCTTATAGAATCTAACGAAGAAGCTCAAAAAATGATAGAAAAAGCCTTTCAAGACCCAATTACTGACCTGTTACTAAAAAAGAGCAATTTAACGAAAGTACAGTTTGAAACACTTATTATTGATCTCTTAATTGATGTAATGTCAGAAGAAAAGGTTTCATTTAAGCAAAAGACTTTATTTAGAGTCAAAAAAGTCAGCAGAGGCTCATTTAGCCGTACATTAGGGCAAGCAAGGGAAAAAGTGATATCTTCAATATTCACTATTATATTACTTAACTATGTTGGGGTGTATGAAACTAAACCCTTCGAGGAGTATCAAAATCTCTCAGAAAAATTGAGAGAATACCTGGTCCTGATAGAGCAAGCAAGTCCAACTCAATCTAAAATCCTTCTCCGAAGGATAGAGGAGGAATTAACTATTGGAATTGTGGCATCTGTCACATCCCACAAGTCTTAAAACAATGTGATATCACACTAAATCACAGTTGATAATGCTATACAAGATTGACCTAACGCTACACCGCCATCTCCAACAGGAATTTTTTGATTAGTGAAGACTTTAAATTTATTGTTTTTTAAAGATTTTAATATCATATTAGATATGAATCTATTTACAGTTACACCACCAGATAGTACTATAGTATCGATACCTTCTTTATTGGCTATTTCTGTTGCAATCTTGGAGAACCCAATAGCCAAATATTTTTGAGCAAAAGCTGCTATATCCTGTTTTTTAAGACTACTTTGATTTAATATTAAATATTTAAGTATATTATCAATTTTAAGCTGATATATTTCATTATTTTCTGTTATTTCAATATCGAAATTAATTTTTTCTTGGTCACCTTTCTCAGCCAAGGCCTCTAATCTCATTGCTGGTTCTCCTTCATAGGTCCTTGTATATGTAAGACCTAGTAATGATGCCACTGAATCTAGGAAACGACCTGAACTTGAAGTTTTAATTGTACTAGATGCTCTGGCCTGCTTAAGTATAACATTTAACTCTCTTTGACCGTTTGGTAAAGCTTTCTCTATGTGATTTTGTGTGATATCACGTATCTCATCGTCGCTCATTGTAACTGTGAGGCTTGATAAAAGCATCCTATATGGGTTGTAGGTACATAAATCTCCTCCTGGCATAGGCATATTTTGAAGATGACCTACCCTTTTATAGCCCATATACGTAGAAATAAGCACTTCACCACCCCAAATTCCACCATCAGGACCAAATCCTGCGCCATCAAGTGCTATACCGATAACATTCTCATCTGCTTTAATTCCATTCTCAGCACAGACAGACACAACATGGGCGTGATGATGCTGTGATTTAATGATGTGAGCCCCCGTTTCTTGTGATATCACCGTTGCCAACTGTGATGTCAAATAACTAGGGTTCTGGTCACACGCTATCACATCTGGATTACATGTGATTTTAAGCAGGTCACGCATGGTATAAATGGCATTTTTCTCATAATCAAGTGTCTCTAAATTAATAATATCACCCAAGTATTGTGTTTGGTAACACTTTCCGTTGAGAGTGATGGCTGCTATATTGCTCGATTCGGTTCCAACAGCAAAAGATATTCCATTTTTAATCGGAATTTCTACGGGATCGGGAACATATCCCCTTGATCGACGAATAAAAGCGGTTCTGCCCTCGTTTATCCGAAGTAAAGAGTCATCACATCTGTTTATTATTGATCTATTGTGTAATAGGAAATAGTCAGCAATCCCTTTCATTTCAATTATTGCAGTCTCATTCGTAATAGCCATCGGGAGATTCGATTTGTTTCCACTGGTCATCACTAGTGCCGGCTCTCCAAGCCTCTTGAAGAGCATAACTTGTATACCGGTGTATGGGAGCATAATACCAAAGCGGTTCAAACCTGGTGCAACGAGGTCGGAGACTGCTTCGCCTTTCTTCTCTACTAGAACAATTGGCTTCTGCCAGGACGCGAGGGCTTTAGACTCGTATATGTCGGGAGCGGCGAAGACTTTCACTGCCGTGAGATCGGGAGACATTAAGGCGAAGGGTTGAAACGGCCGGTTCTTTCTCCTTCTGAGTTCCGCTACAGGTTCATCTCGGGTTGCTAATACAGCCAGGTGGATTCCACCGATCCCCTTTATAGCTAAAATATGGCCCTCTTTTAGAAGTTTGGAGGCCTCTGAGAAGACATCATTTGCCTCGATCTCAGCTCCTGAGCTGTCATGTAGGCTCATCTTTGGTCCACAACGTTTGCAGGTGATGCCTTGGGCGTCGAATCGCCTATTAAGTGGGTTCCTAAAATCATTCCCGCAAGCCTCGCACATAGGGAAGGAATTCATATGGGTTCTCTCTCTGTCGTAGGGGAGGGCCTTGACACCTGTGAAACGTGGCCCACACCAAGCGCAAGCGGTAAAAGGATACTCGAACCAACGCCCTTGCGGGTCCTCCATGTCGCTGAGGCACTCCTTACAGATCCCGATGTCAGGTGGGAAGATTCCCGAGGCGACCTGTTTTCCATTTCTGCTCTTGTCTATGATGAACTCCTTGAACCTTCCCCGGTATGGTCTATATATAGTGTGTACTTCGCTGATCTCCGAAACTGGGGGTACTTCCCTTTGGATGGATCTTATGAAATTTTCAACGTTTTCCAGAGGTCCTTCGGCGACGATCTCGACACCTGCATCTCCGAGGTTGATGACATAACCTCTCAATTTGTGGCGAACAGCCAACCTAAATATGAAAGGTCGGAAGCCTACCCCCTGAACCCTGCCCGACACGTGGGTCTCGGCCTCTACAAAGCTCGGAAAGCCCAAACCAATTCACAGCTATGAGGGTTGAAGGTTATTAAATGATGAGCTAAGGTTGCCATCAGTCAGTGATAATAACCGAAGGATAAAAAAGCTTGACAGATAATATTCACACAGGAGCATTAGACGGCGATACCTTGGATCTGACAATTACCGCGGCCGCCCTACTTTTAGTCATAGTAGCTGCCTCAATCGTCTTCTATCGTAAGATAGTCGAGGCGACTAAGGAATATGAGGGTGCTAGAGACTCGGTTCATAACATCACTTTCGGTTTTACTCGCCAAGTGAACCGCCTTCAGCAAGATTTAGCAAAGGTCGAGAACGGGGCTTCGACTGCAAAGATTGTCGCATCTGAGGCTCTAAAGAATAGCGGCGAGGCGAAGCAAGCAACCCTGAAGGGCCTCGAAGCGGTGAAGAGTCTTCAAGATCGCGTTGAGTCGACAGAGTCTGAAGTCGAGACAATTAAAAGGGAGGTCCAGAAGCTCGCCACAGCTCCAAAACAGCAGGTTTTGGTCCGTCAGGATATCTCCGCCCCCATCCCTGTCCAAGGTGGAAACGTTCTCGGGCAGCTCACTGAGACTGAGCTCGCAGCCCTAAAGAAAATCGCGGAACTAGGAGAGGGAACTGTCCCTGAGATAAAAGAACATATAGGCACTACACGTGAACACACTGCTCGGATGCTCAAGAAGCTCTACGAATCCGGATTCGTAGACCGTAGTACCAATAAAATGCCTTATCGATACAGCGTCCGTAAAGAGATACGCGACCTCATCCAGCAGCAGCCAGAGCAGAAAGCTAGCCTCTAAAACATTCTTTGTCAACACTCATTTTCTGGGAACTGAACAAAATACGTCAATCACTTATACTACGATATTGACGTGATACACCTCTTCCTAACCCTCATGCGCAAGACAGGTCTTAAATAAATACTAAAACAACTAATTTAGAGGTCTGAATTGGAAAAACTAAGTGGAATCATCCCGCCCATGACAACTCCCTTTACTAAAAACGATGAGATCGACCTCAAGTTACTCAAGGCCGATACTAAGTATATGATAGAGAAGGCTAAGGTCCATGGTCTAGCCGTCGGAGGAAGTACCGGCGAAGGCCACACCCTCACCACAGAGGAGCTTAGATCTGCGCTTGAGGTAGTCACTAAGGAAACGAATGGTCGTGTCCCCATAATAGCCGGCGTAATCGTTGATAGCACCCGCGCGGCCATCGAGCGCAGCAAGGCGGTTTGCGACCTACCTATTGCAGCGCTTCAGATCACACCCGTCCACTACCTCTTCAAGCCTAATGACGAAGCCATGTATACTCATTTCAAGAAAATCTCTGAGGAAGTTAAGGTTCCACTTCTCATCTACAACGTCGTCCCTTGGAGCTATTGCTCACCTCAGCTCCTCGTTAAAATTATCACCGAGGTTCCCGGTGTCATAGGTGTTAAACAGAGCGCTAGCGATGTCAAACTTCTAGCCGACCTCATACACGATCTAAATGACAGGGGTCGTATTTTTACAGCCGTAGATGCGCTTCTTTACCCGAGTTTTGCACTAGGCGCCCACGGCGCAATTGCAGCCATACTTACCGCGGTCCCAGAACTCTGTGTTCAGCTATGGAATGAGGTACAGGCAGGTGACCACAAGAAAGCGGTTAAAACCCACAATAGGCTTCTCACAATTTGGAACGCCCTCGCCGCAGACAACCTACCAGCTAACACAAAGACCGCTATGGAGCTCCAGGGACGCAAAGCAGGCAGACCTAGACCTCCAATGCCACCCAGCTCCAACGCTCAGAAGGCAGCTATTAAAAAGGCGCTGATGGACGCAGGCGTAGTCAACTAACCATCGAATTTTTTTTAATTATAACACATCTCCAAATTATAAATAACAGATATTTTGTTTATAGAGAAGAAAATAATATTCCTATCATTAACCTCCATTGGGCAAGAAACACGAGAAACATTTTCATCCTTATTACCATTTGCTAAACATGAGCCGAGGAGTCTTTATACGCCTTCAATCCATCAGAAGTAGCCGTATGAAGACCAACAGCGTAGATAAGGCACCGCGAATGAACCCTGCTAAGGGAGTAGAAATCATAATACTAGGAAACACTGACAAGGTCATGTTAACCCACATTATTTGCCAATATGGCGCAGTCATCGCAGAACATAGTCACCCCCATGACCAGATCGGGACTTGTATACAAGGTGAAGGCGAACTCATCTCGGGTGGCAAGAAACTCAAGACTGTCCCAGGTGCAAGCTGGTGTATCCAAGGCGGAGAACCACACAGCTGGAAGAACACCGCCAAGGGTGAAACCATCCTCGTTGAGACCTTCTCACCGCCCCGTGAAGACTACCTTTCCAAGGCTAAATAAACTGAGGGTGAGACTCCCTCTTGAGCCAGCTGACGCCCCAGTTCCTCCAAAGAATCATCGAGGCAGGCTACGAGCTTAGTCCAGATGCTTACACCTACCTCATGGGGCTCCCTACAGAAGCATCAGAGACCCTCATCCAGAAGGCAATAATTAAGGCTGAAAACACCCCACAGCCAATTCTAGTCCTGGATAAGGGCTACTTTCTTAGCTTCGTAGAGACCTCCAAACCTGAACCCATTCCACAAAAGATCCATAATATCCCAGCGAAGTACCATGGTGCACCACTTAAGATTCTCGATGAGGAGCCTGCTCAACCCGCTAGCGACGCTGATGGGTTCATCCATTACTTCCAGAGCCGTTACGACCGCCTAGAAGCAATCCTCAAGCGACGTGTCGACCTCAAAGACGCAATATCGATAGAGCAGGCTATCAAACTCCCAATTAAAACAAAGCTCAAGACAATAGGCATTGTAACTGAAAAGCGAACTAGAGGGAGCAAATTCTTCGTAGAACTCGAAGATCGCAAATCAAGCATCAGCGTCATGTCAACGGACGAGGAGACGATCCGACACGGCCTAGAGATCCAGGAGGACCAGGTAATCGCAGTTGATGCTGTCAAGTACACCGACGATCTCCTTGTGGCCAACGACTGGATCTGGCCCGATGTCCCCAACAACACCCCCCACAGGAGTTCCGAGCCACTCTATGCTGCTTTACTCGCAGACATCCATATAGGCTCAAAATACTTTCGAGCTGACCTCTTCGACAAATTCCTCGATTGGATGAATCTCAACCTCGGTCCACCCCAGAGTAGGGAGGCCGCCGCACGCGTCAAATACGTCATTATCGCAGGTGACCTCGTGGACGGTGTCGGTATCTATCCAGAGCAGCTAGACGAACTCACTATACCCAACATCCGCGAACAATACCGCGCCGCAGCCGAGCTACTCGCGAAGCTCCCCGACTACATCGAGATCGTTATCACCCCAGGTAACCACGACGCCACCCGCCAAAGTATGCCTCAGCCAACCATCCCCAAGGAATATGCCAAGGAACTTCATGATGACTCACGCGTAAAGATGCTCCCAAGCCCTTGTAGGTTGAATCTAAACGGCGTCGAGATCCTAGTCGAGCATGGTAAGGGTATGGACGACATCCTAAGCTCCACGCCGGGGTATGAGTTTCGCCACCCAATCAAGGCTATGGAGCTCCTCTTCCGGTGCCGTCACCTAGCCCCACGTTATGGTCAGAGTACCCCAATCGCCCCTGAGCAGACCGACAGACTTGTTATAGACAGCATCCCCGACGTAATGCTAATGGGTCACATTCACATCAACGAAACCAAACGCTACAAGGGTGTTACCCTTGTTTCAGCTGGCTCATGGCAGGAACAGACCCCCTTCCAGAAACGCATGCAGATAGAGCCTACGACCGGCGTCGCAACTATCTTCGACCTCCAGACACACCAGACTCTCGACCTCGACTTCAAACGCTTCTAGTCAAACCACGGGCAATCAAACCAGCAACCCGAATAGGCTCAGGGATCCTGGTCAATGTCGCCGATCCTTTGAGAACATTCTCAGCCCACTCAGACGACTCCCCAACAACCTCAAAGAACACCGGAGGTGAACCCAACAGAGTTACCGTACTGTAAATTTCCCCTAAATGCTCGATAGGACTCCAACGATTCTCCCAATCCTCGAAGTGGGCCTTAAGCGCAGAGAGAACAGACAAGCTATCCGGCATATTACCAGAGTATACAATGACTGGCACGCCCAAAATTCTATGAACTCTTACCACGTCAACGATATTGAAACCTGCGAAGGAAACCCCGCCGAGGATCAAGGCGTCGCATCGGATCTTTACAAGCATATCAACGATGGTGTCAGTCGCATCCATACCGTCGACGGTTACTTGACCCAACTTCACCGCCTTTATAGCATCTCCACTCATCTCTACAGCACATAATAGGGTTCTTTGATTGGGCTTGAACGCGATGAATCTACCGTCTTCGACGCCGACTAGATCGAGAAGACTCAATACTTCTCGAGCTTACCCTTGATCTGGCACTTAATAAGGAACTGGGGGTAGGCCTTCTTCGGCACCTTTACTTCGCCTGAGAGGATTACGATCTTTTCGATCCCTCTGAGCGCCTCTAGATCAATGTCCTTCTCGAAGACCAGCGTTCCGCTGCTCTCTATCTTGAAAGGACCCATATCCCTGCTTATGTCTAAGACGTCGTTCTTCGAAAGCGTGACTTCACCCTCATCCTCCACCGTGAGTACGAAGCTCCCTGCGTGCTGCGTAGAGCCGTCGTTAGCCATCGACTCTAACGGCACCTCAGGACTTAGATCCCCATCGATGTACGCTTTAAGGGCGGAATTCACCAGATCGCTGACACGTTTACCATCCTTCTTCGCCATCGAGAAGACCTCGTTGTAAAGGCCCGTATCAAGGCCTCGGATGGCTACAGTTTTGCGTGTCATGTTTACTATTCGACCAGATTACTTGTTTACATGTTTACTTGTTAACAAGTAATCTTATAAGCTTATCGCGGCTGTTTTCCTTTCGCCGACGACAGGCGGGTTATGGAGGCTATATTATGGCGCGAGTTATACCCCTGAGAGATGCGTTAAACGGCGATAAAAGTCGATCGGTTAGCAGGGTTAAGCCGGAGGAGAGTAATTTTGTTCAATATACTCAGATTTTTCGTCAGCTTCTCCTTCTTAATGAGAAGAATGACCTTGCCACTACTTTGAAGAATATTCAGGAGCTCCTTAATTTTAGTGAGAATATTTTTAGTTCTACGGCGGTCGCTGAGACGTTTCTGTATTTTTGTTTGCATGGGGCGGCGACTGCTTGGGTTCTTCAGATGGAGCTTAATCAGCCGGAGGCTACTGTTTATAGGACCCTTAAGAGGTTGAGGGCTGTTGGGCTTATTAGTCCTGCGTTGAAGGTTTCGAAGGTTCAGTCTAGTAAGGGTGGTCCGCGTCCGACGATTTGGGCGCTTGGGAGCGCTAGTGGGGATGAGATTGCTGCTGCCCTTAAGCATCATTATAGGACTTTGAGTCCGAAGTATAGGGTTGCGGAGGAGGTTGCTCAGACTATTCTTGACCAGTATGTGAAGAAGGGTCGTGAGGAGATTACTTACAGGGATCTTTTGGAGCAGATTAAGGGGATGCGTATTCCGTTTAAGGCTCCTGATATTGCGGACTTGGCTGCTCAGTATCTTGTTGAGAAGGGTGTTAAGGTCTGGCGTTAAGCTGGGCTGTAGTTTAGGGTTTGTTCCTTTGTTGTTTCGTTGATTTCGCCTTTGTTTTTTAGGTAGATTAGGTGTGCGTAGGTTTCGGATGCTGCCATTCTTTTTGTCCAGAAGTCCATTACGAGCCATGGTCGGCTGTCCCAGTGGATTGCGCTTGAGACTTCGAAGACGGTTTTTTTTCCGTTTTTGATGGCGTTTTTTACTTCTTTGAGTCGGGCTTTGTGGTGGTTGATGAGTTGTTCGACGCGTTCGGGGAGGTTTGTGAAGGTTTTTTCGTGGCCGGGGAGGATTAGGTTGACGGGTATGTCTTTTACTTTGTTGAGGCTGTTTAGGTAGTCTTTGAGTGGGTCTCTGTTTTCCCATGTGTGGAGGCTGATGTGGCTTGTGATCTTTGGGAGGATGTGGTCGCCGCTGAAGAGGATGTGTCTCTGGGCGTCGTGGAGGCAGATGTGTTCGGGGGCGTGGCCTGGTGTCCAGATTACTTTCAGGTTGGCGTCGGGGAGGTTTATTGTGTCTCCGTCTTCTAGTAGTTTGTCGAGTCTTAGTGGTTTGGGGTCTTCTCTGAAGGCGTGTTCGAATCGGCTGAGGAATTGTTGGAAGGAGCCTCCGCCCATTAGGTGGAGTTCCTCGGAGGTGTTTCTGTACATGTCTCTGTAGATTTTGATCTGTTCCTGTTGGTGTTCCTCGGCGACTCTGTGTGCGAGGGTTTTGACGTCTGCGCTCTGTCTGATGTATTCTATTAGGCCGACGTGGTCGTTGTGCATGTGGGTGATGATTACCCTTTCGAGGTCTTTGACGTGTGTTCCCTGCTCGCTGAGCTGATTTTCGAGGGAGTTGAGGGAGTTCCAGTCTGGTATTCCGGCGTCTATTAGGGTCCTGGACTCCTTGAGGAAGTATGAGTAGGTGTAGCCGAGGGGGTTGTGCCTCATTGGGACCTTGAATTGGTGGATGCCGTCGGCGACCTGCATTCTTTGCCACTCCCTGCAGGTGGAGGAGAACCTGCTTTTAAATGAATGGTGGCTTGGGGGCGTTTATTTTTCTCAGGTTCCTGTAGGCGTAGAGGAGAAGGATGAGTGCTACGATGCCGGCTGCCCCCATCGTTATCCAGACCACGTTGAAGGAGTAGCTGTCGATCATGTAGCCTAGTAGTGTGGACCAGAGGGCGGTGACGCCCGCTCCCACGGCGAAGAAGAGCCCCGTGAGTATGTCACGCTCGTTTGGGCCGGCTACGCTCATCAGGTGCGCCTGCATTAGGGATGTTAGGGAGAAGGTTGTCAGCGAGAGCAGGAAGAGGTTCGGTATTATCAGTAGGCTGAAGCTTGTGTAGAGGCTGAGTGAGAAGATCATGAGAGTTGTTATGGTGAGTGAGATCATCGCGATCTTTAGGTAGCCCCTCTTCTCAGCTATCCTCCCCAGGTAGATGGTGCCTATTACGCCGCCTATCGTCCCCAGGGCACTGACTACGCCGGCGTAGAGTATCGGCTGATTCAGACCCTTCGGACTTCTTAGGAACAACGGCACCCACGTGTTGAGGACTCCGAGCCCCGTGCCGCCGGAGACGAAGCCGTACGCTAGGAGGATCGCGATGGCGCCCGGGACCTTTAGGGAGGCCTTCACATCTTGACTCAGGTTCCTATCCGTCTGCTTCACCTGCACCACGCTGGCGGAGGGCTCCCTCCTCAGGGCAACAAGTATGAGAAAACCAGTGAAGATCGGGATGATTCCAAGCACGTAGAAGGCGGACTTGTAGCCGTAGAGGAAGGCGACGCTCGATAGGAGCAGTGGGCTGATGATGTTGCCGATGTATCCTAGGCCGAAGAAGACTGAGAGCGCTGAGCCTATACCCTTCTTCTCATACTTCTCAGTGATGATTGACGCGCTCATGGGGTGCTGCCCCGCTTGGCCTATACCTGAGGCTGAGGTCCCGCCGAGGACGATGGAGAACCTGTCTGCGGCCCCGGTCAGAATGCAGCCTAGGCCCATGAGGATGTTGGAGCCGCCTAGGAGGACCCGCCGCGAGAACCGGCGGCTCAGTATGCTGTAGGCGATGGGGAGTATCCCGAGGAAGTTCACTAGCCCCGTCATTATGCCTATCTGGGTGTAGTCGAGCTTGAGGGCGTCGATCATGCTCTGGTTGAGTATACCGGCCCCCTGGAAGAAGTGTTGAGACATGTGTGATACAGTTACGACGCTTAGAACCTGATTGTCTGGTACGCCAGAGGTATCCTTCTCTTCTGCCATGGGTATCTCTCGCTTAATAGGAAGGGGGCAGTCTAACTCGCGTTTAAGTTTACCCCCTTTAATGCGAAATGGGGCGAGTTTAGGGGCTGCTGGATCGCTGCTTTGTCCGGGTGTAGACCACCTTGCCGCCCACTATGGTCATCTCAACTGCTATCTTCGTTAAATCGTCAGCCTCCACTGCGTATGGGTCATTAGACAGCACGGTGAAATCAGCTAGTTTACCCTCCTCGATGGTTCCCCTGAAGCTCTCATCGAAGCCTACGTAGGCGGCGTTGACCGTATACATCCGGACCGCCTGGTCTATGGTCACCCTTTCGCTTGGCGTGATTACCCTCCCGGTGTTCTCGGATTCCCGCGACACAGCGGACCAGATCCCCTTGAGTGGATTGCAGTATGTTAGGGGACAGTCTGAGCTTCCGCTGACTACTACTCCCTCCTCGAGCAGCGATTTAATGGGGTAGGTGTATCTCATCCTCTTCTCGCCGAGGGAGGCCTCGAAGCCGTCGCCGTTCCTGGTCACGAGCTCAGGCTGGGTGGATATGACGACGCCCAGCCTCTTCGCCTTGTCCCTCAGCGTCTTCGGCACGATGCTGCCATGTTCGATCCTGTGGCGGTGGTCGCTTCGAGGCGTGTCCTTCAACGCCTTCTCGTATGCTTCCAGTACCTCATCTATCGCGCGGTCGCCGACGGCGTGGACGGCAATCTGCATCCCAGCCCTGTTCGCCTCGATGATCTGCTTGGTGAAAACTTCCTTGTCGTTCAGTATGCCGAGGTTGTCTGGTTCACCCTCGAATGGTTCCTTCATCGCGGCGGTCTTCGCTATGAGAGAGCCGTCGCTGAAGATCTTTATCGCCCCAATCCTCAGCATTTCATCTCCGAGGCCCGAATGTATCCCAAGCTGTAGTATGTGGTCAAGGAGCTCCACCTTGGGAAGGAGGGTGACGCGTAGTGGTAGTTTTCCCTCCTCCGCAAGTTCCTGGGTTACCTTTATTTCATCGTGGTCGGCTGAGGGGACGTGGATGCCCGTTAAACCATATTTCACCGCCTCGGCGACGCCAATCATTATGGCCTCTCTGAGTGTGCCTAGGTCTGGGCGAGGTCGAACTCCGTTTAAGCCGACGGGCGCCATGAATCGGGCGTTGGAGCGCAGGAAGCCCGTTGGCTCCCCGGAGGCGTCAACGTCGATCCATCCGCCGGCCGGTGGTTTCGTTTGTCTGTTTATTCCTGATGCCTCGAGGCCCCTGCTGTTTAGGAGCGTGGCGTGGCATGTGTAGTGGTGGAGGTAGACAGGGTTCTCCGGGGAGACCTCATCGAGATCCCACCTGTTCAGGAGTCGCTTCTCCTTGAGCCTATTTTCGTTCCACCCCCTCCCCATAACCCACTCCCCTTTAGGGGTTCCTTTGACCCTCAGGGCTAGAAGCCTCTTGACCTCGTCGACCGATGTTGTTTCCTCGAGGTTCAGGGTCCGCAGCGTCAAACCGAAGTCGTCGAGGTGGACGTGGGTGTCGATGAAGCCGGGGAGAACAGTTTTCCCATCTAGGTCAAGCACCGATGTCTCGGCAGTAGAGATCTTTCTTATGTCGCTGCTAGTTCCGAGAGCCGCGATTCTGCCAAACTTGACCGCGGCTGCCTGGCACCGAGGCGCAGCGGGGTTTAGGGTGACTATATTCGCGTTGATTATGACCAAATCAGGGTGCATTTTCGAACCTTCGACATAGTAGTCTCCTCGCATCGGGATTAATGCTCCTACAGGGTTACATCGTTTCCTTCAGCCTTTTTGCGTGGGATTAGGTAAGCAATATAAGGTAAGCTTCTCCAGCTGAAACATCCGTAACCTGATCTAGTGTACGGTGAATGCACCCGAGTTGAGCTGACTATGGTTTCCGCTATCCGCGTCGAGGATCTCACCAAGAAGTTCAAGAATCTAACGGCCGTAGACCACATCTCATTCGACGTCGAGAGCGGCGAACTCTTCGGCCTATTGGGGCCGAATGGAGCAGGAAAGACCACTACCATCAACATGCTCGCGACTCTCCTCAAACCCACATCCGGCTACGCCGAGGTCGCCGGCTTCAACGTGGTCAAGGAGAGGGACGCAGTTAGGAACAGCATAGGCATCGTCTTCCAGGACACAGCACTCGACGAGAGGTTGACGGGTCGGGAGAATCTCGACTTCCACTCGGTTATGTACGGGATGCAGCGTGGGGAGAGGCAGAGGAGGATCGATGAGGTCCTCGAACTCGTGGAGTTAACCGATAAGGCTAGCGTACTTGTGGAGAAGTACTCGGGGGGCATGAAGA
This sequence comes from Candidatus Bathyarchaeota archaeon, assembly GCA_963780545.1. Lineage (GTDB taxonomy): Archaea > Thermoproteota > Bathyarchaeia > TCS64 > TCS64 > UBA8941. The sequence goes on from CAWACK010000010.1 coordinate 278,936, forward strand.
GGCGGCTTGAGATAGCTAGGGGGCTGATCCATAAGCCGAAGGTTCTCTTCCTCGATGAGCCATCCCTAGGTCTCGACACCCAGACGAGGAGGCACATCTGGGAGTACATCAAGAAGCTGAACGAGGAGGATGTTACAATCATCCTGACCACACACTACATGGAGGAGGCCGACTATCTCTGCGACAGAGTTGCCATAGTTGACCATGGGAGAATCGTCGCCCTCGACACCCCTGGAAACCTGAAGGACGCCCTCGGCGGGGATGTACTATCCCTCGAGGTAACAGAAAGCGATAGTTCCGCACTAGAGGAGGAGCTCAGGGCGATGGATTGGGTGAGGGGCGTTGACAGACGCGATGGCTTCCTTGAACTTAAAGTGAGTAACGCAGACAAACACCTCCCCGAGGTCTTCACGGCGGCTGAGAAGAGGAGGGTAACAATAAACTCGGTTCAACTCAGAAAACCCAGCCTCGAAGACGTCTACCTCAAGTATACTGGAAAGACCATCAGGGAGCATGAGGACAGTCAAAGTGGTGGAAACTTGGCTTCGGAGGGTAGAATAAGATATGAAAGGGATCAGCCTAAACGCCATCTATATTCTATGGCTCCGGGAGATGAAGACCTTCGCGAGGGCCAAGTCTCGAGTGGTGGGCACAGTAGTAACCCCGCTATTCCTCCTCGCGTTCCTCGGAACGGGGTTCGCGGGCGCTGTCTTTCCCGGAATTCCCACAACTATAAATTACCTGCAGTTCCTGACACCGGGGATTATCGGTATGACGATGATCTTCACCTCGATGTTCACCGGCCTATCAGTTCTCTGGGACAGGCGCTACGGCTTCCTCAAGGAGATATTGGTGACTCCAGTCAGCAGAGTCACCATCGTTTTGGGTAGAATAGCCGGCGGCATGACGACGTCGATCTTCGAGGGCGTCTCCATACTAGTGATCTCGATGGTTATTGGCTTCAGATTCAGTGGCGTCCTCAACGTCTTCCTGACACTGGCCTACATGGTGCTGATCTCCATCTCGTTCATAGGACTGGGGCTAGCCATTGCATCGAAGCTGAAGGACGAGCAGGGCTTCGGCCTCATAATGAACTTCATAGTCTTCCCAATTCTATTCCTATCCGGCGCATTCTACCCCATAGAGAACCTCCCACTTGTTTTCCGCGCCCTATCCTACATGAACCCCCTAACATACGGCGTGGACGGCCTCAGAGGTTCTATGATAGGGGTTTCTTATCTGCCACCAATCCTAAACCTCACAATCCTGACGGGATTCTGCGCCGGAATAGTGCTCATCGGCGCCTATCTGTTCGAGAGAAGCGAAGCAGTCTGACTCAAAATAGCGGTCTATTTACAAGTCCCAATTTTCGCGCATGGATCTATCAAAATATGCCTTTAATAGTGTTCAAGAAAACATTTTTCTAAAAATTATTATATTAAAAATTTGTGTGGGTGATTAAAAAACTGCAAATTTACATTTAACGTAAAAAATGAGTCTTGAAGTATGTTTTTCGATAACCTTTATAACATAGTCACGGGAATAAGGCGGATTATCGCAGGCCCTAGAGTTGACGTTGGAGAAAGCACCAATTTCCGAAAATATAAGAAGTCAAGGTTTGATCAGTCGAGCATTATACTATCCCCAAATCGATAGCACACTTATGATAAACCCCAAAACCCGGTCAACGGCAGGCCCTAAACCTTCTTCATTGGAGTAGGGTGAAAATGAGCGTAGCGAAACCGATCCTTGAATACATAAAAGGTCTCAAGATTCAGCTAGATGCCCAGCGATCAATAAAGGCCTTCAAAATAATTGCTAAATATAATAGACCCTATCTTCCTTTAATTGGTTTAATAGTTATTTTATCCGCTGCACGTTCTTACTTGTTTACACTTGAGCCATTATACACTGCCGAAATAATTGATAACGTAATAGTCGCGAATGACTATAATTTGCTTGTAGGGTTAGTCAAGAATATCTTCTTCGCTGTGGCAGGTTACGGGATACTCAACTTCATTATCATCTTCTTGAATGGTTATACATCTAAGAAGATTATAAGGGATATCCGCACAGACTACTACAACTCCCTTCAGGAGAAATCTTTCGAGTTCCATGATTCAGCTGCAGTTGGTGATCTGATATCCAGGGCTACAATGGACCTTCAACCCGTTGACATGTTTCTGATGCAAGCGATTGGAACATTTTGTGACGCTGTGTTTACGTCGATAGCCGTGTTAATCGTTATGTTCTCGATAAATCCGACGATGAGCATCATAGCAATCGTACCCATTATCATCATATTCTACCTTAATGTAGGTCTCTTCACCAGGATAATGCCTCTCTTTAGGAGGATGCAGTTGATCCTCGGCAGGTTGGGCGCCTATATTCAGCAGGATATCATCGGGATGAAGAACGTCCGAATCTTCCAGAGGGAGGAGGAGATGGAGGAGGGATTCAAGCAGGTCGAGGAGAAATACGTCGAGACCGCTATCGAGGCTGGAAGAGTACAATCCATATACACGCCCGCTGCAGAAGCCGGGTTATCCATTGGAATAGCCCTCATCTACATTTACGGCGCTAACCTCATCGTTTCGCCCGTCGCCGCCATCTTGAGCATAGGTGACCTGATTCTCTTCACCAGATATATGCGTAGAATCTCGATGCCTCTGAAGAATCTCAGCATGATGATTGGACAATGGGTCAACGCCTCAGCTGGATTCGAACGTGTTAGTGACATCGTGGAGGCCCCCGTAGTCGTAAAAGATCTTCCCGGTTCACAGGACTTCAAGATTGAGAATGGTGAAGTGGTCTTCAAAGACGTGGATTTTGGCTACGTCAATGATGTTCCGGTTCTAAAGAATATCAATATGGATGTGAAGCCGGGCGAAAAGATAGCCATACTCGGAGCCACGGGGTCTGGAAAGACTTCTTTGATCTATCTAGTACCGAGGTTCTATGACATTACCGCTGGTAGTATAACGATCGATGGAAGGGACATCAAAGCTTTCACGCTTGCATCACTCAGGAGGCAGGTCGGTCTAGTTTTACAGGATGTTTTCCTTTTCTCTGGGACGATAAGGGACAACATTGCGTTTGGTGACCCTAACGCATCCCTGGATCAGGTCATAGCTGCAGCGAAGCTCGCTCAGATACACGACTTCGTCGATAGTCTCCCAGAGAAATACGATTCCCTCATCGGGGAGAGGGGCGTGACTCTCTCCGGCGGCCAAAAGCAGAGAATCACTATAGCTCGCGCCCTCCTCACAAACCCGAAGATCCTGATTCTGGATGACTCCCTATCATTCGTTGACGCAAAGACGGAGAACGAGATTCAGAAGGCTATCGATGAGGCAATGAAGGGCAGAACGACCTTCATGATAGCTCAGCGCCTCTCTACGATAAAGAACGCCGACAGGATAGTTGTCCTGGACAACGGGCTGATAGTGGAGCTAGGAAGCCACGCTGAGTTGATGGCTAAAAACGGGATCTACAGGAGGATTTACGAGACGCAGTTCCTGGAGAAGGCTCCCGAAGAGATCCTCGGGTCGAAGGTGAATTAAATGTCAAGAGAATTTAATGATTTTTCAACGAAATCCGAGGAATCGAGAAAGAGAACGACCTCCGATCTTGTGCTAATAAAGAGAGTATACGATTACGCCACGGGATTCCGGAAGAACTTCATCATCGGCTTATCATCGATAGTTTTGACCGCACTGTGTTCTCTAACTATACCTTATCTCCACTTAGTTGTAATTGATGACATCATTACCCCTAGTAATCTCTCGGGATTTATCTGGTGGATTCCAATATTTCTATTCGTAACGCTGACCTACTATTTTGTACAGTATATTCAGATATATCAGATGAGGATAGTTGGGGAAAACGTCGTCGCGAAGATGCGCGACCAGATGATTAGGAAACTACAGCAGATTTCCCTCAGATACTTCTCCGAGGGAGAGATTGGGAGAATCCTCTCGAGACCTGTGAATGACGCAAACGTTGTTCGAATATTCATACGGCAGGGACTAGCGCAGATCGTACTGGATGTAACCTCGATAGTTGGATCTGTATTGATAATATTCTTTATAAACGCAAAACTCGCCCTCATCGCAGTATCAATTCTCCCCTTCGCAGTAATATTGGCCTGGTCTCTGGGGAAAATCTCAAGGAGATACTATAGAAGAGTTCTTATGTACACCTCCGGAATGGTCGCGAAGATCCAGGAAAACCTCTCCGGGATTAAGGTGATTAAAGCCTTCACCCAGGAGGAGAGGACAACAGAAGACTTCAAAAAAGCTCAGGACAAGGTGGTCACGACCAGCATTCGCACGGTTGCTATATCCTCCTCCTACCAGCCAATGATACTGATAATGAGGATCATCGGAACCATACTGATCCTCTACTACGGCGCCATCATGGCCATGTCAGGTGAGATAACCATAGGAATACTCGTGGCCTTCACAGAGTACCAGTTTCAGTACTTCATGCCTCTACTGGACCTCATTACACAGTGGGACCAGTACCAGTCATCGATGTCGGCGATAGAGAGGATGTTTGACCTCATCGACACGAATGTGGAGGTGACGGAGCCACCAGCGGAGACGGCAGTTAAAATCGAGAAGATTGAGGAAGTCAAGTTCGACGACGTCACATTCGGATACGACAAGAACATACCGGTGCTCAAGAACATCTCCTTCACCCTCTCCTTCGGGAAGAAGATGGCCTTCGTTGGGCCAACTGGGGCTGGGAAGAGCACGATCATCAACCTCATATCAAAGTTCTACATGCCGCTCGACGGCGAGGTGCTGATCAACGGCCACGACATGAAGGACGTGACCACCGAGTCTCTGCGGGCACATATGAGTATAGTACTCCAGGACTCGTTCCTCTTCGCAATGAGTGTCAGGGACAACATCAAGTTTGGGAAACCTGAAGCGAGCGACGAGGATGTTGTGAGGGCGGCGAAGTCGGTGGGGGCTCACGACTTCATCATGAAGCTCCCCGGTGGCTACGACTACGTCCTGAAGGAGGGGTCTTCTAACATCTCTATCGGGCAGAGGCAGCTGATCAGCTTCGCAAGGACGCTGCTGATGAACCCAGACCTGCTCATTTTGGATGAGGCTACGTCGAGTATCGACCCATACACGGAGCTGGTCATCCAGAACGCCTTAAAGGTGCTTCTCGAGAACAGAATGGCCATAATCATCGCCCACAGGCTGTCAACGATCAGGCTATGCGACGAGATATTGGTGATTGACCACGGTGTAATCGTCGAGCGTGGTTCACACTTTGCGTTGATGGCGAGCGGTGGACTCTACTCATCGTTCTATAAGATGCAGTTCAAGGAGGAAAGCGGCATAGCCAGCGACGCAGCTTCCGCCGAAACTCATCCCACCTCTACGTAGTGACCCTTTTTTCACCTGTACTGCATCGAGAGTAGGCGCGTCTTTCTCATCGTGTCCCTCGATCTCGGAGCCGTCCGATCTTCTCTGGCCCATCTGGCGCGCGACCTCGGCGTAGCCCGTCGACAGCTTGTATTCGGGGGTCATGGTGAATCTCGTTGGAAGGTTGCCTGTCCCCCTCTGCTCCAGGCCGAAGGCAAGTTCCTCGATCTTGCTCTTGGGGGCTGTGAAGATCATCTCGTCGTCCTGGGCTCCAGCGTAGCCTCTGTCACCCCTGCATGGGACGGAGACTTGGCACTCGTCCTTCAGAAGGCTTGGGACAACGGAGTAGACGCAGGCGGAGTGGCCTCCGAGGACGGTGGTGATGTCTCTCCCATCCTTGTAGGCTATGCCTAGCAGGAGCTTTAGTAGCTGGGCGGAGTTGCAGTATATGACAGCGGCGTCGGGTTCGAAGCTCGCGGTCTTAAGAGGGGCGGAGACTACGCCGACGTATTCACCCACTTTGAATCTGGGTATCTCACGTGCCCAGTTAGCGCCGGCTTCCAACGTCGCGACTCCGTCTGGGTAGCGCGTCTTTCCCTCCAAGAAGTATTTTGGGGGTTCGACTAGGCCGAAGCCGATCACCGGCTCTGGGCACCACATATCCTCGAAGAGTTGGCCAACGGTTTTGCCGAATTTCCTCGAAAGGGAGAAACACTGGCATGTTGATAGGCAGGCGCCGTAGTCGCGTTTTGGCCTCTCGGCGCCCTCCGGCATCTCGTCGGGGCTCTTCAGCATCTTTATCGCCAGCGGGTAGCTGGCTGGGCGTATCTGCTCCTCAATCCGTTTACCATACTCGTTAAAGGTGTTCAATATGATCCACTGTAGGTTGAGGGGCGGTCGGCCGGTAAATTCCTTATCAATTTAGCCTGGGGGCGGGTATCCACCACTCCGATCCGGGGCGGTCAACCCACTCCGGCCAGCGGAGACCCACAGGGGGCCTCAGGTCATCAGGCAAGAGGGGCTTTTCCCAGTGCTCAGCCCGCCTCTTATCAAACTCAGCCTTCGCCGCCTTGAGTGCCTCCGGCTTCTTGATGAGGTCGATGGCGCTTGCAGCTAGGACTTTAGCGGCTGTCTCACCCATCCTGTGGGTTGCACCCACGCCGCAGAGGGCGGACTCGACCCATCGCGGGTATCTGAAGCCCGGCGCCATAGCCTTACTGACGTATAGTCGGGCGGTTGGGGCGTGCCAAGTGAACTCGTTGACGTCGTCGGCGGGGTGGAAGGCGCCGTAGGCTTTCTCTGGTTCGACGATGGAGACGTCGTAGGGTTGCTCCGTCTCCTTTTGTCCTAGGTTTCTCTGTATCTCGCGGGCGAAGGCCTTGTCTTCATCGGTGTATTTGTTTGGTCCGTGGGCCCTGAGGTTGGCGAGGACGAGGTTGGTCATCGTTGTGTTTGGTAGTCCCGTCCTGACGGCGGTGACGAGGCGTGGCTCAACAATGCAGTCTGCGGCGGTGGCGGCTCCCCGGGCGCAGCGCTCTATAACCCTTCTGATGGAGTCTTGGTCTGTGAGGTTTTCTGTCCTCCAGGCGTAGACTACTTGGCTGAATTCAGGGGTGCTTACGGTGCACTGGCCCCCAGTCATCATGAATTCGTTGATGCTTCCGCCTCGGCGCATCAGGGCGGGCATATGCTCCTTCATCGCGTTGACGTTGTTGTACATTAGGACGGCGGCGTCAAGAGCCCCGGGGTAGCTGACGTCGCCGCTTTGGCCTCCAGAGGCAGATTCGACTTTGAACTCGAAGACCATGCTCATGTATGTCAGTGGCCAGACATCGCCGAGGACACTTGTTGGTCCGCCGGGGTGCCAAGCGAGAAGCGCATCCATGCCTTCGAATAGGCCGTCGCGGGCCATGAAGGGCTTTCCGACGCAGAGTTTCTCGGCTGGGGTTCCGAGGAGCCGGATCTTGACGGGGATGCTGTGTTTCTCAGCTGTTTCCTTGAGGGAGACAGCGGCGAAGCATGAGGATACCCCGAGCATGTTATGTGCGTCCGTGAAGCCAGCGCCGTAGGGTACAGCGGGTTCATCCCAAGGGACGGCCTTCTGGCTGTGGCCAGGCGTCGCGTCGTACTCGGCGAAGAAGCCGATGACGGATCCCTTATCTCCCCACTCCGATTTGAAGGCCGTTGGCATGTCGGAGACGCCAGCTTCAACCGTGAAGCCGTTTCTCCTCATATAATCGATGAGGAGCTTCGAGGATTTGTATTCGCGGAGCCCCGGTTCAGCGTAGCTGAAGATCTTGTTGCTCATCTCCGCCATTACGGAGGCATTGTCATCTACCCACCTCGCTGCGGTGTTCTTCTCATCGCTCCAGTTACTCAAGTTCGGCCCCGAACCGAACCTGGGCCTCGGCGATTAAAATCCTTGGATCGATTACCGGTTCGCAGCGTCGAGTCGTTAAAGTTTTATTTTTTTTGCAACATCTGAGAGGAGATACCCGCTGTCCTTGATCGTTCTCTTCTGGGTGGCGTAATCAACGTAGACGACGCCGAAGCGTCTGCTGTAGCCGTAGGCCCACTCGAAGTTGTCTAGGGTGCTCCAAGCGAAATAGCCTTTGAGTTGGACACCCTCCTTCATCGCCTTGTGGGCGTACTTTATGTGCTCCATAAGGTATGCGGCGCGTCTCTCGTCGTGGATCTTGCCGTCTGGGGTGATCTTATCTGTGAAGGAGGCTCCGTTCTCCGTTATGTATATGTGTCCCACAGGATAGTTGTTGTGGATCCACATCAAAATCTTGTAGAGCCCTTCAGGGTGGACCTCCCACCCCATCTCTGTGTATTCCCCGGGTGGGTTCACCCTCTTCATGTTGACTGGTGGAAGGTCTGAGCCGGCGGCTACGACGCTTCTCCTGTAGTTGTTGACGCCGAGGAAGTCGATTGGTTGTTGGATCTGCTCCATGTCCCCTGGTAGGACCTCTGGGGCGTCGACGCCGTAGAGCTTCACCATCTCCTCCGGGTAACCCTCCTTGTATAGGGGGTCTAGGTACCACCTGTTCTGGCAGAGTTCCCATCTCTTGGCGGCGGCTACGTCCTCTGGGCGAGAGCTGGCTGGTTCCACCATGTTGAGGTGAAGGACGATGCCTAGTTGGCCGCTTTGGACGTTGTCCCTTAGAGTCTGAATCGCGGCGCCGTGGGCGAGGTAGACGTTGTGCGTCGCCTTGAGGGCGGCGTCGGCGCCGAGTTTTAGGCCGGGGGCGTCTTCGCCGGTGACGTATCCTTGCCACGCGAGTTCCCATGGCTCGTTGAAGGTCACCCAGTGCTTGACGCGGTCTCCGAGCTCGAGGCTTACCACGTCGGCGAAGCCTGCGAAGTCTTCAGATATGCCCCTCCTCAGCCAGCCTCCCCCCTCCTCCTGAAGAGCCTGGGGGAGATCGAAGTGGTTTAGGGTGACGAAGGGAGTGATGCCGGCCTCCAGGAGGGCGTCGACGAGGTCGCTGTAGAAGCGTAGGCCCTTATTGTTGACCCTTCCCCGCCCCTTGGGGAGGATTCTAGACCAGGATATGGAGAACCTGTATGCGTTTACTCCGAGTTTCTTCATTATCTCGACGTCATCCATCCACCTGTGATAGTGGTCGCAGGCGACGTCTCCGTTTGTCCCATCCTCTATGACTCCTGGTTTGTGGCTGTATATGTCCCAGATGCTTGGCCCGCGTCCATCCTCGGCTACTGCTCCCTCTATCTGGTATGCTGCGCTTGCTGTTCCGAGTAGGAAGCCCCGTGGAAATGATAGTTGGAGAGGTTCCATGTGTGGTGATTCAGCGTCGGCGGCTAAAAAGGGTGTTAGCCTGACCCCGCATACCTGAGTCGGGATTTTTTCGGTAGCTGAGAAGGTTAATAACGATAAGAGCGGGCTTGGGTTTCAGTGTCTACATGAGTGAAGATAGGCGAGAGGAGACTCTGGATCCTGAGAACTGGGAGGATTTGAAGGCGATCGGCCACCGGATGGTGGATGACATGATGGACTACCTCGCCTCAGTAAGGGAGAGGCCGCCGGCTATGCCCGTGAATGCGAAGTTCGTTGAGAGCTTCATGAAGCCGGTTCCGATGGAGCCCGAGGGGATCGAGAAGGTCTACTCAGATTTTCAGGGCAGCGTCTTGAAGAATCACATGGGGTTGAATACCCACCCGCGTTTCTGGGGCTGGGTCGTTGGAACTGGGACTGCACAGGGTGCATTGGCTGAGATGCTGGCCACGGGGATCAACTTCAACATGCCTGGTGGACCCTTCGTACCGGTCGTGATGGAGACCCAGGTCCTCGAGTGGTTTAAGGGGATCTTTGGTTTCCCCCGGGAGGCCAGCGGGCTCTTGGTCGGTGGCGGTTCTGATGCGAATCTCCTCGGTATTGCCGTCGCCAGGAACACGAAGGCTGGGTTCGATGTTCGTAAGCTTGGGCAGGCTGCAGCGCCGAAGAGGATGGTTCTCTATGGCTCGACGGAGACGCATGTCTGCATAGATAAGGCGGTTCAGCTTTTAGGAATCGGGGAGGAGAACTTCCGGAAGATCCCTGTAGACGATGACTTCCGCGTCCGCGTCGACTTGCTGGAAGAAACGATTAGGAAGGATAAGGCGAATGGGCTTCAACCCTTCTGCGTCGTCGGGAACGCTGGGACCACAAACACTGGCTCATTCGACGACTTGGCAGCTTTGGCGGACGTGTGTCAGCGGGAGGGGCTCTGGTTTCACGTCGATGGGGCCTTCGGGGCGTGGGCTGCAATCGGTGAGGATACGAGGCCTCTAGTGAGGGGTATTGATCGGGCGGATAGTCTCGCCTTCGATCTCCATAAGTGGATGTATATGCCATTCGAGGTCGCGTGCACACTCGTCCGAAGGGAGGAGGATCACTTCAAGACCTTCGCCGAGCACCCCGACTACTTTGGGTCGGCTAACACCATGAAGCTACGCACCGACTACGGGATCCAGGTGAGCCGCTACTTCCGGAGTCTGAAGGTGTGGATGAGTCTGAAGGAGCACGGCCTCAACAAGTATGGTCGCCTGGTTCAGCAGAACTGCGATCAGGCCCGATATCTTGCTGGTCTACTCGAGGCGTCGCCTGAGTTTGAGTTACTCGCGCCGGTGGCTTCAAATGTAGTCTGCTTCAGGTTCAGGATCCCCGGGTTGCCTGAGGAGGCTCTGAATGAGTTTAACTCGAAGATCCCGATGATGCTCATGGGGATGGGCGTCGCCATGATCTCCGATACGAGAATAAAGGGTAAGCTGGCTTTGAGGGTCTGCGTCGTGAATCACAGGAGCAGACGAGAGGACTTCGACTTCTTTGTGGCGAAGCTGAAGGAGGCTGGAGCAATGTTGGTGCAGAAGATGGGCGAGAAGCCCTGACTCTTCTTATCTATGTTATCGATCGAGATTTCTATCTGGAGCGTGATGTCTAATTCATGAGATCTTGCGACGTCTACGCTGCGAGGCAGCGTATAAGACCCTGGGTAGTAAGGACTCCTCTAGTCCAATCGGCTGTTCTCAGCGAGCTCATCGGCGGTGAGGTCTGGTTAAAGCTTGAGAATCTGCAGGTAACCGGCTCCTTCAAGATTAGGGGGGCGACGAACAAGCTGTCTTTACTCTCGGATGAGGATAGGCGGCGAGGCGTCGTCACCGCTTCCTCTGGGAACCACGCCCTGGGTGTTGCCTACGCGGCGAAGCAGCTCGGGATAAAGGCAACGATTGTTGTCCCCTCGAACGCCCCGGAGGTTAAGAAGGCTGCCGTATTGGCTCTGGGCTCGGAGCTCATCGTCCACGGGACACAGTACATGGAGGCGAAGCGCCACGCCGAGGAGCTGAGTAGGACTAGGGACCTCGCCTTCGTCAGCGCATACAACGACTTGGACGTCGTCGCTGGGCAGGGCACTGTTGGGCTAGAGATGCTTGAGGACAAACCGGATCTGGAGAAGATAATCGTCCCAGTCGGGGGTGGTGGACTCATCTCCGGGGTGGCGACGGTATGGAAGGAGGCCTCAGATGCTGAGGTCGTCGCCGTCCAGACGAAGGCTTCCCCAGCCATGACTGAGAGCGTTAGGGCTGGGAGGATCGTAGAGGTGGAGTTAACGAGCACGATCGCTGAGGGACTCCACGGCGATCTCGAGAAAAACGCCGTAACCTTCCCGATTTGTCGTGACTTCGTTGACGACTGGATCACGGTCGGTGAGGAGGAGATCAAGGAAGCGGTGAAATTGATGGTGTTTCGGCAGCACGAGGTTGTGGAAGGCGCTGGGGCCGTAGGCGTCGCTGCATTAATGACGAATATCAATCTATTCAAGGGGAAGAAGGTCGGGATCGTGGTGAGTGGGTCGAACATCGATGAAAAGAGGTTACGGCAGATCCTCAGTTGAGGCCTCTCTTCACCTTAACAGTGTCTTGTTTGAGTTACTCGAGGAAGTGGGCGTCGGTTAGTCTCTTCCTACTTATTGTTCCTCTGATGTACGCTATCTGTCCCTCGTGGTGCATTATCTCAGATATCAGCATCATGAGCCTGGCACTGCGCTTCGTCATTCCACGGGGCGAAGGTATTTCGACGTCCAAGTCAGATATCTTTAGCTTCGCTAAGCCATCCACCATGTTGGCTCGGCCCTTCTTCAGGTCCTCCATTATTTTTGTCATTGAATAAGACTTGTTACCGACATAGTCCTCTGGCCAACCAGCGGGCTTATAGTTCATGTCTCCGAGTAGTGTTCTCGGCAAACCCATATTCCATTGTTGTGATAGGTGAGTGAGGATCCACCTAATGTTGTTTGATTCCTCAACGGGTTTCCATTCGAGCTCTGACTCCTTGAGGTCCTTCAGGGAGTTATCGAGTCTACCGATTGCTAGTTCTGCGAACGCCTTGAGTGATTCGATTCTTTCGGACAAAATGATCATTCTCCTAGATTGTCATCTTCGATGGTTGGATATATTCCTTCATCTTAATAGGGAAAGATTTCAGAAGCGAGCGCGAAATCGGGTATTTTCTTGCTGAGAGGAGGTTGAAATTTGGAAGTTTACTTTTTTTCTATCTTCCAAGATGTGCCTTCGGCATTGTCGCTGAGAGTGACGCCTACGGCTGTGAGTTTGTTTCTAATCTCATCGGAGTATCTGTAGTTCTTTTCCTTCCGGTACTGGTTTCGGAGGTCGATCAGTAGCTTGATCAGGTCTTCGGTGAGCTTATCGGTCCCCCCGCCGCGTTTCTCGAAAAGTCCTAGAGCGTTGAGGAGGCTGCGGTAGATTCGAAGTGCCCTAAGGGCAACGCCCTTGTTGGGTGTGGCTGTGAGGTATTCGTTGATGGCTCCGCTCATGGCGTGGAGGGAGTCTATGGCGGTGTGGCTATCTAGGTCATCGTCCATTGCGGCCTCGAAGGCTGCGCGTTGCCTTTCGACTTCTTCGAGAATCTTTTGTTCGCGTGGACCGAGGTCTATGTTAGTGTCTGGAACATTAAATGCGGCATCGAGGAGGTCTAGCGTGTTCTCGAGTCGTTTGGTGGAGCCTTCAGCGCTCTTCATTGCGTCGTCTGTGTAGTCGAGTGGTCGGCGGTAGTGTGTGCCGAGGTAGAAGTACCGGAACGCGTCCGGTGTATACTTGGCTAGGACCTCTTCGAAGCCAATGTAGTTGCCTAAACTCTTACTCATCTTTTTACCATTGATCATGAGGTGGCGGATGTGGACCCAGTAGTGGACGAAATTTTTACCAGTGTAGGTCTCGCTTTGGGCTATCTCATTTGTGTGGTGGGGGAAGACGAGGTCTTCGCCGCCCGCATGGATGTCTAGGGTGTCGCCGAGTAGGTCATGGGTCATCACACTGCACTCTATGTGCCACCCTGGACGACCCTTACCCCATGGACTGTCCCAGGAGAGGCCTGGCTCATTTTCGCTTCTCGCAAGTTCCTCGGGTGTGCTCTTCTTCCATAGAGCGAAGTCTTGGGCTGATTCCTTGTCGTACTCGTCTTTGGTCATGCGTTCGGTAGCCTGGGTCTGAGTGAGGTCAATTCCGCTAAGGCGACCGTAGTCCGGGTACTTGTCAATGTCGAAGTAGACACCATCCTCGGCAACGTATGCAGCGCCCTTGTCGAGTAGACCTTGGATGAAGGTGATCATCTGGGGGATGTACTCTGTGGCGCGTGGATTAGCCGTTGCTCGGCGGATGTTGAGGAGGTCGAGACCTCGTAGGAAGCTTTGGGTATAGCGTTGAGTGAATAGCCTGATTGGTTCTCCTGCCTTAGCGGAGTCTCGGATGGTTTTGTCATCGATGTCGGTGATGTTCATTATCATTGTAACATCGTAACCGCGGTACTCGAGCCACCTCCGGAGGAGGTCGGCGGAGATGAAGCTCCGGAAGTTGCCTATATGGGGGTCTCCATAGACGGTGGGTCCACAGGCGTACATCTTGACCTTGCCCTGTTCTATCGGCTTGAAGGCACGCTTTGCGCGGGTCATAGTATCGTAAAGCTCTAGGTTTTCTGAGGTCATTCATCGTTCCTCCTGAAAATGCTCTGCTAGATGGCGGTACTTGTTCTCTAGACGTTGACTATCTGACACGATATTATATGGAAAAACAATGCCTTTTATTACTCTCACGTCCACGAACACAATAATCTCATTCTTCCCAGTCTAGCATTAGGATGTTTGATAAAGCGTTTATAAGTTTTCAGGATTCGCGCGCTCATCTGGATATCCTACGACTTGATATTTAGGCCCTTTATACGAGAGGGAAAACGTTAAGCTTGAGTGTTATCGATCGAATACTCGATAAGGGGGAGTATGTGAAGAAATGGATTTTTCCCATTCTTCAGGCTTCATTCTCATAATTGTTATCTCTAGTATGTTAGGATTAACGGAAGGTGCTGCCTTAAGCTACATATTCTCCCATTTTAATTACGTCTGGTTGGTAATTACGCTGGGCTTCGGGCTTCTGTTAGTAGGCTTTTCGTTTTGGGTGTACTACTATATCACACATTAAAGGCTGATAAAGAGAAGTTTCCTTTGGACAAGATGCGCGCGTATAGCGATTATTAATATGCGAAATCTCAGTAAGTCTATGAAAAAGGAATAATTAGAAAATGTGTACACAATTAAGGATTTAGTAACCTTCCGCCTGGTATATAGAAACCATCCCATTGGGGTGTCCACGCTATTACATATATAGTTGAATAAGTCGGGGGATTACCGTTATCGGAAACTCCTGAAACAAGTATGTAAAAATTGGGACTATCCATGTTGTTCTGATAATATACAGCCTTACCAGCGCTACTATTTGTAAACTCAGTGAGCGTACTAACTCTTGCATTTGTATTTATTGTTGGGTTTCCTAAAGTGGCTATATTTTTTGCCGACAAGCTCGATATAATTTTCTCAGATCCATTAACGTCACCTTGATATTGTACAGATGCTATGACAATGGTTAATGTAGTTATTATTATAATAAAGGCAATAACGCCAATCGCACGCGTGTTCATTTTTTCATTTTTCTCCTATTTTCATTATAGTATATTTACATTAATAACTCCAAGCATTAATACAAAAAGGTTGTTTAAATTCCGCTTGCATTCATTTTTAAATACTGTACAAAATCGCAGGCACGATTATTTCTGAAATATTTCATCGTTTTAATGGATGCTTATTATATTTCTGAGAGTTTCTTTTGTACCCTCGGATTCGTATTGGGTGAGGAAGTTGTTAACTGAGTATTTTTATCGGAGGGCCATGTAAATTAAGATAGTAATTGTAATGTGAATTTATATAAAGGAATTTGATGATAAAAGAAATTAATTTGTCCCCTGACTAGTCGACAATGTCTGTAGTTAACTGCGTTTATGCTGTTATTACAATGGTTCTTAAGAGGACAATTATAATTACAACAACTATCGCGGATGCAGTGTAGAATAATGCTGCTTCGAGGCGTTTCTGCAATTTTATCACTTGTTGTTGCCTTTTATATATCTGGGGTATTTAATCATTTCTCAATTTTTATCCCTATATCATTTAGGTTAGTGCTTGGGCGGTCAACTATTTTAAAAAAGGGTAGCCTCAATTCCAGCCTCTTCTCTGAATTGCATCCTGTAGAATGAACTATAGAGCCCATTCGACTTCATCAGTTCAGCGTGTGATCCTTTTTCGACTATTCTCCCCAGATCAATGACCAAGATTTCATCGCACAGCCTTATTGTCGAAAGTCTATGAGCTATTATTATTGCCATCCTGTTTTCAAGAAGCTTCTTCAACGCGTTCTGTATCACGAGTTCAGTGTATGGGTCAATGCTTGAAGTTGCCTCGTCCAGGATCAATAACTTTGGATTCATCATTAGGGTTCTTGCGAAGCTTATTAGCTGTCTCTGACCTATCGAGATATTCGATGAGCCCTCTTGTATAACGTAGTCGTACCCGCCCGGTAGTTTCATTATAAATTCGTGTGCACCCACGGTTTTAGATGCCTCAACTACCTCCTCGTCGGATGCCTCAGGCCTTCCAAACCTTATGTTATTTCTAACTGTTATGGGGAAGAGGAAGGAGTCCTGCAAAACGGTGCTCATATTTCTGCGTAAGGAGGCGATTTTTATGTCTTTTACATCATATCCATTGACAAGTACTCTACCGCTAAGGGGATCGTAGAATCTCTCTAGGAGGTTAATTATTGTGCTCTTGCCGGCTCCTGTTGGTCCAACTAGAGCCAGTTTCTTTGAACCCTCTAGACTCAGGTTTACGTCGTGTATAACCGGGTTTTTAGGGTCGTATCCGAAGGTGATGTCCTCAAATTTCACTGAGTTTATCGTCTCGATCGCTATGGCTCTGTCTGGTGGAGGATCTTGTACCTCTATTCTAGTGTCTATCAGATCAAAGATCCTTTCCAACGCAGACATACATGATTGATATTGGTCGTATGCCTGCAGAAACGTCGTGAGGGGTGTGAAGTAAGCGAATTGGTACTCAAGAAACGCTGCGAGCAGTCCCAAGCTTATCGTTCCATTTATGGTGAGTATCGCGCCATACCAAAGTATCAGTAGCGTCCCGATTATCCTCATGTACAATATTAGTGGTTGGTATATTGTTGAGATGAAGATAGTGCGTTTGTAGGAGTCAATAGTCTTGGTATTTGATACGTCGAATCCTTCTGCGGCGTCATCCTCTTTTACGAACGCCTTTATGATTTTCATGCCTGCGAAATTTTCCTGCATCTTGGCTATCAGACCTGCGAGGTTTGTGAGAGTTTTCCTATACTGTCTCCTTGAATATCCTCCAAGAACAAATGTCATTATTGCTGCTACAGGTACGATGGCTATGGCGAGCAGAGCAAGTTGCCAGTTGAGGAAGAATATGATTATTACAGAGCCTATGATGGAGGTTGCATCTACGATCATGCTTGTTAATCCCATTCTTAGGAATATTCTGACTTGGTTTGAGTCCGTGGTGGGCCTCGACATTATCCGACCAATCTCGCCTTCTGAGAAATACTTTAGTGACAAGTCCTCCAATTTTACTGTGCATTGGTCTCTTAGGTCCCTTACGACCGATTCTCCAACGATCCGCATCTGATATGTCTGAACGTACTGGGAGACGTATGTACCTACGGTTACTAAGATGAATACGGGAACCCACCAGACGAACGCTGAGAGGTAGGAAGCATCACGGTAATTAATCGTGGGTGTTATTATGTCGTTTATTGCTATCAGGTGAAGATATGGTGAGATTAGTCCTGTCAACGCACCTACTGCAATAGCGATTGAACCAATGATCAGGTTTCTTCGGTAAGGTAGTACGTAATTAAATAACCTGGCGATAAGAACTCGATCTGCAACTTTCCTCTTGGCACCCTCTTCCTTCTTTGTTGAAAAGGTGTCGTGTCCTTCCGAATTTTGCTGTTCTGATATTTACTTAGCCTCCAGTATCTCTTCAGGCGACTTTTCGACGAATTGTGTTTCATATATTTTCTTGTATATCTGCCCCTTAGCCATCAATTCGGCGTGTGTTCCGAACTCGACGATCTCGCCGTTACTAAGTACCATTATTCTATCTGCATTCTTTATGGTTGAAAGTCTCTGGGCGATTATGAAGCATGTTCTACCCTTTAGAGCCTCGTCAATGGCTTCTTGTATTGCCTGCTCAGTCTTTGCGTCAACAAATGATAGGGAGTCATCTAGGATCAAAATCCTCGGGTTTGCTACTAGGGCTCTTGCAATCGTCAGCCTCTGTTTCTGACCACCTGAGAGGGTCACCCCCCTCTCCCCAACTGGGGTGTCGTATCCGTCTGGGAGCGATTCTATAAAATCGTGTATCCTCGCCGACTTAGCAGCGGATACGATCTCATCCATAGAAGCGTCGCTTTTACCAAATGCAATATTACTTTTTATAGTCCCTGAGAACAGGAACACGTCTTGCAGAACTAATCCTATTTGGCTCCTCAAGGATGATATGTTAAAGTTTCTGATATCTGTCCCATCTATCGATATACTTCCCGAGTTAACGTCATAGAATCTTGGAATTAGGTATACAAGCGACGTTTTCCCACTACCGGTGGCCCCAAGGATCGCTATCTTCTCACCTGGGCTGGCTTTGAAATTTATATTTTTCAAGATTGGTTTATCTTGAACGTATCCAAAGGTCACGTCTCGGAATTCAACTTCGCCTTTACCTATTGTGATGTCTTTGGCATCGGCTTTATTTTCAACATCTCCGGGTGTGTCTATCGTATCGAAGATTCTTTCAGCCCCTGAGGTAGCAACACTCAGTTGACCTACCCAGGTGCTGAAGTCACGGATGGGGAAAGATATTCGCAGTATGTATCTAGCGTAGAGCAAAATTATTCCTAATGTCACTGTTCCACCCAACGCCAAATTCGTTCCAAAAACATAGATCATGGTTACGCCCAGCGTCATTATGGCTGGTGCGGAGGGCAGGTAAATCGCTTGGATCTTCCCCGCGTGGATCGCTACGTCGGTGAACTTCGTGACAATCTCCTTATCGCCCTCCTCCATCTCAGCTTCCCTCTGGAAGATTCGGACGTTCTTCATCCCAATGATGTTCTGCTGAACGTAGGCACCAATTTTACCCAAGATCAACTGGTTCTTTCTGAAGAGGGGCATCGTAAGTAAGAAGTTCCTCATCTGGAAAACTAGAATGAATGGAACGGGTATCATCGCTATTAAGGCCAAAGTGGGATTTAGTGTCCAGCAAACCCAAAATATCAAACTGATGGTGAATACGAAGTTTGCTAAAAATGTCACCCAGGTCCTGAGGAACATGTCAACAAACATCATCTCCTGCGTCGGCCTCGAGGTGAGGTCTCCCACGGGATTAGTGTCAAAGAATGTGAAGGATTTCCCTTGGCACGCCCTATAGTAGTCGCTTCTCATGTCCCCCATCACCGATTGCGCCATTCTGCCGTTAAAGTAAAGAATTAGCCAGTTTACTAACCCGAAACCTAGCACTGAAAGCAATATATCCAGAAGTAAGCCAGAAAGCAGGCGACGTTGCTGGATGTTGGGGGGTTGGCGCCTATGACGAAATCTATGATCTGCGAGGTATACAAGGGTTCGAGGAGGAATAGAAACGATTTTAGAAACGCCAGAACAGTTATGAAAACGAGGATATGCATGTATGGCTTGTGATAAGCAGCATTCTTCGAAAGATTTTTAGTTGTTGAGAAATAGCCTTCGGAGTCTCCGGGATTGTGTCGATGTATTCTAAAACTGGTTTAGCTACAGCCATGAGAAGGAATTTACCACCTTTATATTCCTTCTATGTCACTATAAGCTACTTTAAAGCATTTTCCTATAAGCTTATCATTAGGAATGCAATCGTATTAGATTTATAATAAGTGGCATTTAATAGTACACCCGATTAATTGAACAACTTTTAAATCACATTGAATTAGCCTTGAATTATGATGTCAAATAAAGCGGATGAAACAAAATTCTCTAATTACGTCAAACTTGCTCTAGAAAAAGGAGCATCAGAAGCTAAGATAATACTAGCATCATCGATAAAAACTGCGTCTTGGACCAGGTTACGTTGTCAATATGGTTGTCCTAACTATGGGACAAACCTCTGCTGCCCCCCATACTCGCCCACAGCTGAGGAAACCCAGAAAGCATTAAACGAATACAACTACGCCTTATTAGTGAAGTTTAAAACTATAGGTGACGTAAAGAAATCAATCCAAGAAATTGAGAAGGCGTTATTCCTAGATGGAAGATACAAAGCCTTCAGCTTCAAGGCGGGTCGATGTGAACTCTGTGAAAAATGTAACCTGAAGACGTGTGTCCACGCTGGACAAGCTAGGCCCCCCATGGAGGCCGCAGGGATAGATGTCTATGAGACGGTTAGGAGAAACGGCTTCAACATTGAGGTCTTGAGTAATAAAGAAACCCAGGGAAGTTACTTTGGACTAGTGCTCATAGAGTGACGGTATAAGAAATTATTAGTGGTTATGGTAAACATCCGAGAGAACGTATTATAGGCTAGCCTGAGGACATAGAAGTATAAGTGGGGATTTGCGGGAACGCACGCGCACTCATAAAAAATTATTAACTTTAGAAAGCGAAGAACAAGAATACGAGGTTAAATGCTTAGAATCAATCCATTAGAATATAGCTAGCGAGGGTCCAACGGTTCGCAATATGATTTATTATTTAAGTATGATTTTAAAATGCTTTTACGCTAGCCTATTCTTTGATTATTTCCGAATTGCAAAAGGGTGTCACTTCTCTAATACACGATTGACTCGCGCGCGATTTTATAGCATACATTAACTAAATCACATAAAAATAAGAGGACAGCATTCGAAGTGTAATGATTTTCCAATTAAAACATATAAAATTGAAGACTAATCGTGCTACAGGTTTGCGTCTTAAACACTCTGATAGTCAACATTCCAACAGATCAATTAGGCTAAGCTAGCCTGGCCCATTATAATTATAGTTGAATATTTTGCTGATTAACGATGTTTCCATCGAGATTATTGCTATTTGGGTAAAGAAAGCATATAATTTAGGCCTTCATACATCCAAAAATTCAATTAAATGCTCCAAGTATCCACAAGATAATTAATCTAGGCTAGCCTATCGCTTATTTATGAGTCATTTAGTCTGTCCTCTGTGCGGGAAAAATGCTCCTATTTCCACCTTAAATCCCAGCGGTCTCGACTTGGATTTGCGAGTCGTCAGCTTTAAAGGTTTAGGGAGAGGTAAAGGATTTAGCAAGTCCGAGGAGCCATTCTGTTCTAAACGATGGAGAGTACTCCCCGATTATTGCGGCAAGGGTACTTGAACTGTGCGCTATGTTTCTCGAGTCGGGTGAACTCAAGAAGGAGACCATAATAGAGAAGCTTGGATTGAACATATTAGTAGAAGATGAAGGCACATCTAGAGAACAGTTAGAAAAACTGAATGTCGAGTTGTCTGAAAAAAATAAGGCTCTACACGATGCCGGTGAGTCACTTTTTGAAGAGAATAAACGATTAACTGAAAAAAATGACTCACTAGAAAAGACGTTATCATCAACCAGAAATAATCTTGAGGATAATACCTCAAAAGAAGCAAGGAAGAAGATGATCGACTACATTTTGATGGAGGGTATCGAACTTCAAACGAACATCGCAGAGATGGATGAGTCAGGATGGTGGGTGAAGATCCACAAAGAAACACTTCAATTTAATAGTTATTTATTAGAGTTGGTCCCGCTTCTTCCAGATGATATTAGGTTTGAGTTATTTAAACGTATAAAGGCAAGTGATGAGGCAAATGGTATTCTCGATCTGATTAAGAGCTTGCCGCGGGAAAAGACGATTGCCGAAAAGATATCGAATTATAATCCTGTGCCTACGATTTTTGATGGCGTCATGATTGCGCCACCATTTAAGATTACTCTAGATATGAGTAGTCTGAAAGGAATAGTTTCTAAGGCGAAAAAATTAGCTAATCTAGATAAAGATAAATAACTTTATTTAATAACATGATAGTTATATTTTTCCTTCACTATTTTACTTACTATTCAGATTTATCTGACGTTTCCTACAGAGGGTAATTGGTTATTAGGATAGTGGTTCTTTATGTGTTTAAACATTTGAAATTTGTTATTCAAATGAGAAAATGATTAATTTGATTGTACCTGTAAACTGACTTTCCTAAGTATCCATAGGTTTGCTGAGAATGGGTTTTTTCGTCCAAAACCACTTGATCGAAAAGAAGGCGGTGAGTAGAGTTACTATGAGCAGTAGAGCCAGCGGTACCTGTGGCATGCTCATTAGCTCCTGGGATACGCTTTGAGTCACGGTGATCTGAGTAGTCTTGTCGGCGGTGTTTTTCCCCTGAGCGTTAACGACCTTTAGGTCCACCGTGTAGACTCCAGCCTGCGTGTAGGAGTGGCTGGCTGTTTGGCACGTGGCGCTCGCGCCGTCTCCGAAGTACCATGTGTAGGAGTCGATCTTTCCTCCTCCTGGGTCATAGCTGTTTGAGCCATCAAAGTTGACAACACTGTTTAGCCCCACTGCAGAAGAGTTGTTGAGGTTTGTAATTTTTATTACAGGTACCGGAGGAGTCGTTTCAAGAACATTCACCATCAAGGTCTTTGTTGATTCATGACCTGCGTTATCAACCGTGGTCAGCTGAACGGTGTAGTTTCGGTGTGTTGAATACGTAGTTTACCTTTTTCCCGACTAGAGTTATCGGCCCGCCATCCGTGAAGTTCCAGAGGTAGCTTTGACCCGACCCCATTGAAATGGCTTCGAGCGTAACCTCCTTGCCTTCATCGACCGTCAGGTAGTAGCTAGCTGGATCTGTATCTCGCGCGCGCGAAACACGCGCACAGAAAGCCTAAATTCTAATGAAGATCTATGCTTCGAGCCTGAACTTCGACTCATCCATCGTGAAACGCTCTCCGCCAGCCACGATGACCTCCACGCTAATGTAACCTTCAAGTCCGCTGCCTCTAATCTTCGTAGCCAGCAGGTTATCCACCTGAAAAATCCCAGCGGGATTCGACATCTCTATCCTCACATTAATTGGCTTCACGGCACCCTCCTCGATGCTCACCCTCTCAATCGATAAGGCAGACACGGAGTGAATATTAATTTGACCCGCCTCATAGGGGATACGCGCCCTCCCCCGCTCCATATCCAACGCGTCCGCGACCTTCACGACACCGGCCTCAAGAGTCAACGGCCTAGCCGAAGCCTGATGACTTATAACAGCGTGCAGAGTTTCGCTCGAAACTATTGCAGCATCCTCTGGCCCATATATTAATGGCAGGCACCTCTTGAGGACATCTCTAGCAAGTCCAACGCTTAGGGCCTCGTGTCCCTCGCGAGTGATTGACATACCCAGATCATGCGTCACTGAAGCGAGGAGGACCACCACCTCGGCGTCGTCGATACCCATCCCGTAGTTGACCTTGATACTTGGCTCGATCTTCCTGTCGATGAGAATCCTTAGCAGTTTAATGGCCTTATTAGCCACTAACTTCACGTGGGTCGGTCCGTGATCGCTGTACCCCATTCGGTCTATGGCAAGCACATTGGCGCATCTCCATAGCATATGTAGCTCAGGGTCAGAGTCGATGAATTCCTGTATCGTCTTCAGCTTAGTGTTACCTTTTAAGGGGATGTTTAGGATGTTCTTCGGCACTGGATTTTCGCCTTACCTAAATGTTGGCGTTTGATTATTTCAACGATTCTGGATTCATTTCTTTAGGAAAACAGGATCCCTAAGTATAATTTAGATCAGACCCATAAGGGAAAAAAAATTCGAAATCTCGTAAGTTATTTCGCCTAGATAACGACTCGGGTAATGTTTTACCTTTGTCTATATCCTTTGAGCAGACTGTAGTCACATACGAGAATACAATATATTTTGAAAACTTTAGAGGACTTTTAAGTTACGGATAATTATTGAATATTGGTTGTTGTCAATGGAAATTAATGCTGTTGAAAAATTTAAAGTGTCTGCGAATAAGGAAATTGATTTGAAAGATTATGACCCTGCTTGGATCCCCAAATGGGCTGATGCAAAAGGAGACAAAGAAAGTAAAAAAGATGTTAAGCAGCAAGCTTTAAGCATAATTGAAGAGAACACGCTAAGGTTATCGGAAATACAGGAACTTTTCTGGGCTAACGAAAGTTATTCAATGTTAATAATTCTTCAGGGTATGGATGCAGCTGGTAAAGACGGGATTATCAAACATGTTATGTCGGGGGTTAATCCTCAAGGTTGCCAAGTTACAGGCTTTAAAACACCCAGCGAGGAAGAATTGAACCACGATTTTCTCTGGCGATACTCTAAGGCGCTTCCCGAAAGAGGGCGTATAGGCATCTTCAACCGCTCATATTATGAGGATGTTCTAATAGTCAAGGTTCGCCCAGAGGTTTTAGAAAAGGACAAGCTACCACCAGGATCGAGGGGAAAACTGTTCTGGAATCAAAGATACGACGATATAAACGCGTTTGAGAAACACCTTGTGAATAACGGAACTATAATCTTGAAATTTTTCTTGAACGTGTCCAAGGAAAAACAAAGACAGCGGCTACTTGAGCGTCTCGAAAACCCCGATAAAAATTGGAAGTTTTCTCTCACTGATCTATCGGAGAGGGAGAAATGGAAAGACTATATGGAAGCTTATCGTGAGCTTCTCGAAAAGACAAGTACCGAATGGGCGCCTTGGTACGTTATCCCCTCTGATAAGGAGTGGATAACCCGAGCGTCGGTCTCTGAGGTAATCGTTTCAAAAATAGCGGAACTTGACTTAAAATACCCTCTTTTAACCGAAGAACAAGAATCTCAGCTAAAAAAGGCTAAAGCTACACTTTCCAACGAATGAAGATACTTCTTCTATAAAGTCCACTAAAGTGACCCCAATAAAGATCAAATTAAACATGAAGTAGAATTTGCATGAAGTCTGCAAGAATAATTGCCCTAACAAAATCAAACGATACAAAGAATCAATTCCTCATACGATCGAATAAGGAGTCACTAAACTCAGCTTAGGCTACTTACCGAGTAGCGCAGCCACTATAATAACAGCCCCAAGCGACCAGGTGTAGAAGGCAAAGTGGTGAAATCGTTTAGTCACTATTATCCTTGAAATGAATCTCAAACTAACATAGCCAACAACAATGGTTACAGCGACTCCAACAAGCATTTCTGTCCAGCCAAGGCCCGCACTCGAAACCAGCCCCCGTTGCTTGTATGTCTCAACAAGCAGATCTCCCAGAATAGCAGGAATAGAGAGCAGGAAGGAGAACCGTGCGACCTTCTCCCTCTTTAATCCCAGAAGCAGGGCCGAGGAGATAGTTACACCCATCCTAGATAATCCATGGAACGCAGCTAACCCTTGAGCCGTACCGATGATCAAACCATTCTTAGTAGTTACCTCTTCGCTCGTTTCTTTACTAAACTTGGAAAGGTATACAACCGTTCCACCAATGATGAAAGAAATACCAATGGGTAAAATCCCTGAGAGTGAGTCTTCAAAAAACTGGGCATATATCAACCCTATTATTCCAGTGGGGATTGTTGCAAAGATCAATAATGGTATTAGCCTACCATATTCTGAGTAGAAATCAAGGTGGTAGAGAGATCCAAGTATGCCGAGGACCTCTCTTCTCAGGAAGAGGATCACGACCGCCAAGGTGCCGAGGTGTAGGACTACGTCGAATAGTGGTGTAGTGGCAAGACCAAAGAAGTGTTCGAGAACAACCAGATGTCCACTACTAGAGATTGGAAGCCATTCTGTAATACCCTGAACGATTCCTAGTATGATAGTTTTAATTAGTTGATCCCAGATCAAGTTTGGTCAAATCTTGTTTCCTATTATGGGGTATGAAATAAGAATATTGCGCGTATAGACTGTGTAAGCGACTCGGAACCTAAAGATGGATCTGGTCGACGGTAATGCTCATGAATGTCTTCCATTGAGTTTCTAAGGACGTGCAAGTCTACCGATGAGGGACTTTGCAGTTGCTGTTGATTGATTTTCGGTTGAACATTTTTTTATATCCTTTTCCTCACGTTCGCCTCAATCCTTATCAGCTACTAAATCTAGAGCGCACGCACAAAAAAACAACTTAAATGTTAAATGATTGTGTAGACGTAGCGATTCGCATGGAAAAAGGGTATATAATAGCTCTTGAAAACGCTAAAACTGGTATTTTGCACGGTGGACAGGGCATTTTCAGGATTCTAATCGACAAAAAAACTACAGGTGCGAACAACTTCTCTATGCTTGTTAATACTTCGAAGGCTGGAACCACGGGCTCTGAGCACAAGCACGATGTAGAGCACGGCTTCTACATTCTCTCTGGAACTGGAACGGTCTACATTGATGGTAAACCGAGTAAGATCTCTCCGAGTAAAGCAGTCTTCGTGCCAGCGGGGACCTTACATAGAATCGATGTGGACCAAGAAACAGACCTTAATTACATAGTAATCTATGCTCCTCCTGGGCCGGAGAATCAGCTCGAACAAAAGGGAGAACATGCTTTTGAAAAAACACAATAACCCCAATTTTCTGCTGGTCTAACATTCCTGTGAATGTTACAAAGCTAAGGTTTTGTTCACTTCAACAAATTCTAATGCTTTGTTTAGGTAAGCATTCGAATATCTTCGAAAACGAAAAAAGGTATTATGAGTAACCCTTAAAACAATAACTCTTTATTTGGATTCCATTCGTAAGCTGGGCACGAGTTGAAGGAAAAAACTAGCATCTGGAGAAGTAACCTAGGCATCCTGATGCTCACCTCCGGTGTTTGGAACATCGGAACCTATATGACCCTCCCATTCTGGGGCCTCTATGTCCTATACCTCGGCGGGACACCTATCGATATAGCCCTAATATACTCTGTCAGCTCAGCGGTCAGTCTACTACCCTACCTTATTGGCGGTTACCTCTCCGACGTGTTCAGCAGAAAGAAGATGGTCTACGGCCTACAGTTTATGATCGCCCTTAACGGAGCAATTTACATCTTCGCGCCGAACTGGTTGTGGCTACTCCTAGCCAAATCAGTCGAGGCGGTCCTAACCGGTCTCCGCAACCCAGCGTTCAGCGCCCTCCTCGCCGACTCAACGACCGTCAAGAACCGGGCGAAGAGCTACGCATTATGGAACGCTGTCCCCCTCAGCTTCGGATTATTATCCCCTTACCTGATCGGGCTACTGATGGACAGGTACGGTATCATCTTAGCCCAGAGATGGGCATACGTCGTATTGATGATAGTTATCACCGCAAGTGGAATCATCCGTAATAGATATGTTGAGGAGGGCCTGAAAAGCGATTCGAGAGTGAGGTTGAAGCTCTCGGAAGTGGTCACGGGAACCCTAAGGAACCTGAGGAAGACCCTAAAGGAGATGCCACACCAGCTTTGGGTATTGTTAATGTTAGGTAGTTTCTACCAATTCGCCGTTTCGCTTGTAAGCGTCTTCATGGTTACTTACGCGGTTGAGGATGTTATCCATATCACTACCGGGCAATGGGGACTCGTTAGTACTGTTTCGACGATACTCATAATTTTGTCCAGCGTCGCCCTAGCGCTTTTAGCCGTCCGTTTCAGCAGGCGAATGATGATCCTGGTGTCCCTAGCTATCACTCCTTTCGCTGTTCTTGGCTTCACCTACAGCAATGGCTTTTCACAGGTTCTGCTTTTTTACTGCGTGCTTACCATCCTCGGCAATGTTGGCAGCGTGGCTGGTCAGGCTCTTTTCATCGATTATATGCCAAGGGAACACCGTGGCAGGATCAGCGCCCTGATGGCCGTGATTGGATCAACTTCAACCTTCACATTTCTACTTACCACAGGCGGTGTGTTGGGCTCGATAGGTAATATCGTTGGGGGTGTTCTTTACGGTCAGATATCCTACTCATCGCCTTTCCTGCTAATGGCTGCGATTATGGGGTTCGCTGCTATTTTGACATATCTGTACGTCAAAGAGCCAGTGATTCCAGAATACTAATCACGTGCGCTAAACAAGTAGAATCGAGCAGACTTCCTATCAGCGTTTCAAGAATCTGTTGATTGCGTCCGCAACTTGCTCTGGTTGGTCGAATTTGTCAAAATGGCTAGCATTTGTGACCCATTGCAATTGGACGTTCGGACACCGACGGGAAACATCAGTAAAAATTGATTTCGGTTGAGCGGGGTCGCTGTCTGCTTGTAACCGAAGAACCGGAAAGGGAAAATCATTCTTGCAGATTTTACCAATTGCCGCACCCAGATCCCAATTCCTCGACTGAAAATATCTTGGATTAATCGCGGCAACACCCGGCCGGGAATACTCATAGACAAGATAGTCACGGTCAACTTTTTTGAAAGCTGAGGTCATTCGTCTAGGGTAGATTGAATCAATAAACCAGCCCGCATCCTGATAAAGGAACGAGGCAATCCAGCTGTTTTGGAAAAAGAACCATTGTGGTTTTTGAAGGTACGCTGACAAAGATGGCTTATTCGCGTCCCCCTTCATTATCAAATCCGCTTCCATTCGAACGTAGCCAAGAATGCGTTCGGGGTGATCACCTACTAATACGCTTCCGATAATGGTTCCCCAGTCATGGGATACAACATAGAACTTGTTGACGCCCAAACTGTCCATCAACTGCATGGTTTGGTTGAAAATGCGCGCGTTGTAATTCAAATCATTCAAGTCGGAGCGTCCGTAACCTTTCATGTCGATTGCGATATGTCTATAACTATGATCCACTAAGGGCAGCACATAACGCCAGGAGTACCACCCCTCTGGCAGACCATGGAGAAACAGGATCACCTCACCTTCTCGGGCTCCTTCGTCAACGTAATGCCAACGAATACCATTCACAACCCGGTCCTGATGATTAAACTGCGCATCAATCTCGTCATGGGTTTGCTGGAAATCGGCCCTAAATTTCACATATTTTTCAGACAGCTTTCTTGCTCGAATTGGGGCGTAGACCCAGATAAAAATCGCCACCAGAAGACAAAATGCTCCCTAAAATTAGACCAAGCCACATCAAAGAAGTGTTCGTAGCATTTTTTCTCCTGTGGTAAACTACACGTTTTATAAATAATACACTGCGCGATTAATATCGAACTCCTTTTCCGGAGGTTATGTTTTCTTTTTTAAAGGGACCTAAATTAAAATTGACCTTGAGGTAATTGTTAATCATCCATCGCCTGCGCGAGGATTATTTCCACAATCCCCTTCTCACCATCTACACGTATCCAGTCGCCAGTCTTTATACGCATCGTCGCATCACCGCAACCTACGACGGCTGGAATACCCAGTTCGCGTGCGATGATGGCAGCGTGTGATAGGGGTGCGCCAACGTCGGTAACAACAGCTGATGCGCGCGGGAACATTGGTGTCCACCCTACATTGGTCACGGTTGTAACAAGGATTTCACCAGCCTGTAATTGATCGCCATCCTCAACTGTGGCGATCACCCGCGCCTGACCCTCCACGATGCCAGCCGCGCCTGGAAAGCCTGTGATCGCACCTTTGGAATGTTTACCACTGGATAGAGAATCGAACACATCGCTGCGTCGCTCTGGGTCTGCGGCCCACTTAAATGGGTCGAATCGACCACGGATCAGCACCGGATATGTTGGCAGGGCACAGTACCGCTCATAGGCAACTCGTCGAGCTGGGATATAGGCGATAGAGGCCTTGTCACCTCCCAGAAGTTGCAGGATCTCATCTATCGATAGGAAGAATATTTTTTCACCCTACCCCGTTAGTTCACCGGCGCGCTGTACAAAGGAGCGTAGCACCCAGATGGCCCGAACCACCTCGGAGCGCGCCGCTTCGCGTTCTCGGGCGATGGTCGCCCAGCGGTCAATCTGGCGGCGTATCGATGTTTCCTTCCGCGGGTAACGCTGATGTACCCTGTCCCAAGCGGACTTGCGTGACGCTTCCTGGCGGGCAAGCAAAGAGGTGACATCATCTTTTGCTTGACTTAAGCCTTCGAGCTGCTGGTCAATCCAGTTCGGGTCCTCGCCTAGGCGCGGTGTGGATACTTCCGCTTCATGTGGGCCCCGGTGACCGAATTGCCGAGCAAAGGTCGCCCGATCGATTTCGCCTTTGGCCAACTGTGTTAAGCTTAAAAGCGGGCCGAGACTGGCCAATTGTACTCCACCCGTGTCTGGACCGGTGAGCAAAACGTTGGCGTCAGCCTCACCCACCATCTTTTGTAGATTACTCCGGATCGTAATTATAGTTGCCCCACCCTGGTTGGCCGCGGCCTCCAACATGTGGCAGGCCCCAATGAAGAAAACAGCCACATCTGTGTGCCACAGAGCGACCAATTCCCCCGAGCTCGAGGTGGCCTGGATCTGTACGCGCAGTGCCTCGCAGCGCTCCGACGCTGACTGAAGAAATGCTGGGAGTTTCTTATGATTGGCCCGAATCCGAAGAAGAGTATGGACGGCGACTGGTAATGCTAAGCGCATCAAATGCCAGGGTGATAAATGGACGATTGGAATCTCCACGCCTTCTGGAATCCGTCCGAATGCCTCCTCAAACATCCCAGCGAATCGTTTTGGATTTACTCCGAACGCGGCAACCAACGATTCGGATTCACTCAGGTTCTTATATAGCCGCCCGCCGATGTTGCCGTAAGCGGGTAAGACGCCGACTGATGGGTCAGCGTTGTCGATTAGAATCTGGACGAGCGACCACGTGCAAGGTGTCATAACGTCAGGCACAGCCTCACCGTAGTTCGCTCTCGTCCATAGGTAGTCTCCAGTCAGACTGTCATTCCACTCCTCGGCCACCGAATCTTGGTCATGTAGTGTGGTAATCGGGCGAGCCTGCAATACGAAAAATCGGCCATGGTCGAGAGCCCATTCTATGTCCATTGGCTGTCCATAGAGTTCCTCAACCCGCATGCCAATGCGGGCTAGCTCGACTGCTTGCGCCGAGTTAAGCACAGCCTGGGTGAGCCGATCAGCCGGCACCGGTTCCTCATGCGTGCCATCCGGGATAAGGACAGTCATCATTTTCTTTCTGTTGATCTGCTCTTCGATGATTTTCCCGTTGAGCTTATCCACAACGACCGTATCGGGCGTAACCCATCCCCCGACTATGGCTTCTCCAAGTCCCCAGGTTGCGTTGATCACAACCCGGTCGCGGGCTCCATTCAGTGGATTCGCTGTGAACATGATGCCTGCTGCTTCGGCGGGAACGAGTTCCTGTATAACAACTGCCATGCTAACCCCCTGGGGAGCTATGCCGTTTCTTGACCGGTAGGCAATCACTCGCGCAGTCCACATTGAACTCCAACAACGTTTGACCGCCTCCAGAACCATAGCTTCCCCGTGAATGTTTAGATATGTTTCTAACTGACCTGCAAATGACATTTCGGGCAGATCTTCTGCAGTGGCTGAGGAACGCACAGCGACTGGCAGATCACCCCCACTAAGTTCAGCATACGCGAGACGAATCGCTTTGGCTACATCCTCCGGTATTGAATTCTGCGCAAAAATACTCCCTATCCGCTTGGATGCCTCTTCAAACGTTGCAGGCTGATTCGGAGTAACGATAGATACAGCTGCAAGAATCTGCTCTTGTAGCCCATTAATCGTTATAAATCGTCGATAGGCCTCCGTCGTGATATGAAAGCCACCTGGTACAGGCAGACCTGCAGCAGAAAGGCGGGCAAGAGAGGCTCCTTTACCGCCAACGATCTTGATCGAAGCTTGCGGATCACCAAGCGGAAGAGTATAAACGTGAGACATTACTACCACCGCGTACACGACCGCTGTCTCATTAACCAATTATCGCCGTCATACTCTTGCTCCAGGTTTCATGGACTTTTTTTTCATCAAATCCCGCATAAAGCTGAGTAATCATCTCCCAGTAAAGCGCAAGAACGATATTAGCTAAAACATAAGCATCCACGTTGCCTCTTATTGTTTTATCATCTATCTGACTCTGTAAAAAAACCTGTAAAGACTTGAGGTCTTTTTCACGCTCTTCCCTCAATATCTTAGTTAAATCCTCATCGTGAGGAGATAATTTTACAATATCAATGCTGGTGTGTATAAACTCCTTTAAGAGGTCAATTTTCCAGTTAACTATTCCACCTAAAGCTCCCACGTAATCATGATTATTCAAGGAAGTCTGGAGAGTGTCCCTAAGTTTCTGGTTAGCGGATATAGCTATTATATTAAAAATATCCTTCTTACTATCGAAGTATGAATAGAGTGTGGCCTTAGTGACCCCTATTTCTTTGGCGATGTCATCCATACTTGTATCCTGATATCCTTTTTCAGAAAATATTTTGGTGGCCGCCTGAATGATTCTGGTTCTGGCTACCTCCTTGTATTCAGGAACTACTTTCGGCATATCTTATCCTGAGTATTATTTTGTTCCGCGAATATAAATACAAAACGGTAAGTTTATAATAATAACCATAAGTATAGTAATACATACTCTTGGTTGGCAGCAGGTGACTCGTATGTCTGAAGTTATTAAAACGCAGAATCTGACAAAACAGTTCGGAAACCTAAAGGCAGTTGATCAACTTTCAATCACGCTCAACAGGGGAGAGATATACGGCTTCCTTGGACTGAACGGAGCAGGAAAAACAACTACTATCCGAATGCTGCTCGGGATGATCAACCCAACCCGAGGGACAGTTAGCCTATTCGGTGAGCAGGTGTCCTCTGGTTCTAACTCGTTGTGGTCACATGTCGGCTACTTAGTTGAACGACCAACGGCTTACCCCGAGCTAACGGTTCGCGAGAATCTGGAGGTCACATGCAGACTATATCTGATGCATAACCGAGAAGCAGCAGATACGGTAATCGAAAAAATGGGTCTGACTGCTTTTGCAGGCCAACGAGCTCAAACGCTGTCAACTGGGAATCTTCAACGCCTCGGGTTAGCGAAGGCGCTCATCAACAAACCAGACCTGCTTATCCTCGATGAGCCATCAAATGGTTTGGACCCAGCGGGGATCGTTGAAGTGCGAAAAATGCTTCTTAGCATGGCAAATGATGGTACAACAATTTTCATGTCGTCACACATCCTTAGCGAGGTAAATCGAATCGCGACACGAATAGGAATAATCCACAAAGGGGTACTGATAGAGGAAATCAATGCCACGGATCTAGAGAAGCAATCTCAGCAAACGCTGGTTATTCAAACCCGTGATAACAAGTCAGCCCACAGGTACCTTCAATCCACTGGACTAGAGGTCGAACTGGATGGCGATATCAAGGTATCAGGTCAGGAAGCTGTAGACTACCCTGACAAGATAGCATCACTGCTTGTAAACGCGGGGTATCCCCCAATGTCACTTAGAGTCGATCAGCGGGACCTAGAAGCGCACTTTCTGCAACTGGTTGAACCGGAGGAGATCTAAGATGATGAAAGGCTTCACCAGCGCGCTTTGGACCGAGGTTCTAAAGGTTAAAAGATCAAGAATTCCCCAGTTTATAGCCATAGGCTTCGCTTTGCTGCCATTGGTAGCAGCATTTTTCATGGTTATAATGAAGAACCCTGAAGGGGCTCGCCGGCTAGGCATAATCGGCGTTAAGGCGCAGATTATGGTGGGTACTGTAGATTGGTCGGGGTACATCGAAGTAATCTCTCAGGGAATTGTAGTGGGTATTCTGTTCAATGGATTGATGGGGAGTTGGATGTTTGGTCGTGAGTACGCTGATCGTACTGTGAAGGATCTCCTTGCTTTACCCACCTCACGTTCAATAATCGTTGCTGCAAAGTATACAGTATTCGCTTTCTGGTCGCTTCTAATGGTTGTACTAGTTTTAATGCTCGGGATGTTTTTAGGATTTATAGTAAATTTACCTGGTTTCTCGACGGATATAATTCTGCGAGGAGCGTCAACGATTCTTGGGGTTGGAGTCATGAATATTCTTTTGATTACCCCAATCACGTTTCTCGCATATGCAGGGAAAGGTTACCTTCCCTCCATGGGTTTTACGATTCTAATGCTAGCGTTAGCGCAGATCTCAAACATAATCGGTTACGGCATGTATTTCCCATATGCAATTCCTGCACTTTTCAGCCAGGGAAGCGTAAGTGACACTCTAAGTATGGTCAGCTATCTAATTATCCTGATAACATGCTTGGGTGGCGCGATTTGTACTTCTGCGTGGTTCAAGTACGCTGACCAGATATAGCAAATCTGAAACTAGTGGGTCGCACCTATTTTTTAAGTCACACAATTTGTATTTGCGTTTTAAATCTATCCTTTATAGAGGTTGGTTTAAAAGAAAGATTTTACAAAAAAGAAGGGACCATACTATGGAGACGAAAAACATACTGATCTTCGGTGTCTGGGCATTCGTCATTGTGATTACAATCATGCTTTTCTGGAGAGGGCAATTATCAGTAGCAGGCATAGGTGGACCTTTTGTGGCCTCCTTTTTAGTATTTATAGCTGCGATGATTTTTAGCTACATTTTAATGATGAACCCAAATAAAAAAGAAGTTTAGCGCGCGCGACGATGCAAATTTCGAAACTTGTGAACGTCAGCGGAGTAATCTACATACTAGCTTCACTAATCGGCAGATTCCACGGCATACGCACTGCACACGCGTTATCGTATCAAAGATTTGCGCGCGCTCAAGCCTCGCGAAGCCCATAGAAGGTGGATTAAAACACCCGCAAATGATATCAGCAATAAACGATAAATCCAAATCAGGTATAGATGAGCGAAAAAAAACCAGATACCGAAGCGGTACAAGCTAAAACAAAACAACTACTAAATACGCAGTTGACAACCTCGCAAACCTACTGGGTTCTTTATAGCATCAACAGAAGACCCATCGAGGATTCAATCTACCACGTCAAGGAATACTCAACTGACATACCCGAGCTAACTAAGCCCGACGATAAGGAGAATCTAATAAACGCCCTGAAACGGTTTAAAAAAAATATAGCCCCTAAGATACTAAAACAACACAAAGATGCGGTAAAAATTACCGTTCTCAGGACATATCTTGATTGTACTGAAGCGGAGAAAGACGCAAAGAACTACAATAATCAATACACAGAATCGAAGAAAATTAACCCGAGAACTCAATCAACCTAGCATTAGACTGGTTGAATATACGTCATCCCGCAGCTCATGCTGTTATCAAAAAGTATGGCGTTACGAAAAGCCATACCGAAGCGCGCACACGCATTAGCACACGTACTAGCTAAGGGTGAGATAACCACGGAGCAGTATGAAGAGGCTCTCAAAGTTCTCAGGGAGTTATAATCACTCACGAGTGCACGTACGAGACAACTGTTTAAAACCGTAAGATTCACTGTTAATTGATGTTTGATCCGTTGAAGCTCCGTCATGCATTCAAAGTTTTCCCGAAAAAATACATGAAGGATTTCAATGATTTTTGGGTCTGGAAAAATAAGGTTGAGAATCAAGAAACCTCAATTCTAGATGACGAATACATCGAGACCACGCACACAATGATCTATAAAATTTTGAAAGGATGGCAGACATATAGTCCAGTGATTAACTCCGATCCCTCGAAAACACTGAAAATATCATTGAAGAACATGAGAAACGATTACGACCTGATAAGAAACTACACTCTTCTTAACTTCAAAGATATCCCCGGATTTAAGCTCCGGATGATATGGCATGAACTTGGCCGGGTCAAGGAATATGAGGGAGAAACAAACGAGGGGGGAGATTATTATGCTATTGCAGTTACGAAGCCTCTCCTGCTTTTATGGGGTCAGACGTTAGCCTTCGATACGAGGGTGAGAGGAAACCTTCCTCGGAGACTCGGCGTTTCGGCGCATGATTTCAGGATGGGTTTTTCGAAGTGGTATGGAGTGTTGTCATCTTTGAGTGTTGAATTTAATGAGAGTCATGAATTTATCAAAGAGGTTCAAATGAAATCTAAGGAATTCTACGGAGAAGCCGCTACTATCCCATATGGAAGATTCTTGGACATCTACTTTTGGATATAAAATACGAACGCTGCGTGTTTGGGGGATAAGACTATGGCACACACACACACTTATTCTACCTTTTTTCTTCTCTCTCTCTCTCTTTAGCATTTGTCCGCATCACACATTACATCTCACATCAAACATCACATCACACATCCCTATAAAGAGTAGTGATTGAAAAAAATAGCAAAAACTTTTAGGTTTTAAAAAATAAGTTTATTTAAATGTATTTCAAAAGAGGTTTAATTCTTGGAATCGGTTTGTATCTCCTACTTCTTGGTTCCGTCCCATTAATAGGTGCAACACCGACCTATGTAGTAAGAATCACTTCTACCTCATCTTACATGATCACTATCGATTATAATGACAGCTCTAATCAGTTCCAACGATACTTGAAATTAGATCACGGTAATCAAACTTATACAATCAATGGGGAAATTACCTATGTTTGGGTTACCGATTCTGGTGATCCTCAGACGACGATGCAAATAATTCGAGGTAATCAAGTTCTAATCACAAAAACAGGCAGTGATGTTGTTTGGGATGCCGTTAAAGAGCCTCTGCCACCTGCTAGTATATTGGATCAAATCCCAGCATACCCTATTGTGTCTGTAATTATGGGAGTAGTATTTGGTGCGAGAATTCTCTTTAAGCGAAATCGAAAAAACAAGTAGTGAATTTCTTAGGATTGATTAAATTAATGTCTAACGTTAATATTTCGATAACAACAAAAAGTTTCTTAGTAGTTCTCCTCTTAGTAGGTTTAGGATTAGTTTACCTCGGGCTGAGATACAACAATCTTTTATCTTTTTACTTCGGTATTGCAGTAATTTGTATTAGTTTTATTTTTTGGTTTATAGTTTACTATAATAAAATAAATAATCAACCTTATGTAAGTATGAAATATCATCCATTTTCGCATGCCATTAATAACTGTTAATTAATCTCAGGTATTCTGGGAACCCAAGTCTTACGCTCTCCCCTAAGATATTTGGCGAATAGTTGAGCCTCTTCATTAATCAACGTATTAAATATCTGTCTCTCTCCATTTCTTATACGTGGTATCTCAAACTGTTTATTAAATAACTCGTCTATTTCCCCCATTAATTCGTCAGTCTTATAATCATTCAAATAAACTCGTTTAATCGTCTTAGCCTTAGAAATCTCCTCGATTTTAACTATAAAATTCCTCTTTTTAACCCCTTGACAGTATTTAATTAAAAAATCATCTATGATGAAGCGGTAAAGCTCCTGAAAATCACACACTAGAGAAGGCCTCGCAAATTGAGCCGAATGTAAATAACCTAAATAGGGTTCAAGTTTAGCGTTAATTAAAGACTTATGAACCTTCCACTTCAACATTTCATAGCCTAAATTGAAGATGTTATTCAAACCATCGTAAGCTCGATATGTTCGCCTTCTCTCGGGTCTAATGTTTTCAGGTATCAGCTTGAAGATGCTTCGATAGTAGTGTTCAGCGTATTTACCTTCAGCGCCCGTGAAGTTGGTTCTAACCTTAACAATGTCACTTGATTCAATCAGCTTATCGGGTTTATAATTCTCCTTAATTCCCCATTTATTTAAAACTCTACTCTGTCCTTCGACCTTAGCGAGAAGAATCTGTTTTGCGACGTAATACCATTTATCGTTTTTAAAAGACTCATATTGGCATAACTTAGTCTTGATATGGCTATCATCAAGGAGACTTCTAAGCATCGCAACGGGTTTCTTTGCCTGAGTTGCTAACACGACATCAATATTAAATGAAGCTAAAGCTGTAAGCGCATCCACGCTGACATAATTCCCGTTTCTCATCCAGACCTCTTTAATCGTGTCTTCGCTGAATGGATATTTTTTGACTTCGCCCCACCTATCCTTGATTAAGAAACATCCGTTCTCTATGTGGAGGTATTCTCCCCAGGTATCCATGACAAGGTTAAACCTATCTTTACCCATTTTTTACCCACTACTTTGACCAAATTAGGAGCATCTTTAATAGCGTATAAAAGATTCGATTCTCGGGGCTGACCCTTAACTCACTACTTTGACCAAAAGAAAATGGGTTTTTGGGTCGCCCCACCTTTTGGATTAAAATAACATTTTACATTATGTTTAATGCCTCAGCACATTCGAGGTGGTAATATGCTTCATGGCAACCTCGACGGCTGTTTATTAGCCTTGAAATAATCTCCTCCCCGTAGATAAACTGCTTATTGCAGTGAACACACCTAAGCTCTAATCCCTGTCTCCTCGGCTCATACGGGATTCTTTTAGCCATGATTTTTCCAGCCGTGAACCTAATCCGGAGTGCAACCCGCAGTTGATTCCACGTTATGTCCTCCCGCGCCGGATTGACTGCAGGCACGGCACCATTCCGTAGGCTCATAGCTGTCTCTTTCAATCATTTTCCTAATCTCAACCCCTTTTTGGAGTAACCTGTTTCGTAGAATAAGGTATAAAAAGTGTGTTCACTGGTCGGTCTATCTGATTTATTGTTATATATCTCGTAAATTGTATCCCTGTTATTTGTTCTATCCTCTTTATTGCTTAACCTCAGTATCGCTTCGTGTCTCTGAAAGGCGTATCTAACAAATAACGGGTCGATTAGCTCGGTATCAATTAATATGTGCATTAGCTCTTTAAACGATACAACGGTTAAGCATGTGGCTCCGTAGCTTCCCTCTTTATCCGATAATACGCGTATCGTCCCGAGGTTGTATTTAGTTTGAACGTCGCTTAATGCGGTTATGGCTTCGTTTAGCGTGCAGTCGTCTAAATCCCATAAGATGATGTGTTTACTGTAGTCCTCGTTTATTCTTGAGCTTATTCCCCCTACTTTTTGGTATCTTGATAAATTGAGATAAAATACCCTGTTAAAGAATTTCTCTTCTTATCTCAACTCTGTCGAGGAGGCTCATTTCCTCTTCTTCTCCGCTAGTTTCTTCGAATATTCGCGGGTCGCAGATTCCTTCTCCGCTCTTCTGAGGCTGACCCTTCTATCTTTCTCGGATTCGCTTACTCCCCGAGGCTTGACTTTTGCGCCCGTGCTGACGAAGCGTCCGTTTGTAACGTTTTTCCAAGCGGTTATTCTTCTGCCATTTCTCAGGTATTGGATTTGGAGGTAGGGCTCTATGCCGTGTTTCTGGGCTTCGATGCCAAGGGCCCTATTTTGTCTATTGGTTACGGGTTTTCTATGCCGATTGCCCCAATTACGGAAAATATCCTGCAATTCAGTAAAGTTCTTCACGTGCTTCTTAGATTCGGGCATACGTTTGTAAACGGGGCCAAAATCACTAGGGTTTGTTAACGGCATCTTATATCACCTTTGAAGTGTTAGGTAAATTAATATATTCTAGTAATTCGTTTAATATCGCTATATCTTCCCAAGAAACGACATTACCGTTATGTGATAATGTTATAGCCCTAGATAGTTGTCTCATCTGTTTATGTAGCCTGAAACCTGACACTTGCATTTTTAATATTTTCATGGTTCCATGTGAGAAATATTTAAACTCAAAATTTGATTGTTGTTTAGCTATATCTTGCGCGTGGAGGCTAATCCATGAGGCTATATCGCTCGGTATGGTTACGTTTACTTTTTCCTTCATAGAGTGTTCAACCGCTATTTTATCGTAAGATTTTATTCCCTCTAAAATTAATGCGTGTATCTCTTTTATTGTCAATGGTGAGTATTCATAGGAGATGGGGATAAAGCGTGATAAGAAGCCTATATCATACCATTTCCTAAACTCTTTATAGAAAAATGGTGGTGTTATGCTTGTTATTATTCCACAGTATACTCTATTTTTTAAATTGAAGGTTTGCCCAAAGAAGAGGTTATCTTTTACGCCCTCCTCCATTAATGCGTTTAAGAAGGCAACTACTGAGGCGCACGTTTCGGGTTTATGTGATAGCATTTTCACCATATCGGTTATTAAAAGGTGATGTAATTTGCCTTTTGCTAATAATGGTATAATTTTGTCCTTTATTGGTTTGGATGATAAATCCATAGTGGATAGTACGTCTTTGCATTCAATTTCGTTTATTATGGTCGTCTTCCCGTCTTCGGGTGGGGCTATTAGCATTAGGCTAGTCGGTACGCTGTAATCGTCTTTTAAATATCCCGTTAATAGGGAGTATTTGACTAATTCCTCTATTTTTTCAGTCTTAAACATCTTTAATTCCCCTTAAATTGATGGGTAAAAGGTGGTGTTTTGTCACTAATTCCTCCATAGAGATATTCTACTACTACCCTTATTATGGAGGATTTAGTGTTGAAACCCTGCTTTTTATCCATCTATAATCGCCTTCTTTACAGCATATTTTTTAACGCTTACTTTATTGAGACAACCTGGGCAGGTTGCTAGGTATAATTTACCTTTGTAATCCCACCTATGCTGACACTTCGGACACCTTAACTTAATTGACATATTACCACTACCATTAGTCCACTACTTCTAGATGCTAAAGAGGTCTACGTATAAACCTTCACACTGGCAACTCTTTTTTTCTCCCTCGTTAATTTAATCATTAATACTTAACAAATCATTAATAATTAACGAGTCGTTAATATTTAACGAGTCGTTAATACTTAACAAACCCTTAATAACTCAATATTCTTATAATGCTTAGGGTAGCTCAAACAGCTACAGGAAGGCATCATTACCAATGGTTAGAACGATTAGTTAGAACGAATTATCATAATTAAATGTGTGTGTGTGGATAAGACTATCCCCCAAAAACCAAACCGGTTGTTTACGTACTCTAATATAACTACCTTATCCAAATTTATAGCATGGTTGAGCAAAGTAGAATCATAAAATATTACACAGAAGATGAGGATGAACATAACCGTTTAACCAAAGGATCTGCTCGCCTTGAACGATTTAGAACTGAAAGCATACTGATTAGATTTCTACTAAAACCTCCCGCCACCATAATTGACGTAGGAGGTGGAACGGGAGTCTACTCGTTTCCTTTGGCGAAGAGGGGTTATAGTGTTCATCTAATCGACCTAGTTCCTAATCATATCGAAAAAGCAAAATCAGTAGATAAATTAGCCAAAAATCATCTTGCAAGCATCAGAGTTGGTGATGCAAGAGATATTAAAATGGAGGACAACATGGCTGACGTTGTCTTGTTTCTTGGCCCGTTATATCATATTACAGAAAGAGAAGATAGGGTGAAGGCGCTAAGAGAAGCTTATAGGATTCTTAAACCGGGAGGTTTGGTATTCGCCGTTGGAATTTCAAGGTTTGCATCTTTTATTGATGGGCTAAGTGGAGGTTACGTCAAGGACCCGGATTTTATTTCCATCATCAAGCAAGACCTGGAAAACGGCCAGCATAGGAACCCCAAAAATAAGCCATACTATTTCACAACTGCTTATTTCCATAGCCCCGAGGAGCTTAGAGGAGAAGTTGTAGAGGCTGGATTTAAGGTAAAATCCGAATTGGCCATAGAGGGGCTGGCATGGATTACAGGAAATTTTGACGATTATTGGAAGAATACTAGGTTAAGGAGGAGCATAATCTCATTTATTGAGAAAATAGAGGGTGAGCCTTCTTTATTGGGTGCAAGTTCCCACATAATGATGATTGCTAAGAAGTAACAAATCTGGGTGAGCTTCAGAGATCAGTCTTGGTGGAAATTTAAACTAAACATGAGAAGATCAACTTACATATACAACTCTATGAACCCAGCCCTTATTCTCTCCTCTTAGATACTTCGCAAAGAGAAGGACCTCCTCGTTGATGAGAGTCTCAAGCGTCTGATGTTCTCCGTTCCTAATCCTATTGACCTCGACTCTAACTCAAAGAATCTATTCAGCTCATCGAGAAGAATCGTAGTCTCCGCTCTATAAGTGCGCGCCTCCTGAAGGATTCTACGTAGGTAGCAGTTAGGAACCTTGAAGAACGGTGAGCTTGAACGAGCCGCGGCTTGGACGAAGACGCTCACGAAAAAGCGAGATGATTAAAGCCTTTTTCCAAGAGAGGTCAGGGACCAAGGATGATTAACTTCCCTTCAAGGCATTCTTAATATCTTGGACCCACGCTCTTCGAGCCTGCAGTGAGTTGCCTTGCCGACTGTCGAAGCTGTGGGACTGAGCAAACACTTCGGCTCCATCGCCGCAGTCAGTGACCTCAGCTTCAATGTCGACGCTGGAGAGATATTCGGAATCCTTGGCCCAAATGGATCGGGGAAGACGACAACGATCAGGATGCTATCCTGTCTCATCTCCCCCACAGGAGGGCAGGCATCAGTGGGGGGATACGATATCCGTAAGGACCCTGTCCGTGTTCGAGAAGTCGTCGGTGTCCTAACCGAGAACCCCACACTATATGAAAGGCTGAGCGCCTACGAGAATATGGATTTCTTCGCAAAAGCCTACGGCATCAAAGACAGCGACACAAGAGCGTCAAGGATCAAAGAAGTACTCGAGTTCTTCGAACTATGGGAAAGGAGGGGTGATAGGGTAGGCACCTACTCCAAGGGAATGAAGCAGAAACTTGCCATAGCCCGCGCCATAGTTCATCGTCCAGAGGTCCTCTTCCTCGACGAACCAACCTCTGGATTGGACCCCAAGGCGTCCAAGGACATTAGAGACCTTATGGAGCTGCTCAGCAGACAGGAAAAGCACACAATACTCCTCTGCACCCACAACCTCGAGGACGCGGAGAAGCTCTGCAGCCACGTCATGATCATTAACAAGGGAAGAACAGTAGTCATGGGAACCACTGAGGAGCTTCGGAGGAGGATAGCGGGACAACCAAAGCTAGAGATCCGCCTAAGGGAAATCCAAGATAGGACAACGAGAGTCGTGGAGAGAGCCGAACACGTGAAGAGGGTCGAGGCAGACAAGGACTCTGGCAGGCTTCTAATCGAGCTAGACGACGTGGAGACCCAGACTCCCTACCTCGTGAGAAGCATAGTCGAGGAAGGTGGGTTAGTCATGTCTGTTAAACTCATTGAGCCTTCCCTAGAGGAGGCTTACATAAAACTGGTCAGGGAGGCCACTTTATGAGACTTGACATGGCATTCCTAGTCTTCTGGAAAGACTGGACCGAGGTGAGGAGGAACTGGCAGGTGCTCCTCCCAATTATTGTCCTCCCCCTAATCTTCGCGGTGTTTATACCAACTGTGCTATTCCTGGCAACTGGCTCAGCCAGCGGCTCAATATCGAGCGGTGGATTCGACACACTAATCAAAAGCCTACCAATCAGCGTACAATCTGATTTAGCTGACATGACTGCGAAGCAGGTGACGATCTACGTGTTGGTACTCTACTTCTTCGCACCCTTCTTCCTCATCATTCCAATTATGGCCTCCAGCGTCATAGCTTCAGATAGTTTTGCCGGTGAGAAGGAGAGGAAGACTATCGAGGGGCTTCTAGCTACGCCACTAACCGACTCTGAGCTCATCCTCGGTAAGATCTTGGTCTCATTCATACCGTCATTGATTGTAACACTGGTTTCATTCGCAGCCTACTCGACTTCTGTCGATGTGCTGGGGTACAACCTCTTCGGTGGTAGGCTGCTTCTACCCAACATAAACTGGCTCTTGATCGTTCTTGGTCTTTCACCAGTTGTCTCGTTGATGGCGATTGGCTTGACTGTAATCGTATCAGCCAGAGGTGAAGGGCTTCAGGGAGGCACAGCAGATCAGCTATCCTGATATTGCCGGTTCTTGCACTCCTAGGCGCCCAAGCAGCAGGTCTCATTATTTTCGGGCCGATGGTGATTCTGCTCCTAATAGTTCTTTTCGCGTTTGTAGACCTCGTGGTCTTCAGGGTCGGCGTCGGTCTCTTTCATAGAGAGGAGATAATCTCAAAAACGAACTAGAACTATGCTACAGTTGATTATATTTTAGCCAAGGTACCTTTTTGAACATTGCGCGATCGATTATACTCGCTTTCGCCGTTGATCATACAGAATATTAACCACCAAATTGACGTTTTCTTCTGAGCGTACCAATATCATAAACTCGGAGATGAAACCTAGACACATGGAGATTGAGGCAAAGATCCTAAAGGTGGATCGACCGAAGCTGATGCAACGATTAGAATCACTCGGAGCAAAGGAGGTATTCGATGGCGAAATATACACCCTCTTCTATGATACCTCCGACGCCTCAATTAGTCGAAGAGGCGATCTTCTCCGTCTTCGGAAAATGGGTGACAAGACCTACCTCACATACAAACGTCACATCAGCGACAGGACTGCTAAGATACGTGATGAACACGAGACAGAAGTTGGGAGCTTTGAGGAAGTAAACTCGATTTTAACCTCTCTTGGGTTTGAAGTAACTGAGACAATGCATAAGCATCGCACTAGCTATTCTTTTGATGGTAGCCGGATTGAGATTGATGTACATCTCGATAAATATTCGTATATTCCGCCCTTAATGGAGATAGAAGCTGCTTCATTAGAAGATATTTGGGAGATCGCCAAGAAATTAGGGTATAAAAGGGAGAAGCTAAAAAGTTGGGATTTCTTCAAGGTCGCTGATTATTATTTGAAAGGTAGATAGTTTCAAAAATAAATTTAATGTCTAATATAGAGGCATGTAAAATATGTACGCCCTCAAGCTCTATATATTAACTATAGATAAACCTTTAGAGTTAATCCGTATATTGACCGTTTGTAAACTAGTACACCATTTTGGCTGGTGAATATTAATGACAACAAACGACGAGTTTTTCGCTCGCACCCGAGAGAACATTCAGAGTATAGATAAAGTATTGAATCCAGATTGCATTTCTATAGAGGGTATAAGTAACCTCGATGATCCTCGCCTCTTTATAAATAAAGAATTAAGTTGGCTCAAGTTGAATGAGAGAATCCTTGAAGAGGCACAGGACCCCAGCCACCCTCTACTAGAGCGTATAAAGTTTCTAGCGATCTGCGGGAGCAATCTCGACGAGTTCTTTATGGTTCGAGTATCGGCGCTACGTCAACAGGTTCAGAGAGGAGCCTTGAAGGTACCACCAGATGGAATGACCCCGCAGGAGCAACTAAATGCGATCCGGCGCGAGGTCACGTCGCTTCTCAACAAACACGAGGAGGCTTGGAATCGGGAGTTACTGCCAGAGCTATCCGCAGAGGGTATTCACGTCATTAGGGTTTCCGACTTAAACGAGAACCAACGTTTCGCTCTCCGGAAGTATTTTGAGCACCAGATTTTTCCCACTCTCACACCGCTTGCTATGGATGTCTCACACCCGTTCCCATTCATCAGCAACCTCAGTCTCAATCTCGCTGTTGTGCTACGCGACAAACAGAAGAGGGAGAACATCGCAAGGGTAAAAGTGCCTACGGATATCTTCCCGAGGTTCCAGCAGCTTTTCCTCGAAGAGTATAACCAGGATATTAATAGTTGTGTTGCGGATCGGGGAGTTACGCTTCTCTACCTTGAGGACATTATTGCTTCTAATCTTGACCGTCTCTTCCCCGGGATGGAGATAGTTGCAGCCTACCCGTTTAGGTTGACGCGCGACGCTGAGATGGAGATCAGGGTGGATCAAGCCAGCGACCTGTTAACTGTCATAGAGGAGAGTATAGAGACACGCCGCTCAGGGAAGCCGATTAGACTTGAGGTTGATAAATCGATGCCGGAATCCCTACGGGATGTTTTCATGAAGAATCTCGGGTTA
Source organism: Candidatus Bathyarchaeota archaeon (assembly GCA_963780545.1). Classification (GTDB taxonomy): domain Archaea; phylum Thermoproteota; class Bathyarchaeia; order TCS64; family TCS64; genus UBA8941. Next base: position 323,893 of record CAWACK010000010.1, read on the forward strand.
AATCATGATCTCGTTTACCCATTCGACGGTCCATTAGGGCTCGTCGACTTCTGGCAGCTGTTGAAGACCGACCGACCCGACCTGAAGGATCAGCCCTTCATTCCATTCACTCCCGTTGAATTTCGTGAGGACCACGACCCCTTCGCCGCTATCTCTAACCGAGATTACGTACTCTATCACCCCTACGATAGCTTTAACGTGACAATTAACCTCCTCAAAAAGGCGGCAACCGACCCAAATGTCCTTGCAATCAAGATAACTCTCTACAGAATAGACAAGAAAAGCCCCATCATTGACGCCTTACTAGAAGCTAGGCTGAATAGGAAAAACGTTACAGTGCTAGTTGAACTTAAAGCTAAGTTCGATGAGGAGAACAACATTAATTGGGCAAAGCAACTCGAGCAGGCGGGAGTACACGTCGTATACGGTTTTACAGACATCAAAGTACACGCCAAACTCTGCCTCATCGTCCGTCGCGAAGGCGAGAAGATAATCCGATACAGTCATCTAAGCTCAGGTAACTACAATGCTGTAACATCCCGCATCTACGGCGACATAAGCTACATCACATCTAACCCTGAGATAGGGTCTGAGGTAAACGATATCTTCAACTTCCTAACCGGTTACAGCCAGAAGGACGACTACAAGAGGCTGCTCGTAGCGCCGAAGGTCCTGAAGAAAGAGGTGATCCGCCGCATCGACAGAGAGATCGAGCAGCAAAAGCTGAAAGGCGACGGATATATTGCAATAAAACTCAACAACCTTGAGGAGAAGGACATAATTAAGGCACTCTACCGCGCGAGTCAGGCCGGTGTCAGAGTCGACTTGAATGTGCGGGCCCTCTGTTGCTTACGACCAGGTGTAAAAGGTATCAGCGAGAACATCAGGGAAATCAGTATAATTGGCAGGTTCCTAGAGCACACCAGGATCTACTACTTCAAAAACGGAGGTGACGAGGAAGTCCTACTCGGAAGCAGTGACCTAATGCCTAGAAACTTGGAGCACCGGGTCGAGATCCTGTTCTCTGTCCAAGACGCGAGGCTACGGAAGGCGATAATCGAAAAGATGCTGAACATCCATCTCAGGGACACTGTGAAGGCTAGACAGCTGCTTCCCGATGGCTCTTGGAAGCGAGTAAAACCTGCTGAAGGAGAGGAGCCATTCAATTCTCAGCAGTGGCTTTTAGATCACAGAGGATCTTGGCATGACCTCTGATTTAACGAAATCCACATGTAGATATGGCGCAGATAAGGTGCTAACATTAGTAGATGCCCTACAGAACCAGATTGTGGACACTAAAAGAGGCGGCGACGCTGAATACATACATCAGAGCCGTGTCACAACCCGAAGAATTCGCGCCACCTTAATCGTTTTTGGCTCTTGCTTCGATAGGAAGGAGTGTCGTTTGTGGAGAGGCGAGATCAGGAAGGTCACACAGAGTCTAGGCCAAGCCAGAGACATGGATGTCCAGATCGTCTTTCTCGAGAAGATCCTAAATGAATCAGACGCTAAGATACACCTCGGCGTGGAGTACCTCTATCATAGTCACCTAAACAAACGCAAAGCTATCCAACCCGATGTCCTCACTACGGTCGAAACCTTCACAAAATCTGGGGTTCTCGAGAATTTGAGGAGCAAACTAAGTGAAATTCTCGAGGAAGAAAAGAACCCAGTATGCAAAGTTGATGAAATCAAGCGGGTAGCCGAAGAGAATGTCTGTGTAAGACTCTCAGAGCTTCTAGCACTTGAACCATACATCGACATCGAGGACGCTGTAGAAAAACATCACCAAATAAGAATAGCTGCAAAAAGGCTCCGCTACACGATGGAGATCTTCCAAGACATATATGATGATAAAATCAAAACGACTATAGACGCCGTGAAGGGTTTCCAAGATCAACTCGGCGAGATCCATGACATAGATGTGTGGATGAATTACATTCCAGTGTTTATCGCTGAAGAGTGCAACTCTTTGCCGAAAAACCGCAAGGCTACTGTGATAAACAGCCTTAACCAGTTCCTTGCACAGCTACAGGGGAGAAGACATCAATTATATGCCGAGTTCGTTTCCAACTGGAAGGCTAAGAAAGCCCAAGGTTTATTCAAAGACATAAAGGAACTCGTCTCCTTGAAAATTGAAGAAACCAAAGAGCCATCGCACAGAAAAATACTTTCATCCATCAAACTTACTGCGGGGAAATACGACCCAGACCCACAACATTCGAAGCAGGTTACGCTCCTCGCTTTAATGACTCTTCGACGAGACTAACCGGCCTTCATGGGTTTGGGAAACCCGAGAGAGAACTGTTGGAGTACGCATCGATGCTTCACGATATAGGCTGGTACCGTGGAGGAGACAACCATAACATAAACTCGATGGAAATGATATTGACTGAGGAAGAACTGCCATTTTCAAAACGTACACGATGCATAATAGCCAACGTCGCAAGGTACCATAATAAGGGAACACCAGGGTTAAACGATAAGGAATACGCATCGCTTGACCCCGAGGATTCGCGGAGAGTCGACGCGCTTTCGGCGATACTTAGGGTCGCAGACGGCCTGGACGCGAGTCATGACAATGTAGTCGAGCAAATTAAGGTAGCGGATGATGGGGAAGTCATCAGACTCGAATGCAAAGTCTCTAAGGACAAGAATATGGAGGAAGATGCCCTACGCAAGAAGAGGAAACTATTCAAGAACATATTCCACAAACAGCTCCTCGTGGAATGGATGGCGGCGTAGACGAGGGCGTCGTCGCCTTCATCGACGTTGGGACCAACTCCATACGATTGATAGTGGCCCAGATACGAATCGGTGGCGGATTCACTATTTTACGAGAGGAGAAGGAAGTTATCCGATTAGGGGAGCGGATCTTCATTGATGGTTTTATAAATAATGAGGCTATGGGTAGGGCAGTAGCTGCGCTACGGAAGTTTGCAAAGATAGCTAGGGGATTCCAAGTTGATGACATTGTAGCGGTTGCCACCTCCGCTGTGCGGGAGGCAAACAACCAAAGGGAATTTCTTGGCCTCATAAGAAATCGGGTCGGCCTTGAGGTAAGAGTCGTCTCCGGCATGGAGGAGGCGAGGCTCATTTACCTCGGCGTATCCAGCGGAATCAACATTGGAGAAAAACTTGCCCTCTTCGTGGACATCGGAGGTGGCAGTACCGAACTCATACTCGGTGACCAACATACACATCGAGTTTTGGCCAGCACGAATCTAGGCGCTATACGGCTCACAAGTCTCTTCATACCCCGGAACTGGACCAAGGAGATAGAAGAAAAAACCGTCGAGAAGATGCGTAGTTATGTCAGGGCTGAACTGAGAAAGGCAACTGAGTCATTCCAAAAGTCGAGAATAGAGGTCGCTTACGGAAGTTCAGGGACAATCATAAACCTCGCTGAGATGGCTAAGAAAGCTAGTTCCAGGGAAAGACTCACCCTTAAACTTAAAGATCTTAAAAAACTAAGCGATACTCTCTGCTCCCTACCCCTCGAGGAACGAAGAAAATATCCAGACATCAACCCTGAGAGGGCTGACATAATCATAGGTGGCGCTGTCATCCTCGAGACTGTTATGGATGACCTAAAGGTCCCAATAATTCGAGTGAGCAACAGGGGGCTAAACTACGGCTTATTAGTAGACTACCTGTCAAAGATCAACGGCGGGATCGAATCCAAACAGGTTGTTAGAGAGAGAAGTATTCTAGACCTCGGACACGCGTACAACATAAACAACAACCATACCGAGAACGTGACCCGTATATCCCTCCAACTCTTCGACAGTTCTAAAGCAACAAAACTCCAAGATTTGGGCGACTGGGAGAGGGAGATATTAAGGTACGCAGCACTACTTCACGACATTGGTAACGCAATCTCATACAGGGATCACAATCTGCACGGGGAGTATATCATAAGAAACTCTGAGTTGCTTGGCTTCGACCAATCCGAGATCAGCCTAATTGCCACAATCGTTCGCTACCACATGAAGCATATCCCAACTAGAAAGGAACTTCTTGAAATCAACATGGATAAGAAACGGCAAAAAGTGGTTCAGATATTGTCAGCTTTCCTTAGAATAGCTGAAAACCTTGACCGGAGCCACTTAGGGCGTGTGAAGCGCGTCGAATTCACGGTGAACAATGTAAACAAGACCACAATGACACTCTATGCCGATGAGGATATAGATGTCGAGTTATGGGGAATCGAATCAGTCCAAGACTGTTTTAAGACAGTCTTTAGGAAGAGACTTAAGATAGATATCCTACCGACTCAACTTGCTGAATAAAAAGCGAGAATAACTATGAAAATTAGGGTATTTCGGCCCTGATAATATACGTCTCATTTTCCTATTTTTTTCAAGAATAACCTATTACTCACCAATACATACAACTTGGTAATGGTCACTCTAAGTGATCTTTGGAACATAATTCCCGCCCTCGGCGTAATTGTCGCACTCATCTACTATGCAGCAACACTCAGAAGCATTGAAAAAACAAGGATGAGGGACCTCATCAACCAGAGACTACAGGTAGCATCAATCGATTATTACCGCATACTGCAAGACGTCCGTATGATGGTCGACTGGGAGACACCTGAAGAGTTTTATTCAAAGTATCACTACACAGTCAACCCACAAGCCTACTCAAAGATAGAGTACCTACTCAACCTCTACAGCAGCGTAGGAATACTCTATAGGGATGGTATCATATCATTAGAAGGGATATTCCAACTATATCCCCCCTACACAACCATCGGCATATGGGAGCAATTCAAACCCTACATAGATCGTTCTAGGTTAACTCAGAATGACCCGAACTGGCTCAAACCCTACGAGCAGCTATACATCGAGGCGAGGAAAATGTATCCAAACACCTCGAACATGAAGCAGACGACCCTAAAGAGAATCAATGAAGCACGCGGAGCCTAACCCCCACATACTCGAGCTTTATGATGGACAATAATATCCGATTTCCAAGGAAATCTCGAAATTATAATATTGTAAAGCATTAATGATAGGTCATCTACAACAAACGCACCAGGCTTGTAAGATCTCCTTTACCTGCTCTCCATTTTTCCGAAACTTTTTCATCCAAAAGTTTACATTGATTTTTCGGCTAGGCGTTTAAGCTGATCACTTAGGCGTCTGCGTCCAGTTTCAGCGGTTATCTCGCTGCGGGTGGCCTCGATGACTGCTCGGGCGATGTCCAGTTTTCTTCTAAGGCCCTTGAGTAGACTGGCGTCCTCCATTGCGACGAGGTGGAGGTAGATCTCCTCCATATGGCTGAGTTGGTGCTCGGCCCTTTCGAGGTAACCGAGTCTTAGGGCGTCGAGTGCTTCTCGGCGGAGTTCGCCAGGGACGTCGCCCAGGCCTAGTAGATACCTAGTAGGTGTGGCTGCGGCTTTTTCCAGGGTGGGGTATTCGTCTGTGATGAGTAGGCTGTGGAGTATGATGGCCTCAGCGTGTTCCTCATGGGCGGCTTCTACCTCCTCATAGTAGTCAAGTTCAGGGTGTGCCCGAATGTAGGGTTGGGTCTCATCGAGGAGTCTCCTAGCTTCGGCTAGGTTGGCTTCGGCTTTTTCTGGTTGTATGTTGTGGTCGAACAGGATTGCTTGTTTGGATAGTTGGCGGGCCTTCCTAGCCCTGTTTAGGGCCTCGTCTCGGGCCTTCTCCCGGTTTTGGAGTTCCTCGGCGGCATGTCGAATTATGGTCTCTAGGGTTTTCTCTGCTATAGGTGATGGGTTGTTTGAGGACTGCATGGGTGTTTGTGGGTGGGCGGCGCTTTTATGCTCCTCGCCTTATATCTGGGAGGTACGAGGAAATATTTATTAGGTCAGCAGTGGTTCGGCTCGTATGCCTAGGGTATTATCCGTTGGCGTAATCGGTGACTTCAATCCTACATACGAGACACATATTGCGACGAACCTATGTTTCGGCCATTCAGCCAGTAGCCTCAATGTTGAGGTAAATGTGGAGTGGGTGCCCACTCAGCTCCTGGAGATGCATGCGGAGGACAAGCTGGATCGATTCGATGGGTTATTGTGTGCCCCAGGTAGCCCCTACAAGAACATGAAGGGCGCTTTGAACGGAATCAGGTTCGCTAGGGAAAACAATCGTCCCTTCTTGGGTACCTGTGGAGGCTTTCAACACGTGGTCGTTGAGTTCGCTCGGAACGTCATGGGGATCAGTGATGCGGAGCATGCTGAGGAGAATCCTGACGCGCCCAACCTTTTCGTTACTCCACTCGCATGCTCGTTGGTTGGGAAGGTTGAGGCGGTTAATCTCGTCGCTGGCTCGCGTGCCTTCGAGGTCTACGGCGGACCGAGTTCCATGGAGCACTTTTTTTGTAATTACGGTCTTAATCCTTCTCGGAGGAAGGAAGTGGAGGAGGCTGGGCTTCGCTTCTCCGGGTTTGACGCGGGAGGAGAGGTTAGGGTCATCGAGTTACCGAGGGCCAGTTTCTTTTTTGCGACTCTCTTCGTACCCCAGGCGGGTTCTTCCCCGAGCAGTCCGCATCCCATGATAACCGGCTTGCTTCAGGCTGCCCGGAGACAATAGTTCACTTAACAGCATTAAGCATCTATGCGTAAAAAATTAGTTAGGAGCGTTTAGAATTTCGCGCAGCGCGTCTCCTGTGATGTTGGCGCCTGTGAGGATTAGGCCGACTTTTTTGCCTCTAAGTTGTTCATGGAGCTTGATGGCTGCAGCGAGAGGAGCGGCTCCGGCTCCCTCAGCTATGGTGTGAGCACTCTCGACGTAGAGTTTTATGGCGGTCCGAATCTCGGCTTCGCTGACGAGAACGAAGTCGTCTGCTAGTTCTCGCAGTATCTTCACTGGAAGCTCGAAGGCTTGGCGGGTGCCCAAACCATCTGCGATTGTTTTGGCTGAGGGAGTTGATTCAAGCTTCCCGCTCTTCCAGCTGTTGTAGACTGCTGGTAGTACCTGGGTTTGAACGGCGATTATGCGTGTCTGTGGGCTTAGAGCCTTGTAAGCGATAGCGGTTCCACATGCGCATGTACCGGCTCCGACTGGGGCGATGACGACATCGAGGTCGGGCTGGTCCTCTATCATCTCGAGCGCGAGGGTACCGACTCCGGCTATTAACTGTGGCTCATTTGCACTGTGGATGTAGCGAAAACCATGCTGTTTGGCTTGGTTCTCCGCGTTGAGGCGGGCCTCATCGTAATCAGCACCCTCCTCGAGGATGGAGGCGCCATAGCTGCGTATTGAAGCGACCTTTATCGGGTTTGCACCTTTCGGTACGCAGACTATGGCTTTCACTCCATATAGCTTCGCGGCAAGTGCTATTGATTGGCCGTGGTTGCCGGTGCTTGCCGTTATGACGCCTCTCTGGCGTTCGTCTGCTGTTAGTTGGGCGACGAGGTTTAAGCCGCCGCGTATCTTGAACGCGCCTGTTGGGTTGTAGTTCTCATGCTTTACATACGCTTCAGCGTCTAGGATGTTGTTTAGAAGAGGGTAGGTGTGGAGAGGTGTTCGCAGGAGATGAGGACGTAAACGTTTCCTCGCTGCCATAATATCTCTTATTGTTGGAGTTTCCATGCGTGAAGGTCGCTGCGGAGACTTATTTATATTCGCGTTCGCGTAGAGAGAAGAAAAATTGACCAAATATTTGTCAGGCTTACAATGGTTTAATTAACGTTCTATTGCTAGCAACACACCCGTTTGCTGCAAAAGCTCCATGATCGGAAGATGCTGAGGGCAAACCTGTTCGCATTTACCGCATCTTACGCATTTGTCTGCATACTGCTCTGGCTTTAATGTTTCCCTGAATTTTGCCTTCACTGAGTCATCGCCATTCTTGATGAAATACTCGTTGTAGAGTGCAAATATCTCTGGAATAGCTACGCCGTTAGGACAGGGCATACAATACCGGCATCCGGAGCATCCTATCGGGTTGAGTGCCCTATACTTCTCCGAGACCCTTTTTATAAGCCTCAATTCTTCGCCAGTTAGCGCACCTGGACCAGATCTACCTGCACTCTCTACATTCTCAATGACCTGCTGCATCGAACTCATTCCGCTGAGCACGAGGGAGACCTCGGGCTGGTTCCAAACCCACTGAAGAGCCCACTCAGCATGGACTCCTCTTCGCATTAGATGTATCCCACAATGCTTGGATGTCGTCTGGGGGATGCACAGCTAGGCGTCCTCCAGCGATTGGCTCCATCACTACGACGCCGAGTCCCTTGGAGGCAGCATACTTCAAACCTTTCACCCCGGCTTGATAGTTCTCATCGAGGTAGTTGTACTGAATCTGGCAGAATGTCCAGTTGTATGCGTCCACTATCTCCTTGAATACGGGGTAATCGTCGTGGAAACTAAACCCCAAATAACCGATCTGGCCACTCTTTATCCTTTTTTCAGCCCACTCGATTACTCCTAGGTCCCTGACCTTGGCCCAGCTCTTTGCGTTGAGCCCATGGAGGAGATAGAAGTCGATCTTGGCTGTTTGAAGCTTCTCAAGTTGCTCCCCGAAGAACCTATCCATGTCTTCGATGGAGTTGACTAACCAGACTGGCATCTTCGTGGCTATGCGAACCTTATCTCTGTAGTTATCTTTGAGGGCTTTACCGACTAAGGCTTCGCTGTTGCCTCCGTGGTAGACATATGCTGAGTCGATGTAGTTTACACCGTGGTCGATGGCGTACCTTATCATCTCTATTGCTTTAGACTCGTCTATCTTCGAATTGTCACCGTTAAAAAAGGGAAACCTCATGGCTCCGAATCCGAGGGCGGAGGGTTCCCAGTCTAGTCTACCAAATTTCCGGTATTTCAAGTTGAGATTAGGAATCGTGAACAAATATTAACTTTTTGAGCCCACGAAGGCTCAGAGGATGTTCTTTAACACGTCGAGTATCAGAATTATGCCTGTTACTCCTAATAACCCCCATCCCAAGATATCTCCGATTAGGGGCCTGATGGTGAAGTACTCCAGCACCATTACCAGGATGATGATGAATCCATCAGATAATAGACGCCCAAGATTAGCCATGTTTCTAAGCCATCCATTGATGCTTAATAAGCGTTTAAAATGTAAAGGCGAAAAAACTGTACTCTTTATTTTTCGAGAACACACTAAGGTTTATTCGCGACCACATTCGTAGCTGAAATAAATAGGCAATTCGCTCGCGAGGGGCTTAAACGCGAAGTTCTTTGGCTGCTTTTTCGAGTCTCTCGAGGGCTTGCTTAAGGGTACTTCTTGGGCAAGCGATGTTGATCCTCATGAACATGGATCCTCCGCTTCCGAACATTGTGCCCTCGTCAAACCAGAGCTTCGCCTTCTTCAGCATGAACTCTTTCAGCGCCGCATCGTCCAATCCCAATGAGGTGCAGTCCACCCATGCGAGGTAAGTGCCCTCGAGCGGATACACTTTGAGTCCGGGGATCTTCTCCTTTATGAACTCCTCTAGGTACTTGAGGTTCCCTCTTAGATATGTGAGAAGCTCCTCTAGCCATGCCTCACCCTTCGCGTACGCGGCCTCCTGTGCAACCATTCCGAATATGTTGGAGTTGTGGATTCCGTGGTTCTGTGTGAGGTTCATGAACGCGTCCCTGAGCTTTTTATTCGGTATGATGGCGCTCGAATTAGATAACCCGGCGAGGTTGAAGGTCTTGCTGGGGGCGAGAAGGGTAACGGTCCTCTGCATCGCCTTCTCTGAGATCGTTGCAGTGCATGTGTGCTTTATCTTACCAAGGACGAGGTCTAAGTGAATCTCATCAGATATGATCAAGATGTCCTTCTTCTCGCAGACCTCCACAAGTTGCTCAAGCTCCGCCTTCGTCCAGACCCGGCCCACCGGGTTGTGGGGGCTGCAGAGAATGATCATCTTGGTCCTGCCATCGATCTTCTTCTCAAGATCCTCGTAGTCCATCACGTACCTTCCCTTCACAAGTTTGAGGGGGTTCTCGACGAGCTGCCTCCCATTGTTTAGTACCGCGTTCTTCATGGGGTAGTAGACTGGCGGCTGGAGGACAACCTTGTCACCGGGCTGCGAATAGGCCTGGATTGCGAAGTTGAAACCAGCGACGACGCCGGGTGAGAAGCCGATCCATTCTCGCTGGATCCCGCTCCACCCGTGGCGCTTCTTCATCCAGTTGATAAGTCCCTCATAGTACTTGTCGCTGGGCCTGGTGTACCCGTAGATGGGGTGCGATGCCCGCGCCTTGATCGCTTCTGTGACCTCTGGGGGGCTCGCGAAGTCCATGTCTGCAACCCACATAGGTAATACATCCGCTACACCTGTGTCCTGTTTCCGGTAGCTCCACTTCGAGGAGCTCGTGGGGAGTCTATCAATCACTGTATCGAAGTCATACACCAAAGTGACTCACTGTATGGGACTAAACACATTAACTACAATATGAGTTCATCCCCGTCGCGAGCGTGTGTGTGTCTTATTCATGATGGAAATTAAAGTCAGGCGTGCTATGTTAAAGGGTGTCAAGCAGGATTAATAGAACACCAGCTCATTAGCTCATAGGCGATGACATGAGCTCAGACGCTGTCATCCGGAACGGGAAGATAGTAGATGGCGCCGGTTCACCTTGGTTCAAGGGAAACCTAGCGATCTCCGATACATGCGCCCCACGAATACCCGGGCGGTTTATAATATGTGTTCGTGAACGGAGCTTTAATAGTGCAGGACAATAAGCACACTTGTACCCTTAACGGGAGTGGTTACAGCTTAACAAGCCCAGCTAATTGGACATTTCTCAATGCACGGCAGCATAGTGATCTAACGCCTTCAATGGATGTAAAAGATCACGACAGCGGTAGAGATCTGATAAAATGGCTTGCGTTGGCAACGATGACCATAGATCATATAGGACTTATACTATATCCTCAAATCCCGATCTTAAGAGCCGTGGGGAGGCTCTCCTTCCCATTATTCGCCTACATACTCGTGCTCGGGATGGAAAGCACACACAATCCAAGGAGATACTTCTATAGAATGCTCGGGTTTGCCTTCATCTCGCAGATCCCATTCGCCATCGCAAATGAAATTCCTCCATGGCAGCACCTGAATATCTTCTTCACGCTCTCACTCGGCATCGGTCTCATCTACTTTGAGGAGAGAAACAGCCTTCTCTTCATAGTCCCGCTCATCGCATCGTTAATACTCCCCGTCGACTACGGCGTCTATGGATTAGCAACAATTCTATTTCTCCACGAAATGAGGAGTTTTAAGCGTACAGGAGTGGCTCTGCTTGTTGCGCTTAATTTATTATTGATACCATTTGAATCACCTATTCAAACCCTCGCTTTGCTCGCCTTACCAATAATCTTACTTCATAACGATGGGAGGCTGACTTTCAACCTATCTAAGGAGAAATCAAAATATTCAATCATCACGAGGTACTTCTTCTATGCTTATTACCCAATCCATCTTCTTTTACTGTCTTTTATAAGGGTAGTTGGATGAAAATTCACCCAGGCCAAACATGATGATCGACTTCTATCATTAGTGAACTAACACATGCGCGCGATCCCCTAACAGTACCCTATCAGAAAGTCGTCGATCAAATAGCGGTAAAGTTCTTGAAGTCACATACTATGTTCTCGCACTTACTCCTATCAAAATTTAATCCCAAGAAAAACTTGATCTAAATCCTTTTAACTCGCCCCAGCCCCGAGGACCCGAACGAGGATGCCCTCATGAAGATCACCAGCTTTGACGAGCTTCACCTCAGCCCCGAGGTCATGAAGGGCATCGCCGACATGGGCTGGGAGACCCCCACACCCATCCAGGCACAGGCTATGGGCTTCCTCCTCGACGGCCGAGACATCATAGCACAGGCTCAGACAGGCACAGGCAAGACAGCCGCCTACGGCATACCCATGATAGAGTTAATTGACCCTTCCATAAAGTTCGTCCAGGGCCTCATCCTCGTCCCAACACGCGAACTAGCTCTACAAATCGCTGACCACCTCACTCAACTCGCCGAATACCGAGGCACAAAGATCCTAGCAGTCTACGGCGGAGAACCCATTCAATATCAAACAAAGGCCCTGAAACATGGTACAAACATTGTAGTCGGCACACCAGGGCGAATCCTCGACCACATCGCCCAAGCCAGCCTAAATCTACGAAAAGCCAAGATCGTCATCCTCGACGAGGCCGACCGGATGCTCGATATGGGTTTCATAGACGACATTCGCCGAATACTAAACGCCACCCCCCGCAAAAAGCAGGTCGCCCTCTTCTCCGCCACCCTAAACCAAGGCGTCACCCAGATCAGCAGCGACTTCATGCACTACCCCGAGAAGATAATCGTAAGCGGAGACGAGATCACCCTCCCCCAGATAGAACAACGTTACGTTGAGGTCGAGCCACGAGATAAGCTCAGGGCCCTAACAGCCATACTCGACGATCCAAGGGTCACTCGCGCTATAGTATTCTGCAAGACACAACGCATAGCCCAAAGCCTCGCCAGAAACCTGACCACCCGAAGATACGAAGCCGAAACCCTACATGGCGGACTCACCCAGGAGGAACGCGACTTGGTCACGGACAAGTTCCGACGAGGCAAACTTCGCATCCTCGTCGCCACAGACGTCGCCGCCCGCGGCCTCGACATCCAAGACGTCACCCACATAATAAACCACAACATCCCTGAAGACCCAACCGCCTACTTCCACAGAATAGGCAGAACAGCCAGGATGCAAGCTGAAGGCACAGCCATCTCCCTCATAAGCCCCGAGGAGAAGGCAAGCATGAACAAAATCATGGCCATGACAAACACAAAGATCACCCCTCTCGAGATCAAATATACCGCAAACGAAACCAAAGCGGAACCAAGACTCAGATGCGCTAAATGTGGAGCCCTGTTCGAATCTAACCTCACACCAGCTCCAGGTCAACTAGTCTACTGCCCAAGGTGCTACAAGAACCACCAGAAAACCAGACGCAGAAATCCTAGACCCTCAACCTACTGAGCAAGTCTTCTAATGGACACTGCATCTTCTAAGCTGAGGGAACACCCATATGTTGCGAGTGACAAAACAGAAACCGTGCCACAATGCCTAATCTGCTCCCTAATCGAAGGCCTCCTCCCCAGCCATAAGGTCTACGAGGATGAGTATTGCGTCGCCCTCCTCGATATACACCCATCGGCTCCAGGCCACACCCTTCTCATCCCCAAGGTTCACACTGCCAGAGTTGAGGGACTCACATCCGAGCAAGCCGAGGCTCTATTCAGGGCGCTTCACAAGCTACTGACACCCATACGCGAAGCAGTAGGAGCCGACGCAACAACAATCGGCATAAATAACGATCCCGGCAGCGGTCAGGAAATCCAGCACGTCCACATCCACATAATTCCCCGCCACAGAGGCGACCGCGGCGGAATAATACAATCTCTAGGACCTGGCGGCAGAGCCGACTTGGTAGACGTTGCAGAAAAAATAAGACTTAGAATAGGTCAACTCTGAAACCATCTCTGAATCCATCAATCTCCTAAGAGGAACACATCTAACTGCGTCGAAAAACACAACTCCAACATCGGATCCATCTCTCAGGAGAGCTGACAATGGGCAGGATCGTTGTAGTCGTCTCAGCTGACGGTGAATGGAAGGTCATTCGCTCACTCTTCCCGAACGCCGAGTACAAACCCTCGCCACTAGGGGAGTGGTTCTTCAATCAAGTCGCGGGAGAGGAGGTCGTCTTCTTCCACGGAGGGTGGGGAAAGGTACACGCCGCTGCCTCAACGGAGTTCATAGTCGAAGCCTGGTCCCCAGACCTCGTGATAAACATCGGCACATGCGGAGGATTCAGGGGATCCGTGAAGAGAAACGAGGTAATCCTCGTAAAGAGGGCCGTAGTCTATGACTTCATAAGCCGAATAGGACCACCCGATGAGGGCATCATCAAGTTCACAACTGACATAGATGTCTCATGGATCAAACATTATCCCATTCAAGTTACCCCAGCGACCATTGTAAGCGGTGACAGGGACCTCGTCCCCGAGGACATCCCCCAGCTTAAGAAAAAATACGGGGCATCGTTGGTGACTACGAGTCCGCACCAATCGCTTGGGTCTGTGCCCGCAACAACTTAAGGCTCCTCATCCTGCGCGGTGTCTCAGACCTTGTTGGTCCCACCGGCGGCGAGGCATATGATGGCACAGCAATAATATGGTCCGAGGCAGCTAGGCTAATAATTACGAACTTAGTTGATTCTCTCCCAGCCTGGGTTAAGCTCTTAAGAGAATAACCATGGAGATCTCCCCGGGATTACAGGGGTATTATCAAAATTCGTAGAAAGATACCCACTTCCAAAAGAATCGAGAAAACCGCAAAGCGCGCAGAAAACCTACATCTTTAGGTCTAGAAGCAACTGCTTAATCCTTGTACCCGCCTTTAGGCTCCGTGGACATTCCCACCATCAGCCTCATCACTCAGATTGCTATCCTCACTTTACTCATCTACGGTTACGCACTCTTCAGGAAAGGAAACATTGCTGGACACGGACAAGTTCTCTCCGTCGCTGTCGCCATACACACGGCTGCCATCCTAATCATAATGCTCCCCCTCTTCCTAGTCTCCCCCGCAAGCTACATCCCAAACCTAACGACGCTCATGGGAATCGGTAACATCAGCCACATAGTATCCGGCACGATGGCAGAGATCCTCGCCGTATACATTGTCTATAGGTGGATCCGTAACCGCCTCAAACCAAGCGGATGCAGGGGTAAACTCGTCATGAGGATCACAATGATCCTGTGGCTCATCTCCCTTCTCACAGGTCTCGGCACCTACTTCATCTACTAACCTAGTTGAATGAGGATTGCGCGCGCGACGTCACTAGTCTCTAACAGTAGCACGAACTTATCCACGAGCAGTGAACTATCTCGACGAGAAGATCAGGCTCTGCATGATATACGAATTATATAGAATATTTAGAATATTGTTTCTATATCGCTTTTCCTTAAATCCCGGCGTAACCCAAAGACAGACGCTAAAGATCGGTGTTTGAATTGAATACTGCTTTCGTTTTGGTTAAACCGGAGCCCGAGATCGACGTCAGCGACTTCCTCAAAGGGATGCCAGAGGTCAAGGAGGTCCTGAAGGTCGAGGGAGAGTACCCGAATCTCGTCCGGGTGGAGTCCGACGATATGGAAGCCGTTAGGACGACTGTATCGCAGATAAGGCACGCTTTTGAGTTCAGATCCACAATGTGCCTCATTCACCCGGCATTCAAGCGAAGATTAGACCATTTTTCAACTACACATTTTTACACCCGAGGTGCCTCAGGCGCAGGTAAGGGATATATCCCGCGCGACCGAACCAAAGCCAAATGGATCGTATGCAGCAACAAGACTGGCTCATGAGGACTCTGAGCTTACAGACGCCACCCGTAGCCGTAAAATATCTCAAGGAATGGAGCGATGAAGCCGAATGGGAGCTGGCAGACAAGGGTTACTACCGTCCTAAAGCGCCACTAAACGTCTGCCAGTTCGTAGGTCAGGCCCGCCACCACCTACGCAAGGTAATTGCCACACCCGAGGACCAGGTCTGCAACATCGGCGCACTTGTAACAGGCGCTTACCCCTATGACAAATCAATGAAGGAAGGCGAGATCGCTAAGAAGGACGGCGTTCGCAAGACCCCGGAACTATGTGAAGAAATGTTCCAAACTCTTCCCAGAATCCCATTCGGTGAGGTCAAGGCCATCGCCTTCGCCCCCCTCGATAAGATGGACATAGGGCCTGACCAAGTCATCGTCTACGGAACCCCCCTCCAAATCCTCAAGCTCATCCAAGGCTACCTCTACGCCGAGGAACCGCGCTTCACGATAACCACCTGCGCCAAGTACGGTGTCTGCGTCGAGGGAATGGCACAGGCCTACCAGACAGGGAAACCGGCAGTAGGGTTCCCCTGCCGCGGTGAACGTGTCTCAAGCATCGTCCAAGACCAGGAGATCTCCATCACGATCCCTTACAGGCTCCTTCCAGAGGTCATAGAGGGATTCGAGAAGACAAAACATCTCCTTCCCACACCCATCCCCTTCGGTGGCGTCGATCAGGAACCCAACTTTCTCCCAGACTACTACCTAACCGAAACCGCGAAGAAGCGCCGTAGTTAGCTCCATTAACCAAATATCCCTGAAAAAATTCGCTGACCTAGCCCAATGATTCCCTTCCCAGACGTAGCACACATACCTGACGATTTAATATATCCCCTCCCCCCGGATAGGATACCATGTCTTCCTCTCATAAACAGAGAAAGAACGTCAGAGACAGACTGGTCAGGGCAGAAGGTCACCTCCGAGGCATCATAAGGATGATCGATGAGGAGAAAGAGTGCCCTGACATCCTCATCCAGATAGCCGCTGTCAAGGCTGCCCTAGACAAAGCTGGCCTAATAGTTCTCGAAGATCACCTCGAGCACTGCCTCATCGAGGCCGTGCATTCGGGTGATATCGAAAACCAGCTCACAGACTTCAAAGCAGCCCTTGAGAAGCTCATCTAGGTGATCCGATGGCCGAGAACTGGAAGAAGATCCTGCTGGCCTTTAGTATCAGCCTCGCCATCGTCAGCTGGGTGACCCAGACATTCAACCTGCTACCGACGCAGACGAGCACCCTTCTGGGAATGATAGCAGCGGGGCTCGGGGCCATATTCATCGGACATAGCGCCGCCAGAGCACTCATTGCGGGCAAATTCGGGATCGACATCCTCGCCACATTTGCAGTCATCGCATCTATCTATGTTGGTGAATATGTCGCAGCCGCCGTAGTCGTCTTGATGCTAGGTGGAGGGGAGATACTCGAAGACTACACATCGGGTAGAGCATCTTCCGCAATAGAGAAGCTAATCGAGGAGTCTCCGAAGACCGCAAGCGTGATCCGTGATGGAAAGGAGGTTGAAGTCCCGATTTCTGAGGTTAACCCCGGCGAAACAGTTGTGGTACGGCCGGGAGGAAAAATCCCCGTCGATGGACTAGTAAAGAAGGGAAAAGCTACGATCAATCAGGCCACCATCACCGGTGAATCCATGCCAGTTGAAAGGTGCTCAGGTGAGAACGTCTTCAGCGGTACCCTCGTAGAACTAGGGAGCATCGACGTCGAGGTAACTGCTGTGGGGGATCAGAGCACATATGGGAAGATAATCCGAATGGTTCAGGAGGCCGAAGAGAGGAAGGCGCCGATTGAGCGAACAGCTGATAGGTATGCCCAATACTTCACCCCCATCATGCTCCTCCTCGGCGTAGCCGTGTATTTCCTAACCGGAAGCTTACTCCGGGTAGCATCCATCTGGGTGATTGCATGCCCGTGCAGCCTCACATTAGCTACGCCCATGGCGATAGTTGCAAGCATTGGAAACTCAGCCCGCAAGGGTATACTGATTCGTAACGGCGAGAGCCTAGAAAGGTTGAGCAGCGTGGATGTCCTCACTCTCGATAAAACTGGGACCATAACCACCGGTAGGCTAGAAGTAGTTGCCATAAAAGGCTTCGAACTAAGTGACGACGGAGTTCTAAACTTAGCAGCCTCGGCGGAAAAGCGTTCCGAACACCCCATCGCGAAGGCCATCTTGAAGAAAGCTGAAGAAAAAGGCATCAAGGTCAAAGACGATGAAAACCTCTTAATGGAGCCCGGTCTCGGAGTCATGGCAGAAACGGATGGGAGGAAAATTATAGTCGGTAATGAGAAACTTTTGGTTAAAAACGGCATAGAACTCCCTAAAGATATCCTAGACTATACGGCTACGATTCCGAAGAACCGAACCATCATCTACGTCAGCGAGGGAAAACGGGTTCTAGGAGCCATAATGGTCGCAGATACAGTTCGAGATGAGCTGAAGGGAACTTTTTGCGACGCAAAGATCTACGTAAAGAAGACTATAATGCTTACAGGTGACAGTGCCCTTGTTGCTGATGCGATCGGCGCTGAGGTTGGGGTTGACGAAGTGATCGCGAACCTACTACCCGAGCAGAAGGTCGACGAAATCAAGAGGCTCAAAGCTCAAGGCTACAAGGTTGCAATGATTGGGGACGGTGTTAATGATGCACCTGCACTCGCAACCGCTGATGTGGGAGTTGCTATGGGTCTCAGAGGAACCGATATCGCGATCGAGACCGCCGGGATAATTTTGGCAACTGACGACCTCAAGCGGGTTCCTACGATTCTCAAGATCGGGAAATCAACTATGAACGTCATAAAGCAGAACCTTGTCTTCGCCATGACCATAAACCTGATCGGGATCGGTCTGAGCATTGGCGGCTTCATCACTCCTCTCATCGCATCCGTCATACATGAGAGCAACGCCCTGATCGTGATGTTCAACAGCCTAAGACTCCTACGCGTCAATTAAGCGAGAAAGGTCGGGGTACGAATAATTCATGCCAATTCCTTGGTCGCGAGCCGTCATTAAAATACGCTGATCTGAAGGGTAACTTTTCAGATCAGTGAACCTATAATTACTTCGGTTCCCCCGGAAAACTCATGAACAGTAGCGGAGAGACCGTAACCCTCGGGGGTGGTTGTTTCTGGTGCACCGAAGCCGTATTCGCTCGGCTCAAGGGCATAACCAGCGCTTTCCCAGGATACTCCGGTGGCCACGTCGAGAACCCAACCTACGAGCAGGTCTCCACCGGAACCACCGGTCACACCGAGGTCGTCCAGATCGACTATGACCCAAAAATCATTACCTTCCGCCAGATCCTTGAGATCTTCTTCGCCACCCATGACCCAACGACGCTCAACTATCAAGGCGCAGACGTCGGCACCCAATACCGATCCGTCATCTTCTACCACACCGAAGAACAGCGCATGGAGGCGGAGGCCTACATCAAGGAACTGACTGAAAAAAAATCCTACTCATCTCAGATTGTGACTCGCCTCGAACCCTTCAAGGCCTTCTACCCTGCAGAGGAGTACCATCTACAGTACTATGAGAAGAATCAAAACCTCCCCTACTCCAGGTTCGTTATTGCTCCAAAGATCGAGAAACTCAAGAAGAAGTTTGGGGACAAATTAAAAGAAGATTAGCTGAATATCCAAACGTATTTTTCATGCTTTACACGACTTAACTGTGTTCTTATCAATTACCTTTTACAGAAGGGTAAATTGCCACGTTTCCCGTGGTGCTCGATGCACTCCCGGCATTTTCCTCGCCTCACACAGTTTTTCTTCGGGCACGTGCAGGTTTCCGTCCCATTCTCAAGCATCTCTATCCCCTAAACTATGTTTTCTCACTAGAAGTTCAAAGGTCAGAGAAAAATCTCTTTAATCGGTCCTCCATCTCCTTCCCCATCGCGTAGACATTATGCTCCACTTGAGGAAAGACATTCAGCTCAACGCTCGCCCCAGCCCTCTTAAGCGCTTCTGCGAGGGGGATCGCGTTCGTCTCCGCGGGAATGTTAACATCCTTGGAGCCGTGGTATATGGCAACCTTTGGTAGTTTTGTCCCCTTTCTTAATGCCCTAAGCTTAGGCATCGGGTCACTCTCTTTGATTACTCTATAGACCTCCAGGTCCCGAGACTCTGGTGGGAATCCATATGCCTTAAGGGTGACATCCCTGAACTTCTTCTCCCTGATTGTGGCATTAAGATTGGCGACTGCCTGAAGAACCGCAACCAACTTCACCCTCCCTGCGAATGGACCGAGTACGGAGTTCCACACAAGTGTACCACCGAGGCCCCCGCCCATGAGTCCGAGCCGAGACATGTTGAGCCCAGGTGTCTCATCCAACTCCTTAAGTAACGCTGCGTTCGCTGCAACAGCGCAGGGGTTACCCCAGTGATCTCCGCAGGCGTGGCTCCCAGCTAAAACTATCCCATTCTCCATGATTGCTCTGAGAAATTTGGCCTTAGACTCTGTGTCTGGCCAGTCAGCCGACCCCTCCCTAACATATCCACCGGCGCCATGGTGATGGATCAGGACCGGCGCCTTCCCCCCAACACTGAAGGACCTCGGCGTCCAGAGGTAGCACCATTCGCCACCTGCCCTGAAGTAGACCCTCTGCTCACCATCTCTAAGCCTAGGAACCGACAACGAGAACACCAGAGTTGATCAAGGTGGAACTGCATAAAAATACCTATGTTCGATGCCTTCAAAAATAACGATGTATCAGCCTCCCCTATGATAGATCTCTTCGAACCCTACCAGATCGGCAGTTTGGAGATCAGGAACAGGTTCATCCGAAGTGCCACAACCAGCGGCTGGGCAGATGATCGAGGTGTCGTTCGCCCCGAAGCCATTAGGCTCTATGATGGACTCGCCGAGGGAGGTGTGGGCCTCATCATTAAGGGTCACCTCTACATTGACCCCAAAGGAAAGGCACACGAGGGAATGGCTGGGATCCACAGCGCCGAAGTTGTCCCCAAGCTCCATGAGCTGACAGATGCTGTTCACCGTCATGGAGGTGCCATACTGGCCCAGATCAACCATGGGGGCTACCAAGCCGGCGCCGGTGAGCGTGTCGGACCCAGCGAATACCTAGGTGAAGGATGGAAGTCACGTGCCCTCACCACCAGCGAGATCTGGTCCATAGTAGACAAGTTTGGCGATGCATCCGTCCGAGCCATCGACGCTGGCTTTGACGGCGTCCAAATCCACGCCGCCCACGGCTACCTCATCTCAGAGTTTCTCAGCAAACAAGCCAACACCCGAACCGACGAGTGGGGAGGGGAACTCAAGAACAGAATGAGACTGTTGAAGGAGGTTTATGAGGACATACGCGGTCGCCTAGGCCCTGACGTTGTGATCGCTATGAAGATGAACTGCGATGACTTCAGTAGGGATGGGTTCACCATCGACGAGGCGATGCAGGTCGCCCACGCCATGGCAATCAGAGGCATCGACCTAATCGAGGTAAGCGGTGAAGGGATTGGGCATGAAGACCAGTACTGGGCACGCGCGAGGCACAGCGACCCCACCCTCTCGGAACCCATCTTCGCCGGCCATTGTGAGAAGATCCGCTCCGTTACAAAGCCTAAGCCCCTAGCCCTCGTCAACGGTTTCTGCACCCCGCTAACCATGCAGGCGGTTGTCGATCGAGGCATAGCCGATCTCATCAGCCTCAGCCGCCCCCTAATCAGAGAACCCAATATAATCAAGAAGCTCCAGGCTGGGCAAAAAGAGGTTACCTGCATCCGCTGCGATGCATGTTTGGCAGATAACGTCTTCGGTACGGCGATGTTACGCTGCCGCGTCGACGAGCCCTAGGCCCAAAATGGCAGTCACAATCTCGTCCATTTACGATCATAGTTTATACCACGAAAAACACAATTAAAGGAATCCATTAAAGGCGAAGGAACAAAACTTTGCTGCTATCAGTCCATTACCCTACCAGTAAAACTACACTCGCGGAGGAAAGGATCACTTGCATCTAGGCGAAGAATTAACACGCCGATTCTGGATACTACTACCTGCTGTCTATCTGTTAATCGTCGGCGCCTTCTTCCTATACTACCAC
Source organism: Candidatus Bathyarchaeota archaeon (assembly GCA_963780545.1). GTDB lineage: Archaea > Thermoproteota > Bathyarchaeia > TCS64 > TCS64 > UBA8941. Next base: position 345,337 of record CAWACK010000010.1, read on the forward strand.
ATCGTCCCCGGACCCGAATTCTACGTCGTATTCCTCCTAATCTACGCAGCCTGCATGAAGTGGACCAACCGCTTCATCAAGGACTGGTTCCCCTTCGTGACACTCTTCATTACCTACGAGGCCGTCTACGGATTCGCCAACAAAATAGGCGGAATCGTCCACGTCAAGGAACTCGCCGTGGTTGAACAACAGCTATTTGGAACTATACCCTCCCTCTTCCTCCAACAATTCTTCAGGAGTGCTGCTCTAGACTATACCGGCACCTTCCTCTACTCCCTCCACTTCATACTTCCCATTGCCTTCGGATTTATCCTCTGGAGGTACTCGCCGAAGAACTACTGGGGCTTCATCGCCTCTCTACTCATTTGCTCCTACGCGGCCCTAACGACATTCCTAATATATCCCTCAGCACCCCCCTGGTACGGTGTTAACGCTGCTAGAATTATCCTCCAGGTCTACTCATCTTTAGGCGTAACCGCCTCCAAGACCATCTTTGACTATATAGAGGCCAACCCCTTCGCGGCATTTCCCAGCCTCCACTCTGCATATCCCTGGCTAATCTCACTATACACCCTCAAAATTAAGGGGCGGAGAGCCCTCCCTATCCTGATATTGCCCCTAGGGATATGGTTCAGCGTCGTGTATCTGGGAGAGCACTACTTAATCGACGTCATCGGAGGAATAGTCTACGCTACATGTGCCTTCTTAGTAGTGGAAAAGGCTGCCCCACGACTCGTTAAACACATAAACGGTTTTAAAGATCCTGAAAAAGCCAATCAGCCTCAATAATCCAATTCCATTTTAACAACTGATCCAATAATAAGCTGATTTTCCGGAGAGCCGGACCTAGTTTTAACGTATACAGTCAGGTAACTCAACCTCATTCTCATTGTGCGCGCGTTGCACGCGCACTACTTTTGCCTATCTTTTTCCCCCGGTACCCCGCGTCTTCGGGAAACCTCTTCTGAGAATCTTCTTCTGCATGTATTTTTTCGGCTTCTTTACCTTCTTATTCTCTGCAGAGGCGACAGCCAAGTCGATCCAGATATAATAGTTATCTTTGTTTAAAAATACCTTGATTCGAGTTTACCGATGCTAGTGATTTTAAGCTAAACTAAACATGATAAAACCTATATAACTCACTTCAAGTTGCCAGAGATCTAAATCCTTCCTACACGTGTCAAACAACAATATTGGTTGACTATATTATTGATACACAATCGCTTTACTAACACCTCACAGATGGTTTTTCATTAATCTGGTGTCTAAGAAGTTGTCATGCATTGAAGTGTCGCAACTCTCGAAAAGCTTCGGTAACTTCGTTGTCCTTAACGATATCTCGTTTAATGTGGCTAAAGGAGAATTCTTTGGTCTATTCGGATCGAATGGAGCCGGCAAGACGACTCTCCTAAGAATCTTAACTGGACAACTCTCTGCAGACTCAGGTGAAGTCAGAACAGCTGGTTACTCAATTTCAGACCCAATCTCTATCAAGAAAAGCGTCGGAATAGTTCCGGAGGCGGAGTCTCCCCCAACTTTTCTCACAGCAAGAGAAGCACTGGAGCTTTCCTGTTTATTGAGAGACCTAAAAAATGTAAATGAAAGGGTCGATAAATGGCTTGATTTCTTTGATCTTCAGGATAAAAGCAACGTACTCTGTCGCGACCTATCCAAAGGGCAGAGACAGAAGCTCATGTTAGCTTCAGCGTTCATACATGAGCCGTCGATTCTTTTTCTAGATGAGGCTTTCATCAACTTAGACCCCATTTATCAACGCCGCCTCCGAGAGTACCTGAAGAGCCTCGTAGAAGAGGGGCGAACCATCTTCATGTGCACCCACATACTCGAGATGGCGGAGAAACTCTGTAGCCGCGTAGCCGTAATCGACAAAGGAGGCATCGTAGCCCAGGGTACCATCGACGAGCTCAGGTCAAAAGAGGGAGAAGGTCTAGAGGAGATCTTTATACGCGCGGTGAACGGTGGAAATGCGCATATTCCGTGAACTCAACAAACGCCTCCTAATCGACATGATAAAAGAGGAGTGGAGACTACATAGATCACTGGTAGGTGGATTAGGTTCAACATTTTTCCCACTCATAATTTTTTTCATGACCGCCACATGCGCGCTCATAGTACCACTAATAGCAAGAAATCTAAACGAATCAACAATGCTCTTAATGCTACATGCGGCTTCCCTGTTTTACGGTTTTTACGTAGGCGGATTTGGTTCAATCGGGGAGCAAATAATGACAAGGCGTCTCGGCCAAGTAAACATGCTTTTACAACTTCCACAAATTTATCCTATAAGCTCTAAAAAGGTAATGGCAACATTTTTTGTCAAAGACTCTCTCTTCTACCTAGTCTACACCTATGTGCCAATGATTATCGGAATCGGCATCGCTGCCCCATATGTTGGGATATCCCTATTCGGTATTCTGCGACTTGGCGTAACAATGTTTTTAGCCTTCATGATCGGGATGGGGCTAAGCTTCGTGAGTTCCGCAGCCTCATCAAGGTCAAGGCTATTTGGAGCATTGGTATACCTATCCATACTCCTTATCGCTTTAATGGTATACCCATTGAATATTCTACAGCCTCAACAGGTTCTTTTCCCTCTCGCGTATTGGACTGACCGTTCACTAATTTGGCCGATATTGTCGGTATTGCTATCTATTGGACTAGCGGCGGCGGGCTCCCTTTTAATTAAAGAACGTTACGAGATAAAACAATCAAAATTTAGTAATTCCTTAATAAAAATAAATGCACGCCTTTCAGCGACCGGAGAAATTAGACCACTCGTCGCGAAGGAATGGCTTGAACTCACGCGAAGCGGCAACATGTTACCTGCGGTTGGTGGCTATACACTAAACCTTCTGGTGATAGTGTTCATCAGCTGGTTGTTCGATTACGGGTTTGGTATTCCAATCATCTTCAATGTGGTCTTTTTTAGTGCATTTGTTGGCTTCATGGGAGTTATGACTTACAGTAGCCTCACAAGCATTGAAAACAATGAATATCTGAATATGATGCCCATAGGGGTAGATTCTCTAATCAAAGCTAAGCTAGTGATTTATTTTATACTGACCTCTGGATTAACCGCTGGATACGTAATACTAATCGGCTTATTAAAAGGCGAGATTTACCTCATCCCTCAAAGTCTACTTGTTGCAGCTTGCACATCTATCTATGTTGTAGCAGTTACCGCTTACCTCACCGGACTCTGGACAAACACATTGTTCTTTGGGGCAAAAACTATCCTGAAATTCGCATTGATGGTAATTCCTCCTCTAATAATTATTGAAATAGGGACCATAATGCTCCCGTTTAATTCTGGCTTAGCCACTTTGATGATTACTTCAGCTTCAGTATTAGGACTAATGGCCTCAGGTTTACTATTCATACGACTCAAAAACCGATGGAGAAACGTGTCTTTCTCATACATCTCAAGCGGAGATTAAGCCGTTAAAAATCCAGTACGCGAAGAGGGTAACTTTCAGCCAACCACTCCTTACAATTCTTCTTATTATGATTCATCAACATTGCCTCCTCTAAACGCTGGCAAGTAGGCTTAGGGATTGTGGGTGCAAATGACCCTGCTAATTTAAAAACATATTTAAATTCGTTTAATATATTAGGTATGATATGGCCAAGACGGATGAGTCACTGAAGAGGCTCGTTTCCTCCGGAAAATGCAGCTGCATAAACGTAAAGGAATACACTGAACAGCTCAGAAGTCTAGCAAAGGAAGAAGCGGACCCGAGGGAGGCAAAGAAGCGAGGTAAATTCTTCAAGGCCTTGGGCGATGAAACAAGACAGAGGATGCTGGGTCTTCTCTCATCGAGAGAGATGTGCGTTTGTGAACTAATCACAGCGCTCAACATGACTCAACCAACCACGAGCCACCATCTGAAGATCCTCGAAGACGCCAATCTTGTAAGCAGCAGAAAGGAGGGAAAATGGGTCTTCTACAGCCTAGTTGACAAACCACTCGTCGAAAAACTGCTTAGTGTCCCACTCTGATATCCAGATCCTATTTTCTCGGTGATTCATCCAGCTGTTTCACCAGATCTTCGACGTTGCAGCGGATCTCGTCGCGAATCATCGCTCTTCGCATTTATCGATTTCGTGTGAGAATCCTTGATCTGCCAATCCTTAAGCTCATTGGCATAATAGGGAAGGTTTCCTCGGAGTGCGCATCGCATAAGGTGGGGGTACAACTATGAGGACTCTTTTGCGATGCGTGTCGAATTAGGACAAGCTAACCTGTGTAGCGGTCAAGTGTAGATACTACTAAGTATCAACACGACGTCCGTGTATCCAAATGATCAAACAGGGTCTCGAGTATGAGGTGGTCGAGGGTTGGGCAAAGTTGCCTAAGGGATGGGTCTTCACCCAGGTCGCCGGCGTCGCAGTTGACTCCAAGGACCGTGTGCTTGTCCTATGTCGTGGCGCACATCCCATAATAGTATTCAGTCGCGAGGGCGAGTTCATCGAAAGCTGGGGCGAGGGCATTTTCTCAAACGCCCACGGCGCTTACATCGACGTCGAGGATAACTTCTTCTGCGTAGATAACGGCGACCACACTGTACGTAAATTTGCCAGGGATGGCGAGCTCGTCTTCAAACTTGGTACCGAGGGTAAGCCAGCATCTTCGGGGAAGCCATTCAACAAGCCAACCGACCTCGCTCAGGCGCTCAACGGTGACCTGTATGTAAGCGACGGTTATGGTAACAGCAATGTCCATCGATTCACAGCCGACGGTGAGTTCATCCAGAGTTGGGGGGAACCAGGGATCGGTCACGGCCAGTTCAACCTCCCCCACGGTATCTGGGTTGACAATGATAAGGTCTATGTAGCTGACCGCCAAAACAACCGGATCCAAATATTCACCCTCGAGGGTGAATATATTGAGGAGTGGACGGGACTCGGTAGGCCATGCGACATATACTTCGACCGACGCGGAAGGGTCTACATCGCCGAGCTCACACACCGCGTCAGTATTCTCAACAAACGCGGCGAGGTTCTAGCCCGGATCGGGGGCGTGGAGAGCTTCTCCCCTGGGCAGTTCGTTGCCCCTCACTGCATCTGGCAAGACAGCCACGAGGGCTCTACGTTGGCGAGGTCTTAGGTGGGCAGCGAATCCAGAAATTTATTCCGGTTTAGAAAAGCGTGCACACAGCATATATGGTATAATTCTACTGTTGGCAGCCGTAGGGATATTCGTGCTGCTTTACAAGAAACTAAGACAATGAACCTTTTTTAAAATTTGATAATCTAATCGAACATTCAAACTTCAATATGATGGTAAATGGCAAGTAAAGAGGAAATCGAAAATGCGCGCACAAGTGCTTACCTAACATCTAGTTATTCGCTGTGACGCAAAGCTGATTCATAGGTTCAACGGTCTACTGGATCGTGAGTTCCAACAGTCTACCCCTATACGCCGACGACAGCTACCTTACCAAGTTCGACGCCTTAGTTGTCAAGAGCGGTCCAAAGTTTGTCGTCCTCGATAAAACCGCCTTCTACCCAGACTCCGGTGGGCAGCCAAGCGACATTGGAGTCCTCGGATACGAAAGAAGCGAAGCAAAGGTAGTTAAGGTGCTGAAGAGGGGAACAGAGATCTTCCACTACCTTGACACTGATATCCCCGTTGGCACACTGGTCCACGGCACAATAGACTGGCCCACCCGAAGCTGGAACATGCGCCGCCACAGCTCGGAGCACCTCCTCACGGGCCTAATAGAGGCTCTCGGCGAGCCGCCCAAGATCTTCAGTGACCTAGAGAGGCTCGAGTATCAGCCCTCGACACTCACAGAGGAACAAATCAAAGGCGTGAAACATCGCTTCAACGAGATCGTCGACGAGGACACCCCAGTTCGTGTCTACTACGAGGAGAGGGCAAAGATTGACGCCTCCGGAGACCCCCGTAAGATAAGCTTCCTCCAGAAGATACCGCGAAACGTCAATATGCTCCGTATGATCGACATTGGTCCATACGCCTCTACCTTCTGCTTCGGCACACACGTCAAGAGCACAAAAGAGATCGGACACCTCGCAGAGCTACGATTAGAGGACGCGAAGAAGAGCAAGAAAATAGTTCACTTCAGCCTTAAGACTCGTACCGAGTAGTTAGAAAAATATCTTAATTCGGGAAAATCATTTAGAAAAAAGGGGAAACCGTGTCGAAAATAGCTGGAAAATTAAACTTTTTTTAGAATAACCTTTAAGCCACCACGTCATCCAGGATGTCTAGGGAGTCAAAATGGACATAGTAACCATGTTAGGTATCGGGGCAGTAGTAGTCGTAGTCCTGATACTCATAGGAATATACTTCTCATACTACAACAGGATAAGGACGTATGGGAACCAGATCGACGAGGCGTGGAGCCAGATCGATGTCCAACTGAAGAAGCGCTTCGACTTAGTGCCCAACCTCGTAGAGACCGTCAAAGGATACGCCGCTCACGAGAAGGAGATCTTCGAGAAGGTAAGCGAAGCGAGGGCGGGGATGATGACAGGAACGCCTCAGGAACGGATGGATGCGAGCAACCAGCTCACGGGGACGCTGAAGACACTCTTCGCAGTCGCGGAAAACTACCCCCAGCTGAAGGCCAACGAGAACTTCAAGCTACTCCAGGAGCAGCTACAGGGGATAGAGGACAAGATCGCCTACGCGCGCCAGTACTACAACACATCGGTGCTCAACTTCAACAACCTCATAACTACGATCCCCGGCGCATGGTTCGCCGGTGGCCGCACCAAACATGAGTTCCTCAACATACCTGAGGGCGAGAGGCAGGCACCGAAGGTACAGTTCTAATGGCGCGAAGGACCTTCTGGGACGAGCAGAGGAGGAACAGGAGAGATAGCCTCCTCCTAGCGATACTTGTTTCGCTGTTTCTCTTTGCCATCATCTATGTCTTTGCTTTAATATTTGCGCCGGACGCGCTAATCTTTGTGCTTCCATTCAGCGTAATCATCATAGTGATCTACACTTGGAGCAGCTACCAGTACGGTGACAAGGTCGTCCTCTCATCGACGCACGCTCGTCCTGCCGTAGGGCCCGAGTTCACATACCTCAACAACGTCGCGGAGGGCCTCGCAATCGCGGCGGGTGTGCCTCCGCCGAAGGTCTACGTGATAGACAACCCTGATATCAACGCCTTCTCCACGGGGAAGGATCCCAAGCACGCGAGCATCGCTGTAAACACGGGGGCGATCAATCAGCTTAACAGGGAGGAGCTGGAGGGCGTCGTGGCCCACGAGATGAGCCACGTCCGGAACAGGGACGTGGAGTTCATGACCTACATAGCGGTACTCGTTGGGCTGGTTTCGATTCTCAGCCACGTCATCCTCTATTCGTTTTGGTTTGCAGGCGCTACCGGGGCTACACAAAGCCGTGGGCGTGGCAGGAACAGGGATGGCGGTGGCGGCATACAGATAGTAATACTGGTTGTGGGCTTAATTCTCGCAATCTTAGCCCCGATCGCCACTACACTGATCGAGTTAGCCGTCAGCCGCCGCAGGGAGTTCCTCGCCGACGCGGGGGGAGCCGAGCTTACTCGTAACCCGGAAGGCTTGGCTTCGGCTCTTGAGAAGATCAAGAATGTTAATCAGGGGAGGATGAAGGTCGATCAGGCGGTCAGCCCGCTCTTCATCTCTGACCCTAACAAGAGGGGACTTGACCTATTCGCCACCCACCCCCCGTTAGATGAACGTATCAAGCGGCTTCGCGCTATGTGAGACTCGCAGCTTTTTTACACTCACGCAGCAACCTTCACCCAAGTGTTCTGAATTGAAGGTAAAGGCAGTAAACGGGTTGGTCAAGCTCCTCCGTGAGGAGGGAACCGAGTGGGTTTGCACGTTCCCAACAAACATATTCGTCAACGCCTGTGGAGAGGAAGGAATGCCCCTCCTAATGGTGCGGACAGAGAGGTTCGCAGTAGCTGTCGCTGACGCCTACGGAAGAGCGACTAACGGAAAGAAAATAGGGGTCTCCGCAGTGATGGGTGGGTTGAACGCCGCCGGCACGGAGATGGCTTACGGTGCGCTGGCTCAAGCATATGAGGACTCGTCGCCTCTCCTCTGCCTCACAGACGGCGTCCCCAACGAGGCGGCTGGGCGGGAACGCTTCAACATCGAGCGCGGCTTCCGCAGCGTCACCAAGTGGAGCGGCCTCATCAATGAGGGGCGACGTGTCCCCGAGTTCGTCCGCCGAGCCTATACGCAGCTCCGAAGCGGACGCCCCAGTCCCGTACTTCTCCAGGTCCCACGCGGCCTCGAGGACTATGACACAGACGAACACCCATACACGCCTGTGAAGGGCTGGAGGCCCGCAGGCGACCCCGCCGATGTCGAGAAGACAGTGAAGGCACTTCTCCACGCTAAGAATCCCATGATCTACGCTGGGCAGGGTATCTTCTTCGCCGACGCCTGCAACGAGCTGAAGAGGTTCGCAGAGATGACTGGTACCCCTGTTCTGACAACACTCATGGGGAAGAGCTGCTTCCCCGAAAACCATTCACTCAGCCTCGGGGTACGGGGAACCCCAGCGGAGAGGTGGCTAAAGGGTTCAGACCTAATTTTCGCCATCGGCACAAGCCTCGGAACTACGACCTTCGGCCACGAGGTTCCAACTAAGGGAAAAACAATCATCCAGTGTACAATCGATGAGCAGGACCTCAACAGGGCGACAAGAACTGATCACGCCATAGTCGGCGATGCTAAGCTCGTTCTCCGCCAAATGATTGCTGAGGCCGAAAGGCAGGGCGCGAAGCCGAGGCTCGATGTAGAAGCGGATGTAGCAGCTGCGAAGGAGGAGAAGATGAGAAACTATCGCCCCCTTATGGATTCCAACGAGAAACCAATAAACCCCTATAGAGTTTACAACGAGCTAATCAAGGTCCTCGACCCAATGAACAGCGTCGTCACCCACGAATCCGGGAATACAAGAGACCAGCTAACCACAGTCTACGACGCAAAAATTGAGCACGGCTTCATGGCATGGGGGAATGTATCCACCCTCGGCTTCGGATTAGGCGCCGCCATGGGGGCGAAGCTCGCCTACCCAAATAGGCAGGTTGTCAGCGTCAGCGGTGACGCCGGTATCAGCTACCAGATCGGCGACTACGAGGCCGTGATGCGCCATGGTCTTGGTATTACAACAATCCACATAAACAATGGCGGCTTCAGCGGCTACGGACCCGGCTTCTGGGGTCCGGGTCACACACCATACGCATGCGAGGTGTCCCCCGCGGATACATACCAGACCGCTAGGGCGATGAACGCCCTAGGGATGCATGCGGTCAGAGTTGAGGACCCCGACGAGATCGGCCCCGAGATCAAGGAGGCCCTTAAGGAGAACTCCCGTGGTCGTCCCGCCTTCATCGAGGTGATCTGCAGCCGCCAGCCGGTCTACGGCCAGTGGTTCCATACCCAAGGTCACTAGGCGAGGGTCTGAAACTCCTCATATCTGAGGTTTTTACCTACGCGGAACGTCCTGTCAGCTTTCTCTCCCAACCAATCTATAGGAACTCTCTCTGCCTAGATCCTTCGCATACGCTTGATCCAACGCTAAATCCCCTCCCGCGCACGCACCTCCTCCTCCGAACCAATCACCGTGTACCACCCCAGTTTTTTAACTAGAGATACCAGTCATCTAACCTATGTTCAAGTCGAGGGTAGACGAGAAGAAAGCGACCGACCTTCTCAAAGAGCTCGTGAAGATCGACTCGGTGAACCCGAGCCTCGTCCCTGGCGCCAAGGGAGAGGCGGAGATCGCTGAGTATGTTGCCGATTGGCTAAGAGCCCTAGGAATCAAGGCTAGGGTGGATTTGATCGAGAAGAATAGATGTAACGCCGTCGGAGTTCTGAAGGGCACTGGCGGAGGTAAGAGTCTACTCCTCAACGGCCACATAGATACAGTTGGCTACGACTACATGACCATCGACCCCCTCAAGCCGGTTGTTAAGGAAGGTAGGATGTATGGTCGTGGCACCTATGATATGAAAGGTGGGTTAGCCTCAAGTCTGGCCGCACTCAAAGCCATCGTCGACTCAGGCACACAACTCAAAGGCGATGTTGTTGTTGGCGCCGTCTGCGATGAGGAGTACGCGAGCATAGGAACAGAGAGGCTGATGGAGAAGACCACTGTCGACGCCGCCATCGTCGGCGAGCCGAGCTCTCTTCAGATCGAGAGGTGCCATAAGGGTTTCGCCTGGATAGACATCGAGACCCACGGGGTCGCAGCCCATGGGAGTGCCTGGCAGACCGGGATTGATGCAATCACAGAGATGGGTAAGGTCCTGACCAGCCTAGAGGCGCTCGGCGAAAAACTTCAAGAGAAGAAGCACCCACTCGTTGGCCCAGCCAGCATCCACGCTAGCATAATAAGGGGTGGTCTCGAACTCAGCACCTACCCCGACAAATGCCTCCTAAAGATCGAGAGGCGACTCATCCCCGGCGAGGACAAGGGCGACATCGAAGTCGAGATGGAAAACCTCCTCAAGGATATATCCGAGAAGGACCCCAAATTCGGCGCCAGTTACGAGGTCACCTTCTACCGCGGCCCCATGGATGTGCCAGAAACTGTGGAGATCTGCAAGACCATCGTCGCCTGCAGCAAGGAGGCGATCAATTTAACCCCAGCCTTCACAGGCGGCTCCGGATGGCTCGACACACAGATCATCTGGGGGAAAGGGATACCTGCGGTCGCCTACGGCCCCGCTGGGGATGGAGCCCACTCCGCCGTTGAGTGGGTCGACCTCGACACAGTAATAGAGGCAGCGAAGGTTCAGGAGCTCGTCATCCGCCGTTTCTGTGGCACCAAGGACTAGATCTTCAAAGAAATATCTTGAAATCGCCTAATACCAGCGGTTGATTAGCCAACCTCTTCCAACCTCTTTATCCATTATGGATGATAAATAGGAGAGAGGATAAAAGAGGCGCTCCTGATCAGGTTGATTCGATGACTAGGCTCACTGTAGTCGACGCTGACAGATGCGTAGGCTGCCAGCTTTGCATGTTCGCATGCAACAGGCGGTTCGGAGAGGGAGGCCTAGCCAAGTCTGCGATACGCGTCAAATCAGCCGGAGGATTCGAAAGGGGCTTCGTCGTCGTCGCCTGCAGAGCATGCCCCGACCCACCCTGCATGAAGGTTTGCCCGGTGGATGCGTTGGAGCTCCGGAGGGGCGGCGGGGTCATACTTAAAGCGGGGAAGTGCATCGGCTGCCACCGTTGCGCCGAGGCCTGCCCTGTACGCGCAGTCTTCTGGGACGACGAAGCGAACAAACCCGACATCTGTGTCCACTGCGGCTACTGCGTAAACTACTGCCCACACGAGGTGCTGGCGATGAAGGAGGTCGAGCAGCTTTGAGGCTACCAACTAGGGTCCTCACTACGGACCTGACTGCCCGAAAGTTCAGCGTCGAGGACCGGGCGGACCTCTTCCAATACTACATCGGGGGAGCGGGCGTCGCAATCAATCTCCTCAGCGAGAACTGCCCCCAAGGAGCCGACCCACTCGGTCCTGACAATCCAATAATATTCGCCGTCGGTCCCCTAGTGGGGCTCTACCCACTCGCCTCAAAGACCGTGGCGATGTTCAAATCCCCACTTACCGGGAACCTCGGTGAGAGCCACGCTGGAGGTCGAAGCGCCGTCTCCATCAGGTCAGCTGGATACGGAGCCATCATTATTAAAGGGCGTGAGCGAAACTCCCGTCTACCTCTCCATCGACGATAAAGGCGTCCAGTTTAGGGATGCCTCCGGCATCTGGGGGATCGCGAGCAGCGTCACCACGGGTAGGATCATCAGAGAGTTGGAGACTGGGGCGGGTACTCGCACCATCATGAGGATCGGTGGGGCTGGGGAGCATCTAGTAAGGTACGCCTCCGTAATCACGGAAACCTACCGCCACTTCGGCCGCCTAGGCCTCGGCGCCGTTTTCGGGAGCAAGAAGCTCAAGGCGGTCACCGTCTCCGGGAACCACGGCTTCGAAGTCGCAAATAGGAAGCACTACAGGGAGGTCTACGATGATGTCTACAAACGAGCCGTCGAGTCCCCAGTGATGAAGAAGTACCACGATATAGGCACAGCCTCAAACATTATGCCCCTCAACCTCCAGAAAGGTCTACCTACGAGGAACCTCGCGATGGCTACCTCACCCGAGGCGGAGCATATCTCCGGGGAGAAACTCGCAGAGAACTATCTCGGTCGCCGCGTGGCCTGTGCCCACTGCCCGGTGGCTTGCATCCACATCGCTGCGCTTAGGGAGCCATACGAGAAGGAACCTTACTTCTACAAGACGACGATGATCCCCTACGACTACGAGCTAATCTACGCTCTTGGCTCGATGGTTGGTGTCTTCGACGAGAAGGCGATGCTTCACCTCATCGATAGCGTCGAGATATGGGGCCTCGACGCAATGAGTACCGGTGTTGTGCTTGCTTGGGCTACAGAGGCCCAGGAGAAGGGCATCATAACAGAGAACGAGACGCTCGGACTCAACTTCAAGTGGGGAGATGAGCCAACCTACGCGGTGGCTGTGGAGCACATTGTCAAGCAGCCCAACGAATTCTACGTCGCCCTCGCGGGGGGCGTCGACCGCGCTTCGAAGCGGTACGGGGGGGAGGACTTCGCCCTCGCCTTCGGTGGCAACGAGATGCCCGGCTACCACACAGGGCCCGTCAGCCACGTCGGCCACCTTACAGGTTCCCGTCACAGCCACCTCGACTCAGCGGGCTACAGCATCGACCAGGCTGCTCTGAAGGATAAGCTCCCGGATGCGAAGGTGGCTGCCGCGAAGCTACTAAAGGAGGAGGCATGGCGCCAGATCCTGAGCAGCCTCGTCGTCTGTTTCTTTGCAAGGGGAATCTACGACAAGGATACCGTTGCAAAGACGTTGGAGACGGCGGGTCACAGGGTACCAGCTGTGGAGCTAGACGGGATAGGCATGGAGATTCTCAGGGAGAAGAACCGATTCAAGGTCAGGGAGGGCTTCAAACCATCTGAGCTCAGGATACCCAAGCGGATACTGGAGACCGACTCACCGCTGGGGAAGGTCGATGAGCATTACCTCCGGGAATCAGTCGAGGAATTCTATAGACTCCTCGGCTAGTCCTCGGGTTTTTCAATATGAAAGACCTCCCTAAGGTCTCGAGAAACAGGGCTATTATTGGGATTCGATGGCATGAGTTCCCTCATGTATTCCCACCATCTGCGGCAGACAAGTGTCCTCGATACCTCGTCCCATCTAGCCTCGTCCTCGACTTCAACGTAGCCAAATAGCTGCCGGGTTATGGAGTCTATGAAGATGGAGTAAGTGGAGACGCCATGCTCTTTGAGGGTAGCTTCGAGTTCTGGCCAAATGGGTTTATGGCGCCTCTCGTACTCATCCTCCCTGCCCGGATAAACGCTCATAACGAAGGCCTTCCTAATCAAGAAGACACCTCTAAAGATCGATTATCTTAGCATCTAGTGTATCTGTGTCTAGGACTGCTATGCTACGCCTCCCCGAGACGTAGCCACAGACTTCGCCCGGGTTCACATCCAGGGTTGATCCTTGCCTGCAGATTTTCGCTTTGTGGTTGTGGCCGTGGACGACGATGTCGAAGCCACCGTGGTCGATAAGGGATCGCAGCAGTGCCTCGTCGTGTCCATGGAGGAGAGCGATCCTCCTGCCGCCAGCTTCGACCTCGGCGAAGTTCCCCTTTATCTCCTTTCCGACGACGGCATAAACCTCCTTAAGTTTCTCCCTCTCGGCGCAGTTGTTACCGTAAACTCCTATCATCTTTGCTTTAAGCTCGGAATATGGTCTCGCTGTAAAAGGACTGATATAGTCGCCAGCATGAAGGACGAGGCTGACGTCGAGCTCATTCAGCTTACTGATCGCCGCCTTGATCATTGGAATATCATCATGTGTATCTGAAATTATGCCGATTCTCACCTAATCCTTCCCCCCAGCATGGTAGAGGATGTCGCGAACCCTAAGGATTTCAAGGGAGCTGGTGTGCCCAGGCGCCTCAAGTGTGGAGCCTGAGACTACCATGATGACGTCAGACTCCTTAATGAGTCCGTCCCTCAACGCCCGGTTGACGGCACGAATGATGAGCTCATCCCTGTCGTCGCTCCACTGGACGTCAATTGGCTCCACACCCCAGTACAGACGCATTCTACGTGCTATCTTCGCCTCCCGCGCTACTGCGAGGATGCGAGCAGAGGGTCTATACTTGCTCACCATGAGGCTGGTGAAGCCACTTCGGGTGACGGTGACGATGGCTGCTGGCTTAACCGACTCGACCGCCTGTGCGACCAGACTGCCGATGATGTCCGGAATTGGTTGTCCCTCCCTTGGCCTCGGTGCCCGCTTCAGGCTTGATCCCAACTCCACGACGCGGCTTATGCTCTCCATAACTTGAACCGCCTCGACGGGGTGGAGTCCGGTCGCCGTCTCCTCACTCAACATAACCGCATCGGCCCCGTCGAGTATGGCGTTGGCTACGTCGCTTGCCTCAGCTCGGGTGGGACGGGGGTTTTCAACCATCGACTCCAGCATCTGTGTAGCTACGATGACAGGTTTACCCGCCTCGTAGCACTTTGAGATAATCTTCTTCTGTAGAAGCGGGATGTCCCATGGTGGGATCTCGATGCCGAGGTCTCCTCGTGCCACCATGATACCGTCGCTGGCGTCTATGATTTCATCTATGTTTGTGATGGCCTCGCCGTGCTCTATTTTACTGATCACCGGTTGGTCTCCGTCGGCGGACTTTATTGCCTCCTTGACCGCGTCGATATCTTTTCTGCTTCTTATGAAAGAGGCGGCAAACCATTCTGCGCCGGCTTGGACCCCAAACTCTATTCCCTTAACGTCTTGCTCCGTCGGAGGCCTGATGCTAAGGGACGCACCTGGTGCGTTGACGCCCTTATGGCTACTCGCCTCGCCACCACTGACAACCTTTGCGTCGAAGCCCTTGAAGTCGCCATCTACCTTGAGGATGTCTAGTTCTATTAGACCATCGTTGATGAAGATGCGGCCACCTGAACGGATCTCGGAGGGAAGCTTGTCGTAGTTAACGGGAAGTGTTAGGCCTTCGCCAATGATGTGGTCGGTGGTGAATCTCACCGTGTCGCCCTCCTTTAGCTGGACAGGCTCCTTCAGCTCACCGAGCCTGATCTTGGGGCCTGGGAGGTCTACTAGGACTGCAACAGTACCGAGGCTCCTGATGGCTCGGATCGTGTTCCTGTGATCGTCGAGGCTGCCGTGGCTGAGATTTACGCGTGCCACATCCATCCCAGCCAAAGCCATCTCCTTGAGAATGTCGGGTCGCTTACTCGCTGGTCCTATTGTGCAGACTATCTTACTCCTCCCATAGCCAACCATGTTTATTCACTTCTTGATTGTGCCGCTGGGTTCTTATCCTCTACGCCCACGTCTACGCTTTAGTCTATAATGCGCTGCGCCATCATACTCCATGCCTCCCTTGGAGAAGGCAAAACCACTACCGCCATCACAGCTGCTGAGCGTGCGAAGATAGATGGCATCAAGGTCATGGGGATTCTAAGCAAACGAGTTCTGGATGGGGGAGATTACCCTAGCTACGACCTTCTAGACCTTGAGACGAATGAGGTTACACCGCTGGTTAAACCTGCAGATAAGTCTCAGGGGGAGGGATGGGAGTCTCACGGGAACCCACACTTCGTGTTCTCTAAAAAAGGGTTTTATGCGGCGAACCTAGCACTCTACCGCGCCGCCGGGGAGATGAAGAACGGCCTCGTTGTCTTCGTAGACGAGTATGGGCGACTCGAGTCCCAGGGGAAGGGTATCTACCTGGGGGCGGTAAAAGTTGCGGAGGCTCTGGGACATGGCGGAGTCGCGATATTCCTCTGCCGTGATGAAATGGTTCAGGAGGTCGCCGCCTTGATCAGAGACAAATCCGTAAGGGTCTTCACCTTAGAGGCGGGAGACCCAGAGGCTCTACTGCGGATTATCCGCGGCTGCTCGAAGCTGTAGGTTCTAAATATTCCCTTTGTGCCTCTACTGTATGCGGTTGGCGCCAATGGAGTATGACAGGATCCTCAGCGACCTCCTAAACAGGGACGAGTACCTTGTGGTTGGTAAGAAAACGGTGCGTTCCGATGCCTTGGATAAGCTCCTCGGTAAGGCACGGTTCACAGCCGACTACATCCCAAAGGAAACAATAGTTTTAAAGGTGCTTAGAAGCACCCAGCCACACGCCCTGATAAAGCGGTTAGATACATCGATAGCCCAAAAGATCCCTGGTATCGTTGCTATCCTGACTGCGAAGGATGTTCCCGGCGAGAACGAGATAGGCTACGCTCTTCCCGAGCAACCATTCCTCAACGGCGTAAAGGTCCACTATGTCGGTGACCCGATCGCCCTAGTTTGCGCGAAGGACGACGCTACAGCCCAGGAGGCACTGGAGGCTATCGAGGTCGAATATGAGCCACTCCCAGCTGTCCTAGACATCGATGCGGCACTCGCCGATGGTGCACCCATCATCCACAAGGACAACAACATCGCTTTAACCACCAAGATCAGGAAAGGCGACATCGAGAATGGGTGGAAACAGGCCAAAGTCGTGGTTGAGGACACCTACTGGTCCCCCTACCAGGAGCACATGTGTCTTGAACCAGAGGCTGCATACGCCGTACCCGAAGGCGTAGGCAAGGTCACCGTAATCGCCTGTATGCAGAGCCCACACCTCGTCAGGGAGAAGGTCGCTAGGGTTCTTGGCTGGAAGCTTAACCAGGTCAGGATCATACAGGCATTCACTGGCGGCGCCTTTGGGAAGAAGGACGATACTGGCCCCCTCATAAGTGCCTACGCTGCGATGGCCGCGGTTAAGATAGGTAAGCCAGTTGCCTACATCATGGACAGAAGCGAGGTAGTCTCTGTCACCCCGAAGAGGTTCCCTGCCAGATTCAAGTACAAATCCGGAGCCGACGGCTCAGGGAAAATCACAGCTGTGGAGGTCGACATCACCCTCGAGGTTGGCGCCTACGCGAATCGCGCTCCCTTTTGGCTCTGGAGGCAGACCGCCCACGCCTGCGGACCCTACGAGGTCGATAACGTCTCCGTCGACGGACGCGCCGTCTACACAAACAAGGTCTACGGCGGTAGCTACCGAGGTTTCGGCAACCTCGCCCTTCACTTCGCCGCCGAACAGCAGGTCGACAAGCTCGCGTATGAACTGGGGATGGACCCGATTGAATTCAGGATGAAGAACATACTGAGAATCGGTTCGAGAACAACATGCGACCAGCTCCTTGACAACAGCGTCGGGATAGAGAAGTGCCTCACCGGCGTTGCGGAGGCTTCTGAGTGGGCGAAGCACAGGGAGCCCGTCCGCATGGGCACCAAGGTGAAGGGATGGGGTGTTGGCTGCGCCTACCACGGTAACAGCACGAGCCGAAGCACTCCCGACTGGAGCTCTGCGAGTCTCATGATGCACGAAGATGGCAGCCTCACATACCGCACTGCAATCTGCGAATTAGGGCAAGGCTCGCCATTTGGCCATGCAAAGATCGTAGCCGAGATCATTGGCGCGAGCCTTGAATCCATCAAGATAGAGCAACCAGACACGGACTCCACCCCGGACTCGAAACCCACCCACGGGAGCCGAGGACTCATGATGGGTGGCACCGCCGCAGCGGATGCGGCCATCAAGCTCAGAGAGCGGATGATCAGGGTCGCAGCTGACATGTTGGGCTGCCCTGAGGCTCAGGTAGAACTTCGCGATAGCCTAGCTTACAGCAGGAAGAAACCCTCTACAAAGATACCTTTCGCAGAGATCGCGGAGGAGATGCACATACGCGGCGAAAACCCCGCGAGCTACGGCTTCTACACATCACCCCGTAGATTCTTCGACCCCGAGACTGGCCTCGGCTTCAACTACTCAGTCTACACCTTCGCGGCCTCCGTCGCAGAGGTCGAAGTGGACACCGAGACTGGACAGATCGAAGTAACGAAGATCTGGCCCGCAATGGACGTTGGGAAAGCCATTGATCCACTCATAGTTGACGGACAGATCCACGGTGCCATAAGCCACGGCGTAGGTTTCGCCATCATGGAGAATCTCCAGCTCAAGAATGGAGTGGTAATCAACCCCGGATTCAAAGACTACGTCATCCCATCAGCGATGGATACTCCGGAGATAGGCGACACAATCGTTGTCGAGGAGGCATACAAACACGCTGCCTTTGGCGCGAAAGGCGTCGGTGAGCCAAGCATCATCAGCATAGTTCCCGCGGTGGTCAACGCGATCCACCACGCAACAGGTATCAGGTTCAGTACTATCCCGATCACACAGGATCGCATGTACAAGGCGCTCAAGGAGGCTGGTAAGAATTGAAGCCGCTGACAGGATTCGATCTCATGCGTCCCCTCACATTGACGAGTGCCCTCGAGATGATGGCGACCCTTGAGTTAACCCAACCCATTGCAGGTGGGACGGACCTAGTCGCTGCATATAGAGACTTGGGTTGCAAACCAGTCCACCTCATCGACCTTGGGCTGATACCCGAGTTAAACGGAATCGTGGAGGAGGACGGTGACGTGCTCATAGGGCCGACGACGACCCACGCCCAGATACTGGCGTCAAAAGTAATCGAGGAGACGGCACCAGCTCTCCACGACGCGGCGAGGTGGATAGGCAGCGTTCAGATTAGGAACAGGGGCACGGTTGGTGGAAACATCTGCAACGCTTCCCCCGCGGCGGACACCGCACCGCCGCTCCTTGTCCACGATGCTGAGGCGCAGATAAGCAGCCTGGATGATGATCGCTGGGTACCCCTACAGGACTTTTTCGCGGGACCCAAAATGACTATCCTTGAGCCAGATGAGCTCCTCACAGGTCTAAGGTTTCCATCAGTGAAGGGCGCGGGGAGCAGCTTCCAGCGCATTGGGAGGCGCAAGGGATTCACTCTAAGCGTTGTTAACGCTGCAATCTACGTCGAGAGGAGTGGGGATAAAGTCAGAGAAGCCAGGATAGCTCTCGGCAGCGTCGCTCCGACACCGATACGCGTCACCAAGGTAGAGAACGAGCTAAGGGGCAAAAAAATGAACGAGGAACTCGTGGAAGAAGCTGCCCAGGTCTGCGTGGAGGAGGCGAAGCCCATCGATGATGTCAGAGGCACCGCCGAGTACCGGAGGGACATGACTGCTGTGCTTGTGAAGCGCTCAATGCGTGAGGCTTGGCGGCGTGCTGGAGGTGAGTTATAAATGGTGAAATTTGAGCTCAACGGAGTCGACGTCTCCGTCGAGGTGCCTGCTACCATGACTCTTCTCGACATGCTTCGAGTTGAGTTGGGAGTTAAAAGCGTGAAGAAGGGATGCGAGCAGGGCGAATGCGGCGCCTGCACGGTGCTAATAGACGGCTCATCGATGACATCATGCCTCATTTTAGCGCCCCAGGTGGAGGGACGCCGCGTCTGCACGATCGAGGGTCTCATTGAGAATCCCCTGATGAAGGAACTAAGGGAGGCCTTCATGGAGAACGGAGCCGTCCAGTGCGGCTTCTGTACACCAGGGATGCTGCTGAGCGCCTATGCTCTGCTCTGCGTTAACAGGCATCCAAATGAGGAGGAGGTAAAGACAGCAATCGAGGGAAACATCTGCCGATGCACAGGCTACGTCGCTATAATCGAAGCGATCCTCGATGCAGCAGAACGAATAGCACCCGACTGAGTTAAAGCTGGTTTTTTAAGCCATCATTCTCTATCATCATAGGATGAGCGACCCCGAGATACTCTCAAAAGCCAGCGAATTCCTAAACAAGGGATATAGCGTGGTACTCTGCACCCTCATCGAAAAGAAGGGCTCAGGACCTCGTGAGCCGGGCGCTAAAATGCTGGTGACGCCCGATGGGAAAACGGTGGGAACGATTGGCGGGGGAGGGATGGAGAGGCTGCTCATCGACCAGGCATTGGAGGCTCTAGCGGAAGGAAAGACCCGGACCCTCCACTTCGCCCTAGGAATACAACCTAGAGATGGCATGATAACTATTGACTCTAAATGTGGAGGAGAGGTCAAGATATTCATGGACTTAGTG
Organism: Candidatus Bathyarchaeota archaeon; assembly: GCA_963780545.1. Taxonomy (GTDB): domain Archaea; phylum Thermoproteota; class Bathyarchaeia; order TCS64; family TCS64; genus UBA8941. Next base: position 365,409 of record CAWACK010000010.1, read on the forward strand.
AAACCAGAGCCAAGGCTCTTCATCATGGGCTCGGGCTGGATAGCTCAAGCCACAGCCCGATACGCGAAGAACTGCGGCTTCGAGGTCACAGTTATCGATGATGCTGAGTCGACGAAGCAGGAGAATTTCCCGGGTATGACCGTGGTGAGCGGTAAGTATCCGGAGTCGCTGATTGGGGTCAAGATTAGGCCCTCAGATTTCGTAGCCATCCTACACGGGGAGACCCCCTTCGAGATCCCCGCCCTCCGCCACGCTGTTGAAGCTCATCCCGCCTACATCGGGCTTCTAGGCAGTCTTAACAAGGCTAGGAGGCACAGAGAACAGCTCAAGAGGGAGGGCTTCGACGAGAAAGTGCTTGATGCTATATGTGCACCAATTGGTCTCGAGATTAACGCCGAGACACCTGAGGAAATAGGCATCAGTATAGTCGCTGAGATTATCAAAAGGAAGCGAGGTTAGTCATAACCGTGGCAGGCGATACCCGATTTGTTTTCTATCCTCTTCGGACACTGAGCACCTCGTCATCGAATCGAGTAAAGTAAGAGAGCAAACTCAAGGAAGTGGGGTTACCCTTCCTCGAATAGATTCTTGGCACACTCGAATTCGCCGGGAGTGTCGAAGTCGATTGTACTCCATTCATCTCCCTCGACGAAGGCTTGTGCGTTAGCGTGCTTGTCGACGACCTCCTTTAGCGTCCCCTTGAGACTGAGTATCTCATCGAAGAGGGTTGACCTGAAAAGGACAGGGTGACCTCTCTTTCCCTCATGGACAGGGCTAACGATGAGGGCACCGGAAAGGTCCTCCAGCATCTTAACCATCCTTGTTAGGAGCTCCGACTTGAGGCCTAGCTGGTCTCCGAGGACGAGGAAGACTGCATCGGAATTCCTAACCAAATTAAGTCCGGCCTGGAAGCTTGTGAACATCCCCTTCTCGTGTTCCGGGTTGTGGACGACCAGGACGCCATGGACGACAGCTATCGCTGCGATTGGATCTGGGTTATTGCCTGTGACGACCACGATATGGTCCACGGCTTGGGTGAGTGTGTCTAATAGCCTATCGAGAACCTTCACTCCACCCACCTCTAGGAGCAGCTTGTTAACTCCCATCCGGCTGCTCTTACCGGCTGCGAGTACGACTGCCCCTGTCCTCAATTTTTTCCCTTCATCTTCGCTGCTGCTGATTGGACCGCTTTGATGATGTTGACGTAGCCCGTGCATCGGCAGATATTTCCATTCAGGTATCCCCTGATCTCATCTTCGGAAGGATTCGGATGCTCCTTGAGAAGTGCTTTTGTCGCCATTATGAAGCCAGGGGTGCAGAAACCACACTGGACTGCTCCTTCGTCTAAGTAGGCTTGTTGAATTGGGTGAAGCTCGTCACGGTTAGCGAGGTCTTCCACAGTTTCGACGGTCCTTCCATCAGCGTCGATGGCAAGAATCATGCAAGCTAGGACCGCTTCCCCGTCCATAAGGATTGTGCAAGCCCCGCATTCACCTATTCCACAACCATATTTCGTACCAGTGAGATCCATTTCATCCCTAATTAAGTTGAGAAGCAGTTTGTTCGGCTCAACATCGAACTTCCTTGATCCCCCATTAATATTTATAATTATTTTCATGTCAATCATCCTCCGATTTACTCAGTTTTGTTAATGCTTCCATCAAGTAACCAGAGGCAACTTTACGTTTGTATAGACCACGACTGCGACCAACCTCTCTAGGCTTGATGCTCTTTGATGCTAACCTCGCAGCATCTTCAATGACTCCATCAGTTAGTTTCTTCCCCTTTAAAAAGACCTCAACGTCCTTAGTCCTCATGGGTGTAGGACCACATGTTCCCCAAGCTATACGACAGTCTTCAACAACACCATCTTTGACTTTAGCGGACAATGCAAGACTGATGGTTGCTATGTCCATGGAGGCACGGGCGACTCGGAGCCAGTAACCTTTGAAGTTCTCGGCTTTCTTGGGTATTAAAATGTCTAAGAGTATCTCATCTTTCTCTAGAACGGTTTTTCCTGGCCCAGCAAAGAACGACTCTAGAGGGATCTTCCTTTCACCAGAGGAACTCACCGTGTGGGCAACTGCATCAAGGGCTAGTAAGGCAACCGAACAATCTGAGCAAGGGGAGGCTCGGCAGATGTTTCCTCCAACCGTTGCGAGATTCCTAATTTGAACGCTGCCAATAGCTTTGGCAGCCTCATGGAGTACTGGAAACTTTTTTTGGATTAATAAACTCCTCTCGATGTCCCTTATCTTGGTTAGGGCGCCAATTTGGATCCCCTCAGGTTTTTCTTCCAAGTATTCGAGTCCGTCAATTTTTTTAAGGTTTATAATGTATTTAGGTCTAAGAGTCCCATGCTTCATTCGGACAATCAGGTCAGTCCCACCTGCGAGGACAGCAACATTCTCGCCATATTTAGCGAGGAGCTTTGTAGCTTCCGCAACCGTGACTGGGGCATAATACTCAAATTTGTTAAGAATGTGGGTGTTATGGATGTTGATGTCCATTTAGATCTCCCCCTTCTCGATAAGCGCTTCTAATATTCTCTCTTTTGTAAGAGGGAGTTCATAAAACCTTATTCCGATGGCATTCTGAATAGCATTGGCTACTGCGCCTGCTACGGGGTTTAGCGCTCCCTCACCTATTCCCTTAGCGCCAAAAGGACCGGTAGGTTCATATGTTTCTACAAAGAAAACCTCAAAGTCCTCTAGGTATGGCAAATCCTTAGCGTATGGTATTTTGTAATCGGTGAGTATGCCCTTGTTGGCAAGGTCGCCTGTACTCAGGTCATATGGTAGATCCTCCATCGTTGCCATACCCCAACCCTGGGCAAAACCTCCATGAATCTGACCTGCCGCAAGTTTTGGGTTGATGACTGTACCTATATCTGCGCCAGCGATTACTTTTACGGGTCTGACTTTTCCAGTCCACGTGTCTACCTCGACTTCTACGAAATAACCTGTAAAGTGAGGTGGACAGGCAGGCTGTCGATAACTGTCAACCGCAGCGATCGTTCCCCAATTCTTGTGACGGGCGTTATAGGCGATCTCTTTAAAGGTAACTTCCCTTCCAACGACTCCCTCAGCATATATTACTCCTTGCCTCGATTGGGTCCACGCGGAAACTAAGCGCGTCCGCATCAGCGTCGAGCATTCTAGCCGCGAAAGTGCGTAGCTTCTCTTTCACCTGCCTCGCAACCTTGAGAGCAGCTCCTCCACCACTATAAATACCCCTTCATGCGTGTGTGCAGACGTCATAGACAGTTGTACTCGTGTCGGCGTGATAATGTTAATGTTATCTAGTGGCGACATAGTTCCTCTGCGATGATTTTTGCGTGGGCTTCTAGTGTTCCTCCGCCGTGGTCCATGAGGGCGGTTATGTAGTCGAGTGTGCCGTCCTCGTTGAGTTTAAGGATGGCCCCACTGAAGTCGACTACCGTGCCCGGGATTGGGCCACCTGCGCTACTCGTGTGGTAACCCCGGCCCATGCCTACGCCGTGCCTATATCTACCTCTCTGACTGCCCGCTTTAGGGCGATTATACCAGTCGATCTTTTCAGAACCGCGTTTTAAGATCTCTTCGACACCGCAACTCTTAATGATGCTCTTCACAGTCGGGCCTTGTCCCCAGAAGAGGTCTCCCTCCCCGATATAGTTGTTGAGTCTGAAGTCGACAGGATCCATACCTATTCGCTCAGCAAACTCATCCATCATGTTTCCACCACCCAGCTCACTTGGGGATTTCCGTAGCCACGGAAAGCACAACTGGAATCTTATTTGTGTAAACAGCCACACCTCTGTAGCTCTTAGCTTGAGCTTGTATAGACTAACCCACCAACCAACGACACAGCCAAGAAGAGGGTAGGCCTGGATCTGGTGTCCTCCAATATCGAGCTAGGCATCTAAGTGACCGGCTATAAGAGTTCCACCCTTCTTGACGCCCATTTTGAGCTTGAATATCATCTGTAGCTGCATGGTCGTGAATATCCTCTTCACGGGTCAGGCTGAATGTACAGGACGACGCGTCTTTAGCGCCATTGCGACCGCGATGGGGACAACTGTGTTAACCTGGATGCTGGACCCGAAGCTGCCGCCGATGTTGGACCTTCATAACGCGGATCTTACCCATTGGTAAACCGAAGATCTCGTGTAGAAGTAGCCGTGTATTGTGTAAAGTCTGAGTAGTGCTCCAAATAGTAACTCCACCGTCCGCCTCTGGCTTAACGAGCACGGCCTTCGTCTCGAGTTGAGTATGATATCGGCGATTCGTCCTATAGGTACGCTCGATGATAACTTCCGCCTCCTTGAAGCCGGCTTCTACGTCACCCTCTTGGTTGTCAAGGGTACATGCGATGTTGCTCTCGACCCTAAGATCGTTTCCTTAAGGATGATGCCATCGTGAAGCATTGTGCCAAGCTTCATCGACTCGAAGGAGTCGATGTCGGCTGGGAGTGGCTCATACTCGACCTTAAGCAATTCTAAGGCTGTTTGTGCCTGCTCCTCGGTCTCCGCAGCAACTACGGCGATTGGCTCACCAACGTAGACGGGTTTCCGGGCGAGAATATGCCAGTCCTTGTAGGTTGCCTCGGGGGTGCTGACTAAGCGAGGGCAGAATCTGACATCAGGGACGTCGTCTGGTGTGAGAACATAGGCTCCAACTTTCTCGGCTTCTGCCTTATCTATTTGGATGACATTCGCGTGTGGGTGAGGACTCTTAACGATACGCGCGTGTAGCATCCCCGGCAGTGTTAGGTCGGAGGAGAACCGCTCCTGTCCCGTAACCTTCGAGATACCGTCCTTTCTTGGTGTGTCCCTGCCAATTACAGCGTAGACGCTTTGCCCGGACATTGCGTATGATCCTCGGGTCTCCGTGATTAAAAGTATTGATAGACTCATTCTGAGTTACGCCCTTGATTTATTATTTTACATTATAAATTATAATAAGTATTAATAATAATGAGTTATTTCATAGCATTAATTTAATAAAAGCTGCAAGCGTCACATCGATGAAAAGAGGTCTCGAGGCTTGGACGATGAATATCGTGCCAAGGATCATTACGATCATTATGATGTTGTCCAAGACAATGATAATCATGGTGAGAAGCCCTCCTACCATAAGGTTTCTGAATGGGGTAGTATCTGGAGGCTAATTTTCTCCGGGACCGCTTTGGCGTTGGGCCTAGCACTGAGCTTTCTATTGGGGATTAGTCAGTTGTCGGATCTTGTCCTCCTCATCTCGATGCTTGTCTCAGGCTATATCATAGCGATCTCTGGTGTAAAGGCTCTTCTAAGGGGGAACGTGACTATCGACCTCCTAATAACAGTCGCTGCTGTGGGGGCGAGCCTAATAGGCCACCTCGAAGAGGGTGCCGCGGTCGTGCTTCTTTTTAATCTAGCTGAGAGACTCGAGGACTACGCTAGCGACCGTGCCAGGCACGCCATCGAGGAGCTGATGGAGCTTAGGCCGGAGGTCGCAATCGTGAAGCGGAATGGCTGCGGAAGTAGAGGTTCCGGTTGGGCAGGTGATGCCTGGGGAGGTCTTCATCCTTAGGTCTGGTGATCGGGTACCCTTGGATGGGGCTGTGATCGAAGGAGAGTCTAGCATCGATCAGTCTGCTATTACTGGTGAGTCTGTGCCAGTGGCGAAAGCGGTTGGCGACGATGTCTACGCTGGGACAATGAATGTTGATGGGTTTCTATCTGTACGCGTCACAAGTATGGCTGAAGAGTCGACCCTCGCGCATATTCTTCATATGGTGGAGGACGCGGAGGAGAGTAGATCACCGACAGAGGCTTTCGTGGATAGGTTCTCGAGGTGGTATACACCCGGCGTCATAGCCACGGCAATGGTTGTTGCAGTCGTGCCGCCTCTCTTCTTTGGGCAGCCTCTGATCAACTGGATATACAAGGCATTGGTGATGCTCGTCGTCGCTTGCCCATGTGCGCTGGCTATCTCTACACCAGTTGCGATGGTTTCTGCGATAGCCAGCGCAAGTAGGAATGGTGTATTGGTGAAGGGGAGCATCCATTTAGAGAACCTGGCTAAAGCGAAGGTTGTGGCTTTCGATAAGACAGGGACATTGACGCGGGGTGAGCTTGAAGTGAGCTCTGTTAGAGGCGCGGATCCTTCTGAAGTTCTCAGATGTGCGACTGCCCTTGAGTCGAAATCGGAGCACCCGATTGGGCAAGCGATTGTCGAGAAGGCGATGTCAGAGGGCATTGTGGATGGCGTGCTTACGAACTTTAAGAACTATCCAGGGCGTGGGGTTCAGGCGCAGCTGGATGACTCGATGGTCTGTGTTGGTAACCCTCGGCTCCTCGCAGAGCTCGGGATACCGAACTCGAACCACATCGCTGCCGAGGACGCTGGGAAGACGGTGATTCTCGTCGCCAAAGAAGGGACGGTGATAGGTTCGTTGACTCTGGCTGATAAACTGAGGCCAGAGTCTTTAGAGGCGGTCTCAGCGCTGAAGACGCGTGGACTTAGGGTCGAGATGTTAACAGGGGACAATGAAGAGACGGCGCGGGACATTGCGGGGAGGGTCGGCGTCGACGGGTTCCATGCTGATCTGCTACCGGAGGAGAAAGTAGAGGCCATAAGGTTACTCAAAGGGCTCGGCACGGTCGTGATGGTCGGCGATGGAGTGAACGACGCACCAGCGCTTGCGACTGCCGACGTAGGGATCGCGATGGGCGCGATGGGTAGCGATGTGGCTCTTGAGACAGCTGACATCGCCCTTATGCAGGACAGGCTCGACAGGATCCCCTACGCAGTGGATCTTAGTCGAGCGACGATGCACCGAATAAGGGAGAACATCACACTGAGCATTGTAGTGAAGTTGGGTGTCGCATTGCTGGCATTGCCGGGTCTAGTTACACTTTGGATAGCTGTCGCAGTTGGGGACATGGGTCTGAGCCTCATTGTCATTTTGAATGCACTGCGTTTAGGTAGGGTCAGACCCAAGTAGAGCGAGGCCCTTCACTTTCGGGTATATTAACCTGACCTCAGCTTAGAAAAAGCGTCTTCTTGGAGGGGTTCACCAATCTTTTCGATTCGTCTTAGATACTTTTTCTAATAACTATGATCTGCGCGCACCCCCCTTAGAAGAGGGCAACTATTGCAACGCCAACGACGACAAGGGTGGAACCTAAGGCAATTCTAATTGTGAGTTTTTCATCCCTGAGCATAATATGGGTGAAGAGCAGGGCGAAGAGGGGATAGCTGTAGACAATTGTGGTTACGACAGAGACTGGACCAGTCTCCAACGCCTTCATCATAGCGAGCCAGCCGACGCTACTGAATATGCCCGTTGCAGCGAAATAGCCGAGGCTGAGGCGGCTGATCTTGAGGTCTCGGGTCCTTCCTGTGGCAGCGAGATAGATGGCTATGAAGAGAAGTCCAGCTGCTGCGCCTACTTGGGCGCTGAGGAAGGGGTCGGGCTGGATAGTGACACCAGATTTACTGAAGATGTTGCTCAAGGAGTATGCGAGAGCTGATGCGAGGCCTATGAGAAGGCTCCTCTCGATCTTGAATCCGACTGCACCACTGATTAAGATGACCCCAACTGCTACAGTGACAGCACCGAGAATTGTGGATACGCCCGGCATCTCCGAGAGAATGACGATGGAGAGCAGTGTCGTGATTACTGGGCTACTCCCTATGAGGGCACTCGTCTTCGCTACACCAATCCTCCTCATAGCGACGAAGTTGAGAAGCCGTGCCACACCAAGAGAGAGGATGCCACCATTACGAAGAACCCCACTGCAACTATGTTGAGCTGTGGCAACCGCGTCAGCAGGATCGCGGTGAGTATGACTGCCTGAACCGCTACACTATAAAAGGCGGCAACTATTGGTTTCGAGCCTTTCATTCCCTTGGCTATGAGCACTACTCCCAACGCGTTCGTGACGGAGGTGACCAAAGCCAGAGCCTCGAAAAGCAAAGGGATCAACTACAAACTTGAGCTGGATCTTCTATTAAATCATCCTCCCCGGTCTTTGTTTATTGCTAACAATAATATGAGATGTTATTCTCGATGTTTCCTTATTGAGTCTTGTCTTACTCTTCAAAGAGTCGGCTTCCACCCTAAAGGGTTAAAGGCTGGTTTCCTATTCGTTTTGTCGGCATGTCAGACGACGAGCTGGAGAGGCTCAAGCGGAAAAAGCTACAGGAGATGCAACGGCGAATAGCCACTCAACAGGCTAACCAAGCTGCACAGGCTGCTGCCCAGGAGAAGCCTAAGGAGCAGGACAATAAGCAGATACTCGGCCGAATCTTCGGCGACCGCGCTTGGGAGGTTTGGAGCGTAGCCTATGAGCAATTTCCACAGGTTATGCCCCAGGTTGAGGCAGCGCTTGTTGATGCGGTAAAGCAGGGGAAGATCGCTGAGAAAATTGACGGTGGAAGCCTAGCTCAATTCCTACGTCAACTCGGGCTGCCAATCAGACTCAACACCCAGATACGCTACGCGGAACATGGTGAACTTAAAAACACTTGAGCAGAAGCTAAAGAGTAACGAATAAGTATCTGCTGCAAACATGTAAAATTTTACTCCCATGATAAACAGCTACTATTCTTAGAGGAGTTCTACCGCAGAAGCCTTGAAGCTCAAATAGACCTCAGAGCCAACGTTGAGATCCATCTCAGCGAGACTACGTTTTGTGATCTGGACAGACCACGCCCTCCCAGCCTCGACTCTGAGCCTTATCGCCTGATCCGCTTCTTCAACACCTATAACGCGGCCTCTGAACCTGTTCCTGGCGCTCGTCTCGATCGGGGTTTTGGAAACTATAATGTCCTCAGGTCTGACCCTTACAGCGACCCTCCCCTCCCTGCCAATGACATAAGCGATCACGACACCGTCCCCAACATCTACCTCCGCTTCGCCATTCACCATCCGGCTAATGCCTGAGAATACATTGCTGCCAAACCTATTAGCAGCAAGCACCTCAACGCCTCCCTCCGCTACTATGCGCCCTGCCTCAAGTTGGATGACCCTCTCGGCTAGGCTACCGACCCTGGCGAGGTCGTGGCTAGCGACGACGACGCATCTTACCCCCGCCTCGCCGGAGATAATGTCGGAGATCACTGATGCGTTCGCTGAGTCCAGGTTCGCCGTCGGCTCGTCGAGCAGCAATACCTTGGGCTCCAGAACCAGAGCCCTTGCGAGGGCAACCCTCTGCTGCTCACCACCCGAGAGTCGGCGAGCATCCCTAACTTCGAAGCCTGGGAGCCGAACCTTCGCCAGAGTCTCTGAGACCCGCCTCGAGATATCTTCCTCCGATGTACCTCGGAGTCGGAGGCCATACGCGACGTTCTCAAAAACGGTCCCCCTAATGAATAGGGGCTGTTGAAAGATCATGGTCGCTTCCCGCCTGAGCTCCGACGCCACTTGTGAGTTCACCCTCCTTCCTCTCCAAGTAAGCGCTCCAACCGTGGGAATGTCGAGTCCTGCTAGGAGCTTGAGCAGCGTGGTCTTCCCGGCGCCGCTCTCCCCCACGATTCCGAGAGCCTCCCCCTCTGCGATAGAGAGGTTAATTTTATCTAAAGCGCGTCTTGTGCCATAGCTCCTTCCTGCATCCTCCAACCTGTATAGTTCCAACCTAGAGCTTCCTCCCAAGCCAGGCGATGAGGAAGTTGAGGGACAATACAACTATCAGGAGGATGAAGCTGAGGGCGAAAGCGAGTCCCAAATCCCCCATATTCGTCTGTAGGGCGATGGCCGTTGTGAGAACCCGGGTGAGGCCTTCGATGTTCCCACCGATCATCATTGCGACGCCGAGCTCCGCGAACGCTCTATTGAAGCTGGAAACTATGGCGAGGGAGACGCCGCCCCAAGCCTCCCTGAGGACTGCTAGAGAGCTCTCGTACTCCGAGGCCCCAAGTGTCCTCACAAGATCCCTAACACCAACATCCTTTGCCTCCACGGCGCTTGCCACGAAGCTCACAATTATAGGGATTACGAGTATAGCCTCTCCAACGAAGATGCCGGGCACTGTATAGAGGAGCTGGAGGTAACCCATGGGCCCGCTTCTCGAGAAGAGGATGTAGAGGAAGAGACCCAGCGTCACCGTAGGCACACCGACGAGGGCGCTGAAGAGGGTCTTGACCGAACCCCTGCCCCTGAAGGACCCCAAGCCTATAGCCACACCAAGAGGTAAACCGACAAGAGACGCAATTCCCGTCGCAGCGGCAGCCGTCTCGAGGCTTCTCAACGTAATCTGCATCACCTCACTGTCGCCGGAGGCGATGAGGAGAATGCCCTGCCTCAAACCATCGACGATGGGCTGCCAGCTCAAAAATAGGTCCCCTCAGAAAAGGGGGAGTTCAACTCCTTTATTTGTATAGGTCGCCGGCGTTGAGCCTATACTGCGGTGGGCATTCGGATCCTTGGATATAGGCGTAGGCTTCCACCCACTGGATGATCGTCGTGTTCGATCCCGTATTAAGCGTCGTGACCCAAGGCTTGAAGACCGACTGGCCGTTGACGCCGAAGTTGGCGAAGAGACTCTGCCCCTCATTCGAGACCATATATCTAAGTAGCGTCATCGAGGCGTTGTAGTTGCCGCGGCTATTCTTTGACGGGTTACAAACGATTACCGAATAGACGTTAAGGAGGTTCTTCTCGGGTGCCACTACCTGAACAAGTTGGATGTTGTTGTTAGCTGTGTTTGTGAGGAAGCTCGCGATGTCAGATAATGTGTAGCCGTTTTTCTGGTTTGCGAGCTGCAGTGTCGCCGTCATCCCGGCTCCAGCCGATAAGTACCAGGGGCTCCCATTCGGTGCCTTCTGCGCCTTCAACTGGCTTAGAGTCAACCCAGTTAGCTTCCAGAGTGCTATCTCCTTAGTGTTGGTCCCCGAGCCATCGCCCCTACTGACCCAGATTGCTGTTCCATTGGCCCCGTAAGCCGCAATCTTCTTCATCGCATCTACAGCGCTCAGGCCCTTCACATGGGCGGGGTCGGATGCTGGACCGACGATGATGAAGAAGTTGTAGGCCACAATCTTCCTGTTGACGCCGGTACCGTTACTGAGAAACACCGCCTCAGACGACGGAGCGTGGACGAAGACGAGGTCCGCGTCCCCTCTGGCAGCCGTCGCCAACGCCAGCCCTGTACCCTGGCTGATGAAGCTCACGTTGTACTGTGGGTACTTGGTCTCAAAGTTCTTCTTAAGGACGGAGAGGAAGCCGGTCTCATAGAGGCTCGTTGTAGTCGAGACTATTAGCTGTGTCTTGCCGGGGGCTGGGCGGTTGAAGTACCAAACGGCGCCCACAAGCGCGATGACAACGACGACGGCCAGTATGATGGCTGTCTTCTGATTCATAGACATACTCTTTTTCTCAGCCATAAACAATCACCCTTCTATCGAAAGGTCTAATTCTACATATCGGATAAACTTTCCGTTATGCATATGTATTCACAACCATTTTAGGTTGCCAAAGCGCCGATATGAGGCGAGAATCCGATTGGAACCCCTAGTAGACCCCACGGGGAGGGCGGTGACTAGCCTCCGCGTCAGCGTAACCCAGAGGTGTAATCTCGCCTGCTTCTTTTGTCACCGCGAGGGGGAGCACGCTCCGGGGAAGGAGATGACGCCTCTGGAGATTGGGCGCATTGTCCAGGTAGCCGCAGGGCTAGGGGTCACTAAGGTCAAGGTCACCGGCGGCGAGCCCCTCATGCGAGACGACATAGTCGATGTAATCCGCCTAATCGCCCCCCATGTCAAGGAAGTCTCAATGACCACAAACGCTCTACTCCTACCAGAGAAAGCGAAAGCTCTGAAAAATGCAGGTCTCAGCAGGGTCAACATTAGCTTACACAGTCTCAGGAGAGAAATCGTTAAGAGAATCGCGGGTGTCGACTGCCTCGATCAGGTGAAGGCTGGAATAGAGGCTGCGTCAGAGGCGGGGCTTAAGCCCATTAAATTAAACTTCGTCGTAATGAGGGGGCTAAACTCCGACGAGATACCAGAGATGCTTCACCTCTCAGCAGAGAGTGGAGCCATCCTCCAACTCATCGAGTACCAGCGCCTAGAGCGTGGCATCGAGAATTGGGGAGACCTCTACTACGATCTCACCCCGCTGGAGAAGCGGTGGGACCAAGAAGCTGTGAGGGTCGTGGAGCAGGTGATGCACCGGAGAAAAAGATACACCCTTGCCGACGGGGCCACCGTGGAGATCGTCCGTCCCATCCACAACACTGTATTCTGCGCCAACTGTAATAGGCTACGCCTTACTAGCGACGGTAGTCTAAAACCCTGCCTCATGAGAGGAGACAACCTAGTCCCACTGGTACAACTCTTAAGGAGGGGCGCACCAGAGGAGGAACTTGTTGAGGCCTTCAGGCTCGCGACGAGCCGGAGAATCCCATACTGGAGGGAAGGGAACTGAAGATCAGAGTGCGCTACTTCGCAAGCATCCGAGAGTGGACGGGGCTAAAGGAGGAGGAACTCGACATTCCAGACGGCGTCACCGCCGAAACGCTTAAGGATATCGTGCAGACCCGCCACAGAAAGCTCGACCTCCAGGAGGGGGGAATCCTAGTCGCTGTTAACGGCAGCTTCATCGAACCAACCCGCGTCATCAAACAAGGGGATGAAGTCGCCCTCTTCCCGCCCGTCAGTGGAGGTTAAACCTTGATCAAGATGATACGGGACGACTTCAGTCTCGACGAAGAGTTGAAACTTTTAAAGAAGCCTTCGGTGGGTGGCATCGTCACCTTCGTAGGCACCGTTCGAGCCAACTCCGATGGGGAACAGGTGGACCAAATGGAGATAGAGGTCTACCCAGAGATGGCTGAAAAACAACTTGAGGATATTAGACTAGAGGCCATAAAGAAGTTTGACGCCGAGGATATACACATCATTCACAGATATGGAAACCTCCGAGTTGGGGACAACATAGTCCTCGTAGCTGTCTCTGCCGGCCACAGGGCAGAGGCATTCGACGCCTGCAGATATGTAATAGATGAATTAAAGAAGCGGGTTCCAATCTGGAAGAGGGAGTACACTCCTTCAGGGACCCGCTGGGTGGAGGTTGGCAGACCTGAGTAAAATAGATCCTTTCGAAATGGTGGATATAACCACCAAGGAAGTCATACCACGCACAGCAGAGGCAGTCGGCGTGATACATCTCAAGAGGGAGACAGTCACAGCCATGAAATTGGGGAAGATGAAGAAAGGTGACCCACTAGCAGTCGCCGAGATAGCCAGCATACAGGCCGTCAAGAGGACGCCGGACCTCATACCAATGTGCCATCAGGTACCCATCTCCTCCGTGAACACCGAGTTCACACTTGGCCAAGACCACATCGAAGCAAGGTGTCGAGTCTCCGCCACTTACAAAACGGGGGTCGAGATGGAGGCTCTAACAGGTGTCTCAGTCGCCCTTCTCACAATCTGGGATATGGTCAAATACATGGAGAAGGACGAGGCGGGGCAGTACCCATCCACGAAGATCACCGACATCAAAGTATTTGAGAAGAGGAAAGGGAAAACATGAGCGAGCACCCAACTAACAAAAAGACACTGACAACATTCGCCCTCATCGTGACAAGCGACACCCGAACTGAGAGAGAAGACGAAACTGGGAGAATCGCCGTCGCTCTCATCGAGGGGGACGGACACAGAGTCATTAGCCACACCATCATCCCCAACAACGATGAGGAGATCAGGTCGGAGGTCGAAAGGATGCTCTTCGACGACGCCGTCGAGGTCATAGTGACGAGCGGCGGAACTGGCATTAGCCCCAAGGACAGGACAATCTCCGCCGTATCCCCCCTACTCGAGAAGGAGATGCCTGGCTTTGGTGAACTCTTCCGTAAACTCAGCTACGACGAGGTCGGGGGAGCCGCAATCATGAGCCGCGCCACCGCGGGTATTGCCAACGGGAAGCTCATCTTCTGCCTCCCCGGCTCACGAAACGCTATGAAAATTGCCCTCATGAAGATCATATTGCCAAATGTTGGGCACATGCAGTGGGAGCTAAGCAGAAAATGAAGCCCTTTGGGAAGCTGATGACGCGACTCGAGGCTATGCGCCTCATAAACGAGAACGTAAATAGGATCGGACGCATCGAAGACGTGGCAATAGACGAGGCAGTTGGAAGGGTTCTAGCCGAGGACATCGTCGCAGGGTTCAATGTTCCTCCCTTCAACAGGAGCTCCATGGATGGCTACGCCGTTAAAGCGAGGGACACCGTTGGGGCGTCATTTAAGCCTGTGAAGCTCAAACTCATTGGAGCTCGCCATGCTGGAGAAATCTACGATGGCATCATCAGCGACGGGGAGTGCATCGAGATCGCCACAGGCGCCCCTATTCCTGGAAGCGCCGATGCCGTCGTAATGGTGGAGTATACTAAGTTAGCCAACGATATGGTTGAGATTCAGAGGGAGGCGAAGCCCGGGGACAACATATCACCAGAGGGGGAGGACATCGTGAAGGGCGAGGTCGTCATCAAGGCCAACGAGGTTATGACGCCGGGTAAGATCGGCGTCATCGCCGCCCTAGGCTTACCCAGCGTCAAGGCATACGCGAAACCACAAGTGGTAGTCTACTCCACAGGCAACGAGATCATCCCCCAGGGGACTCCGCTGAAGCCAGGGCAGGTCTACGACATCAACAGCTACACGCTGACAGCGGTCATCTCCTCGAATGGCTGTATCCCCGTCCGGCGAGGCTTAGTGAAGGACGACCCCGAGGCTATAGTGAAGGCGGTGAAGGAGGCCACAGCATACGACGTAGCTGTATTCAGCGGCGGGAGCAGTGTAGGAACTAAGGATCTCTTGGCTGGGGTAATCGGGAAACTGGGTGAGGTTCACTTCCACGGCCTCAGGGTGAAGCCTGGGAAGCCCACACTCTTCGGGGAGGTTGGGGGGACCCCAATCTTTGGTATGCCTGGCTACTCTACTAGTTGTCTTAATAACGCCTACGTCTTCCTGGTGCCAGCGCTTCGGAAGGTAGCTGGGTTGCCTCCCGCTGAGCTGAGGACCGTTAAGGCGAGGCTTAGTAAACCCATCAAGGCGGAAGGGGAGAGGGAGCAGTTTTACTCAGTCCGAGTTGAGGGCAGTGAGGCGATCCCCGTCTTTAAACAGAGTGGGGACATTACTAGTATGGCTTATGCTAGTGGCTACATCATAATCCCAATAGGCACCAGACTCATCGAAGCCGGAACCGAGGTCACCGTCAATATTATACTCTGAAGCGCAAGCCTGAAATTGGTTGGAACTCCCGGAACTCCTGGTTTAATGTAGAATCTTCATAAGTTAAGGTTTCCCTGCAGTCGGATAGGTCGTTGCTTTAAAACCGCTGGTCTTAAAGGCCCCACAGATGATTTCTCTCCATGCGCAGGAAAGCATTCGAGTATCAACCAGGTGAAGACTTTGCCCTCAAGATGGACACTGAGGATCCTCTCGCCACCTTCAAAAACCGATTCTACCAACTCCCTAACTCTATCTACATGGATGGAAACAGTCTTGGCCTCATGTCAAAGGACGCCGAGGAGACCCTTCTTAGAGTCTCCAACGAGTGGAAGAATCTCGGCATCGCCGGATGGGGGAAAGGGAAGATCCCATGGATTAATTATGGTGAGACCCTCGGAGACATGGAGGGCCCTCTCGTGGGCGCGGAGCCAGGCGAGGTCGTCGTCACTAACAGCACAACAGTGAACCTACACAACCTCGTCGCCACCTTCTACGAGCCGAAGGGAAGGAGGCGGAAAATTCTTGCGGACGAACTCAACTTCCCCAGCGACCTTTATGCCCTATACGCAGAGATCGAGCTACATGGAGGAGACCCCGAACAGGACCTTGTATTAATCAAAGCAAAGGACGGTCTCATAGAGGAGGACGACATCATAGACCGGATGACCGGCGATGTCGCGTTAGCCCTGCTCCCCAGCGTATATTATAAATCGGGGCAGCTTGTTGACATGGCGCACCTCACAAAAATGGCGCATCGCAAAAAAATATTCATTGGATTCGACTGCAGTCACAGCGTTGGCGTAGTACCTCATTTCTTCGACCAGTGGGACGTCGACTTCGCCTTCTGGTGCAACTACAAATATATGAACGCAGGCCCGGGGAGTACAGCGAGCCTCTACATTAACAAGAGGCTCTTTGGAGTCCGACCCGGCCTAGCAGGCTGGTGGGGAAACAGCAGATCCACGATGTTCAACATGGAGAAGAGTTTTGACCCAGCGAAGAATGCCGCCGCTTGGCAGATTGGAACCATAAACATGTTGAGCGCAGCGCCACTTGAGGGCTCTCTCAGAATTATGAATGAAGCGGGGATCGAGCGAATAAGAGAGAAGTCGTTGAAGATCACGGGTTACCTGATGTATCTCATCGACGAGATGCTGGGTAAGACCCCCTACAATTATTCTATAGTGACTCCCAGGGAGCCGGAGCGACGTGGCGGACACGTCGGCGTCGCCCACGTCGAGGGATGGAGGATCAACCTGGCGCTCATCGCTAGAGGCATAATCCCTGACTTCCGCCCTCCAAACATCATGCGCTTCGCACCCATTCCTCTTTATATCGGTTACCACGACATTTGGAAGGTCACCCAGCACCTCAAAGCCGTCATAGACAACAAGGAGTACCAAAGGTACAGCGATGACAGATCCACAGTCACTTAGATGCTGAATAACCTTCTTTTACCAATGAGGCGTATCCCTCTCCATGCCCGAGATCATCGGGAAATACCTCCTCGCCCTCGACGAGGGGACGACTAGCGCCCGAGCTGTTCTGCTAAATCACAAGGCGGAGGTTCTCAGCATCGGCCAATTCAAGATTAAGCAACATTATCCACATCCAGGCTGGGTCGAGCAGGACCCCAGCGACATTTGGAGTGCCCAAATGAGGGCTGCGAGGAAAGTTGTGAAGAGAGCAAAGATCAATCCCTCTGAAATAGTAGCGGTTGGGATCACTAACCAGCGGGAGACCACAGTACTCTGGGATAAGGAGACGGGGAAACCTGTTTACAACGCCATCGTTTGGCAATGTAGACGTTCAGCTGAAATCGTCGAGGGTCTCAGAAACTACGCCTCACTTATAAAAGAGAGGACGGGTCTTATCCTGGACTCCTACTTCTCGGGTTCCAAGATCAGATGGATACTTGACAATGTTCCCGGTCTCAGGAAGCGAGCGGAGAGAGGTGAAGTCCTCTTTGGCACCGTCGACAGCTGGCTCATATACAAACTCACGGGTGGTCGGGTTCACGCAATCGACTACTCCAACGCCTCGAGGACTATGCTCTTCGACATAAGGAAAATGAGATGGGACCAAGAGCTACTGAGGCTACTTGGCGTCCCTGAGGCGATGCTACCAGAGCCCCGCCCCTCCAGCGAGATCTACGGCCACACAGAGCCTAAGCTCCTCGGCACTAGCATACCTATCTCCGGAGACCTCGGAGACCAGCAGGCCGCCCTCTTCGGCCAGACCGCCTTCGAAGCGGGAATGGCGAAATGCACCTACGGCACTGGTAATTTCTTGCTAATGAACACAGGAACGAAACCAGCCACATCGAAGAGGCTACTCACCACAGTTGCTTGGGGCATCGATGGGATGACCACCTACGCTCTCGAGGGAAGCGTCTTCGTTACCGGCGCTGCCGTCCAATGGCTACAGGAGATGTTAGGCATCTTAAAGACCCCTGGGGAAGCGGAGGAACTGGCCTCATCGCTAACCGACAACGACGGTGTCTATTTTGTCCCCGCCCTCACCGGCTTAGGCGCTCCCCACTGGGATCAGTACAGTCGGGGTACAATTCTCGGCCTCACTAGAGGCTCCGGAAAGGCACACATAGCACGCGCCACCCTTGAGGCCATAGCTTACTTGACTCGCGATGTCTCCGATGTCATGGAGGAAGAGGGGAGTGTCAAGCTTCGTGAGCTTCGTGTCGATGGAGGTGCCACAAAGAACGACTTCCTGATGCAATTCCAGGCCGATATCCTTGGCAAAAGAGTTGTCCGCCCAACTAACATCGAGACCACAGCCCTAGGAGCTGCATTTGCCGCTGGCTTAGCAGTCGGATACTGGAAGAACCAGGTTGAACTCTCAAAGATCTGGGCGGCAGAGAGGACCTACGAGCCACAAATGAGGGCACTAGAACGCGACCGACTTTACTCGAAGTGGAGGGAGGCCGTATTGCGATCCTTTGGCTGGGCTAAGACGGCCAGTTAAGCTAGGAAACCCCAGAATCAAGTTATAAGCCAGAACCTTTGAAGCTCTAGGCTGGAACGTGCGGGCTATGCCGGAAGATGTAGTCTGGGTTAAGGCCGAAACTCTGGAGAAATTCATGGTCGATGTCTTCAAGAATGTGGGTGTCCCTGAAGACGACGCCGCGACATGCTCCAACGTACTTATCTCGGCGGATAAACAGGGGATCGATTCCCATGGGGTCAGCAGGCTAAAACCAATCTACATAGACCGAATCAAGGCGGGGCAGCAATCACCCATCACAGACTTCGAGCTAGTACGTGAAGGACCCACAACAGCGGTCGTCGATGGCCACCATGGCATGGGTATGGTCATCGCAAAGAGGTCAATGCAGATAGCTATCGAGAAGGCGAAGAAGCTCGGGATGGGGATGGTAGCCGTCAGAAACAGCACTCACTACGGCATCGCGGGCTACTACGCCCAGATGGCGGTTGACGAGGGCCTCATCGGCATCACAGGTACTAATGCCCGCCCCTCGATCCCGCCCACTTTCGGCACTGAGAACATGTTCGGCACCAACCCCCTCACATTCGGTATGCCCACCGACGAGCCTTTTCCCTTTATGCTCGACTGCGCTACTAGTATCATCCAGCGTGGCAAAGTGGAACTATATGCCCGTATCGGAAAAAAGGTTCCCGAGGGTCTCGCTATCAGCACCGATGGCGAGTATCTCACAGACCCTGACGAAATCCTTAATGGCCTCACCCACGGTGAGGCTGCGCTCCTCCCATTAGGCGGGCTAGAGGAGACTGGTGGATACAAGGGCTACGGCTACGCCATCGCTGTCGAGATCCTCTCCGCTTCTCTCCAGGGAGGCGCCTTTCTAAAGGCCCTTACGGGTACAAACCTCGGCCACTTCTTCATAGCAATAGATATCTCAGCCTTCACTGAGCTAGACGAATTCAAGAAGACCACAGGTGAGATCCTTCGTGGTTTACGGGCGTCCCGTAAGATGCCCGGTCACGAAAGGATCTATACCGCAGGCGAGAAGGAGTATCTAATTTGGCAGAAACGTAAAAAGATAGGCATCCCCCTCAACAGCAGCCTGCAGAAGGAATTGGCTCAGCTCAGAGACGAATGTGGCCTAAAGAACTATCACTTTCCCTTCTAGGCGAGGCATAAAAGAATGTCTGCCTCCTCATACATGTCTAAACTTATGAACGAAATTGATGATGACCCCCCCCTCCATAGTTAACAAGGAAAAACATTATGAGTGGCTTCAACCCCATCAACACGATTTCACATGAAGAAGATCCTCGAGGACATCAAGGTCCTAGATTTCACACACGTCTGGTTCGGTCCCTACTGCACTATGATGCTCGCCGGCCTCGGCGCCGAAGTCATTACGGTTGAACCCCCATGGGGCAACATAGGACGCTTCGGTCCAGGAGAACTCTACAAAGGAACATCAACAAGCTTCATGGCCATGAATTGTGGCAAGAAGGGAGTTACCATCGACATGAAGAAACCCGAGGGCATCACCCTCGTCAAGGAACTCGTCAAGGAGTCTGACGTAGTCGTACAAAATTTCGCCACTGGCGCCATGGAGCGGCTCGGACTCGGATACGACGAACTCCAGAAGATTAAACCCGATATAATCTACGCTGCTCTCAGCGGCTTCGGCCAATATGGCCCGTATAGCAGATACGGCAGCTATGCAGTTGTTGCCGAAGCCATTAGTGGTCACACATACGCAACCGGCAAGGGAATCAACCCTGACCATGCCCCAGTCACTATGGCCGGAGCCCTCGGAGATATCGGGCCCGCAGTCTTCGCCGCCTTCAGCATCGTTGCTGCCATCAGATACCGCGACAAGACAGGCAAGGGACAGATGATCGACGTCAACCAGGTCGACACCATGGTTAGCTTCAACGCCTGCGAAACCGTCGCCTACGATATCTTCAAGGAGAGCCCCATAGAGCGCCGCGGGAAGCGCCCCCAAAATCCTAACGAGATCTGGGGCATCTTCCCCGTCAAAGACGGTTGGGTCCAGATCGCAGGCAGCCGCCCAAAGGCCATAGAGGAACTAAAGTCCACGCTTGGTGTTGAAGAGATAAGCAAGGACATCGTAAAGGAGAAAATCGCCTCTATGACCCGCAAGGAGGCCTTCGAGTGGCTCACCAGCTTCGACATTCCCTCGGCTCCCATCTACGAGGCCTACGAAGGCTTTGACGACCCCCACCTCAAGGCGAGGAAGACCTTCGTCGAGGTCGAGGATCCCGTCGCTGGTAAGTACAGGATCCCCAAGTTCCCCGCGGAGTTCAGCGAGACTCCTGGAGAGATCAAGACGGGGGCAATCGCCCTCGGCCAACACACAGAGGAAGTCCTCAGAACTATCCTGAAGAAGACTCCAAAGCAGATAGAGGAACTCGAGCAGAACGGCGTCGTTACAATCTGGAGACCTTAATACCCTCTTTAAAATTTTTACCTCATCGGAAAGGACCATCTCAGGATATCCTTCACTGATTTGTCCACGTATTCACCGCACCTCTGAGCGATGTCCCGCGACGTAATTACACCATAGATAATGCCGCTTTTTACCACGGCGAGCCTCCTGACTCCCTGCTTTGCCATTATATCTGAGGCCTTAAGTAGGTCCTCGTCGGGGTCGATGGTGACGAGGGGAGAGTTCATGGCGTCCCTAACCTTTGTTATACCCATGTCGAGGCCCTTTGCTACGACCTTAGCGACGATGTCCCTGGAAGCGATCATCCCCTTTGGAGTGCCCTTTTCTGTGACGATGATGTAACCGTCTTCGCCCTCAGCGATCATCTTCGAGGCATCCATGATGGAGGCGTCAATGTCGATCGTCTTGAAGGTCTTGTCCATGTAGTCTTTTACCTTATAAGACGTTCATTCTCACCTAATCTGATCGCCTCTTAAGGCGGTTAATACAGGTTACCCCTACAATACTAGTAGGGTTCGCTGCCAACGCGTTTCCCAGCTACTCTGAGAAAGTCATCCCAGTATCTTTTCTCCCCCTTGAAGCAAGAGTGTAGTTGGGCGTACTCTTCCTTCAGCTCAGATATCTCAGGCAAAGTTTTAGGCGGGTCGTTGTATCCCAATTTGTTTCTTAGGAAGTCGAAGATTGCCGGGTTATTCAGTGCAGCCCTGCCAATCATGACGCCTTCGACGCCCATCCCTCTCAGTTCATCCACAGCTTCGGCGGAGTCGATGCCCCCATTCGCGATTATTGGCTTCCCATTTGCCTCCTCGACGCACTCCGGGAAGACCGAGTAATCCTCTTTCTCGCCTGATCCCTGTGCCGCTGTCTTCGCATGGATGACGAAGAAGTCGGCTTCAACATCACTGATGCTGTTCAGGTAGACCTTGAGCCCCTTTTCATACGAATTGGTACCTAGCCTCATCTTAATAGAGGCGGCGAAGCCGTGGTTATGTATTAGAGAGACGAGCCTCTGGGTCTTCGCAGTGCGCTTAACCATGGCGGCGCCCTTACCCCGACTAATCACGTTTGGGCTCGGGCAACTCAGGTTGAGGTTGAACCCCTCGAATCCGGGGAAGGGCGAGAAGCCGGAGAGGAATCTCTCTAATTCCTCCTCCCTACCACTCAGGAGCTGGATCTGTACAGGAGTCGAGTCGTGAACCGAGATCTTCTGGAGAGCGAGTCTATTGTTCCTGAGAAAGCTCTCTACGTGTGCCATCTCTGTGAATGTCAGGTCAGCGCCGTGGCGGAAGCAGAGTGTGCGAAGCGTGGCATCAGAGTAACCCTCGAGAGGAGCAAACATGAAGCGGAACAAGCCCGAGTAAATATCAATGCCGTGGGATATATGCGAATTCTTCAAACAGTCAACGACCTACCAGAGTGGAGAAACTCGCCTAGCCTCTTGAGACGAATCTGTTTCCCAGGATGTAAAATCGTAGTTCCTCAGAGAGGTCCTTCGTTACACCAATCCTGTGGCTAGTGCGGTAGTTGGTGACATTGGGGGCGTCGAGGATATGTATAGAGCTATCCGGATCCGTAATGGGAAAACCGTTCAATTCCCTGGTGACACTTAGGGCAACACTCAGCTTCCCAGGCCCACTAGTCAGCTCACGATCATCCTCAACTGAGCGAAGCCCTCTCATCGTCTCCAAGCCACTCGTCGGCTCAATAGACCTGAAAAGGATACCACCCACATCTCTGGGTTTGTGAGCTATCACATTAAGCATCCAGTACTTATGGACGTTGTAGACAAAGAGGCGTCCAGGCTCGTCCCACATCATGGCGTTGTATTTCTTCAACCCGTGAAAAGCTCGGCTTGCTGGGTCATCTAACCCATGGTAGGCCTCCGTCTCCACGATGTTCCCCTCCAATCTTTTCCCATCAAGAACCCTGACCAACCTCTTCCCTAGCAGGTCACGGGCAACTGTCTCGGGGCTCCTGGAGTAAAACTCCTTGGGAAGAACAGAGGGCGCAACCATACTGAGACCCTGACTCATCGAAGGATATTTTAATTGTCCTCCAGAAGAGGAGAAGCTACTCTGGGTAATCGAGATATGCTCCCGATGACAATAATGAGTGCTAGAAACATAAACAGGGTTCGCCGAATAGGCTACTGAGGCGTTTGAGAAAAATGGAGTCGTCTAGATGGTTAGAGGTTCTCCGCGATGCGGCGGATCACATAATTGCCGAGGTATCTCAAGCTCGCCTAAAGGGAGCGGGAATAGAAATCCGAAACTTCAAGCATCTCCTTGATGAAGCCGCGCAAGGCTCCCTAATCGACGCCCTAACGAGGAGTGGAGTCTCCGCCCAGCTTATCAGTGAAGAAGGAAATGCCGTGATAGGTGGTGGTGGTCCTACGACAATAATAGCAGACCCCATCGATGGTACGACTAACCTAGCGCGGGGGTTCCGCCCCGCTGTCACATGTCTCTCCCTCTCAGAGAACGGGTTCCTGTCAGGCACAATCGCCGCCTTAGTCTCCGACATCTACTCAGGCGAAACATACACGGCTGAGAAGGGAAAGGGTGCCTTCCTCGAAGGCAAACCAATCCGGGTCGGGGCACGGAATCAAAACAGATTAAACTTGATTTCTCTCGGCTTCAGCAAAATCCCCAAGCTCGACCGCATCTCTCCTTTACTCACAAACTACCAATATATCAGAATGCTCGGAAGCTCCGCGATGGAAATCAGTCTCGTCGCCTCCGGAAACCTCGACGCCCACCTCGACATCCGTGGCACCCTGCGTGCCACAGACGTCGCCGCAGCCCTCACAATCCTAAGGGAGGCTGGGGGAACCTACGCAGCCAACGGAGTCTTAGAAGGCGAAATTCCTCTGACTAAAGAATCTGTTATGGAACTCGTCGCCGCCTCAAACAAGGAACTCATCGATGAGCTCCTCGACATTACGAAGGCTCGATGATGTTCTTTGGGCCTCTAGTCCCCGCGATCTTCAAGTCAAGACCTAACAGGTTCTTAGCAATCGTAGAGATCGAGGGTATGAAGGTTGACTGCTTTGTGCCCAACCCGGGTAGGCTGAGAGAGCTCCTCCAACCGGACGTGAGAGTTTACATTAAACGGGCTGAGGGAGGGATTAGAAGAACCGCATTCGACCTCGCCTTAGTAGAGCACAAGAACAATCTTGTCTCCGTCGACTCCCGAGTCCCCAACAAGGTCGTTGAGGAGGCAATCAAGGCCTTTAAAATCCCTGAGTTTCAAGGATACCGGGTTGAGCGCCGAGAACCCATCTTCGGGGACTCTAGATTCGATCTCCAACTTATGTACGGTGCCAAAGTGGTTCTCCTAGAAGTAAAGTCCTGCACACTCGTAGTCGGCGGAGTAGCGTTCTTCCCCGATGCACCGACGGAACGGGGATCTCGCCATCTTCACACCTTGACGAGGGCGCTACGTGAGGGCAGGAGCGCCTTCATGTTCCTTATCCAGCGGAGTGACGCGGATGTATTATGTCCCAACAGGGAAACCGACCCTGGGTTCTCCGATGCTCTTGAGGAGGCTCAGCTTAAAGGTGTAGAAGTGTTTGCATACGACTCAAAGGTCACACTTGAGGGAATCACTATTAACAAACGCGTGCCGGTCAAGATTTAGACGGAAATACGAATTAACATAATTAAGGTAAAATGGGAGTGAATAATAACAGATAATTGAAGCCAGTCTGTTAAAAAATGGCTCTTTTTGACTTAAGCGTCATACAAACCGTTTTTAAGCTCCCCAGCACGCTATCAACCGTTAGAGGTCGCTCAATGGGTAAAAAGAAGGTGTTGAGCGAGAAGGACCTCAAAGAGATGGTCCTCCCCAGCAAGAACGACATATTAGGTGTCGTCCAGAAGATGCTGGGCTTTGACAGGGTGATGGTGAAGTGTCAGGATGGACATATACGTGTCTGCCGAATCAGGGGTAAGATGAAGCGTAGAACCTGGATAAGGGAGGGTGACATAGTCCTCGTCAGCCCCTGGGACTTCCAGAGCGACGAACGCGGCGAGATATTCTGGCGCTACACACAGAGCCAGGTAGACGAGCTAAAGCAGAAGGGCATACTGAAGATAGAGTAGGTTGATACCCACGTGCCCAGCCAGGATAAGATGGAACGTAAGGCCGAAAAGCTGCAGAGGAGACATGAAGAGACAGCCCTGATGCTGAATAAGGATCAAGAAGAGTTCAGGGTAACAGACGAGGTTTTCGATCGCCCAACCCTTGAGGGGATCCTCCAGCTCATCCAGCATAAGAAGATCGACAAGATCAAAGGTGTCATAAAAGCCGGGAAGGAGGCTCACGTATATTGGGGAACTGCCCCTGATGGCAAGGAAATTGCCATTAAGATCTACTATACATCAACATCCGACTTCAGAAAGGGGATGATGAAGTACATAGAAGGCGACCCAAGATTCAAACACATCCGAACGGACACGAAGAGCCTCATATACGCATGGGCGCAAAAGGAGTACAGTAATCTTCAGCTAGCCGAGCAAGCCGGTGTCAACTCGCCGCGCCCCCGCGCGTTCTACCGCAACATCCTTGTCATGACATTCATCGGCACCGATGGCGTCCCTGCGCCTCTTCTCAGGGAGCTCCCCCTCGAGGACCCTGTTGACTTCTATGATAAGCTCACCGACGAGATGCGCAGACTATACCAGCAGGCGGGTCTCGTCCACGGGGACCTGAGCGAGTATAACATAATGGTCTGGGAGAAGAAGCCAGTCATCTTTGACCTGAGTCAGGCGATGCTCACAATACATCCGCTTGCCGCCTCCCTTCTCGTCCACGACGTGGAGACGGTGAATACTTACTTCGTTAGGCTGGGCGTCGATGTTTACGATAACAAGGAGTTAGAGGAGTGGGTGAAAAGTGGAGAAGCGTAACTATACCCGAATACCTCACGACAGGGTCGGTGTTCTAATAGGCCCAGAAGGAAGGGTCAAGGCTAGGATTGAGAAGACGTTCAATGTTAAACTCGTTATCGAAGGTGAATCAGGCAACGTCGAGGTAATCCTAAACCCAGATCAGAGCGACGTCTCAGTAATATTCACTGTAGCCAACATAGTCAAAGCGATCGGTAGGGGTTTCAGTCCCAACCGGGCCATGATGCTCGGCAACGAGGACTTCGACCTTGCCATAATCGACCTCGAGGAGGTCGTTGGACCAAGCCACAGCGCCCAGGAGAGGATCAAAGGCCGCATCATAGGTAAAGAGGGGAAGAGCCGCGCGATCATCGAGGAACTAACTGAAACCCAGATAAGCGTCTACGGAAGCACAGTCGCCATAATTGGCAACATCGAGGCTCTTCCAACAGCCAGGGAAGCCGTCATGATGCTCATACGCGGCAGCTTCCACAAAACCGTTTATAACTACCTCTTTGCCTACCGCCGCCAGCTCAAGAAGAATCGAGGCGAGATATGGTTCGATCAGCCCCCTCCCGCATCGGAGAGGAAGGAATAGTATGGATCAACAGCAGAGCGAGTACCAGTCAGTAAGCCCAAGTGACTTCTTCTACAGGAACAGGGAGATCGCAGGCTTTAGTAACCCCAGCCGAGCCATCTACGTCGGCGTTAGGGAGCTCCTGGAGAACAGCCTCGATGCCTGCGAATCCGCCCAGCTCCCTCCTGACATCTATCTACGAATCACTGAGCTATCCTCCAGCCAAGGAAACGTTGAGAACGGGACCGCTGTATATCTCGTCAGAGTCCAGGACAACGGCACAGGGGTTCCCGCGGAGCAGATACCCGCCTGCTTCGCCCAAGTCTTCTATGGATCCAAATATACTCTGAAGCAGAGCCGTGGAACCTTCGGCATGGGTGGCACAATGACCATCCTCTATGGGCAGATTACCACACACAAGCCTGTCATCGTCACTTCGAGTATTGGTGGAGAGATCCATGAGTTCGAGATGATGATCGACATCGAGAGGAATCAGGCTAATATCCTCAGGCATACGACCCTAGACAACCCGAAGGAGTGGCGAGGCACAATTGTAGAACTCCAGATCGAGGGCGACTATCCCCGCATCATGAGCCGAATGATTGAGTACCTAAAGCAAACGGCGATGGTAAACCCTTACGCCGATATAACCTTCATAGACCCCAAGAACAGACTCTATCGCTTCGAGCGCGGGACGACCACTATGCCAGCGTTACCGAAGTCGGTGCGCCCCCATCCCCACGGCATAGACGTGGAGACATTTCGGCGTCTCCTCTCATTGACGAAGAGCAGGGACATGAAGAGCTTCATGATTGATCATTTCCAGGGAGTTGGTCCAGTCACAGCGGAGAGATTTCTCACATTCGCTGGCCTTAATCCGAAGGAAAAGCCTAGCAGTCTCACTCCTGAGGAGATAGTGAAGGCAGTACACGCAGCGAAGGAGTTCCAGGACTTCATTCGACCCGACGCAAGCTGCCTCAGTCCAATTGGTCCCGAGCTCCTCGAAACAGGGATCAGGAAGGAGCTTAGTCTTACATCAGAGGACTTCATAAAAACGGTGCAACGCCCGGCCTCGACCTACACTGGCTACCCATTCATAATCGAGGCCGCCCTCGTAGCCGGTAAGTCGGTGCGGAAGATCGGGCAGGGCACTACTCTCTACAGGTTCGCGAATCGCATCCCCCTACTTTTCGATGAGGGCAGTTGTGTAACCATGAAGGTCATCACCAAAAACATCAACTGGAAGACCTACAAGGTCGACCAAGACACCCCTCTCGTTGTTGCGGTTCACATCTGCTCGACGAAGATACCCTACAAGAGCGTCGGGAAGGAGTTCATCGCAGACCAGCCTGAGGTTGAAAAGGAGATAACCAACGCGATCCGTGAGGCAGCCCGCGACCTCCGTATCTTCATCAGCCGCAGTTACAAGATGGAGAGACAGCGCCACAGGCTCAACATCTTCAGCAAGTATCTACCCATAATCGCCGAGTTCGCACAGAAGCTCTCAGACAGGCTGGACCTCCCTGACACGCAGAAGCTCCTCAACGAGGTGCTAGGCGAGAAATCAGAAAGTGAGGAAGAGGAGGAGAACGGTAACGGGGAGAACGGGAACGTGGAGCTGCCGGAGTCAGAGGAAATAGAAATGGAGGAGACGGAGAAGGATGTCGAAGAGGGTCAGTGAGGCCGAGCGCCAGCGTGAGGCTGTGGAAAACGCACTGAAGCAGTTGGGTAACCTCGTCTATGACCAGATTAACCAAGGCGAGTTCCCATGGGTGATGATGCAGAGCCGTAGCATCGACAATATTCAGTACGATCCTACTGTTCGCCAGTATATTCTCGGCGACCGGATGGTCAAGCGCCACAGCCGTAATATTAAGCACATCCGCCCCTTCACACAGCTTGTCTGGACCGCTTGGTTCGCTAGGGAACTGGTGAGGCAGAGAAAAACAAGCACCCTTAGAGAAGCCTACTATTCTGCTCGTGGCCAACGCGATATCGAGTACGCCGACCAGCAGGAGTCCGACAACATTATCACCGACCTCGAAGTGGCCCTCAACAAAGCGAGGGAGAGCTTCAACATCTTCCCCGAGGAGCGCAGCGCCATATTCGGAGACATCACCATTGAGTATACGGTCCCAGGATATGAAGGGCGGCGCACGAACCTAACCGACCATCCAGATGGAATCATGGTCGGTCCGGCTGTCACGAGCTCCGAGTTTATAGATACGACCGCGAACAAAGTTCTCGTCGTAGAGAAGGGTGCAATGTTCACACGCCTCGTCGAAGAGCAGGCCTATAAGAAGTTCAACGCCATCCTCATCCACACCGCTGGCCAGAGCCCTAGAAGCACCCGCAGCATAATTCACCGCCTTAACAAGGACTGGGGGATGCCCGTCTACATCTTCACCGACGGAGACCCCTGGGGTGTCCACATCGCCCAAGTAATCTGCTCTGGCTCAGCCAACGCTGCCCATCTGCGAGGCCTCACAACTCCAGATGCCAAGTGGATAGGGGTTTGGGCCAGTGACATCGAAAATTACAAACTACCCACAGAGAACCTCACGGAGTTCGATAAAAAGAGGCTTACCGAACTCCAGGATGATCCCCGCTACAAGGAGGAGCCTTGGCACAGCGAGATCGAGAAATTCATAAAGATACAGAAGAAGGCTGAGCTGGAGGCCTTCAGCCGGTATGGCCTCACCTACATCGTCGACAAGTATCTGCCGGAGAAGATTGAGGCAGCCCAGCTTCTTAAATAACCCTAGATAGCAACCTAATGGGGTAATAATGTCCAACGGGTTCAGCTTTACCTATAAAGGTCTCGCAGTGACATTCTTCGGTGTCGCCTTGCTTGTGATCGGCGGAGTAATAACCTTCTTAGCCACTCTTGCACAAGGTGGCGTAGCTAACCCCCGGGTATTCACGCCTCTGGGTTTGGTAATGATGTTGTTAGGGGTCATTCTTTTAGTGTCAAAGGGTGACTAACCGTGGGAATCAAGGGTCTCGTTTTAGCGGGCGGTGAGGGTACTAGATTTCGTCCCCTAACCTACTACTTCCAGAAGTGTATGATACCGGTGGGGGAGGAGCAGAAACCTATCCTTGACTATATCCTACGTCTACTCAAGTACCACGGTGTCAACCAGACAGTTCTCCTTGTTGGCTATAAGCACCAGCAGATTGAGAATTACTTCGAACATGGTGAACGATTTGGTGTCGAGATGACTTATGTTCTCGATGACCCAAATCTAAAGGGAAGTGCGAATGCTATTCTCAATGCATACAGAAAGGGAGCGATTACTGAGGAAGACACCCTCGTCGTATATTATGGGGATATCATAAGTAATTTAGATGTCGGTGCTATGGTGAAGCACCACCAGTCGACCCAAGCTGAGGCCACGCTAGCCCTTGCCCGCCGCTACAACATTAGCGTAGGTAAGGCAGAGCTCGATGGCACCAAGGTAATCAACTTCATCGAGAAGCCAGACCTTATGCAGCCCGTCAGCATAGGTATACTCGTTTTAAGTGGCTCTCTCCTCAGGGAGATGGCGAGCCTCCAGCAGCAGGGTCAGTTTAAGAGTTTCGACTTGATGGGAGATGTGATTAGTTATCTAGTCAAGAGGGGGCGCCACATCGAGGCGTATCTCACGGATGCCTTTTGGTATGATGTCGGAAGCATCGAGCGTTACGAGAGGCTCAACCCTGAGAAGTTCAGCGAAGTAATGGGCTTTCTCCTCAAGTAGCATTTACCCCTTTAGGGCTTTACAGAAGTTTCATTAAGCAACCTGATCCATCCTTAATCGGCGGTAAGTCTTATGAAGGCTCTAGTTCTCGCAGGTGGCTTCGGTACACGCCTAAGACCTTTAAGTTGCACGAGACCCAAGATGCTTTTTCCCATCGGGGATCAGCCTTTGATGGATTGGACACTCAAGAACCTAAGCCAGGGGGGCGTCGATACCGTTGTCATGGCGGTCAACTACATGGCGGAAGCGCTTGTTCGCTACCTCGGCCCTACTAAATACGACCTCGGAATAATCTACAGTCGGGAGCAGCGCCCATTGGGGACAGGTGGACCCATAAAAAAGGCGAAAGACCTCCTCGACGGTGAACCCTTCTTAGTACTCAATGGTGACGTTATTTCTGACGTGGACTACAAACGCCTCGTCGAGTTCCACAAAGCGAAGGGAGGGCTTGCCACCGTAGCCCTAATTCAGGTCCCTGACCCGAGCAGGTACGGCGCCGTGGAGCTTGATTGGGAGGGTAGAATCACTCGTTTCGTCGAGAAACCGGAGAAAGGGAAGGCTCCCAGCAACCTGATTAACGCCGGCATCTACGTTCTCGACCCCAAGATATTCGACTACATTCCAGACGGCCGCTCGGCGAGCATAGAGAGGGAGGTCTTTCCTGTTCTCGCCAATGAGCGGAAGCTCTATGGATTCGAGTTCCATGGTCTATGGACCGATATGGGTGTCCCAGACGACTACCTCAAGGCGAACCAGATAATCCTGAGTAAGTACGAGGGCGTCAAGACCGGTGAAGGGGTCAAGATCGACCCATCCGCTAAGATCCTGTCGCCTTGCTACATTGGCTCCGGCGCCGAGGTAGGTTCAGACTGCCTCATTGGCCCAAATACGACCATCTGTGATCATGTCCTCATCGGTAAGGGTTGTAGGATAGAGAACAGCATCATATTCATTGGTGCAAGTGTGGGTGATTACACATCTGTAAAGAACGCTATCATAGGAGAGAACGCGGTTCTGGAGAGGTGGGTCAAGGTGGAGTCTGGGAGCCTCATTGGCGACTATTCCGTGATTATGGATGGAGTGACGATCACGGAAGGGGTCTCCGTCTGCCCCAGTAAGGAAGTGAGCGAGAGCATCCTTGACCACCGCCAGGTGATGTAGTGGGTCGGATATTCGGCACAAATGGTGTCCGGGGCGTAGCCAATAGGGAGTTAACAACCGACCTAGTTACCCGCCTCGCCGCAACATGTGGCCACGTTTTAGGCAGGAATATTGCTGTCGGTAGGGACGGACGCACAACAAGCCCCCTGTTCAGGGACGCAGCCGTCTCAGGCCTCCTCTCCATCGGATGCATTGTCCACGACCTTAGCATCCTTCCAACGCCTGCCCTTCAGTACGCAGTCAAAAACCTCTGCCTCGACGGTGGACTCATGATAACGGCGAGCCACAACCCCCCTGAGTTCAACGGCGTCAAAGTCGTGGCTGCTGACGGAGTCGAGGTCCCGCGTAGTTTAGAGGACAAAATTGAGGAGATTTACTTCGCTGGTGGACCAAATGCCGCACCTTGGGACCATGTGGGTGAAGTCAGGCAACGTGAAGCCCTGCGCCTATACATTGAAGCGGTCGTTTCCAGGGTTGATGCCAACCTAATCAATGGTAAGAGGTTCAAGGTCGCAATCGACCCCGGAAACGGCGTCGGCACCCTCGTAGGCCCCTCAATCGCTCAGCGCCTCGGATGCACCGTTTACACTATCAACGCAGAACTCGATGGCAGGTTCCCCGGACGCGAGTCTGAGCCACGTCCCGATAACCTCGGCGACCTCCGTGAGCTGGTGAAGGCCACAGGCGCAGACATGGGCGTAGCATTCGACGGCGACGCCGATCGTAGCATCTTCCTCGATGAATATGGGAATGTTCTATGGGGGGACAGAAGCTTCGCCCTCGTCGCAAAAGACTATATGGCGAAGCACCCAGGCGCCAAGGTCGTCACATCGGTCAGCTCAAGCAATGCGATCGTCGACGTCGTGGAGGGTGCGAGTGGCTCTATTCACTGGACACCGTGTTGGTAGCGTCGACATCAGTCGAGCGATGGTGGAGAATGGCATCGAGTTTGGCGGGGAGGAGAATGGTGGCGTAATGTACGGCCCACACCAACCCGTGAGGGATGGATCCATGACAATGTCCCTCATACTCGGTATCATGGCCAAGACAGGAAACCCCCTATCTAAGTTGGTCTCCGAGCTGCCGAGGTACGTACAAGGGAAGGACAGGGTTAGCTGCCCCAATGAGCTCAAGGCTAAGACCTTGGAGTTATTGAGAATGAAGGTCGCTGCGCCACGCGTCGAGACGATGGATGGCCTCAAACTCGTCTTCGGTGATGGTAGCTGGATACTCATTAGACCTAGCGGCACCGAGCCTATCTTTAGGCTCTACGGCGAGGCCGATACCCAGCCGAAAGTCGACAAACTCATCGCTGAAAACAAGATGCTCATAGAAAATACTGTTAAGAGCCTTAGTGCCTAAGACTCCGGGCGAGGTCTAGGAGAGCGGTCTGTGGATCTTTCGCCTTAACAATGCCACTCGCTACAAGGATCCCCTCCGCCCCAAGCTTCTGCGCTGCGGCGACGTCATCACCGTTCGTCACCCCCGCCCCACAGAGAACCCTGATCTTCGGGTTCACATGTTTTATAGCAGAGACTGCACCCGAGATGACCTCTGGCTTCGCCTTAGAAACAGAGATGCCCGAACCAATGAGTTCCGGGGGCTCAATTGCAATGGCATCCGGTGCGAAGGCAGCTACCTGCCTCCCCTTCTCGACGGTGTCGACACAAACCACCGATGTTAGATCGACCTCCCGCGCACGCTTCACAGTCAAATTGATGACCTCGAGCGGGATCTGCCTCTCGCTGTGGTTGATTAGAGTTCCGACACAGCCAGCTTCAGCCACCGACTCAGGAAGGATGTGTCCAGTGAATTGTCCCATCCCTACTGGGTCGATGTGCTGAGCGAAGATCGGAGTCTCACTTGCCTCGATGACTATCTTGGAGTCTGCGAGCTGGGGGGCCAAGGCGATGCTTGTCCCCGTCTTCAGATGAACCTGCTCAGCGATCTTCGCGAGACCCACCGCATTCTCACCCATACCCTCCCTATACGTCTTAAGATTAACGAGTATCAGCGGATACTTAATCAAAATCGCCTCCATGCCAGGTACCGTTGGATAAGCGCACATTGCCGCTTTTGAGCTTTCATATTCACGATCACGGCTCGACGGATAAACGAGGTGAGGACGACGCCGGCACCTTAAACCCGTTCGAGTCAAGCGAGAAGTAGTAGATACCCGGCGTTTCTGGTGTGAAAAAGATTACATAGGTGGCATCGGTGCTCGGTGCGGCAGTGAGGGTCTTGACTTTGGTGAAGATCGGTTCTGTAGTCCCCTCTTTATAGACCACACAGGTGACATTCTGTGTAAGCGAGTGGACGCGTGTTAGGTTTCGAAGTTTGAGGGTGACAAACGGGGTATCCCCGACCTTTGAGGTGGTGATGTTGGCGCCGCTAGAGTTCTGCCAAGTCGCACTCAGAAGTTGAAGACTCGGCGCCGAGACAAGGGGGTACCGGGTGGTCGTGAAGGGCAATGTGGACTCAAAGAAGAATACATTGGTCTTTGCGTAACCACTGATGGTTACCTCCACCTCACCGCCATGCTCCGCAGCGGCTTTAGTGATCAGATCCCTTAAGGATGCCTCGTCATCGACTTTGAGGTCGAGGCTTCTATTAACGAAACTGTTGTAACCCACGTTTTGCTCTGGGAAGGGGTATGTCCTGCTAAGCACTTGTTCGCCTTCTATGTAGAAGCTGAGGGTGATGTCTGATACCTGAGGTTGTTGAACAACTATTGGACTTAATGTGATGCTAATTAGCCACTTCCTTATGTAGTCCGGCGTCTGAGTGACCTGTCCCTCCGTACCTACATATCCGGGAATAGTGATGGCAAGCCCAATATTCAGGGTCGTGTTCTTTCCCTGCATTGCATTCTGAAGATATGCGGCTATATCCTCCTCAGAGAAGTTGAGGTTCACAGACATCTTCGATACCTCGTTGTAACTACTGTATAGGTTACCGATCTCGCGTCCGACGAGTATGGCTGTGAATATAATCACCAGCTGGACGAGGCCGATGATCTCCTCCCTGGTGACAACCTTCTCCTTATTCTCAGCCATCGATCTCCCCTCTGACATCGCATCATATTACTTTTCTGAATGTCTATGTGTTTTATCGAGAAATGATGAGTTGTGTGAGGCTTTCTTATTGAGATACGGACAAATCTTTGTGACGAAGCGCGCCTGATCGAATCCGTTATAAGTACCAGAATGTCTCAATTTTACGGGTAATTAAACTCAAGGCAAAAATCTATGCGCACGTGACGCTTATCACGCGGGATCTGGGGCGTGTAGCCTCATTTGAGAATGGTTTTTTAAAGACAATTAGACGCTATTCGTCTATAATCCAAGGGAGGCGACGCATATGAAGGACTTTAAGGACAGAATACTCATAACATCGGCGCTCATCTATGCGAATGGTCCAATTCACATCGGCCATATGTTAGAGAGTACACAGACCGATATCTATGTCAGGTTTCTCAAGCTCAACGGTCACAACGCCTTTTACTGTGGAGCAGAAGACACACATGGCGCCCCAATTGAGATAGCTGCCGCGAAGCAGGGTGTAACACCAGAGGAGTTCATCGGCAAATGGGCGAAAGAGCATGATGCGGACTACAAACTATACAACATCAACTATGACAGTTACTACACCACGCATAGCGAGGAGAATAGGTATTATACGGAGCTGATTTTTAAGCGCCTCAATGAAGCCGGTCACATCTACACGAAGGAGATCGAACTCACCTACTGCGAGCACTGTGGGCGCTATCTACCGGACAGGTATGTGAAGGGGACCTGTCCTAGATGCGGTGCCAAGGATCAGTACGGAGACGTTTGTGAGAAATGTAACGCTGCTTATACAACCACCGAACTCATCGACCCTTATTGTAGCATCTGTGGCTCCACCCCGATAAGGAAGCTGAGCCGTAACTACTTTTTCCGTCTAAACGACTTCAGCGATAGGCTCCGGGTCTGGCTTGTCAATAACAAGAATCTGCAGTCCGAGATCAAGAACCAGATCCTCAGCTGGGTAGATCAGGGGCTACAGGACTGGTGCATAAGCCGCGACGGTCCCTACTTCGGCTTCAAGATCCCCGGGGAGGAGAACAAGTACTTCTATGTCTGGCTGGATGCCCCAATTGGCTACATTGCTTCCACTGTGAACTACTGTAGGAACAAGCCCTTCACCGCAGACGACATCTGGCAGAAGGATGACAGTACAATCATCCACTTCATCGGGAAGGACATCATTTATTTCCACCTCCTATTCTGGCCGGCCGTCCTGATGGGAAGTGGCTTCCATATCCCCGACAATATTGTTGTCCACGGCTTCCTCAACGTCAACGGGGAGAAGATGAGCAAGAGCCGAGGCACCTTCCTCACCGCCAGCGAGTTCGCTGAGCTCCTCGACCCAGAGTTCCTCCGTTACTACTATGCCGCCAATCTCGGTCACAGCATGACCGACATAGATTTGGACTTTAGGACGCTTCAGGATAAGATCAACAACGAGCTCGTCTCCAACATCGCCAACCTCGTCTACAGGACCCTAAGCTTCCTCGACAAGAACTTCGATGGCTACATCTCCACGGTGCTGAACAGGGATCTCCTCGCTGACGTCGCTAAGAAGGCCGAGGGCGTCAGGGACAGTTACTACGACTACAACTTCCGTGAAGCTGTGGCGAAGACGTTGGAGATCAGTACAATAGGGAACAGATACTTCCAGGAAACCAAGCCTTGGGAACTCGTGAAGATCGACAGGGAGAAAGCGAAGCTGGTCCTCACGGACTGCGTTAATATCGTGAAAACTGTGACGGTGCTGATGAAGCCCATCCTCCCAGTCTTTGCCTCGAAAGTGGAGGAGCAGCTCAATCTTCCTAACCTCCAATGGGGGGATGTCGACAGGGTCGTGGAGAATCATCGCATCGGTGGGGCGAAGATCATTCTCAGGAAGATCGACCCGATTGTGCTGAAGAGCTCGAAGATGCAGTCGAAGCCCGAAACGAAGATGGAGGAGAAGCCGGTGAAGCCTGATGGTCCAGCCGCCCTCGACCTCCGAGTCGCAGTCATCACCGAGGTCAAAAACCATCCACAGGCCGACAAACTCTACATCTTACAGATCGACCTTGGCTCTGAAAAGAGGCAGCTCTGCGCCGGGCTGAAACTCCACTATCCGAAGATGGAAGACTTGTTGGGGAAACACCTCATCGTGGTCACTAACTTGAAGCCCGCAAAACTCCGCGGAGAGATGAGTCAGGGTATGCTACTCGCAGCCGACTCCGGCACCATTGTGGGCGTGCTTAATGCCCCGAATAGCCCGCCTGGGGCTCAGGTCACAGCTGATGAAATATCAGGTATAGGCGCTCCCCAGGTCGAACTAGGCGACGTTGCAGCTCTAACCCTTGAGGCGAAGGCTGGTAGGGCATATGTCAACGGGAAGCTGCTGAGGACCGAGTATGAGACGGTGCAGGTGGATAAGAGCGTGGAAGGCAGGATCAGGTAACGCGAGAAGGGCTTCATCAGCAAGCGGATCCTGCGGACACTCCTCGGCTTCCAAAAAGAAAACTCTTCGTCGCCTGCCTTAATGTTCTGTACTAACTCTTAACATTCTTTATGAATAGAGCCAGTTCTGCGCTGCTCTTAACGCACAGACATTATACAATGTTGGGGAAATTTGAAGTCAATCAGCCCTCCATTTTCAGGTATTTTTATAGAGCAGCCTCCCGGTATTCATCCAAGTCCGGTGTCAAGCGTGAACACACTCCACCACAATGGCGTCATAGTCCCCCCGAAATACCAAGGTCGTGGCCTAGTTGTCAAGATTAAGGGTCAGACAACGAAACTCAATGACGAGCAAGAGGAGATGGCTGTCGCCTGGGGTAAGAAGGTAGGCACCCCTTACGTCGAGGACCGTGTCTTCGCTGAGAACTTCCACAAGGACTTCGGTGAGAAGCTTGACGTGAAGCTTCTACCCGGAGATGTTGACTATACCGACATCATCCAGCTTGTGCAGAGTGAGCGGGAGCAGAAGCTGAATCAGCCACCAGAGGTTAAGAAGATGCAGGCTGCTGAGAGGAAAGCGCAGCGCGAGGCAAACCGTGAGAAGTACGGTTTTGCGATCGTTGACGGACAGCGGATGGAACTTGGCAACTACAACGTCGAGCCCAACAGCATATTCATGGGGCGTGGCCAACACCCCTGGCGTGGGAGGTGGAAGCGGGGACCCAGCTATGAAGATATCGAGCTCAACCTAAGCCCAGACGCGCCGCATCCACCGGGAAATTGGAAGGCTCTCGTTTGGGAGCCCAGCACTATGTGGATAGCCCGCTGGACAGACAAGCTCAGTGGTAAGAAGAAGTATGTCTGGCCCGGCGACGCAAGCTTCCTCAAGCAGAGGAAGGATGTAGAGAAGTACGAGAAGGCAGAGGCTCTAAAAGAGAAACTCGAAGCCGTTAAGGCACACATCAACGCTAACCTCACAACGGGGGACCTTAAGCGTAGGAAGACTGCGACTGTCTGCTACCTCATCGACCATTTAAAGTTCAGGGTTGGTGATGAGAAGGACGAGGAGGGTGAAGCCGACACCGTTGGCGCCAGTACCCTCCGCCCCGAGCACGTCTGTTTCAATGGGGATGGTTCGGTCACATTCAACTTCCTAGGAAAAGACTCGGTTCAGATGAACATCACGGCCCAGCTTCCGCCAAATGTCGTTCAGAACCTACGCGACTTCGCCTTAGGTGCAGGGAAGGAGAGTCTCTTCGAGGGCATCAACTCTGGTCACGTCGGCGACTTCCTCAAGGAGGTCATGGAGGGGCTCAGCGCCAAGGTGTTCCGTACGCTATACGCATCCGAGGCTGTTGAAGGTAGACTTGCAATCGAGACCGTGAAGCCTGAGGACCCAGACTATGTCAAGCGACAGGCAGCCCTCCGGGCTAACCTCGAGGCCGCTATAGTATGCAACCACAAACGCACTATTCCTAAGACTTGGCAGCAAAGCCTACAGGCGAAGAAGGACCGCCTCAAAAAACTCCGAGATAAGGCTGCGTCCGATGAGAAGGCGATGCGACAAAAGCTCTTAGACGCTGAAAAGAAGTACCGCGAAAAACTAGCAATAGCTGAGAAGAAGCTAGACGAGGCCGAGCAGAAGCTGAGGGTCGCCGAGCAAGAGCTAGCGACGACGGATAAGAGCACAGGGAAAAGACTCTCATCCCTAAGGAAGCGTGTCGAAGCCGCAAAGAAGGCAACCAAGGCGCGCCGTGAGTTCTCAAGAAAGATCAAGAATAATTACCTCACCTCGAGCCAGAAGCTGAAGAAGCAGCTTGAGAAGAGTAAGCAGCGTGGCAGGGAGGCCATCGAGCGGATGAGGCTCCAGGTGGAGGCGCAGGAGATCACACGCGACTACAACCTTGGAACGAGTCTGAAGAACTACGTCGACCCCCGCATCTACTACGATTGGGGGAAGAAGGTCGGCTACGACTGGCGCAGCTATTACCCTGCCACACTACAGAAAAAGTTCAGCTGGATTGAGCAGCAGCGAGACGAGGACGAAGAATCATAAGCGAGTTGTTCCTCCTTCTCCTCCCATGAGGAACCTCGTTAAAAGCAAACTCAAGGCCGGTAAGCCGGCAATAGGCACATGGGTAACCATCGGCTACCCGGATATGACCATGTACCTCGCCGACATGGGTTTCGACTGGCTCGTCTGCGACATGGAGCACAGCGCTTACGGGCCGGAGACCTACCACCATATGGTCCAGGGGATGCTCTACGCCCGCGAGCGCTGTATGCCTCTGGCGCGAATCCCCTGGGTTGACCTAATCTGGTGTAAGAAGGTCCTCGACGCCGGAGCTATGGGGCTAGTTCTCCCCAGGATAGAGTCCGCGGCACAGGCTAAGGAGGCAGTCCGCCTCATGAAGTACCCGCCTAGGGGAGACCGCGGCGCGGGCCCACGCCTAGCTGCCTTCCGAGACCCTGACTACTTCAGGACAGCCAACGATGAGATCCTTGTCATCCCAATGATCGAGTCGGTAAAGGGTGTCGAGAACCTGGATGAGATCTTCAGCGTCGAGGGCGTCGACGCCTGCTTCGTGGGGCCCAGCGACCTAAGCCTCGACATGGGCATCCACAAGCAATACACCAACCCAAAGTTTATCGATGCCCTTGACAGGATTGTTGACGCTGGCCGCGACCACGGAGTCGCGCCGGGTATGCATTGCTTCGTCACCAAGGACGCCACCGACATCAACGACGCGATCAAGCGAGGCTTCATGTTCTGTGCCCTCGACACAGATGTTGGCTACCTGACCCGATCGGTGAAAAATAGCCTCGAATACGTCAAGGGCTGGAAGTCTGGTAACTCCGGGGAAGCCCCCGTGGTTTAGACAGTAATAAACGTGGTCCCAATCACATTATCATGGGTCAGGATCTTACTTCTGGGTTGCGCCTCTAAGCTCAGTGAGCCTAAGGTCGTACAAGAATATGAGGTTTAGTCTAGCTTCATAAGCACGAGTTTGGTAACGTGGACTTGATGCTTAGACTCGATAAGGGCTATCTCGATAGGCTAGCACAATGATTATTTTACGGTCTAATCTGTCGGTGGGGTCCCTTCAACGAATTTCTCGATCTTCGTTACTATCTCTTTGAAAGCCTTTGCGGTGAAGCTCTGGGGGTCAGCTGCGACGAAAGGTGTTCCATTGTCCGACCTCCTCGCCACGTTTGGGTCGAACGGAATGGATCCAAGGAATGGTATGCCCATATCCATTGTGATCTTCTGTCCGACCCCCTCGCCGAAGAGTTCTATCCTCTCACCGCAGTGGGGACATATTAGAAAACTCATGTTCTCCACAAGTCCGATTATGTGGGTCTTCATCTGGCGGGCGAATGTGATCGATTTTTCCACAACTTGACCGCTTACCTCGTTGGGGATGGTGACAATGACCACCCCATTTATCCCAGGGAGGAGCTGAATTACGGTGAGAGCCTCATCACCTGTACCAGGTGGGAGGTCGATGAGGAGGTAGTCGAGGTCCCCCCAGTCAACTTCGGAGAGGAGCTGACGTATCGCAGTCATCTTGAGGGGGCCACGCCAAATAACAGGTGAGTCCTGTGATGGGAGGAGAAAATCCATTGAGGCTACCTTGATCCCCCTCAACCCAGTCGGTGGGATTATTCCGTTATCCCCAGCCTCAAGGCGTGCCCCTTTAAGCCCTAGCATCTTGGGAACTGTAGGACCGTGGAGGTCTGCATCAAGGACGCCGACTCCCCTTCCCTCAGATGCGAGGGCCGCTGCGAGATTTACCGTGATCAGGCTTTTACCGACGCCCCCTTTTCCGCTCATTATTGCGATCTTGTACCTGACCCTGTCCATGCGTTCCTTAAGTTGTTTATACTCCTCGATACGTCTCTCGAATGCTGCAG
The DNA here is from genome assembly GCA_963780545.1 of Candidatus Bathyarchaeota archaeon. Lineage (GTDB taxonomy): Archaea > Thermoproteota > Bathyarchaeia > TCS64 > TCS64 > UBA8941. Next base: position 405,816 of record CAWACK010000010.1, read on the forward strand.
TGTCCAAAGGTCTAACCGTCTCATCCACCGAATTCAATCAGCAGGACCCATTGAGCTTCCTGCTCAGCCAAAAATAAATGTTGTCGAGCCTGCGATTGAGCAAGCATATTTTAACTCCCTCAACGGACTCAAGTCGAGTGATTCCCTTGATCGAGAGGCTCAAGCGTAAGCTCAGGGGTGTCGAGGAGGTCGACGCCTGGGCGGCTGTTGCCATTCTCCTAAGGGAAGAAGTAGATGACTATGAGACCCTTCTCGTCAAGCGAGCCATCCTATTCTCTGACCCCTGGTCGGGGGATATGGCCTTCCCTGGTGGAAAGAAGACTCCAAGGGACAGAACACTCAGAGACACCGTGGTCCGGGAAGTGCATGAGGAGACCGGCATAGACCTAGAGACCCTCACATATATCGGAGCCCTCCCGTTGGTCTTCTCATCGATAAAGCCTGACAGGGACGTACTCCCCATCGTCTACCTCTACGAGGGACATCCTGAGATCAAGCTCAATTCAGAGCTCACTGCATATCGTTGGGTCCATATGAAGGAGCTTAGGGCGAGCAGAACAACAGCGGTTATGAAGGGCTGGGAGGAAGAGGTTTTCAAACTCGGAGACGATATCGTTTGGGGTCTGACATATAGGATGCTTGACAAGCTTCTTGAGTTACTCGAAGATGCTAGCCCAGCATCTTCTTAAGCGCCTTAGCCACGTCGACTGGCTGTTCACCGATAGCAGCGCCTGCGCCGCGGAGAGCATTTATCTTGCTGTCAGCAGTCCCGGATGAGCCTTGAATTATGGCTCCGGCGTGTCCCATCCTCTTTCCTGGCACCGCCGCCCTACCAGCTATATAGGCAGCAACGGGCTTGGTGAAGCCGCCTGATGCAATAAAGTCCGCGGCTTTCTCCTCCGCGTCTCCACCGATCTCGCCGATGAGGGCGACGCCCCTGGTCAGTGGATCCTTCTCAAACCATTTGAGGAGCTCGATATAGTCGAGGCCCACAACCGGATCCCCTCCGAGGCCGACGCAGGTCGATTCACCTAAGCCTTGGTTTGTGACGTGAGCCGCGATCTCGTAGAATAAAGTTCCGCTTCGGCTGATTATGCCGACTGATCCGGATTTAAAGACCTGGTTCGGCATTATGCCCATCTTGGATTCACCTGCCTTTATGAGACCGGGTGTGTTCGGGCCAACTATTGTAGTGCCGTATTGTTTTGCTCTGGCGACGAGTTCGATTGTGTCGCGGACAGGAATGCCCTCGGTTATAACGACGACGGGATTCATTCCAGCCTCCATTGCCTCGAGCGCCGCGTCGAGGGCACCTGGTGCGGGGACGAAGATGATGCTTGCGTCGCATCCATGCTTCTCCTTAGCCTCTATCACGGTATCGTATATTGGGGTGCCGTCAAACTCTTGGTCCCCACGACCCGGGGTGACGCCAGCGACGACCTTTGTGCCGTACTCCTTCATCCTCGCGGCGTGGAATTTACCTTGTGTGCCAGTTATACCCTGCACCACTACCTTGGTGTCATCGTTGATCAGCTTCATAATAATACACCCTCAGCGAGCTTGACTGCTTTCTGCGCAGCCTCCTCCATGGTGTCGTTCGTCTCGATCCCTGCCTCATGGAGGAGTCGCTTGCCCTCCTCCTCATTGGTGCCCATCATTCGGACTACGATTGGCTTGTCCTCTCCGAGCTTCTTTCTGGCTTCGATTATACCCTTGGCGGTGTCGTCGCATCGAGTGATTCCGCCGAGGACATTTACGAAGAGGGCTTTGACGCGGCTGTCCTTGAGAATGAACTCGACGGCTTTACCGATTCTCTCGGGGCTAGCCCCCCCACCCAGGTCTAGGAAGTTTCCAGCTCTACCACCGTAGAGCATCACCGTGTCGAGGGTAGCCATAGTGAGTCCCGCGCCGTTGCCGATGATCCCGATATCTCCATTCAACTCGACATACGTGAGATCGATGGCTCGCGCCTCCATCTCTCGAGGCGTCAGTTCACCCTCGAAGCTCTCCAGGAACTTGGCTTCCAGATCCTTGTGTCTATAGAGGGCGTTGTTGTCGACATTCAGGCGAGCGTCTGCGGCGATGAAGCCATCAGCGGTCTCCACTAGCGGATTGATCTCAGTCAGCTCCGCATCCATCTCGTAGGCTACCTTGTATAGTCGCTGGAGGACGTCGGAGAGCTGTTGCATCTTCTTCCCACCGTAGCCGAGGCGCTTTGCGACACCGTTAGCGTGGTAGCTGCGGAGCCCTTGGAGGGGGTCGATGTTTTGCCTGATGATCTTCTCGGGTCTCTTGGCTGCGACCTCCTCGATGTTCATCCCGCCCTCTCTAGAGGCGAGAACCGTAAGGCACTTGGCGGCGCGGTCGATAATGATGCCGAGGTAGATCTCGTGCTGGATGGCGAGCCTCTCCTCGACAAGGATCTTGCGGACCTCGAGGCCCTTGATCTTACTGTGCAATATCTGATTCGCGACATCGTAGGCCTCAGCAGGAGTGTCGGCGGGCTTAATGCCCCCTGCTTTACCCCTACCTCCGACGCCGACCTGTGCTTTCACGATGACGGGTTTGCCGATCATGGTGGCTGCATCCTTGGCCTGTTGGGGGTCGACGGCGACGGCGCTTAGCCCAAGCGGAATACCGTATCGCCTGAAGATCTCCTTCGCCTCGTATTCTAGGAGCTTCAACCGATCACCTTTGATTGGAGGAGAGTATAGTCTGGCAGGTAGATAATTATTCTGGCTCCGTTAAGTCACTCAGCTTTTTCTAAAAATATGAATATTTTACACTAAATGATACTTGTTCTCTTATTTTTTACACGGAATCATGGGCAAATTTAATAACTGATGGGACCCGTTTCAGGACGGTTAGGTGTCCGAGTTGGCTATGGTTCCAACCCTATTTAAGCGGAACGCCCCGTACGGCGTCATCAAAACCTATAGAAATGCTGGTCTCAAAACGTCCCACGAAGCTGTGGAGGAGACAGCACGGTCGAAAGGGAAGTGAAGCCTTAGATGGAGTCAATTCTAACGACCCCGGGCATCACCCCATTCGAGCAGGTAGCTCTCCTTTTGGTAGTTCTGACAGGCGTCGCGGCTTTGATCTATGCATGGATGCTCGCACGCAATGTGCTATCCGAGGACGCTGGCACCCCGAAGATGCAGGATGTGTCCAATTCCATAAGGGAAGGCGCTATAGCGTACCTCAACAAGCAGATGTCGGTCGTCATACCGGTAGCATTAGTTCTATCAGTCGCGCTATTCATGACTGCCTATCTGGCCAATACGTCCTGGGACATCTCCATAGGGCGCGGGCTAGCGCTGCTTCTGGGCGCTGGCTGCTCCTTAGCCATCGGACAGATCGGCTTAAGATACATCGGCACACGAGCTAACGTACGTGTTGCCAGCCAAGCCCGACGCGGCTCATTCAAGGGGGCGCTAAGGGTTGCGTACCACTCCGGTACAATCGCTGGTATGCTGGCTGACGGCCTAGGTCTGCTAGGCGGAACCACGATATTTCTCCTATATGGTCGCCAAGCCCCCGAAGTTCTGCTTGGATTCGGGTTCGGAGGCACTATTCTCGCGATGTTCATGCGTGTCGGCGGTGGCATCTACACAAAGGCAGCTGACGTCGGAGCAGACCTCGTCGGGAAAGTCGAGGTGGGCATCCCCGAGGACGACCCACGAAACGCAGCCGCGATCGCGGACCTCGTCGGCGACAACGTCGGCGACTTCAGTGGGATGGCCGAAGACGTCTTCGAGTCCTACGAGGTCACCATAGTCTCCGCGATGATCCTTGGGCTCGCCGTCATGGCCATCGACCCCGCTCACAGCCTCAAGTGGATAGTTTTCCCATTGCTAGTACGCGCCATAGGTGTTTTCAGCTCAATCATAGGAACCTATGCCGTATCGCTCTGGCCAGTCAAGGAAGACGCCTTCCGCGCAATGGACCTATCATATGACTTATCATCGGTTATCTCAATCACCTCATTCTTCTTCCTCTCATGGTTCTACGCCGGGGACCTACGCCTCTTCGCGGCGACGGCCACGGGTATACTCCTGGCAATTGCCTTCAACAAGTACACGGCGGCCTTCACACAGCGCGGCTCCGCCGCCGTCAAGGACATCGTTAACTCGGCGAAGACTGGGCCTGCCCTCGTAATACTTTCGGGGTCTGGCGATGGGCTACGAGAGTTCCGTGTGGGCCCTACTCATAATCGTCGTATCCCTCCTCCTAGCCATCTCCATCTACTCCTTCACCTTCCCGGCGACACTAGTGCCCATCGACACTCGTGTTGATTGGCGTTGTTGCGCTCGTAATTGGATACATCCTAGCGAAACGCACAAAGAAGGTCGAGCTGGGCGTCTTCGGGGCCATGGCGGTGATTGTACTGGGCATTATATTCACCAGCTTCAAAGCTCCCGAGAGCAACGCTGTCCTATTCATCACTTACTCAATAGCCCTCACAGGTATCGGAATGCTCTCCCACACCGGCAACAACCTAGCTATGGACGCATTCGGCCCTATCTCAGACAACGCAGGCGGCATCGCCGAGATGTGCAAGGACGAATTTGACAGCGAGGAGGGTCAGAGGACCCTCTCCGAGCTCGACTCGGTGGGTAACACGACTAAAGCAATCACCAAGGGCATCGCTATAGCATCGGCTGTGATCGCTGCTGTGAGCCTCTTCGGCTCATACATCGAGACACTCCAGCAGTCCGGAGGTGGGCCAATTGTGCTCGACATCGCAGACACCCGCGTCTTCGTCGGTATCCTGATCGGCGGAGCCCTGCCATTTCTCTTCAGCTCTGTGCTACTGCGAGCAGTGCAGAGGGCTGCATCCCTCATTGTGGAGGAGGTGCGTAAGCAGTTCCGCAGGCCAGGAGTAATGGAGGGTACGGTAAAGCCCGACTACGGCGCTGTTGTCACCATCTGCACTGTGGCTGCGCAGAGCGAGCTGATCAGCGTAGCTCTTCTAGCCGTGTTGATGCCAATAATCGTTGGTCTCCTCATCGGCGATCTCGCCCTCGGAGGATTCCTAGCGGGCATCATCGTGACAGGGCAGCTGTTAGCAGTCTTCATGGCGAACGCTGGTGGCGCCTGGGACAATGCCAAGAAGGATATTGAGGCTGAACCATCCAACCCCGCCGCTAACACTGGGAAGGGATCAGACAGACACAAGGCCAGCGTCATTGGCGACACCGTCGGTGATCCTCTCAAGGACACTGCGGGTCCGGCGTTGAACCCAATGATCAAGGTTGTGAACCTTGTCTCATTGATCATCGCACCACTAATCTTGACGGTCTCAAGAGGCGGCTCGATCTCGCAGATGATTGGATACTCAGCCGGCCTCTTGCTACTTGCTGTGGTTGCATACGCTGTCCTTCGCAGCAAGAGACGGAACCCCACTTACGAGTTCAATAAATAAACTTCATTTTTTAATCAAAATTTGATATTGTTTGTTAGAAGCTGCAACTAACATCTAGCGCTCGGTCGGCTAGTTAAAACACTCATAACTATTTTACCGCCAATGGCCATCAGATCCCAACGATCAGCGTCCTTCAACACGAAATAGTCGAAAATGGCGACGAGGACAGCTGGCGCGTTGTGGCCGGTCCTGCGGGACCTGATGCAACTGTCTTCTTGATACAGTACATTCCGGCTGCGAGGCAGACCCCTGCGACGATGGACAAGGAGGAGCAGGCTAGATGTTCCTGAGAGGTTCGATGTGAAGGAGCCGGTTGAGTATTAATAGGTGATGAATAGCAGGCCAAAGACACCTACATTTAGCCAGAGGATCTGCGACACGAGTAGGCTATCCCTATTTTGGTCAGCAACGTATTTGAGTAGGGAGTTGGTAACACCGAACATCACCATTATTCCTATGAGGTAGCCTCACCAAAGTATTGAACTATATTCCATGGAATCGGAGATTGGGATCCGATATTTAGCGATTCGCTAAATGACCCTGAATCAACGTTAAATCTCCCAAAAATCCACCTATAAGCCATGTCCAAGGAAGCTATAAAGAGGAAGATACTTGAGACGATAGACACCCGTACCGACGAGATCATCGAGATCGGAGAGGCAATCTGGAGAAAACCCGAGCTCGGATTTAAAGAGTTCAAAACAGCCGAGTTAGTGGAGAAGAAGTATGAGGAGATGGGTTGGAGCTACGAAGCAAAAATAGGGATCACCGGCTCGAAGGCTTATTTGAAGAGAAATAAGGGGGGTTTCGTCGTTGGTATAATAGGGGAGCTCGATGCCATAAGAGTTCCCGAACATCCTGATTGCGACTCGATCACCGGTGCAGCTCATGCCTGTGGCCACAACGCTCAGATAGCTGCGATGCTCGGCGCCGGTTTCGGGCTCAACGATGTGATGGATCAGCTTGATGGGAACGTCGTCCTCGTCACAGTTCCAGCGGAGGAATACCTCGAGATCGATTTTCGGAATAGCCTCAGGGAGAAGGGGCAGCTCGAGTTCTTCGGGGGAAAACAGGAGTTTATTCGCCTCGGCCGCATGAGTGACATCGACATCAGCATCGGGAGCCACACAGACAGTGAGATCAAGGAGAAGCTGAGCGTAGGCGGCAGCAATAACGGATTCCTTGGCAAGATGGTCCATTACATAGGCCTTGAGGCTCATGCAGGCGGCTCACCGTACAAGGGAATCAACGCACTCAACGCTGCGATGCTCGGTCTTATGGGGATCCATGCACAACGCGAGACTTTCCGAGACGAGGACGCCATCAGGGTTCACCCCATCATCACCAAAGGTGGTGAGATTGTGAATAATGTCCCAGCTGATGTTAGAATGGAAAGCTACGTCCGAGGAAAGACAGTCGAGGCGATCAGAGATGCGAACACGAAGGTTAATAGAGCCCTCCGGGCTGGTGCGATGTCGGTGGGAGCCGAGGTTGAGATCGACGACCATCCCGGTTACATGCCTTACATCAAGGACGCGAGGCTTGACGAGTTACTGAAGGAAAACGCCGTCGCTTTAGTTGGGGACGACCAGATCAAATTCAAGGGCCATTCAACAGGCTCCACCGATCTTGGTGATGTTAGCTGCATAATGCCCACAACCAGCATAGGGATGGGGGGATGCACCGGTGATGCTCATGGCCGAAGTTTTAAGATCGTCGACAAGGAGATCGCCTATATCCTACCCGCTAAGGTTATGGCCCTCACCTGCGTCGACCTCCTCTACGACAATGCTAAGCTCTCCAAGGAGATCTTGAAGGGCTTCAAGCCCACCATTCAGCAGCGTGATTACGAGGGATTCATGAAGAAGCTAGTCGCCTAAACCTCTTATCCCTCATTTTACACCCTCCTCTTCGGGGAGAGGCTCTTATGATGGAGTATAAGGAGATTGCGAAGGGTGTTAGAATACCTGTTCTGGGTCTCGGCACCTGGGGGATGGGTGGTAGGGAGTCGGCGGACAACTCTAGGGATGAGGAGACAGTCACTGCGATACGCATGGCTTTGGAGCTCGGTATGACGCACATAGATACCGCCGAGTACTACGGTGATGGTCATGCGGAGGAGCTTGTTGGCGAGGCGATACGTGACCGAGAACGCGAGGAGCTCTTTATAACCTCCAAGGTCTGGCATAACCACCTACATAGGGATAACCTCCTCAGATCGATAAAGGCTAGCCTCAAACGCCTCGGAGTCGATTCCGTCGACCTATATCTCGTCCACTGGCCGAACCCCGAGGTGCCTCTCCGTGAGACTATGGAGGCGATGGAGGAATGCGTAAAGCAGGGTTATACCCGCTTCATCGGCGTCAGCAACTTCAGCACCCAGCTAATGGAGGAAGCTCAGGGCTATCTAAAGGAGGCGAAGCTGGTCGCCAATCAGGTGCAGTTCAGCCTCCTAGATCAGAAGCCGAGGATGGAGCTACTCCCCACATGTAGGAAGATGGGTGTCAGCCTGATCGCTTACCGTCCTCTGGAGCGAGGCGCCATACTCCAAGCCAGCAACAGAGTTATGGACGAGATCGCTGAAGCACATGGCAAGACACGGGTTCAAGTCGCCCTCAACTGGCTCATCGCGCAGGACGGCGTTTTCACGGTGCCGAAGTCGACGAATCCCATCCACCTAATGGAGTTCATGGGTGCCCTCGGATGGAGGCTCACTGAAGAGGAGTGGAGGCGCCTCTCTTCAGCCTACTAGGGTGAATCTATGGCAGCTACTACACGTGATGTGGCTAGCTGTGTCGAATGGTTAATTGAGAAGGGGAGCTCGTTAGGTTTTCACGCAGTAGCCGACTACATGAGTCCCGAGGACGGGTTGGTCGCCGAAGCTTCTTGGGCGCTGAACCCAGGTCAGAAGCCCATCTTCACATTCAACGTTGGCTCCGACGTTAGTGGCCTTTACACCAATGTACTTCAGTGGGCGGGGTCATCAACCGAACCCAAATCTTGGATTCACGTGGGGGTTCTAATCCGTGGACCGTACGAACTCGAATTCCAGGATCTCCCACCTAGACTCAGAATAATCGTTTTCGATGTTATACAACTATCAGCTAAGTTAGAAGAGCTCGCAAGAAAGGTGGCGAGGTTATTGGCGATTAATACTGGGGTTGAACCCAGCGCAAGCCTCCCCACAGTCATCTGCGCCATTGCAAGGGCTACTGATCGCTGGCCAACGGGTCAGCCGAATGCTAGGCTAGAGTTCGCAGCCAAAATCATCATGTCTCCAGAAAGTCTCAACGTCTTTGCTGCTGAGGCGGAGGAGGACGAAGTAGCGGAGCATATTCTTGCACCAAGCAGGAAGGTAGTTCCACTCGAGATCACAGCTGGAGACGCTGTCTTCGACGGTGCCCTCATAAGGCTGATCGAAGCTGATGAAGGACACTTTCTCTTCTCCTCCGAGCATAGAAACCTCCCATTCACATTCCGTTTTTACATCGATAAAACGTCGGGGAATGGCTCAATTTCCCTTTGGTTCGATGTAGATAAGTCGAACCTCCCGCAGGCCACGGAGTTTTGGGAGCTCGCCGTAGCTGCTCATGAGGCGGATGAACTGAGATTAAGTGGTTCCAACGGCGTAGTCGCCACCCTCAACCTCAAGTAAATGAGTAGATCCTCCATACCCGATTGAAGGTCTTCCCTCTACATTGGGTCTTCATCGACTGTACGAAGTGGCTTGAAATGCGCGCGCATATTATGCATAAGATGAGCACCCGCCATCTACAATTATATAGTCGAAACATCGGATGGAGAGAAGTATTCAGAGTCAGGGAGGCAACAGAGTCACGGATATCTCCAACATATCGCCGATGCTCTTCGTAGGGTCCGGCATCATCACAATCACGGGCATAAATCTCACAAATAGGAAGGCGGTACACTCCACCAAAACCCTATGGGGAGTAATAGCAGCAAACTACTGCACCGCCCTCACGTTGAGTGCAGCTATATTCTACCTAGGCGGGTTCTACTCCGCCTCCGCCTTCACCCTTATACTCGGCTTCGCGACGGGCTTTCTCTACACCGGCGGCATGTTTCTCGGTATGACCACCATAGGGAGACGTGGCGCCTCTATATCGGCCTCAACAAACCAGCTTTCAGTTATCATCCCCGTCGGCCTCTCCATCGCCCTCTTTGGGGAGAGCCTTGGCCTCAACCAGTTAGCGGGGGCGGCGCTTGCGATAATTTCCCTGCCGCTTCTTGCCGCGAAGGCAGGGCAGAAGAGCTTAGACTCGATGGATTGGGGTACCCTCATACTCCTTGCAACCCAGCTCCTCGTGCAAGGCTTCGCCCAGTTCTCATCAAAGGTATTAGTTGCCTCAGGCCTGGGGGCGGAGAGGAACGCCTTCTTTTTGGCCGTCTTCACATCGGCGACTCTGGTGACCCTACCTCTCGCCCTTAGGCATCGGGCAGAGATCAGGCCCCCAGACTTCGCCTACGGTCTCGTCGTAGGCATCTGCAATATAGGGGGGAACCTCTCAATCCTCCTCGCCCTTATTTCCCTACCGGGGGCGATAGTTTTCCCATTCGTGAACTCAGGGGGGCTACTCCTCGTGACTATCCTAGTTTGGCTCATCTTCAAGGAACGTATAAGTCGAGTCAATGCCCTGGGCATCGCCCTGACTCTGATGGCGGTAATAATAATCAACCTATAATCTTCCTCTCTAGCATAGTACTTGAACATTAGAGAATTGCTCACGGGCTTGTGTGTGAGAGAACTGATAACTATTTTGGCGAGCTTGAAAAAAAGGTAAATACTTGAAGAGAGTAGGAAAAAATTGGACCAATATGACGCTAGAATTTCTGTTAGATTTCCAGAGGTGGGGCGGCGGTGAGCCAACTGCCGTTGGTGAGGGCTACAGCTGCACCTACAAGGGAAGGTACTACTCAGTGCTCTTCACTCGCGCCGGGATGTTTCGCGGTAATCACGTTCACCCTCACAGGCAGCACACCCTCCTTCTCGATGGCCGGGGAAAATACGTCTTCAAGGGGGAAGATGGAAAGGAGACTGTGCATCACCTCTCCGTCGGCAAGATACTTGACGTTGAGGCTAAGGTCCCCCACATCTTTCTCCCGGAGACGGACTGCCTCACCGTAGAGTGGTGGGAGGGCCCCTTCGTTGCGGAAGAGTTCGACTTCCCAAACTATACACGCGAAATAAAGAAGAGGATGGAGGTATTTGATAAGAAGGCCTCTGAACTCAAGGCATCAAAGAAGTAGGGTGTTGAACTTAGGATTGGATTAGGAGAGAAAATTGTCTAAGGTTTTAACACCGAGGCGCGCTCGCGCGTGTGCGCGCGGTTCAGTTTTAGCTCCTTGATTTTTGCTAGGACCTCCTCAGCGTGGCCCTCTGGCTTAACCTTAGGCCAGACGAAGGCTATCAACCCCTTTGGATCGATTAGGTAAGTGGTACGGACTATCCCCTTGAATTCTCTGCCATACAATTTCTTGGTCTGCCAGACCCCGTAAGCTTCTAGGGTAGTCTTACCTTCGTCACTGAGGAGTATATGTGTGAGGTTTTTCTTCTCCCTGAACTTCGCATGGCTCTCAACGGTGTCAGCGCTGACTCCCAGTATTTTTGCTCCCTCTGCCTCAAACTCCCGATCCAAAGCAGTGAATTCAAGGGCCTCCATCGTACAGCCTGATGTATTATCTTTCGGGTAGAAATACAGCGCCACCCACATTCCCTTCAGGTCCTTAAGACAGACGCGTCCTCGGTCTCCCTCTAGGCAGAAATCAGGTGCAGGAACTCCCGCATTTAACATAAGGATCATCTAAAATTTCTACTCCGATATTAAATTTTTTAGCCACCATGTGAGCCCAACCTTTCTCACGGAGATAACCGATAACCGCCCTATGCGTGCGCATGTGGTAATTAAACCATCAAGGTTGGAGAGGTGTTCTAAGCTTGTTCTCCGTGGCTTTCAGTGTCTTAGGATCATATGTGCTCCTACTCGGGTGACCGCAGGGATACGAGTGTGAACCTTCTTTATTTGTCTAAATATTTTTGTATATGCGAGTCCACACTTATTCAGTTTTTCCAACTTCATGAAATCGATTCGTCCTAGATTCCAATGTTTTTCCAAGGGTCCAATTTTAGTCCATTCGTCCATTTTTTGTCAGTTGGTGCTGGTGCGATGTGTGCAACTCCGGATTCCCAGACAGGATACACTATAGAGTCTATGTGCAGGTTAGGGATGCCTCGATGCAGAGGTTAACCATACGTGGAGGTGAAGTCGAACGCTGGAGAGACGGAGGAACCCGTACCGAGACCTTGGGCATGAAGAGATTTCAACTTATGCCATGGAAGGCGTGTGGAAACTTTGGACGTCAGAGGATAATATGCAAAATAGGTAGACAACTGTGGAATGAGGGCTGGTTGGACAGCTTGTTAGAAGATTTAGACTGTAGGTTATGGATAAATGTGGAGGGGTTAGGTTATGTTTACCGGAGATTGGGAGAGCCGCGCGCGCACGCGTTATCTTTGGAGAGTGCAATCGTGACATACCTTATCTCTTTCAGAATCTTCTCGAGTTTCAGAGTCCTTGATCTCTCGGTCCATTCTCCTCATGTGATCCTTCATTATTTATTCGCGTGCGCTCGGAGATACTTTGCGAAGAGTAATGCTTCTTTATTGATTAGCGTCTCAAGCTCCGATGTTCCCCGTTCCTGATCCTCTAAACTTCCTCCTGCGCTTATAGTGTATCTTCAATTGGGGGACGAACCCAACTATCAAATAATTATTCTAACCTGTGGAAGTGAGAATAAAACCATGACTTCGCGTAAATTGCATAGGTTTAACCACTAGTATCTACCGCATATCCTAGTATACAGGGAGCCTCATTGGTGACCTATATGCGGTGAAATGTGAAGATGACAGTATATTTTGATAAAAGAGTGCCTGGCAGTGAACCCAGAGAACGTCCCCGTGTAGCGACGAAGGTAACGTGTTCGGATTGTGGTAAGGTCTGTGAAGTGCCGTTTAAGCCTACAGCGGGTCGTCCAGTGTATTGTAGAGACTGTTTCTCGAAGCATAGGGCATCCTAGTAACTAAAATATTCTAAACAAGTTAATGCGCGATTAACTTTCAATAGTTACACTCAGGTGGAAGTGAGGATAAGACTATTGAATGGCTTTGAGTTCGCGCTAAAGCGAATGAATAGATTTTAAGCCTATTACCCCGATAATTATGAATTAATTTACGGTAATACTATAAGGTAGCGCGCACGTAGCGTTTCTTCTTACCGTGTTTTCTCTCGATCCAGCCACCGGCTTTCTGAACCTTTATACCGGTGGAGTCGACGGCGATGGAGACGGGGTCGCTTGTCTCCTTGAGACCCCTATAGGGGTCGACGGGTAAGCTGAGGATGCGTATCCGGAGTAGTCTCCGGTTGGTAGGGCGGGTACGAAGGTGTGTAGGCTATGTGTGAAGCCTTCGAGCTGGCGGTAGGGCATCTGGTAGAGGTACCGGACGGCTGAGAGGAGCTGGATGTAGCTGGTGGTCATCCGGAAGGGCCGCCCGTTCTTACTTCGGTTTGCGGCCTTCAGCTCCTCTTTGTGGTGCTTGAGGAGGTCGATGTCGATGATGAGTTCTCCTCTCTTGATGAGTTTCTCGTCGATCTTCTGTCAGTCCATGGTGTTCTGATGGTTTTTTACTTCAACTAGTATTAAGATCTAACGTTTACTTCACAAAGCAGGAATTCTCATTTACTTATTTTTTCTTTTTTATTTTGAAAAAGTTCTTTTATAGTGACGGCTTTAAATTTTAATTTTTCACAAGTTTCGCGCGCTATGTTGTTTAGAAATTTCTTTGGCATCAACAATCTCTTCAAACAAGCGCGCGCGAGCGGATCCTGGGGTTGTTCAGGAAGAGGTGGAGCATCGAGAGGCTGTTTGGTCGGGCGAAGGGGTGGCTGCTGCTGGATGGCCTCAGGGTCTGTGGGTTGACTCAGGTGGGGATCCACGTCTCGGAGTCTGATCTCGATGCTTGCGGTTGCCCTGTCGGCTGTTAGGTTGGGGTCTCCTGGTCTGGTTAGGTGTATCAAGGGCTTCGTTGAGTGACTGAGTCGTTCGCGGGCACGCGGATGCGTTAAGCGGAGCGTTAAAAGCGTTAAGCAGAGCGGTAAGCAGAGCGCTAAGCGGAGCAGGCGGAGCACCCGGAGCGGGTGTGCTCTGAATGGAACCCGCCCCTATAGCGGTCTTCCAGCCGGTGCGGGTGCTTCCGGTGTGCTTGGTGTGCTTGTGCTTCTAGCGCTTCGGTTGTATCGGTAGCGGTGCCTCGGTCGCGTCAGCGCGCGCGAAAGGTACGCGAAGCGTCGTACCGACCGTAGCGACCATTCCGTCTGGAACCATATATGTGCGTAGGGTGGCTACGAATAACATGAACGCTTCTGTCACTTCGAACGCATCACTTAACGCTCGCGCGTACAATGGTGGGTGGTTAATTGGTTTCGTATTGGTTTAAGGTTGAACCTGGCACACGTTTCTGCTTACATGGGACATTGTGTCGCTGTGAGATTCAGTTTTAGTTTTTCTTCTTGATCACCATTATTCCTTGAGCCTTGAGGAGTGCGCTGTCCACATCCCTGCCAGAGAGATGAACGTAGACACTAGGCATCTCCGATCCTTGAACCCAACCTAAATGCTCCTTCATCTGAGCATCAGTGAGAATGTTGGCTAGCTCTGTAGCCCTCGTGTGCCTCAGAAGATGGCTGTACCCCCGCTTCCCGATGCCAATTTTGTTTGCTAGTCTTCTGATCATCGCCCTTGCGCTGTAGTACATCATTGGTTCATATCTGCCGACTGTCCCAATGTTGACCCAGAGTGGAGCGTTCACATTGTCCCTCAAGGGATGGATACTTAACCACTGCGAGAGGGCAGGCACAGCAGCGATTATCCTCACTCTCCTCGGTCCCGTTTTTCCATTAACCCTCAACCTTGCCCCGTATTGGTCGAAGGCGACGTTCCTAATTCTAAGGTCAAGTATCTCTCCTATTCGGCATCCTGATTCGTAGTCAGATAGGATAAATGCCCGGTCTCTCGGGTTCTCGGTTGCATTCACCAGTCTCATGAGTTCGTCGTTTGTTAGGAGCGCCTCTGGTACAAGCCGTCCCTTCCTGAAGGACGTTCTTATCCACTTAACCTCAAGTGGATATTCTCCTTCTTCGCATCCTCTGAGCCACTGGTAGTATTTCTTGATGACGACCTTGTAGTCATGTTTGGTATGGTCAGTGTAATCAGCGGTGTTGATCTTACCCACTATTTCTTCTATGTCCTCCTTTATGTTCTCGCGGAGCAATTTGGGGGTGATTCTGGAAAGCACGATGAGATGGTTAATGAATCTTCTGATATCGGCTTTGTCAGGTTCTTTAATATCAGTCGATGACTCTAGACGCTTCAGAGCAATCGAATAATATTTCTCACTCTGACTCGCATCAAGTTCTTTCTCGCGCAAGTTACTCTTAATGAAAATATCTTGAGGCACCGAACTTGAAGTATGGTGCGGAGGATGGGATTCGAACCCATGAACCCCTTCGGGATAGGAGCCTCAGTCCTACGCCTTTGGCCTAGCTGGGCGACCTCCGCCCAACACTGTTAGCCGGCACCGCCCATTTATAGGTTTGCCGACGCGCGGGATGGGGCCTCTGCAGGGAGTCGAACCCTGGTCAAGGGATCCACAGTCCCGTATGCTACCGTTACACCACAGAGGCCGCGCGGAAAAAGGGATAACGGGGATCGATTAAAAGGGTTTCGTGCCCTCAGCGTTCAATATCGTGCTCGTGATTACTCGCCGAATGCTTTGTGCAAGATGGTTCTAATGGTTTCGCTTTCGACGCTGATTGTGTAAAATGTTGAAGGCCCGGAATAAAGTGAGTATTAGAGGAGTCGATTATCTACAAGGTAGCTGGGTATCTCCCTGATGCTGGGTAGAACGGCGTCGGGTTTCATAGCCTCGAGTTTCTCCCGCTTCTGAGTGCCTGTGAGAACGGCGACTGTGTGGGTCTTCGCGTTGTGGCCCTCTTCGATGCCTATTGCGGTGTCGTCTACCTTGACAACCTCGGCTGGGGTCGCGAACGTGGCAGTGTCGCATCGTTCTGAGGATCATGGCTGGACTGGGCCGCTCCTCGTCGACGATCTCACTACATGTCCAGTAGTCGATGAGGTCTTCCTCCTGCCAGCGAAGGTGCTTGACAATATCGTGAGTAACTACGGCTGGGAAACCGCTTTCGACACCGACGGCGACACTATGGTTTCTGAGCCACCTGAATGCCTCTGAGGTACCTTGGATTTCCTTGACCCTGGTGACATTCATGTTGAGCATCTCGACAAAGTCGGCGTAGATGGCTGGAGCCTTATCTCCGCCGAGTATGTTGATGACCTCACGCTTGTCGCGCCCCCTCATGTCGTTGAGAGTCTCCATCGGGACCTCAACGCCATAGCGCCTGAAGGCATCGTCGTAACTACGGAGCACCAGAGGAACACCATCTATGACGTCATCAACAGTGGTTCCTGCCATGTCAAAGACAGCTAAACGTATCTTGGTCATTTAGCACCACTGGTCGACGGCGATTATTTCTCCGAGGGTCTTCCTCTTCCCCGGCTGAGTCCACGTGGGAGCCTTCGGGTAGCCGAGGGGTGTAACCGCTATGACGTTCCAATTCGGAGGGATGTCGAGGAGCTCCTTGATCGATTCGTTATCGAAGAGCCCTATCCAGCAGGTGCCTAGTCCCTCGGAGCGGGCGGCGAGGATGAGGTGTGTGAGGCCGATGGCTGAGTCGATTAGAAAGCTCATCTCACCCATGTAGCCGCCGCGATCATACTTGATGTCGCTGCCACAGGCGACGATCACGATGGGCGCCTCAGCAATCCAGGTTTGTCCGCCACTCAGAGTTGCGATCTTCTTCCTGAGATCTGGGTTCTTGACTAGGATGTACTTCCAAGGTTGTCTGTTGCTGCCCGAGGGTGCGATCCTCGCGGCTTCTAGTACCTTGTTGAGAACCTCTTCGGGTATCGGGTCGGGTTTATAGCTGCGGATGCTCCGCCTGGTGTTGACAACCTCGTAGAACTCCATTTGGGTCGAGTTTCTCATTAGATATTGCGGGATTTAAATGGAATGAAGAAGCCGGCTCATGGAGCCTTTTAACGATTATTGAAGGGTTTTTCAGCTTTTTGTGTTGGTAGAGTGACTATTGATGTATTTTTCCGTTGTTTTTCGCACTTCTTCGATACCCCTTTTGCATATAATGATCATATTAGCGTCGTTTCGCGTTTCCTTCTACTAGAAGATTTTATTGAGATCTGGGGACTCTTCTTCTCCTCCCTAAACTTCGCCATGGCATCTTTTATCTAGCCGTGGCGTGCATCTGCTCCCGACTTGTATGCAGACGGCTAATCTAGGCGGTTTGAGGGTGAGCAGGCTCAGCTTTGGAACGGAGCCGCTGGCAATTAAGAAGGGGCCGGACGACCAGCAGACCCAGGGGGATAAGACGCCGGTGCAGGGAGGCGAGGTCCTCGCAGAGGCGTCTAGGCTCGGTGTCTACATGTGGGACACCTCCGACGACTATGGAACCCATCCACATGTCAGGGAGGCGCTAAAGAGGGTGAAGAGAAGCAGCGTTATCGTCGCCGACAAGTCGAATGCGGCAACCTACGAGCAGGGCGTCAAAGCTGTCAACTTCGCTCTCAAGGACCTTGGTACGGAGTATATCGATATCATGTTCCTCCACATAGTTCCCCCAAGGCCCATCCAGAGGAAGGACGCAAACGATAGACCCTACATTAGCCAGGACCTTAAAGGGAGAAGGGGGACCCTCGAGGCTTACATCGAGGCACGGGACTCTGGTAAGATCAAGAAGATAGCCCTCTCGACACACAGCACCGAGACCCTCCATCAGGTCCTCCACTACCCCGAAGTTGACGTGGTCTGCGCCCCATTGAACAAGGTGGGGACCTACGTTGACGACGGCACCCAACAGGAGAGACTAGATGCTTTGAAGGCGCTTCATGACTCGGGTAAGGGAGTATATGTCATAAAGATACTTGCCGCTGGAAGGTACAGGGACAACGCCGAAGACTGCATTAGGTACGTACTCGGCTACCGCGACTTCATTGACGCCTGGAATATAGGGATGTATGATGTAGCCGATGTTAAAAGGAATCTCGTCTCTCTTCGCTGATGTTCTTGGGAATTAGCATTTTTACCCTCCACCTTTTAACTGGACCCGTTTTCCTCTTCTTTAGTCGGTAGTGTGGGTATGTCTTCGCTGAGCAAGTTCTTGGCCCTAGAGGGAAACATTCGGGTCTTGGCCATTCAGACCCTTATCTCCCAACTGGGCTTCGGCATGCTCGTTGTCGTCTGGCAGCCCTACATCCTCTCAACGGGTCTCACGGTGTTGGACCTAGGGGTCATTCAGAGCTTGATCAACTTAAGCACCGCAGTGGGTCTTTTTGTCTGGGGTCCACTCTCCGACCTATTCGGGAGGAAGTGGGTCATGCTCCTCGGACACGCGTCGAGGGTAGCCGCGGTCCTCGCGCTCTTGATCTCGCATAGCCCTCTCTTTCTCTACATCTTCGCCTTCTTTATCGGCTTCAGCACACTTTGGTACCAGACGAACCCCGCTAGGACGGCTCTGCTGGCCGAGTCGGTGCCAAACGAAAAGAGGGCGACCGCTTACGGCACCCTTATGGCGATCAGCCAGGGGATGAACATGGTGATGGCTTCAGCGGGAGGCTATCTCGCCATCGTCACTGGATATTGGCCTATATTCGCTGTAACCATCGTCAGGGAGACGATTGGAATAGCGATAATGGCTCTATTTGTCAAGGAGACGCACCACGTTGGCGGCGCGAACAGTCGGGAGGTGGGCTCCCGGATAATCGCCAATCTAAAGCCAGAGAAGGAGATGATGCCCATCTACATCCTCATGGTTGTGATGGGCATCGGCTACGGAGTCGGATATTCACTCTTCTACGGCGCTCTCACAGACACCTACAAGTTCACCACGATAGAGCTGGGCCTAATGACGACGATGTCAAGTCTAGCGTGGGCTCTTGGATCTATACCGAGTGGAAAGCTGTCTGAGAGATTTGGATCTCGAGTAATGGTCCTCGCCTCGACTGCATCTGCCTTAATCACCGTCGTCGGTTTCATCCTATTCAGGAGCTTCTTAGGCTTCCTAATCTTCAGTATCTTCAATGGGCTCGACCCCTGCTTCTGGGTGCCCAACTGGACGAGCCTAATAGCCGAGAGGACCCCCGTCACAGTCCGAGCCTCCATCTTCGGCAAACTAGACGCGTATAACAGGTTTGCCAGCATACCCGCCCCATACATCGGCGGGCTGATCTACATGGGGTATGGCTTCACGGCACCGTTGTTAGTTCACCTGTTCTGTCTTCTCATCTGGGGGTCAATGCTGGTCAGGGCTACGGCGAAGCCGACTACTTGATATAACCAACTCAGAAGGTCCTCCTGGATCGACTGGATTACCCTTCAATGAATAAAGTGACCATAATAGGAGGCTCAAGGTTTATTTTAGCCGGATAAGAACGATCAGGTGTTTCTGGAGTTGATAATATGAAAGAATATGTTCTACCAAAGCTTCCGTACGCCTATGAGGCACTCGAGCCCGTAATCGATACTCAGACGGTTACCCTCCACCATGACAAGCACCACAACGGCTACGTCGCAGGGTTCAACGGGACCCTGAAGAAGATAGTCGAGGCCCGGGAGAAGGGTGACTATGCGGCGATCAAGGCGTTGGATAAGGACCTCGCCTTCCATGGCAGTGGCGTTGTACTTCACAACCTCTACTGGGAGAACCTCTGCCCCAAAGCGCAGAACAAAGAGCCCACCTCCGGCGCTTTCCTAGATCAGGTGAAGTCTGACTTCGGTGGTCTCGACAAGCTAAAGGCTGAGATGGGGGCTGCAGCGAAAGCCGTAGAGGGAAGCGGCTGGGCAGTCCTCGCGTGGGAACCCGCCTCAGGGCAGCTTCTCGTCCTTCAAGTAGAGAACCACCAGAAACTCACAATCTGGGGCGTCGTTCCGCTCCTCGTCATCGATGTCTGGGAGCACGCCTACTACCTCAAGTACCAGAACAACCGCGCCGCCTACGTAGACGCCATCTGGGGCATCGTCGACTGGGCGATGGTGGAGAAGCGATACAAGGCAGCGAAGAAATAGCCCCCCATTCTTTTTTAGAAATAGACGTTTTTCTGCTCGGGAACCGTGAATGGTGGCCTATTACCCTCAAGGGAGGCCTTGACGCTCTCGGCGCATCGCTCAGCCATCCTTCTTCTCGTCTCCCAGGTCGCGGAGGCGATGTGAGGCGTCAAGAGGACGTTCTCCAGCTTGAGAAGCTCCTCCCCGAGCGGAACGGGTTCCACCTCGAAGACATCGAGGGCTGCACCAGCTATTTTCTTCGACTTTAACGCTTCAGTTAGAGCCTTCTGGTCGATTACGGGGCCTCGGCTCGTGTTGACAACAAGGGCGTTAGGCTTCATGGCCTCGAATTGCTTCTTCCCGAGAATACCCTTAGTCGAGGGGAGAAGAGGTACGTGGACCGAGAGTATGTCGCAGGTCCTAAGGAGCTCCTCCTGAGAGACGTACCTGATGTCATATGCCTTCTCTAGGTCCTCGCGACGTACGATATCGCTGTAGATCATCTTGACGCCAAAACCGAAACCGCGCTTCGCGACTTCACCACCTATTCGGCCGAGGCCGAGAAACCCTAGAGTCTTACCGGAGATGTCCCAGCCAAATGGGAACCCTTTCATCTTCTTTCCCCACTCCTCGCGCGTATAAGCGTCGGCTTCAGTAATCTTCCTCATCCAGCCGAGAATGAGGGCCCAAGTAAGGTCAGCGACAGCCTCAGAGAGGACATCTGGGGTGTGGCAAACATAGACCTTATGGCGCGTACAGGCATCAACGTCTACTGTGTCGTAGCCGACACCGAATCGGGCGATAACTCTGAGCTTCGGCGCCCCCTTAAGGTACTCATCGTTCACAACGTCGCTCCCCGCAACAATGGATACCGCCTCAGAGAGCTCCTTGGCATAGTCGCCCTGGACGTATTTGACATCAGCTAGAGGCCTAAGCTTGTCCGCGACGTCCTCGGGAAAGTTTAGCTTTCCGCAGCTTACCAGAACCTTCGGCTTCATGGCAATCGGTTAGTTGTGTGTACCCAGGTCGGTTAAAACTGTTGAGAGGTGGTTTACCTTTCATATAACCACTGAACTAAACGTCATTCCACTAATCAGGACACCTTAACTTGAACTCTTTTGAGTCGCCTCACTGGGTAGAAGTTTAAGCCACCGGGCCCAATCATTTACACATGGCACTTTACGATATGATTTTCCAGGAGACTAAGGGATTCGAGAAAACACTCGGAGTCGCGGTCAAGCACCTCGGTACCGGAGAGGAGACTATGTTCAACGGCGACGAGCTCTTCCCAACGGCAAGTGTGTTCAAGATCCCCGTCATAGTCGAGCTCTATAGGCAGGTAGAGGCGGGGAAGCTGAGCCTCAAAGACAAGATCGTTTTGAAGGAGAAGGAAAAGGTCCCCGGATCAGGCATCCTAAAGGAGCTGAGCGAGGGGCTTGAGATAACGATCCAGGATCTTAGTCGCCTCATGATGATCCTTAGTGACAACACCGCCACCGACTTGATAGTGGAGCGTGTAGGTAAAGACAGCGTCAACGCGACGATGCGAAGACTTGGATTAAAGAAGACGACAGTTGTCGGCGACTGCCGAGATATGCTCTTTGACCTCGTTGGTGCAAATGATCTACCAGACGAGGAGAAGACTTTAGACCTTTATCTTGAGAAAGCGAAGACGGGTACAGGCAAGGGGTCGTGGAGCCTTGGGACGGAAAGGAACGATGTCACAACACCTAAAGAGATGAACAGGCTCTTAGAACTCCTCGTAACGGGGAAAGCCGCTAGCAAAGCGAGCTGTGATGCTATACTCGCAACGATGGAGAAGTGCCAGACCGGCGAGTACAGGGTCCCAAAGTACCTTCCTACGGACAAGGTCAAGATGAACCGCAAGACGGGAAGCTTGCCAGGTATTAGGAATGATGTCGGCGTCATAACCATACTAGCAACCGGAGAGAGGTACTGCATAAGTTGCTTCACCAAAGGTGTATCCGACGTCTACGCCGCTGAAGAGACTATCGCGAAGGTGAGTAGGAATGTATTTCGTTATTTCAACGGTGATAAATAGGGAGTATTCTGTGTAGATTTAGATTTTATTTATAGACTCGTCCATAATCCGCCTACATCAAAATTTTGCCGAGGTTCAAACCCCCTAATCTAGGAAGATTCGAGTCCTCTTCAGCGGTTTCTTATGTCTTCTTTGCCTTTATTGCATAGGGTAATGGGAAAAAATGTTACCGTTTCAAAGTAGTTATTCCATTATGGGAGGTTTTTATTGGTTCATTGTGTTCTCTTGGGTGATCAGATTTGTCGCAGGTCGAGGGGAAGAATCCGGTTTATGAGACGTTGAAGCGGGGGGGCGTTAGGAAGCTTATTGTGCAGGAAGGATCAGCGGAAGACCCGAAGATTAAGGAGATCCTCTCCCTTGCAAGGAGGCACGGTGCTCCTGTCGAGTTCGTTGAGAGGAATACCATCGACAAAATGTCGGAGACGAGGCGTCACCAAGGTGTCATCGCCCTAGTCGAGGCTCCGGGTTACGTAGCACTCAATCATGTAGTGGATAAGGCGGGGAGGACCCCCTGCGTGGTGATTCTTGATGGTGTTCAAGACCCCCAGAACCTTGGCAGTATTCTCCGCACCGCCGATGCTGCCGGCGTCGACGCGGTCCTAATCCCCAAGAAGGAGGGAGTAGGATTGACGCCTACAGTGCTACGCGTCAGCATGGGTGGTGGGGCACACGTACCTGTCGCACGAGAGAACATTTACCCAGCTGTCAAGTTCCTCAAGGACGAGGGGTTTAAGTTGGTAGCCGTGGACACCTCCGGAGATCACGACCACTGGGAGGAGGATCTCTCTGGTGCCGTCGCTTTCATCCTCGGCGGTGAAGGAGAAGGAATAAGCCCAACGCTCCTCGATAAATGTAACACCGTGGTCAGGATACCAATGCATGGACATGTTTCGAACCTTAACGTTGGGGTCTCGGCCGCGATTGTTCTTTACGAGCGTCTTCGCCAGCAGAATTTTAAAAAAGAGCAACGAAATGGGTGAGGAAGTAGATTCCTCGTCATTTTTGTGAAGACTCAAAACTTCATGCTGGAAAAGATTCTTCTGTACCTTTTTCTGAGCTAAAACGAGGCAGTTTTAGGCTATAGACTGGATGGGTTTCGCATAAGGATAAGCCCATAATAGTCTATCTCCTCATCATAGAACTTTTACTGTACTATTGGTTAACTGTAAATTATGTTCTCATAATCGTTGTGCTTTCCCATCGGGTATAGATGATCATAGAATCACTATACCCCATCGACTCTGTGTTCTAATCTCACGAATTTGCGCCCTCGATCTCAAGTAGCGCCTTCTTGCGGTCAATCCCCCATCTATATCCGCCGAGACCGCCACTCTTCCTGATAACCCTGTGGCAAGGGATGATAATAGAGACGGGGTTCGTAGCGCAAGCCCTACTTACGGCTCGGGCTGCAGTCGGGTATCCTATTGATCTGGCCACATCCTCGTAGCTACGGGTCGAGCCCCTCGGGATAGACTGCAGCTCCTTCCAGACCCTTCTCTGAAAACCGGTTCCAGCTAAGTCTAATGGAATACCCCCAAGCTGGGTTACTCTGCCAGCGAGATAGTTAAGAACCTCAAGCGTCCAGGGGTCAGGTTTTTCTTCCTCCCGTGTTATTTCAGCAGCAGGATACTCCTGCTGAAGTGCTTTTACCTGAGCTGGCTCAGCATCCCCAAGGCTGAGATGACAGATCCCGTGGCTAGTTCTTGCAACCAGGAGTTTCCCGAGGGGCGAGTCCACGAGCCTATATGTTATCTTTATTCCCTCTCCGGAGCTGCGGTAAGTACCCGGTGTCATTCCGAGCTTCGCGGTAGAATCACTGTAAAGCCAACTGGTAGAGCCGTAGCCGACGCCATAGACTGCTTTGGTGACGGGCTCCCCTTGTCTGAGTCGAGCTTTAAGGCTCTCGACTCTACACGCTTCTTGGTATTGTCGTGGGGTGAACCCCATTACCTGCTTGAAAGTTCTCTGTAGGTGAGGAGCACTGACACCGACTTCTTTAGCTAGGTCCTCTAGAGTTATCCTCTCCTCGAGGTTCTTCCTAATGTATTCAGAGGCCTTCTTAACCCATGTGAGCTGGGGTCTTTCCTGATTCTGCGGTTTGCATCGGAGACACGGACGGAACCCAGCTGCTTCAGCGGCTGCCGGGCTCTTGTAGAATACAACATTTTCCCTTTTCGGATGCTTGCTAGGGCATGAGGGGCGGCAGTAGATTCCCGTTGTACGCACCGCGACGATGAAGACACCGTCTGCGGACGTGTTCCTTGATTCAACCATCTTCCACATCGTATCTTCGTCTATTAAGCCGCTCTCGACAGTCAACTTCTCGTGGCCTCTGCAACTGACCTTTGGAGAGACAAACCGCTTTTAATGCTTTGAGTCTGAATCTTGCGGTCAAACAACTCGGGGAACGTTTTTAATCGTCGCCTCAAGGTTTGAATCGGGTATGTCAAAGGGACCGCGCCCCAGCTGCATTGGAATGCTCAGCGAGAACGAGGAGTGTGAGGAGTGCGAGTGGAAGCAGGAGTGCGAGACTATGACGAAGCAGATAGAAGCTGATGCTTATAGGGGCGGCACACACGTTAGGATTACCGGCAAGTACAGTGAGAAGAAGTACAAGCCAAAGAAGCTACCTTAGCCGCGAGCACGGGATGTTCACTAAGCATTCTTTATGAACCTTGGGGAGGTTCACTGTATTTAATCCCGGCGTACGCGGGCCAGTGATGAAGCTTGATTCCCTATGAGAAGATCGCGCAGAGGTGCTCCGAGCGATTCAGAAGCTGGTCGCTCGGCGACCCCCAGTTCGGCGACCCCAGGTACTACCCCAAGAAGCTCAGCTTGGAGAACTTCACGGAGGTGATCCCAAGCGATGGCGGGGGGCGCATCTGCTTCGTCGACGGTGGCAACACCGAGGTTCTTAGCTCACCCGGCTTCGTCGTCCACCTGACGCGTGTCGGCTACTGCATCTACAGCGACTCCGTAAAACTCGACGGAGGCGCAGTTCCCCCGAGCATCGACTTCTTCACCACGGCCTTCGCGGAGCGCAGAGGGGGCGAGATTGCCTACGAGGTCGAGGTGACACCCGCTTCTCCGCGGTTCGAGGGTCTCCTGCCGGATCCCGCTGACCTGGTCTTCGACTCGTTTGACCGCAGCCTAATGGAGGGACTTCACAGAGCCCCCCTTTCAAAGGTCGCCAATATGTCACGCGTCTTTCTCGAGTGGATGCTGGCGAAGGAGCTATGCAAATCCGTCCTCGAGGAGGGGGATCTGCTCGTACGCGATGGCTCACTCCAGACCTCAGTTACTGGGGAGAGTAAATACGCCAACAGGGCCTACGAGGCAGCCATGCAGAGAGGCGTGCTCTTCAGCGGACTAAGCAAGACAAGCAACCTCTTCACCAGCTCTGGCATGCCCCTCTTCTCAGCCATCTCCATCATGTCGAACAGAAACGAGCTGAGTGGCAAGAGGTGGTACTACCACCCCATCGTCGACATCAAGGCCCCCGACCACCGAGCCGTAATGCTCGCCATCAAACTCCACCCACGCTCCAAACACGTATTCAGGTTCGAGATACTCGATACCCAGGCCGGCGCCATGAGCGACTTCAGCGAGGTCACCGGTCTCCTAGCACGCAACGCGGGTGACTTGACCTTTCCCGGCTACCCCTACGGCCTCATCGAGGCCGATAGGATCGCACGAGTCAGGGACGAGGAGATAGAGCCCTTCAAGATACAGTTACTCTCAGCCATTAGCGGGTTGGGGTCGTGGGGTGAACTGGAGGCTTTCCTCCACGCGACGGACGCTCACAGCTTGATAGACGAGATATGAGGTGTGATTGATTGGCGAAACTTGAGGTAGTTGGAAGCCTCGTGCGAGGCAAACACGGTCACCTGCTTATACGCCAAAAGAGCGACGCGGTCATAGAGCTCGGCGACCTACTCGTGTCTGAGGACCAGGGGGGCCACACTCTTCTGCAGGTCTTCGACCTGGGCTACGGTAGCCTAATCTCCCCCAAGAGCCTCGAGATGATCTCGGGGATGATGGTTGAGGGTTACTCGACCGACCTGGGATTTATGGACCCGAACCTCCGCAACTATGTGATCGCCGAGGTGAAGGCGGTCGCGCACATAGTCGAAGGCAGGGTCAGGATACCAAAGACGCTGCCAAAGTTTCTCAACGAGGTCAGGCAGGTCACAAGCAGGGACCTCGAGTTCATCAAGAGGCCCGAGAACCCCGTCTACCTAGGTAAGATCAGGAGCGGATCGAAGGTGCTCGACGTGGACGTTAACCTCGACGCGGAACAGGCCCTCACACATCACATCTTGATACCAGCGACGACGGGAAGGGGTAAGAGCAACCTCGTAAAGACCATGGCGTGGAGCCTCATCCCCAACAACAGGGTTGGACTGCTCATCCTCGATCCCCACGACGAGTATTACGGTAGACACGGTTTGGGTCTTAAGGACCACCCCGAGGCCTCGAAGAATATCTCATACTACTCGCCGAAGACGACGCCGGGCTCCATCTTCCCCGTCTTCCACCTTACATCCGTCCGCTATAGCCACTTCAGGGGTATAATTGACTTCTCAGAGGCCCAGAGCGACGCACTACACATCGCCTCAAACATCTACAACGAGAAGTGGATAGAGGCCATCATGAGGGACGAGGAGCTCACCGGAGTCCAGCCTGTGACCCACCAGGTCCTCAAGAGGAGGCTCTCCACTAGCCTCGGCATATCGATCGACGAAAACGATGAGATACAGTGCAGAACGGGCACATTCAGCAACACAAGAGGAGAAACCACACTAATCGACATATTAAAGAAGCTCGAGTCGGGTGGCAAGGTCATCATCGATACGAGCTTCTTTAGCGATCAAGTCGAGCTGCTCGTCGGAAGTATCGTCATCAACGAGGCCCTTAACAGGTACAAGCACTACAAGCAGGAGGGTACACTCGATGGGAAGCCCATCCTAAACATCCTTATCGAGGAGGCTCCACGTGTCCTCGGGGCCGAGGCGATGTCCAGTGGCTCAAACATATATGGTGACATCGCTCGCGAGGGGCGCAAGTTCAAGATCGGCCTTACGGCCATAACCCAGCTGACGAGCCTCATTCCACGCACCGTCCTCGCCAACATGAACACCAAGATCATCCTCGGCAACGAGCTGAAGCTGGAGCGCGAGGCCATCATCACGAGCGCCTCACAGGATCTCTCAGCGGACGACCAGAACATCGCTAGCCTAGACGTCGGCGAGGCTATAGTCAGCAGCAACTTCACCAAATTCGCGATACCAATACAGGTACCACTCTTCGAAGACTACGTCAAGCCATTCACTGAGACGAAGCCCGCCAAGAAGATCGGATTGATAGGGTGAACATAGTTGAAGTTCGCGCACCTTGCGGACATCCACGTCGGCGCCTGGAGGGACGAGAAGCTCAAGGAGATCAACCTCCAGACCTTCGAGAAGACAATGGACGACATCGCCGATGAGAAGGTCGACTTCATAATAATCAGCGGAGACATCTTCCACGTCAACGTCCCCGACCTTGAATCCGTTAAACGAGTCGTCCTAAAGCTCGAGAAGGTTAGAGGCCTCGGCATACCCGTCTACGTCGTCTACGGCAGCCACGACTACAGCCCTAACTCAACCAGCATTATCGATATCCTCGTTGCCGGGGGCCTGCTAACACGCGTTATGGACGCTACCCAGGAAGGTGACAAGATAAAGCTACGCTGCATCGAGGACCAGAAGACCGGTGCGAAGCTCTGCGGAATATCCGGCAGAAGTTACTCAATGGAGCGTGACTACTACGAGCTGCTCGACAGGGAGAGCCTCGAGGCCTGGAAGGGTTTCCGAATCTTCGTGCTCCACTCGGCTATCAACGAGATTAAGCCCATCTCCTCAGCATACGACGCCGGAGTCCAGCGGAGCTATCTGCCAAGGGGCTTCGACTACTACGCCGGAGGCCACGTCCACGAGTACATCCATGACGAGTACCCAGAATACGGCAAGATCAACTACCCCGGTACCCTATTTGGCTCAAGCTTCTCTGACCTGGAGAACGTCGCGAAGGGGATGAAGCGAGGCTACATAATCGTCGAATTCGAAGACACAGTCAAGAAAGTCGACTTCGTCGAGACTACCCACCCAACGATAGAGTACCATCACATACAGGGCGAAAATAAGACCTCACGGGAACTCTCGACCAGCCTCAGGAACCTAGTAGACAAAGTCGACCCAAAGGACAAGATACTCCTCCTCAAGGTCGAGGGCACACTGTCGCAGGGACTCGTCACAGACATCGACTGGAACGAAGTACGCGACAAGCTCATGGCGAAGGGCTCAGAGTTCGTCTACATAAACAGGAGGGCTCTCACGACGAAGGAGGCCCCGGAGATCAAGGTTCAGGGCGAGTCGGTGAAGGATATAGAGGGTAAGATACTGACTGAGCATCTAAAGGACTTCACTGTTCCTCGGAGCTACCCCGACGAGACGCGCAGATGGGTCGAAGCAGAGTTCAAGGGCGACAAGGGATTCGAACTCGCCTCAAAGCTCCTCGAGGTGCTGAAGACCGAGAAGCAGGAGGGGGAGACCAACGCCGACTTCGAGGAACGAGTAACCAGTGAAGTCTACCAAGTTCTGCCCAGGAGAAGCCAGAGATGAAGCTAGTCTCCCTGCACCTGAACAACATCCGCAGCTACAAGGACGAGAGGATAGACTTCAGAAGCGGAGTCACCCTATTTGAGGGAGACATCGGCTCCGGGAAATCCAGCATACTCAACGCGGTCGAGTTCGCACTCTTCGGCCTAGGCGACCAACTCGGCTCACACCTACTACGAGTCGGCGAAAAAGAGGGCAGTGTCGAGCTCACGATAGAGGTCAACGACAAGGAGTACACCTTCGGAAGAGGCTTGACAAAGAAGAAGAGCAATGTTACCCAGGACCAGTGCTACATTGTCGAGGATGGCGTCCAGACGAGATACAACGCCACGGATATGAAGCGGAGGGCCTTACAGATCCTCGACTTCAAGGAGCCAACCAGCCCTCGCAGCCAGAGCGTAATCTACCGTTACGCCGTCTTCACGCCCCAGGAGCAGATGCGCGAGGTCATCCGCCAGAAACCGGAGAGCAGAAAGGAGACTCTCAGGAAGGCTCTGGGTGTCGAGGAATATAGCATAGCCGCGGGCAACGCAGACAAGATCCTGTCGAACCTTAGGAGCGAGGCCAGGGCTCTAGAAAAATCACGAGGGGAAGTCGAGCTCGTCAAGGGCAGGATAGATGAGGAAGAGAAAAACATCAAGGAGCTAAACGAAAAAATTGCGGAGGCCCAGGAGAGCCTGAGGAAACTCGAGGCTGAGAAGCTCCGCGTCCAAGCTGAATTAGGCGAGAAGAAGAGGGACGAGGCCGCAAGCAACGTGCTCGTTCAGCGACTCAAGCTGTTGGAGCAGGAGAAAAAAAGACTGGAGCAAGACTTAGTCGCGAACACGAGCGCCCATGCCGAGAGTAGGCAGAAGCTCTTATCAGCCAAGGAGGCAAAAACACGCCTCGAGAAACTCACCCCAATCTACGAGGAATACAAGGCAATAAGAAAGGAGCTCCCGAGGCTACAGAGCAAACACGACCTGGACAAGTCCCTGAAACAGCGTATAGAGGTCATCAGAACAAAGATCAACTCGAAGCGGGAGGAACTCGAGAAGCAGCTCTCGGATACCGATGATGAGATCAATGATCTCAACGGTGACATAGATGAACTCGGAGAGGAGCTACAGAAGCTACCACAACTATCAGCGGAGATAGCCGAGCTGGAAAACGAAGTAACTGCCCTAGACTCGCTCAGAGAGGACAACAATCAGAAACAGGGTCAACACACCACGACCCTGCAGGAGATCAGGCAACTGGAGGCAGAGAAGACCGAGAGGAGCGAGGAGTGGAGGACAATTAGCTCCATCGGAGTGGGAGCCACATGTCCGCACTGCCAACAAAAGCTAAGCGAGACACACTACAGGCTCCTCGAATCCAAGATACATCGTGAGATAGAGAAACTCGACAAGGAGATAGCCGACAAGAAAGGCGCATCATTGGAGCTAAGCGAGAAGATCAAGGATGGCAAAGCCAAGCAGACGGAGCTCGAGAGGAAGGAGAAGAAGCTACAGAGGCTGAGGCTCGAGCTTGTAGTCCTTGAGAAGGACAGGCAGACACGCGAGAAATATGTAGCTGACGTAGAAGGTGCTAGAGCCAAGAAATCAGGTTTAGAGGCCCTGCTGCTGAACGACTCCTTCGCCGAGAAACAGAAAGAGGAAATCTCGATTCTGGAGTCTCAGACGAACGAGCTCAAACCATACATCCAGAAATACGACGAGTCGAGGACAAGAGGCGCACAACTCGAGGAGATGAGGGTTGAGGAGGAATACAACGACTCGAAGGCCATCGCGGATAGACTTCCAGAGCTGACAACTACACAAACAAAACTCGAATCTGAAAAGGCAAGCCTGGACGGAAAACTCAGGGAGAACGCTGAGAACCTTAGCGAAGTCAACACTGAACTAAAGAAGTATGAAGGCCTCGAAGCAGAACTCTCGAAGCTACTGTTGGAGGAGAAAACGCTCCTACAGGAGGATGCGATGGAGTCAACACGGATAAAGAACTTCAACTCGAGCATCGAATCCGCCGAGCAGCGGGTTGAGCGTATGAAGGAGGATAAGGCCCGACACGAGAAGAACCTGCTGGAGGCGGAGGGTCTCCAGATAGTCGAAACCTGGCTACGCGAGATACTAATACCGAGTCTCCAGACCATCGAGAAGAACATCCTTCTCAGCCTCAACCAGGAGTTCAACAAGATGTTCAAGCGGTGGTTCAGCGAACTCATAGAGTCCGAGGAGCTACAGGGACTCATCGACGAGGACTTCACACCAACCGTGGAGCAGAGTGGCTACGAACTCGACGTCGAGAGCCTGAGCGGAGGAGAGAAGACATCCGTCGCCCTCGCCTACCGCCTTGCCCTCAACACTATAGTCAAGCAGGTTACTAACACGATGAGGGGTAACCTGCTCATCCTTGACGAGCCAACCGATGGTTTCAGTAAGGAGCAGCTCTTCAAGATGAGGGACATACTGAACGAACTCGACTGCAGCCAGGTCATCCTCGTATCGCATGAGAAGGAGCTTGAGAGCGTCGCCGACTACATCTATAGGGTGAGAAAGGAAGGAAACATTTCCACGGTCTCGCCACCCAGCTGATCAATTCCACCTATTATTTGCCCACTGTCAGCTGCAGCAACAATGTTGACGATCCTTTCATTCATTTACGCGCGCACTTCGGAGTAAAACTCGTTAAAGAAGTGGTCCCTGATGCTGCTCATGTTTGTAAAAGAAGACCGGTTTCTTCCGTTTACATACTTGAGAGGTGGCTGAAAGTAGGTGCAGCGGCGGCTCCCCCTGGGTACCCAGGCTGGCGAGACGCAGGTCCGCGTCACCCTCCTCCGCCCCGAGTTCCCGCGAGCGCCCAACGTTCAGACTTAGGTTGCTCCCTCCCGGGCCTGGCCAGGTTCGCCCGTTGAATGCGCACGCGCCTCCCTACGAAGGCGCGCAACGCAACCGCCGGCCCCGCGGGGCAGGACATCTACAGAGGGCTCCGCGCCTTACGTCCCTCTTCCCCCGGCCACCCTTGAGGTTACTGACCCCCCTTGTAGCCCATTAGAGGTACGGGGCAGGGCTGGCTCCCCGATCCTACCCACCGCTGCAACAAGAATGGCGGAGCCTCATGGTAAAAGCATTATGCACAAAGGGAAGTCACCCTGGGATGAATGAAAAAGCGAGAATCTAGCAGATCCAAATCAGGACTAGAAAGGGATATATTTCGTTAGGCAGTCGGTGTTGAGCTATATGTCATCAGACGTTACTCCCCAAATGCGGAAGAACTTCAATATAATGATCGCCTCCACCATTGTAATGCAAATAACCTCATCAACAATCTACATGGTTCTGCCTCTCTTCTTCGCAAGTGTTGGTCTGAGCAACGCTGATAATGGTATTCTTATCTCAATAGGCACCTTCGCCGGCATCATAAGTGGTCTGATAGCGGGTGCCCTGTCAAACAGATTTGGAAGGAAGAATATACTTATCCTGAGTGGATTCATATATTCTTCAACCTACTTCATGCTCGTCTTCATGGGACATGACTTCACATCCCTAATGATCTCGAGGTTCATCGCAGGCATCGGCTTCTATATGATGCCGGTTATGGTGACTACGATGGCCGCTGACGTCTACCCTATGAGGGAGCGCGGAAAGGCCATGGCCCTCTATGGCGTGTCAGGCGGTGTTGGGGCACTAATCGGACCCCTGATAACACCTTTCTTGGTTTTCGGAAACGATTACACCTGGTATTTTCTTTTCGCAGCGGTCTCGATCCTTCTAAGCTCCATTGCTATGATATTTCTTGTAAAGGAAACGCTCCCTGAGGAAATCAGATTAAAATCATTGACATCGACGAGGAAGAGGATAGATGTTCGTGGCTTCCTGATCTCCTTAAAGGGCCTCGGGGTAGTCGTTGCGATATTCCTCGTGGCTGTCCTCCTTTACCGTACCGGTTACACGATGATAGACCCCTTCGTCAGTCTCTATCTCAGCGAAGTCCTACATCTTGACATTGACTCAGTCAGCTACATCTTCGCCATCAGAGCAGTATGTACCATAATCTTCTCGCAAGCATCGGGCTGGTTGACTGACAAGTATGGTAGAAAAACCATGCTCATAGTCGGCCTCGTTATGACTGTGATGACAACATTCAGCTATACCATCACAACGACATTCTTCCAGATGGTGTTCTTGAGGGCTTTCGATGCTGCTGCCACAGCCATCGCCCTTACTGCGATCAGGACATTGATAGCTGATCTCCTCAGCCCCGAGATGCGCGCCTTCGGGATGGGCCTATACTCAGCAATCACACAGCAGAGCTCAACCGTCGGCTCTATATTCAGTGGCTTCGTAATTGACTCCTTCGGCTGGAACACAACTTTCTACTTAGCCACGATTCTCTGTTTCATAGCTCTGTTCATAATTCAGATCTGGATACCTGAACCTGGGAAGGTAAAGAAGAGGAAAGTTGAAATTTCTCCAGTCAAAACATGAATTTTCATTTATGGGCCCATGCGATATTATTCAAGTGGGGCTCGAGTTAACGAGTGTTAATGTATTATCAAGAATAGGTGTGTGTTGCAATTTCTTTGACCTCCTCTTCAAGTTTTCCCCATATTTCTTTTATCCTTTTGAACAATATTTGAGCCGAGCGGATTGGGAGAAACTAGGGGGATAGTATCCCCCGCCATAGTTTTTTATTAGATTTAGAGGGAGACCAATCCAAATAATCTCAAGCTGAAGATTATGTTACCTAGAATTAGGGTAATAAATCCGTATGTAGCTCAGGGTCTGCAGCTGTTTTCCCCAATGCCTCTTCTCTGTGAAGGCACGCCACATCTGCCCACCATCGAGAGGTCCTATTGGGAGCATATTTATGACCGCCAGGTTAATGGAGATGAAATAGAGCCAGCTTAAGAAGACGACAAGCAGCGTCGGCATGAAGTTCCCGAAGACAACCATCACCGGTACAAGGAGAAGACCTGTGATGAGGTTGACTATGCTCCCCGAGGCGAATATTCTCATCTTGCTCATCATCGGGGCTTTCGTCAACTCCTCCTCATCGGGCTCTACGGCTCCTCCAAAAGTTATAACCGCCACTAGGATAGCGGCTGACTTGACCTTCACCCCCTCGAGTACACATTGGATACCGTGGCTAAGCTCGTGTACGAGTATGACGACACCCGCAGCGAGCATAAACCAAGGAAGACTCGAGGCCCCTATTGTGACACCCGGAATAAGGGGTTGCACGGGCGTCGCCTGCTCCGGTCTGAAGACAAATTTTAGCAGGTTATTGATCAATATCCAAGAGGCGAATGTGGCTTGGCCGATGGCTGCAACGACGCCTGCGTTTCCCAGAATCCTCCAGAACTCCGGGTGCCAACCCGCTAGACGTGTGATTAATCCATTTAGCCTCGTCGATTTATATATTGCATAAAGTGGGCTCACCTCAAGATCCGCCCGCTCCACCTTGAACAGCTTTATCGCCGCATAGAAGATGAACCAGGCGGCTACGATTATTAGCAAGGTTGTGAGGGAGTCCAACTATTTAGCCTCCAGTTTCAGGTTGAGGCTGGAGATATAAGGAGACCGCTTCCTAATAGGAGTGGAGCAAATTGTTGGATCGGGTTGAAGCCACGTATGGGGAAGAGCACTGGCGCTTATTGAAATCCCTCAGGGCTGAGGCCATCGTACTTATGCGTCCCCTCGCTTCGGTCCATATAGAGTGTCTCGCCTACGGTAGTCTCGCTAGGGGGGATGTTAAACCAACAAGCGATGTCGATATCTTCATCCCGACCCCTCCAGCGCCTGAACTCGTCGAAGCTGCCCTTGATAGGAGTGGAATACGTGTAGAGGAGCGCGAGATAGTTCAGGCCACGCCAGGTTACGCTGCTAAGGGCTACATATATACTGGGGAGCGCCGCGGTTACAGCTTTCCCCTGATGAGGTTGCTCCAAGCCGAGCGCGAATTCTATAGCTTCGCTGGCTCCGTCGACCTTAACCAGCTTGAGAGCAGCGTCAGAGTCCCTGGAGTGGATAAGCGTCTAATGCTCATAGAGCCAACACTGCGGGGTCACGTCGAATCCCCCATCACCGGTAGAGAGGGGGAGGTCGCACGACTCCTGGGCGTAGACACAAGAATAGTTATTGAGAGAGTCCGAACCTTAGAGAGGAGGCGCGTCGTCGGGAGGACGGGTGTATTTATGAAGCACATTCTCGACCCAGGTGAAAGTTTTGGGGAGGCTCTCCATAAACTCTCGCTTCGTAGGCCAGCTGTCCGAAAAAGGATGGAGTAAAAAAAATCGTTTAGGATAGGTCTTTGAATGCCTTGATCTCGATTCCTTGAGGAATCTTGACGCCCTCGGCTATCCTATCGCCTACAACTGCCTTCACACCCTTCGTTACCGCCGCGTCGATTAGGCGCCCAGTCACAATGCCATCGAAAACAACCGCTTTGACGTTGTCCGCTGCCTTGAGCTTCTCGACGAGCTCAGCCACCGGGAACCGCTCCATCTGGCTGCCCTCCTTGCCTATGAGGACTGCTTCAAGTGTGCCCTTGAGCTCATTTGCAAGACTGGTGTATTCCATGGCTATACTCGGAACCTTTACGACCTCCTGTCTAGGAGGACGTTGAGGTCTTCGTTGTTCCCTCGACGGCCTCTGAGGTGCTGTCACAACCTGTTGCAACTGCTCAACTGGAGCCGTGACTTCTGTTTGCTCCTGGGTTAAAGCCTCTTCAAGGGGTACGCGAGCTGCAAGAGCCGCTTTGATCTGATCGGGGTCTAACTCCTCCACCTCGGAGCCACGAGGGGCGCGAGCCACGTACTTCGGCCTCGCCACCTGTATTAGCTCCTTTAAAATGAGGTCACCGCCACGGTCACCATCGAGGAAGGCCGTTATCTCCTTCTTCTTAGCGAGATCGCGTACCGTCCTCGGGATTTTGACTCCCTCAACTGCTATTGATCCGGATATACCCGCCCTTAGGAGGTTTATGACGTCGGCTCTGCCCTCAACAACAAGGATATCGTTACGCTGGCTTATGTCGGGTGTCGCCGTTAGCCTCTCACGCCCATAGTGGACGGGTTCAATCTTCTTACCCTCCTGGCTAACTTGGTCGAGCATCAACTCGATATCGTGGTTTTCCTTGACATGCCAATCGCGCATTAACTCTTTAGCGCGTTCCTGGATCCGCTTGAGTTTGTCAACACGGACATCCTTGATCCCCTCGATGGCGATCTTCGCGTCGCAGGGGCCGACCCTGTCAACGGTCTCCATAGCCGCTGCGATGACGGCGGTCTCAGGCCTATCAAGGCTCGAGGGAACCGTCAGGGTACCGGTCGTCTTATCGTTGGCGGATTTGAGGTCGATGTCGATTCTACCGATCTTACCTGTGCGCTGTAGTTCTCGGAGCTCAAAATCCTTTGGAAAGAGTCCTTCTGTCTGGCCAAAAATGGCTCCTATGACATCGTGGCGCTCGACGACTCCATCGATGGTGAAGCGAGCTTGGATTGTGTACTTGACGCCTGTGTAGCTGTCCTTATCTCCCATATCTATGCAACTCTATTTTGCCTTTCCAGGTTCACCCTGGCCGCAGGGCACCTCTACCTCCCTCTGGGGTCTCACCTGGGTCCGAGAACTCGTTCCCACGCTGACCTTCCATCCAGTAATTGCAGGGGACTACGACGTTTATTACGTCCGTTCCACCTGCGGTGAGTGTGAACCGCGTCTTTGACGCGGTTAGGGTAGTTTCACCTAGGAATAAAAACCTTGTCGATCAGGGTTCCGGGCCAAGGCAGTTTTAAGAGAGTTTGATTGACTCTAATACGAGGTTCGTCCTCATGGTTAAGGTAGCAATAAATGGATTCGGTAGAACCGGCCGCCTCGCGTTAAGAGCGGCGTTAGAGAGGGGTTCTAAACTCGATTTCGTGGCAGTTAACAGAGGCGACGCGAAACAACTCGGCCACCTTTTAAAACATGATAGTGTCCACGGAAAGGCCCCTTTTCCAATTGATGTCGAGGAAGACATGATAGTTGCCGCGGGTAAGCGGATAAAAGTCCTCAACGAGTCAGACGCGGAGAAGCTACCTTGGGGGAGTCTAGGCGTTTGGCTTGTAATCGACACATCCGACAAGTACAGAGACAGGGATGGCGCCGGAAAACATCTGAAAGCAGGAGCGAGCAAGGTTCTAGTCGGCGCCCCCGGAAGGAAACTCGACGCCACAATCGTTCTAGGAGTCAATGACTCAATCTATGACCCTGCGAAACATCACCTTGTAAGCAACGCTAGCTGCACCACCAACTGTGTGGCGCCTGTCATTAAGGTCCTAAACGACCAATTCGGTCTCGAGTCGGCGATGGTTTCCACTATCCACGCCTACACAGGAAGTCAAATGATCCTTGACCGAGCCGACAAGGACCTCCGCAGGGCACGCGCAGCAGCGATGAGCATCATCCCCACGACAACCGGTATGACCTCCGCTATCGGCGAGGTCCTCCCCGAGCTTAAGGGTAAGGTCGACGGCACAGCGTTCCGCGTCCCTACCCCAGACGTCAGCCTAATCGATATCTCAGCCGTCCTCAAGACGAAGCCCAGCGTCGACGAGATCAACGCTGCCTTCAAGGAGGCCGCCGGTGGGAAAATGAATGGCATCCTCGCCTACGACGACGAGCCCCTAGTCTCAATCGACTACATCCATAGCCCATACTCAGCCATCGTGGACGGTACATCGACGATCTCCAACGGCGCAATGGTCAAAGTCGTCGCCTGGTACGATAATGAGTATGGATATAGCTGCAGAACCGTGGAGTTGGCTGAGAAGATGGCTAGCTACGCAGAGTAGTCCATCTTTCTACCTTGTAATCTGAAGCTGCTTCATCTTCTCCAGGTTCTCGGGCTTACGCTCAAAGTACTTCCTGACGGGCTCGAGGAGCTCGACCATCGATTCGGCGGCGGCGTTTTTAAGGTCCATAGGATGGAGCTTTCCCTCATAGTAGGTCTTTGCGAGCTCCTCGTAATTCTCAAAGGTAACGTCACCCCCGAATTTGGCTGGGCGCTTGACCTCCAACTTACCGAGATGGGGGAAGACGACCATCCGAACATGTTCGAGGACGGGGTTGCCCTCTAACTGCTTCGGCGGGCAAAATGCCTCCTTATACTTCTGCCTGATCTCCCCTGGGGTATCATTAACCCAGATGGCGCCCTTCGCGACACTCTTACTCATTTTGGTTGTGATCGCTTTGTTGATACCCTCATCATCGTCGAAGTTACCCTGAATGGTTGTGTCCTGGAGCCCGGGGAGCAGTGGTGAATGGAGGCAGACGGGGACCTTGTAGCCGAGCTTTGGTGCTATCTCCCTGCAGAGCATGTGAACCTTCCTCTGATCCATTCCACTGCATGCGGCATCGAGTTCCATTTGGAATATGTCTGAGGTCTGGAGCGCCGGGTAGAGAACCCATGATGCCTCAACGTCATCGGCATCCGCACTACGCCCCATAATTGGCATCGCACGTAGAGCCCTCTTCATCGTCATCGACTTCATTACCCTCACGACCTTCTCCCAGTAGTCGCCGTGACTGACAATATCCGAGGCCCAAAGGTACTCTACCTTCCCTTCAGGGAGACCGAGTGCGGTGAAGCAGTCCTTGAAGTACTCGGCTCCTGCTCTGAGGTTGTCGAGGTCGCCGCCGAGCTTATTGTTTATCCACCCGTGCCACTCAGCGAGATAAATTATGAAGTGGAAGCCCGCATCAGCATAGTCTTTCATCTTCTTCCCCACGACGAGTCCGGTGCCAGCATGCATCATACCGCTGGGCTCGAAGCCGACATATCCGCGGGGGTGGTTGTTATTCTCTAATAGGTTTCGGAGCTCATTCTTAGTGATGATCTCCTGAAGGTTTTGGGAGATTAGCCTGTATCGGGTCTCGACATCCATGTATCTCGCCTTTGGAATCTTTCAGAGACTCCGCTATTAAGGTTTGAGGGCATACTCCACAACCCTCAGGTAGTTAATGAAATATGTAGATTGTTATAGTTTCTATGAGTTTTCCCCTAGAACATCCGAGAAGAGGAAGGCGAAACTGAAGAATTTGATCTTCTCAGCTGCCATTAAGGGCAGCTGAGGCGGTTGCAAAGAGTGAGATTTCGTCCGCTGAACTAACGAAGCTCCATCTCCACCGTGTCGAGGTCTTCAACCCCAGGCTAAACGCGATAACTACCCTTCTGAGTAAGTAAGCGCTTAAGTTGGCGAAGATGGCCGACGAGCGCGCGCGCAACGGTGGGCTGGGGCGTCCCTGTACCTCGCAACAAACACACAGCCTCAACGCATGGAGCCAACGCTCCGCTCAGCTGAGCTCTCTCAAATTGCGAGGAGTCCGACGCCCAAGCCCTGCCCGCCTGTCCCATGACTGGGTAACCCCGTCTTCACAGGTGACCCTCCGCGGAGTCCGTCTGCATGGTGCGTCGTCTCTGCGGGCAACGTAGACTCGGAGGCTGGGCTTATATTCTTAGAGGAAGAAAACTCAAACACAAAGAATCGCGAAGTTTTAACGACTCCCATTTTCATCGATGAATAAACTTATCCAACCCATCTCATAAGCCAAAGAAGATGCGAAAAACAATTTTTTCTCGAATAACATCTATTTCAACCCCTTTCACAGACTAAAAATGGATTATTTTAATACGTTAAACGTATTATTTGTACCATGTCTCAGAGGATTATCTCCCCCGAAGAATTTTTTGGTCAGGTGATGGGGGAGGATCGAAAACTCGTCAGGTGGGACCGGATAGTTGATTATTTTAATGAATTAGGCAGGTCGCCTTGTGTCAGAGTCAAGGAGCTCGGTAAATCAACTGAGGGAAATCCATTCCTCTTGGCCGTGATAACGAGCCCAGAGAATATGAGTAGACTCGACGAGATTATGAAGGAGAGTTGGAGGATCGCCCACCCCAAAGGCATCCGCCGAGAGGAGTTCGATGAGATAGTTTCCGGTGGCAAGGCCGTTGTTGCAATGTCTATGAGCATCCACGCAACTGAGGTTGGTGGCACTCAGATGGCGCCAGAGCTCGCATACGAGCTTGCTACAAGACCCGAGTACGCTGAGGTTCGTCGCAACGTCGTCCTCCTCCTCTTTCCATGCTTCAACCCTGACGGCCAGATAATGGTCACCGACTGGTATAACAAATACCTGAACACCGAATATGAGGGGACTAATCCTCCCTGGCTCTATCACAGGTATACGGGCCATGACAACAACCGCGACGCCATCAACCTCTCAATGGTAGAGAGCCAGATGGTCGCGCGAGTCATATTCAGAGAATGGTACCCTCAAGTCTACATCGACTACCACCACATGGGTAGCTACGGCGCAAGATTCTACATCCCTCCCTTCAGCAACCCGGTGGATGACCAGGTCGATCCTCTCATCTGGACGGAGCAAGAGTTCTTCGGTGGGTTGATGCATGTGATGCTCGAGGCTGAGGGGAAGATCGGCGTAGAATCAGCCGCCACATACCCCGGGGAGTTCATGCCAACCTTCAACTATGTCCCATGCTGGCACAACATCTGTGGTATGCTGACGGAGTCGGCTAGCGCAGGCTTGGCTACCCCAATCTGGGTTCATTACCATCAACTGAAGCCGAGCAACCGCGGCCGCCCAGAGTACCGTACCCAGATGGGCTTCCCACACCCTTGGCCCGGTGGGTGGTGGAGGCTCCGCGACGTCGTTGAGCAGCAGAAGATAAGCGCCAAAGCGACTCTTATGGCGGCTTCAAACTTCAGGGAGATGATCCTTAGGAACATGTACTTGAAGGCGACGCACTCCCTTGAGAAGGGTACTAATGAGGCACCCTACGCCTTCATCATAAAGCCGGAGCAGCATGACGAACTCATCGCCTACAAGCTGCTGAAGACGCTTATGGACATGGGTGTCGAGGTGCAGCGGAGTCTCAAAGAGTTCACGGCTGACGACATCACATACCCTCGAGGTACATACGCCATCTCAGCTTCCCAACCGTGTAGACCCTACATAATGTCCCTCCTTAAGCGAACCTTCTACCACGTCGGCCCCTTCAGCAGTAAGCCCGATGGGACACCCCTGATGCCCTATGACCTAGCCACCTACACGATCCCCGAGTTCATGGGCGTCCGGTTGCACGAGGTTGAGCACCGATTCGAGGGCTTCTTCGAGTCTGTACCAAGCCTCCGTTTCCCGAGGGGTGGTGTCGCATCCCAGGCACCCAGTGGCTGGCTCCTAGACGCCCGCCACAACGACGGCTACGCAGCCATCAACAGGTTGCTTAGGAAGGGCTTCGAGGTCAAGAGGCTGAAGATGCCCCTGCTTGTCGGGGAGAAAACCTACCCTGCAGGCACTTGGCACATCGTCGGTGTGGACGTTGAAGACGAGCTTGAGAAGCTCTCCAGGCGATACCACCTCTACTTCTACGCTGCGCCTGAGGGTGAGTTGAATGAGGTCTCAACCAAGTTGCTTAAGATAGGTGTCTTCCAGCGATACTATGGCGGAAACACAGACGAGGGCTGGACTCGTTGGCTTCTGGAGCAGTTTAGATTCAGCTACAAAACTGTCTTCGATAAGGACATCAAGCGTGGGAGGCTCGCGGAGAAGTTCGATGTCCTAATCCTCCCAACTGATAACAAGAGCATGATAACCGGCGAGGGGATTGATGAGTATCTCGATAAGCGTTCGCAGGGCGCCATGGCTTTACCCAAGTATCCCCCCGATTACCGGAGCGGAATCGGGAAGGATGGAGTAGAGAAGCTGAAGGAGTTCGCTGAAGCTGGAGGTACGATCCTCTGTTTAGGCGAGTCGAGTGACTTCGCAATAGAGGAGCTGAAGGTTCCCGTAAAGAATGTCCTCTCCGACGTCAAGCTGCAGGACTTCTTCTGCCCAGGTTCGACTCTACACGTAGACGTCGACGGAGGGAACCAACTCGCTTGGGGGGTCCAGGA
Organism: Candidatus Bathyarchaeota archaeon; assembly: GCA_963780545.1. Lineage (GTDB taxonomy): Archaea > Thermoproteota > Bathyarchaeia > TCS64 > TCS64 > UBA8941. The sequence continues at coordinate 447,108 of CAWACK010000010.1, forward strand.
GGATCTGCTTATCATATTCCGTAATCACCCCGCCTTCGAGGTCAAGCCGGGGAACCACAGCGACGACTGCAGCGTAGTCATTAGCTACCCCGAGGCCCGCATCATGGAGAGTGGCTGGCTGCAGGGCGAGGAGAAGCTGGCTCGAAAGGCAGCGATGATCGAGACAAGGATGGGAAAGGGGCGCGTGATACTCTATGGTTTCGCACCCCAATATCGCGCCCAGAGCGACGCGGCTTTTAAGCTATTATTCAACCCCCTCATCGGGTGAAGCCTATATATCATCCATACATTTTCAGCTTCCATAATTACTTTTGTCAAACAGCGAAGACGTTTTATAGGAAAGCCATCTCTGGTTCAAGGATAAGTGGTTGACATGGATGTAAGTAAATTCGCTAAGAAGGAACTCCTCTCAATGGGAGGGGGGTCCTCAACTCGATCAAGAGTCGCCTATGACCCTAAGCTGATCAACCTCGGCGCAGGCGACCCCGACTTCAACCAGCCCAGCTTCATCGATAAGGCCGTCTTCAAAGCGATGAAGGAGGGGCACACCCACTACGAGTTCACGGGCGTCCCCGAGTTCAAGCAGGCGATCGCCAAATATTACAGCAAGTATGGTGTGAAGATCGACCCGGATACCCAGATCAGTATCGAGTCGGGCGGCAGCCAAGCGATCTTCCGAACCTTCGGCGCTCTGCTCAACCCAGGTGACGAGATTATACTGCTCGACCCCGCATACCAGGGTTACTTCCAGCCAGCCGAATACTTCGGTGCAAAGATGGTCAAAGCGCCCATGAAGAAGGATAAGAAGGGCCTCTTCAGACCCAGCGTTGAGAATATCGCGAAGGCCTGCAGCCCCAAGACTAAGGCTGTAATGATCTGCAGCCCCGATAACCCAACCGGCGCCGTCTACAACGAGAAGGAGCTCAAGGCCCTCGCAGAGGTCTGCGTCGAGAAGGACATCTTATGCATAAGCGACGAAATCTACACCGAATTCATCTGGGGCCGCAAACCATTCATCCCGACGATGAAGATCAAGGGAATGGAGGACAGGACGCTCGCTCTCATGAGCTTCAGCAAGACCTTCGCCTGGACGGGTTGCCGTGCAGGCTACATCATTGCCAGCCCTGAACTCAGCAAACTGATTGAAGATGTACCTGTCGGTATCATTGGTATGCCAGTTCCGTTTCAGTATGCTGGCGCAGTCGCCCTCGAGAAGGGTTGGGGATTCGTCAAGAAGATGAGGAAGGAGTACAAGAAGAGGATCGACTTCAGCGTCAAGCGCCTGAATGAGATTGATGGGATCAAATGCGCGTATCCCGAGGGTACCTTCTACGTCTTCCCAGACATCAGCGCAATAGGTATGCCTTGCGCGAAGTTCGGCCAAGAGCTCACCCTGCAGGAGAAAGTCCGCGGCGCCCCTGGAACAGGTTACGGCGAGACAGCCGAGGGTCACATAAGGTTCGCCCTCGTTGACAATATGGAACGGCTCGAAGACGCTTGGAACAGGGTCGAGCACTTCGTCAAGAAGAACAAGAAGAAATAGACTCCACCTGACCATTTTTTACGCAGGTTTTTACTCGCAAACACCCTATTAGCGCGCGTTATGCCGGGAAATTAGTCCTTGCCCCTATTTTTCTCAGCGTAAGCCCTAGCGGTCTCCAGCGGGGGCTGGATTTCAGCTGGGATGGGAGATGCATACTTCTTCCCTAAAAGGCGCTTCCTGTGCTCGTCCTGCGCCTCCTTAACAAGCTCTGGCCTCGTGAGCAGGTCCAGGACCGATCCCGCAGTGACCTTGCAGCTGAATATGAGGCTCTTATGACCGAGAGCCATTGCGCCACAGGCGACCCACTGCCAGCTGTGTGCTGGGCTGCCAAGAGGATAGGTCGCGGTGTTGTACTCGACGGCGGGCACCACCCAACTAACGTCGCCGACGTCCGTTGAGCCTGCGCTACAATAGTCCTCGCCGAAGGGATCGAGGACATCGTCGGCCATCTCCATGTCGGCGTAGCGCTCCCAGGTGGGGACCTTTTGCCGCTTCAGATCGTCGATCTTCACCTGCCTATCTAGGTCCGCGTTGATCTTCTTCGCGAAGTCGATTTCCTCAGCCGTGTGCTGGGGTGCGCCTATCTCCTTCATGTTCGCGGTGATAGTTTTCGCGATTACTCTGTTCGGTATGAGGTTGTATAGCCCCATGATGAACTCGACTTTTAGGGTCGTCTCGGTCATCATGGCTGCTCCTTCAGCGATCTTTATTATGCGTTGATATATCGACTCAAGCTGGTCTCTTTGGGGCGCTCGAATATAGTACCAGCTACGAGCGTAGTCGGGCACCACGTTGGGCTGGCCGCCTCCGACCTCGATTACGTAGTGGAACCTCGCCTCCTGTATCACATGCTCCCTCAGATAGTTGACGCCGATGTTCATCAACTCAACTGCGTCGAGGGCGCTTCTTCCCTGCTCTGGGCTGCCCGCAGCGTGGCTCGTCTTCCCGTAGTAGTGGAACTTGACCCCGTTGACCGCCGTGCTTGTGCCCAGTCCCGCCGAGTTGATCGAGTTTGGGTGATGGCTGATGACGGCGTCGACATCGTCGAATAGACCGGCTCGGACCATGAAGACCTTGCCAACGAAGTTCTCCTCCGCGGGGGTTCCGAAGAACCTGATTGTGCCCTTGATCCCAGCCTTCTCCATCGCGTAGCGAGCCGCTATGGCGCCTACGGCGCCGCTTGTGCCGTGGATGTGGTGACCGCAGCCGTGTCCGGGTGTCCCCTCCCTTAGAGGTGCTTTCTCAGGCACGGCTTTGTTGCTGATCCCCGGTAGGGCATCAAACTCGCCCATGACCCCGATTACGGGCTTTCCGCTCCCCCATGTGGCGACGAACGCTGTGGGCATCCCCGCGACACCAGCCTCAACGGTGAAGCCATTTTTACTCAACTCATTCTGGAGCAGCTTTGAGCTCCTTGTCTCCATGAGTCCGAGTTCGGCGTAGCCCCAGATCGTGTCAGCTATCTCGATTATTCTCTTCTGGTTCTCGTCGATCCAGCTCCACGCAGTGTCTTTAACCATGGTGGATAGGGGGCTTGGCGGTGGAGATAAAATAGTCGCTAACTCAGCTTCTCGGCTGCAACCCGAGCGATCTTGAGAGGCGGGTAAACATCATCAGGAATTGCACACCGGTAGACCCTTCCCTGCATCTTTTCTACGTGTTCCTCCTTAGCCTTACTGAGCAGCTCTGGCTTAGTGAGAAGATCGAGTGTGCTTCCCGCCATGGTCTTGGCAGCGAAGATTAGACTCTTATGCCCTAGGCTAGTACCACTGCACGCGACGGTCTGCCAGCTGTGCCCGGGTGCGCCTAGGACGAATGCAGCGGTGCTAAACTCCATGGTTGGGGTCTGCCAGCTCACGTCGGCCACATCGGTGGAGCCACCGGAAACCTCGCCTTCGTTCCACGGGTCGAGGATGTCCCTCACCGTGTCGATGTCGAGGTACCTCTCATAGTTTGGTATCTTCGACTTGCGTAGATTGTCGACCTTCTGCTCACGGGGAAAGCTCTTGGCGATCTCTGCAGCGAAGGCGAGTTCCTCCGGAGTGTATGTGGGGGGGCCGACATCCCTCATGTTGAAGGTAACGACCTCGCTGAGTACCTTGCTGGGGAGGGTGTTGTATATGCCTGTGAGGAACTCCACCTTTAGGTTGGTCTCGGTCATCATGGCGGCACCCTCCGCAATCTTTAGTATACGCCCGTAGATGTGGTCGACTTGGTCCCTCTCAGGGGCACGGATGTAGTACCAGCTGCGGGCGTAGTCGGGCACAACGTTGGGCTGGCCGCCACCCTCCTCTATTACATAATGGATGCGAGCCTTTTCAATCACATGCTCGCGGAGGTAGTTGGCTCCGATGTTCATCAGCTCGACCGCGTCGAGGGCGCTTCGTCCCTGCTCCGGTGACCCGGCTGCGTGGCTCGTCTTACCATAGTAGTGGAATTTGACGGAGTTGATGGCGGTGCTGCTGGATAGGCTCGCTGTGTTTAGAGAGCCGGGGTGATGGCTGAGGCAAGCGTCGACGCCCTTGAAGAGGCCTGCGCGGACCATGAATACCTTTCCATCGTAGTTCTCCTCAGCGGGGCAACCATACATCTTTATGGTGCCACTGAGCGCTGACTCTTCCATTTCGTTGCTGGATAGCAATCGCAGCCGCTACAGCGGTTACGCCGTGGATGTTGTGGCCACAACCATGGCCTGGTGCCCCCTCCCTGAGCGGCTCCTTCCTGGGCACTTTCTTGTTGCTGATTCCCGGTAGGGCGTCGAACTCCCCCATGAGACCGATTGTGGGTGAGCCTTTCCCCCAAGCTGCGACGAAGGCAGTTGGCATACCCGCTACACCTCTCTCTACCCTGAAGCCGTGTTTCTCGAGTTCGTCGGCTAAGAGCTTGGAGGACTTCTCTTCGACAAGCCCCAACTCGGCGTATTCCCAGACTCTATCACTTAGTTCAACGACATAATCTCTGTTCTTCTCAATCCAGTCCCAAGCTTTTTCCTTCAATCTCGACACCGATACTTGAACTCAGGCTAGTAACCGGTAAAAGTCTTGGCACCACTAGTCTCAAATCATCCTTAGTTCTGGCCGAAGACCATCAACTCTCCTGAGTTGTCACCCCGTCTCGAACCGCTTGAAATCGCCTCTCTATTAGACTGAGATTTAACAGTTCCCTATATTCATCCCAGAAAGCACTTTGACCAACCTAGGTAAAATAACCCGTCGCTACAAAAACTATCTAATGGGGAAATGGCCTACTCCTGCGCCTTCATAGCTGCGACCTTAGCGACATCGAGAGGTGGTTTGCAGTCGTCTGGTATAGCCGATTTGTAGGTTCTACCGTTGAGCCGGTTCTTGTGTTCTGCCTTCGCCTTTATGAGCAGTTCCGGCTGCGTTATGAGATCAAGGCCTGTACCCGCTATGGTTTTTGCGGCAAATACGAGGCTTTTATGGGCTATGCTGCTGCCACTCACGGCTACGAACTGCCAGCTGTGGCCGGGTGCGCCGAGGACATTAAGGGTCGTTCCGAACTCGATGGTTGGGCACTTCCAGCTAACGTCGCCGACGTCGCTGCTCCCTGCCATGACTTCGCCTTCTCCCGCTGGGTCAAGGATATCCGTTGGTAGGTCGACGTCAACGTATTTCTCCCAGTTCGGGAACTTGACCTTCCTCAACATGTCTATCTTCTGCTCCTTAGCGAAGCTCTTCGCTATCTCAGCGGCGAAATCGAGCTCCTTTTTGGTGTATTTAGGTGCACCGACCTCTCGCATATTCTTCACAACTGTTTCAGCCACCACCCTGTTTGGGATGATGTTGTAGAGGGCGTCGATAAACTCGACTTTTAGGGTGGTTTCCGTCATAAGTGCAGCGCCCTGGGCGATTTTGAGAATACGCTCATAGATTGGGTCAAGTTGGTCGCGCTCTGGGGCTCGTATATAGTACCAGCTCCGGGCATAGTCGGGGACGACGTTGGGTTGTCCCCCTCCTGACTCGATAATGTAGTGGACGCGTGCCTCCTGGATTATGTGTTCGCGGAGGTAGTTGGCTCCGATATTCATCAGCTCGACCGCGTCGAGGGCGCTTCTCCCCTGCTCGGGGTTTGCGGCTGCGTGGCTGGTCTTGCCGTAATAATGGAACTTGACACCGTTGACGGCCGTGCTGCTGTTTAGCCTCGCCGTGTTTACACTGCTAGGGTGGTGGCTGATGCAGGCGTCGACGTCATCGTATAGCCCTTCCCTTACCATGAAGACCTTGCCAGCATAGTTTTCCTCGGCGGGTGTGCCAAAGAACTTGACCTTGGCCTTAATATTTTCTTCCTCCAACTCATAGCGGAGGGCTATGATTCCCGCCATCCCGGAAACACCATGGACGTTGTGACCGCAGCCATGTCCTGCGTGACCTGGTTTGAGTGGGTCCTTCTCAGTCTTCACCTTCTGGCTGATACCAGGTAATGCGTCGAACTCACCTTGGACGCCGATGCATGTCTGCCCCTCTCCCCACTCCGCAACGAACGCTGTCGGCATATCCGCGACACATCTCTTCACCTTGAAGTCATGCTTCTCCAGCTCATCCGCGATAAGCTTCGAGGATCGGGTTTCCCAGAGCCCGAGCTCTGCGTAACCCCAGATGGTGTCGCTCATTTCTGTGAGATGCTTCTGATTATCATCGATCCATTTCCAAGCCGTCTGCTTCAAAATAGATGCCTCACAGTTAGGTAAGGGCTAGGCGATAAAAGATTGAGGGGAGACTAAGCGAAGACTTCCTGGAACCTCTCCACCAACAGCTTCTCTTGCCCGGGTAGCAGCATTAACGTATTTATGATGAAGTTATTGCTGTCACCCCAATAACGGACCCAGATCTCTGGGTCTTTATTCCTAAGGCTGTTGACGATTACGGAAACCTCATCCAACGACTTGTCGAGGAACTGGACATTGAGGCCAATAGTGTTGTAAGCGGTGCCGGTACCGCTCCTGGGCATATATGTGATCCGTGCCTCCTTGAGGCCGGGGAGCTTCATGATCCTCTTTTCGATGTAACGTGCTCTCTCCCAGGCTGGCTGGATCCTCTCCCTCTCGTGGTCCATAGTCATCCACCTCTTGAAAGCGACGATCAAGCCAACGATCTCCTGTCTGTCTAGCTTGTAGCCGCGGCCGATTCCCCTCCAGTAGCCAGGGGTTTCGTCGGGTCCAGATTCGGCACCTATGAAGCTGTGAAGCGCCATTGCGTCAATCAGGTCCTTCCTACCGATGGCGAAGCCCGTGCTGTTGGGTCCGTGGACGTATTTCCCGCCAAATGCGACGATGTCCGCCTTCATTTCAGCGAACATCTTGAAGTTGCTTGTTGGGTAGGTCAACCCAGCGGCGTCGACGATGACGGGGACACCGTGGTTATGGGCCATCTTAATAAGGTCCTTGAGTGGAGGTACTCCCCTCTTTGGGCCCGTCGGGTAGGCGTAGTGAATAGCGGCCGTCTTATCCGTTATGGCGGTCTCGAACTCCTTTAACCCGCAGCCCCAGTTCTCGTCGCCAACGAAAACGAATTTTCCCCCGGCGACCTCCATGGCGCGGTCGTAAACCCAGAGTCGATTGTTACGCTGGATTATGATCTCGTTCTTCATCCCAGATGTGTCGGGGAGGCGCCTCATCTTCTCTGGGTCTTTCCCTGCTATGCATGCCGCAGCGCCTAGGGTTAGGGCAGCGAATCCGCCGCTCGTGATCCAAGCAGCCTCAGCGCCTGTGCTCTCAGCGATGATCTGACCCCCCTTGATTAGGAGCTCCCACATGTTGCAGTAGCTCTTATTCGCTTCATCCATTGCCTCCTGCACCTCCTTGGGGACGGTGCTGCCCCCAAGGCGGGTGAGGGCGAACGCGGCGTTGATGACACGCTTGACGCCGATATCAGAATAGACGCTCATATCTCTATGATTCGTCTCTCAGTCGATAAAACGATTTTGAGACTTGGCTCTTATTTAGGGTCCTGCTCCGATCCTCCTCGTTCTCTTCGCAGGAAGTCGCCAAGATCAAAGATGTTCCTCAACATCCTTCTTCCCTCAATGGTTTCGACTCTTCCGTAGCCGAGGCAGTTGTCCCCCAACATGAGAAGGAAGTAGGCTCCCTCCTCAAAGACTCCCTCTGATCTCTGGATGCTATCCTCAAAAACATCTCTGCCGCAGACGTAGAGCCACCCAATTTTTTCGTCGACCCATATCTTGTTGGGACCCTTGAGGTAGCCTGAGCTTAGCGAGGAGGAAGGCGCTGGGGATGAACTCTCCTTTGGTTCTGCCGAGGAGCTTCCCGGCGTAGACAAGCCTGCCTTTGTCATAAATGTGCCTACTGACCTCCGGGTTGACGACGAAACGCCTGTTATTGAGGTTTAGTCGCTCCCCCTCCGGCTCGTAGGCCGCGTGGATGGCCTCCAGAAAGTCCTTCAGCTCCTTCATAACTTCAACACCTTTGCGACGAAGAAACCCTGCGTGCCAGTCTCTTCTGGCCAGAACCTACGACACTTAGCGACCTCCTGACTTAACGTCCTCCCGAGAACTTCGGTAAGGCCGGGACTACCTTGTCCCTCAACCGTCTCCAACTCTACTAAGTGATTATCGAGCAGCCACTGGACGTTGAGCTCATCTTCCTCCGGTTCGAGGGAGCATGTAGTGTAGACGAGAGTACCGCCAGACTTGAGTATGTTTACCGCGGCGCCTAACAGCTGTCTCTGCTTCGTCGCATTAAGCTCCACGTCGGCGATGTTCCTCTTGCTAAACCATGATCGGTCGGTTACATAGTTACCGGAGCAGGGTGCATCTAGGAGAATCCTGTCAAAGAGGGTGCCGCGATAGTCCATTTTTCCAGCGTCGCCCGCATAGGCTACGCAGTTGTCGACGCCACTGCGCTCTAGATTGTTCTCGAGGGCATAGAGTCGGTCGCGGCGGATGTCAACCGCTACGATGACTCCTTTGTCTTCCATCCATGCTGCTATCTGCGTCGTTTTTCCCCCAGGTGCGGCGCACATGTCGAGCACAACGTCACTAGAATTTGGCGCAAGGATCTCAACCGGGAATTGTGCAGCTGCCTCTTGGATCGAGTAGAGGCCGAGTAGGTACTCGAAAGTGGCTCCCACACTCGTCTTGCCTCCCTCCACGTAAAACCCGTCTCTCAGCCACGAGATGTTGATGAGCTTGACTCCTCTCGCCTTGAGCTTCCTCTCTAATTCTTCTTTGGATGTCTTCAGTGTGTTTACTCTAATTGCCTGACGGCTCCGTTCGTTACCACTCAACTTATGGTTCATCTGCCTGTATCTGTCGAGGAAGAGGCTGGCGCCCATGGAGCGCTTCTTAACTGGAGACGATTTAACCGTTCTCACCCCCCAGATTTTATAGCCTCCCCCACCCCTCAGTTCCCGGTGATAAGATTGGCGAGACAACGCGCCCGGGAGTTCGGCATCGAGTTTGGAACCATGAAGACGGGGCGGCTCAACGCCATCACAGACGTCGAGGGTGTCGGTGTCGGCCACTCCACCCTTATCGAGGGCAACTCGGTGAGGACCGGCGTCACTGCGATAGCCCCCCACGACGGGGACCTCGTAGAACATAAGGTTGTAGCGGCGGTCGATATGTTCAACGCCTATGGGAAGTCTACTGGCCTTCCCCAGATAATGTTTGAGGGTGTCCTTGAGACCCCGATTATGCTCACTGAGACTCTGAACACCTGGAGGGTCGCCGACGCCGTCGTCGACTACCAACAAGATCGCATGAAGCTCCAGCCCAGATCGTTGAACGTCGTCGTGGGAGAGACGAACGGCGGGTACCTCACAGATAACCTCGGTAGGCATGTAGGGCGGGAGCAAGTATTCGAGGCTCTGGACATCGCAAGGAGCCCCCAGGGGCGGGGTAGGGTCCCGGAGGGTAACGTTGGTGGCGGTACCCCTATGACCGGTTACAGCTTCAAGGGCGGTATAGGTACCTCAAGCCGGGTGAGTGAGAATTTCACAGTCGGAGTCCTCGTCCAGCTCAACTGCGGCAGCAAAGAGGACCTTAACATAGCTGGGGTCCCAGTTGGAGGGGAGGTCAAGCTACCTGATAATCCCCCCTCCGGCCCCGGGAATAGTATCATGATGATAGTCGCCATAGACCTTGCCGTGGAGTCCCGTCAGCTATGGAAGGTGGCGAAAAGGGCCGCCTTCGGATTGGCTCGGACAGGCACTTACGGTGGTAACGGGAGCGGCGACTTCACAATTGCCTTCACCACCGCAAAGAAGTCACACAGGGAGGGGAATGGCGACGAGTTCCTTAACCCCGTTTACAAGGCCACTGCGGAGGCTACGGAGGAGGCTGTTGTCAACGCCCTCTTCGCAGCGGAGACTATGATTGGCTATAAGGGACACACAAGGTATGCTCTCCCCCTCGGCCAGGTCAGGGAGATATTCACCCGCTATGGCCGCTCTCTCCCATAACCGGCAAACGTTAAACCCCCTCAAATACCATTAATTTCGGTGTAGTTTTTGTCTAGCCTCCATGGACCCAGGATGGTAGCGGGACCCCCTGGCCCAAAAGTCGCCCAAATCCTCAGTGACTTGGGCTTCGACCCATCCACATACTCCAGCCCTATTGTCGACGATGCTAAGGGCATCTACGTCAGGGACCCAGATGGCAATGTCTTCGTGGACCTCATCTCAGGACGCTGTGTAGTCAACACCGGTTACAACCATCCGAGGGTCGTTGAAGCGGTAAAGACTCAAGCGGATCGGAGCATCCACTGGCAGACGGAACAGGCCTACACACTCATAGGGAGGCTCGAGAAAATGCTCGGCTCAGGGCCGAAGCAGGTCTACTGGGGCCAGTCAGGGAGTCTCGCCAACGACCACGCCATAAAAGCCGTGCGCCGCGCTACGGGAAAGCCCCTGATCCTGAGCTTCACCGGTAGTTACCACGGCAGCAGCATGGGCGCTATAAGCCTCAGCGGTTACGACCCCAGCATGAAGAGACACTACGGGCCCCTCCTCCCCGGGATAGTGCATGTCCCCTACGCCTCTTGCTACAGGTGTCCCCTCAAGCTAGAGCACCCCGGTTGCGCACTAGCATGCCTCGCATACATCGAGGACATAGCTTTCAAGAGCTATGTCCCCGCAGATGAGGTCGCGGCTGTCTTCGTAGAGCCCATTCAGGGAGATGCTGGGTGGCATATACCTCCGCCAGGCTGGCACCAGGGATTGAAAAGGCTCTGCGAGAAGTACGGCATCCTGCATGTGGCTGATGAGGTACAAACGGGCTTCGGGAGAACAGGGAGGTGGCTGGGGATGGACCACTGGGGCGTGAAACCCGACGTTGTACTCCTCGGGAAGGCAATGGCGAGCGGCGTCCCCCTCAGCGCCTGCGTTCTTGGCAGGGATATACTCGAGTCTACGGACTCGGAGCCCATTCCCATCCACGCCCAGAGCTTCAGCGCCACCCCCCTCGGCACAGCCGCAGCCCACGCCACAATGGATGTCATCCGCGACGAGTACCTATGCGAGAACTCTGAAAGGATGGGCATATACATGAAGAGGAGGCTCATCGAGCTCATGGATATCCACCCGAGTATCGGTGACGTCCGCGGACTTGGTCTCCTAGTAGGCGTCGAGATAGTCAAGGACCGGAAAAAGAAGATCCCCGATCCCAAGGTGGCGGACGCCGTGTGTAAAGAGGCCTTCAAGCGCGGCGTCTACATCCTCAACATGGGCAGCTACGGTGGGAGGGCCCTCAGGGTTGCGCCACCCCTCATTATAACCGAGGAGCAGGCGGAGAACGTCGTCGTGATACTTGAAAAATCACTCGATAAAGTCGAGAAAAACTATGGCCTGTAGCCCTTGACAAACTCCTCGGTCGCCGCTAAGTAGGTGTCGATGTCATCAACGGTGTGTGGGCTGCTTATCCAGCAGTGACTTACAGTAGGACTGAGGTAGACTATTCCCCTGTCAAGCATGTAGGCGAAGTAGGCCTTGGTGGCGGCCATGTCGTTCCTGTTGGTTTCTGTGGCGTTTCGGGGGATTTTGCTCTGGAAGTGGATTGCGAAGGTGGAACCGACGCCCGTCACCGTGGCAGGGAGCTTTCCACGTTCGAAGACATCCTCGAGGCCTTCCCGCATCCGTTTGCCGAGCTTGTCGATAGATATGTAGACCTTTCCATCTTTTAGGAGGTCTAGAGTGGTGCATCCGGCAACCATGCTGATGGGGTTGCCTGTGAATGTGCCTCCGTGGGCGACACGTTCCTCAGCCTTCGGATATTTCCTCTGGTCTATGTGCTCCATGATCTCGGCTGAGCCACAGAAAGCGCCGATAGGGAAGCCGCCGCCTATTATCTTGCCGAGAATGGTGAGGTCCGGTTTGACACCGTAGAGCTCCTGCGCACCGCCGGGGGCTAGGCGGAAACCCGTGACGACTTCATCGAAGATAAGCAGCGTGCCCGTCTCGTCGCAGGCCTCTCGGAGACCTTGGAGGTACCCAGCTTGAGGTGTGAGGAATCCAGCGGCACCCATAACTGGCTCAAGGATCATGCAGGCGTAAACTTTTAGTTTGAGGAGTCTTCGAGCGGCTTCGAGGTCGTTAAATGGGACGGCGTCGGTATCCTCTGTGGTTTTAGGGTTAAGACCAGCCGACTCGATCTTGTTGAAGGGGTAACTTACGGCCTTATGGAGGCTATCATATCCACCATGCCAGCCCCCCTCGATCTTTAACATCTTCATGCGACCAGTGTAGCCTCTGGCGAGGCGGGTCCCGTACATGTTCGCCTCTGTTCCGCTCGTACAGTAACGTACCATCTCAGCTGAGGGGACGTTCCTGACGATGCGTTCCGCGAGTTCTATTTCGAGCTCGTGACTGAAGCCTATGTGGGTCCCGAAGGGTAGCTGCTTCTTAACGGCGTCCATGACCCTCTTCGGGCTGTGGCCGAGGATGAGGGCACCGTGGCCGACCCAGAAATCTATGTACTCGTTGCCGTCGACGTCCTTGATTTTGACGCCCTGGGCCTCCTCGACAAAGAAGGGATAGGGCGGAAGTGCTCTTATCCCGTAGCTTACCCCACCTGGGAGGACCTTGCATGCCCTTTCATAGAGTTCCTTGGATCTCGGTGTCTTACTAGCGAATCCCAACAGAGTATCCCCTGCAACGTTTGAATGAGGAAGGGTGAGCGGTAAAAAGGTTTGACTATACGAAGACGATGGGAGGGAGGGCATCCTTACCCGTGCGCACCTTCAGTTCCTGTAGCTCACGCTTCTGCTGGTTGTGGACATCCCAGAACTCCCTTGGCATATTGGGTTCGTCGATGTAGAGCTCCTCCATCCGTGTGATCTTCTCTAGATACTTAACTACGCGAATACTAAATTGTTGGATGTATTCCTCCTCAGAGTAGTCTTTATCGAAGACCATCTTGAAGAGCCGCTTCAGGTCCTTATAATGAGGGATCATGCCGATCGGGGTCTTAATCGCCTCATAGTCCTCTTTGACGCGGCCCTCAGCCCACAATATCCAGACTTTCTTGTCGACCTTGGTGTTGGTATACTTGCCCTCGTGACGGAGGAAGTAGTTTGTTGCGTAAACCCTGGGCTTGTGCACTAGCCTCTTCCCAAATTTGATGTGGTTATTGAGATATGTGGAGAGGGGGACAACGACAAAGTCGATATTCGCCATAGGGTCCTGTTTCCTTACGCCGGTCTTCCCGATGGTAGCGGTTGTGGTCTCGGACTCGAGGGTAGCACCGATGTATACGCCATGCTCCCAGCTCAGCGCTTCCGCGATCGGCACGTTCGTGTCTGAGTCACGGCCGCCGTAGAAGATGCCTTCGACGACCACGCCGGCGGGGTCGTTGTATCTGGGATCGACGTTCTCCAGTTCGTTGAGGCGCATCGTATACCTGGCGTTTCCGTGGGCGAAGGGTATCTCATTTCCATCCTTATCCTTCTCTCCCTTGAACCAATCGCCGCTGAAGTTGATACCCGTCTCAGGGATGTCACTCCGGCCCATCCCAAGCCAGTATGGGACGCCATCTGAGACGAGAACGTTGCTAAAGATAAGTTCACGGGGTGTGGTGAGGCTCTTATAGATGAGTGGGTCGTCAATGGGGTTAACGTCCTGTATGATTCCGAAGATACCTTGCTCGATGTTGACGCCTCGGCAGTAACCCTCTTCATCCTCCTTTAGATAGGCTATGTCGTCGCCAACTATGCTCTGCCCCGGAATCATTGCGGTGCTCGTCTTCCCGCAAGCGCTCGGGTAAGCTCCCGCGAAGTAGGTTACCCTTTTCTTACCCGGAGGGTGAACACCCATAAGGAGCATGTGCTCCGCGAGCCAATCCTCATGGTTGGCCTTGTATATAGCGAGGCGAAGCGCCAGTTTCTTCAGCCCAACGCTGTTCCCAGCGTACTGGTTATTCACGGAGTAGACCTTCCCATCCGTAACATCTATGTATATTCGACGGCTCCCATAGTTTTTGGTGACGCTTCTCTCGTCAAGCACCCCCGCTGAGTGGAGGAACGTGAAGAACTCCCCTCCCCCATTTAATCTCTTGAACTGCTCGTATCCCTGCCTGTAGAGGAGGTCCTCACTATGTGCGACATAGGCGGAGTCCGTGACCTGCATCGCACAGAGACTGAAGCGACTGTTCGTCGGACCAAGGCTGTAGAACTTTACGAGCATCTCCTTTTCATTCATACAGCCATCCATTAGGCTGAGGATCTCCTTCAGCCCCTCAATCCTATTGATAGTGTTGATGTTCTTGCTGAGCTTCATCCCGGGTGGGGTTAGAACCTTAGTGCTCCCTGTATCACGGGCGAGGTCATAGTAGCCATCGAAGTGGATCGTGTGTCCCTTCATTTTCAGTGGCGTCTCCTCACCCTTCTTCAACACCAACTCCCGGATGTATGCGATATCCTTCGGGGACTCACCTAAAATGATCAACTTCGTTGGTTTACATAGCTTAACGAATCCATCAAGCTGATCAATCACATGCTGATTGCCTAGAGCCTCAAGATTATCGTGGCTCAGCTTATCTAGGAGGTTACCGAGGGCGTCCGGGATCATTAACCATCAAAAAAACTAGCTCACTCCGCCAATAAGTATACCGGTGAGAAACCATGTGGTGAAAACGCTATTATTGCGGTATGTCTAAAAAACGCTGTAAAGTGTGCACATTAAAACTATCACCAATGTTGGATTTAGAAGAGAGTTTTCAGGAAGGGTTAAGACCGATGATGACTCTGCTTCATCGATTGTAATGAGTGAGAATGGCATTCTGTCAAGGTATTGGCTCTGGGAGTTGACTCGTCCAGCATTTGAGGATTGGCTTCAGAACGACCCCGCACCAGTCGTCATAATCGGAATTGGCGCTATCGAGCAGCACGCAGTCCATCTCCCGCTGGGATGCGACAGTATCGGTGTTGCAAAGTTCATCCACGATGTAGCGGAGAAGACGAACAGCATCTGTCTCCACCCGACGTGGGCCGGCTACAGTCCCCACCACATGGAGTTCGCAGGCACCATCACCTACAGCCACGAGACGCTCCTCAACATCCTTCTCGAAACAATCAGGAGCTTAGCTTATCATGGCGTTAAGCGCTTCGTTCTTATCAATTATCATGGCGGTAACGACAACATAATGAAACTAGCAGCTCAGATTGCGAAGCGTGAGTACCGCGTTATGGTCGCAACCCCAGAAGGCCCCAGGAACACTGATCTCGCGAAGAAGATTAGGGACCGGATGCAGAGGTATCTTGAGGTCCACAGTTGCGCCCGCGAAACGTCTTACGCGCTCCACTACTTCCCCGAGTTAGTCGAGATGTGGCGCCTTGAGGGCTGGGAGAACCCCACCCTCATCCCCGATTATCTCCTTGAGTTCCTCAACCCCGATCGCCCAGACTACGAGATAGTCAGCCAGATATTCAACGCCAGCATAGGCCCTGACACAAACGACATCACCAAGACCGGCCAGTATAGCATCAATGACCCACGAACGGCGACGAAGGAGGAGGGCGATGCGATGGCTGCGGAGTCTACCCAGTTCCTCATCGACTTCATAAACACATGGAAGAAGCTACCTGTTCCTCCTGCTTACAAAGATAAGTGCGAGTGTGGCGACCCAGAGTGTCACGGTGAGCACAATGACGATTCCAACTGCAGCGGAGAGACGCAGCCATGACTATGAAGACGATTATGCTTGAAGAACTCACCTGGCCTCTAGTGGAGAAGGCTCTCAAGGATGGCTATACGACAATACTAGTCCCAGTTGGGTCCATTGAGCAACACGGTCTCCATCTGCCTCTAGCCACCGACACTCTGCTTGGCGAGGCCCTCGCAAAGCGCCTCGCGGAGAAGATGGGGAAGACCCTCGTCGCCCCCGTTATACGACCTGGGTGTAGTGTCCACCATATGGCCTTTCCAGGCACACTCGACGTTAGTCCAGACACGCTCATGAGGGTCATTAAAGATGTTTGCTTTAGCCTAGATCATCATGGCTTCGAGAACATCATCCTCCTACCAAGCCATGGCGGGAACTTCGCCCCAGTCGCGACGGTGACTCAGGACATCGCCCCAAAGCTCAAGGCGAACCTAGTGGCTGTAGGCGATCTAATGGGGCTCATAACAAAGATGCAGGAGGCAGCAGCTGAGGTGGGCATCTCACGGGATGCCGTCGGCGGTCATGCCTGTGCAGGTGAGACGAGCATCATCCTCGCTTACAGGCCCGACCTCGTCCGCATGAAAGATGCCAAGGTCGGCTACATCGGTCCCTTCACATCTAAATACCAGAGAAAGGGCTTCAGAGCAGTTACCCCCACAGGCGTCTTGGGCGACCCCCGCCCATCAACGAAGGAGGCTGGTGAACTGATGATCGAAAAGATCACCGACATGTATCTCGCGGCGATCCGGCGTGAGCTTTCATAGATTGTCTTAAACCTAATTTCACAAAAACCAAAGTTGCATGCGTGTAACAAAGGTTTTGGGGTTAATTCTATTAGGCAACTTTTTCGGGCTCAGGTGGGTCTGATTTAGTCTCATTTTCCCTCAGGTTACTATCTTTGCTCTCATGAGCCTCACACGGAAGAAAATTGCCCCGACGATCCCGCCTATCAACAAACTGAGCACTCTAAAAGACCTATCGATAGCTCCTCAACGAGAGCACATAATAGACAAACCCGAATATGTACGCAAGAATAGCGACTATTGTTCCATTTGGATATAATCCTTACGAATGACTCTGGCGACTAGGTATCCTCCAAGAAACCCGCCGGCCATGTGGGCAGCATAATATATGTTGTTGAGGATATCAATCATCCTAATCTGCTTGCCAAAATCCACCGTAGAGCTATTGCGACAACTTGAGCTGTCAAAAGCACGGTGCCAAATGCTAAGGCGGCACCTGCGAGGTAGTTCCTGAAGTTGCGCTCACTTTTCAAGACTCATTCAACTGATAGGGCCTCTCTCCTATATTTAACCACGGGGGGCCTTGAGCGTCAAGTTCTTATTTCCTCCACCACATCTGGTTTTGACCCCTATTGACCGTGATTGAGAGACATCCAACTTTATTCGATTACTTTGCAGGTGCCATATTGATGAATGGGTTAGCGGCGATGGTACTCCTCCTATCCCAAAGCGGACTACTCTACATTCCCTTATGGTTCTTCTCTGCTGGCATTTCGGCCTACCTCGTTTGCAGGAGAACCACAAAACAATACTTAATGGTGGGAATTAAGATCGCCGCACTGTCGATTGTGCTTGGTGTGGTCATAATACCCACTTTCGTTAGCCTCGAACTGCCCCAAATTGTCACGGTGCTAATATGTTACTTCGTGGGTAGTGTTGTTGGTGCATATTACGCCCTCAAGCAACAGCTGAGTATGAAAAAACCAACCGCATCGAACCCAACAACAGTTGAGCCTTAACTTTAAATCACATACAAGTCGTTAAACAAGCGGCGAAGGGCTTGTACTACGATGTTGAGATCACTCCTGAAGAAGAGGCTGAGTTGATAGAGCAGGTCGCCAGGAAGATCCACGAATATGGCATGGAAGCAGCGGCCATTCTGCTCTTGGAGAGTAGCAAGCCCCTCGTCTGGATAGGTGGCGAGATGGGTAGATTCTTCATATCCCCATTTATCCCCATCCTCAGTGAAGACTGGGGCGTTAAGAGCGAGAAGTTCTTTCTTATATTCGAGAAGAGGGAAAACGTCGATAAGCTCCTCAAACGATGCGAGGAGCTCGCCCACGAGGAAGACGAGAAGAAAGCCGAGGAAAAAGCCAAAAAGGAGTCGGCGGGGCAAGAAACTGAGCCCAAGAAGGAGGATTCAGTGGAGCAATCAGTTTCTGGAGCCTCTCCCGGGCAGTCAAAAACGGCGTCGATAAAAGAGGAAAAGAAAGGTTGGAGGAAGTATCTCCCCTTCTGAAAACCATTAAACGCACTCAATCAACTTTTCAAAAGCCTTTAATCATTGAGTCCTCATCACAATTCAGAATCGTAATGCCTACCCTCAAGAAACCAGTAGAGGAGATGCAGTATATTCTCGCGACAGACGTTGGTAGCACAACAACCAAGGCACGCTTCTTCCACAAGAAGGACGGCATCTGGCGTTTCTGGGTCGCCGGCGAAGCTCCTACAACTGTCGAAGCTCCATATGAGGACGTAACACTCGGCGTCCGCAACGCTGTTCGTGAGGTCGAAGAGCTAACAGGCCATAAGCTCCTTAGCCCAGATGGTAGCGGCCTAATCCTACCGTTCAACGGCGAGCAGGGCGTGGACCTCTACTGTACTACCAGCAGCGCAGGCGGTGGCCTGCAGATGATGGTCGCCGGTCTCATTAAAAACATGACCGCAGAGAGCGCTAACAGAGCAGCTCTTGGCGCTGGCGCCATAGTAATGGACGTTATCGCTCGGGACGACGGCAGGCAATCGTACCAGAAGATCCAACGAATTAGGAATCTCCGTCCAGACATGATACTCCTCGCAGGAGGCACCGATGGAGGTGCGGGTCAACATGTAATGGAGACTGCGGAGTTAATCAAAGCGGCGGAGCCAAAACCCCGACTTGGCGCAAGCTACAAGCTACCAATCGTCTACGCAGGCAACAAGTCAATACGTGGCGACATAGACAAGCTCTTCCAGGGCGAGTTCGCCCTTACCTGCGTCGACAACATCCGCCCAGTCCTCGAACAGGAGAACACTGAACCTGCGCGCCGCGCAGTTCACGAACTCTTCATGGAGCACGTCATGAGCCACGCACCAGGTTATAACAAGTTAATGCAGTGGACGGACATACCCATCATGCCTACTCCCGCTGGCGAGGGGATGGCGATGCAGCTCATTGCTGACACTTTCAAGCAGAATGTTCTCGGCGTCGGTCTAGGAGGGGCGACTACAAACGTCTACAGCATCGTAGATGGGCGCTTCGTCCGCAGCGTCTCCGCCAACCTAGGTATGAGCTACAGTGTCACAAACGTCATGAAGGAAGCCGGGATCAAGAACATAATGCGTTGGCTCCCCTTTAAACTCGAAGAGGAAGAGATAGCGAGTAGACTGATGAATAAGATGATCAGACCCACGACCATCCCGCAGACTCTAGAGGACCTGATTGTGGAGCACGCAGTTGCTCGAGAAGCGCTTCGCCTAGGTCTCCAGCACCACCGCACCATTGCCACACGCCTCAAAGGCGTACAGATCCAACGGACCATAAGCGACATGTTCGAGCAGTCTGTCGAGGACAGCTACGTCAAAATGATGACCATCGACGTAATCGCTGGTACGGGTGGGCTACTAAGCCACGCCCCGCGCCGCGTCCAGCCTATGCTCATCTTAAGCGATGCATGGCAACCAGAAGGTGTCACCAGAATGTTCCAGGATAGCGTCTTCATGATGCCCCACCTGGGCGTCACGAGCACAGTCTACAGGGATGCAGCATGGAGCATCTTCGACAAAGACTGCCTCGTCAGGATAGGTACAAGCATCGCAGCATCCGGCACAGCCAAGCTAGGTGAACCAGTAATGACCGTTGAACTCACCATGCCCGATAGCACCGTGGTAAAGGAGGACATGAAGATGGGGGACATAAAGCTCATACCTCTAGGTGAGGGCCAGGAGGCGAAGGCGGTGATTCACCCTGCGAAGACATTCGACGTAGGCGAGGGACCGGGCAAGTCGAAGGAGACGACTGTGATAGGCGGAGTAGCAGGTATCATTCTCGACGCTCGTGGACGCCCCCTAAACCTCCCCGAGGACGCCACCCAGAGAAGGGATGTATTATACAAATGGTTTACCTCCCTCAAATTGTACCCTGAGGACTCCCTGAAGGAACTGGTGAAGTAATATGACAACTAAGACACAAGAGCCAAAGAAGAAGGATGACGAGGAGAGCAGCGAAGCCCATGCCTACACGCCGGGACTCAAGGTGAAGCGAAGTATGACCATCGAGAAACTTCGCCGCCTACCCATCCCCGGTGAGGTCCTCAACAAGATAGGCGACCAGGTCAACTGGGACGCGAAGGTCGCCCGCACCGAGATAAGCGGCGAACCCGAGATAGTAAAGGTCGCAATGGCCCTCGGAATCGAAGCTGAGGACATAGAACGCTTCATGTTGAAGAAACCGGGTGACCCAGTCAAGCAGGGCGAGAACATCGCTTTCTACAGCGCTTTCTTTGGCTTGATGAAAAAAAACATCCCGAGCCCGAGAGATGGTGTCATCGAGTCCGTCTCTACAGTCACAGGCCAGGTCATAGTCAGGGGAAAACCGATCCCGGTCGAGGTCGAAGCGTACCTCCCGGGCAAGATCGTTGATGTCATCCCTCGTGAGGGAGCCGTCGTACAGACCAACGGCGCCTTCATCCAGGGCATATTCGGCATCGGTGGAGAAACCCACGGCGAAATTAAGGTCCTGTCATCCTCCAACGAGGAGGAGCTGACCCCCGACAAGATCGGCCCAGACTGCAAGGGCAAGATCCTCGTCGGTGGAAGCAGAGTCACCATGGAGGCGATGAAGAAAGCGAAAGAGGTCGGCGTTTCAGCGATAGTCGTTGGCGGCGTTCGCCACCAGGACCTTACAAGCTTCACAGGTGAAGAGATCGGCGTAGCCATCACGGGCCAAGAGGAGGTCGGACTAACCCTCATTATTACAGAGGGCTTCGGTAAGATGAACATGAGCGAGAGCACCTTCAAGCTCCTTAAGAGCTTCGAGGGCTACCTCGCATGCGTCAACGGAGCCACGCAGATAAGGGCAGGGGTGCTGCGACCCGAGATCATCATCCCACACGAGGAGAAGATTGAAGAAAATGTGGAAGCCTTCGCCATGGGCATGATCCCTGGTACTCCAGTAAGGATCATTCGACAGCCCCACTTTGGGGCCATAGGCGTCGTCGACAGCCTTCCCATTGAGCTGCAGGCGATGGAGTCGGAGAGCATGGTCCGCGTCCTCACGGTCAAGCTCCAAGACGGGAAGATTGTCACAGTTCCTCGTGCGAACGTAGAGATAATCGAGGAATAAACCTTCTATCTCTTCTTATCTTCCATGTTACATTTTGGTTATTTTTCATTATAGTATTGGGTGGATAAATATAGATCCTAATTGATCTAATGCGATAATAGAAATTTATAGGAAAAAACCGAACAAACATCTTCAGGAATGATGAAGTTAATATCGAAATAACTGAAGTGAATTCGATAGTAAAAGATTAATTGTCTGAGCTAAGATGAAGAATTAACCGAAAAATAATTACTATACATGATCACAAATTAATAAGAAAAGTCTCTTAAACTACCCTTTTTCTAGGGAAAAAGTGAGGTTTTTATTGGGAAGTATTAAATATAGATCTATATTACCAGTCTATTTAACCGGAGAAAGGGATCACATTCTCTCTGATCTGAATGGAGTTTAAATAAACCCATGGAAAACTCGTCGCGAACGCGTCGAGTGATCGAGAGATATGAACCTTTTATCCGTAAAAAAAATGAAATGTAACGGAGAAAAACGAAAATGGGAATACTAGAAGCCGGCAGACTTGACTCGTTAATCTTGTTGCTGGTCTCTTTGGCCCTGTTCTACTACTTCACGTTGCAGGTTAAAGGTGGCAAAAAGTTCAAGGTACGAACTTTCCCTGCGGTTACCGCTGTACCCGAAGCGGTTGGTAGGGCAGCGGAGATGGGTAAGCCAATATACTTCACAACCGGATACGGCATGACGACACTGAACAATCAGCTGAACGGTCCACAGACCTTATCGGGGGTAAGTATACTCTCCTATGTCACCAGACTATGCGCGAGGAGTGGCGTCAGGATAAACTATTTCACGCCTATCGCGGATTCACTTCCTCTAGTCACGGAGACTATGAGGACCGCTTACCTAGCTGAAGGAAAAGCCGAAGAATTCGACCCAACTGCACAGATTAATTTCCAAGAGGAACAGGATTCATATCTGACCACCTCACTAGGCTGGATACAGCGCAATAGACCAGCATCATGCTTCCTGTTGGGAGGCTTCTACTACGAGTCGGTGGTACTGGGGGAAGCTGGTAACACTATAGGTGCGATGCAAATCTCAGGGACGGCAAACTCAGCTCAGCTACCCTTCCTAGTCGCGACGTGCGACTACACACTCATCATGGAGGAATTGTATGCTGCGAGTGCTGAGATCTCGGAGAACGAGGAAATGCTCGGTACATTACGCGGGGAAGACCTAATAAAATTTGTTGTACTTGCACTACTCGGTGTCGGATTCATAATCGCCTTCACAGGAAGCACCTTCCTGATTAACCTTCTAAAGGTGTAATGAAAAATGTCTGAAACATACAAACGTGAGTTGGTCTTCATTGTCGCAGCGATAGCCGCTGTAATAGCGATGGTATCATACTACTTCACGGGCATAAGTGCAACCGGAACCGTAGCCGACGAGATCTACAATTGGGCCCTCATCATTCAATTGATGGCTATAGGTCTGGGTGCCATAAACTTGATTCAGCTCCACTACAGACATGTTAGTAGGAGAACCAAAGGTCTCTGGCCCTATAGTGTCTGGTTCTTGGTGTTCTTCGTCATATTGATGATCTTTGGTCTGATGTATATCGCGACTGGTGTGGAAAACTACTTTTACAGTTGGACATTTAATTATATCTACACCAGCCTGAGTTCAACTCTATACGCAATTACGGGTTTCTACATATTCTCAGCTGCTTACAGGGCGTTCCGTGCTAGAAACATCGATGCTACACTTCTCCTAGTTGCGGGCTGCTTCGTAATGCTCGCCAATGCGCCAATTGGAGAGGTCATATGGTCGGGATTCCCCACAATTGGGAACTGGTTGAACAGTTCTGGACAGATTCCCGCGATGAGGTCATTTATAATAACTGGTGCTCTCGGTGTCTTAGCGTTCGGGTTTAGAGCCCTCTTAGGAAAGGAGAGAGGGTTCTACGCGGGGGTAGAGTAAAATGAGCAATAAATCTATCTGGGATACGTTACAGAACGCCGATAAGAGGATCTTTTACTGGATTCTCTTCATCTGTTTAATGGTTCCCTATGTCCACCCATTAGGTCTACCCGTAACGGTAACAGCATCGACCCAATCATACTACAACAAACTTAACTCTCTTCCAGCTGGCTCAGTCGTTCTTCTAAGCATCAACTCAGGTGTAAGCGCATGGGGCGACTGTCTCCCGGCGATGGTTGCGACAGTCAAACTCTTGGTGAAAAATAACGACAAAATTGTCGTCTGGGGCATGGGTCAGGTAGATATAGACCTTACGTGGGCGAAGATAATGTCTGAGGTACCCGCCCTCGGAACGACATACAAGTATGGACAGGACTTCGTATACTTCGGTTATCTCCCCACCCAAGAGACTACGATTGGTCTGCTCGCGAGTAGCATTTCGAGTGTATTCAGCACAGACAAGTATGGTACGGCAATCGCCGACATTCCCATGATGAAAAACATCAGCGGTGCTAAAGATATCGCAGCTGTGTGTACGAGCGATACAGGAGACTGTCAAACTTACTACGTAAAGCTCTGGAAAGACGGGGCGACTAACACTCCAGTCGCGGAACTCGGCATAGCCATGAATAAGTCAGGCGACATGCCTTACTTCCTCTCTGGCGAAGAGTTCGGTCTCGTCGCTGGCTCCAGAGGTGGTGCAGAGCTCGAGAAGCTGGTGGGTGCTCTAGGAGACGGAACGACAACCATGGACTCCATCAACATCTCACACCTACTCATCATTCTGGCGATCATACTTGCGAATGTAGGATACTTCGCAACGAGGGGGGAGAAGAAATGATAGTGAACGTTGCAGCATATCCGACCGGTATCTACGACATATTAGGGCTATGGGCGGGATTGCTACTGATGATTTTCATCTATAGCTACCCACTATTCAAAGAGAACGCAGCATACAGGTTTGCAGAGCACACTTTCCTCGCAACAGCGCTCGCAATAGGCCTAATTGTAACTCTTCAAAGCTTGCAGCAAGTCATTGTTGCGCCTATAATGGCTGGACAATATATAATATTCATACCCATTATCCTTGGTTTCGTCATGTATACGCTGTTGATACCGAGCAAGAGGTGGCTCAGCCGATATCCGATAGCCATACTCGTAGGATCAACCATCGGACTTAGCCTAGCCAGCGGTATCCAGCCCAACATCATTAGCCAAATAATCTCCACGATCACCACCCCCGCAGCCGGTGCTCAGGCAGTCGACTGGTTCACATTCATCTGGGTTGCCATAGGCACATTCTGTGCGACCGCATACTTCATTCTGACATACGAACACACCAGCGTCGTCAAACCCGTAACACAGTTGGGACGCTACTTCATCATGATAGGTCTTGGCGCCTACTTTGGCAACACAGTGCTCTTCAGATTCAGCATGCTGGCGACGAGAGCTCAGTTCTTCCTACAGGTTCTGAAGATCATCCCAATGTAAACATCCTAACTCCCTTTTTTTCTTGTTTTTTCAATCTCAGTAATTAGTGTTATTCAGCAAAAGTCGAAAGATTGTTCTAAAAAGACCTTCAGGAGAATCTTAACAAGGCTTCTAGGTTCGGTATATTTCTTGAAGTCGACGAAATTTTCGATCTAGAAATAGTTAATCTTAAACTGAAAAAAGAAGCATCTAGTTAGGCGTACTAATTTTTCTTCCTGAGTGGTATCTCGCCCTGCTTGACAGGTATACGTTCAACCTTGAATGTTACTGGGCGCTCCGAGTCGGGGCAGCTGAAGTACTTGATCTTATCTATGTAGTCCCATGGCTCAGTGACGTTCCTCTCCATCGCGGAGGTAAGGGGTAGGATTGAGCTGAACGCGGCGAGGCAAACGCTGTCCGTCTCCTCAAGCACCAGCCTCCCCGGATTGCTGGTTATGGTAATTTTGTCACCAACCTGGTAGACCTTGCACGGACCCTTAACGTGGGTTGGCTCCCCATCTATGCTCTTCGGGTCCTGAACGTCGATAACCGTGAAGACTACTTTATACATTACAATCAAACCATCACTGAACTACAATCTCTTAAAGTGTTGGACCAAAAACCGGCTGTATTTGATCTTACAAATTTTTTTATTCAAATCATATTTATTCAATAGGCAGAAGGATCTCGTCTCTACTTGGTAGAATTATTTTAGTATGATATTCATTCAATTTTGAATTATAATATTCGCTGAAACTCCAGCCAAGCGCTATATAATCCTGTTTTACCGCTTCATTAAAGTAGTCAATAATTGTCCCCCTAAATCTTCCACCTAGACTATAATTATACAGGAAAAAGGTCAACTCATCTATACCGAGATTAGCCAGCATAACATGCCTATGGAAATCGTTATCCCTAACCCTCTCAAGAAGTTCACCCATATCTGGCCTCTCATCATACTTTTTCACTACATCTAAGAAAACCTCTCCAATAGACTTCTCATTATTTGGATCAAATCTGATCTTCTTACTATTAATCAGAAGAAAATCGTTATAAAATTTTTCTACAGCTGCATTGGTGTCCTTTAATCCCATCGCAGTCTGCATAAGCAAGAGATATCTCTGAGACTTCTCTGAAAGCTGAATGATTGATGGAGAAACATCAACGCCACCCTGATTCATCTCTTTTTTCAACTTACTAATGTAACCATCAGAGGCCCCTGTTTGCTCGTGAATCTCCACATTTGTAAGCCCCTCGTTGATGAGCTTCCTAATCTTATCAGTCTCCTCTTTCCTCATTTTAGGCATATAAAAAACAAATAATAAACGTCATTTAAAAAACCTCGCATACCTACACCAAAGCGCTAACACCACAAAGATAGACAGCGACATAACGGCTATACCCCGCATGATAACCTGGGTTTTCAAAATCCTAGTCATATAGCATAGCAGTTCAACTAAGCAGCTACTCTAGTCCCAACCCTACATTAAACCAATGACTACGAATGGCTTAAGAAGAGAACACATGAGACCTCTTAAAACCCAAGATCATATTATAACTCATTTAACTTGATAAAAGAACGATTAATATAATGAAAAAAAGGGTTTTTACGAGATTTTTAAAACCAAAAACAAGTTAAAAGCGAATTAAAGAATTGGCTAAACAAGGTTCAAGCGCGAAAAATAAAAAGGAAAAATAAGAATCAAATACCCTTATAGACTCCCCAGAAGTGGTTGACATCAACATCGTCTGTGGTGTCGGTGCCGTGTGTACCCTTTCCAGTGGCGGGGTCGATGTGTGTACCGTGATCGGGAGTAAAGGCAACAACCCGGTTCGAGGAGACATACCTCTTGTTGAAGGCGGACGCCAGTGTCTCGAAGCTCTTGAGGTGCCTGCGAAAGGCCTCGAGAGCCTTGGGGTCTCTTGGGGTCGAGGCGTGCATTAGGTCATCGTACTCCTGATGATAGGCGAGGATGAAGTCGTAGTTCGCTGCATCAAGGATCTTTAACACCCTCGACTCGACCTGAGGGTCATACTCCTCAGTGTAGTAATCGATCTTTCTGTTCCTGAAGATCAGGTCGATGCTGCTGTCCTTAACTGCGACTATCGCAGCCTTTTTTCCCGCCCTCGCCAGCGCGTCGAAAAGTGTGTCACAACCCAGAACGGGCTTCTCGTATCTTCGTACACCGTGGACCTCCGGCGGCGCTCCAGTAAACATGCTGCTGAAACAAACCGGCGTGTATGTTGGTAAAACTGACTTCATCGCCACCTCAATAGGAGCCACCTTCTCAACCCCGCCGAAGAGTGTCGCATAGTCTCTGCGGAGGCCGAGGCCGATTGCGTCGGGTGCGTAAATGAGCACCCGATTAACGCATTCACCCCTGAGTGTCTTCGACGCCGCCGCGAGGACAACGGCAACTGGCTTTGAGGTAGAGACCTTCGGGGGTTCGATACACATCAGCGAACAGATGGTTGGTGTAACCGAGGCAATGGTGGACATGGATTCAAATGGTCTTAGGAGTAAAAACGATTGCTGGTGAAAAAGTCAAAAAATAGTTTATCTCGATTACTCGATGAGGTAGACGATGTTTAGTGTCACTGTGACGCTGAGGTTGCCCTCCAGCACCGGTGTGGATGCATTGCCCGCGCTGCTGATCGTCGCATCCGTACTCCTGATTGGGGTAATAGGATAGTAGGAGCTCTCGTTAACGCTCTGAACGCCGACGATGGTGATGCCCAGACCCTTCGTGATAGTGTCGCTCTTCGCCTTGGCGTCAGCGATGGCGGCCGTGTATGCTTCTAGCTTCATCTGTGCAGCGGTCTCATCCTTGATGCCGAAGCTGATGGAGTCGACTCTGTTGGCCCCAGCTGCTGTAGCTGCATCTATGGCTGGGCCAACTTTGCTAAGGTCCGTGATCTTGATCTGGATCATGTTAGTGACCTGGTAGCTGACAACCTCATTGATGTCATTATTGTAGTTAGGTGTGACTGCGTAGCTGGTAGTCTGCATGTCGTCGCTTGTGAATCCGAGGCCCTTTAAGGCTGCAACAACAGCCGTCATCAAGGCAGCGTTATCATTTATTGCGTTGCTGGCGAGCTTGTCCTCTGTATAGACTCCAAGGACAACTGTCGCCTGATCGGCTTTAACATAGACTACACCTGTGCCCGAGATGCTAAGGGTCTTTGGCATATTGGTTGTATCGCTTTGGGCCGTCACAGAACTGGTGACTCCTAATGACGGCGAGACGCCAGAAGGAAAATTTAATCCACTTGCCTCAACGGTTAAACCTGGTTTATAGGTCATCATCATCCCCGCCAGGAGGATGGAGGCACATATTGCTAGCACGGAAACTGCTTGCTGTGTCTTCTCCATAGATATTACCTAGATAATAGGTACTTAGTAGGGCTATTATACCCATACATTAGAACGAATGTACGAAAATGTAGAACAGTGGGGTTAGACCTTGAAGGGTGGGATTCGCCATTCCCTTCCCCTGGTAGTAGTTACGTACTCCGGCCATGGGAGGTCGATCGGCGGATCCATGTCAGGCGGCAGCAGAGGTTTCTCTATGTATTTACTCGTTCTCTGTTCGTACTCATCCATACATGCCTTGAACCTAACAGGGTCGGTGATCAGGTCAAGCATCGTACAACCGATCGCTTTACCAGCCGTGTAGATGCTTTTATCGATGACTCCCTTCATGCCGCAAAGCGCGTATCGGGTCCAAGCAGGGAGCCTTACGCCTGGGACACTAATGCTTGGGACGTAGACCTGTATCCAGACAGTCGGGCAGTGCCATGTGAACTCAACGTAGTCGTCGCTACCGTGATGGGTCTGATGCATGGGGATCGGCTTCCTCCATATCTTCTCCCACTCGTCTGGTGGCGTCAGCTTCTCGTTATACGGTTCCTTCGGTGCATCATACCCGAGGTTACGAACAATCTCTCTCGCCTTCTCCTTGTCGTTTTCGGTGAACTTGGGGGGGCCAACGACCTCGAGGTTTTCGTAGGCAAGGTCGGCAAGTGCCTTATTGAATAAGCCAGTTCTGGTCTTAGCCACCCATTTTATTCCCAGCTTACAACCAGTGATCTTCGCCACCGACTCGGCATTGTTGAGAAGCACTTTATAGATTTGCTCCTGCTGCACTAGGCTCGGGCTTCTGAACGCATACGTGATCACTCCTACTCTTGGTGGAAGGTTGTCGGCTGTAGCCTGCCCTGCTACGAGGATCGCCTCGTTGATGGTCCAGAGGCCGGTCCGCGGCAGCATCGACTCCTTGGTGTACTTTGTCGTAGTGTACATGAGGCAGACCGCATCTAGGGCTCCAGGGCCCCGTGTCTGGACGGGAAGATCGGGGGCGTAGCTCATCCAGCTCTCCGGCTCTTCACAGTTAAAGATGAATGCGACACACCAGTAGCTTCCCCACTGAGTCTCATACATCACCGTAGTAGATCCCCTGGGGTGCCAAGCCACACACGCGTCGAGGCCATCGTAGTAGCCACGAGCCGCCTCATAAGACTTGGATACGCATATCTTCTCACCGGGGGCTCCAAAGATCTTTATCGTCCCTTTGAGGCCGTGCTTCTCCATAGCGTACTTGGTAGCGTGGGCACCAGCCGCGGCGGCGACGCCGAGAGCGCTATGAGGGTCTGTGTGGCCTGCCTGCCATGGGTTTTCTGCTTCTCGATGGGTGACTGGATCCTGTGCTGTCTCTGGGACCGCGTCGTATTCAGTATATGTGGAGATGACGGGCTTACCCTTTCCCCAAGTGGCCACATATGCGGTTGGCATGCCGGCGATGCCCTCTTCGACTTCGAAGCTCTCCTCCCTGTGCCACTTGACGAGAGCCTCGTAGCTCTGATATTCACGTAACGCTGGCTCCGCGTATCTCCAGATCAGCTGGTGTAGTTCACTGATCTTTTCGGAATTCTCCTCAATATACTCGAAGACGGTTCTCTTCTCCTTAGTGAGTCTAGCAACCATAAGGAATCGTAGATGAATTCACTCATGAGTTTTAAAACATGCGAACATTTTCTTATCCTTCTCTCCACTGGAAGACGAGAAATGAAAAGAAAGAGAGAGCTTTATTTGATCTTAGTAATGGCTTCCCTAGTCTCGACTGGAAAATCGCGTATCAGGTTCTTGAGCACGACCTCAGCCACGTACTGCTTGAACTGAGCCTCGTTGAGCTTTGTGGAGTAGATGCGGCGGTGTCCGCCCTTCCCCGTAATCTCCGTATAGTTGAGTACGCCCTCGTCCACCATCGCGTTTAGGAAGTTGATAATGGAAGCCCTGCTAATGCTTCTGGTCTTCAGAGTCTTGTTGACCTGACTCCAGACATCCCGTGAGCTGGCACCCTCCCCCTTCTTATCCCATATGTAGTGGAGCGCCTCCTCTTGGTAGTCTTTAAGAACCATGGCAAGTCCTCGTCCCCCGGTATCAATGGTTAGTGTCATTTATTATTCACTTGTGGACGTTAATGCCACCTAGTCTGGGAATATAAAGGTTAACTTTCTGCTGAGTCATGGGCAAGTAAAGTTTCATAATCCTTATATATAGTTGAATCATACTTCATATGAAGAAATATTCAGATGTGGACGGGTTTGAAAAGAGGACTCTCAGACATCTGCTATGGATTCTTCTCCACCTTAGCCAACCCAACACGCCTGGCAATACTCGAGACCCTTAGGAATAACTCCATGAATGTCACCGCCCTTGCTGAAACCTTGGGCCAGGAGCAAAGTATGATAAGCCATAACCTGAAGACGCTGGAGAGGTGCAACCTCATCGCTAGCGAGCGGAGGGGCAAAGAGAAGGTCTACAGTATAAACACTGAGACGGTAGAGGGAATATTTCGAGTAGTCGAGAACCACGCCGCTAACCATTGCCCGTTCCATGGAGCCTGCCAAGACTCTAGATGAAGATCAGAAGTGTAAATGAGATGCACGAAACCAAAGTTGAAGCTGAAGTTGCACCTGAGTTTCCGATGTTCTGCTATCAATGCGAGCAGACAGCTCAGGGTAAGGGATGCACCCAGATGGGTGTCTGCGGAAAAAACCCGGAGGTAGCCGCGCTCCAAGACCTGATGATATATGCCCTCAAGGGTCTGTCGCTCGTCGCCGTTGAGGGGAGGAAACGCGGTATCTACGATAGGGAGATTGACCGCTTCGTCTGTAAGTCGATGTTCGCCACGCTGACGAACGTCAACTTCGACTCGGAGAGGATAGCAGATTTGATAAGGAAAGTCGTCACCTACCGCGACCGGTTGAACATCCTCGTTAAGGTGAAACTCCCAGATGGAGCGGGCACTTTTATCCCCGGGGAGGACATCGCCGCAATGGTTAAGCAGGGAGAGAAGGTCGGCATCAAATCTGAGCCCGATTCAGGTAGCGACATCCACAGTCTCCGCTGGACTCTAATCTATGGGATTAAGGGAATAAGCGCTTACGCCGACCACGCCGAGATCCTGGGAAAGGAGGATGAGGGCGTATACGCATTCATCGAGAAGGGTTTAGCAGCCACTGCGAATCCAACTTTAGGGTTGAATGATTATCTGAGCCTCGTCATGGAGGCAGGTAAAACTAACCTTCGCGCAATGGAGCTACTCGACGCAGGTAACACAGGAACCTATGGAAACCCGGTGCCCACTAAGGTTCCCCTCGGCCACAGGAAAGGGAAAGCTATACTCGTCAGCGGTCACGATCTTCATGATCTTGAACTTCTGCTGAAGCAGACGGAAGGCAAGGGGATCGACATCTACACCCACGGAGAGATGCTCCCCACCCATGGGTACCCACAGCTGAAGAAGTACAGTCATTTCTACGGACACTACGGGACGGCTTGGCAGAACCAGATCAGAGAGTTCTACAACTTCCCCGGCTCCATACTGATGACGACCAACTGCATCCAGCGTCCCGCCCCAACCTACATCGGAAACATCTTCACAACCGGCATGGTCGGTTGGCCGGGAGCCAAGCACATCGCGGATAAGGACTTTACACCCGTTATCACGAAGGCTCTTGAGATGCCGGGCTTCCAAGAGGACAAGGATGCAGGATCAGTCACTGTGGGCTTTGGCCACGATGCCGTTATGAACGTCGCACCGAAGGTCATAGAGCTAATCAAGGCGAAGAAAATCAGACATTTCTTCCTCGTAGCGGGATGTGACGGCGCTAAGCCTGGGCGTAATTACTACACAGAGTTCGTCGAGAAGGTGCCAAAAGACTGTGTTGTGCTGACCCTCGCATGCGGGAAGTTCAGGTTCTTCGATAAGGACCTTGGTAGCATCGATGAAATACCTAGGCTTTTAGATGTTGGTCAGTGCAATGACGCATACTCAGCGATACAGATCGCTGTTGCGCTCAGCAAGGCCTTTGGCGTCGGAGTCAATGAGCTGCCGCTGAGCATGATTCTGAGTTGGTACGAGCAGAAGGCTTTAGCCATACTACTCACTCTGCTCAGCCTCAACATCAAGAACATCCGTCTAGGCCCCAGCCTCCCTGCCTTCATAACCCCAAACGTCCTCAAGGTGCTGGTGGATAATTATAACATCATGCCTATAACTACACCCGACGAGGACTTGAAGACGATACTTGGGACCGTGTAGTCCAAGGTCTGTATTCACCTCGAAGGCAAACTAATTCTCTCAGGTAACTATTATTCAGGTTTATTTCCTAGTGTGATAGGCTTCTAACCGATCACAGTGGTAAACGTAAAAGTGGGCGAGGTCGCCCCGGACTTCACACTTCCTAATCAAGACGGCAAACCAGTCACCCTCTCATCCCTGAGGGGAAAGATTGTCATCCTCTACTTCTATCCGAAAGATTTCACCTCGGGCTGTACCAAGGAGGCTTGCCACT
The DNA here is from genome assembly GCA_963780545.1 of Candidatus Bathyarchaeota archaeon. Lineage (GTDB taxonomy): Archaea > Thermoproteota > Bathyarchaeia > TCS64 > TCS64 > UBA8941. Next base: position 479,392 of record CAWACK010000010.1, read on the forward strand.
TCAGAGATGCCTACGAGGACTTCACCGAGGCCAACGCTGAGGTTGTAGGTGTCAGCGGTGATAGCATTGAGTCCCATAAGAGATTCATCGATCAGAACCTCCTTCCCTTCACGCTCCTAAGCGATGAAAATGGGGATATGAAGAGGCTCTACGGCGTCGCTGGCCACCTTTTCCCCGGCAGGGTCACATTCGTAATTGACAAGGAAGGGATCATCCAGACTCATCTTCAGCTCCCAAACCGATATGAAGGCTCACACAGATGAGGCGCTAAAGATCCTGAAGACGCTGGGTTAGGTGTCGAAGACCATCTGGACGACCCAGACGTCGCACTTTTTTTCTATGCTCATCATGTGGTAGGTGACAGCCTTAACCGCTATTCCAACCTGATGGGTGGCTGCTGAGAATCGTTCCCCTCTGCACTCAGCTTTAGCCCTAAAGTTTTTTTCGTCAATCTCCACTAGAAGAGTCTTGGCTGTCAGCCCCTCGGAGTCGTTTAGGTAAAGTATCTCGTCAAGTAGGTTGAAGAGTAGGCTCTGGAGGTCAGTTCCCTTGGCTTCGACGGTGTAGCCCTCTTTTTCGGTTATTCCACTTAATGGGGTGATGACATTGAGCATCCCGAGCGCGACGTTTGCCACAGCCTCCCCTAGGGTCGTCCCCGTGCCCTCGACAAGGAGATCTGCGGGCGGACCACCTGGCGGATAGCTGTATCCCATAATCCTACTCCCACTCTATTGTGCTCGGTGGCTTGTTGGTGATGTCGTATACGACACGCGTAACATCCTGGATGCCGTTGGTTATCCTATTACTTATTCGCTCTAGGAGATCCCATGGAACCTTAGTGAAGTTTGCTGTCATGGCGTCTACGCTCTCAACTACGCGGATCGCGACCGTCCACCCATAGGCGCGTTCGTCTCCCTTGACACCTGTGCTTTTCGTGTCGGTGAGGACGGCGAAATATTGCCAGGGGACTCCTGCGATCTCGGACTTCTCGACCTCCTCTGTGACTATAGCATCCGCTTCCCTGAGGACCTCGACTTTCTCATCCGTCACCTCACCTACAATCCTTACGGCGAGACCAGGACCCGGGAACGGTTGGCGCCAGACGAGCTCTTTAGGTAATCCTAGTTTGGCTCCGAGTGCGCGTACCTCATCCTTGTATAAGTCCTTCAAGGGTTCTACAACCGCTTTGAACTCCATGTGAAGTGGGAGACCTCCGACGTTATGGTGGGTTTTAATCGTGTCAGCATGTCGAGTAATTCCCGACTCTATCCTATCTGGATAGATGGTGCCTTGGACCAAGTATTCGGCACCGAAGCGGCGGGCTTCCTCCTCAAAGACGCGAATGAACTCCTCTCCGATAATCTTTCTTTTCCTTTCGGGGTCGGTGACACCTGCCAGCTTTAAGAGGAAACGCTCCTTTGCGTTGACGACTTTGACGTTTACACCGATCCTCTCCATTGCTTCCTTTACCTGTCTGGACTCATTCATTCTCATCAGGCCGTGGTCAACATGGATAGCCATGATACGGTCTCCTAGGGCCTTCCCGACGACTGCGGCGGCGACGCTAGAGTCTACCCCCCCGCTGAGTGCGATTATGGCCTTTCCTTTCCCTACTTGGTTTCTCACAGACTTAATTCCCTCCTCGACAGCGTCAAGAGGGTGCCAGTTGGGCTCGCATTTACAAATGTTGAAGACGTAGTTGTGTAGCATCCGGTCACCGTGGATAGTGTGCTTGACTTCGGGGTGCCACTGGAGGCCATACAAACCCTTATCGGGGTTGCTGAAGGCAGCGACTGGTGCAGAGTCTGTATGCGCCAACACCTGGAAGCAGCTTGGGAGGCTGTAAACGGTGTCACCGTGACTCATCCAGACTGGCTCCTCGAGTTCCATTCCCTCGAGGATACCCTCAGCTTTATCGATGTAAGCTGTACGTGATCCATACTCTCTGACAGTGCCTTTACGTACATCTCCTTCATTTATTTGTGCGAGTAGTTGATGGCCGTAGCATAGACCAAGGACCGGAATACCAAGTTCGAGTATGCCCTCATCTAATCTTAATGGGTTGTCGGAGTTCACACTGCTTGGGCTACCCGAGAGGATGACGCCCTTGATTTTCATCACATCGCTGAGGGCTTCAACTTCTTCTGCCGTCGCGTCGTTGGGAAGAATCTCGGAGTAGACTTTCATCTCCCTGACGCGGCGGGCTATAAGATGACAGTACTGGCCGCCGAAGTCGAGTATCACGATTCCGTCCGGCAGCGGATCTGGAGACATTGATCAATACAACCCTGAGGTCTCTATATGGGTTTTGTTGCATCGTTATGCATTGACTTCTTTCATTGGAGGTCTGGGAAAGATCGGTTTCTTGGGGAAAACCCTAAGAGTTCCTCTCTGACTTCTTTCCTTTGCAATTCTTTAACCACACGGAAATAAACATTAATGACATGAAGTCCTTCAAAGTGCCTGCTTGGGAGTGGTACGGATGGAAATCCGAGACCCTCACGTTTCCCGACGATTGGGATGTTAATGAGCAGAGAATGAGGGGTCACAACGCTCCATCCCTCAAACCAATGGATATAGAGGAAAAACTCCAGCACCCCTACGGCTCCGAGAATCTCAGCGAACTTGCCAGGGGGAAACGAAAGTGCGTGATACTCTTCGACGATATGACCCGCCCAACGAAAACTACACAGATGCTCTCTGCAGTTCTCGGCGAACTCCACAGAGGCGGGTTAAATGACAATCAGATCGTCTTCATGATGGCCTCCGGGGCCCACACAGGGAGAATGCTCTCCGACTTCCAGATGAAGTTGGGGGAGAAGATATGTGAGAAATACCTCGTTTTTAACCACAATCCCTATGAAAGCTTCGTCGACCTCGGTCGGACAAGCCGTGGCACACCAATACGAATCAACAAAGAAGTGATGAGCTGTGACCTCAAGGTAGTGATAAGCAGCATAATGCCCCACTTCGGCTATGGCTTTGGTGGTGGGTCGAAGATGATTCTTCCCGGCGTCTCCTCCCTCGACTCCATCAGTCCCAACCACGCTATCAAGAAGGGTACAGACCCTGGGAAGGTCAGTAAAAATGAGCGCCGTCTTGACTCGGAGGAGGCAGCCAGGAAGGCAGGACTAGACTTCGTAATCCATAGTCTCCTAAACACAGACTCCGATGCCTGTGACTTGGTTGCTGGCGACATGATTGAAGCCCACCGCGAGGGCGTCAAGAGAGCCCGCACACACTATGTCACCAAAGTTGTTCCAGATGCCGACATAAGCATCGGCAACACCTACCCAATGGCTAACGAAGGCTACAAGGCTTATCACATCGTTCTTGAATCAGTCAGGAGGGGAGGAGACATGGTTTATCTCCTCTACACCCCTGAAGGATGCCGAGTACACTTCTACAATGGCCGCTTCGGCACCGATTACGGCGGTGAGGGATGGAAACCTGATGTTTATGTAAAGAAGCCTTGGAAAATGGATCGCGTTATTTGCCTCTCCCCAAGCGGACTTATGAAGGCTGATGAACACTATTACGGCGAAGGCTCCATTTGGGTTAAGACTTGGAATGAAGCGTTGAGGCTATTGGAGGAGACCCATGGATCCAAAGCAAAGGTCGCCATCTACCCCACCGCCTCGATGCAGATAAGCGAATTCAACGCCAACAATGACTAAGCACAGATATCCCATCAAGCTATAAAACTGCACTTTATTCGAGAATAATCTCAAGAATGCCAGCAGAGTTCATTGATATGCAAAAGCGGATCGAAATCAAACGAAAAAAGGGGAAAAAGAGGGGCTCTAAACCAGAACGTAAAATCGATTAAGGTTACCTGAATGACACTTGACGACTCTTAACATATGTAGAAATCGACGCCTTTTTCGATCTGCAGAGGCTGACTCTCCTGAAGCTGCTTCATAGTTGAATAAAGGGCAGGGTAGAGCATCGCCACGTCGGTCAAAGAGAGTATACCCACCATATCCTCTCCGAACTCACCACCGAGGACCGGTAGTTTTTTGATCCCCTGCATCAACATCACTTGAATCGCGCTCTCTAGGAGCGAATCCGGCTTAACGATGACCACGGGCTGGGTCATGATATCTGCCATCTTTACCTTCTCCGGGTCGACCCCCTTCGCAACTACCCGAGTCACCAGATCCTTCTCAGTCACTATGCCGGCGAGCCTCTTCTTCGACGTTACGACAAGGCAACTTACACTCCTGTAATCCATCATCTTAGCGGCTTGCCTCGCCGTGTACTTGACATCGATGGTAATCACATTCGTTCGCATGACATCCTCTACCTTAAGACTCAATTCAATCACCGGCTAAAGCTCAAATGTATTAGCACCAATTAAAGCGATTATGGAGTCCAACCCCGTATGAGTAAAACTGCTTCTATTGATCTCCTAACAAATAATAAAACTTCAAATCTCACGAAATTAAGATAATCTTACACCTGTCGGTGATTCTATGAGCGGCATAATCTTAGTACGAGATATCATGGCGAAGAACATCAAAACTGTCAGAACCGACGACAGCGTACACGACGCCGTCGTCAAGATGAACAAATTCGACGTCGGTAGCGTCATAGTCATGAATAATAATCGACCAGTCGGGATCATCACTAGTAAGAACATACTGACACGAGTCGTGGAGCCTCGTCTCGACGCGGGAATCGTTCATGCCAAGGACATAATGAGCAGTCCCCTCATAACCATAGAGCCAGACGCGGCTGTAGAGGACGCGGCCAAAATCATGGCGCAGAAAAGGATCAAGAAGCTCGCTGTAATGGACAAGGACAAGATCCTAGGCATTCTCAGCACAAGCGACATTGTAAGAGCCAATCCAACCCAGCTAGACATACTACAAGAACTTCTTAGAGTCAGCTAAGAAACAAGAAACATTTTATTATCCTGAAAAAATCTTCGATGAGAAGTATCAAAAGACAAATAGGCCCATCACTAACACACTCCCCAATTCCCTTAATGCTAAAGCTTAACCACGGAGATGGAGCTTAAATACTGACCATTATGGCGCCACGTGTTAAAGACCCATGGGAGAGACCGGCCACAAAGCCAAATGAGTACCACTGCGTCGAGGCCCAGAGAGGCCGCGAATTCATCGTCAGGATGACAACCGGAACCGACGTATTCAAAGCACTTCAGCAGTTCGCCAAAGACAAAAAGATCAAATTCGGTAAAATCCACGCCGCCTTCATGGGCGGCTTCAGCCCAGCCAAGATGTTCATGTGGACCCCAGACACCCGCGATCGATCCAACTGGCACAACGAGACTGGTGCAAGCTTCGATAACCTCAGCATGCTCATCAGTATGAGCGGCATGATACACACCAGGATTGTAGACGGGAAACCTGAACCCTTCCCAGCCATCCATTACTGCGTAGGCGGAGCCTGGGATGTGCCGACCGTTGGTGGCCACTTAACTGAAGGTACAATAGTCAGAGGGGTCGTCGAGGTTTTTGTAACCGAGATTCTAGGTATTGAAGAGCTATTGCCTTCTAACTACGACCCAACCATTGATGGAGCACCTGAAGAGTGGTACAAGGAAGTCAAATAAACAAATAAACCCAATCTTTTTATTGTATTTTTAAGGCATATATCCAATATATTACCCTAAATTTATTAACATAAAAAGAGCAATGTTTTAAATAGATCAAATAATTTAATAGTATATAAATTAATTAATTGTTTTATTGTAATATTGAATCTGAAAGCTATAGTTTATTTACCGTATAAATTTAGGAACAACTCTTAATCTAAGCTCTTGATCGGTTTCAGGTGCTCAAGGGGCGATCCCCTCGAAACAAGGTGAGATGTATGCCAGAATGCGAGATATGTGGTGAAGAGTCAGACAAACTCATCATATGCAAATCCTGCGGAGCTAAGTTCTGCGAGGACTGTGGTTCCCCTATCGAAAAACTATGCGAGTTCTGTGCCGAGGAAGAGGAGCTCGATGAGGACGACATCGAAGACCTCGACGAAGAAGTCTCGGAAGACGTTAAGGATGATGAGTAGCCTAACTAACTAACCGTTTTATGATAACTCTTTTTAATTGGATGAAAAACTTATAGGGCTTTGAGCGGAAGCAGGGAAGGTGTGCAACTTTATCTGAAGAGAAAACGAAGTATTGCCCTTATTGTGGGACCCAAATAGACTACAAATATACAGTGTGCCCTTCCTGTGGAAAAACTCAACCCCCACTAGATGGAATTGTAGTAGCTCAAAAAAAACCAAAAAAGAACCCTCTTTTAGCGCTCATTCTCTCCCTGCTTATAACAGGTGCGGGGCAAATATACCTTGGACGCGTACTTCGAGGTTTGCTTTTCCTTGGTTCAGTGCTCCTACTCGTAATCGTTTACAATGCCGGAATATCCCAGATTCCAGGTTTGGCTCCTACAGTTAACTATAACAATACAATTGCAACAACCAATGGCACTGCTGTGACATTCACAGGCACTACAACAAATTACCCAATCGAGCCCGGAACCTTCAAACCCAGTGTTGGGAAAGATAATGTTATTCTTGAGACTATGACCGATTTTGGTAATGGCGTCATGAACAATACTTCCGGTGGCAAGGGTACAATAGACTATACAACAGGTGAATATAGCATTACATTCCACAACGTTGCGCCTGCCAACGATGTCGTTTACGCAACCTACACCTACTACAGCGACGAGATCATGGTTGTTATAGGTTTAGTTTTCTCTGTTGTCTCTGCCTGGGACGCATATAGACTCGCTAAGAAGATTAATGCGAGCTAAGATCCTTCATTACATAGTCTTCTTCACTGATTAAGTTTAAGAGGGAATGAAGAATACAGAGTTCATCTCACCTTGGACAAAGTAGATGCCATTGTTATAGGCGCTGGTGCAGTCGGTTTGGCGATAGCCTCAGAAATCGCTGCAATAGATAGGGACATTTTCATCTTGGAGAGGGAATCAGCTATAGGACAAGGGGCAAGTAGCAGAAACAGTGAGGTAATCCACGCAGGTATCTACTACTCCACAGGGACACTAAAAGCGAAGGTATGTGTCAAAGCTAACCCGATGATTTACCATATATGCGCCAAGAATAAGATTCCCCATAAGCGCTTAGGAAAAATAATCGTAGGCAACGGCGAAGACGAGATCAAACAACTAGAAGATCTTATGAGACAAGGTAAGGCAAATGGTGTTGATGACCTAGATCTCATCGACTCTAATAAAATAAAGCAACTTGAACCTGATGTTAAGGGGGATATGGCGGTACTCAGCCCCAGCACAGGGATCATGGACGCCCATGGCCTGATGGATTACTATCTTAGAAAGGCAAGAAGGCAGAGCGGCTCAGACCCCCTCGTTCTCGACACGGAGGTCACTGGCATCAGGAAGATAGAGGACGGCTACGTAGTTGATACTATAAGCGGAGGCGAACCCTTTAGCATCGAGACTAGGATCGTGGTCAACTCTGCAGGGCTCTTCTGTGACAAGATCGCTCAGATGGTAGGTATCGATATAGATAAGGCAAAATACAGGCTTCACTGGTGCAAAGGCGACTATTATAGCCTTGGAGGTAAACCACCCGCGAACATGCTTGTCTATCCGCCACCATTGCAGGATACTCTAGGGCTAGGGATACATACTGTCCCTGACCTTACGGGGCGACTAAAGTTTGGTCCAAATGCCTATTATGTCGACAAATTAGACTACAAGGTCGAGTCACCTGTGGAACCTTTCTGGAGCGACATCGTGACTTATCTCCCGAGGATTAGAAAAGAAGACCTCCGACCTGACATGGCAGGGATAAGAGCCAAACTTCAGGGACCGGGAGACAAGGCGAGGGACTTCGTTATAGAAGACGAGACGAGTAGAGGCTACCCTGGCTTCATAGATCTTATTGGTATTGAATCGCCGGGCCTAACGTCATCTCCTGCTATCGCCGAGATAGTCTATGAAATGATAAAAGAATTTTTAGATTAAGTTAAACACTGAAGTCTTGGAAAATGTATAGCTTATCATTATTCCTGTAGCTCAGTCAGTATTCCCTAAATCTTGTGCTTCCTGATTTTAGTACTTCCTTTGAGACTTCGTTCAGGAGGTAGTGTTATCTGGTACTCACATTTTTTATCGTTTTTTCTCACAATGCGACTCAAAGGCAACGATCCGCTGCGGAATATGTTATAGCTGATCTTCCGGTGCATTCGATTCCTTTACTACTTACCTTAGTGTTATAGTATCAAATAGCAAATGGGTCTATTTCTGGTTGTTGTAGAACGATATGAAACAACATTCCTCTTTACGATTTCCTGTTTTAGTATACCTAATCCTTTAATATCCGCGGTTAGTAAGGCTAAATACACTGGTTTACATATTAAAACTATCCTAGGTGTTAGACAGTGAAGTTCTGCGACAAATGTGGGTCTTTCATGGAGAGTTCTCCTAGAGGGCTACAAGTGTCAAAAGTGTGGCTACGAGGTTAATCCAGGAGTCGTGGAGCTTACTCGCGAGGATGAACCCAAAGCGGAGCCCGTTTATGTAGTCAAGGGCGAAGATGAATCCGTTAAGGTGAATCAGATCTGTCCCCAGTGCGGTCACAGTGAAGCTTACCATCAGGTTAGAGTAGCCCTTGGGGAGCATGCTGGCGTTAACAGCGACCGATATGTTGAGCGATTTAAATGTGTGGCCTGTGGTCACACATGGGTCACGAATTGATCCAGTCCACGTTAACTTTCAGGGGTATTCCCTGTTCGACGCTCTTCGAAACTATGCAGAAGTCTTCGAAGAGAGCTATGCATCTTTCCATCTGACTGACATACTCTTTATCGATCTTGGGACTAAGCTCGACAGAGACCTCCGTGATCCTCCATCTTCCCTTCTCGTTTCGGGTCATCTTGGCTTTAGCCCTCGTCTTCATGCCTTTAACAGGCGTCCTAGCCTTTTGTAGACAAAATAGAAGACTTGAGCTCAGGCAGTTGCCAATCGCCGCAGCAAGCAACATCGACGGATTTGGCCCAGTACCTTTCCCGAGAGGTTCTGCCTCATCGGTTAATAGGTTCTCAGCGCCGTCGTTTTGAAAGTCGATCCTGAATGAATAGTCTTGAAGCCTTTCCAGCTCAACTGTAACTGTCCTTTCTTCTGCACTCAACTCGATCTGCTTGAGAGGAGTCGTCGATGTTTAAGTCGGTTTTGTCCTTCAATCTAGGTCGATTTTGGGCTGAAATTCTTCTGGGTGGTCCTTCCTGTATTTTTCCTCGTATACGAAGCCTAGACCAAATAGGCTGAAACCGACTATGACGCAGCTCCAAGCGATCCATTCACTCGAGGTGTCTTTGGTCACCGTTACTTGGTATATTGTTGCTAAACTGATAATAGTGCAGAGGGCTGCGCCGAGGTACATTAGGTTCCAGAGCTTGAGGTATCTTCCAGCCATCGGCAGTCGATCAGATACCGATCTGGGCTGGATTTAACTTTCCCGATATCGTTAAAGGTGTTTGGTACTCTTCCTGAGCCATGTCGAATATGAGAAGGAAGGAAAAGGAGATCACCGAGAAGGCCGTTTTGGAGGAGATCCTCCGAGAGCATGACATTGGAAGGCTTGCAACCTCGGTCGGTGATGAGCCCTACGTCGTACCAATTAATTTCGTATACGCCGACGGAAAAGTGATCTTCCATAGCCATAAGGATGGCAGGAAAATGGCGAACATCTCCAAGAATCCACGAGTCTGCTTCGAGGTAGACTCGGGAGAGTTCGTCAAGGCTGAGAAACCCTGTGACTACACTTGGAGATATATGAGTGTTATAGTCAAGGGTAGGGCGAGTATAATCGAGGGACCTGAAAAGCGTCTCGCTGCACTTAGGAGGCTGAGCGACAAATACGCTCCAGGTAAGGGTCGCATGCTCAGCGCGGAGGATCTCAAAAAAAATCCACAATTATCACTTATAGAGATAACCATCGAGGAAATAACGGGGAAGAAAAGCCCCGTTAAGTCTCCAGATACTTTGACCAATTAGAAAGTAGGTTCGTGTTCGCAGGCTAAACTGAGTTTCAGGTCTCTGGAAACCTTTTTGAGGGGCGCATATCTGCTGGGTGGTAATGGGTATCCCTGAGAAGATAAAACAAATCGAGGAAGAGATGGCCCGCACTCAGATAAACAAGGCGACGGAGCGTCATCTCGGGATACTCAAAGCTCGACGAGCAAAGCTTATGCGTGAACAGGAAGAAGCGCAGATCAAGGCGAGCGGTAAAGGCGGGGACGACGGCTTTGCGGTCAAGAAGACTGGGGATGCCACGGTAGTTTTAATCGGGTTACCCAGCGTAGGCAAGTCGACAATTCTCAATAAAGTCACCAACGCGAAGTCCAAGGTAGGAGCCTACGACTTTACTACCCTAACCGTCGTACCGGGGCTCATGGAGTACCGTGGCTCAAAGATCCAGATCCTTGACCTTCCTGGAATCATCGCGGGAGCATCGCAAGGGAAGGGGCTTGGAAAGAGGGTCCTATCCGTAGCTAGGGCTGCGGACCTTGTCCTAATCGTACTCGACGTCTTCCAACCCAGCGTTAAGCCTCTGCTAATGAAGGAGCTCCGTGAGATCGGTATAAGACCGGACGAGAGACCACCGAACGTCGTAATTGAAAAGACCCCTGTCGGTGGTGTATCCATTATTGCCCAAGTTCCGCTGACGAAGATCAGGAAGGAGACGATCCGGGACATACTGGCCGTTTATGGTTTTCACAACGCCCGCGTTATGATACGCGAAGATATCAACGACGAGCAGCTCATCGATATCATCATGGCGAACAGGGTATATGTTCAGACATTCGCAGTGCTGAATAAGATCGATATGATCGACTCGGATAGCCTCAGGAAGGTTCGAGAAGGGCTCGACTACTATGTCCTGCCTATCGCAGCCGAGTCTGGATTGAACATCGATGAGTTCCGGGAGCAGCTTTACCAGAGACTGGAGTTCATCAGGATTTATATGAGGCCTAAGGGTGGAGAAACTGACTACAAGGAGCCGTTGATCGTCCGGAGTGACTATACGGTCGGGGACGTCTGTGATACCCTCCACAAGGCTCTGCGCGAGGAATTCAAATATGCGCAAGTTTGGGGGAGGAGTGTCAGGTTTGGTGGGCAGAAGGTTGGGCTCAACCATAAGTTGAAGGACGAGGACGTATTAACGTTCGTGACAAAGTGACTCTGCTTTCTCTCTTATCCAGAGAACGTTTTAAGGTCTCTTTCTTAAAAGGAATTTGATCTTGAAATAAAACTTAAAACCGTTTCATGCGAACGGCTAAGAAATGGATTTGATGGCGAAAGCCAACTAACCTCGTTTTAACACTCTCTTCTCCTTTGGAAGCTTTTCTGATGCATACCTTAATACGACGGCCGAGGTTCGAGGCCTCCACCTGAGAAGATATTCCCTAATTTCCTCGGGATGCTTCTTCGACGCCTCTTTTAGGAGCCAACCTGCGCCTTTCTGGACCATATCATCCTTGTCCTCCATTAATCTGTCAGTTATCCTAAATACGTCGTTGAGCATTTCCCCGCTCCTAGCTATTGGAACTAATGTTACGGCAGCGGCCCTTCTCCTCCATCGGTTCTCGGAGGTTGTCCACTCGAGAAGCCTTTCGACAAGCCTCGGATCCTTCCTCACGGTCTCGGAGACGAGGATCGTGCACATTCCGTCTGTGTTTGCCCAGTTGTCAAGTGTGTCTACCCACTTGTCAAAGGTGTTAAAGTGCGCCGGTGTAAGATGCCTCTTCATCCGGGAGAGGAGGTAGTCGCTTACGACAGCGACCTCGAAAACCCCCTGTCTATGAAGCTCACCAGCAACTTCTACGGCTAGGGGTAGGTCTGTTTTCACACGTGGATAGAAGTTGTCAGCTATCTCTTTACACTGAGGCATTGATAGACCCCAGATCGTTATTGGTTCCTTGAAGAAGTGTTTAGTACTCTCTAACTTCCCACCATCGTAGTGCTTGTGTACTTCCTTTATGATCTCCTCGGTGAGAACGTTCAAGGCACTTTACACCGTAAAACTGAGGGCTCCTTTCTCGGAGAGGCTGATGTTTACAGGCTTTAGCCATTTAGAGTCTTCCTGCGGGTAGTCGGTTCGGTAGTGGGCGCCGCGACTTTCCTTCCTCTGCATCGCGGACATTATGATCATCTCCGCTGTCTGTAATGCCATTGGGGTCTCGAGTGCGACGAGCATTTCTCTTCCATTTGTGGCTGCTATTCTATCAGTCATCATCTTGAGATCAAAGACCTCCTCGAAGGCCTCAGCGAGACTGGCACTGTTCCTTATGATTCCCGCCTTCATCCACATCACTTCCTTGAGGCGATCCATGATATCATGAGGACTGTAGCCCTGCTCTCGACTCATGATCGAATCGTATCGAGTTGACTCGGGTTCGGCTGATTTGCGGACTTCTTCTTTTTTCGCATTTTTTGCGTAGACAGAGGCAGCGGCTCCAGCTCTGGCGCCGAAGACGAGAATTTCCGTGAGGGCATTCCCGCCATGCCTATTGGCTCCATGGATCCCACCGACGACTTCCCCAGCCGCGTAGAGACCGGGTACACCGGTATATCCATGCTCATCGATGATGAGGCCACCCATACAGAAATGGCAAACGGGTGCGACCCTGAATGGCTTCTCGGCGGCTCGGAGCTTTTCGATGAGGAGTCGGATGATACCGTCCCCTGCGATTTGTTCGTCACTTCGCCTCTTGAAAACTTCCCGAGCGTCGATTAGAACGGCTCCGTCAACCCCTCCACCTTGAGTTATCTCGGTCATGACTGCCCTGCTCAGGAGGTCTCTGCTCTTCAGCACATATGGGCGGGTCTTAAGCCCGTACTTCTGAGGTATGTCCTCACCGAGGCTGTTGATGATCCTCCCCTCCTCAGAGATGGAGCCTCCAATTAGATAGGGCGGTTGTCCAGGCTCCGCAAGGGCGAGTGGAAAAAACTGGACAAACTCCATGTCCCTGAGCCTCGCCCCTGCATGTAGGCCAATACTGTAGCCATCGCCAGTTGTCCTGACGGGACAGTCACTCCTCTTAAAGATGGCTCCGGCACCACCTGTAGCGAGGACAATTGCCTTCGTCGAGAAGATAATAGGCTCCTCCTTCTTTACATCGAAACCGACAGCGCCGACGACTCGGTCTCCCTTTTTGAGGAGGCGTGTGACTACTACATTATCGATGAACTCTACATCCTTGGATTGGGCGTACTCAACCATCGGCTTCGTTATCCCAAGTCCCATCAACGTAGGTATCGAACCGACTGAGGCACCAGCCCTATGGACACGGACTTCTACACCATAACTCCGTAGCTCGAGGACTCGCTCGGGCCCCTCCTTAGAGAAGACCTCAACGAGGCGCCTGTCATTAAGCCCTTTTCCGACCTCAATGGTGTCTTTTGCATGCTCTTCAGGTGTCAGTCCCTCAAGGGCGGCTCTGAAGCCGCCTCCTGAAACTACGGTGCAATTGTTCATCCCAGCCGGCGCCTTAGAAACGATTGCCACCCCCAGTCCTTGGTTCTTAACTTCAATTGCGGCCCTTAGGCCTGCTCCGCCTGAGCCTAGGATCAGGATATCGGTGACAACGATGTGAGCCATGTTTAAGGAAAGCGCTAGCTGAATAAAACGGCTACTCGGCGAGGTAGACTCGCTCTAGGCAGATCCCCTCAATCGATTCACGGGCTATGACGTTCTCAACTCTCAGTCTAGGGTCGAATTCTAGTAAGGTCGCTTGAATCGCTGGGAGTGTGAGGTTGCTACAGAGTCCTTTAAGGAATATGCCACAGTCGACTCCGACGTCTAGAAAAGCCTCGTGGAAAGGGCAGCGGCGTACGAGAAAGGTGACACTCCTATCCTCTCTCTTGTGTACACTGACCTCGGCTCCGGCGTCCTCCATAAAGCGATGGTAAATCTCAGCTCCAGTCTCAAGCGGCTGGAGTCCCCCAGGAATATGCCTCCTCATCTCCTCAGATATGATGATTCCCTGCCTCCTCGCCGCTTCCATCAGTTTATCCAGAGACGGCTGGGTCCCGAGGTCCTTGATAACCTCAATAACATAGAGTGTGAGAAGTGCGTAGCCTCTTCGGACCCCGATGACTGACATACGGGAGGCAATCTGTGCAGCGAGGCATTAAACCTCACGCTTCTGAAGCGAAAACTTGTCTATTCTTATATGCACCTACTATCTTGGAAGGCATTTTAGGCTCCTAGTCTTAAACGACTTGGATCCACTTTTTGGCTTATTTATTTTTAACAAGTGCACATCACCTGAAAATTATTATTTGTGGTAATAATCAAATTTTGACTGTTAAAAAAAATGTGATTATAGTATTACAGGGTCACAGAGGTTCTTTTCGCTTGCAGCTGCCCTCCCACAGATCCTACAAATGTATTTAGGGTTTCTAACAAGCTGCTTGTAGTCGTCTAACTCGGTTCCTTCAGCGACTAGACTGCAAAGGTGTTGGTCGTGGTTCACGTGGAGCTTCTCATATAATGGCATTCCTCAATCCTCGATTCGTCATGAGGAAGGGATGAAGATAAATCTTAATTCATACGAGTCGGTGGCAACACGGGACTTTTAGGGGAATCATGTTCAAAGAGATGCCTTTTTCGTTTCAGAAGAGGGATCTTAGGAGATAGCCAAGTTTCTTTAATAAAAAATAATATTAAACTGAGAAAATATTATTAAGTGTGATTTAGATGCCCGTCGTGAGTATTTCTCTAAACCGTCAGCTACTCGATGATCTTGAAAAACTCCAAACTGAACTTGGCTACTCTGGTCGCTCGGAAGTCATGAGAGCTGCAATAAGACTCTTACTGACAGACGGAAGGGAGAAGCAGCAGCTTACTGGAAATGTAAATGGTCTCCTTCTCGCAATTCACAGCCACGAGGCAGAGCATCACGTAACACAGATTAAGGGGAGATACCTCGACGTTATACACACCCAGCTCCACAACAGGTTTCGCGAGGGAAAGTGCATGGAACTTTTCATCCTCGATGGGGACGCACGGAGAATTAGGGAGCTCGCTACTGAGCTCCAAAGGAATGAGGAAAACGAATATGTAAAACTCATCATAATCTGATTCCCGTATTTCGTAAGGATTCGTAGAGCCACGACTTCTACGGTACCGGCAGGTAACCCGCCATCATTTTGAACATCGGCGCGGCGTGAAGTAGCTTCGCGTCACCTTTAAATCGCTTCGTTAACCGGTATCCAATATGAAGTTTCTCGAGGCTGATGACGAGGGCATAAAGGCTGCGGCCTTCCTCCTGCGCGAGGGGGGTGTTGTCGTCTACCCTACGGAGACTGTCTATGGCCTCGGATGCGTTCCCTCAGATCCTGATGCGGCTCAGAGGGTGTGTGAGATAAAGCAACGCGCTGATAAACCTCTCCCCCTAATTTGTTCTGATATTGAGGCGGCGAGGAAAGTGGTTGAAATGACGCCGGCTGCAGAGAGGCTCGCTGCAAGGTTCTGGCCGGGTCCACTTACCATTGTGCTCCCCTCCAAGGTCAAGTATAGTATGTGGGTCAACCATGGAGCAAGTACCCTTGGCGTCAGAGTTACTGAACATCCGGTGGCGAGGAAGCTCTCTCAGCTCTCTGGCGGAGTTATTGTAAGCACGAGCGCTAACATCTCCGGCGATGAACCTGCAAAGTCGGCTCAAGAAGCTAAAGAAATATTTGGAAACAAGGTAGATATTATCCTCGATGGCGGTCTTTCACCTCGTACCGAATCGTCCACCGTAGTCGACCTGAGTAGCGATGAGATCTGGCTCCTAAGAAAGGGTCCAATAAGTGGTGAGCAGATAATGGAGGCGCTACGCGCCTAGAGCTTCCAGCCTTTGGGAACTAGCTTGGCAACATTAACGTTCATCGGCGCCCCTAGAGCATTTGCAACAGGAATGCACTTCGTCCTTAAGACATACATCAAAGGGCAAGGGGCTGGGACCTCGGTCAATGTTTCCCAGTTCGCCATCCCCTTCGCTATTATAACGTCGGATCCATAATAGTGACTATTGAAATCTTCCGAGGTTTCAGCGAGATTTACACCGATCGAGTCGGCTCCCGTGGTGATTACTTCATCAGCCTCTTCGGTCATCCCAACGGCCTCAGCATCCCTTGTCAAGGCATCATTGAGGCTTGGTCCCGCTTTTACGGCGACTGTGACTACACATTTAATCCTCCGGAGTTCCCGGACGATGAGCTTGTCGAAGGCTATTTCTCCAGCATTGTCGGTGAGAATAAGTACCTTCTTACCCGGTTTGAGCAACCTCCTCAGTTTCTCGGAGTCATCGATGTAGAAGCTCTCCTCCAGCCCCTTAAGCGCCTCCTCAATGTCTGCGTTGTGTCCGGGGACATCGAATTCGATGACATTACCTATGCAGGCGACTTTGAGGGCGGCGTATAGGCGTTTAGATTTTGGCTTTGATTCGACGTATTTCTCCATTCGTGGGAGAATCTTAAGAGCCTGTTCATTCGATTTGGTTTTGAGGTCAACGTAAGGGTCTGAGCAACCTGTGGAGTCCTTGATAACCCTGCAGCGTTCAGCGCCGATGAAGCTGGGTACAGCTTCAAGGCTGTACTTCTCCCCCATCATCCTAAGGAGCCCCGTCATTGCTTCAATTCTCTTCGCTTCATCTTCAGTGGACCTCTGTATAATCTTGTAGCCTCTATGCATTATGCAGTAGCCGCAGTCGGAGCCAACCTTCATAGTGTTAACCTTAGAGGTTCCCTGATTCGGCTGCATATATGGTTTCAGTGAGCGGTCTTAGTGGTTTGGTTAGGTTTCTATCCTGTTTCGCGCACGCATTAGATGTGAGCTGCTTGGTCCTCATCGCTTCGGGGATAAACTTTTCAGCGGGTTATCCAGTTAGCCACCCAACGGTGATTGGATGTGCCCAGGAACTTCAACATACTCGCCACCACAGAGCGTATCAATGAGAGTAGGGCCTGTAGCGAGCTCTGGATGCTCCTAAGGGCTGCGGGGGAAGAGAGCCCAATTGTAGATAAGGTCGGAATCTGGGGCATCGTTGTGGCGATGACGTCTCTCGACCCCACAGAGACAGTATTCAGAATTCGAGAAGAATATCTCAAGAAGCCCGATGCTATACAAGCTCTTTACAGGGTCATCCCCATCCAGCGATTAGTCCATTCGAACATGGAGGAAATCGTAAAGACGGCACAGGAACTCTCAATAATCATCGGTGCGGATGACTCATACAGGATTACTGTCGAGAAGAGGCGAACGAACCTCAGCAGCAACGAGCTCATCACAGCCATCGCCGACCCTATCGAGAGTAGGGTGGATCTCGATAACCCCAACTGGGTCATCCTAGTTGAAATCGCGGGGAGAATGACGGGGGTCTCTGTTATCCGCCCAAATGTCATCTTGAATGTGCAGAAAGAGCGTGCGCGCTTAGCGATGGAGGCTAAGAAGAGCGCCGCGCTCCACGATGAGTCTTCCTAGGGCATCTGGTCTACCTATGGCCTCGATTTCGGCGTCACTTACCCCAAAAATCCTTTTTAGCCTCACAGACTTTTCAGCGTTTAACTCAATCAATGTTTCGTCCTCCTCCCCAAGAAGTTTTGCTGCTCTACGGCAAGCGGCATCCGCTTCACCCGTAGTTTGTGCGAAGACTATGAGAGCGATCCCCCGACTCTTCTGATTTATGCCCATAACATCGAGGGCCTTGGCGATCTGGTCCTGAGCCGAGGCATAAAGGAGAGTCTCTACAGTGATGCTCTTAGAGACAGACAACCCGGTCCCCATTGACCTTGTCGCGTTGACAGCTGCCATAAGGAGGTGATCGTATCCCGCTACCTTCCCTGCGTCGACAAGCTGGATTGGCTGGGGGGATGCAGCATCAGCTACCGCCCTTACAAGCTTCTTCGGGTCTTCCATCTTCAAGTACCTGAAACTACCTATGCAGACTGCCCAGGCTGAGCCCTTGATCTCAAATGTCTTCATTTCCTCGCCTCGGGAACATGAGAGAAAAAGCTGGCCCAGATAAAGCCGTTATTGTCTGATAAAATCCGCGAGGGCGGATAGAAGTCGATCTAGTTCCTCCTCCGTATTGTAGAAGTCGACAGCGACTCTGATGCCTGCGGAACGGAGGCTGAGGAAGAAATTGTTCGCCTTTAGGTAACTGAAAGTAGCTTCGGGGTCCCTAGTCGTGAAGCTAACTACACCAGATCTCAGTTCACTCTCACTCGGAGATTCAATTTTCACTCCTATGTGCTCAAGACCATCGTAGAGCCTTTGACTGAGCTTAAGCACCCTTGTCTCGATCGCGGAGGGGCTGAGTTTGAGGATTAACTCGATCGCTGCCTTTGTACCGATGGTGCTGAGGTAGCTGGGCTCACCGAGCTCGAATTTCTTGGCGTTATTGAAAAGCGTCGGCTCCTCGATGTCGTGCTTCTCAACGGCTCGATAGCCATACTGTATAGGCTCAAGGTCTGGGATGATCTCTTTTTTGACATATAGGAAGCCAGCGCCGCTGCAACCGAGTAGCCACTTGTAAGCGCCATCAGCGTAGAAATCTACATCTTCTTTCTTCACGTCAACTTTAAGAGCACCTGCCGCTTGGATGCCGTCGACGACAAGGTAGGCACCATGTTCGTGCGCCAACTCCGCGAAAACCCGTAGGTCGTGGCGGGCTCCTGAAAGCCATTCAACATGGCTTATCGAAACGGCCTTTGTTTTATCGTCGATGGCCTTCTCGAGGTCATCGATGCGAACTGCTCCACCTCTCCCCTTGACAACACGTATTTCAACCCCCCTCCTCCGTTGCGTGACCCAGGGGTAGAGGTTCGCTGGGTTCTCCAGGTCGTTGACTATGACGTTGTCCCCCTCCCCGAACCCGAGGGCCTCGGCGATGGTCGCTAGACCCGAGGAAGTGTTAGGTTGAAAGCAAGCCTCATCCGAACTGCAGCCTACGAGCTTCGCCCAAAGGGCGATTGTTTCCTCGGTACGCTGGTCTCCTCTTCTATCTAATCGATCCCAGTCTAAGAGATAGTCCCTAATCGCTTCCTGGACGGGGACACACGGAGGGCTATGGTTTGCAACGTCGAGGAACGTAATGGTCTTCGTCACGGGGAAGTAATCCTCCCTTATCTTCGCGACGTTCATGAGGAACGAGAGTCCTACACCCATTAAAGAGTTAGCCTCCAGCTAGAACCTCGATACGATGACGATCCTCCTGCTCAAAAACCTCTATGTTCACTCGTTCGCTGAACAGCTCCTCGATATCTTTTTAGAGGCGGCAAGGGTTATTCAGCCTCAGAACGAGTGAATTTACATGGCAGCTTTCGACAATGAAGAAGACTCCGGAACGATAAAGATCGGAGACCTGACCCAGTATTCGAGACAGATCAACGTAGTGGTCAAAGTCATCAGCAAGACGGATGTCCGCGAGGTCGTAACCCGTACCGACGAGACGAAGCACAAAGTATGTGAGGCCCTTGTCGCCGACGACACCGGCGCCATCTATCTTACCCTCTGGGATGAAGCAGTTGATACGGTCCAGGAGGACCAAATCCTAGCGGTCAAGAATGCCTATATGAACACCTTCAAGGGTAGCATGAGGATGAATATAGGTCGTTACGGTAGCTATGATGTCCTCGAAGAGGCCCCCTTCGCTGACGTCAACCTTGAGAATAACCTCTCCGCCAAGCAGGTTGAATACAACGGTCCACAGAGAGGTGGAGGCGGATTCGGTGGCAGGGGTAGTTATGGCGGCCAGGGCTATGGCCGAGATCGAAGGTAATTATACAAAACCTAAACTTATTATTTCAGCCAGCGTCTTCTCCAGATATGTCTGTTGATTCTAAGGAGATAGTAACTCTAGAGACGACAAAAGGCAACATCGAGATCGAGCTTAAAAGGGCCAATGGCGCCTGCTACGGTCGAGAATTTCGTTAAATACGTGAATGACGGGTTCTTCGACGGCACCGTCTTCCACCGTGTCATTCCCGGATTCATGATCCAAGGTGGAGGCTTCACGCAGGACGGTACACAGAAACGCACACGGCAACCAATAAAGCTCGAGGCGAGGAACGGTCTCAGGAACGCTACTGGAACCATAGCAATGGCGAGAACGAGCGACCCTGATAGCGCCACAAGCCAGTTCTTCATCAACCTCGCCGACAACGACTTCTTAAACGCCTCTCCTAACAACCAGGGATACGCGGTCTTCGGCGTAGTCGTCTTTGGTATGGAGGTCGTCAAGACCATCGCCACTGTGAACACCGCCTCCAGGGGTCCCCATGGTGACTGGCCAAAAGAGGACATAGTCATCAAACGCGCTGCCTATGTGAAGAAAGTTGCGAAGTAAATCATGTTTTAAACCATGAGCCAACCTTTTTACGCGATACAGATGGTTGAAACTCTTAGGGTAGCTATAGACAAGTTCCCGTACAACGGACAGTATGGACTCAAGGAGATCGGTATACAGGCTGAAGCCATCGAGCAGGGTGGCCTCCTAGACCTCCTATACAAGAAGGAATGCACAGTTTCAGAGAACTTCACAGCGAAGCTGACTCAGGATGAGGAGAAACAATACGGCGAGCAGCATCGGATGGGCCTCGCTTCCAAGCATCTCGCCGATGCTGTCTCCGCCCAGATTAAGAATGGGCTACTCCCCTTTGGTCTCCTCCACAACTGCAATGGGCTCATGGGGATGCTCGCAGGAGTCCAGCACAGTGGTGGATGGAAACCCATTAGAGTCGGGCTTGTCTGGATAGATGCTCATGGGGACTTCAACACTCCCGAGACCACCTACAGTGGCATGCTCGGCGGCATGCCGGTCGCTATAAGCTGTGGCCTCTGCTTCGATCGACTACGAAGAACTTGTGGTCTCGACCCGCCGCTTCCCACGAAGTATGTCACGATGGTCGCAGTCCGAGACACTGACCCTTATGAGCAGGAAGCCATCGACAGGAGCGACATCGAGCGAATCACGGTGGAGGACCTGAAGAAGCATAGCCCAGCTGTCGATATGGAGATGGAGCGTCTTTCCACTTTATGTGACCAGATCTACGTACACGTCGACATGGATGTCCTCGATCCTGTCGACATACCCGGTGCAGGGCTCCCCGTTGCAAATGGTCCTACGGCAAAGGAACTCAGTGACGCACTTGAGGTGATGTTCGAGTACCCAAAGACCTGCGCTTTCGGAGTCGCTTCCTACCCAGCCGCAAGGGACGAAAATAAGAGGGGGCTCAAGTCCGTTTACACCCTAATTGAGGGTGTTATAAGAGGAGCGCAGAGTCGAGTAGGCTAGATAATAAGTGTCTCCCGGTCTATCCTGCGATTCTTTATCCCGAGGTCACTGACCCTGAAGCCCCTACCACCATAGAGAGTAGCGTACTCATCCTCCTCATAGGTGGCGTCAACAACTCGGCCCAAGGCGTCGCTTTTCATGATGCCGCTTCCGCTCGAAGCGCCGACATATATGATGCCAGGTCCCGGCGCTACCACAGGGGTCTCATCGAAACTATTGATATCGTATTGACCAGCCCAAGCGTTCGCAGGGCGAACATCTTCGAAGCAAGGTAAGTATTGGACGAGGGCGTGATAAATGTTGTTTGAGTAGTAGTCATCCTCCGGTTGCGGATCATCCTCTAGCTCGAATTTACGACCTAGTTCATCAGCGCAGCCAAGCCAGAGGCTCCCCTCCGTGATTTCTGCTTTGAGGTAGATCCCCGCTTTAGGGAGAACAGTGAGAGGAAGAGCGTTCTCATCGTTAAAGCCCTTCGTATTTATCAGCCTGCTAAGCTTTGGGTCCTTGAAGGCGAAGAGCTGCCTCTTCTTTGGCCTCATTAGACAGTCGAAGCCTACTGGGTCTAGAAGCTTCGATGCCCATGTCCCACAGGCGACGACCACAGTCTCGGCGAGGATTTTTCCCTTAGAAGTCTCAGCGCCGGCTATGCGGCTATCCTGCCAGACGAAGGGCTCCCCAGGGATGCCCAGGGGCTCCGTAGACTCGTGTAGCAGCTTAGTCGCCTCGGTGTTATAATGGATCTCGCCACCAAGTTTGAGGAACTCTTGCTCATAGGCGCGGACGAGTGAGTCGGCGTCGAGGCTTCCACACTTATCGCCAAAGACGCCTGTCTCAACGGGTTCCAACCCAAGGATATAGGCCTCCTCATCGTCATCAAAGTTGGTTACAAGGTCCGGAAACATCTGCTTAATCTCGTCCTCGTCGTAAGTGACTGTGTGAGCGCCTCTCCTCGACATACCATCTAAGGCTGCCTTGTTTCTCTTGTATTGCTCATCGCTGAAAAGCCAGAGGTAACCGAGTTCGTGGAGCTTTAACTCGTATTTAAGGTCCTCCTGAAGGTGGTGGAACCATTCAATACTTGAGTCCGCTAGGAGGTAGTTTGCCTCACCGGTGAAGAGGTTGCGATAGGCGCCTTCACTTTTAGCGCTGTTCCCTTGCCCCGGGCCGCTTAGTTTTTCCACGACCACGACTTTCCTGGTTGGGTCGCGCCTCTTTAGGTAATACGCGGAGCTGATACCCAAGACACCAGCGCCGACGACAAGAATATCTGTCTCCAATTTCTTCCAAAAAGAATTGGTCCCTCGATTTAAGACCCTATCCCTTTAGAGCCTCCCCTCGATAGTGTAATATCTTGCGCCCGTGCACTATGCCGTGAAATGTCCGCGAAAGCAGCTAAGGTTGAAAATGTTATAGTCCCAAAGAAGTGGTGGGAGAGCCTACCACGGAAGATATATTCGAGCCTCGACCGTGTGAAGACGAGCCAGCCTTGGTTCGAAGTCTACCACATAGATCCCGACATCTACGCCATTTATGAACCATACCAGTTCGAGGAGACGATCAGCTACCTAATAATAGGGAAAGAGAAGGCTGCCCTCATCGACACCGGTGACGGCATAGCCAACATAAAGAAGTGCGCTGAGGAGCTTACTAAGCTCCCAATCTTCGTCCTTAATACGCACAATCACACAGATCATGTGGCCCAGAACTACATGTTCAAGGAGGTCTGGAGCTATGACGGCCCGATGGCCCACGAGGTCAGCAAGACCGGTTACCCACAGGAGAAGATGGTGGGAATGGTTGGACCAGGAATGACCTGGAAACCTCTGCCAAAGGGCTTCGACCCCGCGAAGTACACAGCCCCGCCATGGAAGATCACCAAATGGCTCCACGAAGGTGACGCCGTAGACCTCGGCGACCGTAAACTCGAAGTAATCTACACCCCCGGCCACAGCAACGACAGCCTATGCCTCCTAGACAAGAATGCCCGGATGCTCTGGGTCGGAGACATCTTCTACACAGGCGGAATCTACACGTACCTTGATGGCGGCGACCTCAACCAATTCATCACAAGCTACGAGAAGATGATCAAGCTCTCCCCATACTACGATAAGCTGATGCCCAGCCACAATGAACCACTCGTGGAGAAGGAAATCCTCCTGACTGTGCTGGAAAAGGCGAAATCCATCCGCGCAGGGAAGGAGAAGAACTACAAGGAAGGCGTCGATAACGGCCACTCTATCCGGCGCTACCAGTATGACCGATTTGCAATAGTTTGCTCGGTCGACCAGATCAAGGGTTAGATACTCTACCCTGAAACCAACTTATTCTTATCTTCCTACGGCTTACAATAAGTAACTTATTTCTCGTGCACGCGCGTTGGCTAAAGCTAAACTCGTGAGCCATTAGAGTGTGTGCGAGTCTCATAGCCTCGATAAGGTAATATTTACCAGGCGCCCGTTATCGCGCTATGGCATACTCCAAGGATACCGACGAGGGGCTCATTGTGCCGAAGAAGTGGTATGATTCCCTCCCGCGGCAAAGCTGGAACCGCTTTGAAAAGGTTGAGACGAGTCACCCCTGGTTCGACGTCTACGAGACAACCCCCGAGACATACGCCATCTACGAGGACGGGCAGTTCGAGGAAGTCATCAGCTACCTAGTACTTGGAGAAGACATCGCAGCCCTCGTGGACACTGGAAACGGCATCGGCGACATAAAGGCGTTGGCCGAGGAGCTCACCGACCTACCCTTAACAGTTGTAAATACCCACTCACACTTCGACCACACAGGTGGCAACTGGGCCTTTGACGAGGTCGCCCTCTATGACCATCCCTTCGCTAGGGAGCTTATGAAGGGCAGACCTCACGAGGAGATCGGTAACTTCCTCGGCGAGGGCATGGTTTGGAAGCCGCTCCCAAGCGGAGTAGACCCCGCCACCTGGTACACGAAACCCTACAAAGTCACAAGATGGCTTAAGGAGGGTGATAGAATCGACCTCGGCGGGAAGGAGCTCGAGGCAATTCACACCCCGGGGCATACACCCGATAGTATCAGCCTCCTCGAGAGACGGGAGCACCTTCTCTTCACAGGTGACATCTTCTACCCTGCGCCAATCTACATCTACTCAAAAGACTCAGACATGGACGAGTTCATCTCAAGCTTCCAGAAGATGGTTAAGGCTGACTACGATTGGGCGATGCCCGCCCATAACGAGGCTATGGTGGAGAAAAAGGTCGTATTTGATGTCCTCACCGCCATCGAGGCTATAAAAGCAGGGAAAGCAGGGGACTTCAAAGTCGGTGTAGCTAACGGTATCAAGGTACGTCGCTACAACTACCCGATGTTCTCCCTCATTGTCCGCGACGAATAACTCAAAAAATATAACCTTTCTTAAAAAGGCCCGTAAGAGACCTAAAAACGATTAGTGTTCCTTTTAAAGCCAAAAATCCGATCCTTACATCGTGGTTGTCGACAAGATACAGGTTATAGAGCACAAGCTGGTTGGCATCTTCCCAATCGTAAACTCCTTCATAGTTGAGGGGGAAGATCTAATCCTCGTCGACACCGGCCTCAATGGTGGCTCCGCGAAGACGATCATAAGAAATCTGGAGAGACTAGGCCATACACTAAGGGATGTGGATGTCTGTATAATCACCCATTCCCACAGCGATCATACTGGAGGATTGAAGGCCTTAAAGGCCTCGGGTGAACCGTTCCTCGTCGCAGCCCACGACTCCGAAGCCGACAACGTGGAGAAGGCGACTGGTGTTGAGGTGGACCTCCGCCTCATCGACGGCCAGACTATAGGTGGCTTCACCGTCCTTTACCTTCCAGGTCACACATTCGGCAGCATCGGACTTCTGGGTGGAAGTGCACTGATAACCGGAGACGCCTTAAACGAAAGAGGTGGCGAGTTGAAACCACCTAACCCCATGTTCACAAAGAACAAGGCTTCAGCGCTTGCTAGCGTCCGTTCACTAGCCTCTTACGACTTCGATAAGGTTTTCGTGAGTCACGGAAAACCGATCGAGCACGATGGGAAGGAGGCTCTCATGAAACTCATAGAACAGATCGGTGAACCTACTCCAATCTAAACTCTGTTCCTTTAAGAAGGTTTCATAATTTTCTCAAGAATGTAGCTAAAAGAACATCTTCGCACACATATAGCGAACCCTGCGGGAAGGTGGAAGTTGTAACTAGCCTCTAAATAGATTTGCACACGTATACTTGGAAACACCTGACCTATTCATATGGTTGCTTATGCCCCTCTTATTGCATTAGAGATAGCGATAATCGTGTGCTACGGCTCAAACCGTCACCGACTTAAAGCTAGAGACATATCTTTGCTTCATGTTCAAGCAGGTTATCGAGGTAATGGACCTTCTCGACTCCGCAACCGTAACGGGTTCGGATGTAATGGCCCTATTAAATGCTAGGGGATTAGAGAATGTGGTTGTCAAGACCCTTAAGGGCAAAGAGGGTAAGACCGACTTCATTAAGATCAAGATTCCGGGCACCGATGGGAAGACTGTAAAGGGTAAGGCCCCTACCCTCGGAGTACTAGGGCGACTGGGAGGCATTGGGGCAAGGCCGGAGATGATTGGCCTCGTATCGGATGCTGATGGCGCGGTGGCAGCAATCTCTCTCGCTTTGAAGCTGGCTGATATGAAGGCGAAGTCCGATAGACTCTGTGGAGATGTCATCATAAGCACACACATTTGCCCAGATGCCCCAACGATACCACACAAACCTGTTCCATTCATGGGCTCACCCGTAACCTTCGCGCAGATCGGAAAGGAGGAGACGCAAAAAGAGATGGATGCTATTCTGAGCATCGACACGACGAAGGGAAATAGGATAGTCAAGTGGAGAGGATTCGCCATCACCCCCACGGCCAAGGAGGGTTGGGTCCTCAAGGTAAGTGACGACCTCATCACAATTATGGAGACCGTCACGGGAAGATCAGCTAGAGTCTGCCCCATCACCACCCAGGACATCACTCCCTATGGTAATGGTCTCGACCACATCAATAGTATAATGCAGCCATGTACTATAACCGATGCCCCAGTTGTAGGCGTCGCAATAACAACTGAAACAGTCGTACCCGGCTGTGCGACAGGTGCCAGCCATCTTAGTGATATAGAGGAGACGACACGTTTCTGCCTCGAGGTTGCCAAGGCATACGGCAAAGGGCTGTGCAGCTTCTACGACTTAAAGGAATGGAGGATTATCGAGAAAAAATATGGGGCTCTAAAAGTCCTTTATAGTACCGGCGATGTCACGCGGTTAAGTGATTTATAAGGGGCATATGTTTCCATTTACCCGATAATAAAATGTTTAAGAAGATACTCGTGGCTTTCGACGGTTCTGAACCCTCAAAGCGAGCAATCAACTATGCCGCTGACATGGCGGAATCATTCAAGGGAACCCTTATTGTGCTCACCGTCGTTCCCAAGGTTACTCTCCCAGTCTTCCCAGACGAGGGATTTGGCTCAACTCCAATCATGGCCGCACAGGAATTCGATGAATACCAGGATCGCATGAGGGCGATGTATCAAAAGAGCCAAGACGACGTTGTGAAGAGTATAAAAGAGCACTTCCCAGAGCTCAAAACCGAAGTGGTCATCCTTGAGGGTCGTCCCAGTAGCATCATAGTCGAGGAGTCGGAGAAGCGCCAAGCCGAACTCATAGTCATAGGGAGCCGTGGCCTCGGAGGGATAACTGGTTGGATCCTCGGCTCCACTAGCAGACGAGTTGCAGAGTCCTGCACGAAACCTCTTCTCATAGTAAAGTAACCCACTGTATCAGAGCAACTCTTTTTCATTAGAAGACTCAACACTTAGCCGACTCGATTTGGAGGCTGAGGAGCAGTATATCCAGGCTGGTAAAATAGCAGCGAAGGTCCGTGAGCAGATTCGGAGCGAGGTCAAGCCCGGTGTAAAGGCCATTGACATCTGTGAGCTGGTTGAACAACAGATCAGGCAACTCGGCGGATTCCCGGCCTTTCCATGCAATGTCGATATAAACCAAGTCGCGGCGCACTACGTCTCCCCCTTGGGAGACAAGACCGTTATCCCTCAGGGCTCGATGGTCAAGGTCGACATCGGCGTCCACGTCGATGGATACATCGCGGACACAGCTGTGACAATCTGCCTCGACCCCGCTCTCATGCAGATGGTGAAAGCCGCAGAAGAGGCCCTCACAGTTGCAATTAAAAACGTAAAAGCCGGAGCAAGAGCATCCGACATAGGTGCCACTATAGAGCATATAATCAAGAACCGTGGTATGAGACCAATCAGGAACCTTACTGGTCACAAGCTCTCACGCTACATAGTTCATGCCGGCAGAAGCATCCCCAACGTAGCTGGTTATGATCTCCATAGGCTAGAGGAGAACGAGGTTTACGCTATAGAGCCATTCTCTGTCCTCAGTAACGCCACAGGGGAGGTCAGGGACGGCCCACCGAGCAACATCTACCGATTCGAGAGAAAAAGGAACCTCGAGGGCGTGCCCAAACAGATGTTGACATTTATCCAGCAGGAATATCGAACCCTCCCATTCGCGAGCAGGTGGGTGCTTAAGACTTTCCCGGGTCAAACAGGTGAAGAGGCATTCAGTGATTTGCTCAGTAGCCGCTGCATTATGGGTTACCCTCAACTCATAGAGAAGTCCGGGGGTGTCGTAGCCCAGGCGGAGCACACAGTTATAGTTCAGAAAGACGGATGCCTGGTCACAACCAGCTAGAGTCCTGTTTCTTCTCTTCTTCCTTCTTCCGAGTGATCCTGGTTATCATCATCATCCCGTCGCACCGCGTGCAGGGCTCATCATCTTTGAATACGTAGTCGCCGCGCTTAAAGTCGCGTACCCGCTTCTGCTGACATTTCGGGCACTCGAGTGTCGTGAAGACCTCAACTTTTTTCACCGCGAGTTTATCCTGTTTCGTGACGGGTCTCCCGCGGAATAGAAGGTAACCTATCGCGGCGAAGCCAGCCGCTCCGATGAACATGTATATGATTGCGATCTCCTGATTTTCGGTGTAGTTGATGAACCCCATGTAGAGTGCGAAGAGGCTTAGGAGGCCAACAATCATGATCGCAGCATATGTAACCCAAGAGACCGTCATACCGGCCGCTGGTGATGAGTTTTCTTTTCCTGCCATTACTGACCAACCCCTATGGTGTTGCCGATCCCGGCGACGACGACAACGTCTCCGGGTTCAGTGTATTCTAAGACTATGCGTTTCACGGACTCTATTGCCTTATCGGTTGCGTCGAAGAGGGGTTCAACTAGCGGTGCGACAACGTGCTCCATCCCCTCCTTGATGGCGATGGCGTGCATCGGGATCTTGTACTTGTTCGCAACCTCCTCCATCTTGAACTTCTCCTTACCGCTACCGCCTATCGCGGCGCCTATTCCCTCGGAGACCTGACCGACGGGTTCGCCCTCGAGCTTCCCCGCGGCGTCTATAGTGATTATTATCTTGACTTTGCCTTGACGCTCCTCGAGGATGTTGATGAGCCCCTCATCAGGGTTGCCGACGCTCCCGCCGGGACCTTTAGATTTGAAGACGACGAGCGTGCGTCCCTCGTAGGGCACCTCAGCTGCTACTATCTCCTCAGCCACATCACGCTGTGGATATCCATGCATCATCTTACCGACGGTGATCGGTCCGACACCATCTCCTATCGGCATCCCCTCTTGGAATGCCTGGATGCCTGAACTGTAGGCTTCAACCATCTGGAGAAGCATAGGAAGGATCATGTGGATCTGCATAATGACGTAGATGTTCATCGTCTTTTTACCCATCAGGTAGTAGTGCCTGATGACCTTGTAGTAGATGTTCAAGGCCTGTCCAATCTCGATCAGGTTCTCAAGGTTGCTCCTCTCGACATCAGTCGCGTTTGGTGCCAGCGCCTTGACCTCTGCCTCGTAGATGTGCTTGTTTGTCTTAAGGAAGTGGTCCATCTTGTCTACGATGCCAGATGGATCCATGCTCTCGAGGCCTATGCTGAAAAAGTCCAGGAACCTGTCTACCCTAGGGGAGATGTCGCCGGTTGGCTTCCCGACCTCGTTTATGGATTTGATGGCTACGTTTCTAGCCTCATCCTTAACGTTCTTTACCTTCCTCAGGGTCACCTCGATCTGCCTAAGCATCTGCATCGTCTGTATCCGCTGGGCATAAAACAAGTAGATGATGAAGACAAAGCTGTAAAGTGCCTGGATTATGGTGTTCCAGTCTGTCTGAGTCTGGAGGACTAGACCGAAGAGAAGGCTCATTTATTTCACTGCAGTTGAAGGCTGGCTTAAGGTTATAAACCTTAGTCTAAGGAACTTTAATCCAACGTTCCCTCTGTTTAAACCTTTCCTATGAATGTATTGGTGCGCATAAGTTTTTTACCTTCCTTAACATGGGAGCTAAGAGATGTTTAGCTACGCGTCCAAGAGGATAACCCGCGGTAGGAGTCTATTCCTCGCGCTCTTCCTCAGCGTCGTCTTAGCGGCGACTCTCTTCTCTGGTATCCTCCAGGGCGCGGATGCCGTTGGCGGCTCAATGATCAGCGGTACACTGAAAGCCACAAAATACGATATAGTCTCCACAGTCAGTGAAGAGAAGAACGTCACGAGGACAAACATATACAACATCGACAGTTACTTCGAGGCCGTAAATGGGGTGGATAGTGTTGACCACTTCCTTAGAGAGGAAATCGAGCTTAACTCAACGATCATGAACACGACTCTCCCGACTACGATCGTGGCTGTACCACCCAACTCTGAGCTCGCCAAGGGGATTAATGCCCCCAATGGGCTCGAGGACGGGAAACTCTACATAGACCTCGGATCTGCGAACGTCACCAAGTTCTCCCCAGGGCAGACTATCAGTATGGGTCTCCTCACATACCAACCCTACGGAACCCTCCTCGGCTTCGAAACCGAGTACTTCCCAATCCAAGTCGGATCTACGATAACGCTGGATGATCAAACCTGGTCCCTGTTCACGGGAACAAGCGACGGGAAATCCAATTACGCATCTTGGGTGAGTGCTGCACTCTCAGGCAACGACGGAATCGGAGGGAGACCCCAATACAATCTCGTTATCGTGACGGAGAACACATACAAGGCGATCCTCAACCAACTCTACTTCACCAACCCTATAATTGCACTTCGCAGGGCACCGACTCTGATCTGGAGCGTAGCCTGTATACGACTAAATAGGAGCGCCTTGATCAACCAGTGGGACATTCCGGGCAGTCTTGTAAGGCAGGAGAATGTCGCTGAACAACTGAATGGTAAAGGCTCTACTTATTCTTACGTTCCTTACGACTATCTCCAGGATGTTCTCAATCAAGTCTCTTCAAGCTCTTCTAACACGAAACTTAACACCCTCATCGTTACGATCCCAGTCTTCTTCACGGCATGGTACCTAGGATTAACCGTCTCAGACGTCGCCCTTGGACTTAGGCGCAAAGAGATAGGTCTCCTACTTACTAGGGGTATGACCTATCGCCAAGTCTTTCTCACGCTCCTATCAGAGGCTTTACTTATCGGGGTTGCAGCGGGGGTTCTCGGTGTAGTAATTGGAGCTGTAGTACTCCCATTCGCCATAAGCGGAGTAACTTATGCACTCGTATTCAGATACATTTCACCCATTACAGTCGCCGCTACTCTGGCCTTCAGTCTAGCCCTCTCGATTCTAGCAGCGTACAACCCCGCTAGAAAGGCTACCCAGATCGAGATCGTCGATGCATTAAGGGAGTATAGAGAGGAGGAGGATACGCTTGGGGGATGGGCTGAACCTTTAATAGCGTTCCTCTTGGGACTCTACAAACTGATATTTCTACTCTTGGGGCTGGACATATCATCTTTCAGTCCCGCTTCGGGGAACTTCATTGTTACGCTTCTCTACCAGATGTGGTATGGGAGCGACTACTTGCTTGACTTCATCTGGACTATCCTTCTCTTCTGGGGATTCACTAAACTATTCTTAATGTATGCTCCCCAGTTCCAAAACCTTCTGGGAGGTTTAGCCTCCAAGATAACGGGGGAGGCTGGGGGGTTCACAAGTCTCAGCAGTAGAAGGAACCTGAAGAGGGTGGGAGCCTACACGTTCATGATCTCCCTAATCATCAGCTACAGCGTCGTGGTAGTGGGAAACGCGGCTATGACGAACGACTATATGAGCCGATTCATTGCCGCCGGGAACGGTGCGGACGCCTCGATAATCGTGTATAGTAGGAGCGCAGTCACAGATCTGGAAAAACAAATCAGGGCGATGAATGGAGTTGACTCAGCAGCCATCGAGATGGCCTTCAACGCTCAGACCAATCTAGGAACAATACCCATCAGGGCTATCGAGGTCGATCAATGGAACAATACAGCCTACATGGATGAGCTATACGTCAGTAAAAGCACATATTCCCTGTTCGCTTCAAAGAACAACATCGCGACGAACCAATTAGGCGTTATAGAGGGTGGGAATGCCTTACTGGAGCGAGGGGCAGCACAGTACTTCGGGATCGACTCCACGACTGGAACTGGAACTGGCAGTGTTATTATTCAGGTACAGAGGCGTCCCTTCACCCTCAACGTAGTCGGCCTCTTTGGCCGCGACCTCGGCGAGAATTGGTTACCGCAGAACCCGACGATATATGTACCACTGAACATGACTAAAAACTTCCAAGACACTTGGATCACCAGCATAAGGATCATTGTAAAATTCAAGCCAGGTATCGACATCCAGGCCTTCACGAGCCAGGTAAAGGCGCTTGGCTCAAACATTCAAAGGGTTGATATCACAAGCGAGAACATCATTAAGGCTCAGAGCTCGCCCCTCATTGCCGGCTCAATGCAGGTCATACAACTGGGCATCATCTTCGCGTCAGCTGTATCCTCAGTAGGTGTGGCGCTTGTAGTATACATGCTTCTTCGAAGTCGATCCAAGGAACTGAATCTAATGTCCATAAAGGGGTACAGCGCAAGGCAGCTCTCCCTGAGCTTAATTACTGAGAACGTTGGGTTAGCGATCCTAGCAACAGTCCTCGGCGTTGTAATCGGAATGGTGAGTCTCTCGGGGCAAGTGGTACTTTACAATAGGCTCGTCTACACTTACACGAGCTGGAGACTCGTCTTCCCAGCCATCTCCCAAATCCAGATGGGGCTGCTGTTCATTATCCTCATAGCAGCGACGATAGCGCCTATCGTATTAGTGGTCAGAAGGATAACTGAGGAACCAAATATCAAGGGTGAGGCATGATGAGTAACAACTACGCGGTTGAGGCGAGGAGCCTCATCAAAGTATATAAAACGGGTGAACTTGAGGTGCAGGCCCTACGTGGTCTAAGCGTGTTAGTCAATATAGGAGAGATGGTTGCACTCATCGGTCCATCCGGCTCGGGGAAGAGCACCTTTCTGAACATCATAGGTGGCCTCGACAGAGCCACAGCAGGCTACATCAACATCATGGGTTCGGATCTAACCCAATTAAACGCCTCCCAGCTCGTCGAGTTCCGGAGGACGAAGGTCGGCCACGTCTTCCAAAACATGAACTTGATACCCACCCTGACTGCAGCAGAGAACGTTGAGCTTCCCATGGCGGCATTGGGCATCAAGAAACCGGAGAGACGCAAGAGGGTAGAGGAACTTATCGGTATAGTTGGCCTCCAGGAGAGGATGGAGCACAAGCCGGAGGAGCTCAGCGGTGGCGAACAGCAGCGTATAGCCCTAGCAGCCGCCCTAGCGAATAACCCACCGCTCATACTCGCTGACGAACCCACCGGCGAACTCGACACCGAGAACGCCATCATAGTTGTCAATTACCTAGCCAAAGTCAACAAGGAACTCGGGAAGACGATCATAATGGTTACCCACGACCCAAGAGTTGCTAGGGCTGCCAGCAGGATCTTGAGGATTCAAGACGGAGTAATCTCCACCGACGTCGCCCCCAGCGAAGAGGCTGCCCCAACTCAAAGCAGCTACTCAGATATGCTTAGGGCAAGGATCACAAGCATTGATGGTCAGCTGATAGCCCTCGACTCCGACTTCAAACAGGGGGTAGTGACCGGTGATCAGTTCGTCGAGAGGCAGACCTCTCTGAAGAAGACACGGGATGTGCTAAGCGACGAGCTACACCGCCTCGGCGTCGTCCACTAAACCATCTTTTTAGCTCTATTTCTCTCGGAATTGATTGAAAGAAGGCGGGCCACCAGCTTCCGCGGTTTCGCGTCGCCAAAGACAACACTACCGCCGCGAACGGAGCGTGGTTTAACTTCCGAGTTCGGAATGGGTTCGGGTGGATCCCACGCCCTATGGCCGGTAACCCAAACGAAGAGGTAAGGGTGTTTATTTTAAACTTTTTGGTGACTCACTACCCCAAACAAAATGCTACCTTATCCGACACGGGCAGTATCCGAAACTAGTCCCGGCAATACTTATTAGGTGAAAGCAGATATGCGATTTGCACGGGGGTCGTGGTCTAGACAGGTATGACGTTGGGCTCCAGAAATCCATTAAGGACTTTTACTGACCCGAGAGGGGATGAAGAGTTTTTGGAGCGGAAACCCAAATGCCGGGGGTTCAAATCCTCCCGACCCCACCAATATTAACGTATTCTGGTGAGTATCTACTCCTCCCAGGAGCCTGTAGCTAAGTCCCCTTTTTGAAAATATATTCAGTGGACTAATATAGAATTTTTTCGAAATCCTTTGAGCCGGATTATATTGTGATGGATTCTGAGCAAAGGCTATTAAACCTGGAAAAGGTCGTTACTTTTTCAGGGTAATTGTGTACATGGCTCCAGTCGGTTTCAAAGCCTCATCGATCCTATTGATAAGGTCGTTGATATATTCCTGATTTGGTTCTATCATCCAAACGAAGACAAAGTCGTAACCCTCAAGGTCCTCTCCCTTGGCTAGGATCTCCCCACATCGCTCGTAACTCACGTTCCCGCGTTCCTTGAAATAACTGTAAACCCAATCTATTGCCTCGGTGAAAATGTCTGCATGTAGGAGAAACGAGTTCATGATACATATATGCGGGTTCTCCACGGCTATCCTCTCAAGGTTGCTTATTGCTTCAAGGTATGATGGACCAAAGATACGTATGAGGGCCTTCAATCTTCGCACCACTTAAAACCCTGGTGCCATTGCCTATATTTCTTTATGATGCACTTTTAAAATCAATGATATTAAGAAAACTATTAAGGGAAAATTATAGTCTCCCAATAATTATGCGTAAAGTAATTTTTAATTAGCCTTTGTTTAGTCTTGTATGCGCTTAGAACCTCGCGAAGATCTTCTTAACGGCCTCGATTCCTTCGCCGACAACCTCGATGTCATACATCTCGCCGAGTCCTCTCTCGTGGCCCCACTTTATGTGTTCAATAGTCTGGGGGTCGATCCCCATCACCCTTGCAGCAGTGGAATCAGTAGCGACTGAATCCATGCCGGCGATGATCGTGTCCATCTTAACGGGGTTACCATGAACTGGGCCTCTGCCCTCCATCCCGACAAACCCATCAATAACGGTGATTGCCGGTTTTAGTATGGTGTTAATGTCTACGATGACCTTATCGATCCCCCTCATATGGTACTTGCCTTTGAACTTGTCCGGAAGGAGACCAAACATATTCTTCATCCCTAGAGTAACGCCTGTCTGCATATGCGTTTTCAGCTTAGCCGCGCTAACTATCGCCGATTCAGTCACTATTCTGGGCAAATTAATAGTATCCAGGGTCATGGCGTTCGGGATCTTTAACTCGACCTTGTCCTTCTCGTAGCGGAGATTTACAAAGCGGACGCCTACTCTGTCGCACATCTCCCTCATTCCGCTGGCGACGCAGGCCTTATCCGCGTTGGTGGTTGTTGCATCGGACTCGACCACTAGAACCTCCTTGGGGATCTCCCTAAGCCGATTGATGATAGCCTCGACGACCAGTGGGTCTGTCGTTGCACCCGTCTCCCAGTTCTTCGTTGTAATGAAGTTCACCTTGACGAGGACCCTATCCCAGCCCTCCAATGCCTTCCTATAATTTATCAAATCCAAAGCACGGTAGACTGGCTCCAGACCTCGATGCCCCTTTACAATGGCAACCCTAGACAAATCGATCAGAGGATAGCCGGAGCCGCTAATTATAGAGATTTGCAAGAAGATACCCAAAGCCGTACTTTCACAACCATTTATATGGTTCCCATACTCCTCCTATCTGAAAAGGCGTAGGGAAAAAGACGGTGAAGTTCAGCAAGCTGCCCATCAGCAAAGAGTTGAAGAAAGGGCTCAAGGAGCTCGGGTTCGATGAGATGTTCCCCATCCAAGAGAAGGCCATCCCGTTGATGTTGGAGGGGAAGAACGTGATAGGGCAAGCTAAAACGGGGACGGGAAAGACTGCGGCGTTTGGGGTCCCAATGATCGAGCACCTCAAAGCTTCAGAGGGAAAGATTCAAGGGCTGGTTCTCGCGCCGACCAGAGAACTTGCCCAGCAGATTACCGAAGACATAAATGATTATGCGAAGTACACAATCGTCTGCGCTATAGCAATCTACGGGGGCGTATCCATCGATAGGCAGATCATCGAACTAAGGAAGGGACCGGCTATAGTGGTTGGGACCCCTGGGAGGATCATCGATCACCTTCAACGAGGAACCTTCAATCTTCGCGAAGTCAAGATGCTCGTACTAGACGAGGCCGACAACATGCTCGACATGGGCTTCGTCGACGACATCGAATACATCCTCCGTCTGACGCCGAAGGTGAAGCAGATGAGCCTCTGGAGCGCGACAATCGACGACAGGACCATGCACATAAGCGAACGCTACATGCCAAAAGCCGAGTTCGTCAACGTCAGCAGAGATGAGATAGGGCTCACAACCATCAAACAGCATTTCATCCTCGTCCCCCAACACGAGAAGGAAGAAACTCTGAAGCGGATCATCGATTTCTATAAAATCGACCGCTGCATCATATTCTGCCGCATGAAGGTGGGTGTCGATGAACTCTACAATACCCTGAGACGCGCTGGGTACAACGTTGAGCCGATCCACGGCGACTTTACTCAAGCTCGGCGCCAGCAGGTCCTCGACGGATTCAGGCAGGGGAAGTTCAGCATAATGATCGCCACCGAACTAGCTGCACGAGGACTCGACATCGAAGATGTGCCCTGGATCATCAACTATGACATACCTATGGACCCCAACATGTACTTCCACCGCGTAGGCAGGACAGCTAGAGCGGGAAAGGCCGGGAACGCAATCACCCTAGTAACGCCCGATGAAGAGATCGAGCTTGAGCGGATCAAGGCGATGACGAAGATCCCCATCTACAAGATGACGTTGCCCCCATCCTTCCTTTTCTAACCTAAACCTGTTAAACTAATCCGATACATATTCTCTCGATACTCATTGGCAGAAGCCTACTTCAAGAGGCAGCCATCGTCTGGAGAAATAGAAAAACTCGTCGAAGGCTTCCAATCTTGGCTAGAAATAGATCTCGACGCGGTGTCCCATAACCTGGAGCAGGTCAGAAAAAGGGTCGGCGTAGAGGTTATCCCCTGCGTCAAGACGAACGCATACGGCCATGGCTTAGTCCCAATTGTGGCACACATGATGACCCAGGGTGTCAAGTGCTTCTTAGTTGCAAAACAATGGGAGGCGGAACAGATCAGGGACGCTGGACTAGACTGCGGAATAGTTAGTATGGATCCACTTTTCTCGGAGAAACAATATCAGACAATCGTAAAACGTGGAATAACCCAAACAGTCTACCAGCGCATGACTGCAAACAACCTGAATATCGCCGCTAAACAACTGGGAGAAAAGGCGCAGGTCTGGATAAAGATTGACACAGGCCTCGGCAGGGTAGGCGTAAGGTGGAGCGACGCCGTCGAGCTCATCAGATACGTCTCCTCCCTCCCTCACATCGATATCACAGGAATCTTTTCCACAATGTCTGAGGATGCAGAACTCGACAAAGTTCAGTACGATAGGATGAATGAGGTCAGCAACGAGCTTGATAGCTTGGGAATCGAGTATGGCGCTAGAAGCATGGCGAGTGGTAACGCGGTATTCCATAGACCCTATGCTTACCTCGACGCAGTCCGCCCAGGTTTGATGCTATACGGTTTCTACCCCAACCCCGAGGACAGGGAAAGTGGTCTTGACCTCCGTCAAGCCTTCACGTTTATGGCCCGGGTCGAACAGATCAAGTGGGCGTCCGCTGGAGAGTCACTCACCTACAGTCGCCGCTTCACAGCCCCGAAGAGGATGAAAGTCGGAACAGTCCACATAGGCTACTCCGACGGGTACCCTCGGGGCCTCACAAATAAAGGCGTAGTAAAGGTTGGGGGAAAGATCAAGCCAGTCTTGGGAACCGTGTCAGTTAATCACTTCTTGGTCGACTTAGACGGAACCAACATCGACGTCGGCGGAGTGGTTGAAGCGATAGGTACGGAAGGTGAGAATGACGCCCACAAGGTTTCGGAGATGGCTGGGATAATGACCTACTCGTTGATGGTGGGGTTACACATGCTCATTCCACGTGTCTATCTAAGGGGAGGTAAGCCGGTAGCGCTAAGCCAGCCGAAGCTTGTGGAGAGTTAACAAGGGCATCAGGATTTAAATTTGGGAAACGTGTATGGAGCAGAAGGGCCGGGGTAGCATAGCTTGGCTAATGCGCTGGACTCATGATCCAGAGGTTTAGGCACCAGTGCCTTAGCCGGATAGAGACCATGGGTTCAATTCCCAT
>CAWACK010000011.1:0-40180 GCA_963780545.1 Candidatus Bathyarchaeota archaeon
TCGCCTTTGCCAACGTGAAAACGGCAATAGAGCAGGCTAGAGAGTTTGGCTGAATCGGTAGAGAAGTATCGGGGTCTGACTTCAGTTTTGACGTAAGGGTTCACTCGGGTGCTGGCGCTTTCGTTTCGGGGGAGTCAAGCGCACTCGTTGAGGCTATTGAGGGTAGGGTAGGCGAACCAAGGCCAAGATACGGGCATATCCAGATAGAGGCATCGATGGAAGCCGACTTGCCTGAACAACGTAAAGACTTGGGCAAACGTTCCGATGATAATTCTCAATGGCGCTGAGTGGTTTAGAGGTATAGGCACCGAGAAGAGCAGCGGAACCAACATCTTCTCCCTTGTCGGCAACGTGAACAACACGGGACTGGTGGAGGTGCCGATGGGGATAACCCTGAGGGATATGATCGATAAGATTGGCGGTGGTGTCCGGGGAGGGAAACAGTTCAAGGCTGTGCAGACCGGGGGGCCCTCAGGTGGATTCATTCCTGAGCAGCTCCTGGATCTCAAGGTCGACTTCGACTCCCTCACAAATGCGGGCTCGATGATGGGCTCTGGGGGGATGGTTGTGATGAACGAGGATGCATGCATGGTCGATGCAGCCAAGTACTTCGTTGACTTTCTCTTAGAGGAGTCATGCGGTAAATGCATTCCGTGCCGTGAGGGGCTCAGGGTACTCTCCGCAACCCTCGGTAAAATATGCGAAGGAAAGGGAAGCGCCTCGGACCTAGAGACCATCAGGGACGTGACTGAGGTGATGGAGACATCGAGTCTATGCTCATTGGGTAAGACCGCTATCAACCCTGTCCTCACGTCGATGAAGTACTTCGGAGAAGAGTGGGAGGCACATATAGAGGATAAGGTATGCCCAGCAAAACACTGCAAGGCTCTAATTAACTACTCAATCGACCAGGAAAGCTGCAAATCCTGTCTCCAGTGCGTGAAAAACTGCCCAACCAGCGCAATAAGCGGAGAAAAAAGAAGCCACAACACATAGACCAAGGTAAATGCATAAAATGCGGAACCTGCTTCGACCTTTGCCAGTTCAACGCCGTGGTAAAGACGTCAGAGAAACGTGGTGAGGCCCAGCTAGGATTGGTGAATTGAGTTGAAGACAATCGAATTTGAGATTGATAATAAGAAAATCAGAGCCAAGGAAGGCATGACTATCCTCGAGGCTGCGAAGCAGTCAGGCATCAAAATCCCGACACTATGCTTTAGCGAGAAAACCGAAAGCCTCGGCTGCTGTAGAATTGTTCCGTCCAGATCGAGAGATCGGGGAAAAGAAACATAGTTACAGCTTGCAGTTACCCTGTTGAAGAGGGGCTCAATGTAACAACACGGTCACAAAAGATCGATAAGATAAGGAAGACTATACTCGAGCTAGCGGCTGTTGGATCCGGACCCAACGTATCGTCGGACATGTACAGGTTATCGTCGGATTACGGTGCAGACCTGAACAGGTTCAGTTCAGTAGGTGACCAGGGCAACTCGAAATGTATACTATGTGGACTCTGCGTAAACAGGTGCATAGAGGCCACGGGGGGAGCCATTGGCTTCGTTGGAAGGGGAGTAGATAAAACGATAGTGTCCTTCCCCGAGAAGACACAGACATGCGTATCCTGCAACTACTGCAACAACGTGTGTCCGACCGGGCGAATAGGCTCACGTGGACCCGACCCACCCTTCCCGACGATAAACGATTTCCTAGCCGGAAGAAAGTAATTAACATTTAAAAATTTTAAGGGTTTTGTGTTAACAGGTTTGCACCATTATGACTCCCGTGTTAACATGGAAATTATTACCACGCGCACGAATCCATTGATCCCTAATTTTACCCATTTCATGTTATACTCTTTAAATTAAGCGGGGTATTGAGTCACCCAAGTGGTTCGAGTTGGCACGCGATCCAGTCTGCGGAATGTACGTGAACGAGGAGCATGCCGCCTTCAAGGTAGAGCGGAGCGGAAAAACATACTACTTCTGCAGCGAAAGCTGTATGCTCACCTTCCAGCAGCCCGACAGAGAGCTGAAGAGGCTCAGAAACCTTGCCATCTTCAGCATAGCGCTCGGCTTCCTAACCTTCATCGTAATGTTCGCGAACATCCCCCTGCCTCTTCTCCCGATGGAGTGGTGGGCCTTCCTCTTGGCTACGCCCGTCCAGTTCGTGGCCGGGTGGAGGTACTACCGCGGCGCCTGGGGGGCTCTTAAGGCGAGAACAGCCAACATGGATACCCTCATAGTCATCGGCTCCACTACTGCGTGGGCCTACAGCACCTTCGTCGTTCTCTTCCCCCAGTTAGCGCCAAGCAAGGACATCTACTTCGACGCCTCCGCCCTGATCCTTGCACTCATTCTGATCGGGAAATACCTTGAGGAGGTCGCCAGAGGGCGCGCATCCGACGCGGTGAGGAAGCTACTGGATCTTCAGCCGCCCATGGCGAGGATTATAAGGGAAGACGGCTCCGAGGAGGAAGTGGGCATCGAGACAATAATGCCGATGGACATCCTTCGAGTAAAGCCTGGTGAGCGGATCCCCCTCGACGGCCTATTAGTTGATGGTGCAAGCAGCGTGGATGAGAGTATGATGACTGGTGAGAGTGTCCCGGTATCAAAGAAGACGGGGGACGAGGTCATCGGCGGTACCATGAACAAGGAGGGGAGCTTCAAGATGGATGTCACGAAGATTGGGATGAACACAACCCTCCAGCAGATCGTTCAGATGGTGGAGGAGGCGCAGCTCAGCAAGGCGCCGATCCAGCGATTCGCCGACACTATCGCCGCCTACTTCACCCCAACTATACTAATCATAGCCACGATCTCCGCTTTAGGCTGGTTCTACATTGCCCACGAATCCTTCGGAGTCGCCTTCACCACATTCGTCGCAGTCGTCATAGTTGCCTGCCCATGCGCCATGGGGATAGCCACCCCCACCGCAATCCTCGTCGGAGCCGGCCTCGGAGCCCAGAACGGCATACTCATCAAGAACGGTGAGTTCCTTGAGAAGGCACGAAGCCTACAGGCAGTAGCCTTCGACAAGACTGGGACCCTTACGAAAGGCGAGCTCGCCGTCACCAGACATCGTTGGTGAAAAACCCGACGACATCCTATTAGTAGCAGCTAGCTTGGAGAAACTCAGCGAGCACCCGATAGCGAAGGCTGTACTCAAGAAGGCGGAGGAGAAGGGGCTCAAGCTCTCAGAGCCAGAGAACTTTGAGGCCCTCGCGGGTAGAGGCGTAAAAGGGGATGTCAAGGGGATACATTACGTCGTCGGCACCAACCGCCTCATCGAGGAGATGAGAGCCGAGATACCTGAAGAGGTGAAGAAACAGGCCGAATCCTTCTACGACCAAGGTAAGACACTCGCTTTTGTCTCCGTAAACGGTAAGGTGGTTGGCATCATATCTATAGCCGACCAGATCAAGGAGAATGCCCCCAGAGCCGTGAAGAGGCTTAGGGATATGGGGCTAAAAGTCGTCATGATAACTGGTGATAATAGGCGAACCGCCGACGCCATCGCGAAGCAGGTGGGTATCGAGGAGTACAGGGCGGAGGTCCTTCCCGAGGACAAGGTTAACGTCGTTAAAGAGCTCCAGAAGGAGGGCCTCATCGTAGCGATGGTTGGAGACGGGGTGAACGACGCTCCCGCGCTTGCCGCGAGCGACGTTGGCATCGCGCTGGGCAGCGGCACGGATGTAGCCATAGAGACGGGTAGCATCATTCTCATCAAGAATAATCTTGAGGATGTCGCAAGGGCGATTGATCTTAGCAAACGCACATATAGCAAGATCAGGCAGAACCTGTTCTGGGCCTTCGCCTACAACTCCGCGTTGATACCTGTAGCGGCAGGAGTCCTCATCCCGTGGGGGATACAGATGAACCCGATACTCGCCGCCGGGGCTATGGCTATGAGTAGCATAACTGTTGTGAGTAATAGCCTCCTACTACGTAGGTGGAGGCCGAGGGAGTAGCCTTGACCGAAGTAACTAAGGAGATTGGCATTACACGGATGGATTGCCCCACCTGTGTTGTCACACTGGAAAAGTCGGTTATGAAGGTGAAGGGTGTGAGGAGGGCTCAGGGTAACTACCTCAAGAAGACGTTGAAGGTAACTTACGATGAGTCAACACCTTTAATCGCAATTGAGAAGGCGATTGAGGACGTAGGCTACCAGGTCGCTTACAAGAAGTACCCAAACCCTCTCTCGAAGCTAAGGAGTCTATTCATGAAGGGTGATTCGAAGGCGATTTCCGAGATAACTGACGCTGAATTTCTTGAGAAGGTTCTACACGCTTCAAAGCCCGTCGCCGTCCTATTCAGCAGTGAGGGGTGTCCAAGTTGCCAGGTACTTAAACCCCAGCTCATTGTACTAGCCGAGAAACAGTTGGGAAGGGTCAACTTCTACGAGATGGATATAACGGGGACGGAGACTTGGAAGGAACACCACGTAATGGGTATCCCAACAGTTATAATATTCAGGGGTGGGAAGCCAACGAAGCGCTTCGGTGCCATACTAATGGTGGATGAATTGGAGAAGTCCCTCACGGTAGAAAGTTAAGTTTTGGAATCTCGTGATTCACTCCAATCATTAAACAAATGAGATATGGATTGTTGATTTGTTTTTGTGCTCCACAAGCATCATCAATAATACATATTAACCCATACCCGGGGAAACCGATGCAGG
This sequence comes from Candidatus Bathyarchaeota archaeon, assembly GCA_963780545.1. Classification (GTDB taxonomy): domain Archaea; phylum Thermoproteota; class Bathyarchaeia; order TCS64; family TCS64; genus UBA8941. The sequence goes on from CAWACK010000011.1 coordinate 4,684, forward strand.
CGGCCCAAACAAACAGACAACGAAGAGAAAAAGAAGCAAACCAGCCCCCACCGGAGCTGGACCCAGACCTAATAAAACTCACCAAACCAACCCTAAAAACACAGCCCCAAGCCGAACACGAACAACAACTCAAAGCCCTCAGAGACATCAACATCGCCCTCACCAGATTCAGACTAACCAGAAACGAAGTCAAAGTCTACCTCTACCTCGCAAGATACGGCGCCCAAAAAGCCCAGAAGATAGCCGAATCCCTAGGAGTCCACAGAACCGAAGCATACAAGATCCTCCGCACCCTAGAGAACATGGGCGCAATCTACAGGGTACTCGAGAGACCCATGAAGTTCACCGCCGTACCCTTCGAGAAGGTCCTCGACACCGAGATAGAGGAGAGGCGACAGAGGATTTACCAGCTCGAGAGGAAGAAGGAGGAGCTGCTAGGCCTCTGGAGGATCCTCCCCAAATGCGAAGAGGGCGAGGAGGAGAAGGAGACGCTTCAGGTGCTTGAGGGCAAGAGGCAGATAGGCGCGAGGGTCAGCGAGCTGCTGAGGCGGAGCGCGGGGAGGCTGGCTGCGGTGGTCTCCGACAGGAACCTGGTGTGGCTGTATAATTCCCCGTTCTTCGAGGATCTTGAGGGGCTCTGTAAGGTGAGGACCGTTGATGTTCGGGTCTTGACGGAGTATTCCCCGACGAGCACGTTTGTGTTGGAGCAGCTGGGTGCTGGGTGCTGTGACTTCGCGTTTCTCCGCTTGAGGGGGCAGCCGAGCTTCATCGTGTCGGATTCGGGGGAGTTGATTTTGTTGATGGGTGGTGAGGATAAGTTTGTGGCGTTGGAGACGAATTATGCCTCAATAGTCAAATCCTACGGGAACCTGTTCGACCTGCTCTGGAAAAACCAAGACAAAAAACCATAGATGATTTTTCTATACTACGAGAAGCGAAAAATTCCAAAAGGTAACTACCAGTCTGATCACACCAACTAACATGGGGTATAATAGCAGATACTTGTTGACCGGATTTTTTAAAGTCCTGATCATGTAGTAGGTGAGCAAGACGCTTCCTAAAATCAAGATCAAATCTGTGTATAGCCAAAGGCCATTCTGCATTAGGCCTAAGGCTATAGGGTTGGTTTCCCTGATATTGGATTTAGCTAGGACGATTCCTGTGGACAAGTGATCCCCTAATACACCAGCAGCTAGAAGAAGATAGGAGCCCAATTCGAATTTTGAGAAGGGGGTCTTGCTGAACATTTTTCGTTCGTGATATGGATCATCGATCTATATTATAAAACCATATGAAACTTTAGTAAGAACCAATAATCTGGGTGTGCGAAAGACAAAAGCACTTATTTCCTGCACAATTGTAGCCAAATTTCATATCTTATGTTTGAGTAAATTTTGTAATTGCGTGAATTTCAAGCGCGCGAGATTAAGGGGAATACAATAGATAAAAAAAATATTTAATTATAGCCTAAATGAGAACTGTTTAAGGGTTATAAGCATTAATTTTTTGAGAATTTACGGAGAGTTCTATAATTTTTTGTTTTTAGGGAAAATGAATAGTAAATACATTATTACTTGATTGTTCTATTTTTTTAAAGATTATCTCCAAACTTTTACTAGTTAGAGTGTATATCATTCTTTACTTGCTCTAAATAGAAGTACATGAATATTTCACCTTTTTTTCATAGTTTATAAATTTCGATAATTATCCATAACAACTTGCGGATTTATATTTTCTTTTTAATTTACTTGAGTAATATTAATGAAAAAATATGATATTAATCTATCATTATCTGTGCTTGTTGTTAGTTCTGATTTTTGGGTTTCTATATTATTTTAGATAGTTATTCATTTTTTAAAAAAATTCTATTCACACATTAATTATTATTAGTCATAAATATTATTAGTCATAAATATTCAAATTTTGTTTATTAGTTGTGTTTAAGTGAACTGAATAGGGTTTCTAATATGGTTTTATAAACTGTCATTAGTGTCCATTTTGTTTTTATTCAAAATAACAACTTTCGATTATGGTGTCTAGATGATAAAGAGCGCTGGAAGGATGAGTGGTTTACTGCTTATAGCACTCTGCATTTCGGTTGCGGGTGTCTCAGCTTATGTGTATCAGCAAGCTCAGCTGAATGTCACGCAGACGATCAAAGAGATCGCTACCTTTAGTTTGACTAGTAGTGCGCTTGGTAACATAAACGAAGGCCAAACAAAAAACTACTCAAAAGCAAATGTAACACAGTTAGGAGATGCTATCGTAATAGATACGACAACGTCTCCGGTCTATCTTCACTTCTCAACTAATCTCTCTGCGCAGGCAACGAACTATGAGACGTATAATATAGTTGTAAAGTATGAAACTGTTCCTAATGGAGGAAGTGGCACGTCGGGAGATACAGTGTTTACTCTATCGATCAATAATCCAACTAATGTAGTGACCCTTGACGCAGCGGGTTTTTGGAAGTTTGACCTCGAGGTCACGACGACGGCAAAGTCTGTGAACGTGGACACTCTTACGACTGTTACGTTGACGACGACGGCTGAATCAAGTTAAGGTGGAAAAGTTGGCTGAGAAGAGATACCTTGCACTTGCAGGCGGAGCGACGATCTGGGCGATTTCAATCGCCCTCATAACTGCTCCGACGGTGGGGTTATCTCTGCCAGTTTACCCAGACCCATATAATAATCTAAAATTAGTACTCATGTTAGTATCAGCCGCGTTTACAGTTTGCCTTTCAGCGTATCTAGGGTTGAAGAAGTTAAAGTAGTTGCAGTGGGCGCCTCTCAGCCCAACGAGGGGGCGCTGTAATGAATGGAAATGGATGGAGAGTAAGGGTCAGCCGAGTGAGTTTGCGCAGATTTGCACAGGTATTGTTGTTACTCTTCACAATCAGCGTTCCAGTGGTAACCGCATATGTCTATGAATCGAGTTCACTAGGAGTTACTCAGACGATAAGACATGTCGTTGTAAACGCAAGTTATGTGACTCCAAGTGGGGGAAACCTTCCACCACTGCAGATGGACTCGATAAAGCCCTATCCCAATAGCAATATCTCCATAGCAACAAGTTTCGTCTTTATACCCATTAAGCTGCGCATATTTGGCAATATCGTCTTAATATGATAAGAGTAAGTTCACTATCTAAGTTTCCTTCGAAGCTCTATGTGGATTCCGAAACAGGTAATATTATGGAATAGTGTGCAGTTACGCTTGTACAGACTGTTACAAATGTTGTGTTAATGATATAAATGCTAAAAGATATTATGTGATTAGATCATGGATGAGTTGGCTTGCCCATCAAATTAGTCGTCTTCGATGTAGAGGGAGTGTTAATCCCAAAGAGGCGATTCTTATTATTCGAGGCAAGCAGGGGGAAGGGACTTAAGTTATTTCTTAAATTCGCATTAATCGGGGTTCTGTACTCATAGGGGTACTCTCGTTGGAACGCTCCCTTAGAGTCGTTTTCAATCACTTAAGGGAAAACAAATAGGAGGAACTATCAACCATATTTCAAAGCTCTACCTCTTATGCCTGGGTCTGAGAAGCTCTTTAACGATTTAAGACTATGGGGTTAAAAACTGCGTTGATCAGCTCGGGGATACCAGACACTATGGTCGCTGAGCTAGCGTCGCACCTGGGGGCAAACTATTCTAGGGGTATACATGTAGAAACAAGAGACGGAGTCCTCACGGGCGAAATATCAGGGGATGTGATTAAAAAGGAGGGCAAAGTGAGCGGCCCTGGAGGAGATATTGGCGAGTGAAGAGATTGTCCCCAGCGAACTGTGCATCTAGTCGCAGATGACCTAAACAATATGCAGCTTCTGAGAATCTGTGGGCTCAGCATAGGATTCAACCCAGATTACGTGATTAGTAGAAGAGCAGACTATATTGTGAAGGAAGACCTCTCAGAAATTCCACATATACTCACAGATGGGGTGATGCATGATAACCGAATTTCCACAGGCAATGTGATTCGAGAGGTAATTCATACCAGCGGGTTGCTAATCCCATTCATCTGCATTTATCTGTTCAATAATCTCATTGTGGCGACACTTCTATTCATTGCAGTGTTCATCTACTCCGCCTCTGAGTTGCTCAGGATCTTTGGCACTAAAGTGCCGGTAATCTCTAAGATTACCTATCTGGGCCGCCGATAAATCTGAGCTCCAAGAGTTCAACACCTCCCCAATATTCCACGCATTGGGAATAGCGCTTTCTTTACTCATATTTCCAACGAGAATAGGATATGCTGCAATAGCTGTACTCGCACTCGGTGACAGTTCAGCCTCATTATTTGGTAAAAGATTTGGGAGAAGAAAGATCCCATTCAATAAGGGTAAGAGCATCGAGGGATCAATAATCGGTCTGGTCTTCGCCTTCCTAGGTGCGTTGTTATTCGTGGACCCGATTACCGCTGCGATTGGCGCAGCGGCTGGGTTATTGATCGAGGTTCTTCCTCTACCACTCGATGATAATCTTTTGATACCAATAGCAGCCGGAGTGTCCATGTATCTGCTTTAAAGGCATACAAACCAAAATGTTCAACCAATTGAAGCCATTTATCTTAGAATAGTTAATACGAAGGCTACTATAAATCTCATTTTAAAATCGCGCGCGCATAGCTAATCAGGATCGGAGAGTAGTGATAACTCAGAGGCCTAAACGTGTGGAGTTTGGGATGGGGGAAAGGCTGATACAGGCTGATAAGCCCATCGCCCTCTATCGAATGGAGAGGCAGAGGCTTGTTGAGGAGTCCAATAAGCCTGTTAGCTGATTTATTATTAATTTGGTTTATCTACTACGTTCATTTGAAACGATTTTAATATATGAGAGCGCTTCGAGAAAATTAACCTCATATAAAACTGCATCAATTAATATGTGAATAATCTTGTCTACACGCGAGGAAATCCTGGACCGTATGAGGAAAGGTGCAACTTGGGATGAGTTCGAAAACGAAAGGAAGAGAAGCAAAAGCGCGTTCTACAAAGCCGTTCAGGAATACCTCAACGAAAAGAGAACAGAGTTCGATACTCTACGAGAGAACATCGTAGCAAGCGAGGAGAAACTCAGGGAAGTGGAGAATAAGCACCAACACCTAGTAAATGTCGCCACGGCGCGAGAGAATGAACTCAAGGATGTCACCAATGATCTTGAGAAAATATTCCTCAAATTGAGTGAAAAAAACAAGGAACTGGAAGAGAATCAAGCAAAACTCGACACGACCCTCAGAGAACTGGGTGAATTAAAGGAACGTGGAGTCTCGGAGCCAACGCTCCAGACACTCAACAACATGGATTACGGCTCCGAGGAGGAACTCTTAGCTAGGATCGGTACGATGGAGAACTATTTAGAATTCTCCAAGGAACTGGAGCACCTAAGAAGCAAAGTTGATGTAGTGAGAGGCGAGGTAAATCAGCTTGGTGACCAGAAGTCCTCACTGGAACGCGAAATCAATAATCTGACCCTACAACTCGAATCCAAGATTAAAGAAAACGGCAGCTATGACGCACACCTCTCAGCAGTCAACCAATTCGTCGCCGACGGTTACACCCTAGGAGACATTGGAGCATTCCTCGAGGCTCTGAAAAGCCTCAGGAAAGGAAACGCTGAGCCTGGTGACCTGATGTTACTCGTTGACTCGCTTAATAAAATGAAGCAGATTAAGGAGCTTGACCAGGTCCTACTTAACCTTAGAGCCGAAGTAAACGAACTTGAGACAAAGAGAAGCGCTTACCAGGGTCTCCTATCAGCGATGAAGGACGCCTACATAAAAGAACTAGAGATAACGCGAACAGACACAACGGGCGAGCTTAGAAACCTTAAGAATGCTCTGGCAACAGAGCTCACGGCGATCAACGAGAGAGGGAAAGAGGCCCTAGACGAGACTAGGAGAACCGAGGAGTACTACATCAAAGAGGTTACGACCGAGGCGCTTAAGACATGGGTGTCTAGCAATAAACAGTTCATCGAAGATTTCCATAAATTGATAGACTCCACGACGAACTCGATAAGACAGCTCGGCGACGAAATAAGTATTATACGCAAAGATTCTCAGGATTTAGGCCGATATGAGTCACAGCTTGCCTACGCTAAGGCGTTTTATGAGCTCGTTGAGAACCCGAATGTAGTTCAGGAGGTACCGCTGGAGACGATGGCGAGGGTCGCATTAAGGGTCAAGCAGTATGTTCAAGGCGCATTTATGGGGGTAAAAGACTCTCCATCACCCTATGTCACGGTTCGAGAGGGTAAACTAGGTCAGCAGGAGCAATACGATGTTGTCGCCATCAGCGAGTTCCTCTCAGACTTCATGGAGAAGAAGGCTCGATCTACTGATCAGGTCACCAGCTCAAACTGAGAAGAATACATGAGGTTATTTGCGCGTAATTGCACGGGGGAGATTGATCGATTATTCGAATTAGATTCGAAAACCCAGACGATGTTGAAGCCATTCTCCATGTGCATCTGCAATCGTTTCAGCCAAGGATAAACGAAGCAAGGCTAGTGGACCTACTACGACAAGCTGGTAAAGTGTCTATTTCCTTAGTAGCTCTATCTGGAGGACATGTGGTAGGCCATATCTTATTCTCCTCTGTGAAGCTGACTCCAAATCCAATGGGTTTACTCGGTTTGGGTTTGGCACCAATCGGGGTCCTGCCCGAGTATCAGAGTCGAGGTATTGGTTCGAAGTTGATAATTGAGGGTCTTGAGGTCTGCCAGCGTAAAGGATTCGATTTCTCGGTTGTGTTAGGCGCTCCGAGTTATTACTCTCGATTTGGGTTCCGGCGGGCAAGTGATTATTTTTTGGAGAACGAATACAGCGTTGATGAGGAATTTATGGTTGTTGAGCTACGTAAGGGAGTCTTAAAACATCTCAGCGGTTTGGTGAAGTATCAACCAGAATTTTTCTATGCAAATTGTTGAAAAATGATGACCTCTATTCATCAAAGATCTGCTCACTTAAGAGAGCGAATAGAGAACAATTATAGGCTAGCGATTCGTGGGAGATGGGAAAGTGGTTGGATAGAGTCAGGTTTCCCGTCTCCTGCAACTTAGATTGTGGTGGAGGATGTCCCCTAATCGCCACCATAGAGGGGGGAGTTGTCACACAAATCGGGAACAATCCTCTCGGAGCCCATGGGATGACAGGGTGTGTGAGGGGACTCCAGATGCAGAGGGTTCTCTACGCAAAGGATCGGCTGCGAAGGCCACTGATCAGGGTGGGACCTCGTGGGAGCGGCGATTTCAGGGAGGTGGGCTGGGGGGAGGCACTCGAATCTCGTAGCTTCTAAGCTTGGAGAGATTAGGGAAAGATACGGTGCCTCATCGGTCCTTCATCTCGGGGGCAGTGGCTCAACCCGCGGCTGTCTTCACAATACCCTCGGCTCACGAAGAGGTTCCTCGCCATGTATGGAGGCTACACTGAGAGGTGGTCTAGTTTCAGCATAGGAGCCTTTCAGCATGTAATCCCCCACATATTAGGAACTCTGGATACGGGGATAGATTTGGCCACCCTAGAAGATTCGAAGTTGATCGTTCTCTGGGGGGCGAATATACAAGACACCAAGTTTGAGTGCGGACTCGAGGCCCGACTACATGAAGCTAGGATGAGAAATGTTGAGATAATAGTCATCAATCCGAGGCGCACGTCAACGGTGAAGTCCTTAGCCACCCAGTGGATTCCCATACTCCCCGGCTCTGACACCGCCATGATGATGGCGGTCCTCCATGTACTACTAACGAACGGGTTAGTCGACAGGAGCTTTGTGGAGAAGGTGAGCTTTGGCTTCGAGTCGCTAGAGGACTATATACTTGGGCGTATAGACGGTGTGGAGAGGACGCCGGAGTGGGCGGAGGGAATATGTGGGGTTTCCGCAGCAACCATCAAGGAGTTCGCGGTAAAGTACGGTTCAAAGCATCCGGTTGCCCTCATTCCCGGAGCCTCGATTCAGAGAGTCATTGGGGGCGAGGAGGCGATGAGAATGGGGGTCGCCTTACAGGTAGCGACTAGTAACTTCGGCGCCTCTGGTGGGTCTTCGGGTACGCTCACCTTCGGTACGCTGCCGAAGCCAAGGGTGGGCCTCATCGGGGTTCCTCAGAACCCTGCAAGGGCCTCTGTCCCAGTCTACAGATGGGCTGATGCGATTCTATTTGGGAAGGCCGGTGGATTCCCAACGGACATCAAAGCAGTCTATAATGTGGGGGGCAACTTCTTGAATGAGGGGAGCGACACCAAAAAGGCGATACGTGCCTACGACTCTGTGGAGTTCTCTATCTGCCATGAAAGGTTCCTCACAGAGACGGCCAAACACAGCGACGTTGTCCTCCCTGTTACCACATTTCTCGAGAGAAACGACATTGTGATGCCTAATAGTGGGAACTATTTGTTGTTCTCGAATAAGGTGGCTGAACCTCTTGGGGAATCCAGGAACGACTTCGATATCCTCTGCGAACTCTCGGAGAGGCTTGGATTCCTCGCAAAATTCTCTGAGGGAATGGATGAGGAAGCTTGGCTTCGTAAATTCGCAGCAGAGTCAGATGTTGGTGACTTCGATGAGTTTAGGAAGGATGGTATTCGCTTCCTAGGTAATCAGCGTCGAGTCGCTTTCTCCGACTTCGTTAGGGACCCATCGGGGCACCCACTTGCTACGCCCTCGGGTAAGGTGCAGATATTCTCAGAGTCTTATATGAGGCTCGGTGCTTCGCCAATCCCGGAGGTCAGAGTGATGGCCACTAATGGGGTATATCCCCTGCGTCTCGTCTCACCAAAGTCGGCTTATAGGACTCACTCCCAGAATGCAAACATCCCCTGGTTCTCTGAGAGGGAGCCCCACCGCCTCTGGATAAACCCATACGATGCCTCATCGAGGGGGATAGGGGATGAGGATATCGTGTCAGTAACGAGTCCACAGGGGGAAACCAGAGTCATGGTCCGGGTCACCGCGGACATCATGGCTGGTGTGGTCTCCTTAAATGAGGGAATATGGCCTAACATCGACGCCGATGGAGTCGACCATGGTGGGTCAGTCAACGTACTCACATCAACGACGCCAACTCAGCCTAGTCAGGCGTCACGGACCCACTCCGTAATCGTTCAGGTTAGAAAAGTATAGGGTGAATGAGAGGTAGGAAATTTGGAATATGTTTCCGACCCCATAATCTGAGTTGAATGCCCTCGGTCAGGTGACTCTGACGACGCAGTCCCAAGAGGGGGTCCAGTCTGAGCCAGGTTTTACAGCCCAGTTATACTCGGGGCGATATATGAATAGCCATGGGGCGTCATCTGCCAATATGTTGTAGGTGTGGAGGTATGTTATCCTTCTCTCCTCCTCGTCGGTGGTCCTCTGCGCTTTCTCTATGAGGGCGTCAACCTCGGGGTTACTGTAACCTTCCCACCAGGGGCCCTGGAGTTTGGAGTGTATCTTCTCCCTCAACACTCGGAAGGTGCTTAGTGGACTCGAGTCGAAGCAGCAGAGGTCCCCTATCTTCTTGTTGCGGACCATCTCCGAGTAGTCGGGGCGGTCTTGGTAGACTCTTAACTCGATCTGTATGCCCACATTCTTGTATTGCTCGGCTATCATACGGCTTAAGGGGATAGCCTCGTCGGGGGACTCATTAGGGGTATCCATCTTTAACGTGAGACCATCAGAGTACCCCGCGTCTCGGAGGAGTTGGCGGGCCTCGTCAGGGTCATGCCTGAAGCCTGGGACATCAGGGTCCCATCCTAGGTGCAGGGGCGTCAATGGCCCAGTAAGCGGCTCCGCGCATCCGTACATTATCTTATCAACTATCTCATCTCTGTCGATTGCAAGGTTGAGTGCCCTTCTTACACGCTTGCCCCTGCAGGGACCTTTAAGGCAGTTGAGCAGGTAGATGATACACATGGAGCCGAGTCGGCTCTCGATCTGGGTGCCCTCAACGTGAGTGTGTTTGCTTCCCTCTGGACTTAGTCCGGTGGCGACGTTGGCTTCGTGGGTAAGCGCTTTTATCCGCTCCTCTTCGTCGGGTTCTGCGAGCCAACGCAGCCTCCGATAGGTTGGTTTACCCCTCCAGTGATGGGGATGCGCAGTCATGGTCACCTTGTCCTCGTCGAGGTCATTCACCATGTAGGGTCCGCTCCCAATGTGTTCCTCAGGTAGGTCGTCTAGGACATCCTCGGGGACTATCGGCATCGCGGAGAGTAAGTCGAGGAGATCAGCCATGGGCTCCTTGAGGGTCACTCGGACCCTGTCGACATTAACTGCTTCGAACTTCGCGTTGTCTAGGTAGCTGGCGTAGACGCCCTTTGTCCCAAGGATGCCACCCACTTTTGGGCTTCTTACCCGCTCAAGGCTAGCTGTCACGTCGTCGGAGTCTAGTTGATGGTTGTTGTGAAAGAGGGCATCCCTGCGTAGTCGGAACTCCCAGATGCTGGCATCTCTATCCGTTCTCCAAGCCTCCGCGAGGGAGGGCTTGTATATGCCTGGGCCCCCCATTTCGACTAGGGCCTCGTAGATGGCTGAGATTAGGCTGACCCTGTCCTTATCATCGCTGCAGATGTGGGGGTCCCCCAGGGGTAACCCGGGTTGAATCACGGTGAATGTATCCATCGCTCTGGTTGATTCTTTGGGTCGCGGGTTTTTAAGTGGTCACTTTCGCGACATATAAAAAGCCTGCAATTGGGTCCGACTACGAGCGCGTGTATTTGTTTAAAACTCGTTTAAAGAGGGGGTAACTTACTCCGTGTAAATCCAGCCGATTGGACCTCTCTGGGTCTTCCAGGCACCCACTGATTCCTTCTTGACCCTTATGTACTGTGAGACCCTGAATCCGAGAACATCTGCGTAGGCGACTACTACAGCCTCCGGCGTCCTCGTGAACTCGATGACTTCCTGCTCTTTTCTGTCGTGTTGGCTTAAAATAATATTCAGTAGCTTTACCCTAGTGGCTTCAGGGAATCCGGGGATGTACGTGATTCTCTTCGAGACGATCTCGGTTGATAGGTAAGTGTGGCCCACCATGAATCCCTCCTTGCTCTCACTCATCCCGAGTGGTTCGGCGTTCTCCTTCAGGGTCCCGACGTCGTGTAGGAAGGCGCCGGTTATCACTAGGTCTCTGTTGAGTGAGGGGTGTATTTTGCATGCTAACTCGCAGTATTGGAGGACCTCCCATGTGTGCTCGAGCAGACCGCCGACGCAGGAGTGGTGAGCCATCCTCGCCCCGTAGAACATCTTGAACTTCTTAACGAAGTCAGAGTCGCCTGTGAATGATCCTAAAAGCGTCTTGAGGTATTGGTCCTGAACAGACTCTAGGAGACCTGTAACGTACACCCACATTTGCTCTGGGTCGTGGTTTGACTGCGGCACGAAGTTCGCGAGGTCGTATTCACCGGGTTGCGCAATGCGAATCGAGCCTCCATCTCTGCTTGAGACGAGGATCTGAGGTGAGTCCTCGTGGGTGTTCTTCAGGCCCTTAACGTAGACTATGTCGCCGACGTTGATCGAGGCATCGAGTTCCTTACAGTTAATTAGCGTGCTGCTAAAGACGACGAATTTTATGCTACACCAGACGTCGCCGAGCTCTCCGGCGAATATCTCGCCTCTTCCGGATGCAACCATTCGGTAGGATTTCGATTTACACTGCAGGAAGGCTTCAACTTTAGCCCCGTCTGCCAGGGCGATGATCTCTGCGCACTTCATTGAGGTTCATGTCAATTAAAAATTACTAATATTTAGAGAATTCGAATCGCCTTTGTTGGTAGCTTTAATTTCCGAGACCCGCGCGCATGAATCAGAGGAGGTTTACTATTTGCGTGGCTAAAAAACTCGCCACATCCGAGACCCTGAAGGGCCACGCATATATTATCGGAATTTTAGGATTTCGAGCCTGCGCGGCTTCTACCGCTCTAGGGATATCCACTTCGGCGTGCTCACCTCCACGCGTCATCATCGGCGTAACCACAATCACCTTATCGGTTCCCCTCTCTGTGGCTTTGCTAAGCGTATCGTCCAAACTGGGAGCACAGAATTCGTTGAAACCCACGATCACCTCGCATCCAGTTGCCTCACTCAGGTGTGTTGCCAGCTCTTGGGATGCGATATAGAAGGGGTCGTTCTGGGCTGTACGTGGCCATGCGCGCATCTTAGCTTCAAGCTCCTGATGGCGGCGTTCAAGTGCCAGTCGCTCAACCCCAGAGGCTCCTTTAGCTCGAGTTTGTAAGCTAAAAAGTTCAGCAGTCTCGCGTTCAGGAAAGTCATTCGGTGGAACACCGTGCATGGCGAGTACAATGACCGTTTTCATGAATGCTCCCGTGTTTTGTCTATTCTTATCGTTAATAAGTTTATGAAATTTTAAAAAATGAGCGAATACTTCATAACCGTGTTCATGAATTTGATGGTTTGAGATCTTTCGCGTGCAAATTGAGGTTTAGACTACGAGTACGGGTACCTTCTTTCCCGCAGCTACCTTGTCAGCTATAGAACCAGTTCGCCTCACGCCTGCTCCAACAACTATCAAGTCATAACCCTCATCTTCAGCAACCTGCAGAATTGCCTTCGCCTCATTTTTCGCGTTATTCGTTCGGAAGTCAAAGTTGACGCCGCGCTTATTCAGATCAGCCTCAAGGTCTCTGAATACCCTGGTTCCTTTATCCTCCTCAGCGTTCTCCACCGCCTCCATCATCATATCCGACTTCCTGAGAGTCCTGTCATAGTATACGTTGAGAACGGTGATCGAGGCCTTCGATGATTTCGCTAGCTCAACCGCCTTATCGAGAGCTTTATTTGATGATATTGACCCGTCCCAACCTACTAGAATCTTGCCGCCGGGCTTCACCATGTTCGCGTTTTTCTCCATATTCTCGCCGTGTAGTTTTTGTGAGCCGTTACGAATATAGGTTCCATTTTAGATAACTCGCATGAGTCCGTTGGATTTTTTAATTTGATTATTTATGTAATTTTTAACATGAATTAATCGCGCATTAGTCGTATCATGTGTTCGTTTATCTTAATTACCGCCCAGGTTTTACCTTTACTCGGTTTGAGACATGAAGAGGATAGTTATGGTTGGTGCAGGGCCAACGAGTCTATTCGCCGCCGAGAAGCTCGCGGACGACTTTGATGTGACTGTCCTGGAGGAGGGTGGACACGTGGGAGGGTCTGGCCTCTACTCAGATGGTAAACTAAACTTCAACCCCCTCATCGGTGGAGACCTCACCGAATTCATGTCTATAGATGAGGCTTGGGGGGTGATTGATGAGATCCGCGAGACCTTCAGGGATTTGGGTGTTGACACTGAGAGCCGTGGTGAGGAAGGGCAGCTTAGGCTGGAGCGTGAGGCTGCGAGGGCCGGGATCAGGTTCGTGAGGATCAGCCAGAGTCACATAGGATCAGATCACCTCCCTAAGGTCATGCAGGTGATGAGGGAGCGGCTCGAGGGATGCGGTGTTCGCTTCGAGTTGGGTGTGAAGGCGACTGGGCTGGAGATGGAGGGTGATAGGGTCTTAGGTGTGAGGGCCGGTGGAAGGGTGTACCCGGCTGACGCTGTGCTTCTGGCTCCGGGTAGGGCGGGGTCGGGGTGGTTGATCAAGCTGTTGGCGTCGCTGGGGGTGAGTATGAGTCATAACCCGATTGATGTCGGGATGAGGGTGGAGGTCCCGAATGAGGTGCTGGATGAGATCGTGAACGAGAATGGTTGTTGGGACCCGAAGTTTCACATCTATACGCCGAGCTACGACGACTTCGTTAGGACCTTCTGCGTGTGCCCGAAGGGCTTCGTCACGAAGGAGGCGTATGAGGATGAGTTGTTCGGCGTGAACGGGTACTCGATGAGGGATACGGCGTCCCGGAACACGAACTTCGCTTTGCTGGTGAGGGTGAAGCTTACAGAGCCCCTGGAGAACACGACTGAGTATGGTAAGGGGATTGCGGGGCTCGCTAACACCCTCGGTGGGAGGAGGCCGATCCTTCAGAGGCTTGGGGATCTCGAGGGCCCATAGGCGGTCGACGTGGGATCGTTTGAGTAGGAGCTACGTTGAGCCGACGCTGATGGAGGTGACGCCGGGGGATCTCTCGATGGCTTACCCGAGCAGGATTGTGGAGGATATCTCTGAGAGCCTTGAGAGGCTGGAGGCTGTTATGCCTGGGGTTGATTCGGATTCGACGCTGCTGTATGGTCCTGAGATAAAGTTCTACGCGATGAGGGTGAAGACGGGTAGTAGCCTTGAGACGAGTGTGGGTGGTCTCTGGGTCGGTGGTGATGGGGCGGGTGTGTCGAGGGGCATCGTTGGCGCCGCGGCCTCCGGCATCATTGCAGCGAGGGGAATCAGGAAGAGGCTACAGTAATTAGGCATAGCTACTAATACAGCCCGAAGTCACAAGACACAAGCTACCTAAAAGCTGAAGAACGTGAGGTAACAGCATTCGCCCCAGCTCGGGCGAGAACGAGTTAAAGTGCGTTTGCTTGATCTGTAGGAGTGTTTTCGATTAACTCCTTGATTTTTCTCTTTGATCTATCGGATGCCCTTTCTAGTTGTAGCTGGCATGCGCCATCTTGTATTCCCGCGCATCCGTTTACTGTGTAGACCATGTCGGTTTCGAGCATTTCGGAGGCTAGTCCAGCTATGTATCCTTTGAGGAAGTGGCACCCTTCGATTCTCTCGGTTCCACAGCCATCGACGAATGGGTTGTGCTTCACGGATACGCCCATGAGGCCCGTTACTGGGTCGTAATAGATAAGTGATATCTGCCCCCAGCCCTCCTGGCTGATTCTCAGGAATGCCTTGATGAGAAGTTCTCTCTTATCGAGTGAGCGGAATCCGCCATTGTCTTCCCTGACCTTGGCTGCCTCGCTGTATCCGCAGCCGAGCCCCATGTTGAATATCATCGCAGCGCCTGAGCTTCCGAATGAGTTGGTTAGGGCCTGGATCATCTTCAGGAACGAGTCGGGCCTCATTAGGAGGAGGGTGTCTCCCTTTTTCTCGGTTGGCTTATTTTCCTCTGCGGCCAAAGAGTATTCCTCTATTTTCATCTTTCTCCTTCACTTCCGAGCCTAGCATTTTTTCAAGAGTCTCTTTGTATCCCTGGTCTTTTCCATTCAGCACCGTTATGTCGTATGGCTTGCCTAGGGAGGCAAGTGTTGGGTTTCCCGTTAGGTCTAAAAGAATTATGGACTTCGACTCCACATCCATCTTCTTTCCGAGGAGGCCGATGAGGTCGTTCTGGTTTCCCCACGCTGAGATGTCGAATAGGTATAGCTCTTTTCCCTTCCTAGCGGCTAGGTCGAAGCTCTGGTCGACCCCTGATTTTCCGGTTAGCTTCGCGTTTAGCTCAACGACATATCCTTTGTCGGTGAAGATTTTTTCGACTTCTCGAATGTGGTCCGTTACGAAGCGGTTTGGTGCGAGTTTATCAACTCTCTCGGTGAGCTCGTAGTAGGGTAGCTTCTCGTAGTTTGCTTCTCTGTATGTGAATATTGCTCCGCATCTCATGCAGGCGTGTGACATCAGTGGTCTCTCGAATTTTGCTCCACATTTTTCACATTCGAAGTTGGACCCTATTACACGGATTTTCTTGCTCTTGTCAGGTCTGATCCTTTGAGCTTGCCTTGAAGAAGTCACCTATGTTGGTGTTGCATTTTGGGCAAATTAGTTCGACGTCTTTCTCGAACTCGCTCCGGTTTCCGATGTAGCCACATAGTTGATGCTCGATTAGCTGGACCTTTTGTACGTTGAGGGATTGGCACTGTGTACAGATGTATCTTGTGTTGATTTGGATCGAGTTGCAGCTGGGGCAGAATATCGCTGAGTCGTAGTTTTTCTCTATTAGGTACCCTTTTGAAGTTAGGGCTTTTAGGAGTCTCTTTATTTCGTTTGTGTTTAGCTCCTTAGAAATCTCTTCGAGCCCATCGTATACTACGTTGTCCTCAACTTTGCGTGGCTTTGATTGTCTTATTCCTTTGTTTACGAGGACGTTTAGCAGTTTTTCCTCGTTGGAGGTTAGGCTTGAGATTTCTGTGTTTTGTGCGCTCATGTTGTTTTCCTCATGGTAGGAATATCGCGTAAAACCCGAAGGTAATCAACATTAGTAATACGGAGTGTATGAGTCCACTTGCTATCTTCGAGTTCGAGATCTTGCCGGCGACGAGTCCGCCTATTAGACCCTCCATCATTGCGGCCCAGTATATGATTGATTTATAGTAGTTTATGTCTAGCATGTGGCCGGTTATGGCTGTCGCTCCTGCCACGGTTGTGCTCTTGGTTACGAGTGGGCCTAGGAACTGTGAGATGATCACCCATCCTATGGCGAGGAAGATTAGTGAGCTGACGTAGACGAGTAGGATGTATGGGCTTACGTTTGACTGTTTTTCGTCGCGGTATTCCTCGATGCTTGTGAACATGCCTATGCTTGTGTCGAGGACCTCCATCATTCTGCCACCGGACCTGTAGGCCTCCATCAGGATGTTGGCCATCCTCTTTCCGCTTATGCATAGGAGGCTGTCTCCGAACCACTTCATTGATTTTTCGAGGTCTGATGTTAGGTTGAAGTTGACTACGGCGGTCTCGAGGAGTTGACTTATTGGGCCGTAATCTCTAGCGGATGCCACTTCGAGGGCCCTTATCATCGGCATTCCTGACCTTATTGATTCTGTTATATCCATCATTAGGCGTGGTATGTTTTTCTCTACTTGTCTGTGCCATCGTGCGTTGCTGAGTTCGATTATGGCGGGTGGTGTGATTGCTATTAAGATGCAGAGAACGATGCCGTTGTTTATGCCCATGTTGATGGGTATTATGTATGGGGCTGTTGGTCGATATCCTCCCAGTATAATTACAAGTAGCATGAGCAGGATGGCAATTGATGCGCTTACTGCCCAGACTGCTCTGTGTGAAGCGTTTGCTAAAGTACATTACTCCTCCCTCCCAAGTGTCTGGTCGAGTATGACTGTGAATACTGCCCCCATTATTGGGACTCCAACGAAGACTATGAGGTTAAGCTGCATCACTGAACTTCCCCCGAGTGAATTTCCGCCTAAGACGGAGAGGATTGCTATCACCAAGATGAATAGAATCGGGGTTATGACCATCATTGCTACGTATAGTTCTCCTATGTAGACGAGTGAGTTGAGCCTTGCCTTCAACTTCTCTCTTTTGCTCTGCATTTGCCTTGAGACCTCGTACATTAGGAGCGTTTTCAGGTCTCCGCTTGTTGTGATTGTTGTCCTTATGCTCTCAATTTGTTTACCGAATATTCTTGATGGGCTCATGTCGGCGATGTCTTTGAGTGCGGACCTTACATCCATTCCGAATAGCCTGACGTCGATTAGGAACTTCTTTGTGAGGTGTATGAGCGTTGGGTTGTCCTCGACCTCGGTGATGCCTTCAAGCATCTTCTCGATGGACATTCCGCTGGCGGATAGAACCGCCATGTAGCTTAGGAAGTAGATTAATCCGTCCTCGAGCCGTCCTTTTGCCTCTCCTCGCTTGTAGTATGGGTAGGAGATCTGAATTGTCCCCACCATAGAGGCGCCTATCAGGGCCGTCGCTAATGAAATCAGAATGACCTGGAATATATTCAGTCGGAGGGCGATTAGGGTTATCGGTATAGGTACAATCGCGAATACTACTGAGCTTATTAGGGTCAGCTTGATTGCCTTCGCAATGTAGTCGTCGAGGTATGTGTTTATTCCGCTCATCTGATATACTTCTTGGAACCCCTTCCAGTACTCTCCTATGAAGGTCTTAGTTTCTTTCTGCAGTATCTGAGGTAGGTGCGTTAGGAAGTACGAGGCCATCTTGAAGACCTCGTTCGGTTCGGGCCCTTGTCTCTGTGTCACACCCTTCCAAGCCTCGCTACACTGTAAACGTCCTCGGGTGAGTGGTAGTAGTTCCTGATGATGTTCGCGACGTCGTCGTAGTCCTTGACTCCGACGTCGACCATCCACTTCAATATCGTTTCCCTTCGCTCGAGTTCGCTGTTGAGTGTCTTAATTGGGATCTGGTTGATCTGGGAGATCAGGTTGAAGACTGATTTGTCGCCTTTCGGTGGTCTGTATTCGAAGGTGTCGGTTTCGGCGTCCCATTTGAATCGAGTCTCGAGTATTGGTTGATTCGTTTCCGTGTTTATGCCTAGGATCTCACTTATCGAGTCTACGCGCCTCGCTACACGCTCGTTTAGCATGATTCTCTTGATTTGTATCAGGCAGTTCATCAGCGGGATCATCATCGGGGGGATGTCCATCGGCTTAGTGATGAGGCGTTTTATCACCGAGTCCTCGCTGTCGGCGTGGATTGAGCACAGGCCACCGTGGCCTACTGCGATGCTCTGGAAGAGAGTGTAGGCTTCCTGTCCTCGTACCTCGCCCACTATGATGTAGTCTGGGCGCTGCCTAAGTGCGGACCTTAATAGGTCGAAGAGGGTTACCTCCTGGATTCCCTGTTGATAGCTGGCACGAGTGGTTAGTGGTATCCAGTTCTCGTGGAGTCTTAGCTCCCTGACCTCCTCTATTGAGACGACCTTCATCTCGGGTTTGATGAACATGCTTATGGAGTTTAGAAGCGCCGTTTTTCCACCCGCCACTGCACCGCAGACCATCATGCTTCTAAGGTTCTCGACTAGGAGCCATAGGTAGGCTGCTATTTTTGGTGAGATTGTCCCAAGCTGTATGAGGTCTACGATTGTGAAGGGGTTGGGTCTGAACTTCCTGATTGTGAAGGTGGCACCCCTCTTTGAGATCTCGTCGAGGGTGATGTGTGCCCTGTATCCCTCAGGGAGGGTTCCCTCGAGTATCGGGTTCGCGATTGAGATCTGGCTGCCTGTGCGGTATACGAGTCGGGATACGATGAAGTCGAGCTCCTCCTTGGTGGGGAAGATGACGTTTGTGGGTAGAGACTCGTGTACCCTGTGCCAGATGTATATGGGGGTGTTCACGCCGTTGCAGGAGATGTCTTCTATGTTTGGGTCGTGTAATAGCAGGTCTATTTTGCCGTAGCCTAGGAAGTCCCTGACTAGGTAGTACTTTAGTTTGTCCTCGGATTCCTGCGGGAGCTCCTTCTTGTATTTCTTTAGTAGTTTTTTCACCACGTCGTTGAGGTAGATCTTCATTTTTTCGTTATCTTTCAGTACCTCGAGTGGTATGCCTACGTTTAGTATTATTGAGTCCTTTATGTTCTGGAGTATTTCCTTCTCCTCGTCGCTCATTGTGGGCTCGATGGCGTTGTAGATCTTCTTCCCGTTTACGTCGTCGACCTGTATCCCCACGTAGGCGAATGGGGGGGTCACTGGGTAGAATTCCTTGAATATCTGTTCCTTTGCGAGGTTCTGGTCGGTTTCTTCGTTTTTTACTCCAATCATGTTTGATACCCTCTAAGGTGTGACTGTGAAAGTCGCCGAGGCGAAGAAGAGGTCCCCGTCGGTTGCTTTCACGTTGTGTGCCCCGATCGCGGATGGTGGGATGATGAATGTTGTTATGAATGCGCCGGAGCCGTCGGTGACTATGAGAGGGCGCTATGTGTGACTGGGTTTTGGTCAAACTCTATCGATATTGGTGAGTTGCTCGTGAAGCCTGATCCCGATAGGGTGATGTTTGATCCTTGCTGAGCCGTTTGTCTTGCAGAGGGAAATTGAGGTGCTGCTTTGGCTGACAAACGGGTAGGTTGCCGTGTATATGTTTCCTGACTCGGATATTACTTTTATCTGGTATTTTCCGGTTGCATTATCCACATCTACGTTTGAGATTGTGGATGCTCCTGGGGAGATCACTAAATCCGTGTTTGTGTAGGTATATGTTGTATTCGATTTTTGTTCGTTTATCCAACCAACGTATTTTATTTCGACGTCTTTTGGTCCTTGGTTGGAGATATTCATTCTCAAATTGGTTCCGTTGCGAACTACGTTGTTTAATACAACTTTTTCCTGCATCTTATCATCATCAGCTGCGTTCATCGCTCTTATCGTTGACTGCAGGTCGTCGGTTTGCTGGTTACTCATCATGAAGAAAGCGTAGGCTGACAGTATGATGAGCACGAGAAATACTCCTCCGATTATGGAGGCCACTCCGCGGCTAGAGTGCGACCTTAATTTCATTTGTTACACCCTCCGCGCTCACTATCTCACATGAGGTGATTGAGGAAATTTGATGAATCTTTGAGGCGTCAACTATTATGTAGGTGATGTCTGATTGGTGTAGTTCTCCTTTGGTTTTAATGAGGTATGGACTTGGGGTAAACCCGGGGTGGATCAATCCCGTCGAGTTTTCTAGGTATACGTCGGTTATCTTGACGTCGACTTGTCCGTAGTTGTAGAACGTGACGTTGAGATATGATTTGTTGTTTTGAGTGAACTTTGTGGCCGCGATTATTTCGAATCTCTGTTGTGCCATAGTTTTTGAGAGATTCGTGTCGAAGGTCAGGGCATCCTGTTGTGCGCCCAGGTTGCTAAGGGAGAGGTTGTAGAGTATTACTCCCATTATGCTTACGATGAGGAGAATTATCAGGCTTGCAATTATCTCACTCACGGCTCTCCTTGACTTCATTTTCATGCTCTCCTTCGGTTTGTGGGAGTTCTCTTATTATCATCTTTTAAATCCATCAATTTTGAACTCCCCTCTTTTACATGGTATCTTCTTAGTCTACCCAAGTTTGAGGTTAGACCATATTTATAGTTTATAGAATTGTAATATTTGTTAAATATCTCTTTATAATGCTGATTGAATGTTGAGTAAGAGTTGATAGAATTGGAAATAAATAGCTTATTGCTGTTCTTTGTTTTAAGTAAAAAAATGTGAAGTGCGGACATTTTATCTAATTGATTTAAAAAAGTTGGGGGATTAAGGTGAGTAGTGGACCTCGACGTATGATTGGGTGCATCTCACGTCTCCGTATCCTCTGAGTAGCATCGCTCCAGTCTGGAGGGCCTGTATCTCAGACCACGTCCAAGGTAGTCCTGTGTTGGGGTTCGTTGCGAAGACGGTGGAGAAGTCCTGGTAGTTGAAGGTCGCTGGGAAGGCTGGGTTGTTAGACTGGTAGTCTATGCCGTGGGTCGTTATGCTGGCTTGTATTAGTGCGTTGCCGGTGGTCCTGACTATGTGGTGTAGGGTCACGTCGTATATCGTCTTGGTTGTTGGTAGTCCAGTGTCTGGGCCCAGAGTGTAGGTGTCGTCTGTCCAGTGGTTCCTTACAGCGTATGTGTAGGATGTGTCGCCGTCTGGGGTAGCTTGGTTTACGGCTGTGTAGTGGGTTGAAGAGGCCACACCGTTTATTATACAACCGAGGTGGTTGTCACTTGTGTCGCCATCGGGGCGTATCACCGTGGTTTGGGCTGCTGGGAAGGCTGCGAACTCCAGTGGGTTGCTTGTGAGTCCGGTGTTCTTCGAGTCACCGGTGTACACGCAGGTCACGTAGTATTCGCCTGACGTGGATGCGGTGAAGGTCTTGGAGTTCGGGATCACGTCGTTTGCAACGGTTTGTACGCTGCTGTCGACGAGTGTGCCCGATGGGTAGATGCCTTGGTAGAAGTTGTAGGTGAATGTTCCACTCGCGTCTGCGGTTGCACTCACTAATGAGGCTGAGGCAGTCAGTGTTCCGCCTGGAAGTAACCCGTTCGAGGGGGTAACGTAAGGCGAGATGTTGGTGATTGCCTTTCCGGTTATGGTGAACACCGTGAGCGCGTTAGCGTAGCCGGTGGCTGAAGCTGTGAGTGTGGGCATTCCGGGCATCGTGTCTATGTAGTAGACGTCGATGTAGCTGGCTCCGCTAGCCATCTTCACAACTTCCATATTGCTTCCGTTTGAGCATCTATAGATGCCTGAGGTCGTCGCTGTGGTTCCTAGGCTCACGTAGAGTGCACCGGAGGTCAATGCGGTTCCTGCGGAGTTCTGTCTCTGGATTCTTATGTCGGTGGACAGTTGTCCGGTTGGCAGGGTTTGGGTCGCGCCCAGGATGTACACAAGCTTGTTACCGGTGATTGCTGTGAAGGTGGCTCCGATCGCGTGGTTGGAGATTACGTCGCTGAATGTGTAAGCCCCGATGGCACCTGCTTGTGCGCCATCTACCGTGACCATAGTGAGGCCGTAGCCTGAGTTGGGTGTTATTAGGAAGGTCTGTGAAGCTCCCGCGTTGACTGTAACGGATGGTCCAGCTGGGGTTATGGTTCCGCCGGTACCAGCGCTCACCGTTATGGTGTAGGTGACGCCGGTGTTAGCGGTGAAGCTGGCGGTTATGGCGTGGTTTGCCTGGACGTTCGTAAAGGTGTATGTTCCGATCGCGCCCTCGTTGACGCTGTCTACGACGACGCTGGCGATGTTGTAGCCTGAGCTGGGTGTGATCGTGAAGGCCTGCGATGCCCCTGTGCTAACAGATACTGACCCTGAGGGGGATATTGTGCCGCCTGCGCCTGCGGTGGCTGTGATGGTGTAGCTGCCGCAGCTGGATCCGAAGGTTGCTGCTAATGAGTGGTCGGTCTGGACGTTGTCGAACTCGTAGCGCGTTACTGGGCTCGCTAAGGCGACGCCGTCGACTTGGACGCTGAGGACGTTATAGCCTGCGATGGGTGTGATTGCGAAGACTTGGGTTGCTCCCTGTTCAACGACGACTGGGCCCGCGGGGGTTATTGAGCCGCCTGGGCTTACACTCGTTGAAATAGTGTAGTAGATTCCAGTGTTTAGTGTACGAAGCTCGCGGCGATCTGGTGGTTCGATTGTACGTTGTTGAAGGTGTATGATGTGACCGCTCCAAGAGAGACTCCGTCTATCTGTACGTTGGCGATGTCGTATCCGGTGTTGCCGGCTATCGTGAATACCTGGGTTGCGCCCTGGTTAACAACTACGGCACCTGATGGGGTGATAAATCCGCCCGCGCCGGCTGTCGCCGTTATCGTGTAGGCTACGCCAGTGTTTGTTACGAAGCTGGCCACAATCGTGTGCGCGGACTGTACGTTCGTGAATGTGTATCTTGCGATGGCTCCCTGCGAGACTCCGTCGACGACAACGTTGCCGATGACGTAACCGCTAAGTGGAGATATCGTGAAGACCTGGGTTGCGCCCTCGTTGACTACGACGCTGCCCGATGGCGAGATTGATCCTCCAGTGCCAGCGCTGGCGGTGATGACGAAGGCGACTCCGTTATTGACCGCGAAGGTCGCGGAGATGGTGTGGGTAGCTTGGACGTTAGTGAATGTGTAGCTGCCAATGGCACCCTGTGATACGCCGTCGACTACAACATCCACGATGTGGTTTCCGGAGTTGGCCGCTATGCTGTAGCTCTGGCTACCGCCCTGAGGAACATTGGTCACTCCTGATGGGGTGATTGTTCCACCGGTTCCAGCGGTCGCTGTGATTGCGTATGTTACGCCTGTACCCGATGCGAAGGTTGCTGATATTGCGTGGTTGGCCTGGACATTCGAGAAGGTGTAGGTTCCGATGGCGCCTTGGGCGACGCCGTCAACCGTCACGCCTACGATGTGGTATCCGCTGTTGGGCGCGATGTAGAATACCTGTGTGGCGCCCTGGTTAACTGTAACGGATGGCCCAGCAGGGGTTATGGTTCCGCCGGTACCTGCGCTCACCGTTATGGTGTAGGTTGTGACTCCGCCTCCACCTCCGCCACCGCCCCCGCCGCTTGATGCGAAGCTCGCCTGGATGGCGTGGTTGGTTTGAACGTTGGTGAAGGTGTATGTGGCGATGGCGCCCATCGAGACGCCGTCAACAAGCACATTTGTGGTATAGTATCCGCTGTTTGGTGCGATTGAGAACACTTGTGTGGCTCCCTGAGTTACGGAGACCGCACCGGATGGGGTGATAGTTCCGCCTGAGCCGGCTGTTGCCGTTATGGTGTAGGTCACGCCCACACCGGTAGCGAAGGTAGCAGCTATCGTGTGCGTAGCCTGCACATTGCTGAAGGTGTATCTTGTTACCGCACCCTGCGATGCTCCGTCAACCTTGACATCAACTATGTGGTTACCGGAGTCTTGGGCTATCGTGAACACCTGGGTCGCACCCTGCTGAACAACCACCGCGCCGGTGGGGGTTATGGTTCCACCCGTGCCCGCGCTGGCGGTTATGGTGAAGGTCACACCCGTGTTGGCTGCGAAGGTGGCGGATATTACGTGGTTGGCCTGGACGTTGGTGAATGTGTATGTTGCGACTGCGCCTTGTGAGACGCTGTCAACCACCACGTCTACTATGTGGTATCCGCTGATCGGCGTGATTGTGAACACCTGGGTCGCACCCTGGTTCACGACGACGCTGCCAACGGGTGAGATTGAGCCTCCGGATCCCGCTGACGCAGTAATCGTGTAGCTTACACCGGTGTTTGATGCGAAGGACGCTGCGATGGTGTGGCTTGCCACTATGTTGGTGAATGTGTAGGTTCCGATTGCGCCGTAGGAGACGCCGTCGACCTGCACGTCAACTATGTGGTAGCCCGAGTAAGCTGTTATCTGGTATACCTGTGTAGTCCCCGCGTTGACCGTTGTTGTTCCTAAGGGGGATATCGTTCCGCCAGATGTCGCTGTGGCCGTGATCGTGTACGTCACACCGTTATCCGAGGCAAAGGTCGCAGCAAGGGCGTGGTTGCTCTGCACGTTGCTGAACGTGTAGGTTCCTATTGCGCCTTGAGAGATGCTGTCAACCTTGACGTCGACCGTGTGGTAGCCGCTGTTGGGTGCGATTTGGAAAACTTGGGTTGCACCCGCGTTGACGGTTACGGTGCCTGAGGGTGTGACTGTGCCGCCTGAGCCGGATGTGACTGTGATGGTGTAGCTTGAGCTGGATCCTGGGGCGAAGACTGCGGCGACGGTGTGCGCGGCCTGGACGTTACTGAAGGTGTAGTTGGCTATTGCACCCTGAGAGACGCTGTCGACCTTGACGTCGTTGGTCTGGTAGCCGTTGTTGGGGATGATCTTTAGGACCTGTGTTGCTCCCTGGTGAACGACGGGGTTCGCGGGTTGGATGGATCCGCCTGTTCCGGCCGTCGTGGTGATTGTGTAGGTTACTCCTGTGTCGACGATGAAGGTCGCGGAGATCGTGTGGTCGGCTGTGACGTCCTTGAATGTGTATGTGCTTATGGCTCCCTGGGACACGCCGTCGACTACGACGTTGCCTATCACGTAGCCCGCGGTTGCCGTGATTGTGAAGGTCTGGTTCTCGCTATCGACTACGCTTACGGTTGGTCCGCTTGGTGAGATTGATCCGTGTGCGGGGTCGAACGAGACGGTGATGGTGTGTACTGCGGAGGTCACCGCAACCCAAGTGAGTTTAAAGTCGGCTTGGGCCGTTGTTCCATCGAGGGCCATGACCTTAACGTTGTTGGTTTTGCCGGATAGCCCTGTGAGGTCGGTGAACTTTACTGCTACTGTGCATGTTTGGCCTGGAGGCAGTGAACTAACTAGATTGGCCTCTTTCAGCTTGTAGGGCTTCTTTAATGCTGTTTACGTACACGCCGTTGGGATCAAGCGTGACTGAAGACGAGCCAATATTTTTGACGTAGACCCAGATGCTGGACGCGTTCTGCGAGACGCTTTGAATCTGGAGGGCTTTGCCGCTTGTCTGCATGTTGGATATGTTGCCGATGTACCCCATAGTGTAGAGGTAGATCAGCAGACCAGCGGCTATAGCCAATACAATGAGGATCAGTACCGCGATGTATGTCGAGATACCTTTTCTACTATCAACTCTAAGTGTCATCTCTAGCTGCTCCTTTGATTTTTTTCTGTGTCTTAAATTGATGGAAAGAATATAAGATTATTGAAACATTAATCAGTATCAGTGATACGGATTATAGATACTTACTATTTTGCTGAAAAAAATCAGTTTAAAATGATGTAAATTGATGGATATATTTAACTAGAATATTAAGTCGATTAAAAATAATATAGAAAAAACGAGATGTAATAGGGAACTTACATTGTTGACTTACGGGTGAGTTTGCGTTTCCTCCAGGTTTTTTAATTTTATTATGGAGACTAAATTTACTATAACCGAAAAGATCTTTGATTTCCTGATGATTATACACTCACTCAGATACTATAATTTTATGGTTACACCTTCATGAAACATCTACCCTAAATGATTCTTTGTTTAATTTGTTTAACCGATCGCACGTACACAAGTGCATAATGAATTTGGAGTCTAATAAAACTCAAAAAATAGAGCTTGATGAAATAAAGAAAAAGGGGTTGAGATTAGCCTATTGTATAGGTGCAGTATATGCTGTAGTCGTAGCTGCCAACAGTACTGCTACTGAAACCTGGTGAAGTTGGCCAATTTGTTGCATAAGTTTGGGAGACGTAACGACCTGTTCCGCCGCTAGAGGTATAATAGAGGTATGCAGTGCCACTCGCACTATTGGACCAAACCACTAAAAGGTAACTGTTACTTGCTGTGACACTGGGTGGAGTCGCAAATGTAAAGGCGACCCAACCATCATTTGAGGTTGTAACTAGATACTTCTTGAGTGCCAGCTAGGCAAGTTCCTGAAGATGTATAAATTGCAGCTTTCACAGTGTGTGTGTTACTTACAATAATGTAGGCTGTAATGCTCTGTACATGCACAGTGTATGCGGGCTCGAAAAATGGAGCCTAAGATATAGTCTTCAAGATTTCCATTAGTAGTAGATCATCCTTGTGTTCGATAACCAAAAATGCCAGTACCTGAACTGACAGTGAAGGTGTTACTGGTCCCAGTCGTAGTGCCATCTGTGGCGGTTATTGTTACACTCAAGCCGGCAATAGTTACTGAAACTGAAACCGTCTTGGTACCCGAGGCGAAAGCGCCAATGTTTGCTTGAATGAACATGACGGGCTGAGTATGTTATAGTAGGGGTGCCGATGTAACTATTTATTACATTGCCATAGGCGTCTTGAGCTGTTATAGTTATACTGAATGCAACGTTAACCGTCTGTGAGCCGATTGATCTTAATGAAAAGTTCGCAAGAGTAGCACCTACGCTGATTGTGAAGGTCTGCTCTAAGGAGATGTTAATCCAGTGTAGGAGGACGTCACAGAAGTTGGGCTGCCAGCCGCAGTGTCCTTGTAATAGAAGCTAGCCGAGCTTGCGCCAGCTACGATGGATACCGTGGCGATTTGGGTTTGGCGCCACCCGCGTCGGAGTACAATTTGCCAGCGCTTCAGGCACACGTCGCCAAGTTCACGGTAATCGCTCCCGTCGCCTTGGGTTACCGCTGGCGTCCTGCCTCTTAATCGTTACGATGGCCGACACTGAGTCTGCGGCTACGGTCCGAAGTTGTGCCCGCGGCGTACACGAGTTTCGTACTTGCACTGGCACCCATCGTGAAGGTTGCTGTAGCACAGGTTAAATCGAGTGTAGGAGGATGTCATAGTCGGGCTGCCAGCCGCAGTGTCCGGGGGAGAGAAGGGAGCCGAGCTTGCGCCAGCTACGATGGTATACCGTGGTGATTTGGGTTGCGCCACCGGCGTCGGAGAAAAATTTGCCAAGTGCTTCAGGCAGACGTCGCCAGCTTCAACGGCAATCGCTCCCGTCGTAGTCGTCGCGGTTACCGCTGGCGTCCGGCCTCGGGACCGTTACGCGACGGCTCAGACCGAGCCTGCGGCGACGGCTTGAGTTGTGCCCGCGGTGTAGACGAGCTTCGTAGTCACACCTGCACTGATCGTGAGCGTCGTCGTAGCGGAGAAGGCGTCAATCCCAGCCCAGGCAGGAATGTCACAGTCGGAGCACCCTACTCCTTTGTATCTTTGTAGTAGAAGCTCGCGCTACCGGAGCTATCTGTTATTGTGGCTGTTGTGATTATTGTCGTGCCACTCGCGTCTGAGTAGAAGGTACCGGTAGTCGGTGCGGATGTTGCCAAGTTTACGGTGATAGCTCCCGCTATTGCTGGATGACTGTTGACGTCCTGTCTCTGCATAGTGATCTTGATAGAGCAGATTGCACCATGCGACAGCGACTGTGTCGTGTGAAGCAGTGAACACGAGTTTCGTCTGGTGACACCTGCACTGATCGGGCCCGCTCGGCCGCTCCCACAGTGACAGCCTCGGAGTGCGCCGTGATTGCAGGCGTTCCAGCTGGAGTGTCCTGCAGCAGAAGCTTAAACGTATGGTTGGATGCGGCGGCAATTGCGACAACCGCTGGGTTTATTTGCATCGTGCATACGGCATTTGAGATAAAACTTACCAATGGTTTATGTGGCTGGAAAGGTTGATGGATATACCAGCGCGTTGTACAGGGTTTCCGTAGGCGTCTGGAACTGAACAATGATACCAGTCGATGGGGTGTTAGCCGCTACGGTTTGTCCTGCGCCAACGTAGAATGAAAGCATCGAAGCTGAAGCGGAGTTTATTGTAAAGACTGCGGTTGCCGAGGTTAATCCTGCGGAGGCGGCTGTTAGAGTTGGAGTTCCAGCATTCGTATCCATGTAGTAGAAGCTGGCCACGCTGCTGGTATCCGCTATGGATACGGTTGTTATCTGGGTTGTACCGCTCGCATCTGAATAGAATTTACCGGTGGTCGAGGTTGTGGTCAAGTCTAAGTCTATTGTGCCAGAGGTTACGGGGTTGCCGTGTAAATCTTGTCTCTGGACCGTTATTACACCTGAGACACTTCCAGCTGGGAGCGTCTGAGTTGAAGTCGTGTAGACAAGAGTTGTTGCAGCGCCTGCGCTTATGGTGAAAGTCGTTGTAGCAGATGTCAATGTTCCAGCTGAGGCCGTAAGCGTTGGAGTACCAGCTACTGAGTCCTTGTACCAGAAGCTGGTACTATTGGCTCCAGCAGGTATGGTAACCGAAGTCGTTGGAGTTACGCCTGCATCCGAGTAGAATGTTGCTCCGCTTGATGTGGAGTATAGACCAACGACTAGGGCGTCGGCGTTGACTGGGCTACCGATTGAGTCCTGTCTCTGGACTACAACCTCGCCTGAAAGCGAATCGATCGCCAGTGTCTGAGATCCTCCAGATAGGATAACGAGTTTAGATGCTGGAGGTGTAACTGTTATGGCGTTGCTGGTTGCGGACTTTGCTCCGTCCGTCACTGTGATTGTCTGTGATGGCTGGGTTAGTAGCTTGAAGCCTGTAAAGTTGTAAGTGCCGCTGTCACTGCTTGTGAATACAAAGTGTTGCCCCTGGTTGGCGTTAGTTGGTAAGACTCCGGATCCGTCACTTGTGGTGAACCAGATCGAGCCTGTGTAGGCAGTGTAAATGTTGTTGTACTGATCGTATGCGGTTACCATCACATTACCGAAGGATACTCCTGACACAATCGATGTTGGGTATCCTGTTAGGCCGAAGTGATCGAACACGGGTGGTGCTGTGCTGATCGTGAAGGTTGTCGTCGCTGATGTCAAGCTTCCTGACGAGGACGTTAGAATTGGGCTGCCAGCGGCGGTGTCCTTATAGTAGAAACTGGCAGAGCTTGAGCCAGCTGCGATGGCTACCGTTGTAATCTGCGTTGTGCCACCCGCATCAGAGTAGAACTTGCCAGTGCTAGATGTAGAAGTCGCCAAGCTAACCGTGATGGCTCCCGTGGTCGTCGGGTTGCCGCTTGCGTCCTGTCTCTGCACCGTTACGATGGCTGAGACTGAGCCAGCTGCTAGAGTCTGAGTTGTGCCTGCGGTGTAGGCGAGCTTCGTAGCTGGACCAGTGACGAGAGCTATTGTAAACTGCGTAGTCGCAGAGGTTAGGCTCCCCGAAGAGGCTGTAAGTATAGGTTTACCGACTACGGTGTCCTTGTAGTAGAAGCTAGCGGTAGAACCAGTTGTGATGGTAGCTGTTGTGATTACAGTTGTACCTCCAGCGTCTGAGTAGAAGGCACCTGTTGAGTTTGTGCCAAGGTTAACCACCAAGCTACCCGATGTAACCGGTACGCCGTTAGCGTCTTGCCTCTGGACGGTTACCACGCTAGATACCGATCCAGCGTTCACTGTCTGTCCGGCTCCGACCGTATAGACAAGCTTACTGACTGGTCCAGCTGCGGCAGTTATGGTGAACTGTGAGGTAGCCGAAGTGAGGCCAGAGTAGGAAACCGTGAGCGTGGGCGTTCCGGTAGCTGTGTCCTCGTAGTAGAAGCTTGTGGCGCTTGAGCCGGCTGCTATTGTTACTTGGGTGATGGCTGTTGTGCCACCTGCGTCTGAGTAGAAGGTGCCTGTAGTTGAGCTCGATCCTAAGTTCATTGTTATGGTGCCGTTTGTGGTGGGGTTGCCGCTTATGTCCTGTCTCTGTACAGCGATCGGAGCTGAGACGGTGTTAGCAGCCAGGGTCTGCCCTGCACCGACAGTGTAGACGATTTTAGATGCTGGGCCAGCGACAACGGTTGAGCTGGTGACAGTGTACTCTGCCTGTGCGAATGTGCCGTCAGCGGTAACAAGTTTTATTGTGATTGTGTTTCCGGGCGTCACAGTGGAGGGTATGGGGATCACGACTCGTGTCGTCTGGCCCTCGGTTAGAGTCGGAGAATCCGAGGTCCCACCCGTAAGCTTGACGCCGTCGATGTAGATGCTATTATTCGGATCGGCCGGGCTCACCGAGACGGTGCCTTTGCCGATGTTCTTAAGATACATCCAAAGCTCGTTGGGGTTCTGAGGATTCTGTACAACACTCTGGAACTGTATTGTCCCGCCGATTGGGGTTGTTACAGACATCGTACCTAGGTAGCCCATGACATACGCGTAGATGACAACCCCAGCCGCTACGGCCAGGACAATTAGCAATAGTGTCGCTATGAATGTGGATATTCCTCTCTTCTTTTTACCGAACCTGGTCACTCTCATGAAAACACCTGTTTATTCTATTTCAACTGTTTGGTACTCATAAAAAAAGCATTTAAGGTTATTGAAACTTAAATACTGATTAATAATACTGATTACTGGTATCTATTAGGATGGTTTATTTTTTTGGGTTTTCTCAGTTAATATAAAATGTTGAATACTTTTTTGTGAATTTTATTAATCTATAATTCCCGAGAATTAGTTAATTAAGTTAACTTGGTATTTTTTTTACTCGAATTAAAACATCATAATTTAAATGCAAGATATAATTCATCATAATTCATAGAAATAAAAGTCTAAGGAAAAATGGTTAAAAGAAGAGATTAGTGTTAACCCTTAACGTTGAAGCTTAGTTGTGTATTGTCTTTTCCAATCAGTTTTATGGAGTATGTAATCGAAGACTGGAAACCACTAGTGGCTTGACCGTTTACTGTGCCGGTGATTGCAGAGGTTGTTGTGCCATCAATGTAGGGGTTTTGACCTATGGCGAGACTAGCGACACCATTTTCACCTAAATTACTTGAACCGCTGGGATAGGTAAATGAATAGCCATTAGCTGCGCCAACCGTTCCAGCAACTGCTGCAATTTTGATTCCATCTATGTAGACGGAGTCGATTGTGAAGCTAGCGTGGCCGATGTTTCGAACGTATGCGTTTAAGGTTAGGACGCCGTTGGCTTGAGTTAATGATGCTGAGTCTAGGGATATTGATCCTAGTGATGTTGGGTTACCCATAGTTCCGAGATAGCCCATGACGTAGGCGTAGATTACGACGCCAGCTGCTACTGCTAGAACCATCAGCAGTAGAGTTGCAATAAAGGTTGAGATACCCTTTCTTTTAGTGAACCTTTTTGTGACCATACCGAAAGGGTCTATACATTATTGAGAATATAAATATAGGTGGATGATTGATACTAATTAATAGTTCGTATTACTAGTCGATAAATTCACCTCTTTTATTTTTAATACATAAATTATATAGAGTACCTGCTCATCGATCATTTTGGAGGATATGTCCGCATTAAGGTACGTATCCATCGTTGGATTGATGGTTTCTGTCCTGTTAATGTTCGATTGGTACACAATCTGGTTGAAGGAGATGGTAGTCACAGGAAAAGTCGACTGGACCTTAATATATCTAGGATTAGGAGTAGGAGTAGTGAGTATATTCGTGTATATTTTAAGCTCTGAAAAAAAGTATTAAAATCTGTAGTCATATTAAAATAACTAAAAATTCATAGCTGATTCAAGTCATCTTCAGTATAACTATTGTACCGATTATATTGACTATCATTATCTTCAACCCTTTCATTGAGTTTCTTTATGCAACCAGCATTTCTTTTCGCATGCGCGCCGTTCTTGATTCTCTTCCTAATTGAGTCCGTAAGCTCAACAGCCTTGCTGTGTTTGTGGATTTTTTTCCCTCGTTGATTCACCTTTTACTTGAGCCTGTTGATATGGCTTCGCGATTGATGTTTTTCCAGTATAGTTGATGAGCTTATAGATTTTCTGCTGGGCTTCGTCTTCTATTTGGTCGAAAATAATCTAAATTATGTTGGATATTATATAAATAGATGTAAAATTAGAATAAATCGACGGGTCACCACCTTAGGGTCGCTTATTGGTGCACTTCGTGTCTGTGTGCGTTTCGGTCAAGTTTAAATGACCATCCTGTTGCTACAAATAGAGGCGTCGAGAGAGGGCTGTGCTGATGGGAGCTGTGTTCCTTGGAGAGTGACAACCAACTTCCACTATACCTGAGCTTCTTCCCGAATGGTGTAGCCGAGGGTATCCTGGGCACGCTGATACCGCTCTACTTCATTCAGAGTCTGGGGGCGAACCTCATCGACCTTGGGTTGATGACCTTCGCGGCCGCCGCTCTGCTTATCCCCATGTCAATCATTCTGGGGGCCCTGCCTGATAAGAACAGGGCGTCGAAGCCGTATATCCTGCTCTCCTTCCTTGGGGCCTCGATAATTGTCTACCTGATGACTAACACCGCGAGCGTTTTGCTTTTCATGTTCCTCTACGTGGCGCTTGAGTTGGCGAGTTACCTGAGGAGCCCTTCGACGAGTGTGCTAATCGCCGAGACCTTCGAGAGGAGGAGGAGAAGCGACGTGATAGCGAGGGAGGGTTTCGTGGAGGGGCTGGGCAACGTGATTGGCTTGGCGCTGTGCACGGTGCTGATTGGGGTTGTTGGCTACAAGCCGCTACTCTTCGCGGCCTTCCCACTCATACTTCTCTCCTTCATCGTGGCGTTTGTGTCGCTGCGCGACTCACCACTCTACATCGAGCGGAGCCTCGACAGGTTTGAGAACGTCGTCGGGAGCGTCGAGGATTTCTCCTATCACTTGGCCGCAGATGGGTCCGTGACCCCAGACTTCGGCGGTAAGTGGAGCTTCGGCAAATCGGCGAACATGAGGTTCTTCGGGATTGGGAGGGCCGTCTTCGCCTTCGCCGCCTCGAATGCGTTCACTGCTCTCAGCATCTTCCTGCTGGAGAAGGCGAGCTTCTCGAGCTCAACCATCTTCGTGGTCTATCTCGTGAGAAGCGTCTTCGGGTCGCTGAGCTACCTGTTTATCAACAGGTTCTTTGGTTCGAATGGTGGGGCATCGGTTAAGATTGGTACGGCTATGAGGGTGGTACTCGTGTTCATGCTCCCAATCACGCTCGTGTTGCCGATGCCTCTGTCGATAGTGTTCGCCGCGGTGATCCTGTCGCTGGTAGCCATCTCCTGGTCGATATACTCCGTCGGCTACGGGCTCGTAACGCTGATTTACGCGCAGCCTGGGACAATGGGGCTGTACGACGCCTTCGCCAGCGCGGGCGGCGCAATCGGGAACTACAGCGGCGGGCTGATACCGACCCTGTTCGGCTTCCAGACGATGTTCATATTCTCGGGGATATTCTTCTTCATCGCACTGGTGTTCTTCTATTTAAGCAGAATATGATAAGGAATTTCGCGCGCGCTGGCTTGTCCCGATATTAGTGTAAAATTGTTTTAAATCAACATTCCCGTTTTCAGCCAATAATGAAGTTTATTGGCGAGCACGCGCGACTCTTATTAACAAATATTCCTATCGCTTACTCGAACGCGAGTAGCGTATATTTTCACTACGTATCAAGTGAACTGTCAAGGCGTTATATAAGGCCTCTTTAGGTTCGAGTTAAGGTAATTCGTGAATGAGAATCGTTAGGGATCATTTTTAGTACGTATGGGATCGTTTTCTAAATTTGTTGTGGCAGCCTGATTTTGATAGAGACTTATAGAGCTCATATGGGATCACTAGCGGATCAATTAGGGATCAATAAGGGATCGGTGGGGTTCTCTATTCCTGGCTAGAGTGACATAGTGTAAGGCGCCGTAGAGTGGGAAGTGGGGGGGGTGCTAGGCGATTATTTGAGGGCAAGGTTCGCTTTTTGACTGGTATGTTTATGAGAAAGTGATCCCTCAAGCAGTCTCAATCATTATTTTGATCCGACGTATAATGAAATTTGATCCCTTCCCGCGCGCTGGCTTGTCCCGAAATTCATCCTTGTTAGAATAAGCTTATTTTGATAGTTGGGGTCTCGTCCCCCAATGGTCTGATCAACCGGAGGAGGTGAGTTCACTTAGGACAAGATGAACACGAGACCCTTGAAACACTCTTCAAAAACATCGACTTAAGCATTGCCCAGCAGCAGTTACTAGGCTGCTACCACACCACGGGACCAGGCAGGCCAATGAGGAACCCACTCGGCATACTCAGAGCCCTCCTAGTCATGAGATTGAAGGGGATTCGCAGCCTACGGGAGCTCACCAGAATCCTCGACATAGACCAGCGCATCAGACGGCTCTGCCTAATAGAGACTGACGAGGGCGGCTACCCGAGGTC
Source organism: Candidatus Bathyarchaeota archaeon (assembly GCA_963780545.1). Lineage (GTDB taxonomy): Archaea > Thermoproteota > Bathyarchaeia > TCS64 > TCS64 > UBA8941. The sequence goes on from CAWACK010000011.1 coordinate 39,270, forward strand.
AGTCATCAGCCGCTTCACCCACAGGGTCGGAGCCGAGACGCTGAGGCTAATCATCGAGGAGAAGGTCATAATGCTCCTCAGGAGAAGCGGAGTCAAAGAGGTGGACGTGGTCCTCGACGCCAGCTTCCTTAAGGCTTGGAGCATCAGGCACCCAGCTGATAACCAGATTGGCCTCTCGGACCCGGATGCGCGTGTGGGCAGGAACGGGAGGAGCTACGGCCTCGGGTACAAGCTCCACACGTCGGTGGAGCCGAGGCGGATCCTGCCGCTTGCCAGCGTGCTGGCTCCGGCTAACGAGAACGAGAAGAGGCACGCTTCGACGCTGGTGGATAGGACGAGGGCGGGTGCCAAGCTGAGGTGCCTGATCGGGGACAGCCAGTACAGCAGCGGGAGGGTCAGGTCCCTTGTTGAGCACGCGGTGATCCCGTATATGTCGAATCAGAGGTGTGGGGATGATGCGCTGCGTGTGGACAGGTTGTTCCGGACTCATGGCCCGGAGGATCTGGTGGAGGTGTATCGTAGGAGGCCTGCTGTTGAGGCGCTGTTCGCCTTCGTGAAGAACCAGTATGGGTTGATGGTGAACAGGGTTCGGGGTCTAGCGAATGTGTCGGTGTACGCGTTGCTGAGTGTGCTGTGCCTTGTGTTGAACAGGGAGGCGGCGGAGAACGTGGGTAGGCCGGATAAGGCGTTGTCTCCGACGTTCTTCAACGTGTGACGGCTCGGCCCGGGTCTGCGTGGTGTGGTTAGTTGGTGCTCTGCTTGTCTGTGTGGGTTCGCTCGTTTTCTGGGGGTTTCCATGCTGGCTGTGGGCTTGGTTTGGCTGATTGGTGGTCACTTAGATCATCTGTGTGGTGGTTTTGCTGTTTTATTGGGGGATTGCTGGGTGTGTGCCTATTTTAGGGACGAGCCAG
>CAWACK010000012.1:0-17780 GCA_963780545.1 Candidatus Bathyarchaeota archaeon
CCAGCGCGCACTTAAGTGGAGGCCGATGGGTTCGCGTTGGTGAGTATTAAAAGGGCGATGATCCCCGTTAATAATCGATTCAACGTGTTTCCTTCAATTGGCTTCATTTTGATGCGCGTGCGCGAGATTCATTAAACTGAGAGCATATCCGAAGGGGGTTAATCCTTGGTCTTTTAAACTGCTAATTACCCATTTTTTCGGGGAGTATTCCCATATTCCCTTTACCTCCGACAGACCAGCTGGGGCCAAATAGACCCCAAATTCTCGCATTCTATTCGTTGATTTGAATGAATATTAACCAACGATTCCGCATCTCACGCGCGCGATCTTTGTTTGCTATTCCTCAATCTTATGAGGAGGAAGTAAGCTCCTCCTAGCCCTAACCCGATCAACCCAATGAACCACGCCTGAGGCGCGAGGAAGAGGGCGAATATGAGGAAGACGAAGCACGAGACCATGCCGAGCAGTGAGACGTATGCGGGATACCTCCGTTCCACCCTGGGGAGCCTAATTGCTGCGACGTTGCCTACTCCATAGTACAAGAGCATAGCGAACGTGCTTACTGCAACAACGTTGCCGAGGTCCACGAAGAGGGCGAGGAGGGTCATGATCGCACCCGAGGCGATTACAGAGACGCTGGGGGTGCCGAAGCGCGTGTTTAGCCTGCTGAGAGGGGATGGGAGGTCGCCGCGCCTCGACATCGCGAAGCCCAGCCTAGATACGCCTAGGATGCTCGTGAGGAGGACGCTGGCTGTCGATATGATGCCCCCGATGGAGATCAACAGCACTGCGACTTGGTTCCCAGTCGCCTCCATCGCTTGGGCTAGAGGGTGTCCGGAGCCGGAGAGGTTCGCTGCCCCAATAAGCCCCACGGCTACGAGGCCGACTGCGATGTAGAAGAGGGTCGAGATCATGAGTGAGAGCAATATCGCCCTCGGTACCACGCGTTTAGCGTCCTTGATCTCCTCAGCCACCACAGCCACCCTAGCGAAGCCCCCGTATGCGAAGAAGATGTAGAACGCCCCGTAGAGAACGCCGGTGCTCACTGGGTTGAATGGCTGGAAGTTCCCCACTTTCACGAAGATGAGGCCGAATGCAACGAAGAAGCCGAGGATGATTAGCTTAGCCACGACGAGCAGGTTGTTAAGCTCAGCCGAATGTTGAATGCCCAGATAATTCAACGCTGTGAAGGCTACGCAGACGGCTGCGGCCACGATGCCTGGGCTAAGACCCGGCACGAGGGCTGAGAGGTAGTTTCCGAGGCCCAGCGCTACAGCCGCCCCGCTGAAGATGTTTGAGATTATCCACATCCATCCACCGAGGAAGCCCGCCGCCGGGGAGATGAGTCTGTACCCGTACTCGTAGATGCTTCCCTCCTGCGGGAGCCAGGCTACTAGTTCCGCGTAGCTTAGGGCCGTGAATAGGCTGGTGACGGCGCGCGCGCGCTCCAACGTTTATGGCGGTCGCGTCGAAGAGGCCGAGTCTCTGCTTTAATTCACCCTCCTTGGACAAGGGCAGACACTCTCAGATACGAGTTGAAACTCCGTTAATAAAACTAGAACCGGTAAGTAGTAGAACATCGGAGCTTATTCGCGTGCGCCGATCAGAGCCACTGAGATAAGTCGGATCCGTAGATGGTGATTCTCCTCTCCGCGATCTCGTCCTCAAGTTCGGCTATGCGCATCCTAAGCCTCTTCATCTTCCTGCGCTTCCTCTTCGACTCCTTCAGCTCTTCCACGGTGACTAGGCCCATCTTATGCAGCTGGGTGAGCGGTAATGACTTCAGCCATTCAGTAAGGAGAACCCAAAGATACTCATCGGTTCCATCCGATTCAAGCGTTTGCTGATCGCCCTGCGCTACGATGGGGAATACGCATTAAAAAATATTTGAGGAGAGCCAATGGTTATGCGCGCTCGGTCATACCGTAACTATCCCAAGTCAACAGATCGGGATTACCACAAGCGTCGTTTGATCGAGTGTGTGCCGCGTCGTATCGAAACCCAATTAACACCCGTTTCTGAATCATTCATGATTCAAAATACAGCCGATTGGGCTTCTGATGAGGGAGCATAGACTAATCGAGAAGATGGTCACAAATCTGAGGCTCGAGATGAAGAAGATCAAAGAGAGAAAGTTTGACCCGGTGTTCATCGACCAGGCCATTGACTTCTTCAGAACCTACGTTGACAGAACCCACCACGGCAAAGAGGAGAACATACTCTTCCGAAAGCTCCAGACGAAGAACCTGAAACCCAAACATAAAGCGATCATGGATGAGCTCGTCGCGGAGCACACCTACGCCCGGAAGACGGTTAGTGAACTCTTGAGGGCTAAGGATAGGTACCTTCAGGGCGACGAGGAGGCGCCCAAGGATATTGAGGAAAGGTTCCGCAGGCTTATCGAGCTGTATCCGGGTCACAGCGAGAAAGAGGATCGACGATTCTTCTACCCAGCCATGGAGTACTTCTCCCCGGAGGAGCAGGAAGTGATGCTTCAGGAATTCTACTTGTTTGATAGGAGTATGATATATGAGAAATATGGTGGTGTGGTTGAGAGTGTTGGGTAGCGTATTGTGGGCCCTCAGATGAGGTGTAAGGTGTGTGGCTACATATATGATCCTTTGAGGAGTGATCCGGATCACGGTGTTCAGCCGGGTATTCTCTGCGATGAGCTGCCACATGATTGGGTTTGTCCCGTGTGTTTTGTCCGAGGGAGACGTTTGAAAAGGTAGCCAAATACGGGAAGGAGCCATCTGTCGGTGCTTAGCTCGCCTTACATCATTTTTTACTCCCTGAATTTTAGTACATGAAACCCCAGTGCGCGTGCGCCCACACAGCTGCGCGCACTCAACATATTAAATCGAAGGAGTCTCCACCCATGCGCACACAATAAACACTTCAAACACATACGGTTTATTAAGGCCAAATTTAAAATTGTTTTATGACGCAAAAAAACGATAAGAAATCGAATAGAAACCTCTACATCGGAGTCATCGTCATAATAATAATCGTTGCAATCATCGGCGCCTACTGGTACATGAACAATATGACCCCGAAGACGGTGACCTACACCGTATCCCTCACCGGAGCAGGTGAGGTCCCAAGCACAACAAGCACAGCCACCGGACAATGCACATTCACCCTCAGCTCAGACGGCAACACACTCCACTTCGTACTCACAGTAAATAGCCTCACCAACATCACGGCTGCACACATACACCTCGGAGCAGCAGGTCAGACTGGCCCAGTCATAGTGCCACTGTTCTTAGGCCCCGCCAAAGCTGGCCCATTCACGGGGACCCTGGCCGAGGGCGACATCACGGCATCCAGCCTCATAGGTAGCTTGCAGGGTAAATCGATCAGCGACCTAGTTGCAGACTTTAACAGTAATATGTGCTACGTAAACGTGCATACAACGGCTCACCCAGGCGGCGAAATTAGGGGAATGGTACAACCCTAAAGCTTAAACTTAATTTACCCTTATTTTTGTTTAAAATATTTTTGAATAAATAACACGTACACTATTTACTTACAACCTGTATCGTTCCATCCATCAGCCCGGGGTGCACTGCACAATAGTAGTGATAGGTTCCCGTCGAGGTAAAGTTGACTGTAATCGTCTGGCTCTGCCCAGGGCTTAGGAGGCCAGTTGAGGCCGTTGAGATCTCCCTGATTAGGAAGTTATGTGGAACAGTGTCTTGGTTGATAACTGTTATTCCAACAGATCCAACAGTGACAGTGATTGTGGGGTTCGTGGAGTTGAACTTGATGTCTTTTGCCACGAGAGTTACATGCTGTGTTGCGGGTAGTGGCGGGGTTGATGATGTCTGCATACTCATCCAATAGTAAGTGCCTATCGCTGCCACGATCACGATCACAGCGGCCACTCCGATGTAGACCATCTTGTTAGCCATTTTTTGGTTCTTCTTTATTTTTCAATGGTAAGTGCAGGGACCGAATCGAGTACTTTGGAAATGATCCCGTCTTACATAAAAAAAAATCGGAATCCTAATTTAATTAGCTTTACCCAAGGTTCTGTAAACGTCTTTCAGTGTGTAGGGTTATAATGGGGTTAAACTCTCGCCCGCGCCAAAAAAAGTAGATTCTTAGTTATGCGCGCACCGTAGGTGGTGACATACACTACCTTCGCGTTCTTGAAGTCCTCCTTCATGCCTTCTATTTCATTCATAACGAGTTTTTTTTGCGGAAGGGAAGCTGATAAATACACTCGAGCCGGGGGCACCTAACCAACAAGGGTTATCTAATTTGGTGTGTTCACCACGTATATGCAATCAACCTAACACGGTTTATTATCTTGTTTTCCAATTTTAACTCAAGTTGACTAAAATGGTTTGTAAAGGCCTTGAAGACGACACCATAAACATACTCATTGGAGGTGAGGCGGGTCAAGGGATATCTCGAAGCGGTTCTCTCCTGGGCAGAGCGCTGATGAGGGCGGGACTACACGTCTTCGGAACCAACGAATACCCCTCATTAATCAGAGGCGGCCACAATTATTACCTACTCAGAGCATCCACCCGTGAACTCCACTCCCAGATTGGGAAAATCGATGTCATCATAGCCCTTAATAAGGAGACGGCGCAGCTGCACGAGCCACAACTCAACTCTGGAGGATACATCATTCTCGATGACACAACTGAGATTCAAGAGGGGGATCTGAAGAGAGGTGACATCCATCTCATAAAGATCCCTTTGACGGCGACGGTGAAGGAACTAGGTGGACCAGACGTAATGAGGAACACCGTCGCCCTCGGCGCAGCTATGAGCCTACTCGGACTCGATCACACCATATTAATGGATGTAGTTGCTGCCACATTCGCGAAAAAGGAGGTGGCTGAGATGAACCGCCTCGCAATCGATAGAGGCAACAACTATGTGAAGGAACACCACAGCAGCTTTGAATGTAGAATAGTGGGTGAAGTCACCGAGTCTAAGAATATCTACTTATCGGGAAACGAAGCCGTCGCGCTGGGGGCTGTTTCTGCAGGCTGCAAATTCTACGCAGCCTACCCGATGACGCCCGCCAGCGCCATCCTGGATTACATGATGGGCCACGACGAGGAGACTGGAATGGTAGTGATTCAGTCAGAGAGCGAGCTCGCGGCGATGAACATGGTTGTGGGCGCAAGTTACGCGGGTCTGAGGGCGATGACTGCGACGAGTGGCGGTGGCTTCAGCCTTATGACTGAGGCCCTGGGCCTCGCAGCGATGACTGAGACCCCGGTGGTGGTGAACATTGGGCAGAGGCCAGCGCCGAGCACCGGTTTAGCCACACACTCCGCTCAGGGGGATCTTCTATTTGCAATCCACGCAAGCCAAGGCGAGTTTCCAAGAGTCGTTGTTGCCCCAGGCGACGTTGATGAATGCTTCTATCTTACTAAGCAGAGCTTCAACCTCGCCGAGGTGTTTCAGGTTCCCGTCCTGATCCTCACCGACAAATACTTGGCTGAAAGTGAAAAGGACACAGTCCCATTCACACCCGAGAGGGTATCAATAGAGAGGGGGGAACTCACGGTAGCAGGTCAGTGGAGCGGCGACTACAAGAGATACGAGTTTACTGCCGACGGCGTCTCACCCAGAGTCCTACCTGGGACGAAGGGAGCCATAGTGTCCTCGAACTCGAACGAGCACAATGAAACGGGTTACTCCACCGACGATCCGAAAGCGGTCACGGATATGGTTGACAAGAGGTTCAGGAAGCAGCTCTACATCATCGAGGCCGTCTCGAATCTCGAGCCTGTCCGACTCTATGGCGAAGAAAACGCTGACGCGACCATCATTGGCTGGGGTGGCACTAAGGGACCGATTCTAGAAGCAATCAAATTACTGGCGAAGGAGGGAATTCGAGCTAAGATGCTGCAGATCGTCTTCATGGAACCTTTCCCCGCTGAGAAGGTGAGGGAGGAACTCGAGAAAACTAGCTTCAACATCCTGCTTGAGAGTAATAAGACAGCCCAGCTCGGCGCCCTAATCAGGTTATACACGGGTGTCACTATTGGAAACGTGTTCCTTAGATACGATGGGCGGCCCTTCGACCCCTATGAGATTAGTGCAAAGGTCCTGGAGGCGATCAAGAAATGAGCACAAGGGAATTCGATACAGGGGAGAAGATAACATGGTGCCCAGGCTGTGGCAACTTCGGTATACTTAACGCCGTCAAACTCGCCCTTCAGCAACTTGGGTTGCCGAGGGAGGAGACCGTGATTGTGTCGGGGATCGGCTGCCACGGGAAGATAACTGACCTGGTGAATGTGAATAGTCTACATGTCATCCATGGGAGGGTGTTGCCTGAAGCCACCGCTGTAAAAATTGCGAATCACAGACTAACCGTTATTGGCCACGCCGGCGACGGCGACGCCTTCGGAATAGGCCTCGGCCACTTCGCCCACGCATCGCGACGCAACGTGCCTATATCATACGTCATACACGATAACCTCGTCTATGGCCTCACAACGGGGCAGACGAGTCCGACAAGTGAGCGGGGCTTCAAGACGAAGACATCGCCCCGAGGCGCCTTCGAGTACCCAATCAACCCCATTGCTCAGGGCATCGCAGCGAATGCGAGCTTTGTGGCGAGAGGATTCGCTGGGGATATGAAGCATCTTGTTGAACTCATGAAGAGTGCATTCACATGGAGAGGCTTCGCGTTAGTCGATGTCCTTCAGCCATGCGTGACCTTCAACAAGGTTAACACCTACGACTTTTACCGCGCCAGGGTCTATAAGCTGGAGGAGGAGGGGCACGACGTCTTGAGCCGTGAAACCGCGTTTAGGAAGGCTTGGGAGTGGGGTGACAGAATTCCGATTGGGATTTTCTATAGGCAGGAGCGACCAACCTATATCGAGAACTTTCCGGCTTTAAGGGATGGGCCGCTTGCACCGAGGAGTCTAGAGCCTAGTATCACTAAATTGGTGAAAGAGTTCCAGTAGTTAATCGCATACGCGCATACTTTTTTCGTGTTTTAAATTTCACATTTATGAACGACGCTTCAATTTATCCAAATTGGTGACTTGCATGCCGATAGATCGTGCGCGCGCAATAAATGAGGGTCAGTTAAAATGAAGTATGCTATAACTGTTGATAGGTATAGCTGCATATCCTGTGGCGTTTGCTATAGTACGGATCCTACGCATTTTGTGGGGGATGCTGAGGGTAAGTCCAGTGTGATGGGAGGAACATCGAACGGCACTTCGATGGGTATTTTTGATGACGGCTTAATAGACGATGCAAGGAGGGCTGAGTCTTCCTGTCCAGTGGTCGTGATAAGCGTCAAGGAATAGCTTATTAATAGTTTTTTCCGCACACTCGGTTATCTACTTTGATTATATTAGTATTAAGACGCGCGTGACACCATTGATCAGACGTTAATTGTTTGGGAAAAAATAAAAACAAAGTGCGTTTAGACTCTTACTCACATTCACCAGCTATAACCTGACACACCTTTTCCCTAGTGCAAATTTTTTACCATTATTATTAATATTAAACGGTTCATAAACCGAAATTGGGGAAGAAATGAGAATGGAAAATATGCGGGGCCTTAAACATGACTTCACTTCAGCGAAGATGGTGAGTATGATAACATTTGCTGAGGACGGATCCAAGAGGAGTAGATCCATGACGAACTTCAACGATGATCCATATGATAAGATGTGGTTCCCAACCTACAGCACAACGAAGAAGGTGAAGGACATAGAGAGAAACCCTCGAGTAATTATTAGCTTCCCTAGCTCAAAAGAGGGAAAATTCTGGGAGATCGAGGGGAAAGCAGCATTTGAGAGGGCTGAGGAGGTATCAACTAAGTGGCGGTGGTGGTATCTATACTGGCACCCGGAGGCAGAGGCTAATGGTTGGGGGCTACAAGGGGATGGGTCTTATGTTGATCACAGGAAGATTATCGATGTTGAGCCAATTTCCGTTAAGCTGGTAGATGTATCTTCATATCCAAAGGATGCACGCCTGCTCATGACCCTAGATTTCGACTCTTTAACGCGCGCGCAGCCAGCAGCCTCTAAATCTTCTCCTGCTATAGAGTGAAGCTCATGCTCGTGTTTCCGAATCGAAGAAAGTATGGATAATAAGCGATGCCAACACCGCTGGAGGTCTCTCAGGTGCGTGAATATGTGATTTCTAACTTGGTTGATTAACGTTAACTACTGGTTGAACTGTCTAACTATGTGCTCGGTGACTTCATGCAGGATCAAACCGGGAAAAGTCGACCTGACATAATACGGGTCCTTCTCGTCGATGACGAGGAGACCCAACTAGAGTTATCGAAGCTTAATTTAGAGGCAAATGATCCCTCCTTCGAAGTCACAACGGTGCTTAAACCATTAGAGGCATTGAATCTCCTCGAAAATCAGCGCTTCGACTGCATCGTCTCCGACTATCAGATACGGCGCGCGCGCGCGCCGAGGTGAGGAAAACTAGCAGGACACCATTCATCATATACACGGGTAGGGGCAGCGAGGAGGTCGCATCAGAGGCATTCGCAACCGGAGTAGACGACTATGTTAGGAAGGAGCAGACCCTCGCCCACTACAAAATCCTAGCTAGAAGCATCAGGCACGCCGTGGAAAAGGATAGGGCTGAAGAGGAAGTTGAACTCAGCAACCAGAGGATGCGAGGCATCCTAGAAAGTATTGAGGAGACCTTCTGGCAGGTTGACTCTGGTTGGGACTTCGTATACGTGAGTAAGAGATTCGCCGACGCTGCAGGCATGAAACCTGAGGAGATGGTTGGCCAGAGCATCTGGAGGCTTTTCCCTAACCACCTAGGAACCGCCTTTGAGCGTAATCTCCGTGAAGCCATGGAGTTAAGAGAGATTAGGCGATTCGAGATTAGTGGAAAATATACTGATGCATGGTATTCGATGACGTTTTACCCATCAGTTGAGGGCGTCTCTGCTTTGGGGACAGACATAACGGAGCATAAGAAGCTGGAGGCGACGCTCATGGAGGAGAGGGATAGGCTCTCTGCGCTTGTGAACAGTATTCAGGATGAGATCTGGTTCGCGGATACTGATAAGAAGTTTACATTGGTGAACCCTTCTGCCTTGAAGGAGTTCGGTTTCACATCTGCTGATTCGAATATCGATGTTGAGAAGTTGGCTCTGAGCCTCGAAGTATACCGTCCTGATGGTAGCCCGCGCCCAGTTGAGGAGGCTCCACCGCTCCGGGCTCTGAATGGTGAGATCATTCATAGGCAGGAGGAGATTATCAAGACGCCTGTAACTGGGGAGCTGCGTTATCGGTCAGTCAGCGCTGCACCAGTGAGAGATGCTTATGGCATTATCATCGGCTCAGTGTCGGTCGTGCGAGATATCACAGAATCGAAGAAAGCAGCTGACAACCTTCGTGCTGTAAATGAAGAACTGGAGACAACTCAGAAAGAGCTGAAAACAGCTAACGAGAAATTTAGAGATTCTATCAGTGAGCTTGAGGTTTACTACGATTCCGCTCCGATTGGCTTAGCGGTTCTGAGCAGGGACCTGAAGTATATACGCGTCAATAAGTGGCTCGCAGAGCTAAACCGCATTCCACCTGATCAGCATATTGGCCACCCGTTTAGAGAGTTGGTACCCTTCTTAGCTGATCAAGCAGATGCGATTAAGAGGCAGATCCTGGAGACAGGTCAACCTATTATCGATGTTGAGTTTAACAGTGAAGCTGCCGGTACTCTGCCTGATGATGTGAGGACGTTTCTTATGAGCTGGTATCCGCTGAAGGATGAGTTGGGATGGGTATCGGGTTTTAATGTTGTTGTCAACGAGATCACTAAGATGAAGCGAGTGGAGGCGGAACTTCAAGCATCAAATGAGGAGTTGGAGTCATCTAATGAGGAGCTGGCTGCTGCTGAGGAGGAGTTGAGGGTATCCCGCGAGCAGATTCAGGAGTACGCCAATAAGCTTGAGGGATTGGTGGAGTCTGGGGCTGAACGGCTCCATGAATCCGTCAACTATACGAGGAGCCTTATAGAGGCGAGCATTGACCCGCTGGTAACCATTAGTAGGGATGGCAGGATAACCGACGTTAATGAGGCGACGGTGCAGGCTACTGGGGTTCCCAGGGAGGAGATTATTGGAAGCGATTTCTCAGACTACTTCACCGACCCCGAGAAGGCTAGGGTAGGTTATCGAAGGGTCTTCGAGGAGGGGCAGGTGAGGAACTACCCTCTCACTATTCGACACAGAACGGGGAAGATTACTGAGGTCCTCTACAACGCTACAATTTACAGGAATCCTAGTGGAGAGGTGGCGGGAATATTCGCTGCGGCGAGGGATGTCTCAGAGCAGAGGGAGTTAGAGGAGAAGCTTCAGAGGACAGAGGTCATCGCTGCGGTGGAGCAGATAGGTGCAACTGTGGCTCATGATCTGAGGGGCCCGTTGGGACTGATTGTTCAATCGATACAGATGGCTAAGAAGGATCCCAGCCTGACGCCTCGGATGCTTCAACTGGCTGAGGATAATGCGGTCAGGTCACTGAAGATGATAGCTGACTGGAGGTCAAGCACCAGACAGATTGTGCCTCGGCCCGTTAAGACGGATCTAGGTGCATTGGTGAAGAGCGCATTGGAGGGATCGATGATTCCGATGAATGTGGAGGTTGTGACCTCCCTTGGGGAAGGCCCCGAATATGTTGAGCTGGACCCCGATATAATGCGGAGGGTCGTCGATAACCTTGTTAAGAACGCTATTGAGGCGATGCCGGGTGGGGGTCGACTCACCGTCAGCGTGGATAAAGTTGAAAATGTTTTGGTTATGAATATTGAAGACACGGGGATGGGGATACCTGAGGAGGCGAAGGATAAAATCTGGTCTCCGCTATACTCTACGAAGTCAGGTGGTATGGGTTTGGGTTTGACGTACTCTAAGAGGTCTGTCGAGGCAATGGGTGGCACTATCGACTTCGAGCGCGCGCGAAGGTTGTGAAGGTCTATCTGCCAGTCCGTTTAGCCAAGATCATCGAGGAGATGAATCGTGACAATGGTATCAGCGATTCGGAGATAATGCGGTGGGCCTTCACAGAGTATGCGACATCTAGAGGCTACTTGTCAGGTAGCCTGAACCCCGCAGAGCTTTCAGATTACCCTATTCAGAGTACAAGGGATCAGGCCATAATCAACGCTCTAAAATCGGCACGCGGGAGATCCTACGGCCACTAGGATAGAGTTCCTGGTCCTTAGTATCAGGCCTGAGCTTCACGTATTGAGAATCTGTGGACATATTAAGAGGTCAAGTCCTAGGGAGCTCAGGCCAGCATCAAGAAGACTATTAAACCTAGATGTGGATAACATCGCGAGGCGAAATCGAGAAGGTGAGAGGAAATAAGCTCGAAGCGAGCTGGGCTCTCCCCGGAGACTATGAAAGCCCTAGAGGATATCTCGGATGAAAACATGATACGATTTTTCATGGTCGAGCTTGTGAAGATAAACGGCGGGTACAGCCCTAAGATTCCCTTCGGTATTCGACGTCGGTTGCGCCGACTGGGTCTTATCGAGGATGTCAGCGGTGGGCTACGTCTCACCCCGAAAGGCGTGAAGTTTCTCAAGGAGCTTAATGAGATCGAGGCCTGACGATCGCGCTCATCGGTGAGGAGTAGACAGCCAGGAGGCTATCAATCACTCGTTAATATTGCTAAAACAAGCCCTATGAGGCCGAGTATCGCTAAGATCGCTAGGAAATTATTGTCATTCCTCGCCTCCTCGAGCTCCTTATTTAGGATAACGTTAAGCTCCGTGGCCTCTTCAGTTGTAATAGATTTATCCTGGAGCTTATTTGTCAGTTCAACTCTCCTATTAATTTCAAGCTGTGTTAATGGGTTACCTTTGATATTCTTCTCAAAAACATCATTTAACATACTGGATAACCTATTAGCAGTTATTTGTTTAGTTATGATTAATATAGGATTCTCTTCAATGGATTTTAATCTATTGTCAATTTCATTAATTTTAGAATCAATTTTACTTAATCTACTATCAAATTCCTTAAATTTATCCTCTATCCATCCACGTGCTTTCCAGCCGATCGCGACTATTGCTATAAACGCAGCGATCCCGCTCAAATTCTGAATAATGGCACTTTCGATATCGGACATACGGGACGGCCAATCTGAAGAAGGAATTTCGGAGTAATAAGATTACGCTACTATCAGAGTTCATTACCTATCAATATGAGCTTTGAGGGCCACTCTGACCCTGTTACTATACTCCGGGGATCGTGGCGATGCGCTTGAGACTCTCCAGGAGCTGCGCATGCGACCCTAGGCCTAACGTCGACTTTGTGTGTAAGGGATTTCATACTACTTGTCGGGACTCTCGCGCACGATATCCTGAAATATGTGAGAGTGCGAATAATTGAAAATAAGGGAAGGGACCGGGGCAGCATCAACGCGCCATAGTTTCACCTCCCCCTCGATCCCTCCCATTTTTAAAAAATAATTTTTAGATTAGCTTAGTATCATACTCTCAGCGCACGCAAAAACAAAGACCCCCAAGGCCGACTAGGACGCGCGTCCACATCTCCTGGATTAGTGAAACCAATTCATCCATTCGATGGTTACTCTGTGTTTCTTGGTACTGTTTCAGAATCTCATACTGTTTTCAATGTGGTTATCAATACTGTTTTAGAACCACTCTGAATACAGTTCAGGGATAATCAGTTTGAAACCCTGAATCCTGAACCAGTTTCAATACTGTTTTGAATCTCCTCCTGAATACGATCAGGGTAAACAGTTTACGAACCCTGAAATTAACCCTGGACCAGTATACGGTTTTCAGGGAAAAGATGCCTAAATACGTTTTAGGAGCTCCACTAAAACAATATCATACAGTCTCAATCTCCTAGATTTCCTATCGATTTCCGAAACGTTCCTCTAAAACAGGTTATTCCTGTTTTCGCCTGTTTCAGGATACAGTTTCACGAAACTCCCGATTCGCCTCTTCAATAATCATCATAATACCCTGCTCATTAACACCGGTTAACGACGAGATGGAGAGACGGCCCTCGGGCTACCCTGAATAAATACCTAGTCTCAGGGGCCCGAACAAATTCCATGTCAAGCAGATCCAGGAGTCTCCTCCCCATCATAGATGAGTCCTCAGCCTCTTGGCTAGCTTATCGTCGCCCACGCTATGGAGTGTCTCGGTCTTCTCGAAGTGTGGGGATTCTATGAATGGGCCTCGGTCGGCGAGATCTTGGACTCCTCGGAGTTGTGTTAAGTGGTGGGGTTTGTTCGATGGACTAGATTAAGGGAGAGGTTCTGGGAGGTGAAGACCCTCTTTGTGAGGAAGGTAAAGATCGAGAGTCTCTGAGGCTCAGAACTAAGAGAGAGACCAGTTGGAAGGCCATCGAGGAGATGATCGAAAAGTTCTGAGATCCTATTCAACTTGAGAATTACTTGATAATAAAACGATTTTTTATTAAATCATTAAAACTCGGTAAATTACTTAATATATAATTTTCCTCATAAATCATTTTATTTATCAACTCCTCATTTTTAATTATGATATCTCTATGTTCATACAACATATAAATTAGAGTATCATAAAATGGTGATAACCAATCCTTATTTCTATTTCTCATGTCTTTAATAAATTTTTTTCCATCAATATTTCTTTTATTTACATCGAATGTAGATCGAAGTATAGATTCCAATAATAATAGATTAAGCCATCTTTGTATTTCAAACACTCCTGGTATCCATTCTTTCAATATTTTTTTGATTTCTTCTTCATTTTCAATATAATTTTTTAGCTCAAATCCTTTAAGATAATTTACTCTTATCAACATCCTAATCATGTCCTCAATATCCATTTCTTTATTCTCGAGAAAATCTCGCCTTAAGGGAACGTGGCCAAGTGGAACCGAATATTTCCTTGTTTCAGGTTCATGTTTAAGTACTCCTAAATCGACGAAACCATTTAAATATTTGCTCAAACTCGGTCCACTTAACTTTGTTAGGTCCTTCAATTTTGAATATGTGAGTCCATCAGGATTTTTAATAAGGGCTGAAAAGATTTTTTCTTCACCTGGTTTCATGTTAATCAAGTTAACTAAGTAATCTGACTCTCTTATATAGTTATTCTGTTAATCAATCGGTTAGGTGAGTAAACTAACTTGACCAACTCAGAGTCTAAGAAAAAAGATGATCAGGTTCGTTCTGATTGTCCCAAATGTAAGAGTAAGAGTGTAAACCCCTCAAAATCGTGGAAAATGGAAGGATGTGGAAACGTCCAATTAACGACCAACCAGTTCCAGTGCCCCGTTTGTGGCTTCAAGTGGAGGTCCTATCAATGAGTCAAGTTCGGAAGAACGCGATTATTAAGTCGAGTCTAGTTGAAGCCTTCATCTCCTCAAAAGCAACAAAGAGCCCGTCTCTGAAGAAGCACGCCCGGATTGTTGGATTAAACTGGACCTATCTTGCCGGCCATGACCCTAAGGCATGGACTAGGGATCAGGTGTACAGGTATCTTGAGGAGAATGAGAAGAAGGGTCGAAGCACCCAGTATTGCTATAGCATCCAGCTGAGAGCTTTTCTCGGATTCTACGGAAGGAAGGATTCTCGCCGAGCTAATCCATCCTCCCCGCCGAGTCGACGCGGGAAAGAACTATATTATAATTGAACAGGTAGAAAAGATCATCAATGTCGCCGAGGACCCGAGGGATCAGCTCCTAGTTAGAGTCCTCTTTAGGACGGGTCTGAGGATCGGAGAGGCCACTCACCTCGAGGTTGGGGACTTCGACCCGATTAAGCGTGTGATTAGGGTCCAGGCTAAGGGCATCTGGGCCCCCAAGGGCCTTAAGGAAAGGATGGCCCCAATCGATATGGAGACCACGAAGCTCCTTCAAGTATACTTAGGAGACCGGTCGACGGGGAGGATCTTCGAGATCAGCGACACCTACGCGAGGAGACTCATTAAGGATCTAGCTGAGAGGGCTGGCCTTGGTGAGCTCAACGTAACGCCCCACACTTTTCGGCACAGCTTCGCTATCCACTTCCTAAAAAATGGCGGAGACCTGAGGATTCTACAAAAGATTCTCGGCAACTCTGACCTAGCCACGACGGCCATCTACCTCAGCTATACCGACAATGACGTTGCTGAGAACTATGATAAGGTCTTCTCGAAGGAGGCCAATACATGAGCCCCACCTTCACACTCAGCGAAGAGGGAAACGAGAAGCTGTTATGGGCACTAGATCAGATCGATAAGAGCGTTACCCAGCTGCGCGAGGTGTTGATTGAAGCCTACTCCTTTAAGCCAAGCGAGAAACCCAGAGAAGAAACTCCTCAGGGCAAAGCCTTCGATGAGACGCTCCTAAACGGCGTCGATTGGATGCCAGGCAAGTATGGCGAGTACGTCTTCTCGCAGGACTATGAGGATCTTTACATCGCAGTCCAGGACGCTGGCGGCAAAGTCGACATGGGCGACTTCACCGTCAGCATCGGGAAAAACGAGGACTACATCAACAAGAACCCGAAGAAGGGCGGCGCGTCTCCACCGTCTTCCGCACAGAATGGTTACCAAGGCCAGATGAAGGATCCCGAGGGAGCTCCCACCCAGGCTCAGTTCAACCTCCTCGTAAAGCTGGGAGTCGCCAACTTCAGAGGCACCAAGAAACAGGCCAGCGACCTCATCGAAGGAAAGTTGAGGGAGAAGAAAAAATGAAGACCGTCCTCATCACCAACAAGGAGTTCGAGACCATTCCCGGCTATACTACCGAGGTCGATGTCGCCACTTGGAAGGGCAAGATAGACACCATACTCTATCGACTCAAAGACAACCCTAAGGTCCAGGTGGTCCGCAAGGCATGGCTCACCGAGGACGACTCCGAGATGCTTCTCCTCGAGCTCAAGGTCACCGTTGGAAGAAGCAGCGTCCAGCGTCACCTCAGCTTCAAGCTCGAGCCCGTCATGATCCAGCGCGAGGTCCTCGATAAGCACCGGAACAGGCACCTGGTCACCGAGGATAAGACCAGCTGGAGGCTCTTCTATGAGCTCCTTAGCCAGAAGCTCGCCGCCGCCCGCCTCGGCCTCACTGAGATCCATTACGAATTCATGCCCTACATCAGTATGAGCCTACCCGGAGGCGGTCAGGGCACTCTGGCTAACGTCCTGGACATCACCCTCGAGGCGGACAGGCTTAGCAGCCTGGGCCAGATCGAGGACAAGCGCGAACGCAGGGTAGTAGACGTGGAGACCGTGGTCAAATGAAGATGATCACGCACCCCGAACCTGACCTGGTGCTCGAGATGACCGCCGAAGAGGCCGCGACCCTCGTTGACGATAGCAAAGGCCTCGTGGTTAAGCAGGCGGCGAAGAACGGCGCGAACATAACATGGCTACTGACTCAGGGCCACTGGATCATGATATGCCCGCCGAATAAGGAGGAGGAACAATCACGGCATCAAGATCCGGATCATTAGAGACATTCAATTCGGGATACGCCAAGGTCCAAATCAAGATAACCGGCGACACCGTTAAGACGGTGGCCGTCGCCCGCGAGATGGTCCTCAGCCGCCTCACCGTCAACTACAGTGTAAGCCCAATCAAGGAGAGCCAGCCGCCTGGGCCACGAGGATTTCACTGCTTTATCAATCTTGAGCTCCCGGAGGCCTCGAGGCCATGACTGAGGCGGAGGTAAGCGTGCCCGGCAAGCCCTACTTACCCGAGGTAAGGCTGGGCAGCCTCAACGGCCGGCCAATCATCACCATCGACGAGGAAGCTGCCTACCTCGATGTGGGCCGCCGCGGCCAAGAATGGGCGTTTAGCCTTAGGGACCAGAGGACACCGCCCATCGTTAAGACGTCCTGGGTCAATCTTGATGGACCAGAGCTTCTAAGGACTTCACCGCATACCGTGGCTATCAGGGATGAGCTCGCACGTCTCTATCCTGAGACCTGGCGCCTGATCCTCGATGCCATCATAGGGATAATTCAAGAAAATATAGGGAGGTGGCCTATCACCGAGGCACGAGAAGAGCTCGTTAAGCTAAGCCACATAACAGGGAATGCAGAATCCCTCAAATCTCAAGAAACTAGTCGAAGTCAGGGCGATAGTTTCAAGCACAACAGTGAGCTACGCGGTACCCTCAAGGGTTAAGGGCACCTGGGTTGATGACAACGACGCCCAGGATAGCCGCGAAGAGGAGATCAGCCCAACTAGCTTTCTGAACATGGCCTTGGTGAACCAACCAACAACTACCCGAAACAAGATCATTGGTGCGGCCCTGTTCCCGGAGGCGAAGGGTCACGTGAACGTCAAGGATTTGAGCTATCGGATCGTCTACATGGTTCGTGTCAGGCCTCCCGTCTTCAGCCTCGAGAAACAGGGAGACAAGCTCGTCGACGAGAAGGGTTACGAGTACAAGGCTTACACCGTCTACGTTATAGCTGAAACCTCTAAGATTGAGTTTCAGGCTTCAGCTCTTCTTAACCTCAGGGGGCTCGTTCTCCCCGATCCAAAGACACAGAGGACCACGATCCTAGTGACAGAGATCGAATTCCCTGAGAACATAGGCGAGATTGACGAGGCCGAGCTAGCTGCGCTCAGCAAAGCCTTCGCGGGGAAGACCCCCGGGCAGAGGCTAGAATGGATTGTGGACAGCTTCGAAGCATACAGTCAGATCGTGGGGCGCCGAAATATAGCGAAGGCCGCCCTTCTAGGTTTCTTTACACCTACCTGGGTGACTCTAAACGGAGAACTTCAGAGAGGCTGGGCCAACATATTGATCCTGGGCGACACAACCACCGCGAAGACTGAAAC
>CAWACK010000013.1:0-168133 GCA_963780545.1 Candidatus Bathyarchaeota archaeon
CGGGTGGAGGTTCCATATTTTGCTTTTTCCGCAGGGGATGATGACGAGGGTCTTCATGGTTTTAGACTATCATTTTTAGTTATAAGTATTTATTTTGATGACGCGTGCGATGGATTTTGAAAAATTAGAGTTGTCTTAATTATCTATGGGTTATCTGTGTTAATTGTCTCAGTTATTCCGGAATCTGTCTCTATTACAACTTTTAATAAGGGTTGTCAGTGAGTTGTCTGAGTTACCCCATTTTTTGTACGAGTAATTTGGAGCGGAGCGCCTCACCTACCTTGTTTCATTGGCCCAGGAAATCAGCTACCATGGCGGGTGATGTGCTAGGACATTGGGCGGTATGAGGCGCTAAAGGAGGTGCTACACGCTTGCTGTGCTTCGAATTAGGCTGTTAATTAATGAAGATTGAGTGCATTCTCGGATGAATCTCAGATAAATTTCTTTTAACCCGGATGAATTAGAGACAGCTTACGTTGTTGGCAAGTCTTTTCAAGATTGAGGAAATAATTTTAGGATAGGTGTCCGTTTTGGCCGCGAAGAGGGGACCCAAACCCGCCAAGCTTGAGCGGTGCCTCGAGAGGATGAAGGCGGGGGCGAGCCTCGATGAGATCAAGGTTGAGGGATTCAGCCAGACAACAATCTACTCGGCGTTCGAGCAGTTCGAACCCTACTTAGAGGGGAGAATAGGGACTCTGTGGAAGCAGTACGCGGAGGTGGATGCGAAGGTCGGTGATTCCCGCCTGGCTCTGAAGGGTCTTGATGGGGAGGCCTCGATCAGGAGGGAGGAGGTGGGGAGGCTCGATAAGAAAGTCACCGAGCTCGGCGACGAGGTAGCTGCGAGGGAGGATAGGAAGAGGAAGCTCAGCGACGAGATCGCCTCCCTTTACTCTAAGGAGGATGAGCTGCGTCAGAGAGGAATAACGAGCGCCTCAATACTCAGATTGTCGAGGATGGATGTCCGCTCAGACGCCGCGCTGCTCGAGAGGCTGGATACCGCTGAGAAGTACAAGGCCCTCGTGGGGGAGGTGGGTGAGAAGCAGCATTTGCTGGCTGTGCTGGATGATGGGATTGAAGCACATAAGGGTGAGGAGTCGCTTCTCAACGGGGAGTTGAATTCGCTTAGAAACCAGAGGGACGAGTTAAAGAGGGAGAACTGGGCCATCGAGGAATCCCTCGAAGTCGTTGAAGGGTACCTCCAGAGAGGCTACGATAAGGCGCTGCTCCTGGGCATTCTGAAGGCGTTGAAGGCATATGAGATAGATGGGAACCCGGTTGCGTCGGTGAGGAGGCTCCTCGACGCCCTATCGGAGGTCTCTGAGCTGTCGGCGGTGGAGAACCTGATCAGACAGAGGAGAAATGAGTTGGCCGCAGTCGATGCTAGCCTAACGGCTGCTAAGGGGAAATTGGCGGCAATCCGTGATGACACCCTGAAGGTGCTGGAGGAGGCCCAGAAGAGGCACGTCGAAGCGTTATCCCAGCTTGTGGCCAAGAACGATAACGTCCTCCAGGGCGTCTACGATCACTACAGGAGCCAGGTGACGAAGCTCGGCGACGCCGAGGTCAAGCGCCTCCAGGATCTCAGCATGGGTCATAGTAAAATGCTGTTCAATGACTGGCAAGTAGTTACCGGGGACCTCAAGGCGGCATTCGAGAAATTCAGCGCGCAGCTCGCTGAGTTCAATGAGGAACTCGAGGTCATCAACCCTGCGATCAGACTCGCGTTGACTAATTTAGGCTTGATGGAGAAGGTTGGCGCGTTGCTCAAGCTTAAGGAGTACCCTGAACTATCGAAGAAGATAGAACCCAAACTCATCGCGGAAGTGATGACCGGAGTAGCATCGTGGATCAGTCAGGAGATGCCAGATACGAAGGCCAAGCCCTCAGAGTCGATAACCAAGATGGAGGTAGGCATAATGGCTACTTATGATTACAAACTACTGGCGCTTGCTCTATTCACCTTGGAGATTATAGGCCATTATGCGGGTATTGAGGCTTCAAAGAGCCAGAAGTAGGAATCCTAAATCCATTCAGAATTCACGTGCGCTATGTGTCGATTGTTAATCCACTCATATTTTAACTATCAAAGTAAAGAATAACTAAAAGAAGCTCTGGCGGTCTCCGTGGAGGACATTAAGACGCTGCTCAGACAATACTTCGAGGACAACAGCCGATCCGTGCCGCTCCTATAGGACCCCAACCTGAGTGTCGGGTTCCCCTGCGACCCGATTGACAGGAGCCCAGATAATCTTAGGCGGCTTGCACATCTCCTGTTTCTATCCGCCTCGATATCCGACATAGAAATAATAGGGAGAATCGAGAACGCCAGGAGTCTAATCGCCTACCTTCACAACCGCATGGTGGGTAAGATCTACAGCTCCGAGAGGGCCCTTGAGCTGGGTCGCGTGTGTGTGTTCTTGAGGCCTACAAAACAGCGGGTGCGATATTAGGATACCTCATTAGGAGGTCGAGGGCACACCACCCTGCTCTACTACGTCCTTGAGGATCACATACTTACCAATCACCTGAATATCATCGAATGAGATCAAAGATCCTCCGTCTTCGTCACCCTAAGCCTCTTCATCAACGACGCCAACTTTTCAGTCTGTAACTGCTTAGCCAACACACCCTTCCCCTTCACAACCAGCGCGGCGAGGCTCAGCGTCTCAATGTCCATCTCAACATCATCGACCTTTCCAACCTCGTTTCCCTTTGCATCCACGATGGTCTTACCCTGAAGCTCTTCAACTACCCTCATATTTACTCGATGAGAAAATCGAGTAACAAGTTATTAAACATGATATTAAAATCAATTAAAAATGCGTGTGTGTTATTGAAGGCTGGGCATATGTCTAGTGACAGAACAGAGGACGAGTCGACGAGTCCGAATGGCCTTACCGTGAAAGAAGCGAAGCGGCGACTCATGGATTATGGTCCAAACGAGGTCCCTGAGAAGAAAACTAGCCTAATACGTCGCATCGCGAAAAGGTTCTGGGGTATAACTCCATGGATGCTGGAGTTCACCATAGTACTCGAGTTAGCTCTGGGTAAAATCCTCGAAGCCGCCATTATAGTCATCCTACTCGTCTTCAACGCGTCTGTGAGCTTCATCCAGGAGGAGAAGGCGAACGACGCTGTGGAGCTTCTCAAACAGAAACTTACGGTGAAGGCCCGCGTGAATCGAGGTGGCGTGTGGATTCAGGTGCCTGCTAGGGAGCTCGTCCCGGGCGACGTCGTTCGGCTTAGAGCCGGTGACCTGGCGCCAGCCGATGTAGAGGTGGCGGAGGGCCGCGCTGAAGTGGATCAATCCGCCCTCACCGGGGAATCTCTCACGGTCGAGAGGAAGCAGGGGGAGGTTCTCTACGCTGGCTCGATTCTCAGAAACGGCGAAATCACAGGGGTAGTATCGGCTACCGGTTTGAAGACCTTCTTCGGACGCACAGTGGAGCTTGTCCAGATTGCTACACCCAAGCTACACATAGAGGATATGATCTCGAAGGTCGTCAAATGGCTGCTCGTAATGGCGGTCGCATCCATTGGGTTAGGTATTGGTCTCGCTCTCCTCAGGGAAGTCTCCCTGGTGGAGATAGCGCCACTTTCCGTGATTCTACTCGTCTCCGCGGTGCCGGTGGCATTACCCACGATGTTCACCATAAGCATGGCCCTCGGCTCACTAGAGCTCTCTAGGAAGGGAGCCATTGTAACTCGACTCGACGCCGTTGAGGACGCCGCCACGATGGATGTCCTCTGCGCGGATAAGACTGGTACGATAACCATGAATCAGCTCGCCATCGCTGACGTCCTACCGGTCGGCAATCACCAAAAGAACGATGTTGTTCTATTCGGAGCACTCGCCTCTCAGGAGGCGAACCAGGATCCCATCGACATTGCCTTCATATTGAAGGCGAGGGAGATGCAGCTGCCGATGGGTGAATATAGGCTCGTCAGCTTCTCCCCTTTCGACGCCTCGACGAGGAGGACCGAAGCCACCCTTAGGTACAAAGATGAGGAGATACATGTCTCTAAGGGCGCGGTTAAGACGATCACGGGGCTCTGCAGAGAGTGCGGCGACGATTTCCACTTAATAGAGAAGGGGATTGATGAACTCGCCTCGAAGGGTTACAGGATCCTAGCAGTCTCGGAGGGCGTCCAAGGGAAGGACCCTGAGCTAATCGGCGTCGTCGCCCTCTACGACAAGCCGAGGGCCGACTCGCCGCGTCTCATCACCGAGTTGAAGCAACTTGGCATCTCGGTAAAGATGTTGACGGGAGATGCGCTGCCAATCGCGAAGGAGGTCGCATCTCAGGCCGGCATCGGAGGCAACGTCAGCCGCTTAACAGATCTCAAGGACAAGATCGGGGATAAAGAGACCCTTAAGGTCATGGAGGAGAGCGACGTCTTCGCGGAGATCTACCCTGAGGATAAGTACCTCATCGTGAAAGGCCTACAGTCGGGTGGTCACGTTGTTGGAATGACTGGCGATGGCGTGAATGATGCCCCCAGTCTTAAGCAGGCTGAGGTGGGAATTGCTGTCAGTAACGCCACAGACATTGCGAAGAAGGCCTCAAGCGTCGTGCTCTCGGTCGAGGGTTTTGAGGGCATCTTCGCCATGGTTGTGATTGGGAGGATGGTGTATCAGAGGATAGCCACCTGGACCCTGAACAAGATAGCGAAGACGTTTGAATGGGTGCTCTTCGTGGTTCTAGCCTTCGCCCTTACTGGTAGATTCGTCGTCTCCACGTTCCAGATGATAATCCTATTGCTTATCACGGACTATGTGACACTCTCAATCTCAACTGACAGGGTAAGATACTCAGAGAAGCCTGAGAGGTGGAACACAAGCGGCTTAGTGAAGCTCGGCGTGTCTTACGGATCACTGATTGTCGTCGAGTCGCTATCGGTACTCTATTTAGGCCTCGGATTCTTCGGTTTGAACTCGAATCTCGGTATGCTTCAGACCTTTACCTTCGTCTGGCTCACGCTGTCAGGGTACTACACGGTCATATCGATTAGGGAGAGGAGGCACTTCTGGGAATCTAGGCCGAGCAGGTGGCTCGCGTTTGCGCTCATACTCAACACCCTGATAGTCTACGTCATATCAACCATCGGATTACCTGGGCTGACCCCGATAACTAGTTTAGATTTTCTATTCATCCTCGGATACGGCTTCATATTCTGCCTTCTAGTCAATGATTTACTGAAGGTTCCATTGGCTAAAATGTTCAACGTCGCGATATGATAAGATAATTAAAGATCAAAGTCGGGCACGAAGCGCATGCGGTAGATCATTTAGGCTTGACCTGGCTGTACGTGCGTCAGGATAAGAGTTCAACGTTATCCTGCCGCTGAAAACACTGATCAATGAGCGCGCTCCGGAGTAAAATTCCTCATCGCGCCAGTACTCTTCTACCTAAATAAAACTTGATTCGCTCATGGCAAAGTTAATGTAACGAATCGTTGCCCACCGTGTGGACTTCAAATATCTTTCTATAGGGATCGGTATTCGTGACGATTCCTATCACATCCCCACCTCTCGCAACCAAGACAGCTTGGCAGCTATGAATCAACTCCATGAGAGAGGACACACCCAGAGCCTCGTCAAACACCGGGAAGGGAGCCCCCATCACATCTTCGACCAGATAACCTACAACGCGGCTAGGCCCGTCGGATACTAGAGCCTTGTTTATCCCGGACTCCGTAATGCTGCCAACGATCTTCTCACCCCGTCTTCACTGGGAACTGGCTGTAACTCCTCTCGATCAACTTAGCTGCCACAAGGTTGAGGGGCTCATCACATTGGACATACTCCACCGGCGAATGATACACGTCACCCAGCTTCAAATTTCCGAGCTTTACGGCTGCATCGCGATCCGCTTCAATCTCCAGTAGGCAGTCGAAGATCTTCTTCACGCTGCTGTAAAGCATGTCCTGACCATTCTCGAGTTTCGTTATTGAGGTTCTGTTGATTCCGGTTAGCCTCGAGAGCTGCTGCTGGGTCAAACCGAGCTGCTTCCGACGCCTAATGATCTCCGAGGGTTCCGGTAACATGGTTAAACACAATCATTTGTTCCATATAAGAACATATTGGCTGAGATATGTTATTGTAAACCACAATATATCTTGCGATCGGTGAAAATAAGTTGATAACCGAAGCCCGTGCACGCCTAATTGAATTTAGTCCATTATTTAGAAGTATTCAAGCAGCTGATCTGAGTAGAGCAGACGGAGAAAGGGAGAGAAAGAAGAGGAAGGCAGAGATCAGCGACGACAAAGCTAAGCTCGGCAGAGCCATACTGGATACCCTAAGGGACCTTAACGACCCTCAGTACCTGGAACACTTTAGACTATACGCCGGATTGGGTGTGGAACCCATCCTAATCCATCTGAGAAGAGTCGAGTGTCGATGGGAACTACCGGATGGGTCTCGACCAGAAAGCCTCCTCGAGGAATACTTCATCGGGGTAGATGGGGTACTCTATCAAAATATCTATGGAGGACGCAGATTAACAGAAGGCAGAGAGTCAATCGGAGGGGAAGACAAACGGGGTTACATAGCGTTGAAGACGCCACTGGACTTCAAGGCCCTCAGCTATGAATCGGTGGCGAGCCTCCACGAGGCGGTGACCTCCGAGGGGTTCT
This sequence comes from Candidatus Bathyarchaeota archaeon, assembly GCA_963780545.1. Taxonomy (GTDB): domain Archaea; phylum Thermoproteota; class Bathyarchaeia; order TCS64; family TCS64; genus UBA8941. The sequence continues at coordinate 6,640 of CAWACK010000013.1, forward strand.
TCGATAAACTGGCATTCAGACTCTCAAGGAGAGGCAAACCGGGCTATGGTGACATCTGGGAACTCGACGCGGATAAGGGCCTGAAAAATAGTCACATAGACTAAAAAATGATTTTTCTGTATCCAAAAGTTGTTTCTTAAACTATCAAGATTGCATATAAGGAGTTTAGGGCCCATTATTTTCTGGCCCTGATAATGGATCAGTCTTCTCCTTCGGAATTTCTGGGAAGATGCTTCCCATCCTTGATTCGTTGACCGCCTGGGCCTCGCTTAAAATCTTGGTCGAGTCGCTGGATAAGGGTTCGAAGTTTATGTTCGTATTCATCATAGTGCTCGAGTCAACGAACATTCCGTTGATCAGGTCGCCGATGTCGTTAAGTCCCTTCTCGGTCTCCGGATTGATCGAGGCGACCCCGAATTTGAGCTCGGTTATGAGGCTCACGACCGGCATAAGCGTCGCGGCCACATCGCCCAGCTCGGTCACAGTCCTCATCCTCTGCGAAATCTGCTCGAGGGCCAGCTTGGCACTGAAGATCATCTTCTGCATCTTCCGCACCTCCGCGAGCTCATTCGCGTAGATGTTCGCCCTATTCGTGTCGTGGTTGGTGTAGGCGTCAACTATCTTGCTGAATATCATCTTGTCGCGGTCTTGAAAGCGTTGGTAGGCGACGTTGAGGCGCTGGTTCTCCTGCTCGATCTGCTTGATTGAGTCGTTGAGCTTTGCCTTCAGAGGTTCCGAGGGACTTGAAGGCCTCCTTCACCTTCTCATAAGTGGTGGGATCGGGGTTCTTCTCCCATCGTTTATCAAAACTCATTAATAATTACTCTCGATGTTACGGGATTTCCACAAGTTTTCAAATTGTTGAATCATATATGTTAAAAATACGAGCATTTTCACTCGTTTTTTAACATTTCATTTTGCATATTGATGTCTCGATGCATGCTTAATATTACATAATTAGCAATAAAACCCGATTAAATTCACCTATTATTAACATAGAGGCGGATCTCAACTTCCCCCCTTATTAATAAACAAATGTGAAGTGGATCCTTATTTGATTAAGAAAAGCATCGTTTTCCTATTCTCAGAAGGATAGCGCGCCGTAGAATAAGTCATTAATCCTTCATCGCGCGCGCTGGTGTTAGCCAATTTTAAGTTTTCGTTTATGCATTGAAGACAGATTAGATGAGATCCGTAACCACTCGGATAGTTTACTTGGTAGCCGTGTTTACTGCATTTAAAAAGATATAATGGGAGTTTACCCTTCCATCCATCGAGCTCTATCGATGCGAGAAATGTCTCACCGCGTATCTTAGTAGAGCCTTATCAAAGATGTTCAGGTTACTTAGTATTACTTCGATCATCCTTTTGTCTAAATTTCCAAGGTTGCTGATGTTCCATCCCAAGTTTTGTATTATTGCTCTCTGCATCGCTGATCAGTTCGCTAATTGTTTACCACATAAAATGTTACGTAATTGGATATAGGGGTTTAGTAATGATTCTATATAAATAGGACAATTGTGATTTTATTTTGAGGATGAAAAAAAATGAAAAATTTCAATTATGATTCAATTTTTAAGATTTTCTCGATTTTAATTAACTGTTTTTAATAAATATAGTATGATGTATCTCAAGAAAAACACCTACAAAGTATCGCTTTAAGTGTCAAGACCTCTTGACATCTTATAAAGTCTATCGTGGAATTCTCTTTCTAGTTCTCTCAATTAGCCAAGACGAAATCTTAGCTTGTCGAATCCACCGACGCCGAAGACGATTTTGATATCATTCTTCTGCATACTTCGGCATCATCCACTGGGAGATCATTCAATGATGCCCCATCACCTCCTTTGAATATCTCGATCTACGGGACGATGATTGACGTATCTGATTACCTTCATTATTTTATCACTATTCATGTTTGGTTAGAGTGAATGGCGCGCGCGGCCAAACTCGGAAGAGCCATCCTGGACACACTAAAAGACCTGCGCACGCGACCCTCTCCTTCGATAGTTCGCGGAAGTTGTTTCCTATCCTCTCCTCAGTGACCGCTTGAGCCTCGCCGCGCGCGCAATATTTAAATTCGTTTTATCAAATTAAATGAATAGTAATGCTGTTTTCCACCGATCTAATATACGGCTTAATAATAATAATTATTGGTTTTTCAATAGAAACAATCGGGTGGAGAATCCACAGACCAATGATCGGGTTTTCTGGGCTCGTTGTTGGAGGGTGGCTAGGTAACCTTCTAGCGGTTAATTTGCTAAATTTAAATAATTTAACGTGGCGATTAACTATTCTCGGAATCGCAAGCGTAGCAATGGCAATTGCATTCCTAGTCTATGAGAAAATCTCAGTTGGAATAACCAGCGGTCTTGTGGGAGCGATGATCGTCTCTGGTTTCACTTCCACAAGTACATTAATTGGCTGGAGAATGAACTCCCCCCTAATCGAAGTACACTTCAACTATCCAGTGGTATTGATCGCCTTCGTTATTTCCTCTTACGTTGGGTGGCGCTACTTCAAACTAGGCTACATCATATTGTCGACAGGTATCGGTTCAATTCTTGTGGCTTCAGGAGGAATCCTCGCTGGACTATGGAATTATGACAATCTGGGCATCTTCGTTCTATTATCTTTGTTTATGGGGGTGATTGCTCAGCTCTCGCAGGAGGGTACAAGGAGGGAGATAGTAATGGATGCTAAAACATACAAATTTTGTCCATATTGTGGCGAAGTATTAAGTAAGGATTCCTTAATTTGTTCACGCTGCGGACGATCCATCGTTTCCAAAAAAATATAATTCATCTTCTAAACCGAGAGGCTAACTGGTTTTTCGAGTTCCCTGAGTTTTAGCAAGATTAGTTAGGAGGCTGTTTATCTGATCTTCAAGTTCTGTAACTTTCGCCTTTAAAACCCTAATCTGAGTTTCAGGCGAAAGCTCCTCAAGCTTTGCCTCCTCAGTCACCTCATAAACCCCAACTCGCACTTTCCGAACATACCCTTTATTCTTCAGAGTCGTGAGGCAACTAGCTACTTGGTGATATGTAAATGAGCAGCTGTGAGTGATTCTGTCTGAGAGACATCGGTCTGCCGCTCGTCAAGAGTAGTTTCAATATTTTATTCTGTACAGGAGCGGTAACTCTCATGATTATCGGGTTCTAAAATATGGTATGTTCTAAAAAGGTTTTTCCCTTTGACAACTTTTATTGTTTAATATATCTGTCATATATTATTTCTAAATAAATCTTGGAAAAGTAATAATTTTTTTGATCTTATAGATTAAATAATTAGATATTTTACCTATTTTTCAAAAGTTGCCATCGGATAGATGAATAAACATCTAATTATTCACTCATGAATTGTACATAATTGAAAAAAGTCTTACACTATGCGCGCGGTGACCACCGGAACCGTTCATTGATGATGGTTCTATGGAGCTGGGCCTCGGGTAGGAAGGGTACAGGGACATTAGACTTCAAATGGTGGAGAAGTTCGGTCCAGGTACCTATCTTTACCGGGAGGATGAATGTGTCGCGCGCGCGGCGTCGTGCTCACACAAATCTTAAAGGCGTTTTCAAGATGTTTATTTGGAGTTAACTCAACTTATTAATAATTATAACAATCAAGCATTATGCAGAAAAATCGACCGTTAGGCAACTCGATGCATTAAGTTAAAACTCTGGATAAGGATTCCGCTAGGGTTTTTCCTTATAACGCATGTGCAACGCGCACATTGAATTATGTTAGTTGGATTTTGATAACTGAAGCAGCTTCTTTAGACTATTTTGGAGCCAGATTGGGGGGATGTGGTACTCATGGACCCAGCCATTTCTATAGATTTTTACCCTTAGCACCCACCTGTTCCCCAATTGCGTAGCCATCTTTTACCATTACTCGTACATCCATAAATAGCGTGATTTATAAAATTAAATTTGTAGTCTATATAAAATGTATGAATTTATCGTTCTAACTATCGGTATATTAACACGGAAAGTTTGGGGGTTGAGTTTGGGGCCATTATTTCGCGCACGCACGTCTTGATCAGAGATGGCCATCTTTTGGATAAGGTTCCTTTTGAACACAGGATCATACTCGCTAATACCGCGAGCTAATTTATCCCTAAAAATATTTTTTGCTCTCAGAAACTCCGCTGTGAGTACCGCCCCGCCACCCGCACCCTTATCCATGTTATCGCTCGTAAGCATGTATGTGGCGCCGTTTCGGAACACGGGGTCCCTCCTAATGCGGCCTATAACGGGACTGCTCCACCATATCGGGCATGCAGCTTAGGCTGAGGCATCTCGGGGTCATCCAAGACGATGATTGGCCTCTCTGGGGCTGATGGAAGCCCAAGCCCCTCAGTCCGCCTCGGAACGCGCTGAGTGTCTTCTTTAATCCCTCGACGGTGTTGGGTTTCTTCGTATCGACGTAGATGACTTCCGTGTGAATGTCCTCGACAAATACCCTTGTACACGTTACGCCCAATTTGATCCCCGCGTCCCTGATGCCTCCGTGGGCGAGTTTGCCGAGTATCTTGTTTGTCTCCTTGACGACCTTCTCCTCCTCCCCCTCGATGTAGGGTAACACGTTCATCTCAGCGCTTTTTCGATAGGGTGAGTCGCGTTGGATTCCCTTCTCGCCTGCGCCGCTCAGGGACTGCTCAGATACGAGGTGAACCGAACGAACGCCGTAGGCATCCATTATGGGCTTTAAACTGGCTACCAGGCCGACGGTCGTGCAGTTGGGTCCGGGGCAGATGAAGCCCCCCACCCCCTCAGATTTTGCTGGTTTTTTAGGAGCTCCGCGTGGCCGCCGTTCACCTCAGGGATCAGGATTGGCACATCTGGCTCGTATCTGTAGGCTGAGGCGGTGCTTATCACGGGGATGTATTTTGCGAACTCGGGCTCCACGTCCCTCGCCACGTCGCTGGGTAGGGCGCTGAAAGCTATGTCGTAATCACTCCTGAAGATGGAATCTAGACCGAGTACCTTCATGTTAAGGACATCTTCGCTTGGAGTCTTCTTGAAGAACACGGCTTCCCGTGTGGCATCACGGTATGTGAGGCCCTCTGACCTTCTGGAGGCCGCTAGGGCGCCTATTTCGAACCATGGGTGGTCTCTGAGGGACTCGACGACGTTTTGACCGGCTGCTCCGGTTGCCCCGATTACGACGACGCTGAGTTTCTTCATATGCATCACGTGAGGAACTTCTTATAGATCGTAGCGACTGCGAGGGGCAGGTCGGCGTCTGCGACGCTGAACCTCAGTATGTTACTGCAGTTAGGCAGGGTGGCTTGCTCGACGTTGACTCCGTGTCCCGCTAACTCATTTAGGAGTAGCGTGCGAACGTTACCCAGATTCGGGACTATTACGCTGATTGTCCCCTTAGTCCCCTCAACAAGTTTGAGATCCATTACTGACTTTGCTTCACTGAGAGCCCTAATCGCCCTATTCACGTCCTCTGACACAAAGAATAGGGTCATAAGATATCCTGAGGTAGATTGGTAAAGCACATCTACGCCGGCTTTAGCTAGTGATCCGAATACCTCGGCGTAGACTGATGTTGGCAACGCGGATTGGACTATTTGAAGCCGTATGCATGAGAGGCCTCTCTGGAAACTCATCGCCTTGGGTTCTGCCTCAACCTGGTCGCCGTTCTCCGGGCCGATGATAGTGCCAGCAACCGAGTTGCCTAGGCTCTTGAGCTCTAATCGGATTCCCCCCTGGATGAGTGGGTCGAGTGCCTTGAAGTGAACCACTTTGGTCCTCTCCTCCCTTAGAAGCTCTGAAGCCTCAGGGTAACTGAGGTAGGGCACCAATCTGGGCTCAGGCAGCGGCCCCACTTTGAACGCTATGTCCTTATCTTCCCTCAGTTTATATAGGAACTTCCTGTCCAGGGTTGTGATTCCGCCCTCATCTACTAACTTTATGACCCTCCTTACTCCGAGGCAGTAGGCGAGACAAGCGGCTGTATCGTCCGACCCGCCTCTGCCCAGGATGGTTATCGAACCTGACTCACCCCTACCCGCGAAGCCCGCAACCACGGGTACGTAGCCGTCGGTCAGGCTCGGGACTAGATGCTTCTCAACCCTGAACCTAGTCTCATCGAGGTTGATGGCGGCGTCGCTGCTGTTCTCATCCGTTACGAGTATATCCTCGCCACAGAAACACCTGTTCCTTATCCCTCTCGAACTCAGGTGAGAGGACAGGATGCGCATCCCTAGGCTTTCTCCCCTGCTGACTATGTAGGCGTACTCTGAGCCAATCAGGTCACCTTGGGGCTTCACGCGGCTCAGAGCCTCCTCCAGCACCGAACACTCTTGCCTGAGCTCCCCATCATCGGCGTCGTGTGGTAGCATGGGCAGATGATAGTTCAGCAGATTCTCGCAAAATCTGTGTGGGTTGAATGTCGGGTCCCCGCTCATCTGTTCGAAGCCTCGAATTAACCTATCTGTGGTGCCGCTAGCGGCTGAGACCACACAGACTGGCATCCAGCCATCCACAATATTCGCTTGAACCTCGTCGGTGATCTTGGTTAAATCCTCTGATGTTTTGAAAATGGAACCACCAAACTTCAGCACGATGTGTTTCATTTTCATTTAGCCAGCAATGTATTGGATATTTTCATTTCGTGTTTACACTCTTTTAAAGTGCACTCAACGCAGCGTCTTAATGTATATCAGAGTTATGCAAAATAATACTTAAATTAGTAGAGATGTTTAATTCTAACGATTAGTTAGAATCATACATTGAGTATACTCGAGCGATGCGTGCTCAGGTATGGCCAGTCACTGCCCTCGGCTGATAAGGCTCCTCCATATACCTCACGTCACCCGACGTCAACCGCACATCCAGCGAACCAACAGCCTCCTCGATGTGCTCAACCCTCGTCGCACCAATAATCGGCGCAGTGACCCCTTTATGGAGGTGCCAAGCCAGCGCAACCTGAGCCGGCGTCACACCCATGTTCCCAGCCAACTCAACGACCCTCTCCAAGACATCGAAGTCCCCTGGGCGGAAGAACCGCTCACGGAGCAGAGACTCCGACCTATACCTGACGCCCTCAGGGTTATCCCCACGCCTATACTTCCCCGTGAGAAACCCCCGAGCTAGTGGGCTGTAGGGGATCAATGAGACCTGCTGATCCTTACACAGAGGCATCATCTCCCTCTCCTCCTCCCTATAGCAGAGATTGTAGTGGTTCTGCATGCTCTCGAAGCGAGCGTAGCCCAGCTTGTCACTGGTCCACAGGGCCTCAGCCATCTGCCAAGCCCACATGCTCGACGCCCCGAGGTAGTTGACCTTCCCGGCGTGGATCAGATCATTTAGAGTCGACAGGGTCTCCTCAATAGGCGTCGAGTAGTCCCACCGGTGTATCTGGTAGAGGTCAATGTAATCGGTCCGCAGGCGGCGTAGCGATCCATCGATCTGCCTCCTGAGGTGCAGTCTGGAGAGTCCACGCTCGTTGGGCCCATCACCCACCTCAAAATAGACCTTAGAGGCCAGTATCACGTCGGGTCTACGGTACTCCAGGACCTCGCCGAGGATTTCCTCTGAGCGTCCCTTCGAGTAGCTGTTCGCGGTGTCGAAGAAGTTCACCCCGAGGTCTAGGGCCCTCTCGATGATGGGCTTAGCCTTATCGATCTCGATCATCCACTCGCTCTGGTTCCCGAAGCCCCAGCAGCCAAGGCAAATCCTGGACACCTTCATCCCGGTTCTTCCCAGCCTAACATACTCCATGGGTTAATCATCGACCGAGTGCCTAAAAAGACCAGACGTGAATTCACATTCACATGCAAAATTAGAAGGCATGTGAGCCCATCGTGTACACGCGTGTTTATCGCCATCTCCTCTTCCCCGACCTAACCTTTTTCTTCGAGGTGAAGACATAAAGTGGCGTGAGGTTCACTAAGGCTTTCCTACTAACCACATGGCTCTACAGCCTGCTCCTCTGGTTCTACATAGTCATGAGGATAACGATCAACAGAGTCCATCTGTTTAATCCATTCATCGAAGGGATACCATACCTCACCTTCTTCAGCCTAGGCATGATCTCCTTCGCTCTGAGCTTCTTCTGCCTCCTCGAATACCTAGCAACATGGAGCCTGCCTGGAGAGGGTAACAAGAATTAAAATCGAACAGGCTATTGATTAGTCTAATCTACACGCATGTGAGTTGGGCCAATGAAAAAGAGGATTATTTAACGCTGATCTACGCGCGAGCGAAATAAGATTTTGAAATGGAGCCGGGCGAAGGATTCGAACCTCCTTAAAGCTGCTCTGCAGGCAGCCGCCTAAGCCACTCAGCCAACCCGGCCCATGCCGATTAAACGAATTTACATCCGATTTATACGGTTTGCGTAGCCTAAATCCACCATTACTCTGCGCGCGCGAGCTAGGAGGACTCTCCGGGTGGGCAGAGACTTCGTGGCCAAGGGCTTTAAGAGGATCGTGAGACCCTTCAGGAAGTGGTGGAGCATATAGCGGCTCTTTGGACGGGCGAAGGATTGGCTGCCCCTGGACTGCCTCCGGGTCAGGAGCATGGCCCAGGCAGCGATCCACGTCTCCCTGAGCCTGATCTCGATGCTGGCGGTGACGGCGACGGCAGTGAGGCTGGGGGTGCCTCGTCTGGTCAGGCGTATCAAGCGGTTCGTTGAGTGAGTTCCGGTGGCCGACTAGGGTGAGGGTTGCCCAAGGCGCCCATCGCTTCGATTGGTCGTTTCTGGTATCTGTCGGTTTCTCGGCGGATGTTTCGTGTGATGCGGGTTTGGCATTTCCTCGTTTGGATTATGTTGAGGCGTTCAGGTGGTCCTAAAATACGATTTTCTAAACAAGCAAACGCGCGATCGTATTTTTGAGTCTAGAGATGTAAAACCAGGGAACAGAGAGAATCCCCCTAAATAATGCTTAAAAAGCGTTCCATTTATCGTTCCAAATCGTTCCAAAAGCGTTCCAAATCGTTCCGTCGGGTTCCTCAAATAAGAATCCCCAACACACATAAGAGACGTGAAAAACGCGATGAACGGAAAAATGATAATAATCGGAGTGGTCGCGGCACTCCTTCTAATCCCCGCGATGCCAAGCGCATTCGCGGCCGGAACCATAACAATCGGGACAAGCTCAAAGATACTACAAACCTGGAGACTCCGTTACACTTAGCGGGACAACATCGGCAACAACGGTCTCCGTATCCGTTAACGATACCCAGGGAACAGTATACCCCGTGACCCAGGTAACAGCATTCCGGCGGCAAATACACGGCCAGCTTCACGCTGGCGTCGGACGCATACATCGGAGTCTACAGGGCGAAGGCAAACGATGGCACCAACAAGGCGACCACAACATTCACGGTCAGCGACATCACGCCCACGGATTTGGCGAACAACATGATTAAGCTAGCCCAGGACTCTCAGGCACGGACAGAGAAACTCTTCACCCAGCTAAAGGCCCAGGGCGTGACCCTGCTGCCGGCGGCCCAGAAGCACTACGATAAGGGGGACAGCGGCGCTGAGCAACGCCACCACGCTCCTCAGCCAGAGCCACCCCTGGGAGGCTTTGGCGGCGGCGCGCATCTCGATGATCCACTTCAGGGACGCTATATGGGCCGCGTGGGGAGCGCCAAGGTGGATAAGGTTGAGACGCAGACCGTGGACAGCGTGAACGCCACGATTCAGCGTGGACAAAACGTCGTCCAGAAGCTCAACGTGACCATAGTGAAGCTCGCCGCGGATGGCAAGGACGTCACCTCGGCAAGGCGGACCTCAAGGACGCGGAGACGCAGCTAGCCGCTGCTACCGCCTCAGTGAAGGCAAACGATTTGGCTGGAGCTGGGAAGCAGGTCGACGCCGCGAAGGCTGACCTGCAGAAAGTCATAGTGGACCTGAAGCCGTTAGCATCCAGTTTAGCGCATGATGGTATACTCAAGTTCCTGAATGCGGCTGAGGCTAGGGTTGATGTCCTCGAGGCGAAGCTGAAGACGCTGAGGAACGTGAACAACGCGGTTAGGGTTGACGCTGCGATTGGTGAGGCTTGAGTTGGCTAAGGTTAAGATAAGCGACGCTGAGGGGCTTCATGTCGAATGGTAGGGACCTAGCGGCTCTCGCTGCCCTCGGTGAGGCTCGCAGGGACGTCAACTTAGGCATCGCTAACGTGGAGGCGGCTGGGGCTTCGGGCAGTTTGGGTAAGATTAACGTGCTTGAGGCGAAGATTCAGTTCCTGCAGAGGACGGAGGCGCAGATGCAGAAGTGGGGTATGAATACGACGGCGATTCAGTCTCAGATTGACGCACTGCAGGCTCAGCTAGCACAGGCACAGCAGACAACAACACCCTAAACATCTCAGGTGAGAGTTAAATTATTTAATAGTAAATAGACTCTAAGCGCTTATCCTCATAACTAAGGCGCGCACTATCGTCGATTCTGGGTCCAGGAAGGGTTACTGAACTTGATTTAGCGACCGCGCGTGCGATTTACCTCACTCTGAGCTTCATCTGCCTCTTCAATATATCTGGCAGTTTGGGGAATACTGGGAGAGAGTAGAACAAATTAAAAAAGCGAAACCATTGCGGGTATCATCGCGTGCGTGCTGAGCGTGGAGTTAATTCATCACTCGATCCATCGGCAGTGTGAAAAATCGAAGAGCCACACTTGCGTTGAGGTTCTGTCCATTGACGCATACGTGTGATACTTCTTGGTTATCTATTTGTTTCTGGTTTGGGCGAATGTGATATCTGGAATGGAGGTTGGCAGTATTTCCGGCATAACTAGTGACTCGCAGATGTATTCAAGGAAATTTTGGCTCGTCATCAAGAAGGGATACACCTTATTCCTTGAGTTTACACCGAGTACGACTCTGCCACTCTGTATCCTGGAGTCGCCGCCTGGAAAGGGTCTGAAGCTGATCGTTGACTTCGAGGCTCTCTGAGTCATATGAACTCCATCTTTGAAGAACTTGTAAAACAGCTCATCAGTCCTATCCCCAATTTGCTTGTAAACTAGGGTCCTCCTTATGGCGTCCTCGATTGTACAGTCATGTCCGAGGAAGCGCTTTACGTTATCATAGTCATCGTTTGTAAGCCTAGTTGACTTTATCGTATCCTCCCCAATCGGCTTAACATCGTAGTCTGAAACGCTGAAGTGCTCAGACTCCACAAGTAGTTTAACTTCATTATTCATTTCCAACTCATCAATAAGCACCCTAAATTTATGGCAATAACCCTCAGTGTCTCGAATGTCTATGTCGTTTACAAAAACAGCGCATACATTATCGATTATGATGCTGAACTCCACGCCCGGAGGATAAATCTCCTTCACCCTGTCAGAGAATCTTTTAATTTGGTAGATCACGAGAAGCTCCCCGAGGCCAACATCGAAGGAGAGGTGTCTCGGGTCTTCTTTTCTAGGGCTGCATGATACCCAGGTCCAAGGTCAAGGAACATCGGTAAAACCATGTTCTTTCGGATCGCTGAATTGAATGCCTCGACCATCTGTTTCTGATAGGGTGTGGTCTGTTTTCTACTCAGATAGCAGAAGTCGTGGGAAAGATAAGTGTCGAATAGCCTTTCTGGTAAATTTGAGACCGTGTGAGATGCTATTTGTCTCCTATTTCTTATTGTCTCCATGACTTGCCTTATATATTGTATCAGATTTGACTTATCGACTTTATTCAATTCAATTCACGTTTCCCGTTTTTTACTTAAATCAAGATGAGTATTTTTATATGTTCTATTTAAGTTATCTCATTTTTCAGTACGTATGTATGCCTGTTTGTTAATGTTTGTTTGTAGGTTATTTTTCGCGCGCGCGGACGTGGACACGACTATCTAGAGCTAGATTGATGCTCTGCAGGCTCAACTAATCCAAGTCCAGGAGACAACGACCTCCTAACCACATCGTAGCGTGCGCGCCTTTGTCTTCAGAGGCTCAGAGGGCTTGGAGGCCTCCTTCACCTTCTCATAAGTGGTCGGATAAGGGTTCTTCTCCCATCTTTTGTCAAAGCTCATTAATAACTACACTCGATGTTACGGGGTTTCAAAGAGTTTTCAAGATGTTGAATCATATATGTTAAACATACGAGCATTTTCCTTCAAATTTTAACATTTAATTTTGCATGCTGATGTCGCAGAGCGAATCTAATATTACATAAACTACTATAAAATCAAATAAATTACATTATTGTTAACACAAACACGAATGTTAACTTTTTTCTTGATTAATATACAAAAAAATCGTTGATTTCATGACTACATTTATTCAAGTGCTTCATTTTTATAAAGATCATAAACTAAATTTCTTTATTTTCTCATAAACTTAACTATAAGATACAATCGATATGAACTCTACGAATATACTGATGGCAGCGATAATGAATATGCATAAAATTGATTGAAGAAGAAACGAATCTCTATTTCAAATCCTTTGCGTAAGTTTTTATACTTGATCTCGAACGCCAAATGATCACCGCTAACATTGATAAAAATAAAAGAACTTCAACAATTGTTTCGACTCCTCCCTTCAGTTGAAGTTGCGGTGGTGCCCCGTACCACGCATTACTTATAGGCCAAAACAGTTGTAGAGGAGGAACAAAAAAATCTCCAATCAGTGAATGCGAGGCTAAAGACGCGAAGTAAGTAAAACCTTTCCTAAAGATTAGGAAGATAGGGATAAAACAAATAATTGCTACCAAGATACTATGAGTAGGTCCCCTGTGGACAATGTAGCCCCTAAAAAACTCATCAAGGTCGGGAGCAAGTGACAAAATAAATACAACATATAAATTGTATTTTTCTTTAAATATTTTGGAGGTAAAAAGGCTCGAAAAATAACCGAGCGCTAGGTGTCCAAGTAACCACATAAATGATCACCAATATATTTTAGATTTCAAATCACTTCAACTCACAAGTATTTAAGACTAACAATTTAGAAGCCTAATTGTCCCTCGCAAGTGTGATCCTTCGATCGACCTTGGCAACAACTACAGTAAAGAATTTGCTCTATAAACAATTCGACAGATTCTGGCTTGTTAACAGAAAAACGAATACACTTTACCCCTCGAGCACACTTCAAAAAATACGTGCGCGCAAAATATTGGAGAAAAGAAAAGCCGAATCAGGAAGCACATGATTAATCATTATAAATGATTATAATTATATGTGTTTGTTTATACTATATTATTTCTATTATCATTAATATCTAATAATATTGCGATTAATATAAACTGTATTCCTAAAAATAAAATAGGTAAAGATACTTCATTTAAGAAGAAAATAACATTATAAAGAGTAAAAATCAATCCGATCGGTACCAAAACAAATCCAAAAATAAAGAGAAAAGGAATGGGACTTAGACTCTGATATAGATACTTCATTCTTAAACGATATAGGAAATTACTAAAGAGCAGCCAAGAGACTTTAATTATATATCGACCGTATTTTATCTTTGATTTTTCTGAACCATATTTGGCCGGAATTGAAATATCTTTAACTTTAAAATTGGAAACATTCAACTTAGCTAAAATATCATTACAGTAGCCATATTTAGGGTACACTTCATCTAAGTCTATTGTCATTAGAGCCTTTTTAGATATGGCTGTGTATCCATTCTGAGGATCCATTATATCATAATAACCTGAAGATATCTTTGTAAGTATTGTGAGCACGGAATTACCAAATTTTCTCCAAACACTCATGCCCTTCATATGAGATGCTTTCAGCAACCTATTTCCTTTAGTATAATCTACAACATTTTCAATGATTGGATCAATTAATTCAGGAATATGTATAGGATTCATCTGATTATCTCCAGCCATCACTACAACAATATCCATGTTATCAGTCAGACTTTGTTTATATCCAGTAACGATTGCCGCTCCTACACCTTTATTGACTTTATGTTTAATAGTTACAAATCTATTATCATTAATAGAAACACTTTCTATTGTTTCATAAGTTTTATCATAAGATCCATCATCAATAACATATATTTTATCAATATAATCTGGTATAGATTTTAAAGTTTTCTCTATAAGTAGCTCTTCATTATAAGCAGGGACAACTACTGCAATTTTCTTACGCTTATACATAAATGCGATCCTATTTTAACAATGAGAGAATATTAAGATTTTGTCTAATTAATCTATATTTGATATACACTAACGTGAGAGTCAACAAATTATGCAGAGCGCTCGCTCGCTAATCGATAAAATATTCTTTATAAACCACAACCACATCGAGCATGCAATAATAATAGAATATTGTTGACTACGTTGGATGAGTTAGAATTGTTTTATCTTGCTAGAATGCATTATAAATCTAGTTTTATGCATCTGCAATTCTTATAACCTGATGTGCACACTTAATTATAGGAAAGAACTGAGTCATGAATCGAAATATAATGGATTCCACTGAGGAGTATCACATAGGATTAAACAAAGACTTCAATATTAAAATGTTCCAACCGGGAGATGAAGTAGAAATAGTAAATTTACTCAAAGACTCTTTTCCCTCCTGGAATAATAGAGTAAATCCAGTCGACTACTGGAAATGGAAGTATTTAGATACGCCATTAGGAACAGATATAATAGTCGCGACTGATAAAAAAATTATAGCAGTTACACATAGAATGGTACTTAATTTAAAATTCGATAACTCGATTGTACTAGCTCAGTTTGGTTGTGATACTGCAACGCACTTGGCTTACAGAGGGATGGGAGTTTATAGGAAAATTGTTGATAAGATTGTGAGTAAACGTATCGAAAGGAAAGTGAAAATAGATTACGGTATATCACGTAACCCTACAGTTCAGAAAGAGTGGGAAAAAAGGGGGGGTATACCTTTTCCACATAATGTATCCTACATGGTTAGGATAAAAGATGTCAGATTACATCTGAAGATGCGTACAATGGAACATGCCGCAATAACTGCCGAAGGCTATAGCATACTCGCAAACATGAATAAGTTAAAGGGGGTATATACACCCGGAATAAGACCCATAGACGACTTCAAAATAATGGATATCCATAACTTTGATAGTGCCATAGACCCTTTTTTGGATGAAGTAAGAGTTCATTATAACTTTATGGTGGCTAAGAGTAAGGACTATCTTAACTGGAGGTTCTGTGACCCGAGAGGAGATAATTTTATCGTAAAGCAGGCTTTTAAAGATGGAAAGGTTCTAGGTTACGTGGCTTTAGAGATTAGAAACGATGGTGGTTATTCTGAGGGTTTTGTTGCTGATATGCTCGCTTTGCCAAATAGGCGAGATGTCGCTTATGCGCTTCTAAGAGAAGCGTGTGATTTCTTTGATGTAAATAATGTGAATGTAGTTTACTATATGGTTCTGAGTGGGCACTCTTATCGGGCAGTCTCGAATCTTCTTGGGTTTATTGATTCGCGTCGAGGGCCCTACATAATTATTCAGTTTTTTGATATGGAAAAGGGGCTCGAGAATTTGAGGCTGTCGAATCCGGATCAGGTACACTTCTCTTATTGTGACGCGCTATGAGTATCACAAAATGATAAAAAGATTAATCCAGGGTAACCTTGTTATCTTTAGAATAGCTATTTGTTTACGGAAATCTAAAGAGAGATCTTACACTATTATTTTAGATGGATAATTCAATCGATGATTTATACCTAGAAACGCGCGCGCCCTCAGTCTCCTACCGGTTGAACTAATATTTTATCTAAAAAGTCACTTTAACCATTCATGACTTGTGATGAGAATAATTTAAGTTAGACTATGGTTAACCTTCAATACTATTTCATTTCTTTTTTGCAAGCATTAATCTAAATAATGAGGAATAATAAAGAAAAATTAGGGAAGAGATAATTTTACCCAACGCATATGTTCAGGTTAGCTATACTGGTAATAGTATTTCCACTTATTTTTGGCGTTGTGCTTGGGTTGAATTGGTTCCGGATCCCGTTCCAGACACCGGAGATTGTGTTCCCAGTCACAACCTGTCCATAGCTCGAGCCAGAATAACCACCCCAGTTAGAGCGTACATCTGGCATGATGTAGACTCCATTGGTGCGGTAAGTGTATCCTGAGCTTGTCCACTGTGCTGGACCCGAGTTGTGTATGTTATTGTTCTCGACGACTACATTAATGTCCGGTCCATCAGCCTGGTAGAAGCAGATACCTGAAGGGTTCAGATCCGACTTTGGCTGATTCATCCAAGTCAGCCACTTCACGTCGATGTCGTTCCCCTGAACCACGACGTTGTTGCACCAACGGAGCTTGATGCCTTCCTCTTTTGTGTCTCTAATGATGTTGCCTTGTATGAGGCCGTTTGTACAGAGAGGCCAGCCGAGGCCACCACCCGTCGCTATGCCATACTGGGCCTTATTCACGTAGTTGTTTAGAAACTGGAAGTGGTCAGCCGCGAAGGCTAGGAGACCGTACTGCATTATGTTGAGGAATCTACAGTTTTCAACAGTATTATATGAGCCGCCAACCTTTAAGGGAGCCCACGGATTATTTGCGAAGTTATTATCGAAAGTCAAACCATTAATTGTAATGTGATTCGAGCCTCCTCCACCCACACACATCATCTCGCTGGATGTGTAAGATGAGCTTGACCGGAGGATCGCACCCGTGGATTGTCCAACAATTGTGCTACCACTCACCTTCCAATCGATTTTTCCGTTGATTGGGTACACACCGTTCTGTATCATTACGGTCTGTCCAGACGTGACGATGGAGTTGAGAGAATTCATCATGGTGACGAAGTTCGAATTAGAAGCAACAATGGCGTTGGTTGCCGACGATTTAGCATAGTAGGTTGATCCACTGAGATACACTGTGTAGTTGGGAGTTGAAGTTGCTGCGTAAGCAACATTCGACGTCAATGGACTGGCTTGTAACAATCCCGAATTGCCGAAAACAATTCCGGCTATAAACATTATCGAAAATACCACTGCTATACTTTTTTTTATCGATTTCTGATCTCTAAACATGGCTGAACACTAAGGTGATCGATTTTTTTAAAGGAGATTTTGGCTTTTTAATATTATAACCTAAAAAATTATATTATTTTTAAAAATAAATAAAATATAAAGTCTACTCTAAATAGACTTTCAATAGGTAAATATTCCGAATGGGAAGGAGACTTCATACATCGAAGCTGATTTGAGTGTATTACCTACGATGAAGGTGACTAAATAATAATCGTAGAGATATTTTTCTGTTCTTATGTTCGCTGTGTGTACTGTTCTAATCTTACGCTATTTGGTTCATTCTTAGCTAGCGAATATCCAACAATTATTCTTGATTGGATATATTCAATATGAAATTTGTTTTTTGTTCATAAATTATTATTTTTGTGAGCATCATTTTAATAATATACTTTCATAAAGATCTACATGCAATTTTGCAGTATGGCTCCAAGAAAATATTTCAGCATAAGAATATGCACATTGAATAATTTTCTCTTAGATTCTCATCATGATATAGATCTATTAAATCTTTTAGTAATATTTCCGGGTTGTCTATTTCAAATGGCAAGAAATGCCTGTTTGGTTCAAGTCCAGGCATGTCTTTGATTGCATCTTCGGTAGCAATGACTGGTTTTCTGCTGAGAAATGCATAAATTGTTTTCACATGAGGGCCACTGATTGAAGGCAGATGAGGAAGCACTACCACGTCTGGCAGAGAGAGTAATTCATCGAGTTGTTCAACAAATCCTAAAGGTATAAAATATTCCGTTTTAGGCAATTCTTCCGAGTCAGTGCCAGCAACGATGAAGATTAGCTTTTTTCCGCATTGTTTTTGAAATTCGGAAGCAACAAAATATGATATATTATATAAAGCTAAAGCAGCATCGTAATTAGGTTTAAACTTCATTGTACCAAAGAAGAGTGCGAGAAATACGTTTTCCTCTAGACCATATTTTTCACGAACATTATCCTTTATATTAAGTGAAGGTGCACCATTAGGAATTACTGCCATTTTTGTATCTATTATTTCTCCATAGAGTTCTTTAAACCAGTTTTTAACTCCTAATCCAGGCGTTATTAATGCGTCAAAAATGTTTATTAGGATTTTTTGGGAAATATTTGTGATCTTCCTTCAAAGGTCTTTCTGGGATCTTGGGAGAACCATTTATCATGGTAAACTGTCACGAATTTTTTACTAATGGGGCGAAGAAAAAGAAATAATTCTAAAGTCCTGCTAAAAGAAAAGGATTCAATTTGGACCACGTCGTATTTATGTATGAGACCCTTTGAATAGATTTTAACGATCCATTTAATAAGTTTATTTATATCTGAAACTTTTGGCATCTCGACGATATTTAGGTTCCTAGGATTGTTAGTAGGTGTATCTTTAGTTACATTAGCTGACAGTGTTACGTCTTGGCCAGATATCTTGCTAGCTCTTGAGCAATTTGTAATACTCTTTCACTAGTACCGCTTTCTCTTGAGATATTTCCAACAAATAAAATCATTATATGCAAGATTGTTTTAAATATACTCAGAAATCGCCTTTAAATAACTTGCGTATATTTGTATAATAATTTCCGAGGTAGTGCGCCAAATATTTTTTTTTAAATAAATCTCAACTAAATAACATTATATTTAATTAGCTTTGCATATATGTCGAGGATGGTACAAGCCTACGGCTTTCTGAACTAATTTCCTTTTAAATTTATTTCGCACTCATTGGAGACTTAAGCTAAAATAAAAAGAAATTTTATAAATTATTGACCTTATAATATGTTAAATTGTCCGGACAGCCTGTAATTCGACCTTATCAGCCAGGCGATGAAGAAGATATTATCAAACTTCTTGAAAAAGTTTTCAAAGGTTGGCCTCTTTACGATATTCCCTGCAGTCCACTAGATCATTGGAGATGGAAGTACATAGATAACCCCCTTAAAAATTATACTACAGTCGCTCTTGACAAGGAAAGAATTATCGGCTGTGATCATACAATTCCTCAAAAAATTAAGATCGGTGATAAAGTTTTACTCTGTGGTACTTCAACTGATGTTGCTGTTGATCCAACTATAGAGCTAAGGGAATTTTTAATAGTTTGAGGGAACTAAAATTCATAAATGAACAGAAAGAAGGAGTAAAATATCAATTAGACACATCAACTAACCCGATTTTAATTAAACAAAACATTAGTCGTGGTTACCCAATTTTTTCTCATGATGTTATTAACTATTATAAAATTAAGGATGTTGATTCACTAATAAAAAATAGGACTATTAAAAACTCATTTATTTTAAAATATGGTTTCATAGGATCAAAAGCATTGAATTCTGTTAAGAAAAAATTCGATCATCTATATTTGAAAAATAGCTTGGAAGATAATTATTTGGATATTAAATTAAAAAAAATTGATCTGTTTTCGGAGGAAATACATGAATTTTGGGATAAAATAAAAAATCAATATAATTTTATCATTGAAATAAATAAAGATTATCTTAATTGGAGATATTGTAACTTCAATGGAGGTAATTATACGGTATGGTTAGCTATCAAGGAAAATGTTATTCTTGGTTATATTGTCTTGAGAATAAATAAATATAATGAAAATCAGTACATTGGTTACATAATTGATTTATTAACTCTACCTAACTTTATGGATATTGCAGATCATTTAATTAATAATGCAGTAAAATATTTTGAAAAAGAAGATGTAGATACTGTTACCTATTGGGGTCTTAAAAATAATCAATATGAAAAATATTTAAGAAAATATGATTTTATCCCGAGAATGACTCCTACAAAGCTATTTTTTAAGTTTTTTGCTGATGTAAGAGAAGTCGACCGAATTAATAGAAGTCTGAAAAATCAAATTCATTTGAACTCTGGAAATGTGGATACAATATAGAGAAATAAATAATTTCTCGATCTTTCTGTCTTTTAACTAATTTGAATATTTGATCCGGCGCTACTGCTGATTATATTATCCGATATCCTAACCGACGTCACATACGACTGAATCCCATAATACATACCCGAAATAACATTACCACTAATCACTTGTCCAGAACTCGAACCGGAATAACCACCCCAGTTAGAAGGATCGTCAGCTTGAACTAAGACACCGTTCACCGTATACTTTATTCCCGAGCTCACCCACTGAGCCGCGCCGGAGTTATGAATATTGTTCACATTAACAACGACATTTATGTCCGGTCCGTCAGCCTGATAGAAGGTTATCCCCGAGGGACTCTGATCCGACTTTGGCTGATTCATCCAAGTCAGCCACTCCACGTCGATGTCGTTCCCCTGAACCGTCACGTTGCTACACCAGCGGAGCTTGATACCCGCATCCCTCGTGTCCCTGATCGTATTGCCCTGTATGAGGCCGTTTGTACAGAAAGGATAGCCGAGGCCACCACCCGTCGCTATGCCATACTGGGCCTTATTCACGTAGTTGTTTAGAAACTGGAAGTGGTCAGCCGCGAAGGCTAGGAGACCGTACTGCATTATGTTGAGGAATCTACAGTTTTCAACAGTATTATATGATCCGGAAACGAGCAGCGGCGCCCAGGGATTATCCGCGAAGTTATTATCGAAAGTCAGACCATTAATCGTGATGTGGTTGGTTGAGTTTCCGAGGATCATCATCTCGCTGGATGTGTAAGATGAGCTTGACCGGAGGATCGCACCCGTGGATTGTCCAACAATTGTGCTACCACTCACCTTCCAATCGATTTTTCCGTTGATTGGGTACACACCGTTCTGTATCATTACGGTCTGTCCAGACGTGACGATGGAGTTGAGAGAATTCATCATGGTGACGAAGTTCGAATTAGAAGCAACAATGATTCCCTCTTGGTTTCGGGCGACATAGTCGGAGCCTTCGAGTTCGATAGTATAGTGTGTGTTATTATATACAGAATTTTTATTAGAAAGATGATATAAACTTGAAAATAAAATTATCGCAATCAAAAAAATGAACAATACACTAAAACTTATTTTAGTCAAAAAGATATTCACTATCTTTTATCAAAGGTATTTTAAAAACACTTCTCGAAATAAATAAGTTAAGAAAGAAAATTAATTTAAATTTGAGACAGATTTATTACTCTGACAGCTAAAGAATAGGAATTTATTCTAACATAATTAAATTTTTCGTGCAATTAACACCCTGATGGCTAATTAGTAAATAAATATTATTTTTAAATTATTTATTTTAATACGTTTCTAGTATTTATCACCATAGTATAATTATTATTAAATAATATATTATTATCATTTAAAATTCCCTCATTTAATCCATTAATTCCGTAATATTCCGCTTGCATTCTCATTTTTGGAGAATATATTATTAAATCCATATTTGATGTATTATTATTTATGCTGATATAAATAAATTCATTTGGATTAACATAATACATTGTAGAATTTGTATAATATCCAGTTGGATATCCACTATTAGCTGCTAATACATGTTGATAATTCATCCCATAAATATCTATGAATTGTCCTGATTGCTCTAATTCAAAATCTTTTATTGCCCTACTACCAGTTATAATTTCATCACCCAAACTTGTACACTGAAAAATAATTGGTGAAATTATTATTATTAATAATAAAAAGACTTTATATATTTTTGATTTATGTAATAGCGCCTCATAGACTTTTGAAATAGATAACGTTGAAGCTTGAATAGATCTTTCTCCTAAAAATGAGGAAATCAAACCTATAAACCCAATAAAAAATGTAGAGACAATAATACCTATATCATAAGTTTGTATTATAGTAGAGAGTTTTTTCTCCTTAAATAATATTAGAAAATTTAATATGAATAAAAAAGCTAGAGTGATAAGAATTATTCTTGAAGTATTTGATAAAATTAATTGAGATTGCGCGCTAAATAAATTATATAAGTAATGAGGAATATAAGGATTAGGACTTAATTGAGGACCTATACCAAGGATATTCCCAAGTAATGTCCACATTCCACTTCTTAATAATCCGAAAGAATTGAGAAGAGATTGAATATTGCTTGTAATGCTATGAAATATAAATAGATAACTTGTTAAATATATTCCTACTAAAGTTAATATTAATTTTTTATTATTATAATATTGATTTCTATTTAAAAATAATATATCTAATGCTATTGATGATAAGAAAACAATAAAAAAGAATGGATGGACAAATACTAATGAAATATATAATATAAATAATAACGGAGTAATTTTATAATTTCTATTTTTTATATATAAAGCAAATATTATTACAGTATAAAGATAAGCAAGAGTTTGAGGTGCAAATTGTAGAACAATAAATTCATAACTTAAAAGTATATAAATTGGTGAAATATATAACATATTTTTAATACTAATTTTTTGTGATAAAAATAATAGAGTAGTAAATAAAGGTAATAATAATATAAATAAATAATATCCAACATTTATAGTTACATCTATACTTGTGTTAAATATTAGCATTATAATTCTTGAAAATATAAAATATATCGGCCATTCAAAGTATGGATCTATGTTTATTTGGTATGGGCCAATAGAAGTAGAAATTTTCATTATTGTTAAATATTTTGTTATTGAACCGATATCTGTCTGTTGAAATGGAATTATAAAAAAGAAGTTTGAACTATATAATAATAAATTATAAAATATTATAAATAATACTAAAAAATAAATATTTTTTATATACTTACTTAATAAGAAGATAGATATATAATTAAGTATTAATAGTAGCCAAAAAGTAAAAGTTATCACATTAAAAATAGTACTATCGCTAGATAACGTATAAAATTTCCTACTATAAATAAAAACTATTAAAGAAATAAAAGATAATAAAGAATAAATAATTACATTCCGACGATTATTTAAACGATCAAAAATCATATAGTTCACATATCTCAGATAGAAATTATTTAAAAGTTTTCCTGTTTTTTCTTATAAATTATATAGATAAAAATATAAAAAATAATAAATTAAATTCATTTTTTCAAATCTGAGATGAATATATATTTAAATTATGAGTTATTTTATAAAAAATTGAGTTCCAGCAATCCTAGCTTCCAACCAGTATTTCGAAGAACCGTACGGTCCACCACCAATCCTCGGAATTTCATAAAAATTATCGGTTTTTAAAACCATTAAATCCGGGTTTGTTAAAGCTGTTTTATAACCAACTTCATGTAGAATGGGAATTATACGTTGATCGTAGCAAGTATTTGGATAAGCGAAATGAATAATCTCTTTATTTAATAATTTTTCTAAGAATTTTTTTGATTCAATTAATTCATATCTAATATTATCTTCATTTTCAACAGCCAGATTTGTATGAGATACAGTGTGTGAGCCAAAACTAATTTGTTTATTTTTATTCATTTCTAAAATTTGTTCCTTAGTTAAAACAATATCCAATTTGTGAGTATAATTTACTTTATTTTTAATATTGTTTAAAATAAATTCTCTTTTTTCTGAAGTTAATAAAGCTAATTTTTTCATATTAATATCTATACCCATTTTTTTCATATCCCTTGCTTCGTCCCACCAGAATGGATTTCTATTTATTACATTTCCTGTGGTTATAAAAACCGTTGCTGGAATAGATATTTCATCACAGACTCGGTAAATTTCATCATAAAAATTCTTATAACCATCATCAAAAGTGATGATAAAAGTTAAATCACTTGGATAATTTTTTTTGCTAAATTGTTTATAAAATTCATCGTAAGAGATAATGGAATATTTTTTGTCTAAATACTGCATATGCTCCATGAATGCTTTTTTTGAAGTCGTATGGTAAGCCAATATTATAAAATTCGAATTATTTTTATTAAATTGTTTTATTGAAAGTAAAATATCATCAAGTTTACATTTTGAAAGTGCATAAAATAAAAATTCTATATATTGATTACTCAAGCCTAAGTAACTCCTCTATTGAATATAAAAATGGTGCATCTAACATTATTGGCTATAAATTGCTTAACGTGATAAGATCATTTTTATTAATGTTACCCCTTTCTAAAATTATCTTCGACTTTTCACCACAATTAAACAGTAGATCAATAACTGATAGGTTTGGAATAAAATCTCCATATAATTGAGGGTAAAACGGATGGTTATAGTTCTGAAAATAAAGCTTTATTTTTTCTTGTTTAAATAATTCAATATCCACATATTTTTTCCCTCCCTCCCCAAAAATGAACATATCTGCTCCTACTTTTTTACAAATATCCACAATTCTATCAGTTTTTTTTCCCACAGGGTTCAAATCTGAACATTTAATATACTTTACATTTATTTTTAATTCGTCTAAAATATATTTTATTAGAACCTCGTCTAAATCACTTAGCTTTTCCCAATTTTTTTTGTAAATTTCTTCAAAATCATCTTTATATGATTCAAAGTATGGGGCCTTATTATAAGAAGCTTTAATATTTTCCCAATGTTTTTTTGTCCAATTTTTAGTATTATCTATTTGCATGTCCTTCGTTGTTTTATCAAGATATCCTTTAGTTAAGATAGGTACTGTGAGTAATAGAGGCCCATTGATAGTTTTTATTTGATTTCTGTTCATAAAACTTGCCGGCTCGTATTGAACACAATCCATTAAACAAAATATGTCGCTACATACTATTTTGTGGAAAAAACCTAACCACGGCAAGTATAAAGGTTGATGACCTGTCAAAATTACAGTCAATTTAAATCAGTTATTAATTTGAAACCAATTTAAATATTTTACTAACTTAGTAAGTTAATAATTTTAAATATAGAATAAATATATTTATTTTATAATATTTAGATAGATTTTTTCCAAGTTATCAGCAGCTAATTTAAAAGTTCTATTTTTAAGAACCCAGTTTTGTCCGTTTATTCCACTTTCATGCAAATTGATTTTGTTTTCAATAAACATTAACATTGCATTTGCTAGATCTAATTTATTAAATTTTACTAACTTACCGCAATTAGAGGCGGTAATCACCCTCATATGTTCGGGTATTTCTTCATTTGCTATAATAGGTTTCCCAATTAACATATATTCAAAAATCTTACATGGAGAAGCAACATAAAAACATCTTAAGGGCCTTATAATGGATAGACATACATCAGATATCGAAATATAATTTGGTACTTCAAAATAGCTAACTTGACCAGAAAATATAATATTTTTATTTAATTTTTTAGTATTTATTATAGATTTTAAAGTATTTGTACTTTCTGTTGAACCAACAAATAATACCTTTGTTTCAGGATGTTTTATTAGAACAATTTCTAAAGCATCTAAAATTAAATCTAACCCTCTCAATATGCCTAAAGATCCAATGTAAGAAAATATGAAATCATCTTTATTTAAACCAAGTTCGCTTTTAATAGTGTGAGAATGCGGAGTGATTTTAAAAATTTCTGGTTCAACTCCCAGGGTTAACGGATACATTTTTTCTTTTTGTATTCCATCATTATATAAATTATCGCTCATCTCCTTACTAATTGGAAATATAAAATCACAATTCTTAAAAATAATTCTTTTTAAAAATATATCTTGAATATAAATTGTTAAAAGTTCAAATTTACTTATTTTATTATTCATATAAAAATCGTATGCACCTTCATAAAAAGGAAATGAATAGTTAAATGTTAATGGTATATTTAATATAGTTTTTAAAAAAAGCGATGTTAAGCCTGAAAAAATGTCATCCCTGACTTGTAATATATTATATCTATTTACTTTTTTGTTCCTAATTATAGTAAATAAAAGTCTCAATTGATAAATAAAGATTGAAAGAAGAGAAAATAGGTAGTTATTACTTTTTAACCGTGGAATAAGGTAAACAGTACTAGAATGAAACTTTATGGTTTTTATTTTTTGGAAATTTGAAGCATTATATGACATGTACCAATCTACTATGTAGCCTTTTTTTGGTAGCTCAATCCCATAGACGCCCATTACTTCAGGCCAACTTGGAAAACCTTCTGAATAGAAATTTGATAGAATTAAAGCCATTCTTATCGTTTTTAATTTTAAATTCATATTCCCATAATTCACAAGAAGTCCCCTAAATATGCATTATAATATTCAAAGGTGATTAGAGTTGGAGTGTGTCTCTATTCCATTTTTAGTTAGAACAATATCGTAAACATCTAGAATCTGTTTTGAAAGGTTGTTCCAAGTATATTTTTGTGCGTAATTAGTTATTTTTTCTCGGTTCCATTCCTTTTCCAGTCCCCATAGTATCTTCTCTTCAAGGTCGATAGAGTCAGCGGGGTTAGTAAGAGCACCGTAATCATTAGAGGTGATGACTTCGGAGATGCCACCGACGTTGCTTCCGATAAATGGGCATCCGCATGCTAACGATTCGAACATTACTGTGGGATTTCCCTCGTTTAGGCTTGGTAGAACAAATAGGTCGGATGCGTTCATCCAAAGCGGAATTTCATTGTGCGGTTTTGTGCCAACTAATTTGATATAAGAAGTTAGATCGAAATCATCTATTTGTTTTTGTAAATTATTTTTTAAATCTCCGTTTCCGATTATTATACATTGTACATCTTTTCTTTTTTTAATAATTTTATTCATTGCTTGTATAAGATATATATGACCTTTAATTGATATTAAATTTCCTACAGATAAAATAATTTTTATATTTAATGGAATATTTAGTTGTTTTTTTGATAATTTTATAGAAATATTGTTGAAAAGTTTATTATTAAATCCATTAGAAATTACACTAATTGGCGTTTTAATATTTAATTTTTTTATTATATTATAATTTTTATTACTTACCGTAATTATATGATCAGAATTATTCATTATATTTATAATTTGTGTCTTCATATTATAATTTTTAAATGGAAGTTGATATACATCATATCCATGGCCAGTTATTACTAATGGAACGTTATATTTCTGTTTTAATTTAATTCCAACATACCCAGAGGTCCATATAAAATGGGAGTGTATTATATCAAATTTAATATCATGTTTATTTAATATATTATATACGGAATTAAAATGAATTGATCCAAGATTATTATAAAAAGAATCTATTGGGAGATATTTTAATGGTGTTAATATTATAGTTACATTTTCTGGTTTATTAGATAAATCAATTTTATTACTGATTGTATAACTTTCTAAAATATTTTTTAAATATACTAATGGAATATAATTCATTAATTCAAATAAAGGATTATATCTAACTAAAACGTAAACATGATTAAATTGTTTTGATATAACCTCAATCTGATCTTTAACAAAACTTTGATATGAGTGAGAAATGATTAAAATATTTTTATCTCGAAACATATTCAAATATCTAAGATAATATCCAATTTAATATGCAAAGATAAACAAGCGCGCCCATACATGTTCTTATATAAACAATCTGATTATTTCAAAAGCTTCTGCAAATGGTTGTACTATTTGAGTTCCTCTAACGATAAGTAGACTCATTAAGTACTGTTCTTGAAAATATGGTTTATCACTTTGAGAACGATAACTATTTAACGCATTTATTTTTCTTTCTACTTGATTTTTCGTTAAAGGTATAAATACATCAGTAGTGAAGGTTAAATTATTCCAAGGATGCTCGTACCCAAAAATCGAAGATTGTGTCTTAAATGCTCTTACACCTTCGTTTTGTATTACCTGATGATCCTGATGCACATCATTAGAGGAAGGGAGAAACACCAAATCTGGGTTTATTTTATTTCTAATTTTTATTAAATCCTCCAGTATATCCTGTCTATTGTAAGAGAAATTTCTTACTTCATAATCGAATAAAAATACATTGTCAGGTTTTATTCCTAATGTGGAAGTAGCTTCAAGGCATTCTTTTACTAGTATTTTTGAATCATATTCTTTATTTACCGATTTCTCTGCACTTGAAAAAGCAATATAGTATACTTCTTTATTTTCTTCGATAAATTTAGTTATAGTTCCGCCACATGCAAGTTCCGCGTCATCTGTATGAGGACTTAGAAATAAAATTTTTTCGAAGTTCATTTAATAATTTAATCCATTAATTCTGATTTAAACTTTATTATTTATCTATATTTATTTTAAATAAATGAATTTTTTATATATTTTAGGATCCATTAATGCTTGAATGCTTTCTGGATAATTTTCTATTAACCAGATATTAAATGAGGTAAGGTCCATATTTTCTTTTAATATGTTAATTTGATTGTTTCTACCAATATTCTTTAAATCTTTCATATTAAGTAATTCCTCCGCATTTTTAAAAGAAATATTTTCATTTTCATAAAAATTAAATAATTGATATTTTTGCATATGATATGATAAACCACAATCTTTTGCAGTTGGGTCAATTAGAATTGAGTGAGTCCCTAATGTAGCAGCCTCAAAGGCTGTGGTTCCACCGTCACCATAGTATAGTGATGCATAGTATAATAAATCATGTAATTTTTCTGGTGAAACATTTATACGATATTTTTCTAAATTATCTTTTATTGGTTTTTCTGAAGTAATAAATACTTTCCCGAATTCTTCTAATTTTTTTATTGAAGAAGAAATATCTCTTATACCTTTATGTCCAATGTCATGTGTAGCATTCCATGCTATTAACCTCATTATTATAAATTTTTCATTTTTATTCAGATTCATATTTTCCAAAATCTGTTCATTGGGTGTAAACCATCTAGGATGCAAGTATGCTAATTGATGATAACTTGGATATTTTATATGTTTTCTACCTAAATTGAGTAAGAAACATTCTGGAGTAAAAACTTTTGTAGTAAAAGGTAAATATAAAATATGTTGTTCTTTACTAATTTCAGTATCTTCAAAAGTAATAGATGGTTTATTTAATAATCTTGCGATATGTGCATTACGAATAAATCCAAGACCACAAAAAATATCTGGTTTAAATTCCTTTACTTGTGTATACATTTTGTAATCCATATATAAAAGATTTATAAATTTTGAACTTATTGAATTTCCATAAGTTCCAAGATTTCTATATTTTAATTTATAAATATCTAGTAATTTTAGATTTATATCTTTTAACGAAGCTGTAATTAATATTTTGTGTCCTCTTTTTTCCATAGAAGGAATAAAATTTTTAAAAAAATGTACATGAGCTGGATGATTTATATCTACTACAATATTCATAATTTATATTCTTCTTTTTATTTAATTTCTATTTATAATCATTTATAATATTTGATTATTTAAACTATTAATTTTTAAAAATATACTCTATGAATAATTTTTTTACCTATATTAAAAGTAAAGTCTCTTCCATAGTTAATAATATACTCAATATTATTATATGACCATCTTTCTGGATGTGTTGTTATATAATAATTATTATCATTATATAAAATTTTATTTATTAATTCATCTGTTGTATTTATTATATCTACTGGAAGAATTTCTTTAGGCAAATGATCCCTTAGGTTATCTTTTCTATTCCAAGAACCACCCGAATCAGTATAGTAGTATATATTATCTATAGATATAAAAGCATCACCTAAAACATTGAATTTTTTAAAATCATATTGATTCCATAGATTTAAATTATTATATTTTGAAATAGGACTACCATGCATACAAATAGTATTTATTTCACAATTCTTCCTTAATAAATTAATCTCATTCTCAAATAATAGCAATGCTTTTTTATAATCTCCCCTAGATTTAGACAGTACTTCGTAATGATAACCGACCTCATGTCCAAGTGTTTTTATTTTATTTAATACATCAAAATTTGTGGAATTATTTACTCTAAAATAATAAGTAGATTTAATATTATAATTATTTTCAATCAAAGCTATTTTTAGAGCATTGTTAGGTTTTCTATCAATATCATGTCTTAATATGACAAAATTAGACTTGGGCTTATTTATTAAAAAAGACTCTAAGGTATAGACTTTTTTATTACTAAGAACTTTACATAAACTCTCATATTTATTAATTGTAAAATCAAGAGTCATATTATTGATCAAATTTTGTTATTTTTATCGATAAAAATAAATATCATATGCACGTACATGAAAGATCTTCATTATAGCTCGGTATAACTTATATTTTTGTTCTTATGCATCTATATCGATCCTTTTCTCACGTTTAAGTATCATGAAAATAGATTCTCCAACCAGTTGGTTGATTATAATCGAGGAACATAAGGTACCTAATGAACCTAAGGTCCCTTACCAACTCCGCTGCGCTTATGTACCCAATCTTCTTTGCGCCAGCTTGAACAACCCGAACCCTCTCCAAGCCAAACTGCTCCAAATTTCTCACGAATCCCGACTTGCACGCCTCTTTAAGCTTTGCAATGATCTTCACTAACTGAATATTCAAGATGCTGCTTTTCACGTCGTCGATTATGCTAGCCGAGACCGAAAGAATACCTCTCTCCAAGTCGTCGAGGGCGCTGTACCAAACCCTCCTTCGAAGCGCCAGACGCCGAATATCTGAGAGGAAATTTCTTGTGAACATGGCTGCGAGGAAACCACCATTAATATACTGTTGCTTTTACTCCTCTCAGCTTACTTATATGGTCTACTATAGTCTGATTCTAATCAATAGTTAGTGCGCGTACAATAATGTTAGTATAATGCATAACAAAATTATTTTTCGAGAACCGCACTCTTGCATATTTGATTTATTCTAAAAAATGAAGACCCGATTCTAAATTACGACTCCAATTCGGGCATTCTTTTCCAAGGGTAATGCCCTAATTTCCGTTACTAAATCCAGCATTCATTACACCTCTCCATAAAAGCCTCGATGAATATACTCCACATTTGAGAGGCATCAAACAAGCTTAAGATTTAACCAGAACCTGCCTCGCCATCGAGAAATATTCGAATTTGCGACACACTCCAGCTACTCCAAGTGCTAATACTAACACCGATAAAGAAGCGATGATGGAGCCTAATCCAATCCCCCCCGGCAAATAATTTAGCACCAGCCCTACGATAGGCACTAAGGCCAAGCTCAGCCCCACATCAAGCGCGAACTTTTCAAGCCCACGCAATTCGTCAGCCTTCGGATAAAGCGCCTCTATCAGAACGTATCCAGGCATGAACAGAATAAAAACAGCCCCAGTTACGTATCTTAAGTAGACTAACGGGTACACTTGGGGGAGAACATAAATAGACACAAGTACGAGCGCTACAAACATTGCTACAAGCCAAAACCAGAGGGCGTAGAGGGATGTAAAGTAACCAGCTAATCCCTTTGGCGGGTTAGGATCGACTAGCTGAACAACACCATCCTCCAGTGCCCTAGCAAGTCCTCTCGTTGCCTTTTCAGCCCCCAGTTTTTCTTCTTTTGCGACATGAGCCACGAGTTCAGCAACAGTTTCCTTCGAGTGGTTCAGAACAGCGCTCTCCAGTGGGTTTGGGTTACTCTCCTTGGCCTCATTATTTTTCAGTCCCTTGAACTCGTCCTGAGTCGAAACCAATTCAAACAACCGATTAGGTATTCTCACGTTAAATCACACTCTACCCCGTGACGTTCATCCACAGCTGGTTCCAACGCTGGTCGTAGATGAAGTCCCCCGCTTCTGGGCTGAACCTCCAAAGCTCGAAGACTAGGCGAAGGTTCTGGCCAGTCCTCGGAATACTTAGGGACACTGGAATTGTCTCATTCCCCCCCTTTGGGAGAACGAAATCGTAGTAAGCTATAACTGATGTATTCAGCGGTTTCGAGGCGCTGGTATTCATACTCTTATCATCCAACTTAGCTCTAACTTCGTAATACTGAGCGTTTTCCTCCTGGTTCCCAACATAAATGAAGAGTTTGAAACTATTCCCTACAATTATATTCTTCGGATAATCGCCGAGCTTCCCATTGGGTCCCAGGATCGCCAGCTCCGAAAAGGGCTCAACTACCTTGTTGGCAGACAGGATTGGGTAGATCGTGATAAACATCATCGACACGATGATTGCAAGGGCGACCAGTTTGACGTCTTCATCCATCAAACCCGTTCGACCCTCCAGCCACTTCTAACCCATAGCCAAAGACTCCAATAGAGCTTAGAGCCGTATTTCCATACAAGGGTTCCAACCAGAGCCAAGACAGCAAGGGTAACACCAGTTTCGATGTAGAATATATTCTTGGATTGAGATCCTTGAACTGCTACATTGGGGGCAAGCGATGAGACTTGCTGAATGATACCCTGAGCCTCAGTTAGGTTGCTTTGGAGCCCGAATCTATTAGCCTAGCTGCCTGGTTGAGTCTAGTTACTAGGAAAGTGACGTCTCCGCCATTCGTCTCAGCCTTCGAGACAGCGGTATAGGCATCCCCTAGAGAATGCCGTAGATCTGAAGGGTTAATAGCCCTAACATTGACACAGCCTATTGATCCTACCAATAGAATCATTGCAAAGAGAACTGAGATCTTCATATCAGATCTACCGTTCTTTGACTTAACCCACAAAATCGTACATAATACCAGAGTCGTGACATTCAAAATCCTCCATTGTCACTCAAGTAATGAATCTCAACATGCGTGTTATTCTACATCATACCTTTCAAATATATGAATTTAGGTATATTTTGATTAGAATATTTTAGGCATAAATTATTTTAAATTCATACTCGCAACAGGAAACCTATTAATGCTATAAAATTGATTTTTGTACGATTTCCTACTCCACAACAAATCCTTAAGTCCACATCAAAAGAAAGTGCATGTGCGCATTAGAACAAATCACGTAGTATGATTATATGAGGTACATATACAAAATATTCATTGCGACTATATAACAGAAAACGAGTAAAAGGCCACTTCCCACAACATCGAATCGCCTCTTTCTTGGATCAAAGACCGTTGTGATAGCAAAATATCCCACCACAAATAGACTAATGTAAACATCAAGTCTTTGCTCTTTAAATGCAGAAAGTAATATGATTATGGCTGAGTAAATGATAATTAACGTTTCGAGGTAAAGTTTTTGTCTATTCGTTTTTTGTCATCACTTCGAAAGTTGCTGTTATGACTTTTCCAGACATTTTTTCGTCTATAAGAATCAGAGGTTTATCAAAAAGATAAGCCAGAATGCAACCTGCAAGACTTGTTGGGATGGTGCCGAGTATTTTTCTGAATCTAGGCAGATCAGTTTCAACTCTTGATCTATGCATATTTATTACTACTTTTGATCCAGACTCAACCTCCTTTATAGACTCGATGAACTCCAGTTTTTCTACGAGGATTTTTCTCAACGCCTCCTCGGCCCTCGAAGACTTACCTATGAGGCTTAGCATATCTGTAGATATGGGCGGGAAAACCATGAGCGCTGGATCTCCTCCCACTTCAGTCACCACACGAATAGGGGCCTCTCTTATCTGCCATGTCTTTGAGGGATCATAGTTAGCATTGAGTGGAATAAAGGCTAGGACCTTATCCTCTTTATGACGGATGTATATGCATCTCTCTTCAGCGTTGAACTGATTCAGCAGCACCTCGATAGTGAGGCATGATCCTTGAATCATCGATCTAATGGCTTTAGAGGGGATTGGACTCTTAGGGATTAGAATATTAGTAGCACCTAAGATAACACATGATATCCCCAATGCAGTCATTGGTACACTGATCAGAATTAGGAATGCATACTCCGCGAAGAGGAAGCCAAAAACAATTAATGCAAGCCCAATGGCGAAGTATCTATCGATTTCATTTTCGTGTTGTTCCGAAGGGTTACTGTCATATTTTTTTGTTTGAGGTATGTTCATCAGCCATTCACCTAATCAGCGTTTCCCAGTCTAAATATCTTGCACATTTTATGAATGTCTCCCTCGCAAACATGGCTGAGATGAAGCCACCGTTTAATTTATTACTGCTTATCTCCTTATAGCTTACTTAAATCATCTTCTACAGTCTGATTCTAACCTATAGTCAGTGTTGAAAAGCTCAACACTCGACGTACGCGAATCTGTATGCAAAGAGGGTGATCCTCATGACCTAATCGACTAACCAGATGCAACCATAGGTAAGATTCGAGCCTCGATAGCTGATTTAAGGATAGAATCTATCAACCTTAAGGGCCGTGAGCAATGAACCTATAGATCATAGAACTCTCAGAAATCTAAACATTTCTAGATAAGATAGGGAAGGCGAACCACTTAAGAACATGATCTCGTGCGCGATAAACACTCATAATCTTTCAAATAATTGAGAAATCTAGTACTCGAACAGGGAAAGATGATTATATATCTACATTACGTTGATTTAATAGTTTAGAATAGAATCAAATAGTTTAAAAACAATATTCAAAAAAATGCATAATTTTAAAAGAGATATCTAAGAATTTATTATAGATTGAATAAAGATTTTAAAATTCGATTATATGAGTCTGGCGACGAGAAAGAAATTGTAGAATTATTAAGACTAGCTTTCCCAGGTTGGGGAAGTAAAACACCTATCGACTATTGGAAATGGAAATATCTCGATGTTCCCTTAAAGTCAATTGTAGTAGTCGCTACAGTGGAGGACAAAATAGTAGGAGCTCAACATAATATTTTATTTAATATCAAAATGATTAGCTCGATTATCCCATGTTCATATGGGTGCGATGTAGCGACACATCCAGATTACATGGGACTAGGAGTTTATTCTAATCTATCAGAGTTTAGATATAAAATCCAGAGAGAAAAGAATATAAATTTCTCGTATTCGCAGTCTAGAAATCCCATCATATTAAAGAAGTGGGAGACGCAAAATCGTGTCCAATTTCCACATCATATATCCTATATGGTCCGAATAAAGGATATCAATCTACACTTAAAGAGGAGAACGGTAAAAAATCCGATAATTACGAGAATCGGATACTCTATGAAAAAAACATTCAATGCTTTGAAAATGATCCCATCATCAAGGCAGGATCATTTAAAAGATTACACTATCTTAGAGGCCAAGAGATTCGATCACGGAGACGATGTTCTTTGGATGAAGATCAGGGAAAGGTATAACTTCATACCTGAGAAGGACAGCGTCAACCTGAACTGGAGATATGGCAACGCCCACGCTGGTAACTATATAATCAAGAAAGCGGTTAAAGGCGATGAGATCCTCGGCTTCATCGTGATCGAGGTTCGTAGTGATGATGGATACAATGAGGGTTTCATCGTTGATCTGCTTGCATTACCTGATAGATTGGATGTAGCGTGTGCTTTGCTAGAGGACGCCTGCAGGTTCCTCGATGGTTTGGACGTTAATGTGGTCTACTATATGGTGGTGAAAGGCCATCCGTATTATCGGCTGTCTGGTAATTTCGGGTATATTGATTCAGGTAGGACGCCGAATGTTGTTTGCAGGTTTTTGGACTTGGAGAAAGAATTCGAAGTGCTAAGGTCTTCTTCCCCTGATACGATTTACTTTAGCTACTCAAATAGTTTATAATTTTATAAAACTTGGAAGGGGATTTTTTGATTTTCGTATGCATAAAAAAAATCCATCAGATAGAGTATGAAGTACAACTGCAATATATTTACGTACTTTGGGGAGAAGCCTCAATTAGTGTATTAGCAGAGGACAACTTAAACGACTCTTTAAATATGAACAACCTCATTGTTAAGCCAATAAAAATCAGAATATAATCATCTGGAGGTTACTGACTGTCCGATAGCTTTAATAACTTAGCTAAAAAATCTGCCTCAAGTAGCCTCATTCTCATGATCGGGCAGATCACATCAACTGTGATATCAGCGGTCGTATCAATATTTCTAGCTAGGGCTTTGGGAGCTGATCAATATGGAATTTATACCATAGTTCTAATACCTGTCTCTATAGCTTTCCTCATACAGGACCTGGGAACAAGCCCCGCTTTTGTTAGGTTCTGTGCAATGTATCGTAACGAGGGAAGAACAGGTGATCTAAGAGAGGTCATTAGGACAGGGCTCATCTTTGTGTCTCTGACATCGATGGCTCTCAGCATAATGCTCTATCTTCTATCTGGCATAATAACGTCTACATTTCTTCATAGACCCGAACTAGTATATCTCCTACAAACCACGTCATTCGCAGTGTTTGGCAGTGGCATATACGGGTCCACTCAATCGATATTTGTCGGTTACGAGAGGATGGTTCTCAGAAGCATAATCGATGTATTCTGGGCTCTAAGCAGGGGCGTTATACTAGTCTTATTGATATTAATCGGCCTAGGCGCGAGAGGTGCTTTACTCTCATATGTACTTGGGTTCCTAATGGTTAGCTTCTAAGTGTTATACTTATTCTAGTTTATCTCAAACCTGGTAGGAGTCCAACTCACAGAGTAGTAGACATACATTAAGTCTGATGCTCTCATACGGCCTTCCAGCCTATGCTGGAAGCATACTGACGGGTGGCTTAACGCAATGGTATAACACAATTCATGGCTATCTATGTTTCAAACACTCTTATTGGTAATTATGGTGCAGCATCAAACTTTGGCGTCCTAGTTGCATTCATTACAACGCCTATCGCCGTCACACTTTCCCCCTCTTCTCAAAGTTAAAGAGAGATGACCCCCAACTTGGAGAAATCTTCAAGAAATCAGTGAAGTACACAACGCTCGTGGCAACGCCCGTCATGGCCATTTTAATTCTGGTTTCAGGCCCACTAACTCTAGTAATCTACGGTGGGGGCTATACATATGTGGCTCTATACCTCAGCCTAGTGCTCCTAAACTATGGCTTCGAGGGGCTAGGTGGTAACTCGCTCTACCAATTTCTCCTGGGAATAGGTGAGTCAAAAGTAATATTAATAACGAGTGTGGCTACATTCCTCTCCGGTGCTGTACTTGCTCTGATCCTCATACCACGATTCCAGATCATAGGTCTAATCTCCGCATCGATTATTGCCCCTCGCATTGGATGGATAGTCATGTACGTATGGGCTAAGAAAAAAGTTGGAATCGACGTTGACTGGTTGAGCTCAGCTGGGATATATATCTGCAGTGCAGTATCTTTCATAGCAGGGTACTTGGCCCTAGAGGTTTTACATCTAAATGGTTGGATCGCGCTAATCTCAGGATCATTGATATTTCTCATAGTCTATTTAATAGCCCTTCCCGTAAGTAGAACACTGAGTAAAAAGGATATAGAGGATCTCAGGGAGATAGCAAAGGCAACTGGGCCACTTAGCTCTGTTATTGAGTTAATTCTAATGTTACTTCAACGTCTTACACCGGCTAGGTTGCTGAGTGAATAAATTCAACCCCTTTAATATTCTAGATTTTGTTTTTACAAATATATTTATTATATGCATGTGAGCATCCAAATTTGTTTATAAAACCTCTCCATAGTTGAAATAAACCTGATTAGGATGTGAAGATTTCAGAATTTCGAATTCTTTTTCAGCATTTAATAATTGACAATTTATATATGTCGTTTTATATGAGTTGATAAAACCGTTTTTAATGGCAAGACGTTGATAAGGGTGGTTTTCAACAGTTTCATAATAAATAGTATTTATGTCTAATTGATTGAAATATTTACATGCGTCTAAGAGCAAAGAATCAACAACATCTAATCTCCCTTTAAGCGCAAGTAACTCCATTATATATCCTTCTTTATAGTTATTAACATCAGTAATTTCTAGAACTATGAAACCTAGTACATCTTTACCTATCATTGCCTGTTTTATTAAATACTTACCTGATCTATCGTCACAATATCTCCAGTTTAAATGAGTACTATTCAACTCTAATATAAATTTATAATCATTTTTTACTTTTTCCCAAAAAATATCTAAATCATCATTAAATTTAGTAATTTCTTTTATAGTGAAATCATTATTGATTTTTGTTTTGAAGTAAAAAAAGTTTCTAATGCGATTTATAATATTAAAGGAAAAAAATCCCAATTTTAAAACAGTAGAATTCTTCTGTGCCCTATTTTTAAAGTGTGTTTCTAAGTCATTGATTCGAACCATTACCGGAACTTCAAATGGGAATCGAGTATCTCCTCTCCTTTTTTTATCCCAAATATTTAAAATAATTTTATTTCCTGAAGTAGAATACATGAATTTTATATTTGATTCAACTCGTAATTTTTGAATCAATTCCAATATCCTAGTATGAATCCCTTTACCTCTATATTCTGGATGTGTACAAAAATCAGGTCCGATTTGGCAAGGTATTACATTTTCACCAATCTTTAAATTAAATGTAATGCGGTGACCAACTCCGACTATTTTATTATTATCTTCTGCAATTACAATTATAGATTTTAAAGGGGTATCAAGAAATTTCCATCGCCAATATTCGATGGGATTTTTTTGGTTTGCCCAAACAGGAAAACAACGCTTTAATATTTCAACTATACCTACCTCGTCGCCTTCTCTGTAAATTCGAATTTTTATCTCTTGGCTCAACGATTAGGTGCTATATCTACTCTAATAAAAATATAGTTATAATATTAAAATTCCAAAATGCACTGGAATTTTATCCAACATAAACATTAGTATTACCTATATTACTGTAAGTGTTCCCACTTATCGTCGGCGTCGTGCTCGGGCTGAATTGGTTCCGGATCCCGTTCCAGACACCGGAGATTGTGTTCCCAGTCACAACCTGTCCATAGCTTGAACCACTATAGCTACCCCAGTTAGCAGGCACATCAGGCATGATGTAGATTCCATTGGTGCGGTAAGTGTATCCTGAGCTTGTCCAGTATGCTGGACCCGAGTTGTGTATGTTATTGTTTTTGACGACTACATTTATGTCCGGTCCATCAGCCTGGTAGATGCAGATACCTGAAGGGTTCAGGTCCGACTTTGGCTGATTCATCCAAGTCAGCCACTTAACATCAATATCATTATTTGTAACCGTGACGTTGTTGCACCAACGGAGCTTGATGCCTTCCTCTTTTGCATCAACAATTGTATTTCCTTCGATTAATCCATTGGTACAGAAAGGATAGCCGAGGCCACCACCCGTCGCTATACCATACTGGGCCTTATTGCAATAGTTGTTTAGAAACTGGAAGTGATCAGCAGCAAAAGCCAGTAGACCATATTGTAAGACGTTGAGGAATCTACAGTTTTCAACAGTATTATATGAGCCACAAACCTTTAAAGGAGCCCAGGGATTATTTGCGAAGTTATTATCAAAAGTCAGACCATTAATTATTATATGGTTTGAACCTGAACCACCTATACACATCATCTCGCTGGATGTGTAAGATGAGCTTGACTGGAGGATCGCATCCGTAGATTGTCCGGTGATTGTTACTCCGCTGGTTTTCCAATCAATTTTACTGTTAATAGGATAAGTTCCGTTTTGGATCTGGATAACGTCACCAGATTTAACATCTGAACTCAAACTATTCATCATAGTTACGAAGTTCGAATTAGAAACAATAACGGTTCTAGCTTGGTTTCTGGTTACATAGCTTGAACTTTCTATATCAACGATATAGTTCGGAGTAGGTAATGATAGAGAAGTATTCGTGAAGGAGGCCGAGATCGTGTGAGCCACCTGAACACTACTAAACGTATAACTCGAAACAGCCCCAACCGAAGACCCATCCACAAGGACGCTTGATACATGGTAGCCAGTGCTCGGCGTGATGGTGAAAACCTGACTCGAACCCTGAGCCACACTCACACTCCCAGATGGGGAGATGGAGCCGCCTGAGCCAGCCGAAGCAGTGATCGTGTACATCACCTGGGTGAAGGAGGCCGAGATCGTGTGAGCCACCTGAACACTACTAAACGTATAACTCGAAACAGCCCCAACCGAAGACCCATCCACAAGGACGCTTGATACATGGTAGCCAGTGCTCGGCGTGATGGTGAAAACCTGACTCGAACCCTGAGCCACACTCACACTCCCAGATGGGGAGATGGAGCCGCCTGAGCCAGCCGAAGCAGTGATCGTGTACATCACCTGGGTGAAGGAGGCCGAGATCGTGTGAGCCACCTGAACACTACTAAACGTATAACTCGAAACAGCCCCAACCGAAGACCCATCCACAAGGACGCTTGATACATGGTAGCCAGTGCTCGGCGTGATGGTGAAAACCTGACTCGAACCCTGAGCCACACTCACACTCCCAGATGGGGAGATGGAGCCGCCTGAGCCAGCCGAAGCAGTGATCGTGTACATCACCTGGGTGAAGGAGGCCGAGATCGTGTGAGCCACCTGAACACTACTAAACGTATAACTCGAAACAGCCCCAACCGAAGACCCATCCACAAGGACGCTTGATACATGGTAGCCAGTGCTCGGCGTGATGGTGAAAACCTGACTCGAACCCTGAGCCACACTCACACTCCCAGATGGGGAGATGGAGCCGCCTGAGCCAGCCGAAGCAGTGATCGTGTACATCACCTGGGTGAAGGAGGCCGAGATCGTGTGAGCCACCTGAACACTACTAAACGTATAACTCGAAACAGCCCCAACCGAAGACCCATCCACAAGGACGCTTGATACATGGTAGCCAGTGCTCGGCGTGATGGTGAAAACCTGACTCGAACCCTGAGCCACACTCACACTCCCAAATGGGGAGATGGAGCCGCCTGAGCCAGCCGAAGCAGTGATCGTGTACATCACCTGGGTGAAGGAGGCCGCCACCACCTTGTTCTGGTCAAGGGTAACCGAGATTGGATTAGAAGACCCAGATAGGTCACCGCCCCAACCACTGAAAACCCACCCATTTGTTGGATTAGCTGTAAGAGTTACAATGGCATTAGCTTCATAGCTTGACTTGTTAGGGTTAAGAACTACTTGACCTTTCCCTAAACTTGATACATTTATTGTGTAATATGTTTGATTTTGGATAGTACTCGACTTTGGAGTACTTGTTGGGGCGATTACTATTGCTTGGACAAAGTTCGCATTAATATTTTTATCATTGTCAATTAGGATCATTGGAGAGATTGCTGAGCCAGATATGTCACCACTCCATCCCGAAAAGCTCCAGCCGCTATCGGGTACAGCGGATATTTTAACCTTTTCTCCATAAGAATAAGTGGTATTACTCGGATTCACTAACACTTTGCCATCTCCGGATGTTGTTATATTGAGATGGTACGCGATTGGGAGGAATGTTGCAATCACATTCTTGTTACTGTTGAAAACAATTTTTATTGGATTCGTTGTACCATTATAATCACCCGTCCAGCTAGAAAATCTCCAACCTGGTGACGGAACGGCTGTTAATTGTACGCTTTCATCTGATTTGAAAACCGACTTCGTTGAGTTTTTATCGACGGTTCCTTCGCCTGATATATAAATATGCAACTGATATTGGATTGATGCAAATCTTGCCTCAATCGTATGATTTGACCTGACCTGAGTAAACGTATATGAATTGAGGGGCCCAACTGAACTTCCATCAACCAGTAGATCAAGAATATAATACCCACCTTTAGGCGTCAGCGTATAAGTAATATTGTCTAAATAATTTACAAGAGTTTTCCCTTGAGGATCAATGGTTCCGCCTTCGTTTCCGATAGCGATAATAGGATATTGAATGCTACCAGAAGTTTTGATGCTTGTTTGAGAGAGGTTACTAGCTTTTACAAAAGTATTAATATTTATTACACTACTAATATTCATAATAATAACTACTAATAATAAACCTATTAACTGTGCTTTTATGCATTTTTTAATATGCCATTTTTTTATTTGGCTATTTGAGATATGAATCATCGAACCTAATCGATATCGCAGTAAATAAATTAATTATGAAACACTATCATATGATACTGATATGGATTATGATATAAAAATATATTTTGGTATTAACTATAACACACATTTATTTAAATATTATTTTTATAAAAAAAATTTTAAAAATAACTTTTTAAAATGCTATGTTTAATTATCTAATAACTAATCGCTTTAACAGTTATAAATAAAGTGATATATAATCCATAAGAAGTGATCATTATAATAAAATAAAGAAGTTAACTTTACTTTAATTTCAATCATTTTATGCTATGTTAATCTATCGTCGCGCAAGTGTCTAGGTTTAATATCGACAGTTTACCTGTGTCACAATTGTTGATGTGTGTGACCTTTTTCGTATCGAGAAAGGGATTATTGAAGCGATGTGACTGCAACAACTGTTTGCTTGTGGTGACTTGCAAATTACAAAGAAAACGCAAAAAATTGAAAAAATGGGAGCAATATGTTAAAGCATGTGCACATTGAAATCAAGATAATTTAATAACCTTTATTCCTTCAACAAACAAGGAGAATCTATGCCGATGATAAACACTGCAGTCTTAGGCTGTGGGAGTTGGGGTCGAAACCACGCCCGTGTATATAGGAGCCTTCCAGGAGCCACACTTTCAGTCGTCTCAGATGTTCATGAGCCAACTGCCCGAGAGATCGGTGAACTATACCATGTACCATACTACACTGATCCCGACAAGGTACTCTGTGACCCTAATGTTCAAGTCATTAATATTTGTACTCCCACTGTCACACACTACGACATCGCCATCAGAGCAATCGAGAATGGTAAGCATGTACTAGTCGAGAAGCCCATGACTAACACAATCGATGAGGCTAAGAAATTAATAAGAGCAGCCCAGAAAGCAGGGGTTGTCCTCACAGTAGGCTTTGTGGAGAGATTCAACCCTGCTGTCGAAGAAGTATACAAGAGAATAGCAAATTGTGAGATAGGTGATGTCATCTTAGCCCACACTCGAAGGGTTAGCAGAAGCCCTCAGCGAATCGGGGATGTAGGAGTCGTTAAGGACCTCGCAATTCATGACCTCGATATTATCAATCACCTCTTCAAGGGGGATCCCCTGTACGTCTCAGCTGTCGCAGGTAAAATTAGGCATAAATATGAAGACTATGCAAACATTAACCTCATTTACGAGGGAAACTGCAACGCCTTCATCGAGACAAACTGGCTAACACCGAGAAGGATAAGGACTCTAACAGTGACGGGCACAGAGGGAATCATCAATGTCGAGTACACGACACAGCAATTAACCATCGAGAACGATGAAATGATGATCCAACCCTTCCTCCAATACAAGGAACCACTGTACGAGGAATTATACTCCTTCATCGATTGTATTAATAAAGGATTACCACCCGAGATCACAGGGGAGGACGGCTTAAGGGCTCTTGGGCTATGCGAAGCCGCACTCAAGTCATCTAAAACTAAACGGATGATCAGCGTCAAAGATCAGGTATAGATCTGAAACTATTAGTCCTCGTCTTCATGATTATAAAAAAAATACGAATCCTGGTGATTTTTAAAAAAGTAGGATGACAACGCAGTTAAATGTCAAACTACGTGTACGCTCCACATTGCTGGCGTGCGGTTAGTTTATGAGACAAGACAGCGGAGATAGCTAACATGGTGGATGAGCTAGCTATCGATGGTGGGAAACAAATTTCTGATCATAAGATTCCCCTCGCTAAACCAATGTTCAGCCAAAAGGATGCTGACGATATAGCTAAGGTCCTCAGATCCGGGTACGTCAGACAGGGACCTTATACGAAACAATTTGAGGAGAAGTTCGCTGAGAGAGTTAAGGCCAAGTATGCATACGCCGTCTCTAACGGTACCGCTGCTCTACATTGCGCTTATCTCTCTACGCTAAAACCTGGAGACGAGGTAATTGCCCCCTCCTTTACCTTCATCGCAACTATCAGCACTATAATTTTCAGCAATGCCAAGCCTGTACTTGCCGACGTCGACTCTGATACGTTCCTACTCGATCCAGAGGATGTTAAGGAAAAGATCAGCAAGAAGACCAAAGCGATTGCCCCAGTTCACCTCTTTGGCAATAGCTGCGATATGAAAGCCATCATGGAGATCGCGGAGGATAAAAAGCTTAGAATAATTAATGATTGTGCACAGGCACATGGTACAGAATACGATGGCAAGGATCTAGGAACTTGTCCGGACATTAGCTGCTACAGTTTCTACCCTACAAAGACACTCACCACTGGAGAAGGTGGTATAGTCACCACAAATGATGATGAACTCAATCGCCTCGGATCACTAATAAGGAGCCATGGAGACGATGGGAAGTATCATCATATTGTGCTCGGACTCAACTATCGAATTACCGATATTATGTCGGTAATAGGCTTGAATCAGCTGGCTCAACTAGATCACTTCCTGGATAGACGCCGTAGTAATGCTTCGAAACTACTTGGAGGATTGAAAGGCTCAGAAGTTGTTCATCCACAAAAGATTACATCTGGAACGAACCCAAGTTATAGCTACTTTAGCGTAAAATTAGACTTGGAGAGGCTAAAATGTACACGTGACGAGTTCGCAAAAGCTCTTCAGGCAGAGAACATCGACTGTGGGGTTCACTACCCGATGCCGCTCAATAAACAACCCATAATCGAGAAACTGCTGAAACCAAAGAGTTGCCCTTCCTCTGAAGACCTTTCGAGAAGGATTCTAAGCCTCCCCATGCATCCTTACTTGACTGAAAGCGAACTTGAATCGATTACTAAGGGAGTTAGAAAAGTCTCTGACCACTATCTCAAGTAGTCGACCTCACCCTCGGTTTTTTATTCTAAATTTCATGTGGGATAATATTGAATAATTTCGTGATTTTTCAGGATGAAAATGCGCACACATGAAAAAAAATTAATTTAATTTAAAAAATTTGGTTTATCGAGTAACCTTCATTTTAGCGACCAAGTTAAGTAGACTCTTTATGTGTTCTTCAAGCTCTGAAACCTTCGCCTTTAGGACCCTAATCTGGATCTCGGGTGAAAGTTCTTCGAGCTTCGCCTCCTCCGTGACCTCATATACTCCCACTCCTACCTTTCGAACGTATCCCTTATTCCTTAATGTGGTGAGGCTACTTGCCACCTGTTGGTAGGTGAATTTACAGCTGTGAGTAATCTGTTTAAGAGACATTGGTCGTTTACTTGTCAATAGTAGTTTTAGAATATTATTTTGCAAGGGAGCTGAAACTCGCATGGTGATCGGGTTCTACTTACGAATCGCCCTAAAAAAGATTACTATTATAAAGTAAATG
The DNA here is from genome assembly GCA_963780545.1 of Candidatus Bathyarchaeota archaeon. Lineage (GTDB taxonomy): Archaea > Thermoproteota > Bathyarchaeia > TCS64 > TCS64 > UBA8941. The sequence goes on from CAWACK010000013.1 coordinate 51,504, forward strand.
GTTTTAAGGAAATCACTAAAATATATTTTTCGCATTATGTGGTGAAATAATGGATTTTAATATTTAAAACGTGTATAAGTTTTAGAAAAATGCCATTAAATTAATACATTTTAACATCTTAAATTTAACTCTCGCCAGCGGCTAAAACCACATCGACACTGAAAGCGCCAACATCCTGGATCTTGGGTGAAACCGTCAACTTCAAAGTTGTGGCAGCCACTGAGCCAGGAGATATTACCGTATCGGCACCGTCCCATGTTAACGATAGATACTTTTCAGAGGAAGCCGAATCCCAATTAGAAATAGAGCTAATCGTTGTGACATTTGAACTGCCAAAATTTTTGATATAAATAAGACATTGCTTAACGCTACCTGGCTCCAAACTCCCCCAAGTAATAGAATTTAAGCGATTAACACACCCAGAATCTGAAAAAAATCTTAAATCAATCGTCGAATTAGCTCCAGAGCCCGTAATCATTGGTTTTATCTCGAGATTGGTAATCCCTGAATTAGTTGCAGGTGTATTTGTTAGGATACCCGACAAACTATAGGCACCAACACTAATCAAGGTTAGTGCAGAAACACCTAGAATAACCAATACGCTGACTTTATTCATTAGCGTCTGCTAAAGGCTCTCTATCTTCTAAGTTATCGATTATGGTGTCGCAAACCCTATTAAAAATATGTATGTAACCAAAAATATATACACCAAAACAATTCTCTCGACGATTTTCATCAACATACTAATTATATCTTATCTCTATATATTGAAGAAAAAAGTGATTTCCCTAAAAAAATTAGTAACGAACTTTCTTAGAACTCTTAGATTTATAATTCTTCAAGGTATATAACAGCAGCTTGTCGAAACTCTCAAGATCAAGCTCCATGCTATTGATGCCTTTAAGATCATATGTTTCTCCACACTCCATACACTCATAATGATCGTCATCATCTAAGCGATTTAATGTTCCCCCACATGCAAGACATTGCAGTGAATTGACTTGAGAGGTCTTCATTTCACTCTGCTAAAAAATTAAGTAATATTAAATAATACATTTATGGATTAATAAAATAGACTACAAATCTAATTAAAAAAGGTAGATTTAAATGAAGCTTTTTAGAGTCGAATAAATTCACAGATAGGTCAAAATATCATTTAATCAGTTTAGAACGCTTTCATAATAAAATAACACGCTATACATAGTGATTGTATCCCTTTACTACAACAATTATCAGAATTTATAGAGAAAACGTTATTGATGTGAGTATTGACTAATACGATTTATAATCCACAAGTAATAATATTCGCTATTACAGTTCCTTATACCTATGCGTTCAGTAGCCTTGATATTCGGCTTACTTCTAATTGCAACAATAATTACACCACATGTTTTAGCGGCAGATTACACCATTTCGACGTTAACCATAACAATAGACCCAGACGGCTCCACCAATCTCGAATACAAGATAACCACCGACCCCACAGTTGCCAACATCACACTTCCTTTAATAGGTGAAAACTACACAAACCTATTGATCATTGATCAAAACCAGGAACCTCTAAACTACCTGTTGCAAGGGGATGTCGCCACCATATCCTCTCTAGGCTCGAATGTAGACGTGACTTATTCTACTCAGAGCCTTACCAGCAAGAGGGGAGACCTGTGGGAGATTAATGTGACAGCCCCGACATCAATGGGTGTTTTACTTCCCCAAGGTGCAACTCTCGTCAGTCTTAACCAGATCCCCCTCGAAATAAGCACCATAAACCAGAGACAAAGTCTCCTGCTGCCGGATGGACCAAACGAGATAACGTATGAGTTAGGAATAGTGGGGACAAAAGAACACTCACTGTTAGTAATCACAGACGCTGAGACATCCATAAATCAGGCAAAAGCAGGCGGATTAGTTGTCACCTCGGCGGAGACACTCCTAGCCAAAGCAAAAAGCTACTATGACTCGGGCAATTACCCCTCGGCTGAGGACTATGCGGGACAAGCGAAAAATGCAATAACCGTAATCATGGCCCTAGCCTCAGATGCGGATTCAACAATCAAAAATGCGACAAACTCCATCTCGATAGCCATGTCAGATGGGCGGACAAGCGGCCTCGAGGAGGCGAATAGATTCCTAATAAACGCGAAAACAGCCTACGCTTCCGGTAACTATACTAAAGCGTCATCCATCGCAGCACAATCGATTAGCTACGCGAATTCGGCAACCAAACCTGGAAGCGACTTAGTTACCTACATAGGTGCTGTTGGAGTGGTAGCGGTAATTGTGGTCTCAGCCATATTGATGAGAAGACGTTCGGTGAGAAAAGCTTCGAGCGCATTGCATGATGTAAAGGGGAAAGTCGACATAGTTTCAATTGACAAAAGGTTTCCCGATCTTAGAGACGAGGATAAAATGGTGATAAAGTTTCTGGCTGACTCCGGTGGCGAAGCTTACGCGGATGAGATAAGGGAGAAGCTCAATATGCCGAAGACGAGCACCTGGAGACTCATCAGACGACTCCTAGGCCTCGGCATCGTCGGTGAGAGAAAAGTGGCTGCAAGAAGCCTTGTTTATATCGAGGCCAGATACAGGGTAGATGGTCAGCAGCAACCATAAAATGTTCCACGAAGTGTTCCGGATCGTTCTAAAAGCGTTCCAAACCGTTCCGTCGGGTTCCTCAAATAACAACTCCAACACGTTATGAACAAGTGAAAAACGCGATGAATACGAAAATAATAATAATCGGAGTGGTCGCGGCACTCCTCCTAATCCCCGCGATGCCAAGCGCACTTGCGGCCGGAACCATGCGCGCGCGTGTGAGTGCGAATTAGGGCTCCACATATTACTGTTATTTATATATTATTAACTATAATTTAGTTGGTGTTTTGGTGGTTGGATTAAGCCATGTCAAGGCGTTACTCGCGGTATTCTCTTTAGTCACCCTGCTTGTGGGATATGTACCGGTGTCTTTTGCGAAAACTCCGTCAACGTGCGTGCACACAATTAGCTAAGAACGACTGCTCACGTCAAAAGTGTATTCGAGATTTGCTTAATTAACGCGCCTTAGCGAACAATAATACGGCAACCAAAGCGATAGCTACCAGCATGACCTCGACCACGAAGTTCCCTATGAGAATCCCCGATAAAGTCAAGTTCTGCGGTGTGAAACCGAGTTGCTCTAAGTGAATGCTTAGCTGACTATACGGTCCCCAAGTGGCAATCGTGGCCCTGTATATCCCTCGGGTGATCTCAGTCAACGGGACACCGTTAACCGTAACCGTTGCTTTATCGACTGGTTGCCCATCTGACTCGTATATGAGCTTGATCGACGGCGTGACACTTCCGGGGCTCAGGGAGTCCATCGATTCGCTGGCCATTATCCTGTCGAAGGTGACTGTGACGGTGTTTGTGGTGAAGTCTGTGAGACCGTGGAGTTTGTCAGATACTCCGCGTGTTGTATAGGTGCAGGTGCATGTCGAGTTCTTCATCAACGTGTCGTTTAGATACGCTTCCCCTACGAGAGGCTGGCCATCGTATTCGTATTTGGCGCTCACTATGATCTTTGCCTCGGAGCCGACCTCTACACGTGAGGAGTTCGTTGACAGATTCACGTTGACCCTGTCTGATACGACCTGAACCTGTTTCTCGAAATGTGCCTTCGAAGGAACACCGTACGCGCTGAAGCATATGGCGGAAGACTTAAACTCGCCTGAACCGAGCGTAGCCGAAAGCGTCGCGTTGAACGTGAGGGTCTCACCGGGCTCCAGAAGAGGTATTGTCACATGGTAGCTGTTTGAGCTGTTTTCCTCAACATAGGAGTAGAATTTGCTTCGGTGTATGCCTAGAAGACTCAGCCCTCCGCCCAGATTTAAGGTAAGGTTGACGTCTATGGCTGGGTTTGACGAATTGTCGGTTAAGAGAATGGAGGCGTTTCTTTTCCCCTGTCTTAATACATCGCTAATCGTGGATGACATTCCCAGATTTGTTGAGCCGATTACTGAGCTAGACCCCTTGTAGGTTGAAATTAATTGGCGCGTCATGTTGACGTAGGTGAATCCATATTCGATACTGGGCTCGATCTCACTGCCTTCATGCCATTCATTCCAGGTGGTTATCAGCACAGCGTCAGGACTACTTGAGAGAGCTCCTTTCCAATACGTGTCGTACGTCTTACCTCCTTGTCTGTTGAGAAAATTAGTTCCTCCCGTCTTTGTTAAGTCGTAGCCAGGTTCGACCGTGTAAGCGAGAAACCTCTCCTTCAGAGGAAGGGCCTCTCCATCATCTATCAGGGTGATTGCCTGATTGAATGTGACTCCGTTTAAACTAAATTTCATGAAGTTAGAGAATTCGTTAAATGCTTCTGAGGCTTGGGTCGAGTTGGCTGAGGCGTACGTGTGGCATCCATCAAAGGCTTCAGCATATTTTGGATCAAGAAGGTCGCCTATGAGGTAAGTTGGTCCCACCCTCTCCTTAAGCAGGCTACGCACATCGACCCAGTACGATTGGCTTCTATCTAATGCGCCCACAGCGTAGACGAAGATCACGGGTGCGCCATCTGCTTTCAGGAAGGCACTGCTGTTGGAGTATTTCTTTACAATGTCGGAGAGCTCGAGGGCAACGTAATCGGGTGTTAAAATCGTTGAGGTCGTCGAGCCTCGATATGACTCGTAGTAGATGGTGATCGTGAAGTTGAGTTCTTCAGCCACCTTTAGTATGTGAGGTAACGCTCCGTCCTCAAATGTGCCTGGCCCCCACCATGACACGATGAAGCCATCGATGCCAGCGGCTTTAGCCATCTCTATCTGAGCCTTAATAACGCTCTCGTCGTAGCTATCGTAATTGCCGAGATATGGCGTGTCGACGATGGGAGAGTTCCAGTGGTAGATTTTATCGCTGGGACCAATCGGGTTACCGTACCATGGGTAATAGAAGGCGAAGACTTTTTTACTCAAGTTCGAGGGCACTCCTTCAATGTCTGCGGTTCCTGAAGGAGAGGCGTAAAGATGGCTATAATCTATTGTGTAACTATGTTTGTTTGAAGTGGGACTAACGAAGTCAGAGCCGAGTTGCTTCACCGAAAATATCAGGTTCCAATAACCAGAATAGCTGTACACATCGACACCGGTTTCACCCAGTGCTCCGCTAATGATACTAATCTGTCCCTCTTCAACGCCTTTGATCGCGAGGAACAACACCTCTATTGATACTGGTGTCACGTCGAACTGTTTTTTGGCTATCCATATACGCCCCGGTGAATAGGAGTACTGTAGCCCGGGAGCTTCATCTCCCAAGGTTATTGTTGCGTTACTCGTGAAGGAAGACAAGCCTACAAGCCCAACTTCAACCCAATCGGATGAGGTGGTCACAGTACACTTTACCAGGTAGATGGGTTCAGAGTTCGATTGCGCCGAAGCTGAGTGCAAATTCGAAGTAGTTATTGTGAGTTGCAAGATAATCAATGCCAGGGTAACCAATTTCTTAACAACGAGAAACGTTACATATCCCCTCCTACCCGGGTGAATTTACCTATTTTAATGAACATTTAAGTATATTAAAACCCTGTTTAGTCGCGTGCGCTGGATGAGATTTGTCCCTGCAGACTTAATACCTGACTCTGCAGACTCGTCACTTGACTTTGGAGTGCGCGCCGATTCATCAGAAGAGCGATCTTTGTGTCCTTGTCAGCTTTGGGCACGCGCACACACACGACTGCATACATTTGTATTCGAATTAATTACAATTGTAAACATTTGCGATAAATATCCCGGTGTTCAGAAAGAAGACTGTGATTTTGTTTGTGCTCTGCCTTGAAGAAAGTCCTCGTGGTCGCCATGATCATGTTGCTGTCACGCCTAGCTCAGGCAAGCCCTCGAACCTTCTCCCAGCCAAGTCCCTCTTTCTCCCCCACATACGTCCGTGAGGATTCCAAACTCATCTACATCGGCAACGGCTTCATAGAACTGCGACTCCAAAAGACCGACGGAAGCATTTACTCTGTGATCAATAAGATTACCGGCGAGGACTACAGGACCAATAAGCTCGTCAAACCAAGGCTCTTCTGGTTCGGAAACTCCAGTACGGGACATGACAACTTTGCGCCAAATTCGTTCCAGTACGGCTACGACACGGGGTACAACGGATCCCTAGTCACGTTAAAGTATGTTTTCAGTGGGACGGAACCTGCCACGGTGACAGCGACTGTCCGTGTCGTCGCCAATTCGAGCCTCAGCTACTGGAGGATTTCGATAGACAACCCTGACAAGGCGCTGATAGATATGATAGACTTTCCTGCAATCAGCGGAATCGGCCAGGTCGGGAATCAAACCACCAACAACTATCTCCTTTTGGGCGACGAGGCCGGCAGCATGGTGACAGACCTCTACAGCACCTTCATCACCAATTCGAGCTCTCCGCCGGGGGTTGGTTCGGTCTACCCGTAGTCCCCTTTCCCCATGCAGTTAATGGTCCTGGGAAATTCATTTGGAGGACTGTATGTCTCCACTTATGACGTGGGTGGAAATCCCAAGCAGATCGGCGTGTCAAAGCCCAGCGACAACCCGAGTCCCGGCACAATAACTCTAGATGTGCTGCACTTTCTACCAGAGCAAAAAAATTCGACGATTGGTACTTCGTACGACACAGTTCTCGGAGTGTTCAGGGGCGACTGGCATGCTGCCGCAGATATGTATCGGGCATGGGCGATGAAGCAATGGTGGGCCGCTCAGGGACCTTTATCCCAAAGAAACGATTTGCCGGATTGGTTCAAGAGGGGATTCGTTGTCCTTAGTCTCGGCAGCTATGACACCTACGACTCTTTTGGTTCCCAGTCAGGAGTAGTTAATGGGAAGGCATACACAGGTAACTACCAATATGCGAATTTTTCTCAATTACCCATCCAGCTCTCGCAGTACCTCGCGAAGGATAATTCTCCTGTGTTGGTTAATTGGCATGGGTGGGAGAAATTCGGCGATTGGGTCGCGCCAGATGTCTTCCCCCCTATGGAGGGTTGGTCTTCGTTCAACAAGACGGTTGCTGAAATCCACGCGATGGGCCAGCACGTAATGGTGGGCCTTTCAGTTGGCCCAATCTACACCAATTATCCGGGCTACAACAGCACGCAGCTTTCATGGGCGGCAAAAGAGAAGAATGGAGCAAACCAACTCAAGTCCACAGATATTGCAAGAGCATCCCCTGCTTGTCCCCAGTTCCAGGATTGGGTGATCAGCACCATTACTACTCTGGCAAAATCGGGCGTCGATGGCGTTGAACTGGATAGCACCTTTTTCAATAACTATGACTACGGTAATTCGGCGACCCATCCCCCCGGATACGGTAGGTGGTGGGCTTCCACTTGGATCAGCATACTCGAGCGGGTAAGGGCCTCGGTAGACCGCATCAACCCCAAATTCATACTGGCAAGCGAGGGCCTTCCCGAGATCTTCATGCCTTGGATCCAGGCATACATTAGTGACTCAGGAGACCCGGGAGACAATTGGTTTTCGGCTAACTTCGGCGGGAATGTTAGGATGGTGGGTCTCTTCAGCTATGTGTACAGTGGATACGCCATCCCCTGGAGTCGCGAGAACTTCGGTGGATCTTTCATCAAGTCCTTCCAGTACGTTTCTCCCCAAGCTTACGAGACCTACAGAGACTTTGCCCAAGCACTCGGAGTTACAAACGGTGCAATTCCGGATTATGCTGGAAACCCGTTCATCTGGGATCCACCGGATTCAAACCTATCTAGAGGCTTGGTGTGGGCCTCGTCCTCCTTCTTCCGCGACTTCTCTCCACTGGGAGAACAGATTCCCTCGCCGGTGATATCTGTTCCGACGATCCGTGTAACAACCTCTTATGACTCCGGGCTCAGGGACAATCAGCTCTCAAGCTACCTAACTCCCACCGTACTTTCTGTGGCGGCGCTCTCACACGACGGCAGGCTAGGTTACTTCTTTGCGAACGTAGATCAAGTGTCTCACTCATTTTCATTTAAAGTCGATACCTCGTACCTACACGGAGCGGGCAGCCTTGAGACTGTCAACCTAAACGAGAGCGCTGTGAGTGTTTCCCCCTTTGACCCCTCAAGACCCATGATGACCCGCCCGCGCGCGCGCGAATGCGAGTATCCCTATGTAGAGCAGCCAGTTAGTTTGCTGAACGAAGACCACCTTCAGCATGTGATCAGCGCTCATAGTCACAGTGTAGGGGTTAGCGTTACCCACCGGCGCGCGCGCAACTTAAAAGGAGTCTAAAGCATTGATGAGGCATGGGAGCATATTCCATCCTAGAACCAGACCAGAAGATACTTGACGAACTAAAAGGCAGTAAATTCGTCCTAATAGTCGGGTGTGCACGTTGCGCAAACATAAGCATAGCCCACGACAAAAACAAACCCGTCTACCACATGACATTCGACGAGAAAACGGGTGAAACAACATACAAAGCAGTAGCAATCGCCGAAGAGGCGGAGAGGCTTAAGAATCTACTTAAAAAACATGGATTAAAGGCAGAGACTGAGACGAGCCATTCCTTATATTGTGCTCCTTGGAGTGAGCAGACGGAGATCTTTAAGCCGTTAGGTTATCCGCCGGTCTACCATCAGCGAAACGTCGACTCCGTGGTTGTTTTAGCCTGCAACCAGGGTTTCACGGGGATGAGGAGGAGGGTTAAGGATGGGGTCAACGTCGTCTGGGGGATGCACCCTGCTGGAAGGAGTCATGATCCTATTCTGAGTTACGATTCGGGAAGTGGGTATGTGACTTTAGATGAGGAGAAGTCGAAGTTTTAGCCTGAAACGTCACTCAGAAGGATGAGTATCAGTGTGTTTGTGGATTATGTTAGCGAGTACTAGTTGAAGCTGAAAAAACAAGTTTAAGAATTAGTCTACAAATACATACGCAAACGACATTCACCTATCTGCCTCCTCTCGCGCGCGCGTTTTGATACTTTTCCCTAGCCTTCCAGTGATGATCACATCATTCATACTCCCTAGTACATTTTATCTTACCCCTATCAATATCGTTCTCATCATACTCGAGAGCAAATTACTCATATTCGCCCCACCATTGGTAGCTATACTCCTTGGAATCACGATTCTAGAGGCCTTCACTATGACTCTGATTAGCTTCGTCGTCTTCTCCGCCATATTCTACTACTTTGCTAGACGCCTCGGATATCCCTCTCCATCTTTGAGTTCACGATCTTCTACTTCGTCTATAACCCTCTCTGGCTTACCATCTCATTCGTTAGCATAATCAGGATAACCCTCTGGAAAACTCACATTAACTTAGACTGGAAGGTTTAACACAAAATAGATCAGGATAGATAAGTATAAAACCTTCAACCTTAGTTCGCTCGCGCGAAAGGAAATTTTTCGATCTTTTTGCGATTCTAAATCGGAGCGCATAGATTTATACATATCAAATTAGCATAAGTTTGTACAGAATTGAAGATCCTTACCCTAGTTATCCTCCTCGCCGCCATCGCAGCCCTTGGCTCAGGGGCGATCATTTACGTTGCAAACAATATCCCGCATACGAGCATAGCCTCTGTCTCATCGTGGATTTACCCTGATAATCACCAGATCAGTCTCGGAGGAAACATAACCACAGGTAAGACAATTCGCATATACACAGAAGTCAACAATTTGGATAACACCACAAAGAAGGCGACTATATCAATAAGCTACAAACCCCGTGGAGGCTCGTGGACTACCGAGAAGGCATCATACAACAAGACGTTGAACTATTGGTATGTAGATTGGCTCATACCTGCAGATGCCGTGAAGGGGCTCTACGACGTCATGGTTGACGTATCAACAACAGATAAAATGCCCACGACAAGTACAATATCCAACGCATTCAACGTGGCTGCTAACACGAACCCAACTATAGGTAACTTATCTCTGTGGGTTAGCCCCGATAACCACTGGATCGATAAGGGTGGAAACGTCTCCACCTGGAAGACAATCAGCATATACGCCCAGGCGAGCGATAAGGAGACCGCCTCAGAAGACCTGGTAGTCGACATAAGCTACAGACCCCAGGGAGGCAACTGGACCACGCCAGCCGCTTCTTACAACAAGACATTGGACAGCTGGTACGCGAACTGGGTCATACCAAAAGACGCTGGTCTCGGTCTATACGACGTGAGGGTGTATGTCAATGATGGCACCGGTGGATCAGCCACCTCGATTATCACGGGGCAGTTCATCGTGTCGGCAAACCCGAAGCCCATAATAGTCTACGTCTCCTCGTGGATTGACCCAGCGAATCAACTCCTCCAGCAGGGAGGAAACGTCCTCTACGGTGAGACGATTCGCTTATACACCCAAATCAGCGATGCGAATACAGCCTCAAAGAACCTTAAGGTCAACATAAGCTACAGGCCCCAGGGAGGCTCATGGACCACGCCGGTTGCCTCGTATGACCCGACGTACGACTACTGGTACGTGGACTGGAGCATACCCCTGAATGCAACTGCTGGGCTCTACGACGTCAAGGTGGATGTCACAAATGGCGCCGGAGTATCAAGCACCTCGACTATCGTGGGGCGTTTCAATATGGTGGTCAACCCGAATCCAACCATAGTCTACATCTCCTCATGGGTTGACCCCGAGAACCAGCTCCTCCAGCAGGGAGGAAACGTCTCCACGGGGAAGGTGCTCCGAATGTACACCGAAGTCCTCGACGCGAAGACAGCCTCAAAGAATCTAACAGTCAACATAAGCTACATGCCCCAGGGAGGCTCATGGATTACGCCGGTTGCATCGTATGACCCGACTTACAACTACTGGTATGTGGACTGGAGTATACCCTTTAACGCGACAACCGGCACCTATAACGTCAAAGTGGACGCGTCAACCCCTGACCATAGGTCGACGACAAATACCACACTCTACGCATTCAACGTACATGCAAAGCCAACAACATTAGTGATCTGGGATGACGGTGCCTCATTCTGGAAAGCCTCGTCAGGCGGAACAGGCGGCATAGACATAGCCGTCGCCCAGGAGAATACGACGGTACGCAGCGGCGCCAACAGCCTGAAGTACCAGATAGTCTCCGGAACCAAAGCCTTTGTGTCAATCAGCCACAGCTACACCTCGCCCAAGGACTGGAGCGACTACAATAACCTCGAAATCCTGTGGTACGGCAAGAACACCGGCGCCACCATGGACATTTATATTTATGCACCCGACTTTAATAACCGATTCACCGGCCACTTCATCGACAACTTCAATGGCTGGAGAAAGGTGGCGCTGCCAGTGAGCAGTTTCGCCTCGACCGGGTCGCCAAATTGGTGGAACGTGGACAGCATTCAGATAGCCACCGCTGCAAAAACCACTACGACGTGGTACCTCGACGCAACAACAATGGCCCCCCCGACGGTGCTGATGGTTTGGGACGACGGCGCTTCCTTCTGGACACCCTCATCCGGCGGAACAGGCAGCATCGACATAGCCATCGCTCAGGAGAATACTATAGTGCACAGCGGCGCCAACAGCCTGAAGTACCAGATAGTCGCCGGAACCAAAGCCTTTGTGTCCATCAGCCACAGCTACGCCTCGCCCCAAGACTGGAGCGGCTACAACAGCCTCTCACTCTTGTGGTACGGCAAGAACACCGGCGCCACCATGGACATCTACATCCTGGGGCTCGACTTTAATAACCGGTTCACCAGCCACTTCATCGACAACTTCAATGGCTGGAGAAAGGTGGCGTTGCTGGTGAGCAATTTCACCTCGACCGGGTCGCCGAGCTGGTTGTCCGTGGGCGGTATCCAGATAGCAACCACCACCAAAATCCCTACGACGTGGTACCTCGATGCAACAACAATGGAGCCTCCGAAGCCAACGCTGGTGGTCTGGGATGACGGCGCTTCCTTCTGGAAAGCCTCGTCAGGTGGAGCAGGCAACATTGACATAATAGTCGCCTCGGAGAATACGACAGTACACAGCGGCGCCAACAGCCTAAAGTACCAAATAGTCACTGGAACCAAGGCTTGGGTTGCCATCAGCCACAGCTACGCCTCACCTCAGGACTGGAGCGGCTACAACACCCTCGCCATCTGGTGGTATGGCAAGAACACCGGCGCCACCATGGACATTTATGTTTATGCACCCGACTTTAATAACCGATTCACCGGCCACTTCATCGACAACTTCAATGGCTGGAGATGGGAGGGGCTGTCGATTAGCGGATTCACAGGAACTGGGTCGCCGAGCTGGTGGTCCGTGGGCAGCATCCAGATAGCCACCACCGCTAAAACTCCTACGATATGGTACCTCGACCTTACAAATCTGGAAGTCCCTTAAAACTTTTATAAATTGCAAAGAAGTAGATATGCTCGCGCGCTGCCCTGTCCCGAAATTACCCCAACATTAGTTAATAATGGTCTTAACTCCCATCAACGGATTTAGAGGCAATTCCGGGCATATCACAAACCCCAAACCTTCTCCCAGAACCCACCCTCCTCAACTCCACAGAACAAGCGATCCATAGAAAAACAGAAGAAACTCCACCCGGCAACAAGTTTAGACGCTTCCATGAGGCAAACACAGAACCAAAAGTCATCAGGTACCTGAATCATGGCCTTCCAAGCCCTTCGCGGGGTTGCTTAGCATTCAAATTCAGGCCCCTTTCCTGTAGTTGAGTCTTATTTTGGGCTCTCAGCGGGTTCATGATCCTTCTCGTCAATAAGCTCTATTATTGGCTGTAAACGGGAATGTGGATTTATAACCATTTTACACCAATAACGGGACAAGGCAGCGCGCGAGCCTTCTATCGCTGGGTATCTGCAGCAGGTACTTGAGGAGCTGCGCCTTGAAGATGGCGAGCGGGTCGATGGGGTTTCTGCTGGGTCCGTCGCTGTGGTAGTGCTCCATGAGAGTATCGCGTATCCCGTCTAAGTTGAGTGAGTCAAGCACACGCTCAACGTTCAACCTATCTTCAAAGAAGGATCTGATGAACGATTATTTAATTTCTAAACAGGTAAGCGCGCATTGATTTTTCTTTCACCGCGTTTATGTGATAAAAGTCCAACAAAATAACCAAAAATATTTCCAAATTCTATTGCAAAAGCGATTTTTAATCCTAAAATAAATCGAAATAAATTAAGATTTGGCACCTTTCTAAGATGTTTTATCCACAAAGTTGTTCCCGAGAAAATAATAAAAAAAAGCCACACAATTAGATTATTGTACCCAATTAATAACAATACAACCAATAATACAACAGTCGCATATCGAGTAATATATCGAATAGGAAACAGAAGTTCTATACCATCACCTTTCGCGTAGAAAAAGAATTGTCTAAATACGTTACGAATATTTTTTCTTACTCTCCAATATACTATTGCATCTTTTTCTAAAATAAAGTTAGCATCATTTTTCTTACAAATTAAATCAAAATATGTGTCTTCTGCATAATCTAACCATTCAGGATAACCACCAACTTTTTCCCATATTGCTTTTCGGTAAGCCATTGATCTCGCAGAGGGTAAAAATGATTTTAGATTATTTATATCAGGGAAAATAAGGTGGGAAGCAATTTCTTCGAATTCTGTTATGTACCATGGCAAATATACTCCAGAAACAATATCATAATTATGTTGTTCTAAAGGGTCTGTAATTTTTTCAAGCCACTTAGAGTCAATTTTACAGCCACCATCAATACTAGCAATTATGTCATTGGTAGAGAGTTTAATTGCAATATTACGACCTTTCGCTATGTTAGCACCATTAGATATTATTAGTTTTATTGGAAGTGAATTTTTATAAAGTTCAATCATTTTAATAGTGTTATCGGAAGAACCACCATCTACGAAAACTATCTCATCAGGAAGTTTTGTTTGTTTAATGATCGATTCTAGGAGATCTCCCATGGTTTCCTCTTCGTTCTTAATAGTACAAATTAGTGATATCTTGGTTATTTTAAATCACCATATTTTTGATAAATTTTCAAATACATAATTGCAACTTCACTCCATGTATGGAATTTAGCAAATTGATAGGCTTGTTCACATATAAGCTCAGTTTTTACAGGGTTTTTAATCGCTAAAGATAATTTCTCTGCTAATTCTTTTGGCGATGCTGCTATAAACATTAATTCCTCCACGTTTGGAATTGAATAAAAATAATCTTTTTTTAGCGGATTTGTATAAATAGCGAAAACTGGTCTTTTGTAAGACATTGCTTCTAGTATCGAAAGATAACCTGTCACAAATGCGTATCGACATAAAAGAAGATATGACTGAGGATAGGCGACAAAACCGTGCTCAAAGATTTTTTGGTTGTTTTTCTTTGCGTATGACTCAATTTGAGATTTTAAAACTCCATCTCCACATATATGTAAGGGGAGTTCAACATGGTAATTATTATTAAGAATTACAAGAGCTTCAATTAATTCTAAAATATTTGTGTCTTTATCAAGTCTGCCAATAAAAACACCTGCTTTCTCAGTAGAGTTATTTAGAATTACTCTGTCGGGAATTGTTACTCCACCAATAGTCACGTATACAGGCCTGGTACCGTACCATTTAGAAATATAATTACCTATACAGATACTTCCTTTGGTTGTTATTTCAGTAAATTTTCTAATTATTTTAGCGAATAATGGTATGGGATATTTTTCAAAACCATGGAAAGTCACGAAAATTGGTCTACGAATCAAAAAAATAAACGGTAAAATCCATAAAAATGTTTGGTAATCATGAAGGTGAATCACATCATTTCTTACAAGTTCTCGATATTTTGTTAATAAGAAAAACCACATTTTCAATAGATCGATTAATGAATTTATTTTATTATTATATTTAAGAGGAAGATATAATCGATAAATTTTTATTCGATTCTGTTGCTCTAAAATTTTAACATTTTTTTGATGGGTGGATGTTATGATTAAAATATCATTTCCATATTTTGCTAATTCTTTAGCAACGCAATAAGTATGCTTTTCGACACCGCCAATTTCTGGCTCAAATTTAGGTGTAATGAAAACTATTTTCAATTTTCAAATACCAAGTGAAAGTTATTTTTTTTTCATTTAATCAAGTTACTTCATAGTTTTTTGAGATATTTTTAAAACCATAAACGCGCGCACAAATATTTACTATTTTCATAATTCAAACAATTCATGATAATAAATTACTATTATGTAAAATTATTATATGGCATAATCTCAATTTAAATTAATTAATGTAATAGTTTCCAATAACAAACCAATTGATTGAAATATTACCGTTACTTTTACCATTAATTACAATACGAATATTATCAAAACTACTAACATCAAATAAAGTCACACTGGGTCCGATTTTTGATGGAGGATGGAGATCTAAAAGATGATTTCCATTTTTCCAGAGTTCAATACTAGTAACGTTTGCATTATTTGTTTCGTTTATATCCCATGCAATGAATCTCACAGTTTGCTTATTTAGATTAATGTTTAAAGGGTTTTTTAGATAAAAAAAATCATAAGTTTTTCCACTTCCAATAACTAGTTTTGAGGCATTACCCTCAACTAAGAGATCTCCTCCATTTCCAATACCCCAATCTTTGGATGAAAGATCTAAATGACTATAATTGAAAACAAAATCTCTAGGCGAATTGAGTTTCCATATACTAAAGCCTCCATTTGATAAATTTTCATATTTAACTAGTTCGAAAGAATATGCCTTAATAGTATTATTTGTTGAATGTCTTTGTGTTAACTGAGATATTAGTAAATCACTTGGTAAAATCACAGTTCCAATGGAAATATTTGCAGATTGGTAAAAGTCGCTCAATTTCGGAAAACTCCAATCGAAATAATTCTCCACAACCAAATATTTTACTTTAAACTGTTGATATAATTGAATTAGATCCGTATATCCAATATCCTCAGGGCTAGTTGTCGGTGACATTATGCTCACTGTTCTTCTATCAGTGAACCATGAAAGCTCTCTAGCTCTAGAAGTTAATAATACATCTTGATCAGAAGTATTAGACCTTATCCAGTTCAACATATTATTTGACCAACCATATTTTGTAATCGGATTCTCTTGATTAATATCTTGGATGTATTGTTGATATTGCGGAATAAAAAATAAATTGAATAGTATGATTAAAACAATTAAAACAGTAATGCTAGGAAGACTTATTGTTTTGAATTTCCTTCCAGTGTTAATAGATTTTAATTTGATCTTGTTAAGTGTTATTTCAATTATATTTAACAAAAAAGAACTCCCGACAATGATCATTAATAAGATTGGTAAAAGGTAGTATCTTCCTTGACTAGTTAAATACTCTGGATACGATGGAGGAGGCATCAGAGAAACTAAAACGCAATCAAAAATAATTAGACTTCCCAGAAAATATTTTCCCTTCTTTTTCCCTGAAATCAGTAATGCCATAAAAAATAGTATAAGTATTATTGCTGTAGCATAATAATAGAGATATTTAGTATAGTCAATAAAACTAATAAAAGAGGATATATGTAAGAATAGCGTAAAAGCATTTATTATCGATGGAATTATTCCTTCTTTAGCAGTATCAGCAATTATGGAGCTTATTTGTGAAGGAAATATATAATGACGTATAACTGAAATCATAGTCGGAATTATTAAACCTGCTACGAAATTTAGTGTAAAAAATATTTGTTTTTTTGGAGATTTGGATGACCATAAAATTGCTATAGTCTCAATAAAAATTATTGGTAAATATATGAAATAAAGAGAGTATAATTTGAGAGCGAAAACATAAAGGATAACAAAGAATTCACATGGCAGTAAATTTTTTAAAAAGTTAATATCTCGATAATTTAATGAATTATTATAAAATAAGACTAATAATAATGATGCGAATGGAATTGCAATATAAAATTGGGGCCACCAAAGCTCATTAGACACACCCAATAAAATACCGGCTATGATTAGTGTAGGTAAGTTTTTATTTTTACTTCCTTCAATTATAAGATAAAATGATACCAAAAGAAAAAATAACCCAGATATTTCAGGTCCAAATAATATTGATGAGAAATATATAAAGAGAGGATGAAGTGAAAATATAATTGCAGCTAATAAAGCTGCTTTTTTTCCAAAAAACTCATTTGTTATATAATAAACTGGATATACCATAAACGAACCAATTAATACTAATGCTAGAAGAGCTGCATTAATAGAAGTATTATATATTAAGAAAAATATACTGAATATATAGACTATAAATTCATGTTCAATTAGACCTAACGTTGTTAATGAACCTAAACTTTCGTCAAATAGCACGTTAAAGGAAAAAGTATTTTTTGACACAAGTGTTCTTGCATTATCAAGATATAAAGCTGCATCAGGAAATAAAGATGAATTGTTATAGGAACTATAATATAGACGTACAATTAAAGCGAAAAAAAATATATAAAAAGCTGGATTACGTAGAGATCTTACAACATCTATTTTAAATTGTCCAAAAATATATGAAACATCCATTTTATACGCGATAACCTTAGAAACGATAATGACAACAATGGAACCAAATAAAAGGAGAGTACTGAAATCAATTTTAATAACGCTTGAAAAAATACTATACAGAGATATGTTAATGGTCTGAAATGTGAGACCAAAAACAAAGCTAAAAAGAAATACATCAATAGAAATTTTTTTTGGGATAATACTTGCGAGATAATAGCCTGGTATAAAAATAAGAATAATAAGTCCAAAAAATATTGAAAAATAATTAGGGATTAAAACTTCGATTTTCGCAAAACTATAAAAAATAATTGAAACAATAAATATAACTATTAAAATGTTATTTGTTATTTTTCTAAAAAAATTGTTTTGCAAACTACTTTTCATTTGGTAAAACTTCTATTTTTTCAATATGTTTAAAATTCTCTTTTTGATATGAAGTTGTGATATATTATTTAATCTATTTTTATCATTGATCAATTAGGTATTTAGGAATTATATGTTTTTAATAACCTTTTTTCCATTATATCCCAAGAATATTCTTGCAAATAGGCGGCTCTTCCATTTTTGCCCATTGATAAAGCTAGTTCTGGTTGTTCTTTAATTATATTTATAGCCTTTTTTAATCCGATTACATCATAATAATTTATAATAAGTCCACATTTTTTTTCTTCAACTATTTTAGATAAATTTGTTCCATTATTTACAATTATTGGTTTTTCACACATCATTGCTTCAAATAATTTATTTGGAGAAGCTACGATATTATTTGGAATATGAGGATCATATAATGCAATTATGCAATCACTCATTAAACTAAAATATAATATTTTTTCATAAGGTATTTTACCTAGAAATTTCACATTTGAAATTTCTTTGACTATTTTAGTAAATTCTTTTTCCATTTCACCATATCCCGCTACTAACAAAACAACGTTACTCAAATTGTGAACTGCTTTAATTATTGTATAAAGTCCTCGATCTTTTGAAAGTATTCCACCATAAAATATAATAAAATTAGAATCAATTCTTGGATAATTTGTGTTATTTCTTTTATAGTTTAAATATATATCAGGAGGTGTATTATTAATAATAGTAACATAATTTTTATTTAAACCTAATTGATTTAATCTTGATATATCTACAATAAATATCCCATCAACAAAACTAATAAATAAACGCTCCATATTTGCGATAACATATCTTATAAATTTTAATTTTGGTGGAATAAAAGCATCAGAATAGAAGTCTGCAATATCATATACGATTTTAATTTTCTTAATACGTGATAAAAACCATAAAGGAATTAAATTATCTAAGTTTTCAACTTGAATAATATTAAAATTGTGTGTCACTACAAAAAATGTTAAAAATATCCACCAAATAGGCATAAAAAAAACAAGTTTCAGCCCATAAGGCGCTTTCAACTTCATTCGATAAACATTAAGGGCATTAATGATTTCATTTTGCTTAAATTCAGAATTTCTATCCCATTCCAATATATTTACTTTAAAATTATTTTTTACTAAAGTTGAGGCCATTTTGAAGACTCTATTATTTCCAGCAGAATCAGATACAAATAAAATATTTTTGGAAGGAACATTATGATAATTTAAATTTTTTAACATAGCAAAAAATTAAATATTTTTAAAAAATATTATGTTATTGACTTTATATAAAAATTATTGATAATATCTTGATATTATTTTATATAGATTAGATTACTATATAATGATTGAGTTTTATTTCCGATTAATTCCCAATCATAATCATTAATTTTTTCATAATAATAATTTTCTTTATTATATTTTAATAAAAGTTCTTCTAAACAATTATTTATAGATTCAATACTAACATCTTTTAAAAATATCTTATTTTTATAATCTATCAATATATCTGGTATACCCCCAACAGGAGTTGTTATAATAAATAATGAACTAGCCATAGCTTCCAAAATAGTAATTGGTAATGCCTCCCTTTTTGAAGGTAGTATAAATATATCTGTTATTGCATATAATTCATGTATTAAATTTTGTGGCACCCAATTAGTAAATAACACTTTTTCTTTGTAATTATTTAATTTTTTTTCTAAATTATTCTTTAAAGTTCCGCCACCTATAACAATAAAAAAAATATTATTAAAATTTTTAAGTATAATTTTCATTGCATCAGTTAATTCAATTATACCTTTAGCTTGTTCTAACCTTCCGAAAAAGCTAATTATAATACTATCTTTTGGAATACCATATTTTTTTCTATATTCATTTATATTTTCTTTATTATGGATAAATTTTGCTACATCAATTCCATTTGGAATAACAAAATATTTATCACTATTAAAATAACATTTAATTTCTTCAGACGTTGATTTAGTTAGAGAAATAATGGCATTAGAATTTTTCAATAAATTAGGTAAAATAAAAAAATTAAATAATTTATTTAAAAATATAAAAAAATAATTATCAGGATTCAATAAATAAAAACCATGAATAGTTAATACAGAAGGAATGGATATTTTTTTTGATATATTAATTGCAGCCCAAGTAATTGGATAATGAAAACCATGCGCATGAATTATATCTATATTTTTTTCTCTTATTATTTTTTCCAATAAATTGTCGATATTAAACACAAAACCAAAGTTAGACATCGATTTAATAGGCCAACTTGGAAGAAATATTGTATGAACTCTTATAACTTCAATGTTTGCATCAATTTGATTATATTTTTCAGTACCGTCCAATAAAGAAGTTAAAATAGTAATTTTATTTCCTTTTTTCGCCAAAAATTGAGTTAGATTTAGTACATGAGTTTCTATTCCACCAACTTTTGGTGAAAAAAAAGGAGTTACTATAAGAACGTTCAAATATTATTCAAATTTTTAATCTTTTTTGTAGGAGAACCAACATTTATTGAATAAGATTCAAGATTTTTAATAACCAAACTTCCAGCACCAACAACACTATTTTTTCCGATATTAACACCACATAAAATTATTGTTCCAGGAGCGATCCAAGCTCCTTCACCAATCCTTACATGTGATACCTTTCGAGGAAAATAATTTAATTTCAGAAATAAAGAACAGGTAGGATTTGAATGTGTAAAAATCATTGAATTCATGCCAATACTAACATAGTCATCAATTTGAATTAAATGAGGGTATAATAAGTCTAATACGACATTCGGACCCAAAAAAACATGCTTACCAATTTTAACACCTCTAGCTCTTTGGAAAATTACAGCTAATTCAGATGAAGGTGAAAAACCTGCTAAAGTTTGAAGAAACCATGATCTAATTAGACGATATTTTAACTTTATATTTCCTATCTTTCCTTTATAGCTATAGTACTCCATCAATTCTTGTTCATTTATTTCTTCAGGGGTTTTAGTTATCATGCTTAATACACTTCAGTATAATTTAATTTAATATATTCCTTAAAACTACCGAATTGGAAATTCTTAAAAAGTTCTTCTAATTTATTTTTAGTATTTTTAATATTATAATATGTCACAAAATTTTCTCTAAATCCAATTTTTATTTTAGGCGTTTTTTCATCCAATTCCCAAGGATGAAATGACACAATTGCTGGATAATCTTTCTCATTTACATTTTTAATTGCTTTTTTAAAAAAAAGACTTGGGAAAAAGCGTAAATAAAAACCACCTGCCATTGGAATTTTAATACCATAAGTTGAATATATCAAAGCAGGGAATTCAAGCAAATTATTATCTCCAGATTTATGCAAATCTTCGAAAGAGGGAAAATAAGGACTAATGGAAGTGTTATTTTCTCCATATAGAGGAGTTTTAATCGGAAATAAACTAGCATCATATAAATATTCCATTTCTTTAAGTACCTTTAAAGACCAAATGGTATCATTATTAAGAGAATAAGAGGGTGCCCTGTATCCAATGGGTCTTTCACAATTTAACAAATTAATTAATTTGTCGTAGCGAGACAACTCATCTCGAAAAGTAAATTCATCCATGGCCGATAAAGGAATATGATGATAACTATGAAACGCGATTTCATGATTTTCTTTTGAAATACGATGAACCAAGTCAGGATATTTTTCAGCTATTTCTCCAACTATAAAAAAGGTACATGTAATATTATATTTTTTCAATAATTTTAAGGTAATATCCATGCTAATTAAAATTCTATCAAATTTTTCTTTAACCTTATTTCTAACATACTCTGGATGGTACCAATCTTCCACATCCACGGCCAGTATATTTTTTATAAAGATCACTGCTAAGTTCTATTTCATCTATAATTTAATAGAAAATATTTTTTACAGTCTATATTTTTGTTCTATAGCAGAGCCGTAACTACCTGAAGGATTAACATCGTTTAAAAAATTTATAGTAAACATAGTGCTTATGCATTGGCAACCAAAATGTCAGTTATGGATGTTCTTAATTGATTCAATTATTTTAATTGCTGACATTCCATCACCGTATGGATTAGGCCAGTCAGTTTTAACTTCAATCATTTTTTTTACACCAGCTAAAATACAATTAGGCTCCCTACCAACAACTAAATTAGCACCCACATCAACGGTCTCAGGCCTTTCGGTATTGTCCCTCATAGTCACACACGGTACATTTAGACAACATGCTTCCTCCTGAACGCCACCCGAATCGGTTAAAATAAGCTTAGCTTCACTTTCCAGTTGAAGAAAATTCAAGTACGCTAGAGGTGTTATCACATTTATTTCTTCACTCGAAATACCAAATTCCCTCATCTTCTTGGTAGTACGTGGATGCATCGGGAAAACAATTGGTAGACCATATTTTCTTTTTAAATCTCTAAAAGATGAGAATAAACCTCTTAGAATATGCTCGTTATCAACATTTTCAGCACGATGTAGAGTAACAAGAAAATATTCACCTTGTTTTAAACCCATTTCTTTCAATAGGAATTGCTTTTTCAAGTGCTTTAAATTCTCTTTAACTGCATCTACAACAGTGTTACCTGTAACGAATACCTTAGAATTTTCAATCCCTTCACGGAGCAAATTACTACGAGAAACTTCCGTTGGTGCATAAAGCTGGTCAGAAATATGATTGGTTACAATCCGGTTAACCTCTTCAGGCATTCCAAAGTCTCCGCTCCTGGAGGCGGAGCCTCAACATGCCCCAACTTTTTATGAAGTTTTGCAGCTACTAGAGCCCCGCCAACAACTGTATTTGTATCGCCCTCAACAAGTATAACATTTGGCTCCTCATTATCCAGTACCTTCTCAACACCAATCATTATCTTTGCAGTCTGCTCCGCATGACTCCCTGACCCAACTCCTAGATTATATTCAGGTCTTGGGAGACAAAGATTCTAAAGAAGGCACCGTCCATCTCGTAATCGTAGTGCTGTTCTGTATGAATCACAAAGAAATCCAATTGTTTTCTTTGACACTCTCGAATGATTGGTGAAAATTTCACAATCTCAGGTCTAGTGCCAAGTATGATAGCGATTCTCATTGCTTAGACTGTTCTAGTATCAGAGTTGTCATGACCCAAAGTATAATTGCTGTAGTCATTAACAATAACCCAACAAGCATTGTGCCTATACCGAGAAGAGCAACATTTGTTAAAATTGTTTTATTTATCGCATAATACTCGAGGGTTATCACCCAGAAGACCAGTGATAATAGCACGGAAATGAGGCCGGGGATGCCATAGAAGGGAAGTGGGTGGTGCAGAGAAATGTGTTTAAATGTATTTAGTACAACATCAAAGCCGTGTGCTAGGGGATTATGAGTGGAAGTATTTCCACCATATTCTACGTGGATCGGGACCTCAGCGACACGAAGACCCAATTCGCCAGCCTTTAATAGGATCTCTGTGCTTATTCCCATGCCATTTTCTGTCAGTGTAAGGGCATTTAACGCACTCTTATTGTAGGCTCGAAAACCGGATTGGGAATCCGAAGTCTTAACTGAGCCGTTCTGTGTAAATTTGTTGATGACTTTGATACCGATTCTCCTCCATGCTGGTGCTTCAGATCCGGCTCCATCTACGAATCGGGAGCCGATAACGAGATCTATGTCGTCTGTCAGCTTCTCAAGAAGTAGAGGTATTTCATCAGCATCATGTTGACCATCACTGTCAAGGGTCACAATAACATCTGCATTTATCCTCTGAGCTTCCCTAAACAATGAAAGCAAGCTAGCTCCATATCCATAATTTTCCTTATGCCTGATTACAAAGGCACCAAGAGCCTCAGCTATTGCAGCTGTATAATCATTTGACCCGTCATCACAGACTATAACCTGGTCTACATGTTTTTGAGCCTTGAGAATCACCTTCGCAATATTGGTCTCTTCATTATAAGCAGGAATAGCTGCTACTATGAAGAGCTTCCTCGAGATCCCTGTCTCTGAGTCGGTTACCTGCGTTTAGAAGCTCCACCCAACCGGCGCATTTAGGCTCATGAATGTGACATACCTCGCGAATGAGGAGTCAAACATCCAATTCAATGCACTAACGCAGCCAAGCTTCACCGCGTGAGCAACAATTTCCTTAGCCCTACCAAAACCATAGCCTAGGAGCCTCCTCTCAAACACCCCTCTCAGCGCTTCCTCGATCTTGTTAATGATCTTCGCAATCTCTACCTCAAGCGAGACACTGTGCACGACGTCGAGGACCTTAGCCGATAGACTTAGGATACCCCTCTCCAATCCATCTAGGGCCTTAAACCAGACTTTGCCATGTATAGCTCTCTTTCTAACATCTGTTAAAAAAGAAGAAGTATACATAATGGAACAATATTAAGGTATCAATATTTAAGCGCTCTTAAAGAAAAAGAAGCGGCTATATTACATAAAATTTTAAAACGAAGCCAAATTTGCCTTGGAAGCTAATTTATATCTTAAAAAATAGCCGCTTTCTATCAATAAAAATAAGATGATTTCTTTTTCATTTATATTGTTTAAAAAAGGCAATTCATTTCATGTATAGGCCAGCTGAAAAACAATCCCGCACGCGAGCGCACGCAGCTTTTTTAGTACCTTTTGACTCATCAGCTATCCTTGTATAAATTGAAGAACAGAGATTCTTTCTATAATTGTCTGGGATCTTGTTTCAATCATCGAATCCGCTGAGAGATATTCGATTCGTATCTGTAGATTTCCAATGTTATTGAAGCTTAGCACGATTAAGTTGTAACTCCCGGCTTTGAAGTTAAGACTCGTCGAGTTACTCTGTTTGTTTATTATATAATAGTCGTTGTTTGCGGTTTTCCTCATGATTGATGGTAGTTTCTCCCTGATAAGCGGCACAATTATTGGGGTTAGGTCCTTACCTGTAAAAAGCGAAGGCCCTATCGGTATCCCAACCTCACTTATGACTTCCTGGATGAATGACTCTGTAGTAGAGTTTGAGAGCATCGCGACGAGGTCGACTGGGACCGTGCTTAACAGTGTAATGTTCACGCGTTGATCGATGGGCAGGTCAATTGTCTGAATGTGGAAAGTAGTGGTTGTCAAGGGGATTGTTAGATTAAGTGTCTGTTTCCTCACCGTTGAATTTGCGATGGGGACGGTTACGACAGTTTTAGAGACGATGGTTCTAGGGATAATTGGCGCATAAGCAATCAGTAACGCCGCGAAAAATACACCTACAATAATTATCAATTTTTTTCTCGTATCGATGTTTTTCATCATTTTTCTTTATGACCTTTTTAAGTGCCTCAACGCGATATTTTGTCTTAACTTGACCCTGGCTCAGCGCTGCACTGTAAGTTTGAGTGCCCTGATATTATCTTGTCTACTCCTCGTTGGGGTACTTTCGCTGGTCCAGTTCTCATCGTTCAAATTCTTTGTGACTCTTCACCGCGTTGTTCAGCCTACTAACCTCGACTCAGGTGGGTTGCTACTCTGGTCTTGTGTACTACTTCTGGGTACGTGGTTCGTATTGGGATTTTTAACAAACGAGGGTCTAATGGGTAGCATTCATCTGATTGGGCTCCTGGCCACTCCGATAATTGGGGTAGAGCTGGCTCTGGGATTAGCCGCGACACTTGCGGGAATAATAGGAATCCTTAGATTAAAGCAGTCAGAAGAGCGAGTTTTTTGGTTTATTACCATCCTCTCACTCATCGAGGTCTTAGCTCTGGTGCATTGGATCCTATTCTATCTAGGAATAGGTTCCCCATTATCCGGATTAGCCATCTTCGAGCTGGACCTCTACTATCTCCTCGCAATACTCACACCTATTCCACTTCTTACCCTACTTTTCGGCTGGGCACCAAAACCATTCCTCAAATACCCACATGATATAGAAGGAGAAGACACTTCAGAACGAGATTGGACGAAGTGGAATTGGGCGCTATTCCTATTTTCAATAGGTTTAGCTTTCTTCGCCGTTTATTATCCGCAAAGCGGAGGTCTGAACCCACACGGATTGTTACTTGGATACGACTTTACAAACTACCAGAGTATCGCTCAGCCAGTCCTCGCCGACCCGATGAAGGCCTTCAGTCGGGGAGCGGCCGATAGTTTTTTTATTAATCTACTTCATCCACGCAATAAGTTCACTTGATCTCTATAATGTGCTTATGATAATACCTTTCATCTTTCTTCCACTGCTGGTAGCCGCCTCTGGATTCCTCAGCTGGGAGATGTTTCGGCGTGGTGATGTCGCTTCCTGGTGCTCCTTCTTCACCGCGGGTGGGGTTTTTCTCGTCGAGACCGTTTATGGCTATTTTATAAGCAACATTATTGGCCTGTGCCTGATTTTTCTCTCGCTAGCCCTACTTCTTCGATATCTTAGAGTCGGTGGTCGAGTGTTACTTAGCGTTTCAATAATAACTGGATTATTCTCCTATTTTTCCCATCCACAGACCGCCGAAGTTTATATCGGGGGGCTCGCTGCACTTTGGATTATACAACTTCTGAGAAGGAACTCATCAAGAAGAGCGATGATAGCCATACCATTCTATTTAACAATAATCGTGGTGCTTTGGTTTCCTGAACTGGTTCCTGATTGGAAGCCAAGTCTTACTGAATCCCTATTACACCGTTTCCTCTTCTACGGGGATCCTACTGTCTTTGAATTTCCTGAGAGGCGGTTTTACATCAAACCTAATTCTTCTCTCATTAGCTGCGCTCGGGTTATTGAAGTTAAAATATAACTCATTGAACTCTCTCTATCTCGTCGTTATTTTCGCTCTGTCTGGTGCATTTTTCTTGGTCTTAGATGACGTCTATCAGTTTAGACTGTTCATAGCTTTGCCTCTCGGTATCGTTGCAGCTTTTGGTTTCGTCGACATTTTGGGGAGGGTTAAAACGGTGAAGTTAAGGTACACGGTTACCTCGTTCGTCTTGCTATTCTTCACGGTCTATTTGCTTAGGTCTATGGCCAACTTAATCTGATTGCTTAGGGCCACATAGGTGTAATCCTCCATTTAATTGATTAACAAGTCTCATCGGATACTGATATGGAATAGTAAACGTATTGAATAAGAGGATTTTCACAGTGCTTAACCTACTTATATTCATCTCGATCTTCATCCTACCGGCACTAATATTCGTCTCCAACAGTCAACCTCGGCGGAGTAGCGGGCGCGCGCCCTAAGGAAACCCTTCAGATGTTTATCCATGAAGGAGCTGACACATTCATCACAAGTGTCAACCAGTTACCCGATTTGCTATAATGGGTGAAGGGTTAACCATAATGAATCCTTGCGATCAGAAAGTGTAACCGGTGAAAATAGCTGAAATACTCCCAAAAAGATATCAAAATATTTTGGAGAATTAACATTCTTATCGAAGAGGTAAATAGAAATGTCCGTATTGGTTAGATGCAAACACAAGCCTAATTTATTATAAAAGCAGTTTCATATATGAGCAGTATGATAAATTGGAATATGGACGGTTTCGCAAGGAAGATGAGAACTTCACGTTTAATATTTATATTTAGCCTGATACTCGTGATCGGTTTAACCACAACATTCACAATAAACGCCCAAGTAAGCCACTCGGTGACCTTCTGGGAAAGAGGCGTAGGACACGACTACACAGGCGTCGTAGTCACCATCGGGGGTAAAGGCTTCTACGTCACCGACGTTGAAACCTGCCATACGGTCACAACCGAAAGCCCAGTCGACTTCAACTATCAATCCCCACTAGTAGTGGACTCCTCTAAACAATACATTTGGATCTACACAACCAGCGACACCAACCCTCCAATTACGACTCAGCAAGGAACTGTTCCAGCCGATATGGATGGTAATGTCTTCGGGAATTACGAGACCCAATACAGCGTAACCTTCTCCAGCAACCCTGCAGGAATCGGAACAATGACCCCTTCAGGTTCTAACGTCTGGATAAGCGCAGGAACCATCCAGATTAGCGCCGCACCCTCGCAGGGCTACTCCTTCTCCTCTTGGACGACCACCGGGTCGATAACCATAGCCAATCAGGGTACAGAAAGCACTTCAGCGACGATAAGTGGCCCAGGGACGATAACAGCGAACTTCCAGAAACAAAGTAACATACCAACGTATATTTTATACCCATTTGCAATCGGCCATGGATCGATTAATCCATCCATACCCGTGAGGGTAGCACAGGGTACGGACAAAACCTTCACATTCACCCCGGACGACGGTTATGGCGTATCAGCGATAAGCGTGGATGGAAAACCTGTTTCCATATCCAGCAGTTATACCTTCACCAACGTGAGGTCTAACCATAACATTAACGTCACCTTTGCGGTTGGCGTCCCAAAAACAGTTGCCATAACAATCGACTCCAGTCCCAGTGGGCAAGGCTTCGTATCGGTCGATGGAAACCTCACCACGACTCCGAGAGTCTTCAGCTGGTCACCTGGCTCAGTCCACTCCCTAGCAGCCTCCCCGCTAGTTAATGCCGGAGGCGATGTACGCTACACCTTCTCCACCTGGAGCGACGGAGGTTCTCAGACACATAACTACACCGTGACGAGCTCCCCAACTTCCATAATCGCTGACTATGGAACCCAATATAGGCTTACTATAAATACAAACTTCGGGACCGTGACCCCTTCGAGTGGATCCTGGTACCAGAATGGTTCGAAAGTGACGGTGAAGGCTGTGGCGCCAAGTGCAGTAGCAGGTGAAAGCTACGTTTTTGGCGGGTGGAAGGGTTCTCAAGGCAGTTATACGGGCAGTAGTAACCCTAGTGGTGAGTTCACAATGAACGGGCCAGTAACCGAGGAGACAACCTGGCAACACATCTACCAGTTGAATGTCAGCTCCTCTCATGGAACAACCGGGGGCGCTGGTTGGTACGAGGTGGGGCAGAATGTTCAAGCCAGTATAGATAAGACTACAGAGACCAATGGCACAGAAATCCAATACGTCTTCTCGGGATGGGGAGGCGACGCGTCAGGTACAGGCTCAACCTCAAACACCATAGTAATGGATGGCCCGAAGAGTGCCACAGCCAAATGGAATACACAGTATAAGCTCACCTTCAGCCAGACTGGCTTGGAGGAGAGCGCTATTTGGGGAGTAATAAACGGACCAATGCTAACTATAAACGGAACTGTGCTGGCTGTTGGTGACCTTCCGTATGTCACTGGGTGGGTGAACAGTGGAGCCGTCGTCCAATACACATATAGTGATTCGATGACGAGTTCGATGGGTGGAGTATTCAAGCTAGGTGAATTAAGTGGTCCTTCATCCCCACTGACAGTGATGGGTCCAGCGATAATTTCTGCCTCCTATAGCTTCCAGAGCGTAGCTCTCACACTGAATAACGCAATCATTATAGCGTCCGTGGCTGCTGCGGCGATAATCCTCATAGTATTAATAAGAGCAAGGAACTGAGACAAGACTGCTGGCTGAAAACAGTCAATAAACTAATTAGCTAAAGACCCATACGAAGGCATTTTTATCCCCATTAAACCCACAGAAGTTAGACGCTCGACATCGTTAAAGACAACCGAAACACATACGCGCTCGCGCGCGCACGCTCTCCGCCAAATGTAAGTTTATCTTAAATGACTCACCTCGGTTCCAAGTCCCCCACAGTCCCCCATCTTCTCATTAATACGTGCTGTTAAGTTTAATGACAAATGATGAAAGAGTATTGTCCCCCAGTCCCCCATTACTGAGCTTGATATTGGGGGAAAGCGCATACTTGGGTTGGTTGAAAGTGAGCGAACCCCACATTGGGGGTTAAACTTTCTTCTCCTGCGACAATCCCAATTCTAAGTGAATGTGTTTTGGCTCCTAGTAATGCCGACAAGGAGAAGGCCCTACAGGTCTATAAACGGCTGCTCGTGCTTCAGGACCCAGATGACCCGAAGCAGCTCGATAAGAGAACGTTCGCTGAAGCGATGGGCATAAGCATCAATGCCCTGGGTGGCTACATCACTCAGCTCAAGAGGGATGCTAAGACAGCTGAGCTGAAGGCACTTGGCTACAGTGAGAAGCAGCTTCCCACCTGGATGTCATTAACTCCACCTGAACCACCAGCTCGGACGAAGCAGCAGAGTTCAACTACCACACCTACCACCACACCTGCCACCACACCTACCACACCTGCCACCACACCAGCAGAGCTCAAACCTGAGGAGAAACCTGCCCCTGTAGAGCTGCCCCAGGAGAAGACGCCAGTGCTGGCAGGTCAGGCTGGTCAGGTGGCAGGTCAGGTAGGTCAGGTGGCAGGTCAGGTAGCTCAGCTTAACAAGGTGGGTGCTCCGCTTAACACCGGGGGTAACGATGTGCTGAAGCAGCTTAACAGGCGACTCGGTCCGGGTGGTGACCGCTTCGAGGCGAACGGCAGCAACACTCTTCAGGACTGGATGCGTGACAACGCTGTCGAAGAGCGTGACGGCGAGTACTGGCAGAGGCGCAAGCTCGACAGCAGCGAGATGGCGCTGGTCGTGGTGAGCCCGCCTAAGGAGGTGCTCGAGGCTGACGCACACGCGGGCTACCTTGAGGGACTCATCTCAGGTCCCCCGCAAGTCCCCCATCTTCCCCCATCCACCTTAAATGATAAATAGAATGAATTCTGTCCCCCAGTCCCCCACGACTAAGCGTGATTTTGGGCCAAAGTATGCTCTGGTCTAGGAGCGTGCAAAGTCTATTGGTTAAGCACGCGCTGAAAGCGCTCGGTTATACGGATCGCCAGATTCTTTACTGGGTGGCGAAAGCACCGAAGGAGGTGCCAGCATAGGAGACACAGGAGCCCTCCTCAAACGAGGTGGTCACCACCACCGTTACACCGGAGGCATCACCGCCGCTACCATCGCCACCACCGACGCGTGCGCGTGGCAGAAGTAGCAGGGCACGCCTAGCGCACCCACCACACCTACCCAACCCACCCAACCCACCCTACCAGCGGAGCTCAAGCCAGAGCAGAAACTCACCCCTATAGAGGGGGCCCAGCTTGGTCAGGCAGGCCAGGGTGGCCAGGGTGGCCAGGGTGCTCAGCTTAACACTGGAGGTACCCAGCTTAACACCCCAGCCTTTGGTGGTGATGCCGCTATCGATGTGATTAACAAGAAGCTTGGCCCAGGTGGGCAGCGCTTCGAGACACTGGGCAGCGATGCCCTCCAGTGGTGGGTGCAGGAGAATCACTTTGAGAAGCGTGATGGTACCTACTGGCAGCACCGCCAGCTACCTGGTATGTAGGAGGCCCTGGTCAAGGTGACCCCACCCAAGGAGGTGCTTGAGGCAGAGCACATGGGCAACATCGAGGTATCAAACATGATGTTCAGGCGCGCGCGCTCAACTATCAAAATAAGCTTATTTTAACCTGGATGAATTTCGGGACAGGCCGGCGCGCATTTATGAAAGGCGACTACCAAGCATCAAGTCAGAGGCTTTTCAATTGAAGAACTCGGAGTTTAAGACGAAGACAATTCGGCAAAAGGTTACCATACCAGCTGATCCGATGAAGGTCTACGAGGCGTATATGGACGCGGAAAAACACGCCAAATTCACGGGTAGTAAAGCATCATCCGACCCGAAGGTGGGGGGCGAGTTCACGGCTTGGGATGGCTACATTTCTGGGAAGAACCTTGAACTCGAACCGGGGATGAGGATAGTACAGGAGTGGAGGTCTTCGGACTTCCCCGAGGGCTATGCCGCGTCTAGACTCGAGCTGACTCTGAAGGATGCCAAAGGATCAACTGAGCTTACGATGGTTCACTCTGGGGTACCTGTGGAGATCGCCGAGGACATCGCGCAGGGGTGGAAGGACTTCTACTGGGAGCCCATGAAGAAGTACTTCAAGAAGGCGTGAGGAACCCAGAGACACCTGATTAATCGTAGAGGAACTTCCCAAACCTGGACTCTATGGCTAAACTGTTCTTCACACCACCTTTCTCGCATCGTCCGATGACTTGGACCCCCAACCCAAACTTCTCCGAAACCGCTAAAACATCCTCGACCGCCTCCGCTGTCAACTATGAACTCGAAGCCTATCCCCATGTTGAAATCCTGATACATCTCCCTCCACCCCACCTTTGCCTCCCCCTGGATCAGGCGAAATATCGGGTCCGGCTCCGGTAAGTTGTCCTTCACGTAACGGATGCTCCTCCCGAGGCGGAGACACTTCGTCTGGCCTCCGCCGGTGTTGTGGACCATCCCGTGGACGCCTCCCTCGTACCTTCCGGAGTACCGCTGAGGCGATTGGAGCGAAGAGCCTCGTAGGGGAGAGGAGCGCTTCCCCGACTGTGACTCCGAGCCCCGGCTGGTTCGTCGTCGAGCCTGAACCTACCGGTGTACCTGCCTCGGTTCGGATGGGATATCTCAGGGTACTTCTCGAGGTAAGAGGCTGAGAGTAGGCACGTCCTGGCGAGGGTGTGGCCGTTGCTCATTATGCCGCTGTTTACACGGTTCTCGAATCTGACGGGGCCTCCACTACGGAGGCCGATGATCACATCCCCGGGCCTGATCGCCTCGCCCGTGATCACCTTTTCGAGGTTTACTCTGCCGTGGATCGTGACGCATACGTCAATCGTCCGTAGGAGGTCCGGGAGATCAGCGGTTTCGCCGCCGGCGAAGCCGATCGGTGTTCCTTCCCTGGATGAGGAGGGCCTTGCAATCCGCGAATCCGTCGGCTAAAGCTCCAAGCATCTTCACCCTATCGATGCTCAGTGGATTGTATGCCACGTAGTCTACGAAGCTGACTGGTTCCGCCCCGACGCAGAGGATATCGTTGATGTTCATTGCGAGGGCGTCCTGAGCCAGCCCCTTAAACCAGGAGGCGTCCCCACTCTCCCTGTACATTATGTACGCCTGTATGGGTTTGCTTCCGGCGGAGTCCGTGTGAAGAACCAGACCCATCCTCGGGTCTGATGGGTCGCGTTGTATGACGCAGAAGGAACCGGGGTGGAGGTCGTCTATCGATTCTTTGAACCGCTCTATCCCGGGCTTATTGACGTCAACGCCCAGCTCCTTATAGCGTGATGACAAGGCTCTTCACCGATGGGTAACCAAGTAGCCACTCGTTATAATAGGGTTAGGGGGTGAGAGGGATATCCATAGTCTCCTTCACCGAGTCGAATACCATACACGTCAAGGTCTTCGAGATCCCCTGAACGGTTCTCAGCTTATCGACGACGAACCTGCCCACCGCCGCGACATCCTTCTCCTTCACCTTTATGAGGAAATCCCAGTCCCCCGTGATGATATGTATCTCCTGCACATCGGGGAACCGCGCCACCTTCTTCGCGACCTCCCGCTGATCTAAATCCTTATCCAAGCCAGGTGGTCTGTAGGTAAAGCTGGCGAAGATGAAGGCGGTCGTGGGTCGGCCGAGCCTCGACGCGTCCAGTATCGGCTTATACCCCTTTATGACGCCGATGTCCTCCAGCCTCTTGATTCTGCTGTAGACCGTCGTTAACGGGGAGTTGATCTTGGCGCTGATGTCCTTCGCTGAGACCTTGGCGTCCTCCATCAGCATCCCCAAAATCTCATGGTCCTTCTCATCCAAGTTAACAATCGACATTATAAAAAATACAATTCATAATCACTATTTAAGTGTTTGATGGAATTATTTACATGTTTAAATGAAATAATTCTATGATCCAGGTCTAGGGTCTTCAAAATCACAGAAGACTCTTCAGTCCGGGGTCCCGCTTCTCCATCTCCCTACATCTGTCGATTGTCTCGAATGCGCGGCGAATATGAGGCACCGTGATGGAGCCACCCACGATGACGCATACATTCAGGGCATCGTACAGTTCCTCATTCGTTATGCCTAGCTGGATGCAGCGAACCACGTGGTATGTGACACAGTCGTCGCAGCGGAGCACCATGCTGGTGGTGAGTCCCAGGAGCTCCAGAGTCTTCTCGTCGAGGGCCCCCTTCTCGTAGGCTCGGCTGTCGAGAGCCCAGAACCTCTTCAAACCCAGGTGGCCACAGCTGAGGATTCGATCATTCATCTCCTTTCTAAACTCGTTAAACTCCTTTAGATCCTTCAATCTTCGTCAAACTCCATTTTCCAGTTTACTGGTTAAGGGTACGTTTCTCGACTTTTGAAACCTATGTCGAGAATTCGTCCAAAGCAGATCGTCGGGGCGCGCGTAAATCATATACATCCACCACTCAATATCAAGATCAACGCGGTGTAGCCTTGACTGAAAGTAATGTGCCTGAGAGGTACCTGAAGACCCTGAAGCGTGAGGTAAACGCGAGCAGGGGCGTCGTCGTAACCAACCACTCCCTGGCTAGCGCGGCGGGTATCGAGGTGATGGCGGGCGGGGGAAACGCTTTCGACGCAGCAATCGCGTCCCTATTCGCCTTAACGGTTGTTGAGCCGATGATGGTGAGCATGTTCGGAGGAGGCTTCTTCGTCACAAGGGACGGCGGGACCGGAGACATCACCACACTGGACAACTACGCGATTGCCCCGAAGGCCGCATCCGAATCCATGTACACACCAGTAGAGGACAGGAGACCCGACCAGTACATCTTCGAAACTGTTGGCCGAAGGAATATTGTCGGCCACCTAAGCGTCGCTGTTCCGGGAGCACTAAAGGGCTGGGAGCACATTCAGTCGAGACGAGGCAGGCTCACTCTAAGGGAAGTTATGGCCCCCGCCATCCGACTTGCAAACGAGGGCTACAGGGCCACCAGTTACTTGGCCTACCTCATCGATTTCACGAGGAGGGACCTATCCACCTACGAGGAAACCGCTAAAACGTTCATGCCAGGCGGTGTGCCCCTCAGGGCTGGGGACCTTGTGAAGATGCCCGAATACGCGGAGACACTCATGGCTGTGGCCAAGAAAGGTTCAAGCTACCTATACGGCGGCGAACTGGGGAGGGCGGTTGTGGACGACATGAAGGATAACGGTGGCATCCTCTCCATGGCGGATCTCACCGACTACGCAGTTCACGAGGTCCCTCCCAGTAACTGGCACCTACAGGGATAGGTACAGTGTTGCGAGCATGGCTTCGGGGAGCAGCGGAGGCACACACATCATCCAGATGCTCAATATACTGGAGCGCTTCGACTTTTCGAGCCTCATCTTCGGCTCCCCGGACCACATTCACCTCATCGCAGAGACGCTCAAGATAGCCTTCGCCGACAGGCAGAGATACATGGGTGATCCATGGAGATTGCCCGTCCCCGTGCGGGGTTTAACCTCTAAGGCTTACGCCGCTCTGAGGGCGCTGGAGATAGGTGACTCAGTCAAGACGTACCATTACGGCGACCCCTATCCCCACGAAGGGGAAGGCCAATGCACAACTCATGTCTCCGTCATGGATGACGCCGGCAACATGGTTGCCGCTACTCAGACCCTCTTCACTGCCTTCGGCTCAGCTGTAACGGTCCCAGGCACAGGCATGCTGCTCAATAACTGCATGGGGCTCTTCGATCCACGTCCCGGAAGGGCCAACTCGGTCTCCGAGGGGAAGAGGATGTTGAGTTCAATGGCGCCCACGATTGTGCTGCGGGATAACAAACCGTACCTCTGCATCGGGTCCCCCGGAGGGACCAGGATCTTTCCAGCAATCTGTCAGGCCCTCATCAACATCATCGACTATGGGATGGGGATTCAGCAGGCTGTGGAGGCGCCCCGGGTCTGGACCATGGGCATACCGGGCACACCCGAGGGCTGTCTGCATGTCGAGCCCGAGTTGGGGGATGATACCATCGCGGAACTGAAGAGGAGGGGTTATGACGTCCTAATAGTTCCCAAGGTGGCTGGTGGCATGAATGGGATTCTCGTCGATGATGAAGGTCTAATGCACGGAGGCGCCTGCTGGAGGGCCGACGGCACCCCCATGGGGGTTTCAGGGGGGAGGCTGCAATGAAGGCTTTGGAGGATCAGTTCACCGTCTAGTCAACTACCCACCTCTAAAGAGGTGAGCTTCCTTGGAGAACGGATCGTGAGTGCCCGTAGATGGTTTAAAATCTGAGGTAGCCTCAAGTTTTGGAAGGGATCAAATTTCATTATACGTCGGATCAAAATAATGATTGAGACTGCTTGAGGGATCACTTTCTCATAAACATACCAGTCAAAAAGCGAACCTTGCCCTCAAATAATCGCCTAGCACCCCCCCCACTTCCCACTCTACGGCGCCTTACACTATGTCACTCTAGCCAGGAATAGAGAACCCCACCGATCCCTTATTGATCCCTAATTGATCCGCTAGTGATCCCATATGAGCTCTATAAGTCTCTATCAAAATCAGGCTGCCACAACAAATTTAGAAAACGATCCCATACGTACTAAAAATGATCCCTAACGATTCTCATTCACGAATTACCTTAACTCGAACCTAAAGAGGCCTTATATAACGCCTTGACAGTTCACTTGATACGTAGTGAAAATATACGCTACTCGCGTTCGAGTAAGCGATAGGAATATTTGTTAATAAGAGTCGCGCGTGCTCGCCAATAAACTTCATTATTGGCTGAAAACGGGAATGTTGATTTAAAACAATTTTACACTAATATCGGGACAAGCCAGACGGTATTAGAAGAGTTTTCAGGACAGGGTCGGGGGGTCACGCGCGCGCCCTCAGGTTCAACGCTTAGTATTAAGCCATAATCGCGCGCGCGAAGCTTATTCCTACTAAGTTCATTTGATTGTGATACATTCTCCAACGAGCGCGCGCGAATGAGTCCTCGACTTTGAGGTTAGTGCCAAAGGGTTCGAAGCCTTTCCTCTTAATCGTTTACAGGTTCGGTAGTCGGAATCAGGGGATTAACAAATTCCTTGAATATCGTGCAAGAGCTAGGAAGATTATTCGGGAGGGCCCTGATTGACTCCTGATGAGATTAGTGGTTACCTTACGGATATTTTTATCTGGTTCTGTGGTGACCTCGCTATTCTTGCCCTTTACAAGATTGCTAAGTGGATGAGGCTTCTCAAGTTTTAATTTGTGTGTATTTCTCCATAAACATTTTATTAGAAATCGTGCTTCATTTTTTTAGTACCATGAGTCGCTCTAATATGAGCACTTATTCGTTTCAGGACATCGAGAGGAAGAAGTACGAGAAGATTCTAAAGAGAAGACCGGTGGGTTTCTATGAGATCAGCTTCGCAGCTGAGAGGCTGATTGCTGTAGATGACGTTGCCTGCCAACTCAGTGGTTACTGCAGAGAGGAACTTCTATCAATTTCCCCATTAACTCTTTTTGATGATGATTCAGTTGGCTCATTCTCAGATAGGCTCTTTACGAGGGCGCTGAACGAGCGTTTCCCTGAGACAGTTAGATATCACGTGAAGACGAAGTCTGGCGAGTACGTGTCGATGGTAGCTTACCCTATCGAGTTCAAGTATCGTGAAGGTGAGGATGATCCTGAGAGTGTCGTTGTAGCCTTCGCAGCTATCAGTAATAAATGAATGGTGTGTGTTTGGGGGATAAGGCTATGGAACAAGGGATGCGAGCCATAACTGAGGAGCCTAGCTAATCGCGCGCGCGCGCCACTTTCTATTGATGCAAGTCGCTTCTCAAGCTCCGATGTGCACGCTTCAGTGCCTTCCATTTATTCTTCTACAAATGGAATCTCAAGGCAGCTTTGATGGGCGGCGTCATGGTAGAGAGTGATGTGGGCTGTGCGGGCATCGGCGCTTGATTCTTCAGCCACAGGTTTGCCGCTATTGTAATTCTTCTCCGATTTAATGGAGTTTGGACAGGAGAAGACGAGGCGCAGGCGGCTCCCTTCGGCGATCACGCGCGAGAAAAAGGTGAAAGCATCAAAGGTGTAGCAGTTGATCTCGCCTGGCTTGACCAGCTTTTCCTGGCGCAGTGATTCACGGTAGCGAGCCCGGATGAAGTCCCGAGTCAGCGTGACGTTGCTTCCGTCGCGCTTGATCTCGGAAAGGGTCGCGATGAAATCAGTATCAGGTACGTCCATGGAAATCCAGGCATAGAGCTTAACATAACCGGTGATTTCCGCATCGTTTTCAAATGGCTGGCTATGGTAGACAAGTCCATTGCCGAAAAGATTAAGCGCATAAGTCTGATCGGTGAGGTCATTTGGATTGGGTTGAAGCTCTAATTCGCCTGGGCGTGTGTCAAGGGGATCATAGACGTATGAATCGGGCTTGACGTCCTGTGGTTTATCGAAGTCCAGTGAGCCTGATTTGAAAACATCGTTGGCTTCGCCGTTTTCGGAGCTCAAATACAGGTATCTTCGTTTTGCCGGGATATCTTCTAGGCTGTCAGCGTATTTCCATACGTTCTGGCCCATGACGTAATAGGTTACGCGTTTTTTGAGGAACTCGGGTACTTCCTTGTTTTTCAATACATGGTCGTACCAATCCTTGTTTAGTTTATTTATATCGATCATAGATGGCTCGCCAAAGTCCAGGCCACCAACGTTACGTTGGGGTTGGCGTGTGCCGGCGTGATCCCAGGGACCGATGACTAGGTAATGTTGTTTCGTCACCTCAGGCTTACCGTATTTCATGTGTTTTTTGTAATAAGCCATGGCTCCGTTCTGATCGTCATCATAGTGTCCGGTGATGGTTAGGATGGGACAATCTATCTTGGCAAAATCTTTTTCTGAGGGGTTCATGACGTCGTAATATGCATCTGGAACGGGATGTTGCATCCAGGTTTGAAAATGGGTGGAATGATTCCCGGCAATCTGATCAAGCTCTTTAAACGGCCGATGGTCCTTGTACATTCGGTAAAATGCTGAATTCCAGAGCTCGAGATCACCGAAGATGTTGGTATTGGCCGCTACTCCACTGGTGAAGGTCATCCATTGGATAAAATAGGAGGCCTTAATGTTCTTGGGCCAGGGGAAATCGACACTGGGGTGACCTGAGGCTACCGGCAGGATGGTCTTGAGGTGAGGAGGAAACTCTTTAAGAGTGGACCATTGGTCAAAACCTCCATAGGAGCCGCCGAACATAGCCACATCTCCACTGCACCAGGGTTGTTTGGCAAGCCATTCGACTACATCGTAGCCGTCTTTGCCTTCATTGACCATCGGCTCTAGATGACCTTCCGAATTTCCACGACCCCGCACGTCCACGGCGACGAAGACATATTCGTTTTTGGCAAAGTACATACCCCATTCATGAAAACGATCCGAAACATATGGGGTAAAAGTGACAATAAGCGGCAGGGGTTCTTTCATGCCAAAAGGCTTGTAGACTGTGGCATTCAGCTTGATCCCATCTCGCATCGGAATCTTCAAGCCCCAGGTGAAATCCACTCCCTTTTTCTCGACTTTACCTGTTTTATTATCAGACATGGTCTTTCCCCATTTTATCGCACTTGCGTGTCATCAATACACTAATCGTTTGAACGTCTACCATAACAAGCTCACGGTTGAGTATCGGGTGGAAGTGAGGATAAAACTATGGCCCCAAACCCAAACCCAAAGACGAATATAATATGACATTTATTAGAACTGGAAATCTTAAATATCAACGTTTAGTTACTTGAATTACTTCTTAATATGTGAACCTTCAGTTACCTTAACTTTAATCGACATATAGAATCTAATAATTCATCCGCAATTGGATGAGCTGGTTTAGTATTACTTTTATATTAGATACAGCTCCTGCATATGATGCTCCACCTTGACTCTTATAGTAAGTTGATGCTGTTAATACTACAGAATTTACCCTGCTGACGATATTCAGCTTACTCTTAATACGACTCTCAATAAGGGCCATATCCATTTTTGCTTGTATGGGATTAACCGGATTTAGGCCGTATTTGGGTTTAACTCAATGTAAATAATTCCTGGCCCCCCGTCAGGAATTTGAGGATAAGCTGTGTCAAAGAAGTGGAGAATCCCCCTGACAATATCTGAAGGAGCTGTTGATGTAAAGATAACCATGCGTGGATTTTTATGAACTAGTGATTGAATACTTGGATCTCCTTCCAATCCCTTGTAAGGATTTAGTACTGGATCGTTTAAGTCAACGGTGAATCTTTTTGGATCTAGCGGTACATTATAATCTGCGTTATAATAAACGTACCTTATTGGATCAGTCATATCAACCCCTAAATCTCTTAAATCAAGTTCAAATGGACCTGGAATTATCTGTTCATTTGAGTTTTTCATTAATACTATTTTAAAATCACCCATATGAAATATGCCTTCATTTGAGTTTTTTATATATGACTCAATTACAGTAAACAAAGTTGAGCAATCTGACTTTTCTAAATCCTTACTAGATTTAATATTTATTGAATAATTATACATATATCTATCCATACAATGCAAAATATTAACTAGCATCTCCCCCCATAAATTCTCGTTACGTTTGTCTCTCTCAGTTTTATTATCTTTCTTCTTACACTCAACAAATATTATTTCTTTATCCTTTATAAAAACCATATCTGGAGTCCTGATATTGCCTTCTTTAACAAATTTAACATCAAAACCAGCTTTCTTATGACTTGTAGCAACACTCATTTCATAAATAGATTTTTCAATTACCTCTTTGTTTTTCAATTTTTTCATCCATAGTTTACTAGGTGTCTCAGGTATCTCTTTGCCAGTTTCATCTACAAATGGAATGCTATCTACTACTATGAGGTTGTGACCAATATCCCAGAGTTCAAGCAATTCCTTAGAAAGTTCCGAAGTTTCTCGTTTAAGTAGAGAATCATAGTTTTCGTGGCCTTTTTTCCAAAGTATGGAAAAGGATGGAGAGTCAGGTTTAATGAGATGGCCATGCTTTTTGCGGTTAAAGGGCTTCTTACTGGGCTGTTGAGGAGATATTATCGGTGCTTCAAAGTAATAATGGATTTTTAATAATGCTTCACTAATACTTCCTAAATCTATCTTCGAAGTATTATGATGAATATTTGAGGACAAATTAATTCAATAAAGAATATAGCTATTTAATTAAAGTATGCATGCGCATTTGTAAACTTTTGCGCGCGCTTTTAGAGATTTTTAGATATGTGGTTTATTGTTTTCCTCATTTCTAGGAACTCCTTTATCTTCCTATCCTGTTTACCGTAATGGCCGACAATCTTAGGCGAAGGCTTTCCAAACTTTGGCCCAACTCTCAGAGTCGATGACTCCTTTATCACCTGCATAAGTACATAGTCCTGTAGCTTACCGAGTTGGGACTCAATTGCGACCCCAACCTATAATATGCAAGTTCCTCCTCCAAGTCACGGGTCTGTTATAGACTACATGGTAGGAGCCTCGGCTCGACTCGAAAATGATGAAGCCCTCCAACTTGAACCAATCACAGGCCCTCTTTGACCAGTATTTAACGATGCTAAGAGGTACTCTATCGTAATCCAGCTTGACAGTAGACCTATCAGAATAACCCAATACGGGGTTATGAGTCGACCTTGACACCATCTCAATAACCATCCGACTCATACTTGCGCGGATTTTCGAGGAAATTTCTAGCTGAGACATTGACGAACCTATCCTTCGGCGGAAGATACTTAGCCAACCTCACACTCTGTTCAAGCTCTCGGCCCGTCCCGAAAAACTCGTATCGGCGTGAGGCCCTACCGTACTTATTGACTCCAATTCCATAGACTGCGATTGACTTCCCAGAGTATGTTTTTCTGATCAGCGTTTCAACGTATAACTCCCAGTGAACGAACCGACCCTTCGCGTCGCGAGAAACACTGACTCTCACCCTACCCTTCCAGTTCTCAGTCTTTTTCGTCATCAAATCGCCTCACATCAGGTTAAAATCGTAGTTTACCAAGTTCGATAGGTGGATTATCTCGTCGATGTCCTCCTGAGTCACGGCGTCCCTCCCGTTGATCATGGCGTTTGCTCGGGCTAAGTCCTGCAGGCTCCTCTGAAGCCTTACGCCATAGCACCCGATCGATTTGCCCGTATTCATGCTAATGATTTCAAGTTGGCTGAATAGCGCCGGGTCGCCATAGATCGCCTTTTTCGTTTTCCTAATTGGGGATCCATCATCCACCGACGCGCGCTAGGCTGTTTAGAAATTAAATATTTCATCACACAACTCTTCAGAGTATAGGTTGAACGTTGAGCGCGTGCTTGACTCACTTGACCTAGACTGGATGCACGCACTTCTCTTCGAACACTACCACCACGAGGGCCCAGGCAGAAACCCCTTCGACCCATCAGTCATGTTCAAGGCACAGATCCTCAAGTACCTGCTCCAGATACCCAGCGACAGGAGACTCGCGCTGAGGCTGCGGAGGGACCGGAGACTGGCTAGGGCCTGCGGGTTCAAGCGCAGGCGCACACCGAGCCACGGCCTCTTCACCCAGTTCCGGCGTAGACTCGGAGAGGAAGCTTACCAACTGATATTCAGCCGGCTCGCGAGGACGTTGATTGAGTCCGGGGCCATGATCGGGAGAGTGGTGGCCGTGGACAGCACCCACATCGAGGCATACAGCGGCAGGGCCATGGACAACGCCACGGGGAGGAGTGACCCGGACGCGAGAGTAGGAAGAGGCAGACGAAGCTTCATCCTCGGGTACCGGGTGCACACCGTCTGCTGCGCCGACTCTGAGCTCCCCATAGCCTTCACGGTGGCTCCATGCAACGAGAACGACAAGGTCTACTTCGAGCCGCTGCTGGAGAAGACCCGCAGTCTCGGCGTCGGGTTCAAGACTGTTGTGGCGGATAGCCAGTACAACTCGGAGAACGTCCGGGAAGCGGCGGAGTGGCTTGGGGCGGAGCCAATCATACCGGTTCGGAGGGACTCCCGCGTGAGGAGGGCCCTCAGGGTGGGCAGGAACTTCGTTGCGAAAGGGTCTAGGCGGGTGGTGAGGCTGTTCCGGAAGAGGTGGAGTATCGAGAGGATGTTTGGGAGGGCTAAGAACTGGCTGATGCTGGATGGGCTTCGTGTCAGGGGGCTGGCCGAGGCCGTGATACACGTCTCTCTAAGCCTCATCTCCATGCTTGTGGTGGCTGTCACGGCCGTGAGGACCGGCGTGCCCCGTCTGGTTAGGTGTATCAAGCGGTTCGTTGAGTGAGTCTCCGGTTCGGCGGGAGGATGGGGGCTTGTCTAGGGCTGTTCATCCCTCCGCTTCGCGGTTTTCCTGTTTTAGCTGGTTGATGTG
This sequence comes from Candidatus Bathyarchaeota archaeon, assembly GCA_963780545.1. Lineage (GTDB taxonomy): Archaea > Thermoproteota > Bathyarchaeia > TCS64 > TCS64 > UBA8941. The sequence continues at coordinate 94,386 of CAWACK010000013.1, forward strand.
GTTGTTTCTTTGATGGGTTGGGTGAGTTTTCCCTGTTTTAGGGTGCTTGAGGCGTTAAAAGCGTCGTAAATTGACTAATTTCTAAACAACTATGCGCGCGCAGGAGAATTCTCAGATATTGATCGTGAACGAATTATTAAGGCAATAATCAAAATCTATCCAGAATTCCAAGAACCTTATGCAAAAATGGTTAAGGATATACAAATTTATCTAAATGATCTTAAAAAGTCAGGTGATTCTCGTTGACTAAGCTAGCTTCGAAACTTATCCTCGATGGCAATGGCTCATATCTCGGCATGGAGAAGGGTTGCTACGTTCTAAAGGATAAAAAAGGCGAGATTGAGCGTTACCCTCTCTTTGAGCAGGAAATTGGCGAGGTAATCCTAAAGAGTGGTAACAGTATTTCGACGGGGGCCTTAGCATCATTCGGTTTCTGGGACATCGACGTTTTAGTTATGACCGCGAGGGGTCGACCTGTCGCGATGTTGAAGGCCCTAGATGACGACTCCCACGTTCAAACTAGGGTTGAACAGGTGAAAGCCAGCCTCGACGGGAGGGCCTACTCGATAGCTAAGAGCTTCATAATCGCGAAGCTCGAAGGCCAAAATGTGATCCTTCGTAAGTATGGTCTTGAACCTCACATCGACAACTTCAGGATCGCGGTTAAGATATGTGAGGCTAAGAGCCTCGAATTATTCAGGCGCAAGCTAACAGGCATCAAGGGGAAACACACCCAACGATATTATTCCGAGATATTCAAGTTGATACCTGAAGCGATTAGACCCTTGAAGAGGGAGAGTTTCATGAGCTATGATGGAGTTGATAACCTCTTCAACCTAGCTTATGAGATTCTAGCTTGGAAGATTCATAAGGCCCTTATTCGAGCGAAGCTCGAACCGTACCTTGGTTTTTGTCACTCGACGGAGATGGCTAAGGTTAGTCTAGTTCTCGACTTCCAAGAATTGTACCGTTACTTGATCGATGATTTTGTGATCGGTTACTGTCAGAAACTCAGTAAGAGGGATTTCAAGATGAAAACAGAGTCTGCGAGCCACGGGAAAAAGGGTAAACGTGAATATCTAAACGACTCCGAGACGAAGACTCTACTCGATGAGCTTAACGACTTCTTCGAGACGATGGTAGAGGTTAAAAGGATCAGGAACGGGGAGCACCAGACACTTGAGACTCTGATCAACGAGGAGACTCTTCTCTTCGCGAAGTACTTACGCGGAGAGGCGAAGGAATGGGTTCCCAGTCCCATACTTATTCTAAATATATACGCAGAAGATCAAAAACCATTTAAGGTTTAAAGAAAATTTCAGCCTATGCCATCATTCTTGGCTCAGAGGCGCGCGCAAATTCATTAAGAAAAGGAGGCGTTTAATCTGTCGGGAAATAAAAAAAAGCCAACGTTTAAACCTGAAAATATTGACGATCGAATTAATCAAGCTATCCGGATGCAAGGGGCTCATCATAATGTTTTAAGAAATATATATTCTGAAGGAGAAATCTTTGTAGACGGAGATGATAATTATTTTGAAAATATTTATGCATCTAGATTTCAGGCTCCCGGAAGAAGAAACATCTATCGAAATATAAGGGAGATAAAACGGAAATGAGCAGGGCAGATTGGATTTACATTTTAGGAATTTTAATAATTGCCCTTGGTAGTATCATAGGTACCTTCATAATGTATTATGCAGGTCAATTGAAATTAGAAGAACAAAAATTATTAACAACTGAAACTGGTTCTTTAGATACTCCGAAAATTGATCCTAGCAAACCAATTACTATACAATTAGGTGGTTTTATTTTTACACCTTCTTTAAATGATTTAGAAAATGGTTTCGATCCAAGAAAGGTCGCTAACCTTGGATTTGACTATCCATTTACTATTAGTGTAAAAGATAACCAATTATTTGTATCTGCTGAAATTAAAAATGAAAAAAATGAAACAGTCGCCATAATTGTAGATAATCAGTGGACAGTAAATAACGATCCAATAATTGCTAGAGATAGGAACTACAACGCTTATGCTTTTGAAGTGATAGATTCCAAGCTAATTCCTAGACTACAAGTGATAATAGAACCAAATAACATGATTTACGTAGGTGGATATTTTTCTACTCCAGTTGGAAACATCTTAATGATGCCTGGTACGACTATCACACAACCTACTTCAGAAATGTTAAAACAATATTTAATCCCAATATTCGAATACCCATCGAATGTGAATTTTGGAAAGATGAATCCAGACGTAAAGCTAGTTGAAAAATAAAAAGGTGCGTATAAACAAATGTTAGTTTGTTTATGTTTGTTTGTTGAGAGATGTTGAGAGAGTGGGGGAGGGGGGAGAGTAAGGGAGTAGTTAGTGTTAGTTAGTTGTGAGCATAAGAAGATGGGTTTGGGTTTGGGGATAAGGCTATGGCCCCACACACACCTTTCGAATCCAATCCGAGTAACTATCGACTTCTCAGTCACTACCACCTTACTTTCTTATCCCCCCCACTCTCTCTACAGACAAACATAAACAAACAAACAGAGAGTAGTATAGAGAGGAGAGGTGTAATAACCTATGATTCTAACCATAAGCGCATACCATCTTATATCCACCATAAAGAAGAGGTAACACCTGCGAAAAGTGAGGTGAGGTATTATGTGCACATTAACCCACCCAGATTACAGAAAACTAGCAACACTTATCCTCGTAGCGTTAGTAACCCCAACATTCACCCAAACCACATCGCAAGCGGCAACCAACTCACCCAACACAACAAACGACTGGATAATCCAAACAGTTGACACAGGGAAACTCCAATCACTCGCACTCGACTCCAAGGGCCTCCCACACCTGACATACATAAAAAACAACCAGCTGATGTACGCGGAGTGGACTGGATCATATTGGATATACAGAACAGTTGACACCAGCGGATCAAGTTCATTGGCTCTTGACTCAAAGGATAACCCGCACATACTCTACTCAGACGGTACAAGCCTCAAATATGCATCTTGGACAGGAACACAATGGAGCACACAGACACTAGACTCCCTCTCAGACAACACCCTGAGTATTTCAATATGCGAAAATTCGCTCAAACTCGACTCAAACAACAAACCACACATCAGCTATAACATCATGGGGCCCCAGTACGAATTTGATGGAGTATGGTACATAGAGAAGACCGAATCCGGATGGAGTAAAAGACAATGGATTGGAAACAACCTGAACCCATCAATTTCCCTAGACGCCAATGATAACCCGAGAATCAGCTACACTGAATATCTCCCCTACCCAATGGGCAACAACATATGGTACACGAAACTCGACGGCTCAACGTGGATCAATGAAGTCGTTGAGAACGACCTTAACTTCGGTCTAAAGACATCCTCCCTCGCCATCGACTCAATGGGCAACCCACACATAGCATACTTCAATGGCGGGAAGCTGAGGTACGCGGTGTTGAGTGGGTCATCATGGATCATAGAGTCTCTGGCTTCGGGTTCAAGTAGTGTCTCATGTGGGACGCAACTTGCCCTTGACTCTGAGAACTGCCCCCACATAGCCTACACACAAGGTGGTTTAGTAAAATACACCACACATACCTACACCAGAATCCGGAGTGGACACGCGCTCTACAGACAAACATAAACAAATGGAGCGCGCGCGAATATCGATCAAATATCCTAAAAACTCGTTAGCCGTCAAACCCGCCTAGCCTCCACCCTGACTAATTCCTTAGTCTGTTTCCGGTAATCCAGAAAACTCGCAATCTCCTGGCTTTGAGAACTGCGCCGCGCACGCGTTAACAGTCGAATACAGGTTGCGTGATGAGCTTCTCCATCTCCACCCCGCTTTGACCTGCTACGACTTCAGTGCTTCGAGGCTTGTGGTGGTTAGGCTTAACCCGCGCGAAGCCCTGGTCAGCCCCTCGTCCTCCTGGATAGGGTTAGCCCCATTGATTTGACTTTGTGGAGGTATGAGGCATCGTAGAAGCTTAGGCCCGTCTCGACGGCTGTCCTCAGCACACGCGCGCCAGATTTTCTCCTTTTCTATTTAGGTATGCGTGTGAAGAAAAAAAGTAACATAATTTTAAATTCTTTAAAGCTTTTGGTTGAAACGTGGATTCAAAGATAATTTTTGTCGGGGTAGTTACAGCAATTTTACTTAGTGGATTTGCCCTTATTATATTTCAGCAAGTAAGGCTGGATCAAATTTCATCTAACGATGAACAGCTAAGATCCCAATTAAGTAAATTAAATTCACTGATTATTAAATTTAACAATACTCTGACTACGTTACAAAACACAAACAAAATTCAGACAAGTATCTTGAATGGCACAATAAATGATATTGGAAATCAATTGGATAATCTCGAACGAAATAACTTACCATTAAATGCTGATAAGATCGCCTTGGAAAAGAAGTACTCCGACCTGTTTAGCAAGTATAGCGCCCTGATCGGACTCTTCAACTCTGGGAATACAACGAGTTTGAGGGCGAAATGGGTTATCAACGAACCTGTGATAGATGGCGTTGCACAGGATGGCGAGTGGAGCGATTTCAACGCTTATGAGTTAAAGTACTCCGGAGTGTGGAACAGCACTGGACCCGCGATCCCTTGGGACACGAAGGATAAGCTTCTTCTATGCTCGATAATGAGGGATGATAAAAACATCTACATATGTGCTAAATTTGATGCGAAGTATCTGAGTACAAAGATAAACAGGGCATATTTTGAGGTCACGTTTTACGATAATTCGAACATCACCGACGATAGAAACACCATCTGGGATAAGCAGTATGATGGGGGAACCTATCCATACAATAGTTACCTGGTGGATAGTGTCATAGTAAATTCCACGAGCCAGTCAAGCACCGATGTCAGTTTGGGTGGTACCAACGATGGGGTCAGTAAATACACTCACACCGGCGGGGGCATGCTGGGTGCCGATGGCATGTATACCATCGAGATGAAACTCCCGATGAGGCAGGCAACGGGAGACAAATACGATACCGCTGGGGGGATAACAAGGATACAGATACGGTATGTCGAGAACACGGAGATTCCCCAGCAGGGAAAGAACGACGTAGGTGAATTGTGGTATACAGGGCAGATTCAGTTTAGCATTGCCTAATTACACTTTTTCTCTTTACGTGCACAATTTTCATTCATCTGGAATACACGTGTGCGGGTTTGGGTTTGGGGAATAAGGCTATGGCCCAAACAAGCGGGGAGGTCACCCATCAGGAACATACTTTGTAGGAGTCTCTGGTAATGTGTATGGTGGATCGTGCTCATTCATGACCCTCAGCATCCCATCTGCGAGTATGCGTACGAAGCCTATCTGGATTTAGAGTTTATTTTAGGTGTGGAAGGTACACTTTGGGATATTTTGCTACAACTGTATAGTTTGGGTCCACAACGTTTCCGACTCGGCACCTGCCGACCTGGGATAGGATCTGTAGTGCCTCCCATCTCTCAAAGCCATAATCGGAGACGAGCCAGTGTATCATCTCATAGTGGGCGATTCTTGAAGGCCTCCATCAGGGGCCTAGAGCTGCCCAACGTCATTATCCATTCATCGTCCTCGACTCTAGGCCAGTCGATGGCTCTACCCTTTATGACATCTACATTGAATGTTACATCGGCGGTCGTCTCCAAGGCGACGCCGCAGATCTCCCCATCCCCCTGAGCCGCGTGGACATCGCCAAACGCGAGGTATCCACCCTGCACGGACACTGGGAGGTACAGAGTCGAGCCCTCCTTAGTCTCAACGCAGTCCATGTTGCCGCCATACTCTCCGGGGGTCAGAGACATCTCAACCCTCCCGGACCTCGGCGCTGTGCCGATGGAGCCCAGAAATGGGTGCAGAGGTATCTCAACCCTCTTCAGCCTGCTCCCAGGCAATTCCAGTGATCCTGTTCGCTTCTCAAGGTTGAGCTTCCAGTCGAAGATCCTGGTCTCAAGCGGCTCGTTTAGGAGCAGATGTCTGCCTGGGGCCTCCTCGGTGAGGCTGCCGAAGCTTGGCATAACCTCAGAGTAGGCAGTTCGCCTGTTGAGGGAGATCTTCATTATTTTCACAGCTAACGTATCCCCGTTTTCTGCTCCCTCCACGTAGAAGGGGCCCGTTAATGGATTGCTCTCTTGAAGCTTGGTTCCGGGTATGGAGTGTTTCATCTTCTCGGGGATCGTGTCTCCCTTTGAGTCGTGGCCTCCAGCGTCGACTGTGGGGGCCGTTATCGTGTCTCCGGGCTTGACGTGGTATGCGGGCTCGTTGGGTGCGAAGGTGAAATAATACTTCGAGGGCTTAAACAAGTGCTCCATGAGTCATCATTGATCAGATCTGCCATTTCTACTAATACTCTTTTTTGCGCGCGCGATCTTAGCGCGTGCCATATTTTACTCCGAGGCTATACGGATCACTGTGTCTGCTACTGTTGGCGCAAAGGCTACAATTCGCCAACCTTTGTCTTTGAACTTGGATAGAATATAAACAACACCATGAACGGAAATCGCGCTTCAATCAGCACGGAGATGCGTATTGTTGCCGCTTACTATGGCTGACGTCCTACTCAATACGCAGACATTGTTCGGCGTATAGATTGCTTCATGTTTATCTGGCTCGGCTTCGAGAACGCTTCTATTATACCAATTATAATGTTCAACAACTTTCTCAGGGTCAGTCGCGGCATATGGCGGTATATTCGGAGTGCCCATAAAGGTATATGGTATGTTCATGATTTCCTTCGGGATTAGGGAGTTGTCTTTAGTAGAATAATATTTATTGACAAGCTTAACAACCTGAGCCTTTATTTCGGCAATTTCACCCACCGTTAAGTGTCCGCCTTCATTATCCACAATTGTTGAAGTCGACATTCCTATCCTGTGAAAGTTGTTGAGTTCGTTATATAAACGCGCGCGCCAAGAAGAAAAAATAGTTACTCGCTTTCACGGTTGATTATCAGATGAAGTTGAGAATAAGGCTATAGCTTCTACACACATGTAAGATACTGAACACAACCTAGAATACGAGGAGAATTTTAATGAAACTAAAACTACACGAAATTGAGCTATACACGAAGGACCCGGAAGCCAGTAAAAGGTTCTATAATGATCAACTGGGACTCCCACTTAACGTAGATCAGAATGGGCTGAAATGTTTTGACTCTGGGTGGCCGGGTCTCGATGTAGACGCCTCGATTCACTTCCCTGGAAGAGTGTCCATATCGTTCCTTGTCGATGACGTCGATCAATGATCCCCAGGATTCTCATCTTGGGATGCGAGCTATAATGTTGCATGATCCTGATGGGCATTCGAATCGAGATTCAAGCTCCAACAGAGAAGTCTCCCGATTGGTTGAAGAAGATTATTCAATAGAATCTAAATTTCTGCTCTTGCGCGCGCTTCATCGCCGTATCTGGCGAGTATAATCATTCGCGCACCCTAGTTTAGTTCCGGGACTCGTTTAGTGAGCTCGACCCAGTCTTCGGCAACCGTCTCTCGAATGAGAACTTTAAGCCCAGCGAAAACTTGTGGAGGCATAATATTCATCCAGCCCCTGGTGACCACGGCACGGTCGTCATAGCCTAGCAGAGGGAAAAGCCACCGAACGACGGCGGGGTTTCTGTCGGGGGGTATTTTCCTCGCCATAATTCCGACGATGGATGCCTGTTCATTCTCCGACGTTCGCTCTCGCAGAATCTGATATAAATGAGCGTCTTCCTTGTTCAGATGAATCCTCAGATGTGCGTTCAGGACAGCTGTCGCTCTAGCCACAGTAAGAGCATCCGGTGCTGTCCTCATCGCTTCCAGTCCGGCAACCATCGTGTCCAGTTCGCCGTGATCCATTAAGTAAGCCTTCGATACAAGTGGCGCCACTTTGTCGACGGCGGGGAATACGGCCTCTTCCTCGCCCCTCGCGTGGTAGCCCAGGATCTCCCCTGTAATGCTGAGTCGATTCATGATTCGAGTCATATCCCCCTCAATTCGCGCCGCTTTGTAGGCGGCGTCATCGATCTCTAGAGTGTCACGACGAAATGCATTGTGTATGCAAAGCACTATGTCGATAGGTCCAGCCATTGCCAGTATTCTCCCATGATTCTGGTTATGAAACTCACTATTTCTACCTTATGCGTGCGCGCGGTGGATAAATAATCGCGCGCATCTACTATTGATTGTTCTCATTAACAGAACACTTCTAAAACTGCTTTACATTAGTGAAGATTAGTGTTCTATTAACTGGTTTTAAGTGTCCTTTCACCTATGAAGAAGACATGAGAACCTCACACACAGTAGCCGTGGTCGCGTCAATCCTCTTGGTATCAGCAATTTTCTATGCGGTGGCACTCCATGCACCCTCATCGACCACAGTCCCACCCTCCAACACTCCCCCGCCGTCCACATCTACCACCGGCTTCAACTCTACCAAGCCTCCGACGTCCAAGGGCACAACAACCGTATCATACGCCACTTCGGACCAGTTGGCGGATGAGGCTAACAAGAGCCTAGTCGCGGCGAACACGGGGTTCTCCCTCAGGCTTCTCAAGGAGCTCCAAGCTGAGGACGAGAGCAAGGACATCATAATCAGCCCACTGAGCGTCTCCACTGCGCTGGCGATGACCTACAACGGCGCCAACGGCTCCACAAGAGACGCGATGGCCAGCACCCTTGGGCTCAGCGGCATGAGCCTCGCCGAGGTCAACAGAGGCTACGAGGACCTTATTGGCAGCCTCGTGGGAGCCGACGGCAACGCCACGGTGAGCATGGGCAACTCGGTCTGGGTCAGGGACAACTTCGCCCCATACGTGAATGAGAACTTCACATACGCAATGAGTAGCTACTATGGAGGCGGACTTTACGTACGCGACTTCAGCCCCGGAACAGTCCAGGAGATCAACGGCTGGGTGAGCAACCAGACGAGGGGCAAGATAACCCAGATTGTCAACAACCTGAGCAACGACGTAATGGTCCTGGTGAACGCCATCTACTTCAAGGGGAACTGGACGAAGCCCTTCGAGGCGGGCATGACGTCGGACAGGAACTTCACGCTACAGGGAGGTGAGGTGATAAAGGTCCCCACAATGATGCTGAATACGAAGCTCAGCTACTATAAGGATAACACCACGGGGGCGGAGATGGCGAGGCTGCCTTACGGTACCGGGAGAATATCCATGTACGTCATGTTGCCACCTCCGGGGGAGACGCTTGGCAGCTACATTGACGGCCTAAACACGGGAACCCTCGACACGTACTTTTCCGGGATGACTACGCGGACGCTTCAGGTGGAGATGCCTAAGCTGAAGCTGGAGTACGGCGTCAAGGACCTCAAAGACGCGCTTACGAAGCTCGGCATGGGGGTGGCGTTCAACTCGAGTGCCGCCGACTTCAGCGGTCTGGCTAATGACCCTGGTCAGAGGCTCTACATCGACTACGTTTACCATAAGGCGATGGTTGAGGTGAACGAGAATGGGACAGTGGCGGCGGGCGCCACGGCCGTCGGGATATCCGCTACGGCCGTCTTGGCCCCGACGGAGGTCGTGCACTTTAATGTCGATAGGCCTTACATTTTCCTCATAAGGGATGATCGATCGGGCTCTATCCTGTTCCTAGCAGAGATTTTTGACCCTACACAAACCGTTTCACCCTAACAAGCATGTGAATATCGAATTGGCGTTTGTTGACTAGGCTAACCTTTTCGACATGACGATGTTGTCCATGTACTTGCCACCCCACTTTATAGCGTCGAGGACCCTACCCGTGACCTTATATCCGACCCTCTCGTAGACGTGGATGGCGCGTTTGTTTTCCTCGAAGACCCCGAGTTCGACAACCTCCACCCCGAGGCGTTTAGCCTGCCGCTCAACCTCGAGCATCATCTCCCTACCAATTCCACTATCCCTGTAGCCGTCGAGGATGCTGATCCCCAGGGTACCCAGATGAGCAAGGTAGCCCATCCTGGGGGTAATCTCGCAGCTGCCCACGAGTCGATCGTCGACCTCAGCCACCACAACCACCATCTTGTCCCTCTCCACGGCGCTGAGGAGCTGAGCCACCCAATCTATCTCCGAGTCGCGGTTCTGCTTCACATTCGTCATGATCATTGCCTTCTCCTCAACTAGACTGTTGATGAAGTGCAGGTAGTCATCCAGGTCACTCCACTTGGGGGCGCGGAGTGTGACGTCTCTTCCATCCCGCGCCGTGAATCTTCGATAAACGGTCCCTTCCCTCATGATGCTCAGCAGAAAATATGCCTAGCTGGGTTATAAGATCGGGGAAACTTCATCTTCGCTCAAGCGCCTCTACTTCCTCGATTGAAAGCTCTACCACCCGGGGTGAAGGTTTTATTCCGCTCAGATCCATGTTTCGCCGTGAATACAATCGCAGAGGGCGATGACGTCCTCCTATACCTCGATAAGGAAAGGACATACCAGATAAGAGCCAAATCGGGTGAGCAGTTTCACACCCACAAGGGTTTCATCCTCCTCAGCGATATGATCGGAAAACCCTTCGGTTCAACCATCGCCAGCAGCCTCGGCGTCGAATTCTATGCACTCAGACCCCTCATCCGCGACAGGGTGCTGAAGACAGACAGGAGGACACAGGTCCTATACCCGAAGGACATAGGCTACATACTCTACCAGATAGGCATAGGCTCAGGCTCAACCATAGTGGAGGCGGGTACGGGAAGCGGGGCCCTGACGATCTCCCTCGCTAACGCTGTCAAGCCGGAGGGAAGAGTCTACACCTACGAGATCGACGAAAGGAGCCAGAGGATCGCCGCGGGAAACATCGACAGATCCAACCTAAAGCAATATCGTCGAGATGAAGCTCAGCGACATAACGGGTGGAATAGAGGAGAGAGACGTAGACGCCGTGGTACTAGACTTGGCGACCCCCTGGCTCGTGGTTGACCACGCCTGGCAAGCCCTCGCCGGAAGTGGAGTATTTCTTAGCTTCAGCCCAACGATCGAGCAGGTGATGAAGACCGTTTACGCGCTAGAGGCGAAGCCATTCATCGAGATAGAGACCGTTGAACTCATCCTCCGAAGGATCACGGTCGCCGAGAACAAGACGCGACCCGAGACACTCATGATCGGCCACTCCGGCTACCTCACAACCGCTCGCAAGATCCTACCCTAGCCAACTTAATTACACAACCACCCTCATCATAAACATGGATCTGGTTAAGCCGAGGCACCTCGAAAAGGGGGATACCCTACGCATCGTGGCGCCCGCCAGCAGCATGGATACCCTCGATAAAGACGCGGTTAAGCGAGGCGTCGAGAACCTGGAGAGGCTCGGGCTCCGAGTAGAGGTCAGCCCAAACGCCTCCCACCACCACGGCCACGCCTCCGGCACTCCGCAGGAGAGGGCAACGGACCTCATGGACGCGTTCACCGACCCCAACGTAGACGCCATAATGACCGTATGGGGAGGCTGGAACTCCAACGACGTAATCGGCAACCTCGACTACAGGGAGATACGCAGAAACGCGAAGGTCTTCATCGGCTACAGCGACATTACGATCCTCAACTTGGTGCTTCTCGAGTGGGCGAGACTCATAACCTTTCAGGGGCCAGCCTTCGTAACCTTCACCCACCCCCACCTGATGAACTGGGAGGTCGAGGAGTTCAAGCAGACGATCATGTCAACCACCGCCACGAGGGAGATTCGTTCCGCCCCCACATACATCGACGACCCATACTTCTTCCTCCACGCCGACAAGCCCCCGCAGGAGATTGCCAATCCAGGCTGGTCAACCTATAGAGGAGGCACGGCGGAGGGGAGATTAATCGGCGGCCACCTCGGAACACTCCTCACCCTAGCGGGCACACCATTCTGGCCAAACCTCCACAGGAAAATACTACTAATAGAAGAGGACGAGGAAGGGGGACCAACGGGCAACATCGCCAGGAAATTCAGACACCTCGTGCAGACGGGGGCCCTAGACGATATCGAAGCCATACTGATAGGGCGAATCCCATCGACGGCAGGCCTCAAGAAGGATGACTCACTAGAAATGATCCTGGATGAAACGCTTGAGGGATACGAGTTCCCGGTGGTTTCAGGTTTTGACTTCGGTCACACGAACCCGATAACCACGATCCCGATCGGCGTGAAGGCGAAGCTAGATGCCGACGCTGGGAGGCTAGTTTTCCTCGAATCGGGCACAAAGTAGACGTCCCATTATTTCAGGACAATCCTATTAATTATAGTTACTCTCAACATATAAGAGAATAACCTTTTACGGTGTTATAATTATAGATATAAGGTGCCGTAGCCGCGGGCAATGGGCTTCCAAGGAACGGTAAGGCCGCTAACTCTCAATGCCCAGGAGGGAGGCCGCCCCAACGGTAACGCGGAACGACGTTCGACGCGGCGCGGCTCCTTACTTCTAAACCCCAATGACATACGGATAAAACCATCTCCCGCGACTCGAATGACCGTTTAAGCTAATACACACTAAAGAAATTACAGGCAATTGATCAAAACATGTTAAAAATAGGGGGTTCTTCAACACAGCCCTAACTGTTCCCAATAAGAACATCTACCTCTAAAGATCACATCAATACCCACTCCCCAATTCCAACCAAGAGGCAAATCATGTACAATTAATTGGTGACAAAGAACCTAAATAGTATCGAGAACATTCCAGCGACCTCTCGATGAGAACTTGGATAAATCTAAAATCGAGATCAACGCATAGGATACCGAATCAGTTTGTTTGACAAAAAGTCACTGGAACTCATGAAAGAGATGATGGAGGCCTTCGGCCCATCAGGCTTCGAGAGAGAGGTTAACAGCCTCTTCAAGAAGCGTGTTTCGCCATACGCGGACGAGGTCATCCAAGACAAGCTTGGCTCCGTTGGATTCGTAGCGAAGGGTAGTAGCGATCGCCCCAGGGTACTCATCACGGGCCATACGGATGAGGTTGGCTTCATCGTCTCCTCAGTTACCGATGAGGGTTACCTAACCTTCAATCAGCTTGGTGGGTGGTTCGATCAGGTCCTCCTCGGCCAGCGCGTCGTAATAAGGGGAAGCAAGGGAGACATCCAAGGAATAATCGCATCGAAGCCACCCCACATCCTAACCGAGGAGGAGAGGAAGAAGGTTGTTGAAAAGAAGGACATGTTCATCGACGTAGGCGCCACCAGGAAACAAGAGGCAGAGGAGTGTGGGATCAGAGTCGGCGACCCAGTCGTACCATACAGTAGCTTCCAGCTCATCCAAGGCGGGAAAGTCGCCATGGGGAAAGCTTTCGACGACCGAATAGGCGCCTTCGCCTTCGCGGAGGCGCTTAAGAGGATTAAAGACCAGAAGATAACACACCCGAACACAGTTTACGGCGTAGCCACCGTCCAGGAGGAGGTTGGACTGAGAGGAGCAACAACCATCGCCCACGTAGTCGATCCGGACGTCGCAATCATCCTTGAGGTAGACATCGCTGGGGATGTACCCGGCATCAAGGCACAGGACGCACAGGCTAAGATGGGAAAAGGACCAAGCCTACTCACATTCGACGCGGGCATGATCCCAAACCAGCCCCTCAAGGAGTTCGTCATCGAGGTAGCGAAGCAGGCGCAGATCCCACTCCAACTAAGCCAGATGAAGGGAGGTAGGACCGACGGAGCCCCCATCCACCTCAGCAGGGCGGGCTGCCCCACAGTCGTCATAGGAGTCCCAACTAGGCACATACACAGCCACAGCGGGCTACTCAGCATCAAGGACACGGAGAACACCGTACGCCTCCTCATCGAGGTCGTGAAGAAACTCGACGAGAAGACCGTCGAAGGTTTCACAGCCCTCTAAACGGAATCCTGATACACATACATCCACACAGATATCCCGATGAGCCCGATCGTTGTGAGGAATATCTCCGAAACAACCATAGACGATGTCTTCAGAGTCTGTAGCCACGGGAGACTAAACGACCCACTTCAGAAGAAAGGAATCGAGCTGAGACGCCGATGGCTCACCAATATGCTCTCTGACTATGGTCCCTGTGTTAAGATCGCGTACCTCGATGAGAGACCCGTAGCCCAAATTATGTACTACCCAGAGGATGCCGCGCCGTTTATCACCATGCCAAGGCCGGGCGTCGTCCTACTTCGATGTGTTTACAACCCTTTCCCTGAGGCACAAGGAAAAGGCGCAGCCAGCGCGCTCATCAAATCCCTTGTTAACGACTGCAAAAGTAAAGTCGGTTTTCTCGGGATGAAGGAGTGCAGCTTCATCGCTTCGGAGCCATTCAACACGGGTGAAGGAACGACCATGAAGGCGCTCTACGCTGGGAACGGATTCATACACAGAGGAGACGAGATGATGCTTGAGATCTCCGGAAGATACCTCGAACCCAAGAGACCAAGATACAGCCCAATGGTGGAAGATTATGGAAAAGCTGTGACATTCTACGACCCTACATGCGAATACTCATACACCTTCGCCGTCAAGGTCAAAGATCTGCTACACGAAATCGCCCCAGATCTTCCGATAGAGCTGGTCGACAGGTGGGAGGATCCCGATAAATCGCGGAGAATGGGAAACCATTTGCTCATAGTGAATTCTGTGACAATTGAGAGCAGTTGGCGCGAGAGGGATAGATTCGCCGATGAAGTCCTGAAGGCTACTAAGAAGGATAAACCCACATGATAAGAGGCGCAATCTTTGATCTGGGTGGAGTCGTTGTCGAGTGGAGCAACTCGATAACTTACAAACAGATAGAGAAGAGGTATGGAATACCCGCCGTGGATTTCAAACGGATCGCCGAGGAAAAAATGCCGGAGGTTCAAACGGGCAGGATGCCAGAGGCAGGGTGGATGGAGGAGGTCTTCAGACACTTCGACTTGGATAAACCCGACGGATACGCCGATGTTTGGGGAACTACATTCGAGGCAGCCAAATATAACGAAGTGGTCGTCAAGTTAATCAAAATACTAAGATCAAGGAATTACCTGGTTGCCGCACTGTCAAACCTTGAGTCTTCTCGTGCGAAGCGGCTCCGAGATAACGGCATAGGAGACATGTTTGATAAGATCATTTTTTCTTGTGAAGTGGGGTTGAAGAAGCCCGACCTACTACCGGGGTCGATTAATGATCTTAAGATCTATGAGTACACGTTGGATGTGCTCGGTTTGAAGGCCGAGGAGTGCATTTTCGTGGATGATAACCCTAACTGCATAGAGGCTGCAGTCAGGGTAGGTATCGACACTATTTTGTTCACGTGTGTGAGTCAATTAAAAAGGCGGCTCATAGAGAGGAAAATGTTGTAAACAGTTTTATGGTATCGGGGAGGACCAACGCAGAATGTCTCTCACAGACTTGTTCACGTAGTCCCCACACCTCTGAGCGATGATGTCGGCCGTCAGAACGCCGTAGATTACGCTGCTCTTTACGACGGGGAGCCTCTTAATGCCTTTCTGTTGCATGAGCTCCGAAGCCTTAATGAGGTCTTGGTCTGGGTCAACCGTTATGAGGGGCGTCGAAACAATCAACCTAAGCGCTACGTTCTTCGGATCCTTCTCGACGGCTAAGATTTTAGCGACTAGATCCCACTCTGTGATGATACCGTAAGGCCTCCCTTTCTCGAGCACGATTACGTAGCCCTTCTTAGAGTCGTTAAGGGACTTCGAGGCTTCGACCACTGAGGCCTCGACCTCAATCGTTGGGAAATCCTTGTCCATGTAGTCTTTTACTCTGTAAGACATCCTGACATCGGGATGGGATAACTCGATCGGAGAATATAACGCATTGCCCGAGTAATGGCGTGAGAAAAGTACATACTTCGCCTGCATACGCGACTTGACCCTCCCTTTGTTCATACTTAAAAGGCGAATAGCGTTCACCGTCGTGAACCGTTTTCAGGTAGAAGCTTAAGCATATCAGCTCTAGTAATTATTCCTTTAACATCCCCAAGATCGTCAGTGAGGAGAACAGCATAGAAGTGCAACAACAGCTGAGAAACCACGCCTAGCTTCGAATCAATAGGGCAGTCAGCTATCCCCTCGACCACACCCGCCTCCCTAATCCTAACACGATTAAAATCGGCGAGGGAATCAAACTTCACGTCGGATGAAGGAATCATTCTCCTAAGAATACTAAGATCCGTGACTACTCCCCTCCACCTCCCATCCTCACGACCCTTCACAGGAACCTGAGTGAATCCCATCTCCAGCATCCTAGCCGCAACTTCACCCACAGTAGCGTCATCGTAAACCCACACCAGCTTATCGGTGACGGCTAGGTCTCGTGCCCTACCATTCCATGGGATCAGGGTCCTCTTCATCAGAAGATACTCCACTATTCGCTGGGCCTCATCATATCTGAAGCCCCTCTCATCCTGGAGGGCCCTCGAGATCAGTGACTGACTGATACCGAGTCTAAAATCTAGTTCACGTTGTGAGACTCCAAGCTCAGCCTGCTTCTCCTTGATCAACTGAGCGAGTTTAGCTTCGGGGATTAGAGGAATTAATTCATCCAAAACTTACCACAATGATGTGTATCTGAATCACCATATATGAATATGATGCTCTTGTTACTCAATGTTGAGGTGAAAACTATGAGTGACGGAATGAAATGTCGTATAAGTAAACCAGGGGACTCAAAGAAGGTTACCGTCTACACAGCCAAGTGGTGTGGAGCCTGCAAGAGTCAGGTACCTAGAATACAGGAGTTAGCCCAGTCGGGCGGCTTCACCGTTGAGCTGATCGACGTCGATAGCGAAGACCCTGAAACTAAGAGAAGGGCCGAGCATGTTCGATTTGTGCCGCACATCGAGTATCTTGGGTCAGAGATCAGCTTCGGGGAGTTCTTGGACATAATTAGAGGGTTTGAAGGGGCTGAGGTTGGTGAATAGGTTTGAGTTGCTGCTCGATGTCCTCGAGGAAAACGGTTTCCCTGATATTAGGTCCGAGATTCGAGAGAAAGAGGAGGAGCTGAATATGGGCTCTACCCTCAGGGGGATTCTAACGGCTGAGGAGGTTGAGGTGGTCAAGAAGACACTCAAAGAGTTCAAGGTCCCCTCCCCTACTGGTTGGGCGAATGCATTGTGGGTTCACGCGATACGTGAAGACATCAAGAATTTCTCGGAAGAGAAAGTATACGACTATATAGAGCTGTGTAATCTAAGCTGCACTCTTCGAGAGGCTGGCTTAGTTGACTCAGGCATATGGAGAAAGATAGATGAGGCAAAAGATAGAATAGAGAAGTATTCTTAGTAAAGTGAGTACACTCCACTTTGATAAACGGTTAACATAATAAAATTGCTTATAAGATGTCAAATGCTCGCGTGTTATGATAAATGTAAAAACAATAAGTAAACACATGGTATATGATATAATGTAAAGGCAGCGAAAACGTTTATTCTAATAAACAAGGTCTCAAATTCATATGTTTCATCATTTTATAAAGGCGCCGGGGGAGGGATTTGAACCCTCGCGAGCAAGGCTCACGGACTTAGCAGGCCCGCTCCCTACCAGGCTAGGAGACCCCAGCACACGTACCTATATTCGAAGGGTACCGCTTTAAAAGCAGACCCTCCTGCCATTTTAAGGCTTTCTAGGGTACGCGCGCATCTGGAAAAAATTTAATGTTGGAAATGGAAGAGGTCTCCATATGGAGAACCCACCTTCCGTAACCATCCCTCTACACAAGCCAGGGTTGATGGAGATGACTTCCTACCTTGTCCAAGGGTTGGTTGTAAGCGTCGCCATTTCGTACTTTGTAGAGACCTTTGCCAAGGACTATGTAGCAACCGTGATCCCGGGAGCCCTAGGATACATCATTCTAGTCGCGGGTGTCGCGCCCCTCATAGAGGAATTCATGAAGGTCTTCCCACTCATGAACAGGCACGCGGAGACAGAGAGGTCTATAATTAAACTAGGCTTCCTCTCAGGCTTGGGCTTCGGAATAGCGGAGTTCATAGTCTACGTGGGTTTCCTTAACGCACCAATAGCAGTCAGGTTCCCTGAGATGTTCTTCCACGCGGCTATTACATCCGTCGTCGCCTACGGCGTTGCGAAACATCAATTCATGAAGTTTTATCTTCTAGCCGTCTTACTCCACTTCTTCAATAACATCCTAACATTCTTCGGCAATCTATGGTTGATCGGTGGTGTCGCAGTGATCGTAGCGTCTTATTATCTTGCCTGGGACTCTTACAGTAAGAGCTCCGACTCATTTCTAGAATAGTATCTCACTTACGCGTCTGACTATTTCTGTTTAGGATGGCGTCAGGCTGCGGCATTAGCCTCTTGACGGAGCCTCTGCCACCTATGTAGGCTATGTGGGCATAGCCTAGAAACATGCCCGTCTCTATGATGCCTGGGATCGCGTGGAGTTCCCGGTTCAGCCACCAGGGGTCCTGTATTGGGCCGAAGTCGGCATCTATTATGTAGTTACCGTTGTCTGTGACGAGGGGGCCTAGCTTTCCCGTGCTCTGGCGGAGGCTTACCTTGGCTCCGAGCTTCTCCACGGACTTGAGAGTGGGTGTGACAGCGAAGGGGTGGATCTCGATTGGGATGACTTTACCGTTACCTAATACATCGGTGAGCTTCGTTTCGTCAGCGATGAGTATATATTCCTTGCAAGCCGCGGCCACGATCTTTTCACGCATAAGTGCGCCACCGCCGCCCTTGATTGCGTTTAGCTTCAAGTCGAGCTGGTCAGCGCCATCTATCCCGAGATCGAGTTGAGGGTGTTCGTCTAGGCTGGTGAGGGGTATCTTCGCCTTGATAGCTTCGAAAGCCGTCTGAATGCTCGTGGGAACGCCATATATGTCGTATATTTCGTCCTTCGCGATGAGTTCCCCGATAAACTTTATCGCGAAGGAAACAGTTGTCCCGCTTCCGAGTCCCAATATCATGCCGTTCTCTATGTGCTTAACAGCCCTCATGGCGGCCTTCTTCTTAGCTGAGGTGTTGGCGCTCATGACTCAGTTCTCCAGCTCGAGCTTGTCGAGTTCGTCGAGTTCCTTCATTACCTCCTTCTTCAGCTGTTCGAGGCGGCTCTCGACGTCCTGCTTTTCAGCCGGTTGCTTCTCCTCTCCCTCTGCCTCCAAGGTTTCCTCAGCCGCTTCACCCTCCTCGGCAGTCTCTTCGGCCTTCGTTTTGGGGACTAACCTCCGCCTCTTAGCAGCTGTCGGGAGCTTCGGCTTCTCCTCCTCCGTAGGCTTCGGAGGTTCCTCGATCTTCAGCTCCTTGAGTATGGTGTCGATTCTGCTCTGAGTCTGAGTTAGGGACTCCTCGAACTTCTTGACTATCTCCTCGCGAATCGACTCGAGCTCTGCGAGGCTTACTAGCATCTCACTCCTCTTCAGGTCGTCCGCGATCTGCTTCATCTCATCCTCATACACTTTACTAAGCTTGACGCGCTCCTCGCGGCTGATCTCATTCTCGTCCTCGGCCTCAAATAGGCGGCGGAGAACCATGCTATTGATTTCCTGCTTGAGGGTGAGAGTCCTGATCTGGCTCTTCGCCTTTTCGACGTCTGTGATGGCTATCTTCTTCTCGAGGGGGGGCACCTTAACTTTCCTGTCAGTGAGCTGAAGTTCGACCGTGAGTGGATCTTCCGCCTTGATCGGCTCCTCCTTTTTCTCTTCTGGTTCTTTCTTCTTGCCACTGCCCGAAGCGCGCCAGAACATGAAGATGGCAACAGCAGCGACGACGATTACTACTATTCCTAAAATGAGGTCTGTGGAGAGATCGACCATTCCCTTCACCTTCCTCAGTTAATGTCTATTATATTTAAGCCTGAACCCTCGGCGGAGATTTTTCCGGGGTTTATCGTCTAGTAAACCCGATTTGAGCCTTGAATAAGAATCATGGGGATAACAATTAGAAATATGAATATTCTCAAATAAGAAACAGATAATTAAATGTCGAATAAAATCTATATGAAATTACTATAAAATAAAATATTCAACATAATTTTCCAAATTTATGCTCATCTCATGATACTTTTTTTAAACTTCAAAGAATAAGACGTAATAAATTCAGGACAGATCAGTAGCAATAAAGTAAATAATTAAAAAATCTATGTAATCATCGCTTTCATAGAAAGTTATTCCCTACATCATCATAAGGGACTAAATAGTAATATCATGATCTCATAACTTTTAATAAAGAATTGAAAAACTGAAAAACAAGCATCATTAATAATTATAGGACGCCAAATCTGATTACGATTAGATAAAAACAACATAGAAAAGGTTGAATCCAATTAAGTATTATGTAAAAGCATGCAAATTGACGCGTGGCTCGTCTATTGGGACCAAATTAATGGATTTAACGACATTAAAGCAAACAGTAATAATTTCAGGGAGGTCAGCCCATTCTGGTATCAATTCACAGGGAGTCCAATCACGAAGAAGTTCCCTGGCGCAGAAGATATAGAAATTATAGATTATGCTCACGCACAAGGCATTGAGATTATTCCCACGATACGGGACAACGCGGATTCAAGCCCAAGTAAAATAATCAATGACCCTAGTCTAAGTAAACAACATATTGAAAATCTGGTGAATCTGACCATCGCTATGAATTATGACGGGATCGATATCGACTATGAAACGCTCAATGCCTCGGATAGAAACGCTTTTTCCATTTTTACGAGTGAGTTAAGCGCAGCTCTTCACGCGGAGAAGAAGTTGCTTACAGTTTGTGTATCTGCAAAAACATCTGAACCTGGTTCCGGAAACTCGTCTCGGAGTCAAGACTGGTATGAGATTGGCAGTTGCTGTGATAGCATAAGGATAATGTGTTATGACTACCATTGGAGAAAGAGCGCATCGGGGCCTATTGCGCCAAATACGTGGGTGGAAACCGTCATTAAATTAGCGCTCTCGCTTATACCTAAGGAGAAAATTGTTTTAGGGATTCCATCCTATGGGTACGACTGGCCGAAAGATGGAACGGGAACCAGTGTAACATGGGATTCATCTATGAAGACCGCCTTGATGCACAGATCAGAAATACATTGGAACAACATCTTCGAGGCGCCATGGTTCACTTACATCGATGGAGGCATACTTCATGAGGTCTGGTTTGAAAATGCTTTGAGTCTGAGTTCTAAATTAGATTTGGCGAAGAAATACAAAATAAATGGTGTATGCCTTTGGAGATTAGGTGGTGAGGACCCCGAAATCTGGAATGTAATAAGGAGCAAGGATTAACACGAGTTCGAATCTTAAGCAGGTCATAATAATAAACACATACGCCATAAGATCACGGCAGTGTGATACTTTTTAAAAATGAAAAAACGAATATTAAGTGCGTGAGGCTGATCCGCGGTGGAGCGGATATTTAGATTCCAGAATCATTCCTATCGACCGCTTGATCAGCTTCCGGGCTATGATTATAAGATACACAAGATGACGCATGACAGAGAAGATTCCTCCAATTTTAAGGATCTTCGGGAATACATACCAAGACCAGATCTTCGAAAATACCCGGATAAAGTAAACGATGTCAATAACACCTTCGGCTCCATCGAGGAGAAAACCCTCCTTTCGCTCGCTAAAAAGCAAAGTGAAATGGCGAAGCTAGTAGTCGAGCGTGATATACTTTGTGATTGGGCTAGGGTAGCAGGTGTGGACGCTGCCTACAATGAGGACAACGCCTACGCGGCTTGTGTGGTCGTTGATCGATCCGGACACGTGGTCTCTGAGGGTTCAGCAGAGGCCAAAGTAAGCTTCCCCTACATCCCTGGATACTTCTATTACAGGGAAGGCCCTGCCCTCTTGGCAGCAACTCGTGGGATCGATTTTGACATACTCCTGGTAAACGCCCAGGGTATAGCCCACCCACGGCGTCTAGGCTTGGCCTCTCAACTCGGATTAGAACTAGATAAGCCGACTATTGGAGTATCCACCAGCCTCCTCGTTGGGGAGATAAAGGGTGGAAAGGACGGGAAAAAAAGAAATCTTCCTCGGCGATTCCCGAGTCGGAGTGAGACTTGACGGAGAGCCACCTCTCATCATATCCGTCGGCCACATGATCTCGATGGAGACCTCAATAAAAGTGGTCAAGATATATTGGAATGGGGTGGGGTTGCCAAGACCCCTAGCGTTGGCCCATGAAGCAGCTAACCGACTTCGGCGTAGTCGAAGATATTGAATGCCAACGGTAAAACCAAAGTCCAGACTGCACGCGACACAAGTTTTGAAGGTATTCAACCATCGAAGTGAAGGATTAGAGGCGAGCGGCCAGTTCAGTCGTGTGGTCTACTATCCAAGCCGCCTCGACGAGGGAGTCAGAAACCAGGTTCCTTGCTTTAACGAGCTTCGTCCTCAGGGCCTTATAGTTGCCCGTATCGGGGTTTAGCAACGCCAGCTCAGCGATAGGTTGGAGAACCGGGATTGGTTTAATGTACTCTGCGCCGTAATGGTCTTGATCGTATCGGCCGTGAAGGGTATAGTTGACGGGGTTGAGGACCCTCGAGACACCCATTAGACCTTCGTTCACTTGCCTTATCTTATTGGGTTCAACGTCTTTCACCCTATCTGCGAGACTTTGGGTCGCCTCATCTAGAAATATGGCGCTCTCGGCGAGCTTCTCAGCCTTCTCGATCAGATCAATTATATCGAGTGACTTTCCAGATTTATACGCCAACTCATTTAGTGACTCAATCATCCAGGACACAGCCGAGGCAACCTTGTAGGGGAGTACAGGGAGCATGCAGAGCCTTAGGATCACGAGCGTCTGAGCTCTATTTGCCATAAGCAAAGTCTCTGAATCCACTTTGTCAATTGTGTCCTTATCACTGTGGTACCACCACCCCCCTGGCGGAGTCCTCTTCTCCACCTCCTCTTGGAATGTGGTTATTACCCTCACGGATGGGATGCCGATGCCTAGGAAGGACTGGTCACCGGACTTGATGGGTGTATACCTCTTGACTGACATTAGGGGTACACCGTCTTCCTCAGCCAGCTCCTTGACGGTTTCAACCACGAAGTCACTGAGCAGAGGGTCGCTGTCGACTCGGTAGACGTTAGTGCCCGCCATGCTTGGGGTGTCGTTGTTAAGGTATGCGACGCAGCCGGCTCGTAACCAGTCCCAGTATGTGTCCACGTACCAGGTGGAACCCGTCATGATACCAGTTTCGTGCCCTTGGAACCATAGGAATTCGATGCCTCTATTCAGGTCGGATAGGTGCTTTGCCAAGACCCTCACGGTCTCCAAGGTCGATGCAACGCCAACGGCGTTGCAGCTCGACGCGCCTCCCCAGGCATCCATGTGGCTGCCGAGTAACACGAACTCAGTGCCCTTCGAGAGTGATGCGTTTGGTTGCCTTGTCCGTGCCCACCCTCTTTCCCCTGAGGCCCTCATAAGGACGCTGACTGGACCTTCTTTTAGCAGTCCCTTGAGGTAGGTTCCGTCCTCAGCTGAGATGTTTACGGCGGGTATGCGTCCTATCTCATCGATGTTGTCGGGAGTCGGGTTCCCCCAGATGGATTTCACTGTTCCCCTGTTAAATACCCTTGTCGGTCCCCTGTAGCTTATGACTATGAGCCCGGTGGCTCCTTTCAGCACCCCGGCAACGTAGTTTTTCCAAGGCCTCGTCGGCCCTTTGTCGAAGTCTACCATCACGATTTTACTGTGGACGTTTCTTCCCTCGTAGTCGACTAGGGCACCCCCTCCCGCGTAGACAAGCTCCCCAGTTACTCCCTCAGGCGGAGTTGAGGCTATCTGGGCGAGAGCCATCGCTTCAACCGGCTTCTCAACTGGGGAGATGACCTTCAGCTCGGCGTCAAATAGCCTAGGGAAGTCGAGCCAGGCCTGGAATTCAGGGGCTGTCGCCTTTACTCCGTAATCCCTGAGGGCATCAAGTATGTACTCCACCGACTTCTCGTTACTCGGGGTTCCGGAGAGCTTTTCACCAACCGAGGCGAACCACTCAACGTGCCGCCAACAACCCTCTTTCGAGATTTCCCCCAGAACGGTCCTTTCTAGGTCACTGAGCGCCATGGTTAGGATCAATATCCCCAGGGTTAATCTGTCTTCGTGAACATTAGGAGCTTCATTCGGATGCCTTTTTATCTATTTTTTTGCCATTTCACACCCCATAAAATGTTAAGTGATCGCTAAGCTAGAGTTTCATTTGATTTCTTCATGAAGACAGTAAAGTCCGATGTCTTGATTGTAGGCGGGGGCATCGCCGGGTGCTTCGCGGCGTTGTCGGCGAGTAAGGTCGCGGGGACTGTCACGATTTTGGAGAAGAGTACCATCAGGAGAGGAGGCGCCGTGGGCCCGGGGATGGATCAGATAATGTTGGGCATCGGAGGACCTGTGCCAGGCGCTCCGAGTCTCGAAGACGCCTATGAAAGAGTTCGAAGTGATGAGGTCACTGGTAACGTCGCCAGCTTCAGCAGCCTAGTCGACCCGAACATCGAGCTCTACAACGCGAGGGACAGCTACGCTAGGCTCCTGGACTGGGAAATGTTCGAGCCAAAGATCCGTGAGGAAGACGGTGGCTATAGAGTGACCTTCATACCCGAGAGATTCTTCTTTACATTAAATGTGAGGGGTAAAGACCTCAAAGTCAGATTGGGCGAGGGAATACGCAGCATACCAAGCGTCTCCGTCGTCGAGAGGACTATGGGGGTTGACCTGATAACCTATAGTGGACGGGTAGCTGGCGCCTATGGGCTCAACACGAGGAGCGGGGAAGTAACAGCGTACATCGCAAAGGCCACCATACTAACCGCTGGAATCGCCGCCCGACAGTTCATTGAGACGCCTGAGAGCCTCTTCATGACGTGGCACTGCCCAAACAACGTTGGCGACGCTCAGGCCATGGCCTATAGAGCCGGCGCTGAACTCATCAACGCCGAGTTCGGCTTCCTTGACTATTCTAGTTGCAGGGAGGGTGGAGGCGTATTCGGACTCCACCCATTCGACAAGATGCCCATTATGAGGAACCGCCTGGGCGAAAGAGTCATAAAGACAAGAGACGAAAACGAGAGGCGAGTCTTCCTCATGGCGAATGAGATCGCCGAGGGGCGCGGTCCACTATACTTCGACTGCAGTGAAATGCCCGAGGATGAGTTCAAGGTACTGGAGCGTAACCTCGACCACGAGTACCCCATCACCCGTAAGTGGTTCAAGCAAAGAGGACTCAACATCAGAAAAGATCCTGTGCCGATCCAGTTGGTACCCGCGGGGCTATACGTCTCCATCTTGTCCGACGAGAACGGGGCAACGTCACTACCTGGTCTGTTCGCGGGTGGAGACACCATGGCGGGTGAGGGTAGCCTAGCTGGGGCTACACTTACAGGGTACCGTGCGGGGCTATCCGCCGCTGAATATTCGCTTAAGGCGAAAGAGTCGGAACTCGAAGGTGAACAGGCCTCCGATCTGGATAAGGAGGTCAAGACCCCCCTCGACAGGGTAGGTGGAGGAGATCCCATAGACCTCGAGGAGGCTATCAGGGGCCTTAAGACCGACTACGTGGGCTACTATAAGAGCGAAGGCATGATGCAGAAGGGACTTAACCTCCTCCTCAACCTGAAAAGAACCTATCTCCCCGAGTTGGGGGCCACCAACTCGCATGAATTGATGCGCTGCATGGAGGTAAGGAATCTCTTCGATGTGTCAGAGATGCATATCCGCGCTTCACTTATGCGTAAGGAGACTCGGTTTGCGCGCATGGGTATGATGCACCACATAAGGCTCGATTATCCTGAGAGGGATCCAGCGTGGAGGAAGTGGATAGTTGTTAGGAGGAGAGGCGAAGAGATGATGCTTTCGACGAGGGAAGTACCAAGGCTGAAAGAGGAAGTCAGGAAGGCCATCGAGAATGAGATAGCTAGGAGGAGGGGATGAGGGACGCCGCCGAATATCGACTTCGTGAAATGCATTGGGTGTAGAGCTTGCTACCGTGAATGCCCCTGTGACTGCTACACATGGGACGAGGCTAAGGATAGGCCTATTATGTCGCGTCCAAAGGAGTGCTGGCACTGTGGCGTCTGCGAATTTGAGTGCCCGGTGGGCGCCATCGACGTCACTCTACCGCCACAGAGTTGGATCGAGATCAATAAGCGGTTCATTGCTCCGATGGGGAGACGAAACCACGAATAGGTTTAATTAATTAAAAGTTGTTGTTCGCGCAACCAAATAATATGGGTGGAGCTTAGAATAACAGGATTGCATATTTAATGCATCAGCGATTCTCTGACATGCATAATTGATTGAAAAATTCTATAGACAGTGCATGTATTCCCTAATACAGGTGTCTGGATTGGAGAATCTAATAGTAACAGCAGCAGTCACCGGCGGGGAGTACGTCTCAAGAAAGGAGACACCATACGTCCCTAGAACCGTCGACGAGGTTGTGGAGGAGGTTGTGAGAAGCGTCGAGGCGGGAGCATCCATCGTCCACCTACACGCTAAAAACCCCGAGACAGGGGAGGCGTTTTCGGGTAACCCAAACCCCGTCCTCAGAGAATACATTGAGAAAATCCGAGAGCGAATCGACGTTGTCATCAACGTCACCACAGGCGGCGGCAGGGTGGGAAACCCCACCGATGTGTGGGATCGCCTTGTGAAGGAAAAGTGCTACCTCGGGGAGGAGATGATGAGCCTCAACATGGGAACCATCAATAGGTGGGCCGAACATCCAACGGGGGACATTTTCCTAAACACCGTACCTATGATCGAGAGGTGGTGTGGCTACATGCAGGAGGCAGGTGTGAAGCCCGAGCACGAGATCTACGATACGGGTATGATCAACACATGCAGACAAATCGCGGAGAAGAGGATAGTGGCGGAGCCACTGCACCTTCAACTCGTAATGGTGGGTAGAACAGGCTTCCTCCCGACTATGAAGAGTCTTGTTTACAGTCTCGACCAAATACCTGCGAACTGGACCTGGAGTGTCTGCGCCTTAGGTAGGAATGAGATACCGATGTGCACCGCTGCGATTATACAGGGTGGTCACGTCAGGGTCGGCTTTGAGGATAATATCTTCCTAAGAAGAGGGGAGCTCGCGAAGAGTAACGTCGACCTCGTCAGGAAGATCGTGAACATCGCTAGAGAGCTTGACCGACCACTCGCTGATCCCAGTGAGACTAGAAAGCTACTTGGTTTGAAGAAACGTTGATTCCAGTTTAGAGGGAATCGTGTTGATTGATGGAGTAAGACGCGTCGCCTGCGTTGGAAGTGGGCTTGTGGGTCAAGGCTGGGCGAGTCTCTTCGCACTTGCAGGTTACCAAGTCATCCTCGAGGATGTGAGGGAGGAGATACTTGATGACGCATTCAAACGAATCGAGGCAAAGATGCGCTTCCTCGAGGAGGCAGGCCTCGCAAAGGGAGCCGCAAAGGCCATCAGACGATTAAGCAGTACGACGAGCCTAAGTGAGGCAGTAAGCGGAGCCGACTATGTCCAGGAATCGGTGTTTGAGAGCTATGCGGCCAAGAAGGAGGTTTACAGTAAGATGGATGAGGCAGCCGATCAGAACGTCATCCTCGCGAGCAGTACCTCCGGTCTCTTGATGTCGGAGATTCAGAAGGCTGCGAAGCGCTTCCCCGAGCGATGTATAGTAGCTCATCCCTGGAACCCATCCTACTTGGTACCACTCGTGGAACTATCACCAGGTAACCTAACATCCTCCGAAACCACAGAGAAGACCTACGAGCTCATGGAGGACATCGGCAAGGAACCTGTCGTGCTGAAAAAGGAGGTCCC
This sequence comes from Candidatus Bathyarchaeota archaeon, assembly GCA_963780545.1. Taxonomy (GTDB): domain Archaea; phylum Thermoproteota; class Bathyarchaeia; order TCS64; family TCS64; genus UBA8941. The sequence goes on from CAWACK010000013.1 coordinate 122,070, forward strand.
TGGCTTCATCGCCAACAGGTTATCAGCGGCACTCTGGCGTGAGGCCCTCAATCTAGTGGATACTGGAGTAGCCTCAGTTGAGGACATCGATAAGGCTGTGGTTAATGGGCCTGGCCTCAGGTGGGCCATCATGGGTCCTTACGTCACATACCATATGGGGGGTGGAAAAGGAGGCATCGAGTACTTGATGAGACACATTGACGTCTCGAAGGCGAAGTGGCTTGAAACCATGGCGAAGTGGACCGAAACCCCCGATTCCGCCGTAGAGAAGGCCATCAGTGGCGTCCACGAGTTGGAGTTCGTTAAGGACCATAGTTTTGAGGAACTCGAGGACTGGAGGGATAATAGTTTGGTAGACATATTGAAATCCCGCAGAAAACGCGGGAAATAATGATCCCTTAGGGTTCGAGCCAATTGGGGTCCAAGTAGGCTGGATTAGGGTATGAGTAGAATCCTCGACGCGTCTTAACGCCGAGTTCACCCCTATCTATTTTCTCGAGGAGGAGTTTAGGTGGCAAGTCTCTGACGTCGTGGGATTCACTGTAGTATATGTTCTCGATGTCCCTGACGACGTCTAGCCCGACCCGATCCATCAAACCGAAGGGCCCGAACTTCGTCTCATAGATGCTCATCCAAGCCCTATCGACGTCCTCGAAGGATGCGACACCCTCGTCGACGAGGTGGAGGCACTCCCTCTTCACCGCACGCCAAACTCTGTTGAAGATGAATCCCGTGCTCTCCTTTTGGACAGTAAGTGGAAGCATACCTATGGACCTCATGAACTCCCTGACCAGGGTAATTGTTTCGTCGGAGGTCATGTTTCCCCTCATCAACTCGACTATTCTGCTTGTCCATGGCTGTGAGTAGAAGTGGGTGTTGAGGACCCGATCCCGTCGCTTGGTGGCGTCTTCGATCAGCGATACGCGGATCGATGAGCTGTTAGTGGCGATGATGGCGTCGACATCGCATAAGTCGTCTAACTCCTCGAAGACCTTTCTCTTAACTTCAAGCTTCTCAGGCACAGCCTCGATCACTAAGTCAATCCCCTTGACTGCCTTGTTTGGATCTGATTCGAACCTTACACGTTGAATCGTTAACTCTTTCAATTTGGTTGTGATCTTGCCAGTCTCCACCCATGACTCCAACTCGCTTGAGATGTTTGACTTTGCGTTTTCTAGGGCACTGATTGATACGTCATATAGGTTCACAGGATGTGAATGGTAAGCACATTGTAGTGTGATTTGCCAGCCGAGGGTGCCGGCTCCAAAGACGCAGACGCGCTCTATTTTATCCATGGTTATCCCAGGTTCAGCAAATTATTAAGGTAATGCACGTAACCGGCTATGAACCATCGAATTTTAAATGCGTTCCTCTGGAGAAACATCGTTGCGGGTTCGAATAGTGTAGAAGCCTTTGAGGTAAAATGCGACTAGTTGCGAACTCGGCTTCCTATGTCAATTATACTCTGGATCCAGTAGAGGTAGCTGTTCACAGCTGCCCTAAGGGCTGTCACATCGTCCGCGGAAACCTCAACCACCACACCTTTATCGGATGACTTGAGGATTACTCGGGATCGCTCGGATACCCCCGACTCTAACTCGGGCTTCAGGGAGCTGATTATAACTCCAACAATGTTGGCTGGAGCCTCAACCAAGATTTTGGCCTCAGCTTGGTTCAGTCGAGGCTCCAAAAATCATCGCCTCAAATCGGGTGATTAGGTCTCTGGTTGGACCCTAGTGGATGCCTGGCCCGTCTTCGTTGAAGGCATATAGGCCCCACCCGCAAACTTGTAGCCACACTTTGTGCAGCTCCATATCCCGACTGCAGTGCGCTTTACCTTTGGGCTAGCGCAGCTGGGGCACTTATGGGGCATCTTCATCTGGAACATTATGCGTGTCCAACGTTTCTGTACGGCGGCTCCTCCACGTGTCCTGAGTCGCAGACCGTACGTCTTCTTCTTTCTTGTCATCTTTAGTCGCCTAAGGCCTTCGCCCTTATTGCAGGCGCCTTCTCCTGCGCCATATTTATGCATTTCTTAATCTCGTCGATCGATAGGCCCTCTGATCCACTCTTCTGCATCGTGCAGATGTTACCATCCTCGTCGAAGGTTATGGTGAGGCGGGTATCCATTACGTCCTCCTCATCAGCTGTAGGGTCGAGAATGAATTTGTCCCCGATCTTGAGGACGCTGACGGCCACAGGCTTTTTTCTTATCGTGAGAGGCACCTTTTCCTCGGTGATCTTCGCCTCGCCGTCGACGACCTTGTACACTGGCTTCTTTGCACCCATTAGGGCCGCGATGGCGCCTGCGCTACAGGCATCGATGAGGTTTCCATCATAGTTGAGAACGTAGAGGTCGACGAAGACTATGTGGACGAGCTTTCCGCTTATGATGTTTAGCTCGTTTGTGTCGAGTACATCTGCGCTGCGGAGACCGCGATCGACAACCCTCGCGAGTTCTATGCTATCCTCGTTGGGTGGACCGGGCTCCCATGCTGCGTTGGCGATTGGGGTGAACTCCGCGTTGGTCATGAGCACACCCTCATCCGGGGTGTCCTCAAATGGCGTGCCGGTGCCAACCTTTACTCCAACCATGATGTGAGTCTTCCCAAGCCAGACCTCGGCGCTCCCCTCACTTTTGTAGAGGACGTTACGCTTTATGGTTAATTCTCGGAAGTCCTCAAAGCCCCTTCCATCCATCCGCTTACCGGTGGAGAGGACCTCGATAATCTTCTTCTGCTTTAGGTGGCTGACGATGTTACTCTTGCTCATTGGCTTCCCTCCTCACTCTGAGGCTCCTCCTCAGGTTCCTCTGGCTCGAACTCCTTCACCGGCTTCTCCTGTGGTTGATCGATGTTGTACTTCTTCTTTAGCGCCTCACGTTGGACCTCGTAGACTTTCTTACATCCCTCGATTGCGAGGTTAATTGCGTTTTCAGCCTCCGATGTGGACATGATGCCGTCCATCTGGAGGAGTGTCACCTTGTTTAGCTTAGGCATGTAAGCGATTGGCATATCGCTCTGCCCCTTCTTGTCCTCGTAGTCACCGAGGTCTACGATGAGTCGATCCTCGATCTTGCCGACGGCGCAGGCGGCGACCAGGTCCCTCATCGGGATCCCCGCGTCGACTAACGCCACAGAGGCTGCATTGATGCTCGCGCACCTCGTTCCACCGTCAGCCTCCAATACCTCGATGTAGACGTCGATACTTGCTCTAGGGTAGCGTTCGAGGAAGACAGCTGATTCGAGGGCAGACCTCATAACCATGCTGATCTCCTGGTCCCTCCTTGAGGGGGCGGGGGATCGGCGTGGGTCGACGCTAAACGGAGCCATGTGGTACCTGCAGCGAAGGACGGCCTCATTTGGCTTCGCCTGGTGCTTAGGATGCATCTCACGGGGTCCGAAGACTCCGCAGAGTATCTTGTTTCTCCCCATCTCTATATATGCGGAGCCGTCTGCGTTTGGCAGCACTCCGCTCTCTATCTTGAGTGTGCGGAGCTCGTCGAAAGCCCGCCCGTCGGTCCTCTTCCAGCTGACGGCTTTCTCGGCCTTCTTGGACCTTGCTGGCTTCCGAGCCGCCGTCTTCTTTGTTGTCGGTTTCTTACTCATTGTGGTCTCTCCTTAAGTTGCCTCAAAAATTCCTGAGTCCTGTTTGTGAGCCCTGAGGTGTGTGCCTCCAGCTCTATCTTATTCACTACCTTAACCACCATCTCTTCGCGCTCGCGGCTCGGGCCCGAGATGAGGATGCGGCCGTTCTGTCCTATGACGACCCTGCAGCCGGTCTCCTTGATGATCATGTTGATCATGCTGCCCTTCTTGCCGATGAGGCGGGGTATCTTCGATGGTGTGATGCGTATGATGAAGCCGTCGTATATTTTGCCTAGTCCGGGGCCGAGGATACTCAGTATTGGTGTCCTCCTCCGGTCTAAATCGACGATCTTCGCGATTATCGTATCACCGACGTCGAGTACGCGTGTCATTACAAAATCTGTTCTAAAGGGACGGTCTACGGCGTCTGGTATGCCCATCACTGCCTCGGATTGGGTGCCTATGTTGATTTTCCACTCTCCGAGATCGATGTCGAAAACTTCTCCGATGACGAGGTCGCTGACGAGGGGATTATAACCCGACTCTAAGGCGACTACATTTACGTTTTCCGGAGAATAGTTAACGAGGCCGAGACGCGTCGCGTAAACCTGATCCTTGTTTCTATAGGTGTTTTCACCGATCCTTATCCTTCCTTCAAATAAAACGTCACCCGGAAGGACCAGATCTCTGTCTTGGAAATTCGCACTCATATTTGTTCAGCTTCACTTAAGTATCTTTGACTGGAGGTTTCCCTGCGTCGCCTTGCCGAGCTTATCCATAAGCTCGAGCTGCATCGCGGCGGGTAACTCTACGACGGCGACCCAACTGCCATCGTGTTGCCACTCGTCCCTCTTGATCTCGCCGTAGTTCTTCACTATCCCGAAGCACCTGGCTGCATGCTCAGGCGGAACTTTGATTGCGAGTTGAATATTCTCGCTGCTCATGGGTAGGATGGGCCTAAGAAGCTGAACGAGCTCCTTTACCTGCTCCTCCGCTGATTTAAAGGGGTCGATGCTGAATCTGACCTCCTCCATCGCGTTCTGTATTCGCGTAACTGGGTGTGGGAGCTTCGTGGCAGGGTCGACATAGGTTCTGGAGATGATGGTTATGATCTGTTTGAGTTTCTGCTCAGTCATCTCCTTCCGCTGTGCTGCTGTTAGTAGGAACGTCCCTTTCTCGAACATTATCTTGGCGACTTCGAGAGGGTCACTTGTGTGGAATTCGTCCTTCAATTTGCCCTCGGAGGCTTTCTCACCCTTGTTAGCGTCTGTGAAGATGGTGTCTACGAGGATCACGTTGGCTATGTCGAGTGGCTCCCCTTTTTTATAGGAGAGTCCCTTATCTGGATCGACAAGGATCTCGAATTTCTCTCCGCCGTGCTGGTACCTAACCAGGGTGTAGTTACTACCCATCCCTATGGCCCTTCTACCTCATGTGCTTCTGCACTTCGGAGTCGGAGAGCCTTCGGAAAACCTTCGTATCTGCCGGGACTACAGCCACTTTTATGTTGTTTGGGGTTAGCGTGTCCTCTGAGGCTATCTTAACGGCTTCCGCCGCTAGACTAATCGCGCCGTCGAGGCTGATGTCGTCTTTATACTTCTCCTCGAGGAGCTTGTTGGCTTCGTCGCTCTTCCTCCCGACGGCCGTTGCCTTATATCCCCTGTAGCTACCGCTCGGGTCGGTTGTCATGACCCTGCTTCCCTCTGCATCCACGCCGACCATTATAGTGCTGACGCCGAAGGGGCGCACACCGGCGTGTTGCGTATATATTTGAGCGATGTCTCCTAGTCGCCTCGCGAGCATCTCGATATCAACGGGCTCGTTGTAAAGTAGCTTGTTGCTCTGCGAGTAAACTCTGGCTTGGTTAATGAGGACTCGAGCGTCACTGCTCAACCCTGCGATTGCCATGCAGACGTGCTCGTCCAACTGGAATATCTTGCGGAAATAGTCTCCGTCCTCCAGCATACTCTCAGGGGACTCATTAGCAGCTATAGCTACCCCCTGAGGTGACGAGACGCCGACGATGGGCGCACCCCTCTTCACCAGCTCCAAGGCATATTCAACCTGGTAGAGTCTTCCCTCTGGTGAGAAGATCGTTATGGCGCGGTCGTAGGCTCTTGGCATGAACAAAGGGCTTTTCTCCTCGACTCTCCTTCTCTCGTTCGCCCATTCTTAATCAATCCGGCTTAAAAAGCGTTTGCCGGTAACGATACATAAAGGAAATACATTTTCAACTCTTTTTCATCTCTTATGATAAGTTCAATTGAATAATCCGCAACCATAGCAGGGGATTTTTCTGGACAACTGCTAAGCCTTAAACACGCTGAAAACCGCGCTTAAGTTATGATTAGCCGGGAAGAATCCATCGGCATAGTTAGGAGTCACGTCAAGAACGAGAACCTCGTAAAGCATATGATTGCGGTTGGCGCCATCATGAGGGGATTAGCAGCCAGATTCGGGGAGGATCAGGAGCTCTGGGAGGTTGTTGGTATCCTCCACGACGTCGATTATGAGGAAGTTGGCCAAGACTGGACGAAACATGGGGCGGTCTCCGCCGAGATCGTTAAGGGCTTACTCCCCGAGGATGGACTCTACGCGATAAGAGCCCATAACCCGCAGACGGGTTCATTGCCCAAGAGTAGGATGGACTGGGGGCTTTACGCCGCTGACGGCCTCTCCGGCCTCATAATCGCCCAGGCGTTGATGATGCCTGACAAGAAGATAGCGTCGGTTAAGGCATCAAGCCTCGGGAAGAGGATGAAGGACAAGAGCTTCGCCCGCGGCGTCAACAGGGAGAATATAATTAAGTGCACCGAGCTTGGCATAGAGCTTGATGAGTTCTTCAGGATAGGGCTCGACTCAATGGCGAAGGTCGATAGGGACTTGGGGCTGTGATCAGCGTTGGTTGACAGGGAAACGCTCAGGAACAGGATAATCAGGATAATCGCCGCCACCCGATTCCCATTCGTGGATCAGGAAGACTGGGGTGAGGGATACATCACGATCGTCAACGACGAGGTAAAGAGGAGGGGGATAGAGATGGGGACCGAGATCATCTACCCAAGCATAGTCATAACACACTCCGATGGGCGCATACAGGAAATAGGTGAGGTCGAGTTTGAAGACGGTGTCAGCGTAGCTAATGTACCTAAGTGGAGGCTCTTCAGTGACTCGGCGGGGAAGGGGAGATTCGTCAAAAAGTTCTTCTTATACGTCCCCGAGGGGGTCGAGGAGAAGGCGATGAAGCTCCTCGAGAACAACAACATAGAGTACAGCGGGCTCCGCACCTACGCTGTGAAGAACGGTAACCTCATCATAACGCCGATAAAGAGCAACGATGGGCCACACGACCACCGCTGAGTCTTCTAAATGAAGGCGGTGAAGGGGAACAGCCCCGCCGACGCCCACGCGAAAAGCAGCGTCGCTAATATCATCCCCGCCCAAATTCTCCCCGTATACCTGTATAGCCACCAGGTGGAGAAGCTTGAGATGGAGAGGAGGGGGATGATTGCCCATATGAACTCTATGAAGAAGCCGAGAGTCCCCGGGATGACTCTGATATTGGCTATAAACATGGGCAGGTACTGAATGGTCAGTAGGGCTAGGTAAGGTGCCAGCTTCAACATCAGGGTTCTCGCCATATTGCCCGCCGTTGAGCCAGCCATCTGCCTCTCCCTGTACACGTGGAGGTAGAGCCCCTCAGCAGCGAAGTAGACCAAGTAGAAGGGTATGAAAAGCGGGAAGACTAGGGCCCTGCTCTCTATTAGTGGCGTGAAGATGGGTACGATGAATCGAATCTTCTCCCCGAGAAAGGTTGCGGAGACGTAGGCAACACAGTAGAGTGCACACATAATGACAGCACCCAACACGACGTCTCTCAATCGAAAAGATTCACGAAGGTAACCAAATAGGTTAACACCCCCCTTCGGCCTCCTCCACATCGTGATGAAGAGTAGGGCAAACCCAACTAATCCGGTGGTCAGCAGCCACCAAGCCATCGATGCCCCGAAGATGAGCGGGGGGAACTGGATGATTGTCCCGAGGAACATGGCGGGAAGGTAGAGGACCAACCCCAGTAGGCTCCACTGGATGAGTACACGGCGCTCCCTGAGGAATCTATTTCTGACGCTCACCGGTTCCCCGATGCCTCCGGGGAGGAGCCCGTTGATCACCTGGGAGATCGGGATAATGGAGGCGACGAATGCGATTAAGGCGACCAACATAAATGCTTCACGGATCAGGTAGGTTTGCGCCTTCACCGTGGATGTGTTCGCATCCGCTCGGAGAGCCGAGTTAGCCCACGTCACAACCTCGTTGACGGTCGTGTGATCTATTGGTTCAACGAGGTGTATGGCCTGTAGTACTATCAGCTCCCTTGCGGTTCCGTTGCTGAACTCGCCGTAGACCTTCCCCGGCGAGATCTGGTTCGATGTACCAAACACCGGTCTCAGGTAGGCGTCGAGACTATGCAAGTCGAAGAGAACATCGTTTCGGCCGACTATGAATAGGAGGTTTCGCGGATAGGTGGTATTCATTGGGGTGAATCCGGAGTCTCCCTGTCCGCCGCCGATGAGAACCGTCGCCGCTATCGAGGGGTATTTAGAAACAGTGGCCCTCACAGCGCTGGCCCCCATGCTGTGTCCGCAGACACCTATCAGACTAGCGTTAACGTATGGTAGTGTGGCGAGGTACATAACAGCGGAGCCTAGTCCAAGCGTTGGATCTACGACGCCAAAGCCTGCGTCCGACTCCCCGTGCCCCTTCTCGTCTATCGTCAATGCGACGTAGCCGTTACGAGCGAGTTCAAGCGCGACTCCGCTAAGGACCTCCTTCGTGTTACTGATTCCGTGGGCTAAGGCGAATGCAGGTGCCTTTCCCGTGATGTCCTTCGGGGCGTACAGTGTACCTCGGATCGTGTATCCTTGGGCAGGTATAGTCACCTCGGTCACATTCACGCCCCCGAAGTCGGTGTTTATCAGCGATGCCGCATAAGCCGAGCCGAAGAAAACTATGAGAACCAGAAGGAGGGTAAGGTATCTGCGCTGAACCATCGGATCGATAAAAGGTCTTTACGGTTTAAAAGTGTGGGATGTTTATGCCTCGTACACCGTCTTGCCGCCTAAGATGGTACGTAGGACCTTCGTGTCTTTGATGTCGTCTTCGGGGCAAGCCAAGATGTCGCGGTCGATGACGATCATGTCTGCAAGCATACCTGGCTCGAGGCTGCCCTTGATTGCTTCTTCGAAGCTCAGGTAGGCTCCGTTGACCGTGTACATCCTTATGGCCTCCTCTCTGGAGACTCGCTGATCCGCACCCATCACGGTCTTCTTGAGCTCGGTCTTCCTCGCAACTGCGGCCCAGAGGCATGGGAAGGGAGGATATGGGGTTACTGGAGAGTCGGTGCCCGCTCCAACAAGGATACCCTTATCAATCCAGGCTCTGTGGGGCTTGAGCCACGCGCCCCTCTTCACTCCAACGTTCTCGATATAGCTGTCGCCGAGGTAGTAGAGGAAATCGGGTTGGCTGGCTACGAGTATGCCGTAATCGTTGCAGTCCTTGAAGTTCTGTTCGCTCGGCTGATAGGCGTGTATGAGGTAGAAGCGGCGGCCCTTGATGGGTTTAACCTTGTTTGTCTCTTTGAAGGCGTTGATGACTATGTCCATCGCCTTACCCCCACAGCAGTGGATGCCGGAGAGCATACCCCTCTTGTTGGCTGCGTCTACTAGGCGCTGGAGCTTATCCTCGGGGACGGTGAGTAGGCCGGTTCGTGTATCGTTCTCATATGGCTCCCGGAGCAGGGCGGTCTTCCCACCGATGCCGCCGTCGATGAGGATCTTTAGCCCCTGGAAGCGCAGCATATCGTTGCCGTAGCCGCTGATCATCGGGAAACTCTCGATCCTCTTGAGGCTGCTTTCCTCGGGCTCGTTCCCCTCGATGGCGCGGAGCATGTAGTTGACGCGGACGTTTAGCAGCCCCCTCTCGAGTGCGAGCTGGTAGGCGACTATCTCATCCTCGGTTATCCCAGCTTCGATGACGCTGGTTATGCCAACCTCGTTGAAGGCGTCGCTCGCCGCCTTGATCTGCTTGACCTTGTCCTCGATCGTCGCTGGCGGGATTAGGTTGAGGCAGAGGCTCATAGCGGGGCTCTCCTCAAGCATCCCCGTGGCCTCGCCTTTCTCGTCCCTCACTATCCTGCCGCCGACGGGATCCTTTGTCTGCCTCGTAATCCCCGTGACTTCTAGGGCCTTGCTGTTGACGACGGCGAGGTGACCACATGTGCGTGTCAGGTAAACGGGGTTATTTGGGGCGACCTTGTCGAAGTCGTAGCGCGTCGGGTTCCTGTGCTCCGTGAGCTTAACCTGGTCCCAGCCGCGGCCCACGATCCACTCGCCTGGCTTCGCCTTCTTAGCCTTCTCCCCGACGGCCTTCGCCATGTCGGCGATGCTCATCATCGGTGGCGTCCTACAGTTGATGACTTGGAGGGTTGCGCCCGTGTTGAGCATGTGGAGGTGGCTGTCGTAGAGTCCTGGGAGGACCATCTTGCCGTCGAGGTCGATGACCTCTGTGGACGTACCCTTGAGCTTCTTCATCTCCTTCGTGGTGCCGGTCGCCATCACCTTTCCGTCCTTGACGGCGACGGCTTCCTTTGTGCTGAACTCCTCATCGACGGTCACTATCTTGCCGTTGACTAGGATCAGGTCCGCTGAGCATGTCTTAGTGGACATATGAATCATGGTAGAGGCGACTCCCTCCGATATAATGTCTCGGCTCAGCCGAGTAGGATGGTTACCTCCTGGACGAGGAGTTCGGGGACTAGGTTCTTTCCCTCTTTGACGAGTCGGAGAAAGCCGAGGTGCTCAAGGACGCGGAGGTCGCTGTGGACGTTCTTCACGTCGCGTCCGACTCTATTCGCTAACTCATTTATGCTCGAAGCGTATTCATCCGCTAGGTAGTCGAGGAGCTCGAGCCTCTTAGGTGTGAGGCTCTTAAACTCCTCGGGCGTGATATCGAGGTCTTCGTCAGTGTAATAGTCGAAGTCCTCACCCTCCCCCGCGGCTCTGAGGGCGTGAATCATACCGCTCCACTCGACGTAGTCGTCGAACCTGTCTCGGGGCATCCTACCAGCCACGAACTCCTCATTGAGTTGCTGGAACCTGTCCTCATACTTCGCTTCGAAGGCTGCTACACGATCTCTGACCTCGTTTATGGGGATCCTCTTCACGGCTCTCCAGCGCATATCCTATCATTGGTCTGAACGCCAATAAACGCTTATAACTCTTAGCCGGGCGTCTAGTTTGATAAAAGCTATGAAGCCACCAGTCAACAAGATCAGTGACCTCGTCTGGGAGATCCCAAAATCGGCGGACCCCAACATGAAGGTCCCCGCGAGGATCTACGCGGATGAGCAGCTCTTCTCAGCGATGCAGGACGACATGACCCTCACGCAGAGCATGAATCTCACTCAGCTCCCGGGGATCCTGAAGTATGGCATCACGCTCCCCGACGGCCACCAAGGGTACGGGTTCCCCATCGGGGGCGTCGCCGCCTTCGACGAGGAGAATGGAATCATCACGCCGGGCGGAGTCGGCTACGACATCAACTGCGGCGTCCTACTCATGCGGAGCGACCTAACCTACGCAGAGGTCCACCCCAAGGTCGACGAGCTAATCGACAGGATATTCAGCCTCGTCCCCTGCGGAGTCGGCGTCGGCAGCAAGGTCCGATTAAGCAACGTGGAGCTGGACAAAGCGGTGACCGGCGGGGTCGAGTGGGCCATAGAGAAGGGCTACGGGTGGGAGGGAGACCACCTCCACATGGAGGAGAACGGCTGCATGAAGGAGGCTAACCCCGACATGGTCTCGGATAGGGCGAAGAGCCGAGGCGCTACGCAGCTAGGCACACTCGGGGCGGGAAACCACTTCCTGGAGGTCGCGAAGGTAAGCGAGATCTACGACAGGGACGCCGCGAAGGTCTACGGGATCACCGACCCCGACCAGATAGTCTGCTGGATTCACACCGGAAGCCGCGGCTACGGCCACCAAATCGCCACCGACTACATCCGAGTCATGGAGCAGGCCTCTAGCAAGTATAGGATAAGGCTCCCCGACAGGGAGCTCGCCTGCGCCCCGCTGAAGAGCAGGGAGGCCGATGACTACTATGGCGCGATGGCCTGCGCCGTCAACTGGGCGTTCATCAACCGCCACATGATCCTCCACCAGGTCCGAACAGCCTTCGAGCAGACCTTCCACAGGAAGGCGTCGGAGATGGGGATGGAGCTAGTATACAGCATGACCCATAACACAGCTAAGAGGGAGGAGCACATCGTCGACGGGCGCAGGAGGAAGACAGTCGTCCACAGGAAGGGGGCGAGCCGCGCCTTCGGGCCGGGGCGGGAGGACCTCCCAGCCGACTATAGGACCACCGGGCAGCCGGTCCTCCTAGTCGGCACGATGGGGACCGCAAGCTACCTCCTCAAGGGAACTGAGAAGGGAGAGGAGATAAGCTTCGCATCCACCGCCCATGGAGCGGGGAGGGTACTGTCACGCGCTGGCGCCCGCAGGGCCTGGAGCGCTAACGAGATAGTCGCCGACCTGAAGAAGAAGGGCATCGTCGTCCGCGCTGCCTCCGGGAAAGTGGTCGAGGAGGAGAGCCCCGAGAGCTACAAGGACATCCACAAGGTTGCAGACGTCAGCCACCGCCTGGGCATCGGGCGAAAGGTGATGATGTCAATCCCGGTAGCCGTGGCTAAGGGCTAAGACTTTCCCCCACACACCTTTCAGCAAAACTATACGCGCGCGCAACTATAGCTTATTAAGAAACAGCGCGTGCGGTTCATGCCAGCGATGGCGGGCTCGGAATAGTTGCGGGTGTCACATTTACGAGTACACGCGAGCGACGGCAGTAGCGGAACGGAGTTCATATCAAAAACAATCAATTACATAAAAGAAGTTGAAAAACACTATAACTTCATATCGCGAGCATGTAGTTCTAGTTAGTTCTAGGAGAATAAATAGAAAAAGCCGATCTAGATATAGATATAGTGGTCAAATCGGATTGTTATAAGAATAAGTAGTTTTCAGTTCAATAATATTTAAAAAGAGTTTAGAGATTAGGGTATTCATGGCTGACGAGGAAGCGGAGGACCCCTTACTTGAAGGAGCACAAGGGCCTCCACAGGGGCGAGCTTAGGCGCGTCACTTGGCCTCACGCCTCTCTTACACCTCAATCAGACGACGATTCTCCTCCTCTATTTGTGGGGAATTATCCTCATAGAGCTGAAGAATTGGATTATCAGCATCCTAGATAAAGGTGCAGGTAGCGCAGAGCCAGTCACGAAATAAACAAGATTCGGCTTCGTAGCACCGCGCACGATTAGTATATTATAGTAGGTATATTATAATGAATAAAAGAGAAGAAAAGAAGAGAGAGATACGTAGGAAAAGAAGTGTGTGGGGGGTTAAGACTTTTCCCAAACACATCAACAAACGCATACGCGGTATTATATTAGAAGTAAGCATGCAAAAAAAAGAGAGAGTCACGATCTAAGGGAGAAAGATTACCAAGTCAGTGTTCTTAATTAATGGGTTGACCTTCCCAGAGTTCTTTAACAGTAAGTCGACGCTGTCAGTTTCAAAAAACCATGCTCGATTCCAGGGAATAGTTGGAGTGTACATCCCTGTTAGTTTCACGCCTTTTATCTTACTCCAGAACTCTTTCGCATCTTTTTCATACTTGTCTCTTTCTGCCTCTGTCCCCTTCCAGTTGTAGTAATAAATTACAATCATTCGGCTTTCACATCGCGCGCATACGCGCCGAGTGGAGTAGAGTTAATTATCTATTAATAATGGATGTTTACAATTGTAGTCGACTCGAATTCAATGATTACAATTGTACACATAGTTCTTTTCAGTTAATCAAATCGACGTATACTCTGCGCACACGCTAGCGCATACAACAGGTGAGGAAAGAGGATGAAGTACATCAGTTACTGGGAATATTGTCCTGAGGACTCCCATAAGGTCATCGAGAAATTCAAGAAGAGAAGCGACCTTAAAATAAAGACGCTTTATGGTCCATGTCACGTCGGCTTAGAGACTAAGGGATTCACCATCTTTGAAACAGATAGCCCCGAAGCACTAGCTGACTATGCTTCCTACTATATACCTGATCTATCAATGAAGATTTACCCAATCAACGACTCAAGTCAGATGGTTTCGAGCTGGGAGAAGTACCATAAGTAACTTCTTTTCGATACGGATCCATTTTTTTATGTTCCACCCGATAATTACACCTGGGTGGCTGAGCGCAAGTGCTTCAGTCTCACATGTTCTTCGGGAACCGAAACGTGATTACAGCCGACAGCAGAGCCCCAGCAGCGAGTACCGAATACATGTAGATGGGTGGCGCACCGGTCTGGAGAATGGAGGGAGAGATATACATGCCCAAAGCCATCCCGAGGTACCGAGCTGAGTTGAGGATACCCATCCCTCTACCTGTCGTCCCCGACTTCCCACCCATCAGATTCTGGGGGAGCCCCGCCTGGATGACGGAGATAGCCACCCTCATGATGATGAAGACGATGGGGCTGAACGCGAAAGTCGTCGCCTCAATCACGATGGCCGTCGCGAGCTGGAAGAGGGTGATCCTCGCACCCGCCGCCAGCTTGGTCATAACCGGGGTCGCTACAGCATAGCAGATCGCGTTAGCGATGGTCGCGACCGTGGTCCATAGCAGAAGCGACCCCGTGCCAATTCCCAGGTTGGAGAGCATTAGAGGTATGATGGGCTGGATGAAGTTGATGCCGGCGTAGGCGAAGGCGAGCGCTAACGCTGTGGGGAGGATCGCCCTGAAGTCGGTGCTTGTGAAGCTCTCGCCTTCATTTTTGACCGGTTTAGCCGTCTTCATGATGAGGACGAGGGGTATCATCGATGCGAAGAGGACTGCCTGGGAGAAGAGCGTCCACCTATAGCCGACCACCGCCGCTAGGGCCCCACCGATGCCTGGGGAGACCAGGTTTGCGATGGTCATCGCCACGATCTGGTAGCTAATGTACTGCTTCAGCTTGTCAGGTGGCGCAGCTACCCCAGCGACTATGAAGAGTATTGTGCTTAGGCCGCCGAAGAGACTCTGCACGACCCTGAGCGCGACTAGCTGGTATACGTTTTGGGAGAAAGCCATCCCAGCGTATGTCGCTATGTTGCCCGCGAAGACGACGAGCAGGACCCTCCTCGTCCCGACCCTGTCGCAGACCCACCCCCAGATGGGAGCTGTGAGGGCCAGTCCACCGTACCACGCGAAGCTGGAGGCTCCTGTCCAGTAGGTGGCGCTCACCAGGGTTTCGCCGAGGTCTTCTTTGATGAAGAGAGGCATGAAGCTGCCCATGAGGCTGAAGGCGACCGAGGTGAGGAACTGTGCTAGAACGGATGCCTTGAGTGTGTCCGTGAATACCTCTTTCAGGTCGATGAGCGTCGGTTTCCTCAATCCTATGTCCCCGGTGGTTGACTGACCTCTAGTAAGTTGGGAATTGGAATTTAAAACGAAATCATCATTCATGTGCTTTTTTTGATTAAAACAGTTGACTCAATTATAGTCGGACCTCTAGTGGGTGCGAGTAGTAATGTCATTTTCAGGGACCTCGCGCGCATCAGGTCACCCCAGGTCCAATGCCATATTGCTTCGTCTAAAAATTACTCCCTTTTTACACCACCATACGTCTCACTCGCGAAGAGGATCAGGATCCCAGTCATCATCAATGCATTAATTATCAGAATGAGATTGGAGAACGAATACCCGCCCGTAACGTCAACGAGTATGCCGTATATAGGGGTGATAAAGGACATGGCGATTATGCTTACGCCGTTAACTAGACCTAAACCAATGCTCGCCTTCTCCAGAGAAAGGACCTCAGGAACGATACTGAAGAAGAGAACCCAGATCGACGAGCAGAAGCTGAGGGAAAACGAGAGGAAGAGAAAGAAGGCTAACGGCGTCCCGGGTGGAGCAAGGATAAACGATACCAGCGCCACGACGTACAAAGTTGAGAAGAGCACGAGCGGGGGCTTCCTCTTCCTCAGTCGGTCAGAGATTGCCCCCATGGCTATGCAGCCCGGGATGCCCGCTATGGTGCCTACGCTCGCTATGACGCCGGCGTCGATGTAGCCGAATCCCTTGGTATCGATGAGAATCTGAGGCATCCAAGTGTTGAAGACCATACCAGAGATGAGCATTACATAACCGATTAGGAAGGGATAGATCCTTCTATCCTTTAGGACGTCTCTGAATGATCCGAGGATTTTCTTACTCGACTCATGAACCATCCCGTATTCGTTTGGGCCGTTCCTGAGTATGAGGAAGTTCATTGCGTAGTTAACAACCAGAATTACCGCCACGAGGAGGTATAGGTTCCTCCAGCCACCAAACATCGTGTTGGCGAGGGGGAAGCCCATGTAGCTGGCGAAGATCCCGATGTTGCTCGCGGCACCCAGGACGCCGATGGCCGTCGCCCTTCTATTGGCCTTGAACCACTTAGAAATGATGCTGATGGCGTTGATGTAGAAGACGCTGCAACCGACACCGCTGATGAATTGGGCGGCGAAGAGGAGCTCGAGCCTGTGGCTGACCCAGAAGAGGAAGACGCCGAACGTGGTGAGGGCTGTGAAGCTGAGGATGGTCTTCCTCGGCCCAATCATGTCTGTGAATATGCCTGCGGGTATCTGCATGAGGCCGTAGATGAGGGAGTAGGATGAGATGAGGAGCCCCATGGTCCCCTTGTTTATCCCTAGCTCGACTATGAGGACGGGGGTTAGAGCGGAGGTCGCGGTCATAAAGAAGTTATTGATGAAGTAGGTGACGCAGATCGTTGAAAGAATGAGCAGGGGGAACCAGTACTTCCTCTCCACAGCTGAATACTCGATTACAACTACTTTAAAGGCTCGATATTATTACGCGCGCATACGAATTTTCAAATAACCGTAAACCGAGATAAGTAAACGATCCTGATATGAGGGAAGTAAGGGTAGCGTCAGCTCAGTTCGAAACGACACCCGACCCGGAGGTGAACAGGAGAAAGGCCCTGAGGTACTGTGAGGAGGCTGCGGCCAAGGGGGCCCAGGCGATATGCTTCGCCGAGTATTGGATGACTGGAAACCCGATCAAGGGGGACAACTCAAGGCTCACCAAGCTGGCCGAGAGGGTGCCGGGCCCGACGTTCGACGCCTTCGCGAAGAAGGCGAAGGAGCTCGGCATATACATCGTACCGGGAACGATAATTGAGATCGGTGAAGATGGTAGATACTATAACACTTCGGGCATAATCTCCCCTAAGGGAGAGCTCGTCGCTAAGGTCCATAAGGACCATCCCGAGAATGATGTTGAGAAGGCCGAGGTGCACTTCGGCATAACGCCTGGCCCCGGCGAGTATCCGGTCTATGAAACCGAGATAGGCGTCGTCGGGGTCACGATAGACATGGATCTCTGCGCACTAGAGGTCCCGAGGATCATGGGACTCAAGGGGGTCGAGATACTCTTCACGCCGATGTGCTGGGGGGCGACCGTCCACGACTGCGTGGCGGCCTACGCCATAGCGGGCTCAAGCGTAAGCGACGCCTACGTGGTGTTATCCAACAGGATGCAGCATCAGCCACTCCACCTGGGGGGAAGCGGAGTCTTCTGGCTACGCAACTACGTCGCGAGGATACCTGACCTCACCGAGGGAGTCGTGGTGGCGACGATCGACCTCGACAGGGTGAAAGATAGGCGCGAGGAGTGCCGGACAAGGTACCCGTACTGGAGGAGACCAGCCACCTATAGGTTGTTGCTCGATGAGGAAATCGAGCGGAAAACGCATGGCCAACCCAAAAAGACCAAAAAATAGATGTCAGACGATGCTAACGTGCGCGAGAATTAATACTGCTCTAAAGTGTGTGGGCCGTAGTCTTATCCCTCCAAAACCCTTCTTCGCGTATTAGTTAATTTATTCATATCTAATTCTGATATTATTCCGATAATTATGGATTATTTACCGATAACACTATATGCATTTCCTTCTCGACTCTAATCAGGGAGCGCTAGGAGGCAGAAAAGATGTTATATCTAATAAATTTTAACATCAAAGAGGGAATGGCTGAGGAATTTCAAAAGTTCCTCAAAGACAACGAGAAAGCATTAGCCAAGTGCTCGCCGAAAGGATGGACGTATCGGGGAGATTACTTCTATGTACTAGGTTTTGGTAACTATACCGCGGTTGAGATCTGGGAAATCACCGACTACGCTGACTTTGATACGTATCGAAACCATGATGACCCGACGTGGCTGCGATTGACGAAACAGGGGATGGAATTTACGACGGCTGACAATACGCCTGCATGGTTGTTGCGAGAAGCGGGAGACACGAAAATAACTGAACCAAAAAAGAAACCGTAACTAATGTTCATCACATCCTAAATAATTCCTTTCTTTTTTTTTCCAATTATATGACAAATAGTGGAGCTAACAGAGGCTTTAATGTGTGTGTTTGTTTGCTTGTTTGTTTGTTGCGCAGGGGGATCATAGTCTTATCCTCCTAAACCCAAACAACGTCATTTCGCATCTATCTTAAAACAATGAAATTGAAGGAAATGCTATGGTTATATAAATCTTAGAACGGGAATTTTTGGTGATTAAATGGCTAGGTTAAACGCTGAGAAGACCGACTACTCAAAAATAGCAAAACTATACGACAAAGTAAGGCCTCCACCTGCAGACATCTGGGTATCAAAAATTATAGAGTTCGGAAAGATAGAAGATGAATGCAACATTCTAGATGTTGGATGTGGAACAGGAAGATTTCCTTTAGATATTCAAAAAACGAAATACTGTGTAATATGTGCCTTAGACCCCTCGGTTGATATGCTAGAAAAAGCCATTCAGAAAGACGCATCGAATGAAATCTCATGGATTCGAGGAGATGGGCAACATCTACCATTCAGGGGAAACATCTTTGATTGCGTTTACATGACCTTGGTGATTCATCACATAGAAGACAAGAAAAAAGCCCTCCAAGAAATCCATCATGTCTTAAAATCTCATGGGAGATGCGTTATTCTGACGAACTCTCATGCTCGATTAAGAAAGCAGGTAATAAGCGATTTTCAGGGTGTTGTTGAACTTGATTTAAAGCGATTTCCAACAATACCTTACCTGAATATGATTATGAGAGATTCAGGCTATTCGACAATACATTATTACCCAATACAGTACAACGAATATATGGCAACAGCCGAATATCTCGAAAGGGTAAGAAATAAGTACATATCGACCCTTACGCTTCTCAGCGATGATGTGTTCCAAAGAAGGTACAGGGTTTTTGAGAGTAAGGTACTGAAAAAGTATGGTTCTCAAATAATTAGGCACAGCGGATTTGATTTTGTAGTTGGAGAAAAATAATTTGAATTACTAATCATTCTTGAGGTTGAATTTGTGATAATTAATTATTGCGCGCGCTTCAAGTAAGCCGTTGACATTTCTCGCGCGCGTGATTTTATTTACTTGAATTAATTTCTCTTCAATAGTGGGCGAGACGTTTGGACATAAAATCTCATAAAGAGCTTAAAGTCGTAATCATCGACGACATGGAAGGAGTTTCAGGGATTGATGATTGGCATCAAATTCTCTACGGATGCGAAGAATTCGAAGAATTCGGAAGAGCTCAGGTGACCGAAGACGTTAACGCAGCAATACGTGGCCTAAGAAAAGCGGGTGCCACCGAAATCAGAGTAATCGACTATCACGGTTCGGGTGCGCGCGCGCGCGCACGCGATGGCAGACACTAAAGATGGGTTCCTTCGTCACACTGTAACTCCCGGCCCCAAAATAAGAGTAAATGGCAAATTTGTGGGAGAGACAGCTCTTGAGGCATACTCGCTTAGCGAATACGGCGTACCCGTGATTATGGTCACTGGCGACCAAGCCTTAATCAGAGAAGCCTTAGCGTTTTTACCTGGCATTGAGACGGTGCAAGTCAAAACCTCCTCAGACAGCAGGACAACCAAATGCTTACCTTCGCCAAAAGCTAGGAAACTCATCGAACAGGCGGCGGAAAGAGCTCTTTTAAGGGTAGATGAATTCAAGCCAACTAAAATAATCAAGCCCATAAAAATAGATGTGTCATTCCCTAGCAAGGAAGAGGCAGATATGTCCGAAATAATCCCAAAAGCAAAGAGAAGCCTGGAAAACACAGTATCATACATAGCGGAAGAATGGAGTGAGGGAGAAAAGTTCATCAGAACAGCGCTCAGCTTAGCAAGCGAGAATCAGATCAATATACTTCTAGGAAAACTGAGCAAGCTCGAGGGATACCATAAAATCTCATTTGAGTACGCCGAGACTCGTATTAATGAATGGCTTTCTTAAGACCGAGAAACATACGATGAGAAATCGCATCATGAGTTCAATAAAGCCAGAAAATTGGGTTTGGGGGAAAAGACTGTGGCCCCACACAAAGAATTCGATCTGAATAACTATCTACTCCACGGTTACTACCACCTTACTCTCTTATCCCGCCACTCTCTCTACAGACAAACAAACACGGGAGAAGTAGAGTGATGAAAGAGAATAAATCCGTGCACGCGCGCCAAGCAACTTATAATTGGAGACAATGTGAATGATTGAAGGTGGGAAATTATACGCGACGATTTTTAGCCCTAATTTTAATCCTTGTGATGATTACACCAACCATCTTCAACAGCGTGCCCGCATACGCAAGCACATACCCGTGGGTACCCCAGAAGAACATCAACCATTCAGAATACCATTACGATGAATCAGGTTACAATTTTATAGAAACCATTGACATCAAATGCTCCACCAACGTTTGGAGGGAGGGTGACACAATGACGTTAACTGTCACCACCCGCAACGAATGGAATCTAGAGGTGGACTTCAACTACTGCAATGTGACCATCGAATCCATCGATCCGCCTTTGTATAGGTTAAGCCCTGCAACCGCGCGTGGGACCGGGTATATGGGAAGCTTCGCCGTATTCTGGGAGAACCAAGGTTGGGCCACAAACACTACTCATGTGTACAGAGTAACCGTACGGATGTTAGAGGGCATGACTCCACAGCGCATGGGCACAGAACAACCAAGAGTTCCCTCAATCTGGGTCTACGATAGCATTGGGGGAAGCTCTAATCGCTGCGTACATGTGTTACCCCTTCAGGCATCTACAATCACAATCCGATCCGATGGAACCATAACCCCATCGAACGCCCCGATTACGAGATAGGGAGATAACTATAAGCTAACATCTAACGCGAACCGCACGATCCAGATCTTCAGAAACAACTGCCATCTTGATGGAGGCAGAAACTCTGCTTCAAACGTAAGCAACACGGGCAACGACGTAGGCGTATACGTAAAGGCCGAAAACGTGACCCTAGAAAACCTCAACGTGAACTACTGTACCACCGGCGTATCGATAAACAACTGCACCGGATGCAGACTAGCACACGATACGATTTACAACAACACCGACATCGGCGTACTACAGAACAATACCAGTGACAGCGAAATCACAGATAACGAGATCTACAACAACGGTTGGCAGAATGCAGTCTCAGGGTCACAATTTGGAATACTTCCAATACACTCCGGAGTCGCCGTGTTAAACTCGTCAAACAATACAATAAGCAACAACAAATTAACCAACAATGATGCCTACAATATTTATCTCTTAAAATCTAACTCCAGCATGGTCGCAAATAATACATCAACTCTTGGAAGCCGAGGAATCTATGTAGACCATTCGGATGACAACGACATAGTAAACAACAATGTCACAAAGGTAATCGCATATGGCATAATAATAAGTAACTCAAATAAGAACATCATACATAACAATATCCTATACAATAACCATGCTGGAGGAATCTTACTTGGCTGGACAAATAGCACCCAGATAATTGGAAACCAAATAAAACAGGCAAAAGGAGACGGAGTAGACCTCTCCTACAGCAGCTGGAATACGATAGCGGGAAACAACATCTCCAACGCAACCGAAGGCATTTACCTAAATGACAGAAATAATAACAACAACATATACAGCAACGTCATCAAAAAATGCAAATCGGGAATCGACCTACATGGCAGTGAAACCGGTAACAAAGTATCCTATAATGTCCTGATGGATAACGTACCCTACGACATAGAGTTAAGCGAAAACAGCACAGGCGCCACAAACGAGCAGGAAAGCAACGGGCAAATATACAGCAACACAATAGTTAACACCCATAGCCCCGAAAACGAGACCGTCGCAGTAGAACTATCCGGAGCCACCCGCGTCCAAATCTACAACAACACGATATCGCAGTACCACATATGCTTCAGAGTCGCGGAAAGCTCCTACGATAAAATCTACAACAACAAGATAACGACCACAGCCGAATCCGTGGTCGTCTACTCGAACTCCACCAACATCGTCTGGGACAACGGATACCCTACTGGTGGAAACTACTGGAGCGCATACAAGGGTAACGACACTTACTCCGGGCCTCATCAGGACCAGCCCGGGAGCGACGGGGTAGGTGACGAACCCTACGAGATCACCGCGTATGGTAATTTACAGGGAGGCGTCGTGACGAACCCCATCAGCCTCACCGACAGGTACCCACTCGTAAAGAACTCACTCAAACCTACGGCTGCGAAGATCTCTGTGGATGGTAAAGAGTCCGTAGTCACCATAGTCACCTCCTCCACCCTCCTACAGGTCGCGGCTGCAACCGATGCACTAAAATTCACCGTGACGGGCACGGACGGCACAACGGGCTACGCGAGGGTGACCCTCCCCAAGACAAACACAACCGCCCTAAGGGTCTACATAGATGGCAACCCACTCGCATCATCGATCACAAGCGACGACTCGTACTACTACATCTGCATCCAGTTCCACCTGAGCACCCACGTGATAACCATACAATACGCTAAGCCTAAAGATGCGAGCTCCATCTCCTGCGTGGCCCAAGGGCAGTCGATTAGCTCGGGGAGCCAGATGGCCATCAAGGGTGTGCTCAACCCGGCGCTGAGTAATTCAACGATTAGCTTGACCATAACAGCGCCGAGCGGACGCAGGAGTGTGGTCTCGCTGAGGACCGGCTCTGATGGGGCCTTTAGCTACGTGTTCACGCCTACAGACGCTGGGACTTGGGGTGCCCAGGCTTCTTGGGATGGAAACGACGCGTACACCAATTCAACGAGCCCTATTCAAAACTGGAGCGTCGTTGAGAGCACATCGAGCAACTACACAGGAGGAGTACCCGGCTACCCGATTGAGGCGATGATAATGGGTTTGTTTCTCGTCGTCGGTTTGTGGGTTTGGCGTCATCGGGTCAAAGGTGTTTTATTCAGTTCTTGCGTGACGCGCATGTTTACTTATCACGATTTTATTTATTAAAAACTAACTATCAATGTAATATATCATATAATTAATGTCGCCAACATTTAGCTCATTAGTATTTAATCTATATCCTTCGCAATAAATTACTTTTGCAACACTATTATAATAAACAGAGAAAACATAACTGTCTTGTTTTGCTTGGGCTAACGCTGATTTAAACTCCTCAAAACTATTAGTTTGTTGTGGATTAGAGAATGCTCTCAATACTTCTTGAAAGGGTGCATTAGATTTTGATATTGAATATTGTCCCATTAGCGAATCTACTTTTTGATTAAATGAATTTGTTTTAAACATATTATATCCATAATAACCTGAAGCTCCTATTATAATTACTACAATGGCAATTATTATAGCTTTTATTGTTGATTTATTAATATGTGGTTTTTCCTCTTAATCCAGTTGATTAATTAGCTTGCCACAATTTTGACAATATACAGAATTAACGTCCTCAATTTTTTTCCCACATTTTTTACAGTAAACCATTTTACGTTCCACTTTTAGATAAAAATTAATGATATATTATTAATCATTTATAATCAAAAACTATTGATTCGCACACTCTAACCCGCACGTGCATATGAGTAACTGTTAATGTATAAAAGAGAAAGAAGGGAAGAGAGAGTTGTAATAGTTAGTTTTAAGAGAGAAGGCTAAGACTTTTCCCCCAAAAACCCAAATCCTAAACGAGTATGTTACTTGAACTCGACCCTCAGCTCATCAACTTCATCCCAGTATTCATGTCTCCTCGACTTGGGGACAATAAGGGCCTCCCACTTCGGAAACCACTCATCCGTGAGCTTCGCAAACTCAGCGTCCGAGTTGAATTTACTCATCGCTTTATCGAAGTCTTCGCGGCGTTCATACTCATCCAGAGCCATCCAGCCTTCCTCAGGTGACCCCTCCTCGGTAAAGGTGAAGAAACGTGACCTGACGTAGTTGACCTTCTCCGGGTGAGCCTTCTGGTAGTCCAGCATCTCACGCCAGACCTCAAATTGCTTAGCGTGGTTCTCTTTCTGAATACGCCATCTAACTATGTTGGTGAACAAGCTTAGGTGCTCCATTTTCATTGATTTTTATAGATTCTTAGTAGCAGTTTTATTTGAATACTTTGTCTTGCCGTTGAGTGTCGGGTGAAAGTGAGGATAAGACTTTAGCTCCAAAACCGGGGATTTGCGCCCAATTGAATTCTTATATTTTCCCAGTCCAAGAATATTCTCATATCGTATGCGTTAACCCCAAAGCGCGCGCGAGAAGGTCATGAAGATGTATCTGCGGGATAGGCCGACGCCGTTCCCATGGGAGTTCAGCTAGGAACCCAAGTTTGAGAAAGAGAAACCCTAGAAGAGAATCTCAGAATGGAGTTCAAGTATCACGTTTTTTTGGTTTGGGTTTGGGGGCCATAGTCTCATCCTCCCATATACACCTTCATGCGTGCGCAATAGGGAAGAATATTTACAAACTTTTAAAAAAAAGAGGGAATTTATGGCCATGTTGGTGTTATAATCCAGCTTATAGTGCTAGGGTCAGTGTAAGAGCCGGTGCCTGGGTATGAGTAAGAGCCATACTCCACATAATCTAAGCTACCTCCAGATAACCCGTAGCCCCCGATCTCCCAGTCGCCAGCAACTCTATCACCGTTCTTGTCCAGTTGGCACCAGCCACTGTATCCGAAGTATCTTGAGCTGTCATCGATTAGTACCTTGATTACGTTGCTGGCCCCCGGAGTGTTCCCGGTCCAAGTCGGTCTCGTCTCGATCACGGCCTGGGCGAGCATCCATCCAGCATCTAAAAGCATGCTCCCATGTAGTCCATCGGGTAGCCCCCAACCGGACTGAAACAAGCATTAAATGTTGTAGCCATTACGTCGAATTTCGTGTTGTGTGGTGTAGCAGGATTAGGGCTAAGTATCTTTAGTACACCTACATTTGTCCCCGTAAGGTATGTTGAATAGGCTGTTCCATCGGTACCGAACCAAGGCAGTTTCCCGAGATTCGAAAAGCCATCCGTGGTGGCGAAGGTGGACTGTTAAGTTCAGCGCAATCAGTGTCGATTGCGATAAGGAAGACCCCTACATGAGTTAGGTCAGATAGGCTCTCAGCTTCTGACTCAGCAGATGCTAAAGCACTGGCGAAACTAGTTGTGCTGCCAGGAGTAAATGTATAAGTGAATAAATTGCCGGATGAAAACGAGGGGGAGAACGCTCCGAGTACCCCGCTTCCAAAGGAATCACTACGTTCAATCACAATAGCTTTTGTCAAACCTAGATTCGCGAACATCGCTGCGACGATTGTTCCTTCCCAGGAGGCAGAGGGCGTTAGTCTGAAAAGATTATCGACGTGTGCTAAACTGGGGGCATTGGAAGTAGGGCTTATCATAACCATATTGTGATTCTTTAAGTACGCGAGTGTATAATCATTTATTTGGGATGAGTACCAACCACCAATTATGAGGTTGATGCCCTCATTATGGAATTTCACCAATTGGGCATTAGACTCATCAGCAGTGTCATCAGGTCCCATGCTTACAACTTGGAACTCAAATTTGACTGGTGGGTTGAACCTATCGGCGGGTAGTTTGGCGACGTATGCGTTGATGTCCTTCTGGACAACGCCTACATAGAGGTTAGTCTCAGAGGCCAAATAATAGTCATCCGATATGACCCCTATCTTAATGACTACTGGTTTCTCCGCATTCGTTGTCATAGAGAAAACCGAGGTAACGAACAGGGCAATCAGTAGGACCGCTAACACACCGGACTTTTTAACTCCTAACTTTTCCATTCTTCATTTCACCTTCAGTCGGTTCTTTCCTGCTCCCCGACTCGGAGCTGAGGATTGACCTGCGTGTGCGCTTCAAGGACCTCCCTTAGCTGCTCCTCTGATAGGTCGACTCTGAGTGTACCGTTAATACCTATGATCTCCAGGACATCGCCCTCGGCGAGGGAAACCTTCGTCAGCTCCCCGAGGCTGCCCTCAAAGAGCACGCAGTCGTGGGTTTCGTTTGAGATAGAGATGTTCTTAATGTGGACCTTGGACTTCATCTCGACTGAGAACGCATGTTCCATATGCACCACCCTTAGCGCCGCTGTGTCTTATCCTCAGCCAAGAGTAAGGTTAAACTTAATATCTCATATGCGGAGGATCAATACACCGAAAAATAGTGGGATACACTCAAGGGAGGATTGGATCTATGCCGGTACCTGAAGGATTCTATGACCTCCTCTTCGAGATCTCAAACGAATACAGGCATGGGATACTGCTTCTTCTCCAGAAAGGAGCATCGAGGATCACTGATATAGCAAAAGGTATGAACCTCAATAACCCCGAGATTAGACGTCATGTGTCCAGGCTTCAAGAAGTGGGACTCATTCATAGGGATGCTAACGGCTACTATCACCTTACACCATATGGTGAAACGTCTCTGCTGCTTCTCCAAGAATTTGAGTTTCTAATAACTAATCGCGAGTATTTCAAGACTCATACCCTTTCTAAAATCCCCCCCGGCTTTATCAAACGTATAGGTGAACTCGCCGCAAGCGTGAATCTTACGAACCCAGTTGATTTTTTCCGTTACACCGAAAGTCTTTTCAACCAATCAAAGGGATACGTTTGGCTTCTCGTCGATCAGTTTCCATTGAACTCGCTCTCAACCATCGTTAAAGCAATCGACCGTGGCGTCGAACTAAGGATTATCGAGCCGATGGAGCGTGTGTTCAATCCTGATCTGGGGGCCATGACATCTGAGGAAACCAAGGCTCTTAGCCGGACTAGATACACGCCGTTAGTAGAGGAGAGAATGACTGATGAGGTCAAAGTCTACCTTTTAGTGTCCGATTCTCGATGCGTAGTAATGTTTCCAACCTCTAATCATAATTACGATTACATGGGATTTACAGCAACGGATGACGTTTCTATTAGGTGGTGTAAGGAACTCTTTGAACATTACTGGGATGAGGCCGAACAGAGGACAATTGCCCCCATAAAACAGGTGAAAAGTGGACAGATTTCTGGAGGGTTGGAACCAAGGGAACAAGTCATAGTTGTGGGTCGAGAGATACCAGAAATAGACGCGCAGGCCGTTCAGGACGCCGTTGACAACTATGATAAGGTGATACTCAGAGGCACATTCAACTTCGGGACCTCATTCGTGAGGGTGTCTAGGAGCGTCATCATCAAGGGGGAGGGCCGCGTCAACGACATCCCATCAACGATTATATATAAGAGGGGCTGGAGTTTCCCTTTCCGCGAGTTTACAGGCATTTTTGAGCTGATTGGAAACGGTATAGATGTATCCATAGAGAATCTATACTTCACGGATTTTAACTGTACTAGTGTAATGTCAAACACGGAGGTCGGTACAGGAACACGCAACAGCGTGAAGTTTCTGAATAACAGGGTTACGATTAGATCGGGATATGGGCACGGTCAAACATTCGCAGCTTTTGGTGATTTTCTTTGGGGTGTATTGATTGAGGCAATAGGAGATGGTGGCGTTCTTGTTGAAGGCAATTACATTGATCTTGCTCATCGTGGGGACTTTGGAGGGGGGATTTGGAGGGGCGCGTTATCCCGGGGAGGACTTGAGGAAGATCCCGAGTATCGCCCTGACTTGTTCAACCACGAGTATTTTGTAGGTTATGGAATAGTCGTGAACAGTTGCTCTGGAAAGGTTAAGATATTAAATAATGTCGTCAGGAATGCGTCTGGTAAAGGAATTGCGACCAGCGATCATCTTAAACCGATTGACGTAGTTATTCGAGGAAATCTCGTTGAGTCAGATGTGTATGGCTCCTACCCTATGTCCAGCCCCGAATCCGCTGCAGGCATCTCGGTTCACACAGGTCTCGAAGGACCCATGAAGCCCGGCTTCTCCGTGGACATCGAGGAGAACACAATCAAGCTTGAGCGCCTGAATCATAGTGGAATAGTTGTTTTAGGCCCATCTAATGATGAGTCAGGTAAACTAAGTGGAGCTATCCGTCATAACGATATCCAGTTGGGTAATGGCTATGAGGGCATACATGTTAGAAAATGTGATGATTTTCAGGTTACTAACAATAGGTTATCTGGGAAGGCTTATTATGGGATCAGGTTATCGGGGAGAAAAAAGTCGGGTAAGCTCGACCTATGTGCTGTGAATAACAATGTTGAAGATAATGATATGGGTAGTTTAGCGATTAAGGGGCCTGATAAGTATTCGAATAACCATGCGGATGGGAGAATGTTCGCATTTTCATCGGATGGGTCGGCTACGGCTAACCTTTGGTTTAACTTGTATACGAAATGTAATTCGGTTAAACTAAAACGAGGTGAGTCGATCATTGATGAGGGAGAATATAACAGCATCAATTATGTTTGAACTTATATAATATCTTTCACGCGATTGTGAGTGAGTACACTTGCGCGTATATTGTGTGTGGGGTGAGACTATGGCCACAAACCCAAACTCATTTTTGTAATGAAGTATCATATTTGATTCTGATATTATTCCGATAATTATGGATTATTTACCGATAACACTATATGCACACGCGTATTTCGATCCAATGGGAGGAACAAGATGTGATCAAGGTTAGCGTATTTTATCCGTATGGCGAAGGCAAGAAATTTGACATGGGTTACTACACCAACAAACACATACCCATGGTCAAGAAAATGTTAGGGGCTTCGTGCAAGGGTACCGCCGTGGAGCAGGGATTGGCC
Organism: Candidatus Bathyarchaeota archaeon; assembly: GCA_963780545.1. Lineage (GTDB taxonomy): Archaea > Thermoproteota > Bathyarchaeia > TCS64 > TCS64 > UBA8941. The sequence goes on from CAWACK010000013.1 coordinate 150,789, forward strand.
GGCGGAGACCCTGGATCTCAACCTACCTACTGTACTATGGGTCACCTCTACTTTGATTCGGTGGAGGCGTTTCAAGCTGCCTTTGGTCCGCATGCTTCGGCGATTATGGGGGATGTCCCCAACTTTACCGACATTCAGCCTACGCTTCAGATCAGTGAAGTGAAAATGTAGTAAAATTGGAACACATACGGTTTGAAGACTCGAATTAACCAATTAACGAAGCTCTCATTTGTTGGGTTTAGGGTCATAGTCTTATCCCTAAACCCCAAACCCTTCCTAAGTTAGTCCCACATTGCATGAAGGAGTCTTCAGCCATTTGTAACTCTAGAAGCCGACAATATATCAAGAGTATCATTTTTGCGACGTATATAATAGGAGTCATTATCGTCAACCCTTGGTGTTATCTTCTTTCAATTTGATGTGAATCCACTAAAAGCGCGCGTTCTCTTTCACAGACATCACGTCTAGGAGACCCAATTTTGATATCAGGGGGAGTATCAATATAAGTTGGTGTCCATCTGCCCGATAATGAGGAGCATGAGCCCCCCAGACCTAAAGCGATGATCGAAGGCCTCTCGGACCTCGTGTTCGGACTAGCATTATCAGTAGGCGCCATCACCCTCGTCGGGAACCCACCACACACGAGCCTTGAGATATATCACGACGTAGGAACCTTCGCCTTCAGCTTCTACATCCTCATCTCAACCTGGCTTCGCTACACTAGGATCATGTCGGTGCTGCCGCTGGAGAGACGCAGAACCACCGTTTCGAATGTTTTGCTCCTGTTCTGCGTATCAATTGAGCCTTTCTTATTCAATCTAATTCAGAGACCTGCCTCGGGATCCGAAGCCTCCTCTTTTCTTGACACAGCTTCCACCCTCTTCGCTCTGGACGTCGGCGGAATGATGCTGATGCTCGGCTTGTTCTGCAACGAGATAGCTACAGAAGACAGAAAACTCGTTCCCTCAGACTTGATCGGTGTGTTCAGGATAGAGAGAGATGGCTGGCTTTTGAGTTCAGCCATTTTTTTGGTTTCCGCAACGCCGATCTTCGGGTCGATCCAGATAAACGAAGTATCAATCAGGTACTTGATTTGGGTTATTCCGTTGATCCTCGTCTGGGTTGGTAGATTTTACGTGAGGCTGAAAGAGAACCAAACGAAAAACTGAACTAGGCAATTACCTGCACAAAAGACATCCCATCATAGATGAGAACCTGAGGTACAACGGGAAGGACTATTTAAAGAACCTCAAGCACGACGCAACTGTCTTCTATCTAATGTGAGTGGGAGCCATAGTATTATCCCCCACACAAAAGCCAAGCGCGCGCAGTCATTGTACTCCCTTAGGCGCGTAGAAAACAGTAAAGACATCTTTTTTGGGTTTGGGGGATAAGACTATAGTCTCAACCAACCCTAGATCTTCAATTAACGTCTCACGTGTTCATCGTTTACGTTTTATAATCAACAAAACCGCGACAGCAAACATTACTCCCACAGCTATTGACTCAATCGGGTAACCAGGAACACCACCACCGCTGCTCGACGAGGGCAGGGGCGTCGGAGTCGGCGTAGATGTCGGCGTCTGGGTAGGTGTCGGCGTAGGTGTTGGTGTCTGAGTAGGTGTGGGGCTTGGAGTAGGTGTTGAGCCTGCTGAGGAATCAGATATGACGTAGACCTTGTTGCCGTAGTTGTTCCCTACGAAAGTCTCGCGCTTATCGGGATCATATGCCACGCCCTGTGGATGGGGCCCCACAGTCAGCGTCTTCACGACATTTTTAGTCACATCGGAAATGACCGAGACCGTGCCAGGGTTGTTATTGTAGATGGTAGCGAATACCTCCCCAGCACCGGAATCGTACGCGACACTACCTGGATTACCACCAACGGTCACGTTGGCTACCACTTTGTTGTTACTGTCAGAAATTATCGACACAGAGTTGCCATAAAGATTGGCTACGAATAATTCGCCCTTGGCAGAATCATATGCGACATCGACGGGCGTATACCCCACCTTTATGCTCGCAGTCACCGTGTTATTGCCATCGGATATGACGGAGACCTTGCCGGGGCTTATGGCGGTGGTCACAAATATCTCCCCTTTACCGGGATCATAGGCTAAGCCTCTCGGATTAAGGACATTCTTTATCTGCGCGGTCACGTTGTTCGTTTTGTCAGATATGACTGAGACCCAGTTGTAGCCACCGTCTGACACGAACAGTTCCCCTTTACCAGAATCGTAGGCTATACCATCAGGATAGCTCATGGATTCCATGTTTATGGTTGCGTTCACTGTGTTCGTGCGGTCAGATATGACTGAGACCGTGCAGTCGCGATTATTAACCACTAATATCTCTCCTTTGACGGAGTCGTAGGCAATGGCTTCCGGGCCGTTTCCCACCTTCACGGTTGCGACGACGGTGTTATTACGGTCGGATATGACTGAGACCGTGTTGTTGCCGCCGTTCACCACGAATATTTCTCCTTTGCCTGAGTCGTAGGCCACGCTGTTGGAATTGGTTCCCACGGTTATTGTGCCGGTTACCGTTTCGGCGTGAACCGAGTTAACAGCCGATGAGATGAAGATCATTCCGGATAAGAGACATAGAAGTTTCCAAACCTTACATTTCAAATTTATTCCCCTAAAGTTTCCTTCTAATGAGCAGACGTTTCATGGTCTGAATTTAAGACTTTTGAAACCCGCGCGCGCGATTCGTTTTACCGAGATATCTAACACCGCGCCACGCGCGCGACTTTCAAGAGCGTTACAGCTACCTGATCGATGACTTCCTGATTAATTATTGTCAGAAAATTGAGTAAGAAGGAATTTAAAATGAAAACTGAGTCTGCGAGTCATCGTGCGCACAAAAACAAAAAAAAGGGGATTTTATGGCCAAATAAAGGGTGCAACCGTCACTGTATTAGCGGATTTCACGTATTTTGATCTTCCAGACTCGACAATAAATTTCATTAACCCATCTATTGGTTTATCGGTGGCGTACACCGTTACATAGTCCTGTGTTACACCGTAAGGTGTTCCCCTAAACATGATCTCAACTTCATGTTTCTTAGCTAGTTTCTCTTCGTTTGCGAAAAAGTTTTTCCATTCCTTTTCTCCGAGAGTATTGCCTTCGGGTGACAGTTCACAGTAGACAATGTATTGATATTTCCCAGCCATCTCATATTCCTCCGTGTTTAAGGTTCTGTATAAACTGAACAGAACCAAATTTTACATTTAACTACCTAATATTTAATATTTATTATCAGGTGAATACAAAGAATTTGGGTTCGGGTTGGGGTCCATGGTCCTATCACCCAAACCCAAATGATAAATACTTAGTTGAATATTATACATACAAGATTAATTTTTCATTTACTGAAAATAAATCTTATAAAGTCTGAAAAAAAATGGTGAAAAGAATGTTAGCAATGTATTTGATCGACCTACAGGGGACTACCTCAGAACGCGCAGTAAGAATAAAGGAATACTCGGAGACTCTAAAGAAAGAATGTGAAAAATCGAAATGCAAATTCCTTGGCCAATATGGAGCCGTTAACGATCGTGCGCATTTCATGATTTTATTGGAAGCAGGGAGTCTGGCTGAATTAATGAAGCCATTCATGGATACGAAGCGCCCAGAGTGGCTATGGCACATCGAGTGGAAATTCTACGGATAAAACTCGCGCTTAGTATACGCGTATCATCTTGTGCATGCTGCGCGTACACGTTCAACTTAATAAGAAGCAGGATTCCATAGTCGCATGAAAAAACATATCGTTGCGTCTGTTTCAGTTCTCTTCACAATAATTCTTGTCCTAGGGGCAACCACCGGGGTTCAAGCGACCATCAGCATGATCGCCGGCATAAGAATGGATACCTCCACCCCCGCAGCACTCGCATATGACTCCGGAAAGGGCGAGATATTCGTGGCTCTTGCGAACTATCAAGCCGTCTCCGTCATATCGGACAAAACCAACGAAGAGATAGTGAACGTGACTGTGGGACAATATCCCGCAGGCCTAGCCTACAACTCCGCCAAAAACGAGATCTTCGTGTCAAACTACAACTCCGGCACCGTCTCCGTCATATCCGACAGCAATAACACCGTCGTCAAAACCATTAAGGTAGGCCAAAACCCAGACGGCTTAGCCTATGACTCCGGCTTAGGCGAGGTCTTCGTAGCCAACTTCGGCTCCAACACCGTCTCCATCATCTCGGACAGCACCAATAAGGTGGTCGCAAACGTGACCGTCGGAAACTACCCAACAGGCGTAGCCTACGACTCCGTTCAGGGTAAGGTATTCGTGACTAATTCCAACCTCAATCAGGGCACAGCCGGTAAACCCGCCGATAACACCGTCTCCGTCATATTGGACAGCAACAATAAGGTGGTTGCAAACGTGACCGTGGGGGCCTCCCCATCGGGTGTGGCTTGTGACTCCATTCAGGGTAAGGTGTTCGTGACCAACATTAACGATGGCACCGTCTCGGTGATATCTGATAAGAATTACGTGGTGATGGCGAGCGTGAAGCCGCCCGCGGGCGGTGGTTTAGGGATCCTTAGCCCTTCTATAGTTTATGACTCCGGAGTGGGCGCTATTTTCGTCATACATGGCCTCAGCATCTTCGCGATTTCTGATAGCAATAATACGGTTGTTGGAACGGTGCCAGATTATAGCTCCTATGCCAATTACTTGGCCTACGACTCTGGCAAGGGCGAGATCTTTGCGAGCTATACCGCTGGGAAAGCCGCGATCGGAATCATATCCGATGGCTCAGGTAGTTCAACACCTACTCCATCTCCGTCTCCAAGTCCATCGCCCTCTTCGTCTCCATCTCCATCGCCTATATCTTCTTCGCCTCCCAGTGGCGGCGGAGGGGTCCCGGGCTACCCGTATGAGTCGATTATACTAGGAATCGTAATGGCTGTATCCATATTATGGGTTATTCGGACATTCCATAAAATCGGATAAGTACACTCACGCGCGCGCTTTCGCAACTTTTTTTTGTGTGTGTGGAGATAAGGCCATGACCCCAAAACCCAAATCAGAGTAGGGTAAGCAATCAAGGGTTCAGTTCCCTCAGCCCCAAGGCCGAGATTGATCCCCGAGGAACCGAGGATGAGCGCTACAAGCGTCACGGCATCCAACACGACAGAGACGTAGGAGGGGGGAGACTGCTCAAATCTTTATGACACTATTGCAGATACCCTACCCAATGCGCGCGCATATGTAAAGGAGATTGATAGAGTAATTCGCTCTTACTCCAAGGGCTTGCTCACACCTCGACTCAAGCGTTGACTAGTTATAAAAAAAAGGAGGTTAATTGTTCAAATATCGTAATAGTTCGGAAAAGTCCTCTAGGTTTAGAATTGCAGCACTTCGTAGGTCTTTGTATAGGACATTGGAATCTCAGGATCTAGGTTCCAGACCTTATCTCGGAAATCCTGGAAAGCATCGCGATGCATATCAGTTGCGTAGCCAATTACAGTATCTTCAACGCAGCCAAATACGCGACCGTTTGTTACTATCTCAACTTTATTATCCTTACACAGCTTCTCATGCTTTTTCAGCCATTGTGCTCCTTTCTTAGGCCACTCTGCTACTGCTTTGTCTGACCACTTTGTGAAACACAGATAAACGTACTTCATTCTTTTCACCAGTTTTCTCCAATTTTTGTAAGGTCCAGTATTAGTAAATAATAAAAGAGCCTTGAATATGTAATAATCAACTAAGTATAAATCGTTTGGGTTTGGGGTATAGACTTATCCTCAGCTACACCTGTTAGATCCCTGTGATCTGCGCGCATGGATTGGTTGATGTTCAAACCGTATCTGTTGTGATATCGGCCACAAGCATGCACACACTACGGTGAAACAATGGAAAAGATAAACATCGCCGAGAAGTTAAAGCAAGTTGGAGAATACTGGAAACCATACATCATTGCTGATCTTAATGGTCAGCAAGTTAAAGTAGCTAAGTTCAGAGGCGAATTCGTCTGGCATCACCACGATAATGAAGATGAAATGTTTCTGGTAGTAAGAGGAAGATTCCGCGTTGAGTTCCAAGATAAACATGTTTGGCTCGATGAGGGAGAGTTAATCGTCGTGCCACGGGGTGTTGAGCATAGACCTGTTGCGGAAGAAGAAGTACATGTTCTTCTATTCGAGCCTGTATCCACTTTAAACACAGGTAATGTAATTAATGAGTACACACTGAAAAAATCGGATAAAATTTAATATTATTTTAGGGTGTAATGTGCGAATCCATTAGCATAGTATCTTCTGAGGTTTTGGGTTTAGGGGGATAAGACTATGGCCCGCGCGCGCTATTGACGAAGCTTACCCCTCGGATTCTGAGTAATTTGCCAGCCAGCTGCCTGCAGCTGTGCCGTGTTGGTGTAGTTGAAGTCTTCCTTCCAGATGGGCTGGTTGGCTGCTTTGACTTGGGTGATCAGTGTTAGGCTTAAAATAGCGAAGAGAAGAAAGAGCTTCGTTTTCAACTCTAATCCCTTTTTTAGATGGATTAATTTAATTTAAAAGGTTTTTAGGAGGTGAGTGCGCGAGTGAGGTGAAAACACTGTTCGGAACTCTGGAAATTGTTAAGGTAACTTTGCACCGCATTCGGAGCAAAATTTGACGCTGGCTTCGTTCTCTTTACCGCAGCTTGGGCAGGTTTTAGTCTGGGGTGCTGTAGTTGCTGGGACCTCAGTTTTATCCTCATTAATTCTCTTTATCTCGTCTTCCTTGTTGCTTATCTGCTTCATTAAATCTGTGATCTTGGCTTCGATATTCGCCGCTTCAGGGCTTTCAACCTCATTCTTAACCTTGCTCTGATAGGTTAATTCACCCAGCTTCCGGTAGTGACCTTCAATCTGTTTCTTGATGTTGCTGATATCAAACTCTATCCGTTTCACATGGGCAGCCTTATCGGCCTCGTGCGCAACCTTTCCTGCTCCACTCTTAACTTCCCGAAGACGTCTGACATCTTTTCATCGTAATGAAGGGGAGTTTGGGTGATATTTATCAGTAACCTCGGTATGAACATTGTATTTCGATACGCGCGCATCTTTAATGCAATTATCTTCGCGCACGTATTTTGTCTCCAATCTTCGGCGATTTGCAGCTCCGAGTAACTCATTCTTATTCTCGAGGGCGGTGATTTTTACTTCAAACACACGCGCGCTCTCTCGATATATAGCACTGCATTCTCAGCATTTCAATTCTATATTGTCGATTTTGAGTTAACGCGCGCTTCTTTTACGCGTCAAGTCCACTTATTATGTATGACCTCCGAAGGAGAGGCCCTGCTTGGCATAAGGGTCCTGGACATGAGTCGGGTGTTAGCCGGCCCATTCTGCGGGATGCTTCTCGCAGACATGGGCGCGGATGTGATAAAACTTGAGATGCCCGAAAGAGGCGATGATAGCCGGGAGTTCCCTCCGTTCAAGGATGGGAAGAGCTTATACTATACTAATCTGAACCGCGGAAAACGGAGCGTAACCTTGAACTTGAAACACCCTGAGGGGAAGCGGCTCTTTCTAGAGCTCGTGAAGGGCTGCGACGTCTTAATAGAGAATTTCAGCCCGGGCACCATGGATAGGCTGGGCCTCGGCTATGAGGGGCTGAAAGCTGTGAACCCTCGACTGGTGTACGCCGCGATATCTGGATTTGGTCAGACGGGACCATACAGAAATCGACCTGGATACGACATAATCGGGCAGGCGATGGGGGGTCTGCTGAGCATAACGGGTTGGCCTGACTCTCCCCCTACACGCTCCGGGACAGCAATAGGAGACATTCTGAGTAGCTTATTCACGGCTGTTGGGATCATGTCTGCCTTAAACATAAGGGAGAAGACTGGGAGAGGACAACTTGTGGATGTATCATTGGTGGACTCGGTTTACGCCGCATTGGAGAACATTCCTCAGAAATATTTCACTGAGGGAGTGATCCCTCAAAGAATTGGCAACCGATATGAGTTCATCTACCCGTACGACACATTCAGGACGCGTGACGGGTGGGTAGTGATAGCCGTCGCAAACGATGCGATCTGGGCTAGGTTCCTGGAGACATCAGGGTTATCATGGCTCGGAAGTAACCCGAGGTTTAAGTCAAATAAGCTAAGAGTCGAGAACAACGCCGAGCTTCGTTCAATCATCGAGGAATGGACGCAGAAGCAGACCATGGGGGAGATTGTCCAGATGCTAAACGATAAGAGGATTCCATCGTGCCCGATTTACGATGTTAAGGAGGCTTCGGAGGACCCACATATTTCTGTGGCTCGAGGTATGGTGGTTGAGGTCGAGCAGCCGGGGTTGGGGAAGATCAAGCTTCAGGGGAATCCAGTAAAGATGTCTGAAACAGATCCGAGGCCGAGGGGACCCGCGCCAAGCCTCGGTGAGGATAATGACGCAGTTTTCATGGGTTTATTGGGACTTACACAGGAAGAGGTCGGGAAACTACATCGAGAGGGCGTAATCTAGGACCCAATGAATCGGCTGACAAACCTAAACATCATGGTCAACGGCTAACACAACCATAGTCACCATCAAAGGGGCGATACGCGCGTCACCGACCACGCGTGTGATCCCGAGTAACATCTGTCACCGGGAACCCCGACTTCGCGATGTACACGCACCTCTAAGCCACTAGAAAACATGCTTTTTAAACGCAAACACTGAGTCGATGTTATGAAAAACGCTGCAATGTTCCACGGAAGCGGCGAGACTCCCAGCTCCTTTTGGTATCCGAGCGTAAAGAGGTTTCTCGAAAGCCAAGGATACGCGGTTTGGTCACCACAACTCCCTGAGCTGAAACCAGACACAGCAGAACTCAGCATCCAACTCCCCTACGTGTTAGAAAACGGGAAATTCAGCGAGGACACGGTGATTGTAAGCCACTCAGCTGGATGCCCCCTAGCCCTAAGCGTGTTGGAGAACATCGACGTCAGAGTCAAAAGAGCCATCCTAGTCGCGGGGTTCGCCAGGCCTCTGAATGAGTATCCAAACCTGATCCTTCAGGAGACATATGATTGGGAGAAAATTAGGCGAGGTGTGGGGGACATATACTTCATACACTCTGACAACGACCCTTGGGGCTGCGATGGTAAAGAGGGTGAGTACATGTTTCAGCGCTTGGGGGGAACCCTAATCGTGCGCCATGGGGAAGGCCACATGGGTTCAAAGAAATACGGGCAACCCTACAGGGATTTTCCTCTTCTTGAGAGATTATTGACTCTGCCATGAAAATGTACGTGTAGCTTCTTACCTTGCCTCAAATTCAGATGCTATTCTTTGATATACGTGCACTACTCAAAAACCTGCTTAACCAAAGGGCGGCTCTTAGCCCTGAGCCAGTAAAAACCACTCAACTTATGGAATATGTAGAGAGCCAACGTTGACTCAAGAACAAGAATGAGTTCCCCAGGTGCCATTCCTACTTCACTACCGTACACGCTTCGTTGTGGAAAATAGTCCCTGCTTATCGATGACCATTCCAAAACGCAGGGATCCGTTATTGAGTATATAATCATCACGAAACATTGGTAAGAACTTAAGTTACCCCTATTTTGTTAGTGCAGCGCGCGTGTGTGGGGTGGGCATAAGACTGCTCCCCTAAACCCAAGAAATCACTGCGAGATGGTTTCAACGATTTCTCCGTAATCGAACACGGAGTCCAAGGTATCGAGGCGAGCGCCGAGAACCTCCACGGGTCCGAGTTGCTTGAGTGGGTCCCGCGGACCATCAAAGAGCTCGACGCGAGCCGAACCCGTTGCGGTGGAGTGGAGTGTTTTCTTGGTGAGGTCACAGCGGACGACCTGAATTAAGGGGGAGCCCGACCGTGAGGCAGAGGGGATGTGCTTGACTAGGTAATAGCTGCTGGAATCCGGCCACTTGATGGCGGGTGACTCTGTTCGCGTGAACTCGGTTCGAATCAGAGACACGCCGCTGCGAAGACACTCCACATGGAGTCCGTTGGCGGTTTTGTTCCAGACAAAATCGCCCCACTTCTTCGGGAATCCCCAGACTTCCCGCCCGATGATGAGCCCCATTTCGTTATCAATGTACTCGAGGGCGCAGTGGACGCCAGTCTTGTCCTTCCATTTACAGGGGAATAGGATTTCGTTGAAGTGGATGTCCTTGTATCCCTCGCACTCATCCATGTGCTCCCACCTAAGTATGAAGAGGTCGCCCTGCGCCTTGAGAGGTTCGGGGACGAGCTTTTCGATTACTCCGGCCGGTGCACGATAAAGGACGCTCAGGCCGGTGCACCCGTTGAAGTGGTGCGGTGGCGCGGTGTATACGGGGGCCCATTCGGGGATGGAGACAAACTTTTTGATCATCATGGATGACCTACTTAGGTGAATTTATTGCAGGGGTATATCAATTTCGCGCGTGCCTTCTTCCCCCTAGGAGAATTAGTGAATCTAAAAACGCTATGATAAATACTATAGTATTTTTAAATTCTGCTTACATAATATCTCATGCAGAGACATGTCCGTAGATGATTCCTTCAGGGGTCTAAGGCGATGGATCAGCATTACGATGGTTTTAGTGTTTATTGAGGCGGGCCTCATAGTCTATCTCTTAATGATGAGGTAGAGACGATTCACAAGGTTTGTAAGTCATCTCTCGTCACGTATTCGATAATTACTCTGTACATAAGTCCAGTGAAATCAGAATTACACTGTAGTTAAGCTGTATGCATATGTGAACTGAATATTTTTTATACTTCAGTGGTGAAAGTACCTTACCCAACCTACCAAGAAATAGGTATAAATACGTTGGTTACCCATTTCTGTGATTCCCCCATGGATGAGAGGATAAAGCCGCATCTCTGGTTCACGTTATACAGCATCCTCACCCTCGGAGGGGGGGAAGGCGCCCGTGAAGGTGTCGACGACGGAGTTGAGCAGGGTGCTGGGTGGTTCACAGCAGTCCGCCTCGAGGCACCTCGGGATACTCGAGGAGATGGGGCTCATCACGAGGCGCATCTACTCCGACGGAAGCCTAGTCACCATCACCGAGGGGGGGGATGAGTGTCCTCGATGAGGTGCATCAGGAGCTCACGGCGCACCTTCAGGGGGCTGGAGCCGAGGTCTTCGTCTTCGAGGGAACCGTGGTCTCGGGACTGTTCGAGGGCGCCTACTACATCAGCAGGGAGGGTTACAGGGGCCAGATAAGGGAGAAGGTTGGCTTCGACCCCTTCCCTGGCACACTGAATGTAAGGATAAAACCCGAGGACTTCGAGAAGCGGAGGAGGTTGGAGAAACACCCCTCCGTGATATTGGATGGCTTCAAGGATGGGGAGAGGAGCTTCGGGTCCTGCAAGGGTTACCCTCTCCTCCTGAACGATGAGGTCAAGGGGGCGCTGATTGTGGCGGATAGGACGATACACGACCTGTCGACGATGGAGATTGTGAGTCCCGTCTATCTGAGGAGGCATTTTGGGCTAAGCGACGGGGATATCGTCAAGGTTTCTTTCCTGAGCCCTCGGCGTATCCGCATCTTGATCTTGTTGCTGCTGTTGAGGTCATCGGCGCTGGTTTTTACAAACTTGAGTGATTTTTCCTTGGCTTAAGTAAGATAACGTCTCCGTCTACTTCAATTACTGGCTTCTCCCCGGGGTATTTATCGATCAGCGATCTGAGGAAACTCTGAAGGAAGATGGTCCATTTTCTCCCCATATGATGAGTGACTATGCAACCTTTGCTTGACTTGAAACAATTATACCAATTAACTGAGGGCAGGAACTCGCTGATGTTCCAATTAAGCCAGTCCACATTGTCCGGGGGAGTAATCAAACGTGACAAATGCACGATGACGTCTGAGGACATCGCTTCTCCTATCTCTATAAGTGTGTTGTCATCGATTGAATTGATGAAAAGAGACATACTAGACGGGCGGATAGCTAATGAATTCAAGTTTTCAAGGGGCTGATATCGGTTTTTGTAGCTCATTATGATGAATGTTATGAAGGCGGAGGTAGTCTGGTTGTTTCTCCTAGCTTCCTCAATTAGATATTGGTCAAGGTCGCTGGGAAATCTAATCGTCTTAACAACCGAGTGATTATTACCCTTCACCTTACACCACGATCAATACTCATCATCTTTATTTAAAATATTACCTGAGACTACAGGCAAATACAGTGACTACATTTGTAATCGTTGTAAACATACATTATTTATTTTTTTAATTTAAAATTAATCTCTGGTCGATCGATTTGATTAGCCACTTTTACTTCAACTGGAATGGTCCAAGAGAGGGAGTAACCGAGTATGGGAAGAAACTGGAAGCTGCCTGCAAGAGGGTGGGGACCAAGTTCATAGGAGTGTACGCTCCGCACCAGGACAACTGGAACTACGTTTCGATAATTGAGGGTAAGACGATCGCAGACGTCTACAAGACATGGGGTGAGGTTGGCTTCATGTCGAAGGAGATGACTAATTCAATAATCAAGTACTTCACGAGTGCTTATCCGCTGGAGGCCTAGACATTGGCGAAGAAGATTCTCCAGATAAACATGAAGTACAAGATTCAAGCGGATGTTCTCTCCAAAGCATTCATGGATCTGGCTAAGCCAATCGCTGACAAGAAGGGGCTCGAGTGGAAGGTTTGGCTTCATGACCCGGAGAAGAAGATGGCGGGTGGAATCTATCTCTTCAAAGATCAGTCATCTGTTGATGGTTATTTGAAAGGCAAGATTGTAGCGGATCTGATGAGAAACCCAGCTGTCAGCGATATAGATGCAAAGGTTTTCGATGTATTACCTGAGCACAGCAAGGTGACTAGGGGGCCGATATAAGTCAACTTATGGTGGTTTGAGATGAGCTCCAAGATCAGATGCGAGTCTTACTTCATTGGATCCTGTAAGAATGAGGATCAATCGGTTTGCCTGGAGTGCAAAAAGAGCATCTTCGCGAGAAGCACCTCGAAGAAGTAACTTTCACTGAGGGATATTTCATGGTTGAACAACATATATGTACATTAGATCCGGAGAACTGGGATGAGATTAGAACACTAGGTCACAAGATGGTTGACGACATCATTACTCACATCAAGGATTCAAAGACATTGCCATTGAAAGCAGCTACTGAAGCTGAATGCCAGGCATTAATGGTGCCTTTAACAAGGCTGGGGGAGGGCGAAACACTGGCTTATGAATCATTTATTAAAAACACTTTGCCCTCCTCTGTTGGCCCGAAAACGGCGCGGTTCTGGGGGTACGTCGTAGGAGGTGGCTCACCATACGGTGTATTGGCTGATATGGTGGGAAGTGCTTTAAACTGGGGAGATATGCCGGGGTTTGCTACTGGTACAATAAACACACAGGCGCTCAACTATGTCAAAGAGATGCTGGAATATCCAATTGATTCCAGCGGAATATTCGTTACCGGAGGCAGCGAGGCGAACTTCACCGCTTTATCTGTCGCACGAAACGCTTTCGCTGAAATAGACCTAAAAGTAAGGGGCATGCAAAGCGTTCCTAAAAAAATGACGCTTTATGCTTCCGATCAGGTTCACGACTGCCTGGATAGAAGTGTAGAGATACTGGGTTAGGAAATAAAGCTCTGCGCAGAATTCCATCAGATGATAGTTTCAAGATCAAGATAGACAAACTTGAGGAGGCAATAAAGAAAGATAGAGCTGATGGCTATCACCCATTCTGCGTATGGATGTGCCGGCACCGTTAATACTGGGGCGTTTGATGATTTCAATACGCTTGCCGATATTGCTTCGAGTGAGAAGATGTGGTTTCATGTTGATGGTGCTTTTGGAGGTTGGGTTAAGCTGAGTAAGACCCATAGGCACCTCGCGGATGGCATGGAGCGGGCTGATTCTCGAGTGGATCTCCATAAGTGGATGGATATGCCGTATGGGATTGGTTGCACGCTAACACGACCCAAGAGATCACCTGCAAACATTTGTCTACGGCCACGATGCGGAGTACTTGAAGACCGTTAATGATTTAATACCAAATCTTATGTGTACAGGTTACCTCGGAATGCGTCTCAGTAATCACGCCTTGGCTGTGAAGCCGTATCTTCTTCTTAGGGCGAATGGCAGTCAGAAGTATTGCGATATGGTTCAGCAGAACATTGATCAGATAAACTACCTAGCCGATGAGATTAGAAAACAGCCTAATATGGAGGTTTGTGCGCCCGTTGAGAGTAACATTGTTTGCTTCCGCTACAAGCCGAAGGGATTGAGTGAGGAGCAGTCTGAGAAGCTAAACAAGGCTATCCTTCATGAGTTGTGGAATATATCCATGTTCGTGGTTTCTGATACTCACATCAAGGGGAAGTATGTTCTTAGGGCATGCAATGTAAACCATCGTTGTTGCGGAGAGGACTTTGACTGGCTTGTTTCTGAGGTTAAGAAACAGGGGAAGAGTTACTACCCGAGATAGTGGGTGGGAAGTAGTATTTCCTAATCATAGTACTATCAAACTCTTTCTTTTTCTCGAAGAATTTTACCCCAAATTTACTTTGGTATAAGCCTCATGTTACATGAAGCATTTGGAAAGATGAATAGTCTTATTTTAACTTCCACCTGATTAAAAATCGCTGTTTCATTTAGAGGCGTGTTATCGGTTCCCTTCGAACCGCGCGCGCGACATTGAAAGCTTCTCTCGCCTTGGTGGGATGCGTATTGATTCTATTATATTATCGATCATTAACCGATTTTATATATTAAACGTATCAGTTGAAGGCTTTACAGAAGCTTTATCCTCGAAGACGCGGCCCCATCTTACAGTTTCAGCTTGAATTGCTTATGCCATAACCCAGACTACCTTCTTTGGATTTCTGTCTCCTCGAATTCCTAGGAATAGAATCTTAGTAGGGCGTGGGGAAAGAAGGGCCTTAACTTCTTAGATGGTGATGTGCCGGTTTACTGATAAAACACCGACACAAACCGCGAGGAGAAGGAGACGTGAAGGAGGCTTACAGTGTCTCCACAAACCTCTCCAAAACAGCCTTGATCAGCGGTATCCTATGCTCCGAGAAACCGTGGTCAGCACCCTCAACCAGAACCCACCTCTTCGGCTCATTCGCCGCCTCATAGAGCCTCTTGCACGCATCAGGGAGAGTACTGACGTCGTTTGAACCCACGACCACCATAAGAGGCACCCTGATCCTTGGAACCAGCTCAAGCGGGTTCGTCCTCCTCAAGGCCTCAGCGAGGTCCGCGGTCATCCCCTCCACTGTTACACCCGTTAGCTTCCCCTTCGCCATCTCAGTGTACCGCTTTGCTGTCCCCTGGATCCTCTCCTTGGAAGCCAGACCTGTGACATCCACTGGGGATATCAGTATCCCCGTCTTTATGGTCGGGTCAAGGCTCATCGTCTTCGTCAGCGGGAGAGCACCCATACTATGGCTGACGAGGCCGACCCTCTTCGGGTCCACGCATTTATGTGTTCGGAGGTAGGCGACGGCGTCACGTGCCCCCGTCTCTAGGCTCATGAGGCTGTACTTCCCTGTGCTTCCCCAAGCGCCCTGATAGTAGAAGACGAGTGTGATTATCCCGTTTAAGGCGAGTTCCTCAGCGACGTCCATGTTCTTCGTGTCTCCTGGGTAGCCGTGGCAGATCGCTACTGCCGGCTTCTTCGCATTACCCCCTGGTACGTAAATCCTTCCGAGCAGTGTGTTTTCCTCGCTGGGGAACTTTATGTTCTCCATCTGGACGCTCATGTGAAACAGGTTCAATGTCATCTACTCCCCCATAACATCTGCGCTTCGAGTCCCGAGTTTAAAACCGCCTCAATGCATGGTTATGAAGGATTCCCAATAGTCTTGTGAACGAGATTTGATGTATTTGGGCTTCTCATAATTATCTGATTCAGCACATCTATGAGCACGATACGAGCATACATGGCAGTTAGGGAACTGCTTATTGATCCTGAAGAGTGATGGAACACGCATATACTCAGGTGATCTATATTGGTTTGCCCAGGTGGGAGCGGACGAAAGGTCCAAGCAGTGGAAGACCAGAAAGCCGCAGAACCGTGAGGAGCGGGCTGCGAAGGAACTCGGCTGGCTTTGGCTAGTCGAGAAACCTACACTCCTCAGCTAACTAAGCGCAAGCGAGGCCGGCTACGGGATTCGCCTGGGCACCCCCATAATTCTTCGATAATAACCACAATTGAACAAGCTGGGTTCTCAATAATCTTAACCTCACTTCCACCTGAGTGTAATAGTGCTGATTAATGGTTGATCTATTTGCACACATGCATCATGTAAGGCTTTAAGAACATACTAGAAATATTATTCAGACGTTAAACATGACGAAGTTTTGGTTTGACCACATACACTTGGTTGTCCCTGACCCTGAGAAGATGGCTGACTTCTTCGTGAAGGCCTTCGGAGCAGAGAAAATTAGCTTAAATAAACTACCCGATGGGCGAATAAGGGCTGAACTTAAGATCACCGGCGGCCGGATGATAATTAACACCCCCCAGCCAAGTGATACTCGTGTTCCCGATAGCCCACAGAGACGTTATGGAGCTGAGCACTTCGGGATGAAGGTGGATGAATTGGAGGGTGCGCTTCGACAATGTCAGGCTGCAGGCGCTAAGCTTGTTCAAGATGTCACGCAGATACGGCCGGGTACCAGAATCGCCTTCTTCATGGCACCCGATAATGTGCTCGTCGAATTACTGGAAACGAAGTAAAATAGAGTCAGTCCATTAAAAGAGTCAAAATCGCATGCGCGTCTCGATAGGCTCATCCTCACTTCCACCTTCCCTATTTCGCGCGCGCCTATTAAGAAAATCTTATCCCAAAGTCTCTTTGACATTAGCCTCACCTAACGTCTAGGAGTGTAAGTAAGATATGCATAACTCAAATAGACAAACGAAATTTAGGTACTTCTTCCGCGCACAAGCCTGATCCCCAGCTATCACCAGCGTAGCAGAGTTATTACTAAGAAACGTCAAAAGGTTAAGGGAAGAGCCATGAAGGATAACCCCTCTAAGAATGTGAAACCTGTCGAACTCCTCAAACCGGTATTCGAACAGACCACAACGGTATTCGAAGCCCTAAAAATGAGGAAAACCACACGCAGCTTCAGCCACAAGAAAATCCCACCGCAGCTCCTGTCAGACATCCTCTGGGCGGCACAGGGAGTCAACCGAAGCAAGGGGCCCTTCGATGGACCAGGACGCACAGCCGGTTCAGCGAGCAACTCACAGGAGATACTCATCTACGTCACCCGGGAGGAGGGAACATATCTGTATCAGCCAGACCCCCACAAACTAACCCCCATAGCTGCTGGCGACAACCGCCCATTGGCGATTGGCCCTGGGCAGAGAAAATCCGCTCACTAGCCCCAATCCGCCTCATCTAC
>CAWACK010000014.1:0-22941 GCA_963780545.1 Candidatus Bathyarchaeota archaeon
ATTTTAGGGACGAGCCAGCGCGCGCGAAGCTGTTTCTTGAGTTCATTGATCTCCCTACGGTTTAGAATCGTGGCTGATAGGGCGAAGTATAGGGGCATGTTCCACGGCTGATTCATAGATAGTTTCTGTAATGTAGATGGACCGAGACGCTTCCATTCACTGATCATATCAGCTAATGCTTCACGATCCTTTGGGGCTGTGAACACCTTCGCTGTATCCCTCTCAAAACCCGACACAAGATCATTGAAGACCTTCCTTGATGCTTCCTCGACTGACATTTATTCACGAGTCGGCTAGGAATGTCCACAGCCTTAAGGCAACCCGATGATGCGAGAGGTGAGGTGAATCAAAATACCTACTTCAGCCACCTCCAAAACCCCTTAGCCGAATCATATTTCACTTGACCTTCACGCTCCATATTCCTAAGAATCTTCTCAACCTCCACTGAATCTACTCCGATTCGAGATGAGAGGTAGTCAACTGAACACATGTTATGGCTCTCCTCGAAAGTCCTCCTAATTCGGGTAATTAACTGAGCCTCATCCATGATTGGTTGCTTCATGTGCGAGGTTAAAGGTTCTTTCTCAGCGTCAAATGCGAGATATTTCTAATTATTCTCAATTCGGATTCTTAGTTAAGGACACCGAGACTGCTCTTGTCTCGGCTGGGAAGCTCTCCATCAAGCTGACTACCATCTTCTCCACGATGAACCGCTTGAACCCATCCTCATCCAGCCCGGGATAGTAGACCCAGTGGTGCCCACCCTTACCCGTCTTATCCTCCCCAGAAATCACACCCATCTCCCGCATATCCTCCAAGAAGTTGATGACGCTGGCTCTAGAGATGGTGTCTGTCTCCAGCATCCTATTCACCTCCTCGTACACCCTCCGACTGTTCGCGCCTTTGAAACCGCCCTATACCGCCTTCAACGCCTTCTGTTGCCAATCCTTGAGCACGGCGTTGAGACCCGTCTGGGATGTGTCGAATTTTAATCCATTCATCGCATTGTCACCCGTAGTGTTCACCTTTTAAATTTATTCCAAAATTAATACATAGTGTTATCAAAATTCTGGTGGTTTAATTACCAATAAATATTTTTTTTCGCAGTGTAAATCGGTTATAGATTAAAGTTCAGCTTCCCCTGATTCAACTTTATACGAGTCATATAAAACTCAATAAATCCAATTCTATTTTTATTTTATTTCTTCATAATATTTTATCCACTGTTTTATACCATTTAAATCATCTTGAGCATGTTTCAATTCAAAATTTAATTCTTTAATAATAAAATCATTTATTTCAAGATCCGTTTTTATTATTTTTAGAACATTCATATTTTTTTCTTCCAAAGGTAAATATCTGCTAATGCCAAAAACGGATTGAGTTAATGTATATGAAATTTCATTTTTAATAATCAATTCATTTCTTTTTATTCTATCTACATCTATACTAAACTCTTTTTGAATATCATTTGAACTGTTGGTTTCATCTATTCTATAATCATCAAATTTATTATAATCCTCTAAAGACATCTTCGATAAATAATTCATACTAGATATAACACCAATTTTTAATCTCTTTTTAATTTCTTCTAAAATATTATTTTTCTTAAAAAAAACCCATTTACCGAATATAAGCGGCAAAATATCATCATGATTAATTGCTATTTCATCAATATTTTTCCAAGCAATTTCATAACTGAGAATATTCAATAAACCAATTTTCGATAGTTTATAATATTCAACCTCAATTCCTTTATTTTTCTCACTCTTCCTAATTTCTGATAGTTCTAC
The DNA here is from genome assembly GCA_963780545.1 of Candidatus Bathyarchaeota archaeon. Lineage (GTDB taxonomy): Archaea > Thermoproteota > Bathyarchaeia > TCS64 > TCS64 > UBA8941. Next base: position 1,794 of record CAWACK010000014.1, read on the forward strand.
CAATCCCCTATCCTAGAAAAGCTGTTTCATTGTTTTATGAATGCCCGCATAAGATCTTCTAGTTTCTTTAGAAATACCCCATTTACTCGCTTGATGGGAGACTGACAAGTATAGGAGGATTAGCGACTCGTTTTCTGTGAAAGGGCGATATGGGATTACCATTACCTTTTCCTGATTTTCTATCGAAGGTCATACTATCACGAGTTTGTTATACTGTCTGCGATCATACTATATATCCTTATCAGGATGCATATGAAACTGAGCTGTAATAGTATATGCCTTCGAAGATAGTAAGGAAAATCATGAAATCAGGCGGAAGTGTGGTAGTTTCACTTCCACCTGACTGGTTGAAGATGTTTAGACTCAACATTCATGACTCAATCGACATGATTTACGGATCTGAAGTGCCTCATCAAGCCTCTAGACTTCAAAATTGATTCTGAGACCTTGAAGCATGAAATTGACCTCATCGCTAAATTGGAGGAGATTGATGAAAATGACCGAAAAAGGCGTTCATCCCGCACGCGCTACGACAATGTGGCAGACAGAAAAGTACCTATAGGAGAAGAAAAAATGCCTAAAATGAGCGCTCATAACCCATACCTAACACCTTTCATGGTTAAGACAGGTGACTTAGTCAAAATACTCGACAAAGGCGAGTTCATAGATGCTGAGGACACTAAATTCAACCGTGAAGTATTCCAGATCCCAGTTCAACTATCCAACCTTCAGAAAAAAATCTGGACGATGAATAAGACTACAAGAGACAATCTTACACCAACCTACGGAGACGACACAGAGGACTGGATTGGCAAATTTGTCAAGATTAAGATAACCGAGCAGAACATACGTGGAGAAACGAAAATGGTGATCTACGGCTACCCAGTTGAAACACCATTGGCAACTCAGAAAATAGGATTAGTTGATCAAAGCAATGGCAAATCACCCATTTTTAAACAGTAAAAAACCAATGAAGGAGCCCCATAACATTGAGATACAACTTCGGAGAGAAAGACACCAAGCGCTTCTACCTCGAAACACTACGCCCTAGACCCGGCGAATGGATCGAACTTCGAGCCATCGAGTGGAGTAGAGAAAAAAAGGGCTCAATCTCTCAGACTTGGGTTAACAACGTTGAGGACTTCGTCGCATTCAGCAGAGAGTGGAACGGCCGACGGCATGTTTACGCATCAGCTAACCCACGAAGAGCCAGAGGAGGAGCTAAAACTGAAGACGTGACCAGGATTACACTCATACCCTTTGATGTAGACGCGGAGAGAACGCTCGGGTTCGATAAAGATGCGGCCACTGATAATGAGTTAAAGACAGCTGAGGAAAAGAAAGACCGCCTGGTTAAATGGCTGTCAGATCAGGGGTTCAGCCAACCATATATTGACTTCTCTGGAAACGGATACCGTGTCGCTCTTCTCGTTGACTTGCCTGCAACTTCAGAGAACTTTGAGAAGGTACGTCGGTTTCATGAAGCTGCTAACCTAGCAATAGGTGGTGGTCTAGACAACGTCAGTGATCCACCCAGGATTTTAAAAGTGGCTGGAACCCTCGCAATTAAAGGTGAGAACACCCTAGAGAGACCATATCGTCTGAGTAAAATCGTTGAGATAGGGACGCTTTGTGACAACATCGAGGAACTATTATCAAGAATTAATTCATCGCAGATGTTTCAAAGAAACGAGTCGCATTCATTAATCTTGGCTCCTTCTATTAATCGTCTTCGCCCCTGCTTTCGTCGCTTCGTGCTAAACGGTAAACGCGCTAGCACAATCGACGACCGCACCCATGAGACTGCCATGCGTTTCGCCCGAGTTGACGAGGCTTATAGCGAAGGGATTACAAATCGGGATCAGATTATTCAACTATCAGTAAAGCTGACGATTTCAGCGCAGAGCGAACTGCCTACGAGGTGGATCGTAAGCTTAGGGAGATCCGCAATGGCGGCGCTCATCCGTACCGCTGTGAAGCTATTATGAAACATGGAGGTCGCCTGGGCCTAGACTGCCCACTTTATACAAGAAACAGAGAACAAGTACTCAATGAAAACGATTTGAATATAGAGCTGAACAATTCTTTACAAAGAATTTACGATTTATTCCCAAGAGACTCGCTGACGCGATAGAAAGTCAACAAAAATTCGTTTCGACCTCTATTCGAAGCGACATATATCGCTATGATCCCACCCGAGGGATATGGGTCCCTGATGGCGAGACGATAATCCGGAAAAACAGCAGTGGCTTACCTAAAGCTCCTATCCACTAACCATCGAGTCAACGAAACCGTCTCAATAATACGAGACCGAAATTACATTCCCAGAGACAGATTAGGAGGACCACTGAACAAGGTAGTTCTACTTAACGGAGTATACGACCTTGAAACCAGAGCTTTAAGTCAATTTGATCCCGAGCTCTACGCAATTACGCAACTACAATTGACATTAAATCCTGAGGCAAAATGTCCCGCGATCATGAAGTTCTTGGGAGAAGTGTTAAACGAGATCGATATACCAAAGGTCGAGGAGCTAATCGGTTATACGCTTTATCGAAAATACCCAATAGCTCGGATCTTCGTTTTAACCGGCGAAGGGCAAAACGGTAAGTCTACGCTTCTTAGGCTAATTGGAACGTTTCTAGGTAAAGAGAACATTAGCAGTTTGACACTGCAGGAAATATCAGAGGATCGATTCGCGAAAGCAAGTCTCTTCGGAAAGCTCGCTAACATATGTGCGGATATACCGGCTACTCCCATCAAATACACAGGTATAATCAAGATTCTTACTGGTGAGGATGAGACAACAGCGCAGTTCAAGTTTAAAGATCTATTCGGCTTCTTCAACTTCGCTAAACTAATTTTCAGTGCGAACGAGGTGCCTCAGACCTACGACAACACCGTCGCGTTCTTCCGCCGCATGATACTCATTAGTTTCCCAAACCAGTTCCCCGCCGACGATCCTCAAACCGACCCAAACATTCTGGACAAGATAACGACCCCCGAGGAGCTTAGCGGCCTATTCAACCTAGCCATAAATGGTTTGAGGCGCCTCCTAGAACAAGGACACTTCACCAATGAGGAGAGCGTCGAATCCCGCTCAAAGAGTTACGTTCTAGCCAGCAATCCTGCTCAATTCTTTATAAATAGCTTCGTGGAGATGTCGGATAACACGCTGAATTACATCGCCAAGGACGAGCTCTACAAGAGATACGCAAAGGCGACCCAAAAACTTGGGAGGCGTCCGCTAGCCTCGAACAAGTTCAGCATGGAGATAACGCGATACCTCCCATACGTCGACGAGGGGATGAAGGAACTTCTCAGAAGTGAAAAGCAGGGTGCGAAGCCCAAAGACAAGGCAGAAAACATCCGGGTATGGTACGGGATACGGCTGAGGGCCTCGGAACTCGCTGATTTCATGAGGGAAGACGAGGCTCAGAGGACCGCTGATAAACAAGTTGGGGCAGATCAAACTTCACTTGGGGTGAATGAACCTCAAACATCGTTGGCGCCATACGATCAATACGATGGAGCGATTGATTCCACCCCTAAAAGAACTGCAGAGAACAATATTGTATTAGGGTATGAAGTATCGCTCGATCGTATTGATCGTGTGGCTTCAGGAGAGACACCCAAAAAAGACGAGCAACAGAGTGGGGTTCTCTCCGAGAAACTGAAGCAGATTCTTGATGTTGTACGGCGATCGGTTGACCCCATTTCGGAGGATGAGATCAGTCGAGCCACAGGACTTGCCGGCGAAGAGGTTTTAAGGCTCTGCAAAGCGCTTGAGCGGGATAAGCTGGCATACACGCCGATCCCCGGAAAGTGGAGGGCCTCGCTTTGAGCCTCATAGACGCTCGGCTCCTCCAAAAGATGGAGAATCAAAAGATGCGGGGGCCCGGAGTTTACTACGTTACGGAGCTCTGTGGACCATGCCTGCGCGATGCCTATTATGGATGTCTCATCCCATGGGAGCAGCCACTGCAGGCCCTGAGGATATTTGATAGCGGTAACCTGATCGAGGCCTATTGGCTCAACATCCTGAAGGAGACCCCGGGGTACACGGTTCTGGCGACGCAAGTACCAGCTTACTTTAGGTTCGATGTCGGCGGGGAACCAGTTGAGATTCATGGAAGAATTGACGCGTTGGTCCAGCACAGCGACACCAGTTTATGGGTGCACGAAATCAAATCAATAAAGTCCACATACTACCTGAACGGTGAGGCGAAGAAGGAGCACTTCAGCCAAGCAAACTTCTACTGCCACGCCCTCGGGGTCACGAATGCTGAGGTCGACTACTTAGACAAGATCAACATGCTTCAGGGTGAGGGCCCCATCGATCAGCAGATTCGGATTCAGCCGAGCTGCAGGGAATTTGAGGGCCTCATCGATCGATGCCGGAGTTTACACGAGTCGGTTAGGGAGCGCAGGTTGCCGGAGAAGGCGCCTTTAGATTGTTGGAAGTGTAAGACTGACCGGTCGGGTAGGAGCTACTGCCTCTACAAGGATCTCTGCGACCAAGATACGGCTCCAGAATCTAACGCTGAAAGCTCGGGAGGCGTGGATTTGTGACTGCTCGAAATATCAAAAAAGACGACAACGAAGAAATAATCATTGGTTCGACTGAACATAGCTTCGACGCTGTATTAGAGCATCTAGGCCTCGAGGGTTGGCACACTCACTGGGTTCCAAGACCATGCGCTGAGAAGAGAGGAGAGGTGCTTCCCGAATCTAAGCTGATTCTCCTATACGATAAGAGTCTCCAAAATGCGCGGGATACTCTCCTGCATGAGGCATTGGAAATCAAGTTTCAACCGATGCTAAAACCTTATAGAACGCTTGTGAATGCCCTCGTAGGTTGGGCGGAGGGACAGATCTACCAAGCTAAAGAGAAAGCAATCGACGATCTCATCCCATTGCTCCTCAGTTTTGAAAAGTCAGATCCTGACTCGACCCGGGAGATGAATAATTGAGCGCGCAAGGCTGTTTAGAAATTAAATAATACATCACACAACCCTTGCTTGAGTGTAGGTTGAACGTTGAGCGCGTGCTTGACTCACTCGACCTAGAATGGATGCACGCACTTCTCTTCGAACACTACCACAGCGAAGGACGCGCGCGCGACTTCGAGACCTATGATATTATGATCAGTAGCAGCCCACTCTATAGCAGCCCATCAGATGAGTTTACTCAGGTAGCACGTTTAACGGACCTACTCTATAAGAGGCTTAGCTGGAGGAGGCTGATTTTCTGTGTAGTTAGGGAGGCAGCGAACCTCTACTATTCGAGGCTCCGAGTGGCTGAGAACCAGATAAACGCTAAAGCTGATATGGTCTACCTCATCAGGGAGGCCAGGCACATGGGCTTAGCCATGGGTCTCGATACCCTCAAGTTCACATCAATCGACATCGACATTAGGGCTGTAGCTGACTACATGATAATGAAGTCTCAAGGAGTGGCAGGCCTACTCGACAATCTAAACTTCCTCTATGGATTCATCGAGCCCCACGTCTTCAGGAAGATGCCTCCAGGCAACTTCGTTATAATGACTCGCTCAAGCTCAATCGGGCTGGGGGCCTTCCCTGAGTTACCCTGGCATAAGCAGGAGAGGGAGAATATCCTGAGGGTTCTCGGCATCAGTGTGGAGCATGGGGAGGAGAGGGGAACCTTCAAGACTATTGGGGATGAGGAGCACGTCGAGATCCTGAAGCTCTACCTCAATGATAAGCTCTCGATGGGTAAGGTAGCAGGGCTCAAGGATAGGAGCCCAGCTTCAATTAAGAGCCAGATAGACAGGCACAACGAGGCTATCAAGAGAGTGGGCTTCTGTAGCGTCTGCAAGAAGGCTAGAGGTCAATATTTCAAGGATTTGGCAACCCGTATTTGCTAATTTATTTCACTTTTAATAATTACACTTAATTGTGCGCACATAATAGAAAATGTTGAATTAAATTGCCAATCCTTGATTTTGCTAGTGGTCATGCTGAGTTTGCAGCTTATTTAGATAAAAAATTTAATTCTTCTCAGGGATATGGAGAATTACAAATATATTTACTTAATCGTTATGAGCATATTCAGGAAAGATTTTTACAGTCATTGAGATATGTGGATTTAGACCCTGAGAATTACAAAGTTTATTCTTATGAATATTCAAGTTTAATAAGAGATATAGGAAGTATATTTACATCGTTTTTAGATAAACTGATAAGATTAACCTCAAAAGAACAAATTAAAAGTGAATTAGATATTAGAAATTATAGAGAATTTTTAATTGAAAACGTTACTAATATAGAAAAAATATGTGTTGAGTTGAATGCAAGTTATAAACAAAAATATTTATTCCCTTTTAAAGATATAAAAGACAAATCTCAAAAGATAGTCTGGTGGGAAGCTTATAACTGTTTAAAACATAATGATGTAGATGAAAGAAGGAGAGGATGTTTATCAAATACATTATACAGTCTGGCATCTCTTCTTGTCTTAACTAATTTATTCAATCCAAGTTTTCATTTTAAAACTCAAATTTTTCAAATTGGTGTATATAGTGATTTAACAATGTCACATGAGGAAATAATAAAGAATTTTTCATTTCCGATTTATTATTCGAAACAAACTTATATTAATCAAAATGTTGGAGATTCACTTATAGTAGTGTAGGTTAATTATTACCTTAATTATTCACCTAATTTATCAAAATAGGTTTAATGAGTGTTATCCTCTTCTTCAATCTCGAGGATTGGAAAGGCTTTAACTATTTCCCCTCTATCCAATGGATGTTCATTCATAATAGCTTCAGAGATTGAATTTACTTCATTTCTTAACCATAACATGCCAGATATTAATACAATAATCGTGATAGATATTAGAGAGTAAATAAAAACATAATAATAATTTAAGTTAAAAATTAGAGATAAATTGCTGCTATAAGATAGTGAATTTATTAAAATAAACCTTTTAAATATAACGTTTATAATTACTGCTATTAAAATTGAGAATACTGTGGATCCCATTGTGCTAAATAAATCCCATCTTCTATCTAGATATAGTTGAATTTGTTTAGTTAGTAATTTATGTTCAGGTAAATAGTCATAAAAAAACCAATCAGACACCTTAAGATTTTCAAATTTCTGATTATTTTTGAAATTGTACTGTTTCCTTATTTTTTCCCATCTTCTACCCCATACTTTGTCTGGAGTAATAATTCGTTGGTAGAAAAAAAACCAAGGCTGAGATATTAAAAAACCCAGAGCAGGAACAGCTAATATTGATACAAGAATAGTGCCAAGATTAGTATTTGTTTGATTTGATATTGCCAAACATACAATTTCTGGATTTAAAAACACCAAAACAGTGATAAATGAAAAACCCGGTAAAAGTAATCTTTGATCAAAAAAAGTTCGAATCGACATACTAAATGATGAACTGTTTTTTACTATTTATTATTTTCAATAAATATGGGGAGCAAATAATCACAAATTAGAAAAATCCCTGATAATAATGATTCTATTCTTAAGTTATATTCATGAATGCTCGATTAGAAAGTGAAGAATATGGGAAGAATCACACCAATCCCCAGACCGTTTGGACCGTGCCAATATCCTGAGGGCGGTGAGTTCTCGGGAATGATCATCAAAGAGTTTAGCGAAGATTACGACGCTGGTGATTATGTATATAGGTACCTTATCCAGTATATGGACAGTCAAGGCGATATTTTAGTCAGGATAACCTACTATCGTAGACCCAAAGATGGAGGTAATGAAAGCTGGATTTTTGGAGGCCAGTACGCGCCCATTCTACCAAAAAATATATACGAAAATCTCATTAAACAAACACTAAATGACAGATGGTTAGACTCATAAACCAGTTTTAATCCATGAATTCAGTATGTGTGAAACTGTGTAGGAATTGAGCGCACGCATTACAGTATCACTCGAGCCGCGCCCGCCGTATGTAAGCGAGCTGGAGGAGCCTACTTCAAGATTAGGCCACTAGAGCTCTTTAATCCATTTTACCTTAGGTCTGCTTTGTATATCTCCCATGAATTAGTTCTTAGATTAAACACCCATCTTCTCCAACTAATGTTAGGTAATACACTAAACTGAATTAGTCTCTCATGTTTCTCTAAATGAGCTAAAAGATAGTCTCTTGGAATTTGCACCTTAACGCCATCTCCAAACTTCTTAACCAGCTTTTTCACCTCTGTGATTCACCAGCTAAATCAAAACCTTCTCCTAATGCTTGTCAACGACGGGATAGGCTTTGCAAGATAATGGTCTCCTATCGTAAATCATGCATCGCTTATCTTTTAGATGGGGACAAACTTTCTCTGTGAATTGATAGGTCAATATTTTAAAGGTTCTATCTATATGAAAAGTTCCAACAGCTAGGTCTGGTTTAATTGATTTTTCAGGGAAGAGTCTAACCTCATCCGGAAATAGCATAAGACCCGACATACCTCTAACAATTAAATTAGAACAACACTCTCCACATCCTTGACAAGTAAAAATCGGTTTGTCGGACATCAGATAAGAAATATAATTGATACTCGATAAGGTTCTTCCTATAACTGAGCCTATAAAGTCCTCTAATATAATTAATATTCATACATACATCGCCTGAGGGAAACCACCCACCAAGGAGAAATACTCAAGCTAATGTATGAAATTAACAGAAATAGTAAATTATCGTTGGGTCCGATGAGAAGAGTTATTGTTTTAAGTAGACAACGATGAATATATAATTAGGGTTTAGCCTCTTCTAAATCAGTGATTGAAGCATGGCGAGCGCGGAAGAGATTAACAGGAGAATAAGTGACCAAGAGGTCGATGAGTGGATCGATAAGAGCGAGCTAGCAGTTCAGTGGAAGTCTAAGCTGAGGTCCGACATCACTAAGGCGAATTACTCTAAGTACCTCTATAGGTTTTATCTACTCACTGGCTACACACCTGAGAGGCTCCTAGAGTTCACGAAGGAGGGCAAGAGATCAGGAGAGCCAATCGCGGAGCGTATGATTGAGACCCAGATGGCGAAGGCCATAGGTATGGGTGTGAGTAAGTGGATCATCAGAGACATGGGAATCGCTGTTAAGAGTTTCTATAAGGAGAACTTCTATGGCGTTTCACCTAAAGCTGGCAGAATGGAGATCGCTAGGGTCAAGGATTATCGGTGTCCTACTCAGGATCAGGTTCGAGCCTTCACGAAGGGGATGAACCTCAGGGATGTCGCTCTAGTGGAGTTCCTAGCCTCAGCACCCTTGAGAGAGGAGTCTCTCTCTAAGCTCACGCTTAGCCACCTATGGAGCGAGCTTGTGAACCCACGAGAAGATGGAACCATTCACATCTCAGTTATGGGGCGAGAGATGAAAGGTGGAGGAGTGGGTAAGTTCGCCAACCTGGAGCAACACGCCTTCCTCCATAAAGAGGCTGCAAACACTCTCAGGCTCTACCTCAAGACAAGGGGTGAGCTCAAGCCAGATGATCCGGTGTTCGCTCCAGTTAGAGGCGAGGATAGGGAGCTGGATATGTCTAGTATCAGGAGCCAGTTCCTCTTAGCCTCTCAGAAGTCGGGAGTCAACCTCTCACCTCACGACATGAGGAGATTCGTTCAGACTCAACTAGAGGCAGCGAGAATACAGCCCAACTGGATTAGGAAGCTCATGGGTAAGACCGTTAAGGGCGAGGAGAGCCCATACAGCCAGCCTAAGATAGAGGCGTTAAGGGAGGCCTTCAAATCAGCCACGCCCTTCCTAACTCTGATCCCTAAGGTCGACGAAACAGGTATGTGGAAGGCTCAGGCCAGGCAAAGCATTGAGATGCTGCATAAGTTGGGTGTGCTCCCCGAATCCGAGTTTACAAGACTTATGGAAAAGCTTCAAAGGACCGATAATCAGGAGGAGTGGGTGAGCGAATTGAAGCCTCTACAGGATCAGACTAATTCCACGGATGTCAAGGAGTATCGTCTTGTTGAGTCAGTGGATGATATGATGATGCTTCTCAAACAGGGTTGGGAGATTGACAGGGAGCTAAACGGTGGAGGACGCTTCATAATGAGAAAGAGAATATGAGATATTTTTTAAATGACATTTATTCACGAAAACTCCAGTACTTTTTGTTTTAGCGATTGGATTAAATATAATCGTTTTATTAAATAATGGGCACGAAGAGACCCACTCATATAAGAGTCCATATTTATACGATAATTGATTTATTTATGATTATTTGTTTTAGAAGAAGGAGTCGAATAATAATTTTACCAGTAAAATAGTAATGGATATGTGCATCAGAATTGCGCATGCGAAAAGTGACTCATGATCGGGAGAAGGAGTTCACGAACTGGAGGCACGCGCATAAAAAGGAAAAGTGGTTTAGTAGTTATAAAATCTTCTAGTTGTATTAGAAATTGACGGGCATTGTGTGAGCATGCTATAACTGTGAGTATCTCTTTCAGCACACTACATCTCGTCAATCTTCGACTTGAAAACATCTAAGAAAGTTTCATCAACATAACCGTCAGCTACATGCTCCACGTTCCATAATCCCGACCTATTGATGTACTCACTGGGAGACCACTTTCCAAGCCATGATTTGGATGCATTATCAACAACTAGTTTCTGGCATTTCCCATAGTTGCTTAGCAGCGATATTATGTGCTTCTCAAGACTACTTCTAAGACTGCTAGGTCCCGAAGGATTATCGACCCGTAACCAGATAAAGGGCATTCCACCAATCTTTTCACTAACTAGCCTTTCTATCGGAAGCTCCTGCTTTCTAATATCATGTTCCGCTGACTTTCCAATTCCCCATTGAGGAACATCAGCTTCTCTACCATCTCTCCGCAATATTGATGCACCAACATGATCTCTGAAGATTGAACCGCGGTGATTCCCTCCAAGACCAAATTCTCCTGTTGTGGTTCCCTTGTGCTGTTTTAGTCTTTCCCAGAGGGTTGATTTGGAGCCAATTTTGAGCGCATGTGTGCCTACCCTCACCACTCTTAGGTCCTCTTTACCTTGGCGGGTTTCTCCTTTCTCGAAGAAGAAGTATATGCCCCTAGTGGGCCATTGCATTTCCCCGTTTACTTGAGATAAATAGTGGTATCCACCGACTCGATCCTTGAGATCGTCTAATAATACGTAAAGTCTGTTAAGTTGCTTGCTACGCTTTTGGATATAGACATCCAGCAATATTTTCTCCTCCAGCAATTAGCTTTCACTCTTAATTTGAAATCAGATAATACTTTATGGTTTCGAGTGAGCGGCATGTATAGATATTAATTAGGAAAACGGAGGAATTGCACACACGCAACCGTATGTGTAAAATTTATATGTGCAGGGGGTGGGGCACCAACCCGTTATTACTAGTATTATTATATCTAATGCAAAAAGTCGAATATGATTTGCCTTAGATGAGGCACATCTCGGTAGATTTCAATTGGGTAATCCAAAGAGGTAATCATACCCGAAAAAGTAGGTGCGTGACCTAACGGTCCAGAACGTACAATCAAAACTCTGACCCCATAATCCCTAGCTCGTTCTATCTCCATAAATTGACCAGCGGGATTAGTAATATCAAAAACCGCTCAGCAACAAGTGTGAAGCAATAATAATGAAACATCATGAACGTTTCCCTGCGTAGGAATTATAACACCTCCAACAAAAACTGGCATTAGTCCTCGTTGAATAACAGGTAATTTCATTTCAGGAATTAAATGTGCGCTAGTATCGTAATTCAAACCAAGAAATACTCTTTGACTAGGAGGTTGAGGAAATCCCAGAGGAACAGGTCCCATTTTCACATTGCGTCTTTGACATAAATCCAGTAACTTTCTATATGTGATATGATGTTGATCTAATATTCGATCTTAGGATTTCACTTGGATAAAATGAATGGTTCCAATTCAGCAGATTAGCTTTAACAGATCTTGTGTAAGATTTTATATCACGTAAAAATCAAAGTTGTATGACGTATCCGTCAGCAAGTAATCGACCCGCAGGAGCTCGATCAGCATCATCCTCATAATCATAGGGTACACCCAGTATATCTTCAATATATGCTAACAATATATGTTTTAAAGCAAAACGAGAAGAATCATGATTACGCCTTCCTAATATCGCAATTCCTTGATTATATAAGACTGAACCTTTATGGACGCCTCTTTCCAATTGTATTTGAAGTTCTAATAAAAGAGCATAGGCTTCATCGTAAAGATGATAAGCCTCTTCATATCGTTCTGTGTATAATGCTACAAGTGCAGAGTTTTCGACTTCTTTGAACCGATATGCTTCTTCGGGTATGCTTCTATCTGCCTGTGGTTCTATTCGGCGTTCCATATTACATTAATCGTTAGAGAAAATATAATATTTTATTTAATTTGTGATTTCTTTCATCTATAAGAATATGAGTGTATACGACGATTCGACGTTTGATTTTTCTTGAGATACAACTGATTGGATAATTATCGCGTTTTTTTCTTTATCGAATCGAACCTCTACAGTATCACCGTCTTTAATTATAAATGCGGAGTCTTGAGCCACTTTTGCTGGTATTGATAAGTAAAGAGTTTTTGCTTTGCCATATTTGTAGACCGCACGCGCCGCATATTTTTATTATAATAATTTTGGGTTCAAGAAGATTATCATTAACTATTATGAACTGATTTATCAAAAAACGCAATTGCTACCGAAGTCGTGAACAGTATTATTCATTCAGAAAAATGATATAGTTACTCTGTCACGGGGTAGCACATGCCCTTCCTTGACTTCCTAAAGAAACTCTTCAACATACAGGAAACACCGCAGGGCACTGAGAGAACACCTCGATATTGGAACTCTGGGGAAGGCGAGATTATTAGAGCAATCCTTCTAGATGGCAACCAGTCATGGACGAGACTTCAGAAACACACCGGCTTCGATCAGGACAACTTAACCACTATCTAAACAAACTGATGAGTGAGGGGATCATCAACAAGTCAAACCGATACTGGGTCCAACTCGAGGTCGCCGATAGATACAAGCAATTCTATAAGGAAACATATACGAGGAACAATCCAATAGGAAGGAACCTGACCTTCCTGGATGATACAATCACGCCTCAAGAGAAGAGCAACTTCATAGAGAGCCTAAAGACATCCAGCATTAGGGGAGCGAGGAAGCTTCTTTCCAACAAGCAACTCTTCGTGGACGGCAGACCACTCGGGCTGATAACTAAGGAACTTGTATTCGCGGCTAAGAAGGAGATCCTTATAGTTAATCCCTTCGTCACAGACTGCGCCCTCACTGAGAGTGTGGCTAAAGCTTCAGCTTACAAGAAGGTGTTTCTCCTTACTAGACCACCTGAGTTCGAGACTGATTTCAAGTTCTATGAGAAGACTCAATGTCACGAGGGCTTGAAGGAAGCGGGCGTAAAGATCGCTTACAACCCAGATATTCATGCGAAGGTGTCCGTATTCGACAGATCTCTATGTATTGTTTCCTCGATGAATCTATATTATGATTCATCTGAGGGCTTCACCTACGAAGCGGGGATATTAACTGTTGACTCTGAAGTGGTGAATTATATTATTGAGTCGTTGAAGACGGTTTTGAGTGATAAACGCACAGGTTTTCTATTTTAAAATGTATACGCTAGACTTGGAAATAAGCGTGTGCATATAATGTTTTTTACAGATGAGAGGGATTCGAACACCAATTTTACTGGTAAAAACCTATCGCTATGCGCACTCGCATGTGTATTATCCTTCAATATTAATTGAATAGCATTGTTAGTGAAGTGCGCGGGTATCCCCATTTCACCTATGGTCCTAGTGGCACATAGCCTAGGTGCACTTGAAGAGTAGAATTATACCAGGTCATCACACTCGTATCCGGGCTGTAGACCCCGCCGACGTAGGAGACACTCGTAGTAAGAGGACTCGCCCCAACTCTGGGGGCATAAAACACGACGTTGAATACTTGGGGAACCCTATCACCATACTTGTTCAACTCCAGCCAGCCACTCACGCCGAACGTCGAGTCACAAAGCCATATCTCGATTGGCTTAACATCATTCGCCTCGGGACTCTGCCTTATGAACATCCCATTGGCTATGATGGACTCAACGTCGTATGTATACGCGGAATAGATGGTGAACTGCTGCTTTGTGAGGTTCTCGTAGCGGTTCTTCACCTCGTTGAAGAGGGATGTCTCCGGGTCCTGGAGGACTAGGCTGAAGACCCTCATGTGGTTGACCTCGTATGGTTCCTTATCTATGGCACTCTGCGAGTTTGCTGTGCCGGAGCCGCCGAAGAATGGGCACATGTAGAGTGGGTAATAGTACTGAGCCTGATCGGCAATAGTAGGGAACTCGCCGGAGCATAAGAGGAGGACACCCACACGCTCCGGGTTGCCGCCAACCTTCGCGACGGCTACCTTAGCCTCTGCGTTGGCTGCCTGTAGGTAGCTTGAGAAGTCAGTTGCCGAAGTGTTATATCTTATCCTGTCGCCGGCTATGCTTCCTCCCTTAGCCGTCCAGGCTGGGACGAAGAGGTTGACGGTGTCGTCATCTAAGTTGTCGCCACGCTGGAGGATGATAACGTCTTTGATGCCGTAGCTCCACATCATCTTCACTAGAGCCGGAACCGTGGCGTAATCGGAGGGGCACATGCGGAAAAGCGAGTCATTAGCAACTGCTAGCTCTGAGTTGGTTGCGTTACTGCTCCACATAAGCATATTGTTCGTGTTGACGTAGCTAAGGCATCTCTCTATCTGGCTTGACCAGCCACCGGTCTGGAAGACCGTTACATCTATGGATCGAAATCCCTGAACCTTCTCCAGATGGGTCTCCATCGAACCGCCTGCACTATCGATGAAGATTTGGAATGTGGGCGGGTCCTCCATGAGGACCTTCATCTGTTTGTTGATGTCGGGGATGACTATCTGCTCCAGGAAGGGTTTAACGGTCTTAAGCGAAGTGTCTGATGATGCGATGTAGCCTAGATTTATGGTTCGACCTCGGAGGGGGTAATCAGAATAATAGTATGGCTGGTTCACAGTAGTAGTTACAGTTTCTATTTTTGTGGGCGCGGTGAAGTATCCGATGCCTCCGCCAACTATCAATCCGATGACCAGCAGAGCAATAGTGAGTGTTATCCGGTTACTCAATGTTGACGAGGACCTTCAGCGAGACTCGTCGCCTACTCTTCAATTACTGTTATGTTTATTTATGCTTTGACCTAATCCTTACAGAATTTATTTCAGGAATTTCCACTTTCCCACGAAAACCAGTATATAAGTGGTCAATCACAAACTCAAATTAAATAATAGTGGTTAAATGATCCCTGTTCCATCTTTTCTTTTATCTAAAATTATCGAAACTATTCCTGCTCCCGCTATGAAAATTAATCCAACAACTATGCTCATAACGTTCGTGTAGGTGAAGATCAAACTTGAATAAACTCCCCCAACATTGAGAAATATCCAATAAACTAGAAAAACCACCCCAACCCCAAACATGCCCATCAATGGATATTTGATTGATGAAGAAGTTTTAAACAAACTAATCTTGAGCTCCTCTGGTGCCCTAAGCCTCCTGTCTAATTCCCCAGAGGCATAAACGAGGATTAAACCAACAAATCCAACCGACCAAAACACACAGTTGTTTGTCAAATATACGTAGAAGTCTTTAACGTTGTTGAAGCCTGGAACAAACAACCACGTTATAATCAACCCTATAGAGCCAAGCAAAAACCACCTATCGAGTATTCGACTGTTAAGAGCAAAGCCGTATATTCTCCTCCAAGGAACAGACTTATCCCCCGGATTCCATGCGTCTGGGTCAGCATCCTCTAAGTAGCCTTCTACATCTTCCTGCCAATAGAAAACGTGTTCATCTGCAGGATGATCTACCTTCTGTGATAGGTCACCACTTTTCCATCCACCTTTAACAAGCCTAGTAAAGGGGTAGAATAGTTCGACTCCTCTATCCTTGACTGTTGTGAAGGAGTCGAGGAATGAGTGGAGGAATATTCCGAGTGCGAGAAATGGGGATAAAAGATACGCAAGCCCCATGATGAAGACGTTGTGGAGTCTGGCTCTGTGGGGCTGTTCGTCTCTATACAGGCTTCTTCGGACGAACCAATACTCTCGGTCGAATCCGGCAGCAGTGCCCCGAATCCTATGATCAACGCTGCCTCGGGTTTCCCGTAGAACGCGAGTCCTATTGCGAGCCCAAAAGCTAGATGCGTTGTGAGATCCAAATTGTCATCGTCTTTAATTTATTTGAAATGACCTAAATTGTCTTTTGATTGTTTTTATAATACATAAATGACTATTTTTAACTCTACTTGTTGAAAAACAAAATGTTTGCCTAATGGTTATACTAAATTGCAGTCAAACGGTTAATTGTTAAATACAACTGACGTTAAGTTGTGATTATGAGAATTTTAAAAAAAAAGTTCCAGTCGAATCTGCTCCTGTAAAAGCAGTAACAGCGGAGGTCCCGAAAGATGTTAAGGTTCGTGCTCCAGGTGAACCACCTGCGCCCGCTCCTGGTGAAAAACCTGTTCCGGCTGAGGTCTCTAAAACTGTTCAGTCTGGCAGTGTTCAGCTTGGTTACGAGGATTTGATTTTAGTTATCGTGATCGTTATATTAGTTATTGGATATTTGAGGGGGCAGCTCACCATTCAGGACTTCCTTTCATACCTCGGAGTATCTGGTGCAGGTGGGTTGTGGGGTATGCTTGGCGGTTCTGCGTCCTCTAAGACTTGAAAGATTTCTTATACTTTATTTGTTTATTATTTTCTAACAAGGGGTTACCATGGGCGAGAACTTAAATGAACTTATTGAACATAATGAGGAGAAAATTGAATTATATTTGAGTCAAGATATACTACAGGGAGAAAAAGTACCTTTCTATATTATTTGGGATATCAATAGAGTTAATAATATATCAAAAATAAAATTAGTTTATAGAGGATTCGATTCATTAATTGAATTATATAATGTAAAAGAATGTAATCTAACAAATTGTGAAGTTATAATAGAAAAAGAACAATTAAAAACAGATGGTTATATAGGTGGAATATTATCAACAAATTTAGGAAAAACAGCGAAAGAAAATGCTGATCTCCAAGCTACAATTTATTATTCTAATGGTCTTTCAGAAATTTTAAGTGAAGAAAGATTATTACATTCAGCAAGAGCAGAAATAATCTACTGTCCAAATAAAATAGATTTACCTATTAATAATAATGATAAAACTATTAAAGTAAATTTGTCGGGGGACGCGACAGTAATGATTGGTATAGGCGAAATCTCAGGTGGATTAGAACTTACTTTACCCCCAGAAGTTCTTACATCTATTGAAAGATTTACCATTTCTTTCACAAATAGTTTAAATCGCCTAAAAAATGAATTTCCAAATTATAAAGATGCTATTTCAAGCATTATTGATATAGAAAGAATTGAATCTCATGATTCTTATACCAAATATATTAAACATGTAGAAAATACTGTAAAAGAATTTAAGAAAGATGAAGTTTTTATACAATCACTTTACTATTCTTTGCTTGAAGCTATTTTGGAACATGAAAGTCTCCGAGATTCCGTACTCATTCCTATGCTGGAATATATGGAATCAAATGTGACTTCAAAAGCATTTTTCTTTTCACCATTTATTTGCGTTAAAGTGCCAACCGGTGGGGGTAATTTGAAATGCGAATTGGAATTATTTGATATTCTAGAACAGAAATGTAATCCATCTCTTATGATAGATACTTTCATTAACTCAGATGAGGAAAAACTCGTTCCGTTGAAAGAAATCATCAAATTTGATAGAGGGAAGAATCATGACTGATAAAATAAAAAATATTATTGAATCTCTTGAATTTAGCTAAGGAATTTTCAAACCGATTAATAGGAGAGCAATCTAATAGTATAAATTTAAACTGTATGCAGAACCTTGGGATATATTCTTCAACAATTACTACTGGGAATGCATTTTCAAGATGGGTAATGGGTCTTACTAAAGATGAAATAAAATTCCCTTTTGAAACCGTTTACAATGTAAAAGTAATCGAGTTAAAACCTGGACTTGGAGAGATACGAGACGCAGTTCGAAAGTCAGAGAATGAATTTATTTTAGATTTTAAAAAATGTTTAAATAGTGACATTTTTCGCTTAGAAGTTCAATATCGCATGGAAGGAGATTTCGTAAATTCGTTAGTTAAAAGTCGGTCCTCCCCTGAACCATTTGGTGATGAGTATAAATATCATCTTTCAGCACAGCTGATTGATCCTAAAAGTTTAACCGAAGGCTTTTCCGAAGTTGATGTTGATGATTTTCCAGTTTCAGCGAGTATTTATGTAAAAGAGAATATCGATACCGTGGTACCCGGACTTAAGGAATTTAAAGCATTTAGACGTACTGAAAGTGAAATGCTATCAGATTATAACCCTCGAAATATTGGAAAACTAATAAGCCTTCAAAAGAAGAGAACAAATCTGAGACGGAAAATAAAACAGGAAAATCCACAAGAAGCGTTAAGAGCTTTGATGAAGCTATTAGTACCTGCAAGATTCGAAACTTATTTAAAAGTTGATGATGAATTTAGGTTACATAAATGCGCTTGGGGAGTTGCACGACTGGAGCTTCCGGGTAGCGTTTTTCTTCCTGAAAGTATGGAGGTTATCTCTAGAACTGATTTGAATCTAAACCATGTAGCCGCGAAAGGAGTTTTACATTATCAGCGTGGTCAGTTTACAAGAGACGTCGAAGAATCATTTATAAAAAAGTAATATCTATTTCTTAGAAAACAGAACATTTTCTTTCGTGTTTATTTCTATTTAATTTTGGTACTTTTATGTTAGCCTTTTCTGATGATGCTAATAAATAACATTCTATCTTCATCATTTCTGTATCGTAGTTGACGATTGATCCCATACTCAACTAGTAGTTTTTGAATATTTGATAATTAGCATAAATGATCCCCAGTTATCTTACCAAATTAATGATGATAACATGAGGGCGATTTTTACAAATAAACATTAATGTGCTGGTGGTGGGGCACCAACCCATTTTTACTAGTAATAAGAAGCCCTCATAGAGCTGTAATATATGTTTTTGAGTCTTTTCCTTGAATGAATCCGCTTAAACTCAGTCTATTTCAACGTAACTCTGATAAGACACAAGGATAACCAAGAGTATCTCGTTTTCAGCAGGTAATCAGGTGGAAGTGAGGATTAGACTATGACCGCGCGCTTAGTTGTTTAGAAATTAGCCAATTTACGTGGCTTTTAACGCCTCAAACACCCTAAAAACGGGATAACTCACCTAAGCAGTAACGAACCAAACACGCGAACAAGACAAGACCGGAAAAACCGCGGAGCGGAAGGAAAAGCAGCCCTAGGCAAGCCCTCTCCTCTCTGAACCCGAGACTCACTCAACGAACCGCTTAATACACCTGACCAGACGGGGCGTCCCCAGCCTCACCGCCGTCACCGCCACCGCCAGCATAGAGATCAGGCTCAACGAGACGTGGATCACCACCTCCGCCAGACCCCTGACCCGAAGCCCGTCAAGCATCAGCCAGTTCTTAGCCCTCCCGAAGAGCCTCTCGATGCTCCACCGCTTCCGGAACAGCTTAACCACCCGCCTGGGGCCCTTCGCAACGAAGTCCCTGCCCACCCTGAGGGCCCTCCTCACGCGGGAGTCCCTCCGAACGGGTATGATCGGCTCCGCCCCAAGCCACTCGGCGGCACTCCGGACGTTCTCGCTGTTGTACTGGCTGTCCGCTACGACAACCTTGAAGGCGACTCCGAGCCCTCGTGTCCTCTCCAGCAGCGGCTCGAAGTACAGTTTGTCATTATCGTTGCAGGGAGCCACCGTGAATGCGATGGGGAGCTCGGAGTCGGCGCAGCAGACCGTGTGAACCCGGTACCCGAGTATGAAGCTTCTCCTCCCTCTGCCGACACGGGCGTCGGGGTCGCTTCTCCCCGAGACGTTGTCCACGGCACGTCCGCTGTAGGCCTCGATGTGGGTGCTGTCCACCGCCACTACCTTCCCGATCATGGCTCCGGATTCGATGAGTGTCCTCGCCAGCTGGCTGAAGATCAGCTGATACGCCTCCTCGCCGAGCCGCTGCCGGAACTGGGTGAATAGGCCGTGGCTGGGCGTCCGGTGCCTGTGGAAGCCGCAGGCTTTTGCGAGCCTGCGGTCCCTCCTTAGGCGTAGGGCGAGCCTCCTGTCGCTGGGTATCTGGAGGAGGTACTTGAGGATCTGGGCCTTGAATATGGCGAGTGGGTCGAATGGGTTTCTGCCTGGTCCGTCGCTGTGGTAGTGTTCCACGAGAAGTGCGCGCATCCAGTCTAGGTCGAGTGAGTCAAGCACGCGCTCAACGTTCAACCTACACTCAAGGAAGAGTTGTATGATGAATTATTTAATTTCTAAACACCCTAGCGCGCCATGTATCGTAGTGTAGTTTCTCCTTCAACGAAACAACTTTCTGCTTTACAGAGTAGTCAACAGAGTAGCCCATCGGAATCACCGCAGCAACCTCATAGCCCTCAGGCACACCCAGCAACTTCTTGAGGAAAGCCGTCTCACGAGGCACACGGGTAACCCCATATAACCCCTCAGCAGCCATCGCCAACAGGATGTTCTCTATACACATCCAAATCGAAGCCAAATCGTTCAGATCATACAGAATCTCACACTCTTTCAGAGGCTTCCTCAATCTATAGCAGACGACGAGTAGCTCAGAGGAGTTCAACAGCATCTTCACCTGAACCGGCAGCGCCTTACGGTACATCTCCCTCTGCAGCTCATCTGACCAGTTGTTTAACGCCTTTTCGAGCTCCTCGTTCGTGATGTTCTTCCCCTTCGAGGCCAGCTCCGCGACCTTTAACCGCTGCTCAGGGTCTTTAACGAGGATGAACTCCCACTGCCGGAGATGATTGTTTGACGGCGCCTTTAGCCCCGCCTCTAGGACTCGTAATAGCTTCTCTTCTTCCACGGGTCTTGGCTGGAACTCCCTCACGCTTCTTCGATTGTTGACGGCTTCGTAAAACTCCAAATGAGATACCCCCGTTACATATCGGGTATGATGTGTTTATGATAGTTTATGTGCAATTAGATCAGATGATATCAAAACTGGATATTCCGAATCTCTTAGTGC
>CAWACK010000015.1:0-189629 GCA_963780545.1 Candidatus Bathyarchaeota archaeon
CTGCGCCACAGTACCTTCCTTTAGGTATGAATATTTTACTGAATATCTGATGACCAAAAGACCAAGAGGCTGGAGGAGCGCGCTTGACAGCAACAGTTTTTTGCTCCTCATCGAAGCAGTCGGGAGCTGCGGAGAAGTAGAGCCTAACGCTGGGAGGTGATGTTGATTGGGGTCATCCTCGGCGACGTGCCCATGGTCTGGATCATTTGACGCGTTTCTGTTCCACGTTTTAGGCTCTCAACCATCTCTAAACTTCTCCATCGACACAATTATTTTCTCCAAAAATTCTCTCCGTCACCCTAAAAATCTCTCCATCCTCCAAAAAATTCTCCATCCACACATCTTTCTCCCCCTTTCTCTCCATAGTGCAGGTGCAGGTGCTGACTGCTCCTACTGCTGGGTGCAGCCACGGGTGCTCCTCAAGTTCCCCCGCCAAGGCGTATATGGTGCACGCACCTTCTCGTGTGTGGACCTCAGCACTATGCCGCACCCACGCTCCAGCACCAGCAGTACTGCTGCAGGGCGGACTGGAGTGGAGGAGTGCTGATGGTTGTGGAGAGCTGGATGGTGGAGAGTAAGAAGGTGGAGAGCTGGATGGTGGAGAATTTGCTTCAACCACTCGAAACGAGCGGAGAACATTATGCGGCTGCTGGAGCAGTCGCTTGGAGAAGGAAAGTGTAGGTGATTTAGGTGACTCGAGGATAAAACCGGAAAGAGAACAAAGGGAGACCTGGCAAGGGAGGCTATGGAAAAATGGACGCCGTGGGAGGAACTTAAGCGAAGGTTCCCCAGCGACAGCGTGCTCTACAGGCGCCTTAACGGAGTTCATGCCGAAGGCCATAATCGCCTACGAGGAGAACAGAAAGCACCTGAGTGGGCTAAGGGATCAGATCGGCGAAGCGGATAATGAACTGAAGAGACTGAAGACAAGCATCACCGATGCCGACGGCAAACTCGGCGAGGCTGGTGGAGACTAACCCACTGGATGCCGCGAAGGCCTCCGTCCAGGAGGAGATCAAGGGTCTCGAGGCGAAGAGCGTCACCCTGGATAGGGATATAGTATCTAAGGAGGAGAGCAAACAGAAAGCAATCGCCGACGCGGAGACATCCGGAAACAGCTTAAGGAGTTCGTCGATGCCCGCAACTTGTCGGCTCCGGTTCTACCTTTATCGGATCTGAATGTGATCGCAAACGTTTTCAAAAGCATAGTGAAACTCGACAAAGATCCGAAGCTAATCCGTTGAGACATTCGGGAAAATATCAGACCTCGACGAGGAGGTGCAGCGTATCCAGGGCGAGATCGACTCCCTTAATCAAACGGCAGATGAGAGAAGAGTTACGCTGAGGAAGCTGGAAGCCTTCGTAGAGGATAAGAGTGGCCTCGTCGAGAAGATTCTGTACGTCGAGTCTCTGGGGGCCACGATCCGCGAGGTTGGGGCAGTCATCGAGGCGGCCCAGAGGAGCAGCGCGAGGAACGGCGACTCGACTGCGGAGTCGCTTAGGGCCCTCGCGGCTGATCTGGGGGAGAACTACGGGGTAACCCGTAGGCTTAGGGAGGAGGTCGACGTGCTCGCGAAGAAGCGGCTTAACCTGGAGCAGATGATCGCTGAGCTGGAGAAGCAGAGGATAAACACGCAGCAGATCCTCGATTCGAGACAGAAGTTCATGAATTCCACATATGGCTTAACGGACAGAGTGTAACCGATCAGGACATCGTCGAGTTACACGAGGTTATCGTCGGGTACGAGAACGATGTCGGGAGCTTCAAGAGGATCGTGGAAGGATCTAGGCGGATTGGAGGCATACTACGCACAGAAGCGCTCCGCGGTCAATGAGCTCAAGGTGAAGGAATCGGAGCTCACTAAAATTATCGCTGAGAAGAAGAAGAGGCTCGACGAGCTTGATGAGGTGTTCGTCAAGCGTGGAAAGGAGTATGGGGAGATGTTGCAGAAAAATCTGAGCACTATAGAGACCGCCGCCAAGGGCATCGACCCGAAGCTAGATGAGTTGCTCAAAAAGTATTACACATCAATAGATGTCAGAGTTGATGGCTTCTTAAAGGATATAGCGAAGGTGCTGAAGGACGCTACAACAGTGAGGGATTATGTTCACGAGGTCTTCGCGGATGCGAGTAGGCTCCGGAACATGGAGGCGTTGGTGGCGATGATGTCGGGGCTCAACGTTAATCCCTCGTTACTGTACATTGAGCTTATCGCTCTCATCGGTGGGGCTCGGGAGTCCTTCTCGAAGACGGGGGACAATAGATTGGCGGAGATTCTCGAAGGGGCGCTGGTGGAGATGAGGAAGGTTGGTGGCCCAATCGGCCTCTAGGAGGTTTATGGATGAGGTCGACCGTCTACTTGCCCTTGTCAGGAGGCGGGACGAGTCCTTCGGTAAAGTCGTCGGGGCTGCCGTCTACGATATCGTTGAGTCGAACCTGAACTGGAAAAATACGTTGAATAAATTGAATACCTTTAATAGGCAGTTTAATTCGTGGTCGCGGTTGCCTTTAGGTAGCGGTGAGAGCGACAGATTAGTTGAGCGTGGATCGATGTCGGTGGATCGCCGCGTTGATGAGGCCCTAGAAGTGTGCAGGTGGCTCGTTGCCAGGATGGATTCGGAGGAGCTTGCGGAGTATCTTGGGGAGTGTCACAGCTTTGGGTTGGAGATGGCGAACGACAGGTGCTCGGAGCGGATTGCGAAACGGCCAATCAAGAGGTTTGTGCATCGGCAGCCGCAAGTCGATTGAAGGCACGCGTGTGTTGTCGAGTAACCCTTTAAATACCTGTGACAGTCAAACTCGCTTCTTTGACGAGCGCGCTGCGCCTTTTCGATTTAAAATATTAGCGCGCGCGAATTTTTAGGGAATAATCTAAATACTAGTTTTATTAACTGAAACAAGCATGAAACTCGGATTTTACACGAATTACGACAAAAAGACCGTCGAATTCGCACACAAAGTCGGCTTCCGCTCCATGGAGCTTTCAGCCTGGCCCGACTCAAGCCTCAACGCTGACAAAGTGACCAACAAGCAGATCTCGGAGGTTAAAAAAGACCTTAAGGAACACGACATCGAGATTTCAGCCCTAGGCTACTACCCCAACTACCTTGACCCCGATAAAGCCAAAGCTGAAGGAGGCGAGCCGATACTTCTACAAGGTCCTGGAGCTGGCT
This sequence comes from Candidatus Bathyarchaeota archaeon, assembly GCA_963780545.1. Classification (GTDB taxonomy): domain Archaea; phylum Thermoproteota; class Bathyarchaeia; order TCS64; family TCS64; genus UBA8941. Next base: position 3,175 of record CAWACK010000015.1, read on the forward strand.
AATCGGATGGGTGTCGACGTCGTCTGCACCTTCGCCGGCCGCGAACCGAATAAGTCCATCAAGGACAACATCCCCTTGTTTAAGGAGATCTTCACCCCCTTCTGCGAGGAGGCGGAGAGGCGAAAGATACGCATCGCTATAGAGAACTGCCCCATGATGGACCGCTTTAACTTGAGGGGAGAAAACATCGCAATAAGCCCCGAAGTTTGGGACGAGATGTACCGGGTTGTGCCCTCGAAGTCATTAGGCATCGAGTTAGACCCCTCCCACATGGTCTGGCAGGGAATCGACTATATCCAAGCAATCTACGATTACGGCGACCGCATCTTCCACATCCACGCCAAGGACATGGAGATCAACCGAAAGGTGCTAAAACGCGTTGGCATCCTGGGGCAAGCCTTCGGCGAAACCGTGGGTTTGGGCCATGGATGGTGGCGAGCCCGCTTGCCTGGCTGGGGTGAAATGGACTGGCCAAAATTCATCACGGCGCTGATAGAGACAAACTACAAGGGAAACATCGACATCGAGCACGAAGACGACGTATTCGCAGCTGCCAGTGCAAAAAAGAACATAGAAACCGAATCAGGCATGTTGGAAGCCTACGGGCGCGAAGAAAAAGGGACTAATCCTGGGATACAACACTTATCTAAACTGATTCCTCCGGGAGATTAATTAAAGATCCAATATTCTCATCATTATTGAGTTTTTTAATTCCGTGCAGCTTGAAGAGTAGGTTCATCTAAGACGCCTCCAGGTAGTAAAAAATATGGTCTCAAAGAAGGGAGCTAAGAAAGAAAAACATGATAAGTCTAAGATAATAGTGAGCCGAGATGGCTCATACCTTGTCTCAGGAGGTATACCACTGACTGAACAGACAATTGAGTCAGACGAGACTGGTTGTTAATCAACGTGGCATGAGACCAAAAAATACCCACAGTTAGAGAGTTATGCTCTCTGCCGGCGTGGCAAATCTAAGAACAAACCCTTCTACGATGGCACCCACATCAAGATGAAGTTCGACGGTACCGAGACAGCTAGTCGAGAACCATATCTTAAACAGGCAAACAAATTAGACGGTCCATCCCTGAAACTTACTGATGCCCAGGACCTAAGCGCCTTCGCTCGCTTCTGTGACAGGAGTGGAGGCGTCTGGAATCACATCCGTGTCTCCAATGATCCCGAAGCAAAGAAGATGGCTGTCGAGGAGACATATAACTGCCCATCTGGCCGCCTTGTCGTTTGGGATAAGGAGACTAAAGAACCGATAGAACCCGAACTTGAACAATCCATATGCCTTGTAGAGGACCAGCAGATGGGTGTTATGGGCCCCATCTGGGTCCGCGGTAGCATCTTAATCGAGTCTGCAGAAGGTAAAGCCTATGAGAGGAGGAACCGCGTCACACTCTGCCGATGTGGCAAGTCAGGCAACAAACCATTCTGCGATGGCTCACACGCCAACTAATAATAATGCCTAAATCGCAGGAAACCATCGGAATGTACTGCCTAAAAGAGGAGAAACTGAAGTGCTAGGTCCAGTACAGGTAGAGATTCTGCAGCACCTCCACGACGCAGTAGATGGTGTCCCTGTAGAAGACCTACTAAAACAGTGGACCTACAAGCAGTGCGGCAAGAAAAGCATAGCAAGCCTCCAGCAGCTTGGTCTGATCAGGATATCTAAGAACATAGCCTACTTCGTCAGGTTCCCAGAAGCCCTCGAATCTAAGGCGAATATTAAAGGATACACGCCAGAGCAGCTGACGGAGTTGGACGACCTCTCTAGAAGAAACCTCCTCTTACTTTACAAAGACGAGCTAATAAAATATCAGGACGGCATCGTCCCCGCTAAGGCCATCCCACATGGAGTGAGACGATCCCTCCAAAATCTAGGCGTAATAAAGTGGAAGATGCTCGAATTCACAGACCTCGGCCGCCGGCTCCTCGGTGAGATCGTGTCGAGAACAACACCGCCAATGCAGTCCGGCGTCGATTACTAAAAACTCTGATACATTTGAAATTGATCGATATTTTCTTAGATGAAAATAGTGTTAAAAAAAATGATTCTATGCGGGACTACGCCCGCAGACGGACTCACTTTACGGCTCAAAACCTTCTCGGTGGCCTATGCTTAGCGAAGCACTCCTGACAGTAAACCGGACGACCCTCCGTCGGCTTAAAGGGGACCTCAGTCTCCTTACCGCAGTCAGAGCAAGTAACCTTATGCATCTCACGCGGCCCACTGTTGAAGCTGCTACGCCTTTCTCTATAACCCATTTCAATCACTCCTTGTTTCGTATAACGGTCACCGCAAGGCTCCCAATATACACGTAAGCGACCACACCCCACATAATTAAACATATGTTTTATTGACTGAAGGCGTCGGATGATTTCTGAATACTTTAGTAAGTGAATTCAAATCGTTTTCGAGAAGCACTCTCACTATTCTATTCAGCAATTGAACATCGAGAAGAAAGCGAGTGTATTGGAAAGCTAACTGTGAGGTAAAGAATATCAACCAACATCCAATCTAAAAGTACTACGTTTATAACGTGACCTATTGTGATAGAGAGGAAGATGGAGTCAGATGGGTGAAGTCATACCATCAAAGCCGGTTACTAAGCCGGATACTCGTTGGCACGCCTCCATCATACCTCTATACATGGCGATTGGTAACCCAGGCATCATCGTCACCCTAGTCGCCCTCTCGTTAGGAGCGAGTGTGGCGGAGATCGGAGCCATGACTGCTACAGCGGCTGCAGCCACTTTCGTGTTCTCGACCGCTTGGGGAAGATTTTCAGACAACTCTGGGAGCAGGAAAAAATTTCTCCTCTTCTTCTCCGTAGCCCTATGCCCGATTTTTCTTGCGCTCGGCATGGCGGTCACCGTTCCACAGCTCGTCGTCGCATACACAGCACTCGCCGGGATCAGTGCTGGGGTCGCCCCCATAGGAGTAATGTACACTGTCGAATGCTGCAAAGGCAGGAATTGGCAGGGTGGCGTGGCGAAGTTCAACTCCCTAATGAGTGTAGGCAACATCATCGGGTTGATAGCTTACACGACGATGACGCAATTCTATGCGACGCGCATACTCTTCTACATCGCGGCAGCAATGTGCATCGTAGCCGCAATCATGCTATGGAGGATGGGAAACGAGCCTGAGATAACTCTGGAGAGACACCCTTTCTCGGCCAGGAGCCTCCATTTCGTGGAGAGTCTCCTCTCGCCTAGACCCTTCTTGAACCACATGGACATTAGGAAAATCAGGCTCCCGAGGAGCCTGAAGCAACTCACCCCACTGCAGTTGCTTCTACTAGCTGCATTCGTTCACTGGACGGGGATAAACTTCTACGTTTTGGGCCAAGCCCCGCTTATGAAGACCTTGGGATTATCAGATAGTTCCATTCTCGCACTTAGTGTGGGAAATGGTGTGGCAGCTGCAGCTGCTTTCGCATGGATTGCTCCACGTATAAAGTCGGATCATAAGAGGTTGCTGAAAAGGTTTGTAGCCGCAAGAGTCGCGATGATACTGGTCTGGGCGGCCTTCCCTCTGTTCCTTCTCCACCCTGTCTCCTACGTATACATATTTCCTATCCTCATCTCCGCAATTTTCAACGTCTTCTATGCACTGATCTGGCTACCGATCTCTAACTTCGCCATCTCGCAAGCATCTGAGGATCACAGAGGGAGTGTAATGGGACAACTTCTTTCGGCGACGGGCATTGCGAACGTCGTTGGCTCAGCTCTGGGAGGTCTGATATTCACTGCCTATGGTTACTCAGTTGGATTCATAGTCGCGGCGATCATAGCTCTACTTATGATACCGATAATCTCCAGGATCGAGACATTCGAGCTAAATTAGATACACAGAATTTGTAGACTACATTGTTGTTATGTGTAGTGGTGGGCCCGAAGAGATTCGCATCTCTTCTATAGGGCAGATATCCCCCGTCTCTCCTCCCCTTTTTTCATTCTGACAACTGGGACGAGCTCTTCTCGCAAAGCTTATGTCTATTCAAAACAAGGAAAGCAAACTTAAATCAATCATGTACCCTTACGACTCAATCAATTTAATAGACATAGATTCCTATCGTAAACAGACGCGTAGTTACATAATGAGTTGAAAACAGATCCTTCGCTAATCACATAATAGAGAAGATAAGCATTTCATGAAAAAAAGGGCACATCGAGATCGGAGAAAACCACTCTAATATTGCTTTATTTCTTCCTCCGAACTAAAACTAACAAGGCAGCGCACACGACGAAGCCGACGATCACTGCCTCCGCTGGGTATCCTGGAACACCCCCGCTAGAGGAGGATGAGGACTGGGTCTGAAGCGTCAATGAAAAAGGCGCTACACTACCGGCGACAACTGTTAACGAACCACTGTTCGAACTATAGCCAGTCATACTCGCCTGAACAGTATAGCTCCCCGGCATTACTCCGGAGAATGCAGCCGTGCCATTCGCAGCGGTGACTCCGCTTAGTGCAGCCTGGCCACTCGGTGTGCTCGTCGAGGACACCGTTGCTCCGGCGACGGCGTTACCACTAGCGTCCTTAACCGTGACCTTGATGCCGCCTGTGGTCGCAGCCGGAGCTTGAAGCTCTATGGCGAGGGTGTTATTTCCATCTGCCACAGTAATATTTCCAGTTGCAGCGGGGAATCCGGCTAAAGTCACCATAAAGGTGTAGTTACCGGTTGCTATGCCGTTGAAGTGTACTGACTCATCTGATCCAGCTGTCCCCGTTAAGGCTGCTTGTCCACTCGGCGTCTTCGTTGATGACACGGATGCGCCAACAACGGAGCTGTAATTTGAGCTCAGAATTAAAATATGGATGCTTCCTCCTGTCGCATCCGCGTGCGCGTTGTACCCGATTTGTGCTGCTAATCCAATGATCATTATTAGAGCGACTAGGAATCTAGTCTTTTTTCCATTATTGTTCATTTTTTTTACCCAGTGGTGATGTACAAGCCTTGCTTATACAGGTTATATTTTTTGCACACGCGCATGAAAGATTTGGTGGGCCCGAAGAGATTCGAACTCTTGATCTTCTGATTTCGTTTCTTTGTGTCTGAGGCATGATTAACTGAAGTTTTCCAGTCTTGAATTCGAGTCTTGGGTACTTGATGTCTCTAAATTTGACGTGAACCTTAGTATCTTGTTCCGACGGTCTCATCCATAAGTCATCACATTCTCCATTAGTCTTGTGTAAAGCTCTTGGAGATTAGAGAGTTTGAGCCCGTATTTTTTGACATATTTTCTGAGGTATGTCCTAACCTCTCTTTCAACATTCTTCTTCGCTGTCTGTTGGGTCTGCCAATCCCTGAACATGAGGGCCTGGAGCTTTGTGTATAGCTCTGTAGTATCCTGAGTAAGGTCAGGTTGAGTGCCAAATTTGTTCTCGAGGGCAAGAAGAAGCGAATACTCGAGGTTTGTGAAGTTCAACTGTTTTTGTCTCACCTGTAGCTTGTTCATCTCTAAGAATATATCGGAGCCTTCAGCGAGTATCGCATCATAGTCCTTCTTTTTTTCCTTCCACAGTTCTACTATTTTTTCAACTCTTTGTGTTAGAGACTCATAAATTGGGTTTCTCTGCTTATCAACCAGAACATATTTATTTAATGTAAAGATGATGTTTGCTGCTTTTTCTTTTATATTCTTTGCTTTCTCCTGTAGGTTTTTAAGGTAATTTTCGTCAAACCTTATTATTGGTAATTCTTTTTCTATCTTCTCAATTTCTGTTGATTTGTAGACATACTTTAGAGTCTTATTGAAGTATTTTTGTACTCGGATATCTTCATTTCTTCTGTCCTGAATGACATCATTGATATACCATGCATACACTGCGGTTAGCCACTTGAAGTCGTAAAACTTCTCTATTTTTATCTGATCGGTGCCAAGGAGTTCGAATAGTTTTCTAAGTTCTTTATAATTATCTACGAATTTTTTAGTGTTATCTTCGTTTTGAGTCACAACTTCTATGGCATTCATCATGGTTTGTCTATCATACTTATCCTTCGGGATTTCTTCGAATAGTTTCATAACCTCATTGAGTTTCTGAGTGAATTCGCCCCTCAGTGCATCAAAATCGATTAGGACACCCTTGATATCCTCTTTTGTGTAAGCTTCGAAGGCAGCGGTGAAGTTATTCAATAGTCCTATATAATCTATGATGAGCCCTGCTTCTTTGATATCGTTAAATGGACGATTTGTTCGCGCTATAGCTTGGAGTAAACGGTGTTCCTTTAATGGTTTATCAAGGTACATGGTTTGGAGAATCGGTGCATCGAATCCCGTCAATAGCATATCGGTTACTATGAGGATTTTTGGATACTCTTCTTCCTTGAACTTGTTAATGATCTGCGCGCGCGCGTAGAGATTGCCTCACCTGTTCGTTGCCCGGACTCAGCCATGTACACAAGCCTGAACCAATCCTCCCAACCAAGAAGCCCCTTTAACGAGTCCATCCAAGCCTCGGTAGTTGTAACAGACTGCGACCCATCATAGAATGCAAGAAACAGACTCTCAGCCGAAGTCGTAGCCCATCGAACCTCGCTCTCTTCTCGAAGCTGCCTGAAACTGCTGTACTGCCCTAAGAACCTAGAAAGATTCGCTAGCGCTGACAGTGCCATACGCGTGCCAGCCACCATCTCCAGCGGAGCAAGCCGCTTCTCAAACAGGAAGTGACAGTACCTTTTCGCATAACTCAGCAGATCAAGACAGTACCGCTCCCTCAAGCCACGATGTCGCAGCCAGTCGTAGAAACCAGTCCAATCAACAGAAGCAGAAGCGGGAACAGCAGTAGTAGTACGAGACTTATCATAAATGAGGATGGTGGGGTTAGAAACAGCTTCACGGATAAAAGGAGGTTCCAAGGAACCGTAGGTGCCTTGTTTATCAGTCAGACGCCTTAGCCTAACTAGGCCACGGGCCCATGCACCCTTTCTGGTTGCGTCTCCCTGTTAAATATTTAACTCTCGGATGTCGAGGGGTCAACATGGATCCGCTCACGCTTCATTTTCTCGGCACAGGCGGTGGCCGTCACACCATGTGTACACAGAGGAGGAAGACAGCGGGAATCAGGATCATTTATGGCTCCACCCAAGTCCACCTAGATCCAGGTCCAGGCGCCTTAGTCCACAGCATCTACGCTGGATTGACACCGATGCGCCTCGACGGCGTTGTTGTTAGTCACTGCCACCCAGACCACTACACGGATGCAGAGGTCCTAGTTGAAGCGATGACGAGTGGAACCACGAGGCGTCATGGTGTACTAGCCGCTTCGAAAAGCGTTCTTCAGGGTGGCGATGGAGTCGACCCAAGCGTGAGTAGGTATCACCAAGAGCTACCTGAGCATGTAGAGACCCTTATTCCAGGTTCCGAGTTCAAAATAGGTGACATCCACTTCTCTGCGTTCAAGGCGATCCACGGTGATTTTGACGCTGTAAGTTTGAGGTTCGGTATTGATGGAGTGGGAGAGGTAGGATACACTAGCGATACGGAGCTTTATGATGGCTACGCTGAGCATTTCAAAAGTGTAGATCTCCTCATCATCTGTACAATGTGGCCGCGAAATAACCCCCTGCTTGGGCACCTATGCACCGACGACGCCCTCAACCTCATCCAAGAGGTAAAGCCGTCCTGTGCCGTCACCACGCACTACGGTGTTAAGATTTTGAACGCTGATCCTGCTAAAGAGGCTGCTTGGCTGGAACAAGAGACGGGCATCTCAGTGATCGCCGCAGCTGACGGCATGAAACTAGAAATGAACAAACAAATCATAGTTACCGGACCAAGGAAAGGCGATATGCCCTATATCATCAAAACCTGAGGGTTAGATTTATCATTCTAACCGTATTTGCTTCCTCTACATTGGAACAAGACCGTGCGTGGCTCCTAATTCGTCTATATATCACTGTTTTCCTAATCTCGACGGCGATAGGGACTGCGATGGAGCTCCTCCCCGTTCAAGCCTCGTCGATAGGCATGAGTCTCCTTGACATCGGTTTGATGGGCACGGGAGCGGCCGCGGCTTACACGGTGATGACACTCGTTGCCGGTTCACTTCTCGACCGGTTTGAGAAATTGAGGACATTTCTCTTTTTCAACATACTGACACTCGGAAGTCTGATAATGCTCGTTTTCGCACGGGACTTCAGCTGGGTTTTCAGCATTAGGATACTCCTCGGATTCCTCGGGGGAGCCTTCTGGACAGCAGCGGGTGCCCTCACAGCCGAAATCTCCCCGCCTGAGATACTCACCCACGCTATTGGACGCTACAATCTGAGCTGGATCCTGGGGTTCGTGTTCGGACCTTTCATCGGGGGTATGATCGCCGACACATTTGGGTATTCTTCGCTCTGGCTAGTCATGGTGATACTCATGATCGGTGGCGTCGCAGTCAACTTCTCCATGATCTCGAAGATTAGACTATACAAAGGGGCAAAGAAAACTATCTTCGACTTCGGGGCAGTCTATAATCTTAGATACGCTTACCTTACGATGATACCCTATGCTCTGGGTTTAGGCATTTACTTCTACATCCTCCCAGGGTACATGGCGGAGAGCGGCATCTCGGCGACGATCATAGGTGTGCTCATGGCGATGAGTAGCGCTGTCAAAGGTGTAGGGTTCTATTACTCGGAGAAGATAGTGGGACTAGGTTCATCGAGGGGCTTGTTTATAGGAGCTGTGCTTCTCTGTGTAAGCCTCGGCGCCATTGGCTTAGCTTCAACAGCTATCGGATTCGTGATACCGCTCGCGCTCTTCGGTATCTCCAACGGCTTCATCGAACCCATAATCCTCGACTATATTGCCCATGGCTCCCCGAGAAACAGCCTCGGCACTACTATGGGTGTCTACGAGGGAATGTATGGCGCGTTTACATGCCTTAGCCCCATGGTTGCGGGCTTCGTAAGCCAGAGCTATCCGACGTCTACAGTTTATATCACACTAGGTGTCATCTCGATTCTGATTATACCTGGCGCGAGGAAACTCCGAGGAAACGTTTCAGAAAAGAAATAGGTGTATTTAGTTAACCCATTGGTTACTCCACAACTAATGGTTTCTTATTGAAAGACATTTTCCGCTAAACCTTTTATTTTCGATTCACATATCTAATTCAGATGACGCGAGGGCTATCTATGGGGTATCGCTTTGTCCTCGCCCAAATCAGGGCTTAGAGATGCGGATATCCCAGAGTGTGATCGGCTTCTCGCGGACAAGGTTTTAAGGCGGGCAGACTTTTCAGAGTGCATCGACCCGTCCAACTTTCCGTATAAATCAAGTGATGACAATGAAGCAGCTACCGAATAAGATCGACTTCCTCGAGATGGAGGAGAATTGGGAGAAGCTCTGGGAGGAGTATGGCACATACAGGTACGACTGGAATGACGATAGCCGCCCCAGATATAGCGTCGATACACCACCACCCTACCCTTCTGGTGACTTCCATATGGGAAACGTCCTAAACTGGACATACTTCGATATACGTGCCCGCTACAAGCGGATGCAAGGCTTCAACGTCCACTTTCCCCAGGGCTGGGACTGCCACGGAATGCCCACTGAGGTGGCGGTTGAAAAAAACAGGAAGATCCGCCGCAGCGACGTCCCACCCGACGAATTCAGGAAGATGTGCGAGGAGTGGGTCAATCAATATATAGCGAAGATGAGGACAGCCATCATCCGACTTGGCACCAGCATCGACTGGAGCCTCGAGTACCGCACAATGGATCCCACCTACATCAGAAAGATCCAACTCAGCTTCCTCATCCTATACGAGAAGGGTCTCATCTACAAAGGAGAACACCCCATCAACTACTGCCCCAGGTGTGAAACCGCCATCGCCGACGCCGAAGTAGAGCGCCTCAAGAGGATGGGTAAGATCTACAGCATCGCTTTCGGCATACCTGGCGGTGAACTCATCATAGCCACTACGCGACCCGAATACATCCCAGCCTGCGTCGCTATAGGCATTAACCCCACGGACAAACGCTACAACAACCTCATCGGAAAGGAGGCGACAACACCTCTCTTCAACAGGAAGATACCCATCATCGCAAAGGATGACGTCGACACCAGCTTCGGAACTGGTGTCATGATGATCTGCACATACGGAGACAAGGCAGATGTAGTCGACGTAGCCCGATTCAAACTCCCAGTGATCAACCTCCTCGACAAGAGAGGTAGACTAAACGAGAACGCTGGCAAATACAATGGGCTAACCATCACCGAGGGAAGAAAAACCATCTTAGAAGACCTCCGAGCGGCTGGTCTCCTCCGCGAGGAAAAGCCCCTTGAGCAGGAGGTGGGCACCTGCTGGCGCTGCGACACTCCAATCGAAGTGGTGAACGCTAAGCAGTGGTTCATGCGTACAACTGCCTTCACCGACCAGATCGTGGAGCAAGCGAAGAAGATCACTTGGTACCCAGACTACATGAGATATCGTCTAATTGACTGGACTACGAGCCTCGACTGGGACTGGGTGCTTAGCAGGCAACGCGTCTTCGCAACACCCGTGCCAGCTTGGTACTGTAAGAAGTGCGGCGAGATCCATCTCGCTGATCCCGACGAACTCCCAGTAGACACGAAGGTACAGCAGCCGAGGAGCAAGTGCTCCAAGTGCGGTTCTTCTGAGTTCATCCCCGACTATGACGTAATGGACACATGGTTCGATAGCAGCTTGACATGCGCCATCCACGCAGGTTGGCCGGATAGACCCGACTGGCACAAGCTCTTCCCCGCCTCCGTCCACCCAAGCGGCCAGGACATCATACGAACTTGGGCCTACTATCTCATGGTGCGCCACCTAGCCCTATTCGGGGAACCAGCCTACAACTCAGTGCTCATCAATGGCATGGTACTCGGCTCCGATGGGAGGAAGATGAGTAAGAGCCTCGGCAACTTCGTAAACACCCCCGAAGTCTTCGGCAAGCAAGGCGCCGACGCAGCCCGCCAGTGGGCCGCCTCCGGAGGAGGAACAGGAACGGATATACCGTTCCGCTGGGAGGACGTCGAGTACGGCCGCCGCTTCATGACGAAGCTCTGGAACGCCTGCAGGTTCACATCTATGAAGCTCGAGGACTACAACACAGACACCGATGTGGAACCCAAGATCCTCGACAAATGGATCTTAACAAAGCTCGAGAAGACGGTGCAACTAGCAACGACGGCGATGGAGGACTGCGACTTCATGAATGCCACCGAGTCTGCCCGCAACTTCACATGGCATGTATTCTGCGACCACTACCTCGAGGCTACAAAGTATAGACTCTATGGGGAGGGCAAACCGAAGTTCGCGGCTCAGCAGACACTATATTACACAATGAAGAGGATGCTTCAACTCCTAGCGCCCGTGATGCCTCACATAACCGAAGAGATATACAACACGACATACGCATCTGACCCCAAAGATAGCATTCACAGATCCAAGTGGCCGACCTACAACGGAAACCTCGTGAACGAAGAGTCTGAAAATGCAGGAGACATTATCATAGCTGTTATCGCCGAGATAAGGGCACAGAAAAACAGGCTCGGCATCCCGCTGAACAAGCCAGTGAAGAAGCTCGCCATCTATTCTTCAGACAAGAGAAACCTAGACAAAATCCGTCTCGGCGACACTGATATTCGTGAGACTCTGAAGATAAGGGAGATGGAGTATGGTGATGGCCAAGGTCAGGTTAATGTCACTGGATATGAGGGACTGAGTATTACCCTAACGATCGAGTGAAGCTTATCGCAGGTCCCTTAGACCTTTCCATTTATTCTCTAATCATGATCATTGATAATCCCGAGAGCGTAAGCGTTCGCAATAACCATATTTTAATAAATAAATCAGACTAATCGATCAATCGATCCCAAAACCTTTTTTTTGAGAAAAATATCAGAAGATTAATCAGACAAATGGTCGTGCTCCTTTTTTCCCCGTACTTCTACAGTCCCCAAGAAAACCCTCTCACCAACTTCTTTCTCCAACGTACTCTTGACCATATTTTCAGCCCTGCTTCTACCAAGAAATGCACCAATCGAGAAGTCTATACTGAACCCGACCATAGCCGGGATCACGAAGTGATAATAATGTGGACCCTGGCCCATCCAGAGTGTGTTAAAAAGGAAACCCGCTAAGGTTAGAATCACACTCAATCCCGTGAAGGCTCCAATTACTGTGAATAATAGATCGAGATGAAAGGGCCCTCCGTTAACACCGGTTACCCTGAACCTCCTGAAGTAGGGGAGAACCATAGCCGGGATAAACCCAGAGATCGCCAAGAGAATTATCATCACGGGGATAATATCGATCGAATAAGTAACGGAGTTCACGCTCGTCGGTTTAGAGAAAACGTCCAAGGTATGTAATACAGCATTAATGTCGGCTAAGGTGCTGGCATGGATGGTATGTATGTCCCAAGCCAGGGTCACCAAGGTGAAGAAAATGAGGGAGGGTATGATGAGTGCAGCATAGTTCGTTATTATATTACCCGTGGGTCTGGACTCGCCCTCCACCACTTCTATGACGTGCCTTGAATTATTCAGACGAGCGATAAATTCAGTTAGCTGAAGGGATAATCCGCCACCGATTAGAATCACAAAAAAGTAGCCTAAGAATAGGGATCCGAAGCCTCCGATGATCGTCAAAACGAGTGTCCTCCAGAACACAATGCTCGTGGGGGAAAGAGCCCTGAACGCCGAAAAAATGGCATAGATGTAGAATGCAATGCCTAGTCCAAAGGATAGAGCAGCTCTCAGTAGTAGATTTTTAGAGATCAAGGCTAGTACAGACCATGTTTCTCATGAAGCCGTTGGTTATATTTTTTTCTAACAAAATGATCGTTACCTTTTTAGACCCGTAGTTGATCGCAAGAATCGCGCGAATCATTATTATTTCGCGAGTACGATTGTTTCTTAACAAATCTAAATTTGAAGGAATCTCGATTATCCATGGCTTTCTATTTATTGGATGACCAGAAGCTCCTCGACGCAGTAAAGATATTAGCGAACCGGGATCCTGATCTGTCATTAATTGTTCAGCGCTACGGCCCACCACCACTCTGGTCAAGACCCAGGGTTTTGCCTCCCTAATTCTGATTATCCTCGAGCAGCAGGTATCACTGTCCTCGGCGCGGGCGGCCTTCAACCGCCTACAAGCCGCGACGAGTGATCTCACGCCACGAAGCTTCCTTGAACTCAACGACCAGGAGCTGAAGGCGATCGGATTCAGCCGCCAGAAAATCCACTATGGACGTCTTTTAGCAAAAAACCTATTAGATGGCTCTCTGGATCTGGCAAGCCTAGAAAACCTCGCCGATGAAGAGGCTCGATCTAGACTTATTCAACTCAAAGGCATCGGGCGATGGAGCGCTGACATCTATCTGTTGATGTCTCTTCGACGCCCAGACATCTGGCCTCGCAACGACTTAGCCCTAGTAAGCGCGATCACACGCATAAAAAGACTGAATGTACCACCATCGCCTGAGGAGTTTGATGCCATCGGAGAAACTTGGCGTCCCTGGCGATCGGTAGCAGCACGTATAGCTTGGTTCGATTATCTCGGCGGAAAGCGGTAGCCTGAGATTATGGCTATTCGTCGTCGCGATTTCTTATCCTAGAAGACTAATGTTGCAAACTATACATCTGTCTCGCGCGCGCGAGTAATGTGGATATTATTAGGGAAGAAAAATGAGGATATTCGGGTTGCATGCGATTATCTGGTCATGTTTCTCTTGAAGAGCGGGATAGCGATGGCTGTGAAGACTATCCCGAATGCGGCAAGCACAACGATCTCGCTCGCATATGGCGGGAATGCCTGCCCCTAGCACTAAGACCTTCCTTAGGGCAGTGGTCGCGTAGGATAATGGGATAAGCTTTGAGATATCCTGCATATACCAGGGCATCTGCTGCACAGGGAAGAAGACGCCGCTAAGGAACATCATCGGGAACATTATCGTCATCATCATCATCGTCGCAGTCTCCTGGTCCTTTGCGAAGGAGGTTATCACGATTCCGATTCCTACGAAGCTGAAGACGTCGAGTAATAGTAGACCGAAGATGAGAGGTATGCTCCCTTGTATAGTAACCCCAAACAACGTCACCGCCATTATGAGGATAAGAGTACCTTGTAGCAAGCCCCTCGCGGTTTGGGCGAGGGTTTTTCCGAGTATTATCGAGAGACGGTTAATTGGTGCTACCATCATGCCATCTAGGGTACCGATCTCCCTCTCGTGGCTGATGGCGGCGGGGAGACCCGTCATTACACTCATCATGACGTTCATGGCCATGATACCGGGAGCCATGAACTCGAAGTAGTTGAAGTTCCCTGGGACCGCTCCCTGGGTAAAAACCGTGAGCGGTTGTATGACGGCGACGGGGTTCTTTATTGTCGGGATGAGTGCCTCGATCTTCTGCTCAGCAAAGGATGCCCCAATCTGATGAAAGATGGCTGTCATTGCGCCTTGGAGTAGTGCGGACATCTGAGGGTTCGACTGGTCAGTTACTACTATTATTGTTCCCTGTCGTCCCGCTGTGAGGCTGGCTGTGAAGTTTGCTGGTATTACTATTCCACCCTCTACCTCGCCACTTTGGATCATTCCTCTGACATCATCCATCGATGATACCTGAGTGATTGTGAAGTTGTCCATCCGGTTCAGGTATGTGACAAGTAGACTGCTCGTACTGACCTGACCTTTTTGGAGGCCGTACGCCTGGTCTTCGTTTGCGACGGCGAGGGTGACTTTGCCTAGGCTTTGACCGGAGGGAAATATGAAGCCCACCATGCCCATCATGAATATCGGCATGATGATCAGCATCACCAACCCGAGTCTATTCCTGAATAATTCTGTGAGGTCCTTCCTCGCGACGAGATAGACATGATAAATTGTATTTTAACAGCCATTTATATCACCTTACTCGGGAGCGTGCCCCTCCACCCATGAATCCGCGTCTTCGGACGGCTATCTTTTGGTTCGCCGAGTCACGCACTTCATGACCCGTTATTTGGAGGAACACATCCTCGAGTGTAGGTTCTCGGCTGCTAACCGATGTGATCTTGCCATTCTGTTCTCTTATTGAGTCGATAATTATGTCGAAGGCATCCGTACCGATGGCGTGGACCATGATGTGAGTCGGATCCTCTTGAGAGACCCCTGTAACACAACTCAAGGACTTTAAATTTGACAGGATTCCGGAGTCGAGGTTGGGGATCACAAACTCCAATACTGTCCCCTCTCCTCCGGAGACGAGTTTTTTGAGATTCGAAGAGGTATCAAGGGCAGCGACCTTCCCATGATCCACGATGCCTATGTGTTTACAGAGCAGGTCTGCTTCGGCCATCATATGAGTGGTTAAAATAACGGTCATTCCATTCTCCTTGTTGATTTTTCTAATGAATTCTCTGATCTCGACGGTGGTCTGTGGATCTAGCCCGAGTGTTGGCTCGTCGAGGAAGAGCACTCTCGGTTTGTTTAGGAGAGATCTTATGATGTTCACCCTCTGCCTCATACCTGTTGAGAATGTGCCAACTTGGACATCTTTCCACTTAGTCATTTGGACTAGTTCGAGGAGTTCTACGATGCTTTTCTTCATCTGGCCTCTGGAACCCCGTAGAGCTTCCCAAAGAACCGGAGGTTCTCCTCCGCGGTGAGACGCTCATACATTATAAGCTTCTCAGATACGAGGCCAATTAGGGTTCTGACCTTTGAGTCCTCCTTCACTATATCGTATCCGCCGATAGTTGCTGTACCCGATGTGGGCCTTGATAATGTGGCGAGCATCCTGATCAACGTCGACTTACCCGCCCCGTTTGGGCCAAGGAGGCCAAATATCTCTCCCTCTTCAACATCGAAGGAGATATGATCTACCGCCGTGAACTCGCCGAATTTCTTCACTATATCATTCACTTGAATTTCGATCATTAACATTCAGACTCCGGGCTGATTTTGTTGGCTCGAAAGAGCGCATTGTTCTTTACCATGAGTCTAATCGCTCTAGTCAGCATCGAGTGTCTTCCTTCGTCTTTTTTCGTCCTTACCTGAATCTATTCAATGTTCTTATGATTTAGGTTACCCCATACCGAGCAAGTGTCGGAGCCAACCCCAGAAGTCGGTTCCGATTGTGGCTGCCGGTTTCGTGATCGAAACTGGGTAGCTCAAGATCTGTTGCCTGGAGATGTTGAGGTTGTCTAGATAGCTTATCTGGAGCTTGACCGTTGCGTCCCCCACGGTAGCGTTAGAGGCGACATTGAACTTCACTGTAAATATCTGTGGGCTGTCAGGGTATACGGCGCCGAGGTAATAGTTGCTTTCAGGTATCTCTTGGATACCCGAGTCGGAGATAACATCGATAGTTAGTGAATTGAACACGGCTCGTTCCCTTGAGTACTAAGGTGCTATCGATCTTGCCGGTGCTGCCCTGATTCACTGTGACGAGTGTCGGGTTCATTATCTGGAAGTTAACGACCTCGCCGACTGAGACCGTTAGGATCTCGATGGTTGTCCTCTGGATGCCCTTGGAGTCAGTGTATAGGAGAGTCAGGGTCGTTGGGATCTGGGAAGCTGGCGCAGCTCCATCAACTATGACATCGTAGCTTAGTGTCCGGGTGTCTCCAGGCATCATGTCCCCCAAGCTACTCGTTGTTGGGCTCAGTGGCTTGAGTAGACCCTGGGCATCGAGTGTGAGTGTCGCCTTTGTGTTATAAGCGGCGGCATCGTTGCAGTCAACCCGAGCTTGAATAGTAAATCTCTCACCGGGGATAGCGGTCGTTGTGTTTAGATTCGTGACCGTCAGGACGGGTACATTATTAATTATTGGCGATGTTACCTCGAGTGGGAGAGTTGCGAATCTGCCTTAGGTTGTTGCCTGAGACATCAGAGTATGAGATAGAGGCGGTGAGAGCATAAGCGCCAATGGGCGTATTCTCGAGTGCATAGACTTTGACATCGAAAGCTCATCGAGTCATTCGAGTTTAATGTTGTTATATTGTAGTTGGAAGTACTCTCTATGGAGAGGAACGGCGAGGCTGTCGATAGGGCGATGGCTACGTTGTTTATTTTGGTGTCCGCTATATTTCTTACCTTCATTGTAACGTCATTTATTGCACTTACATTCAACTCGTTGGGAGAGACTGTAACCTCGACCATCGGTAAGAACATGCGGTTCACGACTATTGTGATGGGTATCGTCACAGTCACTATGCCGCGACCGGCGCGGAGATAGCTAAGCGTCATGGTGATTGGGTAGTCACCAACAGCGACACTCTGGTCGACCATGACAGTCGCGTTGTAGGTTGTAGACGTGCCTTTATCGATCGTGTTCACGACTTTTTGGGCACCTGAGAGGATCGCTATTCCGGGTGTCGCAGAGGTTAGGAACGCCTCAACCTCGGTCGCGTCGTAGCTTCCACTGTTGTTTATAGTTATACCGATTATGCCGTGGGTTCCCGCGGCGATTGTTGTGTTTGTGACTGACACATCCAGGTGGGGGATGATATCATCAGCATAGGTTAATCCTATTTGTCCTGCCATTAGGCAGAGAAGCATTATGGGTATGAGATACCTCTTTTTTCCATTCATTTCTATCACTTGAAACTTTTGTTCCCTATCGCGTGGCGTGCGAATTGCCCATTTATCCAGATCTCCTCGAATGCCGTGGATCTAACAATCAGACACGCTCTAATCGGATTGTTCTCGACAGGGATCATAGGTTGACATCTACCTAGTTACCACCCTACAGCCCAGAGGTCTCTTAAAAAGATTATAGTTTTTTCCAGATGTCAACTCATATTTCATTATTTTTTGAGAAATGATAAATCCTAAGGAGGACAGATCCAATAACAGGAAGGGGATTTATTGGTTAAGATTTCGAGGGAGAAACAGACAGCACTTGACTGGGTTGACTCGAACGAGACGAGAATATCAAAGTTCGACAAGATGATCTGGGGTTTCGCTGAGCCAGCATGGAGAGAGTACAAATCCGCTGCAGCCTACTGTAAGTTACTTAGAGATGAGGGCTTCAAGGTAACAGAGGGAACTGGAGGTATGCCCACCGCCTTTATGGCCACCTACGGGGAGGGAAAGCCGGTACTAGCAACATACGCTGAGTACGATGCTGTTCCGGGGACTTCTCAGAAGGCTGTGACACATCAAGAGCCGAGGGATGGACTCAATCAGTGGGCAGCTGGTCACACTGATCCACATTCAGCTTTAGGAACGACGGCTCTCACTGGGATCCTCGCGGCGAAAGAGGCCCTGGAGAAACATAAACTGAAGGGGACCTTGAAGATCTTCGGGGAGCCCGCTGAGAAGGTGTGTGGCTCGAAGCCGGTTCACGCGGCCTGGGGCTACTTCAACGACCATGACGCCGCCATTTGTTATCACCCCTCGGGATACAATACAGCACTGCTAGAGACCCAGAATGGTGCTTACTGGAGTGTTGTGTTTACCTTTGAATGTCTTGAGCCAGAGAAGTGGCTAAAGCCAATGGGACCGATGAAGATGGGCGGTCACGCTGGTGGGAGGTGCCCGGCAGCGCTTGATGCGGTTTGCCTCATGTATACGACGACGAAGTATACGAAAGAGGCGATGCTCCCCCACAGCGCATACTGGACGTTGAACGAGTATGTTATGGTGGCGGGGCAATGCACATCCGATAATTTGCCGCCACGAATTGGTCAGATCCAGTACGCGTGGCGTGTCCCAACGCTGGAGATGGCTCAGCAGATCTATAATGTTCTGGAGAACAACGCAAAACATGTGGCTGAAATAGCATTCTGTAAACTTTCGGTGAGGTGGGTGACGAAGACGAGGCTTGGCTTACCAAACAACGCCTTGACGGATGTCACCTACCGAAACTTCGAGATTGTTGGGCCACCAAAGTACGGTGAGAAGGCGAGGAGAGTGGGACGTGAGATCCAGGTGAACCTCGGCTTCGAGCCGATGGACGACCCATTCACGGAGGCGTGCCAAAAACTGACAACGCCTCAGCAGTACGAGGAGGAGCAGAGGAAATCACTGGAGCCCTGGCAGATGCATTTCGGCGCTGACGACTACGTTGACTATACTTGGCACTCCCCAGCTGTGCGCCTCTACTCGGCTAAGGCTATACTCAAAGCACCGAAGCCAGGATACACATATCCTCACTGGGCTGCTAATGCGATGGCGGGGATACCCTGAGACCATCGACCCTATGATATATACAGGTGGGAAGGTGATTGGCACTACCCTAATCGATCTCCTTATGAACTCAGGTGAGTTGGCGAGGTGCCAGAGGGAGTTCAACGAGAGGACCGGAGGCGGCATAAGGGGCTCCAAGTGGGTCGCCCCCCTACTGCCGAAGGACTTCAAGGCACCAGTGGACATGAGGTGGCCTGAATACATCACCACGCAACGTGGTGAGGAGTGGTGGATCCCAACACCCTCGAAGTAGATACCCCAACAATTTTTAGTAAGGAAAAAACGGAAAGGTTTGATCTATTTGCCAACAAAGATGGTACCACTCAGCGAGGCTGAGAATGAGGTAAAAGTAGTTACACAGCGCCTCGCCCTACTTCACCTAGCCTACGCCAAAACCCTCGTCGAGGAATACGGCTGGGATAAGGGAAAACAACTGATATTGAAGTCCATGAAGAAGTATGGAATCTACGTGGCTAATTGGACCAAGGCGGGGCACCAGGGATTACCAAAGTACGGCTTCTGGGAGAGGAGGGAGGGAAAACCGGACCTCTGCGAGCTTGGGAAGGTCATGATCGAGATGGGGGAACCGGAACTCGGTGCCCTCTACTGCCTGATCGACCCGGCGAAGACGATGGCGGCGGATCCTGAGAAAAAGATGATACACACAAAAAACATGATCCTGGGAGATGACGAGTGCCAGTTTGCGACGGTCCCAACCTCAGAGGAGGATAGGGGCGACTTCTCTAAGAACAATGACTGGGCTCATGTTGACCCTATAATAGATAATTATCTGAGGAAGAAGCGGGGTTAGTAGGTCCGGTAGTTGGTGACCGCTGCGATCCCGCCGAAACTACGGTAGAGCATATCTCCCTCCTCAGTGTTTCGGGAAACTAGCTCCGTCCTCACGTTTGCGTCCGCCGCCATCTCGATCAGCACTTCTATCAGGTCCTCTTTGCTCAGAACCTCAACATCTCCACCGCATTTCTGACACTTTACTGAAGCGAGATTGGCCTCGAAATCAGCGACCTTATCGTTATCGACGACCCTGTTTTCAATGTGCCCGCATGCCTTGCATTTGAGTTTGAACAAAGTTCTTCGAACATCCTCACTGATGAGGAGCAGTTGTACGTTCATTCCCTTGAGGGCTTGAAATATCTCTTGCTCGCCATAGGTGCCGAGACCGTCGTCTTCGCCGAGGTGCTTGAGGAACTCCTGAACATTCTGCCTCTCCTCGTAGTAGCGGGCGTCCTTCATTAGCTCTCGACTCCGGTTGACGAGCTCCTTGATGCCCTCGGGACCAGTGTATCCTGTGTCTACCTGAGCAAGTATCTTGTCCTTGAGCTCGTAGTGGAGGTAATTCCCGTTGAGGAAGTCCTCCTTCGTCGGACCAGGGCCGCCGACTATTATGCCCTTGAGGCCGGGGACGTTACGGAAGTGCTCCGTGAAGTAGCCCCCGAGTCGTATATACCACTCGTTGAGGTACATATCGCGGAGGCGCTCGTAACGCCTGCTCGATTGGCCGCCTGCTCGGGTCTTGCCTGAGACTCCGCTGCTGTATTGCTTGATGATCTCTGTTCGACTCCCCTTGAGGAATCCGAAGGCAGCTTCTTTGGAGTCTATGACGACGAGGCCGTAGACATCCTTAGCAGCAAGCATGTTGAAGAGTGGCTCGAGTAGGAACTGGTGTTCGCAGCGGTAGTAGTAGATAGTGATGGGTTCAGGTGGCACGATGACGAAGGTCTGCATATCGCCAACACCGAGCTGATTGCTGGCGATGTTGCCCGCGAATATGGCGAGACCTGTTGGAGGAATGGTTTTGAAGAGCTTAAGCCGCTCCATGACCTTTGTTAGGGCGTCCTGGACGTTTTTGCGTGTAGTCTTCGACTTTATGTTGACTGCAGTGCCAAACTCGTTGCGTAGGTCGGTCATCACTTCGCTCACAGCCTTCCCCGGCGGGACATAGACGCTGACGAGTTCGGTGCCGCGCCCCTGAAGGTTCTCCAGTTGCTCTAACATACGCTGTGCTCGGAGTCGGTCTAGGGGTGCGTTTCCGCTCATGTTTCAGCCACCTTGAACGCCTTCATAAAGAGATAATACCATATATAGGTTACCGTGGGCTCGAAACGACTGTCCCATGGTGACTGCCTTCGACGGCTCGGATTATTTCCTCTGGATCGTTTCCGTCGATAAATATAACGGGGATGTCAAGTCTTGAAGCTAGCCTTACAGCCTTAAGGTCAAAGAGGCCATACTCTCCTGGAGCCTGCTTGACGTTGGCTTTGAGGATCTTTTCAAGCTCCATGAATGTGAGTCTGTTTAATCTCGTGGCATCCTTGTTGGTCTTCGGGTTTTTATCGTAGACGCCAGCTACGTCTGTGGCGTTTATGATGATGTCGGCCTTCATAGCTTGAGCGAAGAGAACTGCGCGGTAGTCGGTGCTGCTTCCCGGTTTATAGCCTCCACCCACGAGGATCTTGTCACCTAGGTGGCTCTTTACCTCAGAGGCCCGGCGGTGTATGTGAGGGTCGGCTGCGTTGCCTAGGGCAGCTATTAGGAGGAGGGCGTTTACATGTGTTGCGAGGATTCCTAAGTTGTCTTGAAGGTCATTGTTGCCCCCGAGTTCCTTGGCGATGTTGATGTACTGCCTCGCGGGGCGGCCTCCACCACAGACAACGACGATGTCGTGGCCAGCCTCCCAGATGCGCCTGACTATGTCGGCGTATTTGAGGTATGAGGAGGCGTCCATATTTTTGGTGAGTAGGCTGCCTCCAAGGCTTAGGGAGATCTTCATCTGATTCATCCACCGCTTTGTTTGTTAGGATAAAACGATTGCCGATCCGTTGAAAAATGGATCAGGTAAGAATGTAGACCTGCACTTTATTGCTGCCTGGTAGCTCGGGGAAGGTATCCTTCATCCTCTTCTCAGCTACAGCTGAGGCCTCCTCCAAGATCTTAGCGGAGTCCTCGTTCGCCGACTGGAAGTTGATGCTCATCCCCGATGTCGCACCCGCATCCATGACTATGCCGCTGAGGATGTTGCTGATGTCACCCATCTCCTTCGCTATCTGGGGGTTGACGGAAGCCATACCCCTCATCACGTCGCGCATCACTCCGATGACAGGCAGCAGCGTATAGGCGAGGTCACCCATCTCGCTGATGGCCTCCATACGCATCGCGATCTGGTCGAGAGCGAGCTTGGCGTTGAGGGTCGTTTTCTGCATCTTACGGAGCTCGGCGAGCTCGTTAGCGTAGATGTTGGCGTGGGGTGTATCGTGCTTCTGGTACGAGTCGACGACCTTCGCGAATAGGCTCTTATCTCTCTCCTCGAAACGCTTCGACTCCTGCTCCAGCTTCTGCAACTGTCCCTGCACGCGCTTAGTTGCATACTCCATCCGGGGCTTGAGGGCACCCGGTGGATTTATTGCGTCTTTGACGGTCTTGCCTAGGGGCTGATTATCTCCCCTCTCCCACTGCTTGCCGAATGACATACTATATGCCTCTGAAGCTTAGTTGGTACTACATGTGATAGGCATTCCATTTCCAATATGATCATCCGAATTATCTTTACTCCATTTTTTAAGACTAAATTAGCATCTTCTTGTAATTCTTTCATAGGTGAACAATCAATTGTTTATGCTTATCTCTAAATTGACGTGAATTTATAGAGAACATTTGCTTTATTCGTATAAACGGCATATAATCTTACTTCAAAATGATTCCCTTGATTTTGCCTATCAGAATCTAAAAACTAAATTAGAATACATAAAAAATGAAGGTTTGCAAAATATCATGCGCTCGGCACTAATTTTGAATAAAGAACATTATCTGAAAAAGGTGAGAATAAGAAGATCATTCAGACCATTGCGAACAGGATAATGAGACAGAGAAATAAAGCGGTGAGAAGTTTTTCTCTTTATTCCGACTCGCATCCGAATATGTCTATACGCTACTGAGTAAATTCGAATAGGTTTTAAGGCGTATTACTCGTATTGTTGGCGTAGCGGGGGTTCCCAAGTGGCCAAAGGGGCGGGACTCAAGATCCCCTAGCTCAGGCTTTCGAGGGTTCGAATCCCTCCCCCCGCACCAACAGACAAACCCTAGAAAATCTGGATCTATTCTTGGGCTATCTGAAGGATCGAGATTTTAGATATTCAACGATTAAAACGAAGATCAAGATTGTGAAGTCTCTGAGTAGAAAAGCTAACCTCAGGGATACTAAGGCTGTTGAGGGGGTGCATAAGGGTCTCAGGTTGTGGTGATCGTAGAAAGAACAAGATGGGACATGCATACCAGCGCGCAAGAAAGCTATAGAGTATTAAGAACTTAAGCGCGAGCATGTAAGATGAGCTTATACTAAAGCTACCTTGGGTTAAGATTTTTCGAGTAGTGGCTGGAGCTGAGGATAAGACTAGCCAAGTTTAGATGACGTAATGCTCCTGAGGATACTCGAGGAAGTACCTGTCCCTCCTATCGACGAGCACCGTCACCACTCTCCCACCCTTCCTCATCTTCTTAGCCATCTGGATCGTGGCGTACACGTTAGCACCCGATGACATGCCGCAGAAGAGCCCCTCCTCCCGGCACAGCCTGTTCGCCATCTCCCTGGCATCCTCATCATTAACTGTCAGCATCTGATCGGGGATACTCTTCTCAAACATTGTCTCGATGATGAACTTGTACTTCGGCATCCCAAACTCCTCGAAGAACGGGTCGAAGAGGTGGTTCTTGACCCAGTCCGTTATCAGCGTGTCCTCCGGAACTAGGCCGACCACCTTGACACCTGGGTTCTCCTTCCTCAGAGCCTCGGCGATGCCCAGAAGCGTGCCTCCGGTGCCAACCGAAGCGACGAAGGCATCAACCTTCCCATCCGTCTGCTCCAGTATCTCCTTCCCTGTGGAGTCCCTGTGAGCCTTCGTGTTGTTTGGATTGCAGTTCTGACAAGAATACCACACCTTGGAGTCGGCCTTCTCGAGGTCGAAGCACTTCTTCATACCGATAATCGTCCCCAACGCTGCCTCCTCGCTGGGCTTAAGCCTCTTGAGGACCCCCTCATATCCCGTCGACTTAAAACTCTCAACCTCTGCTCCGAAGAACCTCATAGTCTTGATCCGGTTCTCCGGATTGTATACGCCGACCCATTCACTCAGGATGAATAGGCAACCTTGTAGCCTTTCACGTTGCCCACGAAGGAGAGGGCGGCCCCAGTGTTACCACTCGTCTGATCGACTACGGTGCCTCCTGTTCTCAGCTTGCCTTCTTTCTCGGCCTCTTTTATCATTCTGAGCGCCATTCTAGATTTTAAAAATGATTGTCGCTACGCGCACTCACCTGCGAGAGATAAGAACCACAGCTTAACGCGCGCGCATATGCAACAGGCCGTTATCCGATAAACAGTATACGCTATTGAGACCACTCTCTCAAATACACTACTCTTAAAAGACAGCCCAATTCCCCTACCCACCCTAAGTGAACCCCATGGAGAAGCCGGGACACATACTCCTCATATTGGCCACACTCTGCATATCATACTACGTAGAGACCTTCCTCAGAACCTCAGCCTCCTCACTCGCACCCGTACTCATCCAGGAGATGGGGATAAGCCTCGGTGAAATGGGCTTCCTCATCACCGGCTTCTGGCTCATCTACGGCCTCATGCAGTTCCCCTCGGGGGTGCTCTCAGACACCCTGGGCCCCAGAAAGATCATTGTCGGGTTCACCGCGCTCACCTGCGTAGGGTGCCTCCTATTCTACATCAGCCATCAATACGATCTGCTCTTCATGGCCCAGTTCATAATGGGGCTAGGGACGAGTGTCTTCTTCATCAACGCCGTGACCCTAGTAACCCGGTGGTTTCCACCCGAGAGGAAGGCGACGGCTATAGGAATTCTAAGCGCATCCAGCGGACTCGGCGCCTTCACCTGCTACATAGGCTTCCCCCTAGCGGAGACGATCTGGGGGAGCTGGAGGACCCTATACTTAGTCATGATGGGGGTTCTCCTCATTAACTGGGGGATGAAGTTCCTCTTCATCAAGGACAACCCGCCGCAGCTCATCTCACCCCAACTTGTTCCCCCTAAGAGACCGCTTGGTAGTATCCTCGGATCCTTCAGGGAGGCCATCTCTGATAGACGCTTCTTCACGATCCTCATCTGCTACGTAATGTTGGACTTTTATAGCATCCTCAACAACTGGATCAACCCATTCCTCATCGGCGCGAAGGGCCTCACCTACGTTAATGCTGGGGTGGTTAGCAGCATCGGGACCGTCGCCGGATTCTTCGGCTGCATCGCCGTAGGTGTTATCAGTGACAGGATGAGAAGCCGGAGGCTGCCAGTCATATTTTTGTCCACCGCCGGTTTAATCCTCTTCAGCGTCATGATCTTCTCCCCGGCGGGCCTCAACGTGTTGGCCTACGTCGGGATATGGGGTGGGATGTGTCTGTGTGGAAGCATCTGGGTGCTGTTCTTCGGTATGGTGGGTGAGGTGCTCCCCATTGGTATGGCTGGGGTAGGGTTGGGTCTGCTGAATGGGCTGAGCCTCATCCTCTCAAGCCTCCTCGCCCCCGTCTATGGTGGCCTAGTCGACGCGACGGGTGGCTACTTCGTTCCCAGCGTGATATGTCTCGGGCTTAGCTTATTCACGGTGGTTATGATAGTCATCTTCACTAAGGAGACCTACGGCGGCAGACAAGTGACCGTTTCAATCTGACGATTAGTGTGAAGCTCCCTGTTAGTCTTCAAGTCCTCAAGCTCCGCGCGCGCTCAAGTTGTTCTTTGCATAAGCGCGCGCGGGCGAAGGATTGGCTGCTGCTGGACTGCCTCCGGGTCAAGAGGCTGGCCAAGGTGTCGATCCACGTCTCCCTGAGCCTCATCTCGATGCTGGCGGTGGCTGTGACTACCGTGAGGCTGGGGGTGTCTCGTCTGGTCAGGTGCATCAAGCGGTTCGTTGAGTGAGTTTCGGTGGCCTACTAGGGTGAGGGTTGCACAGGGTGGGCCATCACTTTGTATGAGGGTTTCTGGTATCTTTCGGTTTCTCAGCTGGTAGCTCGTGTGTTGCGGGTTTGGCTTCTCCTCGTTTGGGTTATGTTGAGGCGTTCAGGTGGTCCTAAAATACGAATTTCTAAACAAGCAAACGCGAACAAAGGTTAGTCCCCCAATACGTGGGGGACGCCTTTCCCAACCAACTCACATCGCTTGTACCTCCTCGATCTAGAACCAAAGCCAACTTTAGCACCAGGGTCGCGCTTAGTCGTGGGGTACCGGGGGACAGAATTTATTCTATTTATCATTTAATGTGGATGGGGGAAAATGGGGGACTTGCGGGGGACCCGAGATGAGTCCCTCAAGGTAGTCCGCGTGCGCGCCAGCCTCGAGCACCTCCTTCGGTGGTTCCACTTGAACAAGCGCCATCTCGCTGCTTTCGAGCTTGCGCCTCTGCCAGTACTCGCCATCGCGCTCCTCGACAGCGTTGTCGTTCATCCATTCGTGAGCGTATTGCTTCCTATCGGCTCGAAGCGGTCACCGCCCGGACCGAGTCGCCTGTTAAGCTGCTTCTATCGCACCCGGAAGCGGGGGTGTTAAGCTAAGCGTTAGAGCTTCGGTCGAGTAAATCGGTAACGCATCGGTCGACCGATCGCTCGCATCGCTCGCTATTCGCTGGCCACCCCCTGTAGGGGCGCGGTTTATCTGGCGATACAGCGCCCGGTACGGCGAAGGTCGCCCGATGGCCCGAAGCTACGGTGCGATACGGTTTATTCGATGGCGCTTGATGCGATAACTTCTTTGCGCTAGCTTCTCCGCCGCGCTTCTACGACCCATTGCGGTAAGCTGGCGATCGCTGTATCCGAGAGCCTTCAACTCATCGCGTTTAGACGAACCGTTTTCAATGTAGTGATGTACGCGCTCAGCGCGATTGGGAGTGATACCCTACCGCTTCGGCAAGCGCTTTCTTATCGAGCTGATTCGGGTCCTCGGGGTCGTTGACGGCAAGCAACCGCTTATAGACCTGTATGGCCTTCTCCTTGTCGGCTTTACTAGGAGCCAAAACACATTTCACTAGAATTGGGATTGTCGCAGGAGAAGAAAGTTTAACCACCAATGCGGGGGACGCTCACTTTCAACCAACCCAAGTATGCGCTTTCCCCCAATATCAAGCTCAGTAATGGGGGACTGGGGGACACTACCTTTCATCATTTATCATTAAATCTAACAGCGCGTGTTAATGAGAAGATGGGGGACTGTGGGGGACTTGGAACCGAGGTGAGTCACTTAAGATAATCTTACATTTGGCGGAGAGCGTGTATTTTTTGTAGAGTCATTCAATATTAACAACAATTCAGATTAATACAATGAGGTTTACCGATGTCGAAACAGCAGAATAAAAGGGAGGAGATCGAAGCTCTCGCTGCTGATGGTTGGAGGTTTAGAAAGAAAAAACGGAAAGGGGCACTATACATTAGTGCACGCAAGGGAAAAAGAAGAGAAGGGGCTGGGACTATACAGCAACGAATACTGGGCTATAATCGAGGATGTAACCAGAAGCTTAACCAAGAAACCTGAGTCCTCCAATGAATTAGCAAACGCCCAATTAGAATTAGACGAAAAAAAAGACCCAACGATAAAAGTGATAGAGGAGGTAAGTCGGAATCTAGGTAAATTTAATGTTATAAGGTGTCTACATATTGGAGCTGATGGTTTCTGTGACTACTGGCGCCTGGAAGAACTGCCCAAAGATGAACAAAAGCTAGAACGAAAGGAATCAGAATTCCTTTTCAAGAAGCTAAACCGGGATGATGGGAAAACCGTGGAATGGGCCCTTAGGCCACTCCCGATTTATTGTAAAAGCTGTCCAGCCTTCGTTGATGAAAGAATGATAGATTTTATCAACTCGCGCATGCGATCAACTCGAAGAAAAAAAGTATAGTAAAAAATCTCGTAAATGGCTGCAGAGTCTCTATCGAAGTCGGAACTGAGCCATCTCTGAGTAATCATTTACAAAATGATTTCTTTTAGGCTAGTTTATCAACTTAAGCTGCGTGTGCTAGGAACCACTTCTCATTTTTTTATAAATATTATAATTATTGTATTTATTTCTCATTAATATTTATAGAGAGGTATCTTAGTTCTGTATCTAGCTACGAATTAGCGAAGTTCTGTGAGTCTGGTCACATGGTTGAAACTGAGAAGCTGCTCAAGCGACTGCTAGATGAGAAAAAGCTAAGCTACTGCCAGGACTGCGGCAGCTGCACTGGAAGCTGCCCCATGGCGAAGGCCCTCCCAGACAAATATAACCCAAGGAAACTCATACAGAGGATATCACAGGACCTCCCTGGAGTACTGAAAAGCGAGGAACTCTGGTTATGCGCCTGGTGCTACAGGTGCACCGAGAGGTGCCCAAGTGGAATCCAGCCCACGGAGATATTTCTCCTCACAAGAAACCTCGCAACTAGGGAGGGGTACATACCCGAGAACCCGAAGGCCATCATGAGGCAGATAATGAAGTCTGGACGCTCAGTGCAGGTACCGGAGGACTTCGACGAATGGAGGGAGGGTTATGGCCTGCCACCGATCGGTGTAACAATTTCGCAGAAGGCTCTCGATGAGCAGAGGAAAATATTCGGGAAAAAGAACCTTAAGAGGCTAGAGCCTTGAGCGAGTACCTGCTCTACCCAGGCTGCGTGGCATCTGTAAGGGAGCTCGGCTATGAGATGTCCATGAGGGCCGTCTTTAAGGCCCTCGGCGCGTCGCTGAAGGGAAGAGATGACTTCAACTGCTGCATGCCCGCCTGCCTAGTCCATAGCGTGGACTACACAAAGGGTTTAGCGCTGACCACTCGGAACCTCGCGATTGCTGAGGAAGAGGGACTGCCGCTACTGACCCTATGCTCAAGCTGCTTCGGGAACCTCTCTAGAGCCAAGTACCTCCTCGACAACAACCAGGACCTAAAGGACGACGTCAACAAGTCGCTTGCTGAGGTAGGCAGAGTGTATAAGGGTAATGTGAAGATCTACCATGTCGTAACTGCACTCTATGAGAACTACAAGCCAGAGGTGCTGATGAACCTAAGCGTGTCTCCACTACATGGCTTAAAGGCTGCGCCCTTCTATGGGTGCCACCTCTTCATGCCTCAAAAATACGCAAAGTTCGACGACTCAGACTTCCCAGAGAAGCTGGGTCACCTAATAGAGATGACGGGGGCAGAGGCTGTGGACTATCATGAGAAATCGAGCTGCTGCATCGGATGCGGCTCCTTCTTTGGAAAGGTCTCGGAGGACGCATCCTTGAAACTAGCTGAGGCGATCCTTGACGATGTAAAGAGGTCCGGAGCCGACGCGATTGTGGCCACTTGCCCGTTTTGTATGATGCAACTTGAGGTCGGGCAAATGAAGTTGAAGGAGGAGAAGGGTAAGCTATACGATTTACCCGTATTTCACTATGTAGATATCCTAGGGTTGTCTATGGGGTTGAAACCAGAGGAACTGGGGCTTGGGCTGAGGAGACTAGATTCATCCTCACTCCTCAATCGACTCGGACGATAAACCACTATTTTTTTTATTTTATTTAGCTTAAAAAAGTAGAAAGGTAATGGGTCTATCTTAAATATTTCTTTACAAACCTCTGGAATAGTGATTTTAATGGCTCAAAACCCCAAATATAAAATGTTAATAAATGGGGAGTGGATTCGACTCCTCCTCTGGCGAAAAGTTTGAGGTATTCGACCCATCAACAGGAAAAGTATTTGAGAATGTTCCATCGGCCTCATCCGAGGACGTCGATAGAGCAGTAGAAGCTGCAAGGACCACATTCGACAAGGGAGTATGGAGTAAGGCTCCCCCTGCCGACAGGGCAAACACCCTTTTGAAGGTCGCGTCGATGCTTGAGGAAAAGATAACCGAGTTTGCGGAACTAGAGACACGCAACTCCGGTAAGTCGATAAAGCAGACAACAAACTACGACTTACCCTATACCGTCGACAATATACGTTACCTTGCCGGAGCGTCCCGCCTACTGGAGGGCGACGCAATGTCGGAGTATGTAGCCGATGGCACAAGCGCCGTAAGGAGGGAGCCTATCGGCGTCGTCGCGGTGATAACGCCTTGGAACTACCCTTTGATGATGGTCATTTGGAGAGCCTTCCCCGCTATTGCGACTGGAAACAGTGTTGTACTAAAACCAGCCTCCTACACGCCTCTTACAACGTTGGAACTTGGACACATTATGGAGAAGGCCGGCGTACCAAAAGGGGTATTCAACATCGTCACAGGCCCAGGAAGTTCAGTCGGAGAAGAACTCGCTCGACACAAGAAAGTTGACATGATCGCTTTCACAGGAAGCACCGAAGTTGGGAAGCGACTATCGGAACTCGGGTCGAAAACGGTGAAGAAGGTTTCTCTGGAACTCGGAGGTAAAGCCCCGTTCATAGTACTTGAGGACGCTGATATCGATGCAGCCACAGAGGGAGCCGTAATCGGGGGCCTCGTTAACAACGGGCAAGACTGTGCGAACTCAACGAGGTACTACGTCCATGAGTCAAGGCTCGAGGAGTTCCGAAGTCTACTTGTCGAGAAGCTAAGCAAGGTCCGTGTAGGCGATCCGTTTGATCCAGAAACAGATATGGGGCCGCTGATCTCCGAGGCGCAGCGTAGAAGAGTCTTAGGCTACATAGAGAAGGGCGTCGGAGATGGGGGCAAAATACTCTATGGTGGGAAGAAGCCGAGTATAGCCAAGCATCAGGGCGGTTTTTACTTAGAGCCTACGGTGATCTACACAGATAATGACGACTCGTCTATTGTGAAGGAGGAGATATTTGGCCCCGTCTTCACAGTCCTCAAGACTTCAGATTTAGAGGACGCCGTGCAAAGGAGTAACGATGTGGTCTATGGGCTTGGCGCATCCGTTTGGACCAGAGATGTGACGAGGGCTATGAGGGCTGTTAGGGATCTGAGGTTTGGCACAGTTTGGGTTAACGAGCACGTCACGGTTCCATCGGAGATGCCTTGGGCCGGCTACAAACAGAGTGGTCACGGTGCCTCACTGTCTCGCTACAGCCTCGAAGAGTTCACCTACATCAAGCACGTCTACTTCGACTTAACGGGCCTAGCTAGGAAATCGTGGTATTACCAAGTTTACGGGAAAAAGTAAGGGTAAGATAAAGATTCAACGAATAATCGCACCTCCCTAACAAAAAAACTCTCAACACGTTAAAGTTCCTTCGTACATCTGGTGCATCAACTCCCTCGTGTTCTCAAGGGTCAGTTTCCTAGGGTTGAATCTGGGGAGGCTATACAGGTGCTGGCGTTCATTGAAGATGTACTCTGCGAATCCGTCGATTTCGCTTTCTGGGACGCCGATCTGTTTCAGATTAGTGGGCAGCTCAAGGTCCTCCAGTAACTCCTTCACACCGTATACGAATCTGTTGGCCGCTTCACGCGGGGATAGACCAATTACGTCATCGCCAAGCACCTGCCTCGAAACGTATGCGAGTTTATCGATACATGCTGGGAGGTTGAAGTGGAGTATGTATGGCAGTACGACTCCACATGCTACGCCATGTGGAATTTTCCAACGAGGCCCTAGCGCTTCCGCGATGCAGTGTCCCAGGATTGCTGGGCCACCTATCCAGGGGTATGCGATTACTGTTCCACCTAGGTTCGCGGCGGCAGCCATGTACCATCTCGCCTCCAAATCATCCCCCGTGTGGTAGGCTCTTCTCGCGTATCCGAAGACAACCTTCGTGGCCTCCAGCGCCTGAGAGTCAGATATAGGGTTGGCTTCCCTGTCTATGAGGGCCTCGACGTTGTGGGATAGGGCGTCCATTGCGCTTCCGGCCGTCTGCTTTGGTGGGCAGGAGATAACCATCAGGGGGTCGACTATTGCCACATCCGCCAAGAGGTTACTGCTGGCTGCCCACGTCTTGTATAGGCCCTCGATAACAACCGAGTAGTTTGAGACTTCGCTGCCTGTACCGGAGGTTGTCGGGATGAGTATCTTCGGCTTCGCCGCGACTTTACTCCTATCTTCTATAGTGTCCATATAGTCCATTACGTCCCTTGGGTTTGTTAGACAGAGGGCTACCATCTTGGCTGTATCTAACACAGCGCCACCGCCCACTCCAACGACTAGATCGTAGTTCCCCTCCCGACCGAATGTCACCGCGGCCCTTATGCTATCCGAGGTAGGTTCAGCGGAAATCTGATCATAGATCTCAGCGTCTAAGCCACTATTCCTTAATTGGTCTACGACCGCGTCAGCTATTCCGGCTTTTTTTACGCCTTTATCGGTGACAACGAGAATCTTCTTACCACCGAGCCTCTGAGTCTCGGGGCCAACAAATTCATGAACGGCCCCTGTGGCGAAGATTACCCGTCGCGGTAAATCGTATATGCTAATCCTCGCCACGTTCAGCTTAGTCTCATAACCTTTCATACTCAAATTTTATCACTCATACGTTGTTTGAATTAAATGGGTGTTTATCGAGATTTAAAATAAACATGTTTTACACGATTAGTTCTCATCTCTCTCAATAATCGGAAAGAGCGACGTAATTTTCGAAGAATGCCAATAAACGCGTGTGGGGGAGATTTTTTAAACTTACGTCTGGTTGCTTAGACGTTATGTCCCTTAAGAGTTACAACACAGCTTTCTACCTACTCTGCATCATCTCTCTCCTCGCAATGTTTAGTACCAGCATTGTGATGCCGCTTCTAGCCATATACGCTAAGGATATTGGCGCCGCAGGGGTTTGGATCGGTCTCTCCGTAGCGGCATACTGGATAGCGAGAGTCATCCTCGAGATCCCGAGTGGATTTATCTCAACCAAATATGGGTACTATCTGCCTATGGCTGCGGGCCTTATCCTTACCGCGGCAGGGAATCTTCTATGCGCCTTCGTCTCTGACCCGATTCAACTGTTCCTCGCCCGTGCCCTAATGGGGTTGGGTGCCCCCCTTTTCTTCGCCGTCTCCATGACTCTCATAATCAATATTTTTTCAGCTGAGCGGAGGGGTAGCGCTATGGGGCTCTTTCAGGGTGTTGAGATGCTAGGCAGTATCCTCGGCTCCGCTGCCAGCGGTTACATAGTAACGGGGATAGGTTTCGTTGGAAGCTTCTACTTCTCTACGGTTCTTGTGGTCGTTGCGATGGCTTTGATTGTTTTGCCTTCAATCAGAAAGGAGTGTAATATCCAGCCACAGCAAGCTAACCTATCCCTAAGGCAGATACCGAAGGTGCTTACGAATAAGGGGCTTCTGATAATCTGCGGCATTACAATCGCATCCTACATCCTGAGCAATGGCATTCTCTATACGACGTATCCCCTTTACCTGAGTGACCAGTTGAAGATGAGCCTCACAGACATCGGTCTGGTTCAGGGTGCAAGGTCGATTGGGTATGTGCTTTCTATGCTGGTGATGGGCTTCGTCGCGGATAGGATTGGGAGGAAATATGTGCTCATATTCGGAGCCCTAGGGACTGCCATCATTACTGTTCTACTCAACTTCGCCACCGGCTTTTGGGTTATTAACGGGGTTCTATTCTTGATGGGAGTGACTACAGGAGCCCTATGGATCATTTGTCCGGTAATAGCTGCTGAGGCTGTGGATCCATCGTACCGTGGAGCGGCTGTGGGCACATACCGGACTTTCTTCGACCTCGGCTCGATACTGGGCCCCATTTTGATGATAGCCGTTGTTGATATCTATGGTAACGGGGTTTCACTTTACTTATCGGCGCTGCTACTTTTCTTGACTTTCTTGCCGAGCCTGGCTTTGAGAGAAGCATGGACAACCACTTCAACCGAGAAGGTAAATAAACTTCGTTAGCCCGCTAATTTCGAAAAAAATGGTAGAACAGTTTTGGTATGTTTTGAGTCCTATTGCTTAGTCTTCTGGATGGGTGCGATCTTCTCCTCCTGCTTTTGGAGCTCACCCTCTTGCATAGCGTGCTTCAAGTTCCAAGCCGTGACGCTGGGGAGTCCCCAGAGAGCTATGAAGCCGAGGGCATCTCCCTGATCGTATTTCGTGTTGATGTCGAAGCTCGTCAAGTTGTAGTCGTAGAGACTAAAGTCGCTGTTCCTCTTTACAGGTTTAGCAGTTCCTTTGTGGAGCTTCATCGTTACCCAACCCGTCACGTTCTCCTGTGTGCTGTTGATGAAGGCCTCAAGATCCTTCTTTAGTGGGTCGACCCACAGGCCTTGGTATGCTAAGACGGTCCATTTGTGATCGATTTCGCGCTTCATCAGCATCTGGTGGATTGTAAGAACCATCTTCTCCAAGTCCTTGTGTGCGGTGAGGAGAATTTCGGCTGCGGGGCACTCGTACGTCTCGCGGCTCTTCAAACCGACTGTGCGGTCCTCCATATGCTCGATCCTACCAATCCCATGCAAGCCACCTTTCTCGTTCAACAAATATAGGATGCTGACCATGTCCATCTCGACCGCGTCGATGCTCACCGGGACACCCTTCTCGAACCCAATAGTTACGAACTCGGCATCGTCGGGTGTGTCCTTTATCTCCTTCGTCCAGTCCCAGATCTCTTTTGGAGCCATCTTATCAGGATACTCGAGTACACCGCCCTCGATGCTCCTCCCCCAGAGATTTTGGTCGACACTGTAAGGACTTTCTACCGTCACTGGGACCGGGATCCCGTGTTCCTTCGCGTAGACGATCTCACCGTGTCTGTCGAACTTCCACTCGCGGACAGGCGCGATGATCTTTGTCTTCGGGCTTAGGGCCTTTATGGTTACATCGAATCTGATCTGGTCGTTACCCTTTCCTGTGCAGCCGTGGGCGACCGCGTAGGCGTCCTCCATCTCGGCTACCTCCACCATCTTCTTCGCGATTAGTGGCCGGGATATGCTACTGCTGATCGGGTAGGTGTCCATGTAGAGGGCGTTCGCCTTAATCGCGGGGGCCACGTACTCTGTTGCGAACTCCTTTTTCACGTCTATGGTGTAGTGGTTTACTACGCCGAGCTTCCACGCTTTCTCTTCGATCTTTTTTAAGTCGTCTCCCTGCCCCACGTCGAGGGTCATGCTAACGACGTCGCTCTTGTACTGCTCTTGAAGCCACTTGAGCATCACTGATGTGTCGAGACCGCCTGAGTAGGCGAGCACTATCTTCTTTTTAGCCATACGGGTTCTCCTGTGAGATGACCGTATGACGCTGAGACATCTTTTTATATTTTATGACATGTATGCAATATATTAAGATATTAATGTTCTAAATATTACTTTGTTTGCTTGAAGTAGCGGCGTATTTCTGATCAGGAGACAAAAAGTCGGGACATGTGTCTTCTCTCTGCCAGTTTCTCCATCTCTTCGTCGGTTGGTTTTAAGTCGTTTCTGTTGGCGGCTTCCAGTACTTTCGGCAGTATGTTGACATCTCCGGCGGTGTTTAGGAAGATGTAGCCTTGGCCGAGGATCCAAGATACGACGAGGTTGATGTCTTCCTGTTCCTCGAATGGTTCATACCAGGTATCTGCTGTGTGTGTCTTCTCAGCCCAGGGACCCTTAGTCAGGGACTTTATCGTTTGGAATGCGATTCCCCTATCTTTACATGTTTTCAACAGAGACTCGAATTCTCTGCGATAGCGCTCATCCTTATAGAGCATATAATTCCAAGGGAGGAGTACTGAGTCAAACTCGTACCGCTTAAGACTTCGAATATGCATTGCTGGAGCATGTAGTCCATGACCCGTGACGCCTATGAATCGAGTTAGACCCTGCTCCTTTGCTTCTCTCAGCGCTTTAAGTGCCCCATCTTCACTCATGGCTGTGTCCCAGTCGTCTGGATGGGTGAGGTTGTGGAGTTGTATGAGGTCAACGTTCTTTACTCTCAGTCGTTTGAGAGATTTCTCGAGTTCCTTCTTTGCTTCCACATATGTACGCATCCCTGTCTTCGTTGCGAGGAAGAAGTCTCCTCGGTGTTTCTCCATCCAGGGCCCTATCCTCAGCTCGGAGTCTCCGTAGCTGGCTGCGGTGTCGATGTGGTTTACTCCATATTTTTTGAGCAGCCCTAACGTTAGGTCTGCCACTTCCTGCGATACATCACCTAAAGCTGCTGCGCCAAAAAGTGTTGCGGAGCTGTCGTGACCGGTCCTACCAAATTGTTGCTTTCTAATCATATAATCACGAGATCGAATAGGACAACCGGCATAAATACATCTTTTATCAGTAAGAACACGAAAAAGTGATCATCCAGTAAAATAGGTCATTAAGATACTATTCTGTGAAATAACTTTCTTAGATGTTTGATTAAATAAGCTAGGAAGATGTCGTCCTGCTCGATAGCTCTCTTCAGGACCGCATTCCTTGATAGATAGGTGGTTAACTCCTCAAGTTCCTTCTTCGGGGTGAAGAATATGTAGACAGGTATACCGACTATCATCAGGATTAATGACACCGCGATCTGTGTAAGGCTAACCTGAGAGATCAGGAGCAGAGAGAATAGGATCCCAACTATAGGTATTAACCTGGATCCAGCCCCTTTTGTAGGCTGTCTGTTTTTTCTCTCAAGCACGAGCAGCGATAGGCATGTGGCGAGATACGCGAATGACAGCAGGAACACTGATGCGTTTATTAAATCCGAGAGAGAACCTACCAAGCTTGCGACAAATGCGGTCGCGCACAGCAAGATGAGTCCTAGGTACGGCGTCTTGTATTTTGGGTGTAGTCTGCTGAAGAGCTTAGGTAGTAACCCATCGAGAGACATGGCGTAGGCCAGCCTCGAGGTGCCAATTGTTCCTGACTCATCAGCACCCATGATGGAAACGATGGCTCCTAACCCTACTACCAGGACAGCGATTGTAGCCAAGAAGGGAGTCACACCGAATATCTTCACACCTGAGTCTATGAGAGGGGCTTGGGAAGACGAGAGCGTGGATTGACCAACAGTACCCACTATTACGAAGTTGGTGAGCAGATAGAAGGCTGCCACTATGAGCATTCCGGATACGATTGCCCTAGGAATGGTCTTCGTCGGCTCAGATATCTCATCGGCAGGCAGAGTGGAGAGCTCGAACCCCGCATATGCCCAGAATATGAGTACAAGGGCTTGCCCAGCGGAGACAGCGTCTCCCGTTGATGAATGGGGTAAAATTGGAGAAAGAACTCGCGGGCTGCAAAGCAATCACGACAAAGCCTCCGATAGTCAGAACGATGAGCGGAGCCAACTTCCCGATCGTAAGATAGTCGTTGAACCTCCCCGCCGCTTTGACCCCGAATACGTTTGTTGCCAGAATCACAACGGTGAAAAACGCCTTCAGAGGGATCGTCCAGCTGCCTGATGCCCAAGGAAGGAGAATAGAGGCATATCTCGTGAAAGCAACTGGGAATACAGCAAGCGAGAACCATTCCGCTAACAGCAGAGACCATCCAACGAGGAAGCCCGGAAAGACACCGAAGGCCTCCCTCGTATAGGCGTAGGGTCCCCCAACGTGTGGATATATCGCAGCTGAGTAAGCGAAAGAGAGGGCGATCACCATCGCTATCAACCCCGCAGCGAGCCAAATTACCAAGCTGAAGGGACCTACGAGCTTTGCGCCGAGGGCCGCAGCCACGTAGATGTCTGCACCTATTATGGAACCAACTACGAGGTTGGTGACGTCGAATTGCGACAGCTTATTCGAAGAAGTATTTTCCTTCTCGGGCAAGTTCAATTATGTTAATCATTCCTATAATTTAGCTTTAATAGCTTCATGATTCACCTAGGAGATTAAACCCAATGGAGAGCTTCATATAGCCTGACCGGAAATGTTGAGAGCATCAACAAGCAGAGGCTGGATCGGATAAATTGGATAACACAAGCGGCAAAATCTCGCAATATTTCCCACTTCTCACGATGGGCGGCTTCATGATCTTGGTTGACTGCCTGGCCCTGCTCGTGACTAACATATTCAACGTCAACGGCGCAGCCGTGTTCGAGGATCCAAATGATCCGTCTAACCTGTTGTTCTTAATGGTGGTGATGCTGGTTTTCACAGGCGCAATCCTAGTCTTCGCGAGATTTCATTTGATGAAGATACTGAAAGGCATATTCCTACTCTCCACAGCCTCACTAATACTAATTGTAATTTACCTACTCACAAGTACATTCATTGTAGACCCGTGGGCCTTCATCTTTTCCATAGTCGCCACCATCGTCCTGATTACGCTCCTCATAACGTATCCTGAATGGTATATTGTAGACATCTGCGGGGTGATACTTGGAGTCGGCTCAATCGTTCTATTCGGGATTTCTCTTAGCGTCCCACTAGTCGTTGCTCTCCTGATTATAATGGCGGTTTACGACGCCATCTCCGTCTACAAGACTAAGCACATGATCGACCTCGCCGACGCTGTCCTGAATCTTAGGATGCCGGCTATGCTTGTTGTACCTAAAAATCGGGACTACTCATTCATCAAGGAGATTCAGGGCTTGAAGGAGAAAATTGAGCGAGGAGAAAAGAGGGAAGCATTTTTCCTCGGATTGGGAGATATAGTATTCCCCGGAATCCTCGCCGAATCTTCCTTCTTTAACATCGCCGGTAACGGCTTTACCATTGCACTATCAGTAATAATTGGGACACTCCTCGGATTCATCGCGCTCTCAGCTTTAGTCATCAAAGGAAAACCGCAAGCGGGTCTTCCATTTCTATGCAGCGGTGCTATACTCGGCTACCTAGTATCAACTTTTCTGCTGTATGGCAGGTTCTTTGTCTAGAATCGCTTCATTTATCCATCTCGGATTTCTGCTTAAAAACAACCGGTTGAGCTGGGCGTTCATTTACAACTAGTTGGAAGACGTCTGGTCGAGAATAGTGTCCCACTGCATCGAAGTCCAACTTACTTCTAGCCACTTCGCTGATATCAATTTCGCTGTAGAGTATTCCCTCCCGTCCATAGAGGGGCCCAGCCAAGACTTCACCTAAGGGTGAGATTATAACACTGCCACCTCTGCACATCTCCTCCGGTTGGTGGTTAAGTTCATTGATACCCACAAGATCTTGTGGATACATCTCCTTGGTCACATACTGGTTGCAGCCGAGGACGAAGCAACGCCCTTCACAGGCGATATGGCGGAGGGTTGCCTGCCAGGTATCTCGGGAGTCAGCTGTTGGTGCGAGATATATCTCCACGCCCTTCCCGTATATGGCAGTGCGCGCGAGAGGCATATAATTCTCCCAGCAAATCAGGCCGCCCATCCTCCCATATTCAGTGGCTATGACTGTAAGTGTACTACCGTCCCCCTCACCCCAGATGAGGCGCTCTGCCGCTGTTGGCTTGAGCTTCCTATGCTTGCCGAGTAGCCTTCCGTCGGGGCTGAAGTATAGTAGAGTGCAGTAAAGTGTCCCACCACTGAACTGGCTGTCTTTTTCAATTACTCCTACTGCGAGGTAAACACAAGCCTCCTGAGCCGCTGCACCGAGGGCATCCGTTGCGGGGCTAGGCACATTTATCGAACTCGCCCAGTACCTCTCCCAAGTCTTCCTCCCTTCTGGGGTCCTGCTACCAACCACCATGCCGAAGGAGAGGCCACGTGGATAGGCTGAAACGAAGGCCTCGGGAAACAACACGATCTTCGCCCCGTTTTCTCCAGCCTCATGAATCAAACTGCATGCTTTTTGTATCGTAGCCTCACAATCGAAAAGGATAGGTGCCGCCTGGACAACTGCGACCTTTACCAAAGTAACCACCAAATATAATTGCTCTGTGTTGAAAAATAAAGTTGTATAATGCAACTGCCTGATGCGGGATAATTAAACAGAAGTGCGAATCGTTGGTTAGTTTTCACTTGCCTTCTTCGCGAGGTTGCGCTCGTAGATCATATAGATCTCGCGGTCCCGTTTTATGAACTGAGCCGGCGTTGTGGTGTCCGTCCCGTATGTTTTGAACTGCTTTGTCTCCCCCTCGATTTCGACGGGGATCATGGGAGTCGTGAACACTCTCTCGCCCCAATGCTGCTCAAGTTGGAGGATCCCGCCGCTGCGGGTCACCTTGTAGCTTGAAGTGTCTTTGAAAGTCTTATATGTGCCTACGAGGTCGTCGAGAATCTTGCCCCGCCGGAAGGATGGTATCTCCATTGGGTCTCTCCCAAGTAAAAGCGCCATCGCGTATTCCCCCATATCCTCTAGGAAGTAGCCACCATTCGCCATGATTACGACACCCGATCCGACATCTGGGACGAAGTTGATGTAGGCGCTCGACCCGAAGACGCTCCCGCTGTGCTGGACGAGGTTGTGACCGAGGAAGTTCTCTTTAATGCGCAACCCGTAGCCGTAGTAACGGTAGTCAGCGTCGTGAATTGGTTCTTCAACTGATCGTACCTTTGGGGTCATCATCTCCCTCACAGAATCCGCGCTTGCAAGCTGGCGCCCTTCGAATCTGCCCTCGCCTAGGAGCATCTTCAGGAAACTAACCATATCTAAAGCGCTACTCATCAACCCACCATCGCTTATCAACTGCCCGTAGGGGTATCGGGTGGCAACCTTGCTGCCACTCCTGTTTGTGATGTATGGTACTGCGAGGTCCTTGTCGCCCTTGACTTCTTCCTCGATGAAGCTGCTCCTGAACATGTGGAGGGGCGTTAGTATGTGCTCCTTCACATAATCTGCGTAGTTCATCCCTGAGGCCTTCTCGATGATAGCCCCAAGGAGTATATAGCCCTCATTTAGGTAAGCGTGGCGTTTACCTGGTTTATCGATTGCCCACTCCTGTGCTCCCCTCATGAAGACGAGCAGATCGTCTGCGTTCGATATGGGGAACCATAGATCAGGTGTCTCGGTGATTGCTGACAGCGTCGCCTCCGCGTAGCCGAGGGCTGAGAGCCCGCTGCTGTGGCTCAGCAAATGCCGTATAAGGATCTGCTCACCCATCGGTCTCTCCTTGAACGGCAACCATTTCTCCACGGGGTCGTCGAGGCTAAGCAGCCCTTTCTCGCAGAGCTGCATAACCGCTAGGGCTGTGAGTGACTTCGTAACACTGCCAATGCAGTAGATAGTGCCAGGCGTCGCACTCGTTCCACGCTCGAAGTCCCTGAAACCGAAGCCTCGTTGGTAGTTTAGCTCACCGCACCTAATGGTAGCTATGCTCAAACCCACTATCCCGGAGGCTGCCATTCTCTGGAAGATGAATCTCTCCAGATCATTCGCCCAATCGTTACCAGTCGACACCATCAATAATTCACCCACGAGATTAGGAGGTTCTGAGAACCCGCTTCATAATAAGCGTTCCCAAACAACTCCGCAGCTATAATGTTACTCCTCCCATCACATGAAGCGGGATTTCATTCGACAAAACCAGAAAAAGGTGTTAAATAGACTCTACCTTAATCTAGCTACCCGCTCTAGACTAATATGAGGAATGCCAGAAGATGAAGATCACAGACATCAAAACATACCCGATGTGGATACCTCTTAAGGAGACTGATCCACTCTCCGCTTACCCCAAGCGCAGAAGCGTCCACATTCTAACCGAGGTCACGACGGATGAGGGAATTACAGGCTATGGTGAATCCATACCCTATACATATGGGGCAGTCTCCGGCTACATCGAGGAGCAGCTCAAACCCCTGATTATCGGTGAGGACCCGATGCAAATCGAGCGCCTTTGGAACAAAATATACCACATCAGCTTCGGCCATGGCATTAAGGGTATATCAGTTCACGCGCTTAGCTCTATCGAGATTGCCCTCTGGGACATCCTGGGCAAAGTCCGTAAGCTCCCCGTCTACGAAATGATCGGTGGCCTCTGCAAACCCAGAGTCAAAGCCTACGCCAGCCTCATGGAGTACAAGAGGCCGGAGGAGGTGGCCAAGGTCTCCCAACGCTGGGTTGAGGAGGGCTACACCGCCATTAAGATCCACCAGGGCAGGGACGATGGTGTTGCCTGTACAAAAGCTGTCCGCGATGCCGTTGGTGACGATATCAAAGTGATGCTTGACGTCAACGGCGCGTGGACGCCTCAAGAGGCCCTAAAAGCGGTTAGGCAGCTTGAAAAGTACGACCTCACTTGGCTCGAGGAGCCTATCTGGCCTGTTGACGACTACGATAGTCTTGCATGGCTTAGAACTAAGACAGACATTCCAATCGCCGGTGGGGAGAACGAGTATACACATTATGGCTTCAAGAACATAGTCACTAAGCATCCCTACGACGTAATACAACCCGACGTTATCATGACTGGAGGCATAACCGCGTGCCGGAAGATCTTCGCCCTCGCCGAGGCCTGGGGCCTCGGAATAGCGACACATAGCTTCTTCTTTGGTCCAGGAATACCTGCCTCGGTGCATCTAAGTCTTAGCAACATGAAGAGTGAATGGGTTGAGATCAATGCAGTTCCCCTTGAAGCCTATTTCATCAATCCACCATACAGGCCAGCTAAGGGATATCTCACAGCACCCAATAAGCCTGGGTTTGGTTTTGAGGTCGACTGGGACGTCGTGAAAAAGTATACTATCAAATGACTATCGATCTGCATTAGGAGTATCCCTCTTTTCACTTTGTTCAGCCAGACTCTAT
Organism: Candidatus Bathyarchaeota archaeon; assembly: GCA_963780545.1. Lineage (GTDB taxonomy): Archaea > Thermoproteota > Bathyarchaeia > TCS64 > TCS64 > UBA8941. The sequence goes on from CAWACK010000015.1 coordinate 45,824, forward strand.
CAGGGTATCTACAGCCCCCTCTAGCTTCTTAGCGGCTTCCTCCAACCTCCTTCGCCTAGCCGCGGTTCTTACACCGTCTATTTGAAGGAGCCTAATACTTGCAGCTATCTCCTCCCTTACCCTTACCGGCGCTGGACCCCCGACAAGTGTTCTCCTTTTAACTATTAACTGAGGATCCATGGAGTCTTGTATGATTTTTGTACTAAGCCCAAGGGGCTCACCGTAATCTGGGTATTCTTTTGCTGCTCGGTCGAGATACGCTTCTGTGATATCCTGCGGTCGCTTGCCTTCCACCTTCGCGATCCTAACCATGGTCGCCACAATTTGGTGGGAGGTCCTCCAGGGAAGCCCTTTCTCCCTGACTATCGCAGCTGCTAAGTCGGCTGCGCCTGACCAAAACTCTCCAGCTAGTTCTTTGTTCCGTTCTACGTTGACCTGGAGTGTCGCCATGATCCCCGGGATCATCCTTAACCCATTTATGACGTCGGTCCAGGATCTATGCATGCCGTCCACGCTTTCAGCTCCCAACATCCTCGCCTTCACGTTTACTGTTAGGTCAGATAGCCAGCGGAAGGCCGTTGGATTCTTCTTCTGAGGCATGATGCTGCTGGTGCCGCAGTATCTATCGGCGGGCTCTACGAGGTTGAACTCGCTTGTGCTATAGATGAGTAGGTCGTGGAAGAGTCCGCTTATCACGTGGCTTAGGGTAAGCAATACGGCAAATGAGTCAAGCGTGTACCACTCATGTTTCTCAGCGTCGTAGCAATTCCTGTAAACGTCGTCAAATCCCAGTAACTCCATGGTTCGGCTGCGGCTGAAGTTCTGGACATCGGTACCTATGCCTATAGCTGTGCCAGCTGGACTGATCTGGACTAGGTCATAGGTGGCCTCCAGTTTCCTGAACTCCCTCTCCAGCTGGTTGACGAAGGCCATTATGTAGTAGCCGAATGTCATCACCTGGGCATGCTGCATCATGTAGCTTGAGCCATACACAGTCAGGCCCGGTGAATACATCGGTGTGATTGTCTCAACATGTTTTTCGGCGAATTCCACCATCGCCTTTCGGGCGGCGAGGAGCGACTCCATTGCTTCGATGATATAATCTCTCTGTGCAAGGTGTAACGATACTGTTGCTAGGTCTCCCGTGCTTCTGCCGATGTGTAGTCTACCTCCGACGTTCCATCCTAGCTCCGTGATGAGGTAGGCTTCCCCCGAGTGGTCGACACCACCCACCCTCTCTCTCGCTTTGATAACACCCTCAGCCTCCATCCTTCGGAATGCCTTCAGGATTGCCACCCCATCCTCTCTCGGGATTATTCCCTGTTCCGTCAACATCACCACATGTGCTTTGTCGAACATGTGGTAGGCGAGGAATGGTGGTTTCTTTTCCCACCCTCTCTCAGCGATCTGGAATTCTGGTGCAACTGCCTCAGTCAAAAGGCCTATTCCTGGCCTCATTGCGAACCAGAGGTGCCCTCTGTACGTATACTCATCCTCAGTTTTTTTAGACAAACCTTCGAACCTCATAAATCTGAGATTATAAGGGAAATGAAGTAGAAAGCATCTTCTTAATATTAATATGGTGTTAACTGAGGAAAAAGGTCCAACGGATTAAATGAGGAGTTTGCCTTCCTCGATAAACATCTTACCATCTATGTAGAGTGTCGGTTTGAAGCTGACTGTATCGATGTGGAGCTTAGCGACTGTCCCAAGGTCACCAGGTGTAGAAAAGCGACCTCCCGAGTCACCCCAAGCTGTGTGGATTGTCCCCTCAGACATCTTGACTTCGTGGTATGGGGGTATTGTGGCAGGTAGATTGGGTGCCCCTAAGGCTGTTAGCCCCTTTCTTGTATATGGGTTGAGTCCAACGGCTAGCTCAGCCATCTTGTAAATATTCGGGTCGTTGACCGTATCTAGCATCTTCCAGAACATCTCACCGAGTTCACCCTCGGCTTTGATTAGTTTCCCATCCTCGACTGTGAGTCTAGCCTTCTTACCCGGTAGGACATCACTGCAGACGCCGATCCAGTCTACATTCTGGACGCCGTTTGCGTCATTATGGAATGCGGCGGACATACATTCGTTCTGGGTCCAACTCGCCTTACCAACGCCGGGCGCGGAGCCAAAAAACCTCTTCGTCGTGCCCGTTAGTTCTTCGTCGCCTGTTATGAGTCTGAACTTCTTTCCCTCGAGCTTGTTTAGTGTTTCAGCCCACCTGTTGGCGTTCTTCCCCATTGAGATCATATCTATGTCTCGGATATGCCATGTCGCCTCCTGGTAATTTGATGACCAACCGAATAGAAACTGAGCACCGGCCGCACGGGCATCCCGGATCTCCTGAAGGAAGGCAGGATCCCAATCGCAGAACCAGTAGATGAAGTTGGTTGCCTTAAGGGCACCGGCTACGGTTCTGGGGAGTTTTACACCCCGTCCGAGGGACCAAAGGCCTACAGCTTCCTTAGGCGTGTTCACGACTAGCACGTGGGGGATGGCACCAATCGCCCTGCAGTGTGTGATTAGGGCGCTGTATTTGGTCGTATCCGTGTCATACGATACACAGATTAACACCTCGTCTCCAGCCTTTACTTTGACGAACTCGAGCGTCCACTGAGCTATTTCACTAAATAACGTCTCCTTCAACATTCAAATCACATCTCTATTAACCAGATCTAATACAAATCCTCTCGCACGCTACGATTCGCTATTCGCCCCATATTTTTGATGAGACTGATTGAGCCATACTAATTGTGGATTACAAGCAATCGGCTGGTCTACCTTAGGGACTCAATGAAGACGTTGACTGCCTGTAGAAGTTTACTTGTGTCCCAATTATAGAGTCCTAGGTTATGATCGTACTCGGAAATGTATACATGGTAAGAATCCTTGATATTCTTCTTAGCGAACGCCACGGCTTCGTCTGTGAAAATTCCTCCCTTCTCGGGGTTGCCCTGCACCAAAAGAACTGGGCACTTTATCTCCTTAAGCAGCTTCTCGTCGTAACCAGTCGTAACGCGCTTGAATGCATCGGCGTCCCGGTCCCCTACGGCCCAGTCGGTGAGCACCTCCGGATCGAGGCAACGGAGGTAGTTCGCTTTATTCATCAGCGAAATCGAGTCAAGACCCTCTCCATACGTCTTCTTAGCCTGCCCAGGTACATTGACTGGCATCTCTGAGACAAGCTTCACAAGCTCCTTGAATGGTCCTTTGTAACCTGCAAGCTTCTTCCATCCGTCCCAGTAACTGTGAAAGTCGATCATCACTTGCCTTGTACGATCCGTCTTGATGCTAGAGTCACCAAAGATAATCGCTTTAACCTGGTTAGGAAGTCGTGCAGCAACCATCAACGCGACCATTCCGCCCATTGAAGAGCCGAATATGATGACGGGCTTCCTAACATTCTCCTCGATAAATGTGATCGTATCATTGATGTGATCCAGATATCTATAAGGAGTAGTCCAACTCGACCCACCGTGCCCTCTGAAATCTAGTGCATAGACGTGCCATCTCTGAGACAGGAATGGTAGAATCGGTAGATAATATTGCCATCGATCTGTTAAACCGTGGGTTAAAAGCACTGGAGGCCCAGACTCAGGTCCTTCAGCGTAATTTAGAACAGCATCCCCGGCACGAAACCTCTTCTCCACTAACATCGGTATCGCCGGTAAGAAGACGACCTACGTTTAAGTAACTTTTCACATACTCTAAAGAACCGATTCGAGTATTGGTAAGCTGAAGACTGTATTCGCGCAACCATTCTTGATCAACGGGACCGCTTGGGTCGGTAGCCCAACTCTTTTAATTACATTAAACGCTGGAATCAACTCCTGCCCACACGCCACGCCAATCAACGCATCAAAGTTGTTCTTTTTTATAATCTCCGGGATACAGGAGCCACCCGGCACGACGAAAACGGCGTAACCTTTCCCCTCCCCCATCGTTGTCGCTTGGCTCACAAGGCAGTCCTCGGAGCAGTGTTCACAACGGTAAGTAGGAACTCCCGCTTCGAAGACAGCCCTACAACTACTATCCATATGCTTCCTGGAGCAATGGGGAAGGAACAACGCCCTCTTCTCCGTCGAGTTGAATTGAGCCCTCTGATTAGCATTTTTAACCTGTACGTCGACGAGGTCCTCAACTATCTGAATTACGTTTTGGACATCTAATCCAGTCGCCTCACTCAACTTGAACTTCTCTGCGAGGCTTCTAGCCCTCAACCCAAACCGCGTGGGTAGCTGTTTCTCCTCAACGACCCTTGTTAGTTCCCGGAAAAACGACCTTGGGATATTTGACAAGTCGAAATTGAAGTCGTAGGGCATTGAGAAGCCATCTTGTATACCTAGGTTTAAAACTACCTATTTGGATTGAGCATCGACACCTACCTATTTTAAGCCGATGAGCGGGCATTCATCTTTGAACGTCATTGAGCGAAACCATAAAAACCGATTGGGAGAGATTTGGCCGCTCAAAGAAGCCTGAGGCACCTGAGATAACCGAACTCAACAACTGGAGAAAGAACCCAAAGACCTTCGACGTCGCCTCTTACTACTGCCAAGTCAAGATTCACCGCGCCCACACGGTAATGCTCGCCGAGCAGGGTATCATCACCAACCAAGAGGCATCAAAGATCATCGAAGGCGTAAAAACAGTCGCAGAAACCGTAGAAAACGATACAACCCTAGTCAACTATATGTCCACAGAGACTGCCCTCATCAAACGAATAGGTGAAGTCGGGGGTAAGATGCATATTGGAAGAAGCCGTAACGACCTCGGCCATGCCCAGCGCAGGCTGTATTTCCGGGACCAGACCGAGAGACTCATCGGCTCTATAATAGAGTTCCAGAGACGCCTTCTCGATAAGGCAGAGGACAACGTTGACACTCTAATGCCCGGTTATACGCATATCCGCCAGGCGCAGCCGGTTACCTTCGCCCACTACATCCTCGCCCACGTCGAAGCTGCTGCAAGATCAATCGAGCGCCTTGAAGGGGTCTACAAACGTACAAACTTAAACACCATGGGCGCTGCAGCCCTGGCGGGCACAAGCTGGGATGTTGACCGCAATCGAACCATGGAGCTACTTGGCTTCGACGCCCTCTGCGAAAACAGCACCGACTCCGTCGCTACTATCGATTATGTAATAGAACTAGCATCCGCCATCGCTATCCACTTGACCCAGCTCGGACGTCTTGCTGAGGATCTCCAGATCTGGAGCAGCGACGAGTACAACATGATAGAACTCGACGAGGCCTACGCGGGGACGAGCAGTATAATGCCCCAGAAGAAGAACCCTCTCGAGTTCGAGTACATCAAGAGTTACTCAGCTGAGTCGATCGGTAACCTTGTCTCGACGTTGGCCTCGATCAAGGGGGTCACATACACGAACACGGTGGACCGCATCCTGCTTGAGCCCGTTGCCCTTGACACGGTGGTGGGTAGCACCAACGTGATGGCTGGTGCCGTCGCTACCCTGACACCAAAGAGGGACATAATGATGAAGAACCTCAGGGAGGGCTTCACAACCGCCACCGACCTCGCCGACACCCTCGTGAGGAACCACGGCTTATCATTCCGCCAGGCCCACGACGTAATCGTTGACGTAGTCATTAAGGCCCTCGATCAGGGGAAGAAGGCAGGTGAGATCGACACCATGATGGTCACTGACTCGACCCAGAAGGTGATTGGCAGGAGACTCGAGTTATCCAGCGAGGAACTCGCGTCTGCCCTAGATCTCGAGAAGAATCTGATGAGGCGAAGTACGGTCGGTGGGCCGGCTCCCGATTCAGTAAGAGCAATGATCAGCAATAGCTACACAAAACTCAGGCAACAAGAACAGAGACGTAACGAGAGGTTAGCGAGAATTAAGGAAGCCGAGGAGCGACTCACCCTCGCCGAGAGTAACCTCACTTCTTAGAGCTGGGGATATTCATAGTTTCTGAACCTACAGAAGGATCTTAAGCTTCATCAGGGCTTGGACTATGTCTTCGGGGTCGATGCCCGGTATCTCCGGCTTTTCCACTTCATAAAAATGCCTTAGAGTAGTTCGGAGGTCTTCTTCGTCGATGTGTCTACCCCTCAGATTTTCCTCTAGGTGGAATATGGCCTCCTTCGGGATGGAGAAGAAGTCGCCGGTGATGCGGAGGTCGAGAATCTCGTCACCTTTGACTTCAGCGCGTACTCTAATGAGTTTGCCCGCCTTATGGTCAGCCTCGATGACCTTGATCTCGTGGGCGATCTTGACTGCCCTGCCAGGTTTGCGGGTTGAGTAAGGAGCCTCCATGTAGAGCCATTCGTGACTGAGGTTCCGTGGTCTGGTCTCGGTTTCATAGATGTTCCACTCGTCGCTCGTGGGCTCCGATTTATTGAGCTTGATGTCGAGGATCTCCTGAAAAGCCTCTGTATAGACGTGTTTAACCTTCTCACTATCGGGTGGGTTCGGTAGCTCGCGTTTGAGTGAGCTTACCCATTCTCTCATGCTTTTCGCCATCTTGTCGCGGAACTTCTCGTCGGGTACTCTGAGAACCCTGGCCATCATATCGTAGTTCATATCAAGTATGATGTTGCCGACCATGATGGAGGTTGAGCCATTCATACTTGCGCCATTTCCACTGATCTTTTTACCGTTGGTGACGACATCGTTGAGTGGCTTAAACTCTGCTGGGACGCCTAGGTGTCTATAGGTCTCGACAGTAACGGCGAGTAGGCGCTTGAACATGGCGTCCACAGCTCGGGGGTAGGCAACAGTATCCTTAGCGACGATTTGATAGAATATCTGGCCACCGTCTAGATAAGTGGCGCCACCCCCTTGGCTCCGCCTTATAATTGGGAGACCATGACTCTTGCAGTAGTCAACATCGATCTCCTTTTCCAGGTCCTGATGGTATCCAACACAGGCGTAGGGTGCTCCCGGCTGGAGCATTATTAGCGTGCTTGGACTCAAATCCTTCTCGACAGCCTCGGCGACGGCCTCGTAGAAGGTCTGGGCTATGAGGGGCTCCGGGTGCCCCATGTCGATTAAGCGCCAGTTCTCTATGGTCTTACCTTCTTAAGCCTTGGCCTTGGCCTTCTCTTCCTTAAGCCAAGCTTCTAACGCCGCTGCGTCTTTGCCGGGTATGAGGTTCTTGAGTTCCTCTTGGAGCTTTGAGGGTTTTATTATGGCGACCCAGCCTTTTCCGTAGGGGTCGAGGTTGATGAGGTTCGGGGTCTTGAGAACCTCCTCATTGAGTTGAATTATCTCGCCCGATATTGGGACCTTGAGGCTGCCTACCCATTTACCGGACTCAATGCTGCCGAGGGTCTTCCCCATCTCTACTGGGGCACCGGGGCGCTTCGTCTTTAAGCTGAGGAGTTTACCTGCGGCTTTCTGGGCCCAGTCGTTGTAGCCGACGCGGACTTTGTCGCCCTCGACTTTGACCCACATGTGCTCGCGGTGGTAGTAGAGATCTTCTGGAAAGTCGTTTCCTTCTATCTTAACCATGTGAATGGATGTCGTCTGTACAGTTAATATATTTTAGTGTGGTGTCCCACTCCTTACTTCGTCGAGCGGAGGAGTTTACGGGTTCATTTTGGTTGAGGGAGCTAGGAAAAGGCTTAAACGGGTTATTTTACCGAAGATAGGTGCTTTCGAATTTTTCCCTTTTATCCTTTAGGATTCGTTTGCTAGGATCAAGATCTGCTGGATTAGTTCCATAATGGCCTTCTCGACCCTCGGTGTGGGTTGGTCGGAGATCGTGGTGGTGTCCTCCGCCTCGATGGCGACGAGGATGATATCCCGGGGCATTTCGTCGGTGTATAGTTGCTTGCCAAGACGGATGACGGTGACGATGTCTGTCCCGTGGCTGTGGGTGATGACTGGGGGTTTCTCTCCCCCCGTGAGGTTGATCCTATAAATTGTGCCGGGTTCGGCTCCTGTCTCGATGGCGTCAACGATTATGGCGCGGTCGTAGTTCCTCATGGCTTCCAGCATCTCGATGCTCCCCATGGCGGCATCGAAGGTCTCAACCTCAGGGTGGAGCTCGTTAAGGCGGTTGATTATGTGGATGCCCACGCCGTCATCGGTTCTGAGAAGGTTACCAACTCCGATGACGAGAGTCCTCATGGGCTAGTCTCTTGCGATTCTCTTCAAAAGGGTGTGGTTCAGATCATATACATCGATAACTAATGGGCCGGTGCCGGGGAGGCTGTGTGTGCTGCAACCAAAGCAGGGGTCGTAAGCACGGAACGCCATCTCGACCTTGTTGAGGAGGCCGTCGTTAACTACGCCGTCCTTTATTACGCCCTTGGCGGCGTCTCGGACGCTGCAGCAGATGTCAGCGTAGTTGTTTGTTGTCGCGACGATTAGGTTTGCTTTCTTGACCATCGAGTCCTCGTCAAGTTGGTAGTGGTGGAATGAGGGTCCCGCGAGCGGCCTCGACTACGCCGACGCCCTCTCCGGGCTTCCCTATAGGGTTACGAAGGTCAGTCTTTGTGATTGCTGGGTCGGTAGAGAGCTCGACGGCACGCTCCGCTGCGTATAGGAGCTCCACTAGGCGCGCCCAGTGGAAGGCTAGGGTAGACTGGACAGGTTTCCCGCCTAAGGTCTCGTACATCCGCTTGTATTCAGCGTTAGCCTGGGGTGTAGCCATTCCCTCGGCAGCGTTGAGCCTACCGAGAGGACCCACGCGGTAGATGCCGCTATCTGGTCCTACGGTGAGCCCTCTCCACCCCACCTTCTTCAAGTAGGTGAATTTGCTGTAGGTCCATGGCTCAACACGCTCAGCTATGTGATTGAGGTATTCATCTGCCTTAAAGCGGTCGAACTCCTTTCCACGCTGATCTGTGACGCGGATCTCGCCATCATAGAAGTTGACTTGGTTGTTCCCGTCGACTAGGCCCATGTTGTAGGCGTCGAGTCGGTAGGGGTCGCTGAGGATCATGTCAACGTATTGTTTGTTTTTGAGCACGACGTCGTTGAAGATGCCGAGTGTAAACTTTGCGAAATCGACGCTGCTACGAGCCATCTCCTCGATCTTCTGCCTCTCCTCCTCGTTGAGGCCCTTGCTAATGCCACCGGGGACTCCGCAGGTTGGGTGAGTCGCTTTTCCCCCAATGATCTCGGTGATCTTCTGGCCGTAGGCGCGGTGCTTGATCACATCCTTGCCTACGTCGAGGCCGACACGCTTGAGGACGCCGAAGATGTTTCTTTCCGCTGCGGGAGCTTCTGGGCCAACGACGAAGTCGGGGCCGCCTAGGAAGTAGAAGTGGAGGGTGTGGTCATAGATGTAGTAGCCAACGTACATGAGCTCTCTGAGCTTTTTCGCAGTCTCGGTGGGTTCAACGCTAAAACAGTCGTCCAGGGCTTTAGTGGCGGCATAGTGGTGGGCTACTGGGCATACGCCGCAGATTCGTGTTGTGATTATTGGCATGTCTTCGGCTCTTCGCCCCTCACAGAACTTCTCAAAGCCACGGAGCTCAGGGATCTGTAGATAAGCGTTCTCGACGTTACCCTGATCATTAAGGAAGATGCTGATTTTGCCGTGACCCTCTAGCCGCGTGATTGGGTCGATAGTAATTGTCTTTATTTTTTGATCCTCCTTCCGATGATTGAGGCGGGAAGCGCATACTTGTAGAAGGTCCCGACGGGGTCCTTCAGCTGCGCTATGACCTCATCAACGTCGTAGTCTTCACCCTTCTCGTCGGCGAGTGCCCAGCACAGTAGAGAGGGCGCTGATCATCGCTGAACCCTGCTCTATGGCCCCGGGGCAGGCTCCTCCGCAGCCCGTGCAGGGCATGTTCGCTCCTAGGCATTTAGCGTCGCATCCGCCACGAGTTGCGGGGCCCATGCAGATGAGTCCCTGCTCTAGCAGGCACTTCTCTGGTTCTGGAGTGAAGTTGATGATTCTCTTGATGCTGGTGATCTTTTTCTCCTCCTTTTTTCGTGGGCACTCATCGCAGACAGCGAGTTCGGGGGCGAGGATCTGACCCTTTCGGGGGTAGCTTTCCCTTCGCGATGGCGTCGATGGCCTGGAAGATGAGTTTTGGCGGGGGTGGGCAGCCGGGGAGGTAGTAGTCAACGGGGATGATCTGGTCGAGTGGTTTGACTGACTCCTGGAAGACGGGTATCTCCGAGCTTCCCTCGGGGAAGGTGTGTTTAGTCTGGGGCTCTGTCCCCTCTAAATTGTAGTCGACTCCGTCGTGTGGTAGACTCTGTCGAAGATGTCCTTCTTGTTGCTGAGGTTGGCGAGACCAGGGACGCCTCCGAGCTGGGCGCAGGCGCCGAAGGCAACCATGTACTTCGCCTTCATTCGAAGCAGTTTGGCTAAGTGTTCCTGCTCCGAGTTGCGTACCCCACCGTTGAAGAAGCATACATCGATGTAGCCGTCCTGCATAGCCTCGACGTCTCTGTATTTGACATCCATGGCGACTGGCCAGAAGACGATGTCGGCGATCTGCATCACTTCTAGGATCTTCTCGTCTACATCTAGGACAGCGATCTCGCAGCCTCCGCAGCTGGCGGCCCAGTAGAAACCAAACTTTAGCTTCTCCATGGTTAGGCCCCCTGCTTCGCCAGAAGCCGCTGGCGTCCACCTTGTTTGTGCCGAGGCCGACTTCGTCGGAGGATAGGCCCATTGCTAGACCGAGTAATTGAGTGATGTGAACAACTGGAAGGTTGGGGTTAGTCTCGGTCATGAACTGACATCTCTCGTAAGTGATGTAGCAGAAGGGGCAGCATGTAGCCATGGCATCGCCGTATTTCTTCACGGTTTTCACTTTGTCCATGCCGACGTCCCATGTTACCTTCTCCCTAATTCCCATAACGGGACCGGCGCAGCACTCTGTCTTATCCGGATATTCAACGCTTTCAGCGCCTGTGGCTTGTATTAGATCGTCGAGGACTCTCGGGTCATTGGGGTCCTCGAAGAGCATCTCGTCACTTGGTTTAAGGAGGTGGCACCCATAGTGGGCACCTACTCTAAGCCCCTTGAAAGGCTTCACGGATGCTTCCTTAACCTTGTCAATTCCTACGTCCTCCTTAAGCATCCTGACATAGTGCTTCACTTCTACGGTGCCTCTGAATTGCTTCCCGGTTTCCCTGAGTATCTCGTTGACTTCAGCGCGGAGTTTAGGGTCCTCCTTGAGAGCCTTGTTTGCCTTGGTGAGGTTCTCCGTGCATCCGTTACAGACTGTGACGATGTTGAGACCCATCTCCTCCGCTATCGCTATGTTGCGAGCTGCGAGTGCGAGGGCTGTCTTTCTGTCAAGGGTCTCCATATAGGTTGTGCCGCAGCAGCTAGACCCCGGCATGTCGACTAGCTCGACACCCAACTTCTCCGCCACCTTACGGGCGGACTTCTCATAACCGGGAAGCCTACTCAGCACTGTGCAGCCTACGAAGAAAGCGTACTTCAAGCCTGTTCGCCTCCGACGCGGCCGAGTATGCCGGTCTTCTTCATTATTGCCTTAATCTCCTCGGTAGCGGGTGTGGGTGCGGGTGGTAACCCGTCTTCGCCGCGCATCTCGTTCTCGAACTCCCCGATCTCGTTGATATAGCCGAGGCGTGGGATGGTTGTGACTATTGATTTGATGGTGGGGTGTATCTTACCTTCCCTCAGGGAGAGTTGCCTGAGGGCGGAGACGATCTCGCTTACGTGGACTTTCTGTGGGCATCTCTCGTAGCAGGTGTAGCAGCCGGCGCAGAGCCAGATGAGATCTCCGTCAAGGAGCTTTTTTCTGGCCGTAGATGGCGAGACGGGCGATATTTCTCGGGCGAAACTCTGGGACCCTCTTCGCGACGGGGCAGTCGCTGCTGCATGTTCCGCATTGATAACAATGCATCAGCTTGTCCGCTCCGTGGGTCACCATGACTTCGTTGCGGAACTCTTTCCCCTCCGAGGTGATCTTGATCTCAGATTGCTCCACTTAGTTGACCTCCTTTAGGGTCTTCGCCACGGCGCTTGGCCCCAACTTCTTCAAGTCGGCGGTCATGTCTCTGATAGTCTTAGCAAACTTATCTCCCTCTGCAGCGCTTATCCACTCGAGGCGGAGCCTCTCGGGTTCTATTCCAAGCTGCTCCATTAGCTTCTTTACCATTGTGATTCGGCGTTGGGCTTTGAAGTTGCCAGAGATGTAGTGGCAGTCGGTGGGGATGTGGCAGCCGGCGACTAATACGCCGTCGGCTCCGTCCCTGAAGGCCTCGAGGATATGTGCGGGGTGGACCCTCCCACTGCACATGACGCGGATCACTCGAAGGTTAGTTGGGTACTGGAACCTGCTAACACCGGCGAGGTCGGCACCCGCGTAGCTGCACCAATTACATAGGAAACCGACCAGCTTAGGCTCGAACTCGGTGGTCATTGCTTCGCTTCCTCCAATGCTGCTTTCACTTGGCTAAGTATCTCCCCATCAGTGAAGTGTCCGACCGTGATCGCGCCCGATGGGCATGTGGCTGCGCATACTCCGCAGCCCTTGCAGATCTCGGCGATAACGTGGCTGTGGGTCTTCTCTCCCTTCTTCACCATCTCTATCGCCTTGAACTCGCACACGGCTGCGCACATTTGACAGCCGCTGCAGACGTCCTCGTCGACGCTCGCGATTGCTCCTTCGGCCTCGATCTCGTCGTGGCACAACACAGTTAGGGCGCGTGCTGCTGCCCCGCTGGCTTGACTTATGCACTCGTCGATGGTCTTCGGGCCGTGCGCTAACCCGCAGAGGTAGACACCCTCCGTTGCGAAGTCGAGGGGGCGAAGCTTCATGTGGGCCTCGAGGAAGAAGCCGTCCTTGCTGATGGGAACCTTGAGCATACCCGCAAGACGCTTATTTTCGGGTGCTGGCAGAACTCCCGCACTAAGAACTAAAGCGTCTGGTTCTATTACGACGTTCTCCCTTAGTACGGGATCGAGAACCCTAACACTCAACCCACCCTCGGTATTGACTTCGGGTTTGTGCGCGTCGTCGTACCTGATGAAGACGACTCCCTTGTCCGCGGCGGCTCTGTAGTAGTCCTCCTTGAATCCGTATGTTCTCATGTCTTTGTAGAGGATGTAGATGTCTGCGGCGGGGTTCGCTTCTTTGACTTTGATTGCGTTGTTCACAGCCCCGGTGCAGCAGACGCGGCTGCAGTTCGGGTGCTCCTCGTTACGGCTACCGACGCACTGGATCATGACTACTGTGGTAGGCTTGTAGCCAGCGTGAAGCTTCTCCTCGAGCTCAAACTGGGTCATCACTCCTTGGTGCTTCCCGTAAGCGTACTCCTTGGGGGTGTACTCGACGCCGCCTGTGGCGACGATTACTACGCCATGCTTGATTTGAGTATCCTTCTCCGAACTCAAGAGGGTTGTTTCGAAGTTGCCGACGTATCCATCGACCTCCGCGACTTGGGTCCCAGTGTAGAGCTTGATCCTGGGGTTGGACTTAACCCGGCTGATTATGTTGGCTAGCTCCGCGGCGGGGTCTTCCCCCGAGGGTAGGAATTGGATCCGCTTCATGTTACCGCCGAGCTCTGCCTCTTTTTCGACTAGATGAACATCGTAACCCTGGTCAGCTATCTCTAGGGCGGCTGTCATACCACTGACCCCACCACCAACGACGAGCGCTGCTGGGGTGACGTGTATCTTGTGCTTCTCAAGTGGTTGGATGAGGCTCGCCTTTGCGACGGCCATCCTGACCAGGTCCTCAGCCTTCTTGGTGGCGGCCTCCTTCTCGTGCATGTGGACCCAGCTGCACTGGTCGCGGATGTTCGCCATCTCGAAGAGGTACTCGTTGAGTCCGGCCTCTCTGAGTGTTGCCCTGAAGAGTGGCTCGTGAGTACGGGGTGTACATGAGGCGACAACTACTCTGTTGAGTTTATGCTCTATGATTGCGTTCTTTATCCTGTCCTGTGTATCTTGGCTGCAGGTGTAGAGGTTCTCCTCAGCATAGGCAACGTGTGGCAGCTTCTTCGCATATGCAGCTACACTGGGGACGTTGACAACACCCCCTATGTTTATTCCACACCAGCAAACGAAGACGCCGACACGAGGCTCCTCCTCGGAGATGTCGCGCTCCGCTGGGAACTCCATAGGCTTAACCTGGGTTCCTCGGACGCTTGAAATTGCCTTCGCCGCCTTGGCGGCCGCCCCGGATGCTTGTGCGACGCTGTCCGGTATGTCCTTGGGACCGCTAAAGGCGCCACAGACGTAGACTCCTTTCCTGCTAGTCTCGAGAGGGCTGAAGAGCCTCGTCTCGGCGAAGCCATATCTGTTGAGGTTGAAGCCCATCGTCTTGGAGAGCTGCTCCGACCCCTTAGGTGGGTTTAGGCCAACGCCAAGGACCACCATGTCGTAGCGGTCACGCTTGACTTCGCCATCCTCCTCGTAGGTTAGGTCGAGGCTACCGGTTTCGGGGTCCTGTTCGATGTGGCCTACGCGGCTTCTGATGAACTTGATGCCATGCTCGTGCTCGGCGCGCGTATAGTAGTCGTCGAACTCCTTCCCGAAGGCGCGTATATCCATGAAGAACACGGATGCCTCAAGACCGGGGTTGTGCTCCTGGGCGATGACTGCTTCCTTTATCGCGTACATACAGCAGACACCGCTGCAGTATGGGTTGCCGACGCGGGTGTCTCTGCTGCCGACGCACTGTAGGAAGGCGACCTTCTTCGGCATGTCGCCGTCACTCGGACGCAGGACTACGCCGCGGTACGGTCCCGTGGCGCTGAGTATGCGCTCGAACTCGACGCTGCTTACGACGTTTGAATATCTGCCGTATCCGAGCTCCGATAGCTTGCTCGGGTCGAAGGCTTCGAAGCCGGGGGCCAGGATGACGGAGCCTACCTTAAGTTTGATCTCTTGATCGACGTCATCGTACTTGATGGCGTCTGCTTTGCAGACCTCGCTGCATATACCGCAGCCGAGGCACTTCTCCTTGTCGATAACGTATGTTAGGGGAACGGCCTGGCTGAATCTTATGTAGACTGCTTTCCTGTCGTTGAGTTCGGCGTTATATGTATCGATTGCTGAGGAAGGGCACTTGGCTGCGCAGTCGCCGCAGCCCTTGCATTTGGCGGGGTCTACGCGGCGCGCTTTCTTGAGTATAGTGGCGGTGAAGTCACCTTCCTCACCCTCTAGCGACTTGATCTCACTGTAGGTGAGGAGCTGGATGTTGGGGTGGCGGCCAGCTCCTACGAGCTTGGGGGCTAGGATGCACATAGCGCAGTCGTTGGTTGGGAATGTCTTGTCGAGCTGCGTCATGACTCCACCTATGCTCGGCTCCCTTTCCACCATATAGACTTTGAAACCGGAGTCAGCGAGGTCAAGTGCGGCTTGTATGCCCGCGATGCCTCCTCCGACGACTAGTACGCTGCCTGTCTTCTCCATCATCAGCACCTCACTGCGTGGCGTAGAGGGGGGTCCCCTCCACAGCCTCTATTACGTCTATCAAGCCTCTCTGCCTAAGGGTGACTATGTAGTTGAGTATGGTGCTCGGCTGCATGCCGAGCTGCTTCGCGATCTCCTTCACAGACCCAGGCTTCTCCTGGAGAATGAGGTGGATACGGTGGACTTGGAACTCCGTCTCGACCGCTTCATCCATCACCTTTGTGAACTCGTCCTGGGCAATCTTGTCACCATAGACGTTACCCGCGGTTACTAGCTTCTCTTCCTTGCCAACGAGGGCGCGAAGCCTGAAGTCGTCCGCCGCCTCCTTGGCGGCTCTGATATTGAGGAGCTTCGCCGCATCTGGAGTCGGTGCCCTTAGGGGCGTCGGACCGATGGCACGGATCTGCTCCGTGAACTCCTTGACGAGGTTTGCGAAGTGCTGCCCCTCGGCAGCGCTGTTCCACTCTAGTCTAATGCGTTGGGGTTCTAGACCAGTTTTGGCGAGGAGTTTCTGGAGGAGAACGTATTTCCGCTTGGTGTGGAGGTTGCCGGTGATGTAGTGACAGTCACCAATGTGGCAGCCCGTTACCATGATTCCGTCAGCGCCTGCCTCGAGTAGACTGAGGACCATCCCTGGTTCGACGCGGCCACTGCACATGACTTTAATGATGCGTAAGTTGGTGGGATACTGAATGCGGCTAACGCCAGCAAGGTCAGCGCCTGCGTAACTGCACCAGTTACATAGGAACCCGACTATATTGGGCTCGAATGTGCTCATGGTTTAGTCCTCCTCGAGGGCAGCGAGGCCCTGTGCCTCAATCTGCTCGTCTGTGAAGTGGTGCATGGTGATCGCCTTCTCTGGACAGGTGGCACCACATACACCACAGCCCTTGCAGACCGCGGCAATTGTCTCGGCGAGGCCCTTCTCGTTCTTGCGAAGGGCATTGTATGGGCAGACATCGATACAGGTGCCACATCCGCTGCACTTTGTCTGGTCTACTTGACTCATGATGGCCGCGGTATGTACTCTCTTCTTCGCCATCGGTATGGCGGCGCGGCTGGCTACGCCGAGTGCCTGTGCGACACTCTCGCCGACGTCCTTGGGGCTGTGTGCTGTGCCACAGACATAGATTCCGTCGGTGGCGAAGTCTATTGGGCGAAGTTTTATGTGGGCTTCCATGAAGAAACCGTTGCCGTCTAATGGGACCTTGAGCATCTGGCTCAGCTCCTTCGCATCCACAACTGGGACCAAGGATGTGCTGAGTACGAGCATATCGGCCTTGAGGTTAACGTCCTCGTTGACTGTAGGGCTGTATAGACTCACATTGAGTCCGTCGGGCTCGGCTGTGACTGTGGGAGGTTTCTCTGCTTGATACTTGAGGAACTTGATGCCCATCCTTTTTGCTTCCTGCTCGAGTTTGGAGTAATGTATTCCATAGGTCTGGAGGTCGCGGTATAGGATGTAGACATTCCTCCCAGGCTTCGAAACACTAATAGCGTTCTTAACTGCCTCGTTGCAGCATATCCGGCTGCAGTAGGGACGTTCCGCGTTGCGGGAGCCGACGCATTGGATCATGACTATATTCTTTGCGTCGACCTTACCTGCGTGGAGGAGCTGCTCCATCTCGCTTTGGGTGATGACGCGTTTGTCCTCGCCATATAGGTAGAGGCTCTTCGGTTTTAGGACATCTGCGCCGACGGCGACGATTATGGTGCCGACGTTTATGTTCTCCGTCCCCTTTTTTGTCTCGACGCCGATGTCAAAGTTGCCTAAGAAGCCGTATACCGATTTCACCTTGCTCTCGGTAAGGACCCTGATCTTGGGGTGGGTGATGACCTTCTGTACCAGTGGTTCGAGGACTTCGGACGCCTTCTGCTTGTATGGAAAGAGGCTGTCGAAGTCGCGGAGCTTCCCCCAAGTTTGGGCTCCTTTTCGACTAAAGTGACGTCAAAGCCTTGCTCGGCGAGGCTAAGGGCTGCGTGTAAACCAGAGACTCCTCCTCCAATGACTAGGGAGCAGGGTTTAACATCGATCTCTGGCTCATCGCCGGGTTCAAGCAGCATGGCTTTGGCGACCGCCATCCGGACGAGGTCCTTCGCTTTTTCCGTCGCCTTCTCCGGTTCCCTCATGTGGACCCAGCTACACTGGTCACGGATGTTCGCCATTTCGAACAGGTACTTGTTGACGCCTGCCTCCTCGCAGGTGGCTTGGAAGAGAGGTTCGTGTGTTCGTGGTGTACATGAGGCGACCACGATGCGCTCGAGGTTATGCTTCTTTATAGCTTCCTTAATCTTGTTGAGGCCGTCGCTGCTGCAGGTATACATATTCTCCTCAGCATAAGCGACGCCTGAGAGCGTCTTTGCGTAGTCGACGACAGCGGGTACATCGACGTAGGCGGCGATGTTGATGCCACAGCGGCAGATAAATACGCCTATCCTCGGTTCAGCCATCACATCTTCACCTCCATACGGGCTGCATCTTCAGCCGCCTTGGCTGCAGTCGCGCTAGCCTCCGCGACTGATTCAGGTATGTCCCTGGGTCCGTGGCAGGAGCCACAGACGTATATGCCCGGCTTTCCGGTCTCCACGGGTCCCGAGACTGAGTCGCCCACCTCGAAGAAGCCGTACTCGTCGAGTTTAACCCCTAAGATGGGAGCGAGTTTTCTATTGTCCCTATGAGGCATCGCAGCGGTACAGAGTACAACCATCTCCACTTCGACATGGTCGACCCTACCAACCTCGGTGTTTTCATATAGGATAATTAGGTTCTTTGTGACTGGGTCCTCCCGGATCTCGCCTGGGCGACCTCTTATGTACTTGACGCCCCAGTGACTCTGAGCGCGATCGACGAAGCCCTGGAAGCCTTTGCCGAAGGTTTTTAGGTCCATGTAAAAGATGGTGACATTACTGCTGGGCTCGTGCTCCTTGATGAGAACAGCCTCCTTTGTGGCGTACATGCAACAAAAGGCACTGCAGTAGGAGTAGCCAGTCGTCTGGGTGCGACTTCCGACACACTGTATGAAAGCGATATTATGTGAGACCTTCCCGTCCGAGGGTCTATTCAAAACTCCGCCGGTTGGTCCGGAGGCGCAAACGAGCCTCTCGAACTCCAGAGCAGTCAACACATTCTTATAACGTTCGTAGCCATACTCGCCAATATCCCTGGGGTTGTACTGCTCGAAGCCAGTCGCAGTGATTATACTGGAGACGTTGAGCTCGACGATATTTTTCTTCTGCTCGTAGTCAACCGCCTTGGCTGGACAGATCTTCTCGCAAGTCCTACAGATGCCCTTAGTGAACCAAAGGCAGGCTTCGCGGTCAATGGTAGCGATGAGGGGAACAGCCTGTGGGAATGCAAGGTAGATGGCCTTGCGCTGGCTGAGGCCTGCCTGGAACGCACTGGGCTTCTTCACTGGGCATTTCTCGCTACAGAGGCCGCAACCCGTACACTTCTTCACATCGACGCTACGGGGGTGCTCCAGCACTTTGACCGTGAAGTCACCGACGCTTCCCTCTAGCCCAACCACTTCAGACTGGGTGTGGATGGTGATATTGGGGTGCCTAAAGCACTCGATCATTTTTGGGGCCAGGATACAGATGCTGCAGTCCATGGTGGGGAAGGTCTTGTCGAGCTGCGCCATAACGCCGCCGATACTCGGGGTTCGCTCGACGAGGTGAACCTTAATGCCACGGTCCGCGAGATCGAGGCTTGCTTGGATGCCAGCGATTCCGCCACCTACAACGAGTACGGGTTTCATCTATGATCCTCCTATTCTTTCGAGCACCAGATCTACCGGGCTCTGGTTGAGATCCAATCCAAGGATCTCGGGGTCGATTCCCATCGAGAGCCCTAGAAGCTGAGTATAATAGAAGACTGGAACATTCAACTCCTTGTCCCCAGCTGCGATCTGGATGGCCTTCTGCTTGTTGTCGTAGACCTTGAAGCAAAAGGGACATGTAGTCACCAAGCCGTCGAATCCATAGCGTTTGACCGCCTTTAGCTTATCCGCCGCTATATCGAGGACGGTCTTACCTGATGCAACCGATAGGGAGCTACCACAGCAATCAATCTTCTCAGGATAATCGGTTGCCTCGGCGCCGAGCCATGTAATGAGGTCATCGAGCTTCTTCGGGTTCTCTGGATCGTCGGGCCTACCGATCTTGCTCGGCCTTATGGCGTGGCAGCCGGGATGGGAGGCGAACCTGAGACCAGTGAGGGGTCTCGTCACGACCCCAGTGATCTTCTCCTTCCCAAGCATCTCGTGGAGGAGTTCGAATATGTGAACGATCTTTACGTTTCCCTTGTAGTTGAGTCCCTCTTTTGAGAGCTTCTCATTCACCTTCACTTTAAGCCTGGAATTGAGCTCAAGTTTGTGCTTTGTCTCAACGAAGGATAGGTGGCAGCCGTTGCAAAGAGCGAAGATAGGGAGGCTCATCTCCTCAGCGATCGCCATGTTCCGCGCGGATGAGTATAGCCAAGCGAGTTCGTTGACACTGCTAAACGGGGGGAAGCCGCAGCAGCTTGCTCCGGGTATGTCGACGAGCTCCACCCCCAGCTTAGGCATAGTTGCTCTTACGGAGGCCTCATAGTTGTATTGTTCGGACTGGGTTATACACCCGAGGTAAAGAGCAAACTTCAAGCCTCTTCCTCCCTTAATGTTTCCCGGAGAGCCTTCGTGTATGCGGCTAAATCTTTGGGCTTCTCCGCGGGTGGCAAGTTCATGGATTTTCTGTCTTTCCTCTCTTTGTTTCGGGTTCGAATCATCTGGGGTTGTTGAACGGTGCCGGTCTCAATGACGGTTTTAGCGGCCTCGTCGTAGCCTTCAGGATGCGGCAGCTCAAGGTTGATGGCTATACGGCGGAGAGCGAGTATAATATCGTAGGGGGATATCTCTTCAGGGCAGCGCTCCTTACATTTGAGGCAAGAGGTGCAGGTCCATATCACATCGCTCTTCATCAATTCAGCCTCTTTGCCTAGGGCGACTTTTGCGATGATTTGACGAGGGTTAAAGCCCTTGACCCGAGCGGTGACTGGGCACGACGATGGGCACTTACCGCACTGGTCGCAGGCTTCCGCACTTACCCTATCTACGACTTCAGAGTGATTATTCTTTGTCAACAAAGACGCCTCTAGAGAATCTCTTCAGAACTGCCAATCCACCTACTTTCCCATGGCTGTATTTACCCTTTATTGAAGTATATTGCTCGATGGTTTCCTCAGTTGCTCTCGATGAGACTGAAAACATCTGAACTTTTGCATCTCTGCACGCATATAATTCTCCATCTGAGATTAAAAGTAAAGATTCAACTCTAACATTGATAAAATGAGAGATCTAAAAAAATTAATTCGGTTCCGGTGGGGGGGAGGCGATGAAGCCTTGAGCCATTAGAAGCTTTACAATCTTCTGAGTTCTCTCTATGATGGCGGCGGCTCCGTCGTATATCTCCTTCCTACTCGCTTTCTTACGGGCGAGACCCTGTTCAATACACTTCATCGCAACCTCCGTCGCTTGGAGCGGATAGATCTCCCACTCGTCCATGCTAGGGATAATGTAGGTCTCGCTGAGACCCTTGTCTTCGGCAAACTTAGCGAGGGCGCTTGCTGAAGCGATGCACATCTCGTCGGTGATTGTCTTGGCTCGAACGTCTAAGGCGCCGCGGAAGATTGCTGGGAAGACGAGACTGTTGTTGACTTGGTTGGGGAAGTCGCTACGCCCAGTAGCGACGATCTTAGCACCCGCTTCCTTCGCCTCCCATGGCCAGATCTCCGGGTATCGGGTTGGCGCAAGCGAAAACAATGGAATCGCTGGCCATCCCCTTAATATCGTCCTTTTTAATGACATCAGGGCCAGACTTGGAGGCAGCTATTACTATATCCGCACCTTCGAGAGCCTCTTTCATACCACCTTCAATACCATCGGGATTAGTTTTCTTGGCTAGGTCCCACTTATAGCTGCCCTCAAGGTCCTTGCGGGTGTAGCTGACAATACCGGTGCTGTCGGTTATCATCATATTCTTAGGGTTGGCGCCGGCAGACTCGAGGACGTAGAAGGTGCGGGTGTTTGCTGCGCCTGCACCGACAATAGCGATCTTGGCAGTACCTATCTTCTTACCGACATACTTCAATGCGTTGAAGGTGGCGGCGAGGATGACGGCCGCAGTCCCCTGCTGGTCATCGTGCCAGACAGGGATCGGCATCTCCTTCCTAAGCCTGTCAAGAATGTAGAAGCACTTGGGGCTCGAAAAGTCCTCTAGGTTAATTCCACCGAAAGTGGGCTCTATCCACTTGACGGCCTGGATGATCTCCTCAGGGTTCTTAGTGGCGAGGCAGATGGGGAAGGCATCTACTCCGCCCAGATACTTGAAAATTAGGGCTTTACCCTCCATGACGGGCATTCCTGCTTGCCCCCCGATGTCGCCAAGTCCGAGGACTCGTGTGCCGTCGCTAACGACACCGACGTAGTTCCATTTGCTCGTCCCCTCGAAGGCAAGCTCCTTGTCCTTCTCTATATCCTTGCAAACCTGGGCAACGCCGGGTGTGTACCAGATGCTGAAGTCCTGGAGTGTCCGGATGGCGCACTTTGGCATGACCTCTACCTTGCCATGGTAGAAGGCGTGGTAGGGGGGAGCGATCTTGCTCCACTTCTGGGCTTCCTTGAGAAGCTCTTCCTTTGTAACTGGCATGGGTTAATAGTGATGGATAGTAAGGATAACACTTACGAGAACATTTATGGTCAGCATTTTTCGTGGCTACTTAGACGATTGAAGACTTGTATTTTCCTTGATGAATCAAAGAAAAAGGAAAAATCAAAATTTTTGATCGTCGCGCGAGAAAAGGCGAAGACCTTCGCAGAGGCATAAAGAAGGTGCGGCTTAATCCGACTTTATAAAAAAGTTTAATTCCCCTCGGTGGCTAGTTTTCACCATGAAGCTTGATGGGAAGGTGGCAGTCGTTACGGGTGCGTCCCGTGGAATAGGCAAGGCGATCGCTGAGACATTCGCCCGCGAGGGGGCGAACGTTGTTGTAAATTATGTAAAGTCCGTAGACGAAGCGAAGGAGGTGGTTAAGGATATAAAAGCCATGGGGAGAAAGGCCATCGCCGTCAAGAGCAGATGTCTCCAAAAGGGCCGAAGCGCAGAAGATGTTCGATAAGGCTATTGAGGTCTTTCGGAAGGGTAGACATTCTCGTCAATAACGCAGGGATTGGCACTGGTGGAACGACCCTCGACACAAGCGAGGAGGACTGGGATAGGGTTATCGCCGTGAACCTGAAGGGACCTTTCAACTGCACGCAGATTGCAGCAAAATCGATGGTTGCTCAAAAGTCGGGGAAGATAATAAACATTTCAAGCATCTCGGGTCTAGGCGGTGCCCCGGTCGGGGAGCTCGCTTACTGCTGCGCCAAGGCTGCCCTAATCGCCATGACGACCGTTTCCGCCCAAGACCTTGGTCCCTACGGGATTAATGTAAACAGCGTCGCGCCCTGGGTGGACACGTACAGACATGACTACCCGTGCTACAAAGGAGAAGACGGAGGAGCTACAAAGACTCAAGGCGGGCATGGCGGCGATGAAGCGAATTGGTGAACCCCAGGATATAGCTAACGCTACACTCTTCCTCGCCTCCGACGAGTCGAACTTCATCACTGGGCAGGTTCTCGTCGCTGACGGCGGGCGTAGAGATTTCCTGAGCCACGCCTAAGTCACACCGAGTCTCTTTCTCCTTGCTAAAAATTTGTTGAAAAATCTTTAAAAAATTGAAAAACAACGGATTAATTGGCTTCGATTGCCGCCGCTTGAAGCTTCTCCTGCGAATAGCGTTTGATATCGAAGGTTATCAGCCCGTTCAGCTAACTTAGCAAACTTGATTTCGATTCCCGTTGTCTTCACGAGCTAAAATTTTGTTATTAGTTGCAAAAAACCTTAAGGATTGTTTAGGAGAGCTCCTCGCGGAGCTTTTTCCTAGCCTCATCGCTTATGGGACCTTCGCCGTCGATGATGTCGTTGAAGGTTTTGAAAACTCTCTCCAGCTTTCTCCAGTCGGGTACGTAGACTCTGCTAAACCAAATTCTGCTGCTGTCGACGCCATGGTCCTCCAGGGCCCACCTGTACTCGTCGGCTCTCTCCTCTGCCAGCACATGGGCGTGCCCATATGGTCCCTCATGGGCCGGTGCCTCCAGCAGCATTACGCCGTCTGCGCCGTAAGCGAAGGCGTAGAGAAGGTGCTCGAGCTTCAACCTCGCAAGCGAAGGCATCGGGATGATCCGGATACTGCTTGGATAGGGCAGCCTCGCCAACCCGGCGAGGTCGACCGCGGTGTATGCGACCTCCTTCTCCACGAATGCGATTATACGGAGCTCTGCACTCGACTCCTCGAGGGCGCCCCTTATCTGGGCCTTGATCTGCGTCTCACTCAGCCCCTGCTGGTCCAAGGCGTTTCTCGGGCAAGATGGCACACACGCCCCGCAGCCAGTGCACATGATCTCGTTCACAATCGGCTTCCCATCGACTAGCGTAATCGCTGACTCGGGGCATGACCCCACACATTTCCCGCAGCCATCGCAAAG
Source organism: Candidatus Bathyarchaeota archaeon (assembly GCA_963780545.1). Classification (GTDB taxonomy): domain Archaea; phylum Thermoproteota; class Bathyarchaeia; order TCS64; family TCS64; genus UBA8941. The sequence continues at coordinate 69,720 of CAWACK010000015.1, forward strand.
CTCTGGGTAGGCGAGCCACGCCTTGTTGGGTTCGATCACCCTGTCGACGTGGAGGAAGTTCACCACCTTCATTGCAGCGCCCTCCGCCTCCGCTGTAGTGGATTGAATGTCCTTCGGACCCACTACTGTCCCTGCTGCGAAGATGCCGTCCCTCTTCGTCGCCATCGGATCTAGCTTTGGATGGCGCTCCAGCACGAACTGATCCTCATCCACTGGCACGCGCAGCATCTCAGCCAGTTTTAGCGTCTCAGGTGTAGTCACAATCGGTGGCGCAAGCACGACCAGATCGCTCGGGTACTCAAGCATTCTGTTCAGCATCATATCCTCGCTTCGCACAAGCACCTGCTCTCCATCGGGGACGATCTCCGTTACCTTTCCTTTTACAAAGATTGCGCCCTTCTCCTGAGTGGTCCGGTAGAACTCCTCGTATCGACGACCCGGCGATCTGACATCGATGTAGTGAATCCATACATCAACGCCTCGGTCTCTCAGGAGCTGAGCTTGCTTCATGCTGTAGAGGCAGCAGACCCTGCTGCAGTAGCTTCGTCCTACCTCGGTGTCCCTACTTCCGGCGCAGAGTACGAATGTCACAGTCTTAACCTGCCTCCCAGTCTTTGGGACGATTAGCTGGCTACCTGTCGGTCCGTTCACGTCGAGTATCCTCTCCATCTCGAGGCTCGTCACAACGTTCGGGTACCTACCGTAGCCATACTGTGTGAGGCCGGAGAGGTCGAAGAGCTCAAACCCTGTAGTCATTACGATAGCGCCGACTTTAAGCTCCTTAGACGAGCCGGGGTCATCGAGATCGATGCACTGACGTGGGCAAACCTTAGCACAGGCTCCACATCGGATGCAGTGCTCGAAGTCGATTGTATAGACACTGGGGACGCTTTGAGGGAACGGAATGTACGCTGCTTTGCGTATGCCTAGACCCTGATCGTGTTCGGCCGGAACCTTCGTCGGGCAGACTCGACTACATGCGCCGCATCCGATACACTTAGAAACGTCCACTCCACGCGGATTGAGTCTGACCTTAGCTCGGAAGTCGCCTGGGACCCCGGAAACCTCCTCCACCTCAGCGTATGTGATGAGGTCGATGTTTCTGCTCTGGCTAACAGACGCCATCTTAGGCGTAAGTATGCACTGACTGCAGTCGAGGGTAGGGAATACCTTAGGGTACTGAATCATGTGCCCACCGATGCTGGGTCTCTTCTCGATGAGGTGGACCTTCATCCCGAACTCGCTGAGGCGGAGGCTAGTAGTGATACCTGCGACGCCGCCTCCGATTACGAGGGCCTCGGGGATGACTTTCATCCTCTTCGACTCCAGTGCAACCGACTCCTTCGCCCGCGCGACAGCACCCCTGATGAGGTCGATGGTCTTCAGTGTCGCCCCCTCATGATCCTCCTTGTGGACCCAGCTACATTGCTCACGAACATTCACCATCTCTAGGAAAGCGGGGTTCACGCCCTTCTCCTCGAGGTTACTCAGGAACGTCTCTCTATGCATCTTTGGTGTGCAACAGGCAAGCACCACTCTGTCAAGGTGCTGCTTCTCCACCGCTTCCTTTATAGCGTCGACACTTGGCTTGCTGCAGAGGTACCTCTCCTTCTTCACGAATGCGACATCGGGCTTCAGCTCCTCGACGACGCGGTCCGTCTCTACGACGTCGCCGATGTTGCCACCGCACTCGCAGAGCCAGACGCCGATCCTAGGCGTTTCAGTCATTCATATCCCTACAATATGTTCAGCTTGTGTTCGAGCGTCTTCTTTCCCCTGTACTCGGGGAGGAGGATCGGAGACTTCCGATCTGTATCGATGCCAGCCTCCGCGAGCCACCTCTCATAGCGGTCTAGGTGGGCGAGTGTTAACTTCCCCACAGTTGCCTTCTTCGCACGCTCCGCCGCGGCCTTACCCGCTCTACGCCCGAAGACGTAAAGGTCGAGTTGACTGTTTCCCATAAGCCTGTTCTTCCCATGAACGCCACCGCAGACCTCGCCAGCGCAGAATAGCCCTGGGATATTCGTCTCTGTGTTTGGGTTGATCTCGACACCACCGTTTTGGTAATGTAGGGTGGGGAAGACGAGTATGGGCTCCTTCCGGATGTCAATTCCAAACTTTTTGAAGTTGCGGAACATTGCAGCAAACTCACGTTCGATCGTGCCTGGCCCAGTTACGATCTCGATCATCGGTGTGTCGAGCCAGACGGCGCGCATACCTGTCGGTGTCACAATTCCATTGTTCCTTTCGTAGCACTCCCGAATATAGCTGGACGACTCGATGTCACGTGGCTCCAGATGATAAACGAAGAGATCGCCATACTTGTTAACGGGAAGAGCACCCCTACCGCGGAGCTTCTCGGTGGCTAGCTGACCAACAATCTGTTCTGGGTAAGCTGCGCCCGTCGGGTGGTACTGGGTTGAATCTAAGTCTCTCAGCACAGCGCCTGTGCGATAAGCCATGACGATACCATCGCCTGTTGCGCCGTAGTGGTTTGTTGTCGCGAAGCCCTGGATGTGGAGCCTTCCGAAGCCACCTGTAGCGAGCACCGTTGACTTCGCTCTCGCGACATAATACTCCTCAGACTCCATGTCAAAAAGAACTGCACCTGCAACTTGATCCTTATCATCCATTATGAAGTCTACCGCACTCGTAAATTCGATGTTACTTATCCCGCGGTTTATGAACTCATCAACGAGGACGCGTGTTATCTCAAGACCTGTATAGTCCTTGCAGCTGTGCATACGCCTCCTGCTAGTGCCTCCTCCCGCAATCTCGAGCATAGACCCATCAGGGTTTTTGTCATACATGACGCCCAGCTCCTCATGCCATTTGATTACATCCGGGGCGTCCTTTACAAGTGCCTCCACTAGATCCGGCTTATTCGCGTAGTGACCACCACCTATTACGTCTAGGTAGTGGATTGAAGGATTATCAACCGGGGAGTCGGCGGCCTGAATTCCACCCTGACTCATCTTCGAGTTTGCGTCCCCAAGTCTAAGCTTTTGTACCATAAGTATCTGGTCTACAGGTATTCCATTTTCCTGTGCCAAGAGCGAGGCGCTAAGACCAGCTCCACCCGCGCCGATTATGAGTACGTCAACGTCGTAATCGACATGATTAAGGTCAATGTCGCTGGGCTTAATGATTGGGTGAGCCTCAATTATATCCGCAACCTCAGTAGGGACTATCATTCCCTTACTTGGCCCTATAGCTATCGGGCGCTTCATTTTGGCTTCCAGTCGGGGTGAAAGTGCTCGAGGATTGACTGCCTCTCCTCAGCTGTCATCGCGTTTATCCCATGGGATGAGAGGTTACTAGTCCTCTTTTCGGCAACATTCCTGAGGGAATCCTGCATATACTCTGGGTAGCCGCTGGTGTAGCCGCTCATTTAATCTTCATCTCCCTCGTGTTATACTTTTTTGAAAGCGTTGCCTTATCCATCTTTTTCATCTCCTCGATATCGGCGTCGAACTTACCTTCCTTGACCTCCTGACACCTTTTGAGGACATGTTCAGTGGGGCCCTCTATGTACTTTGACTCAAGGCGACGCGCCAATTGCCCAATATTGTAGGGAACTATCTCGGCGGGACACCTCATAGCGCAGAGTCCGCAGCCGAGGCAGTCGAAGCTCAGCCTAGCAGCCTGTGTAACGTCGCCGCGTAGCGCGGCTTGGACGTAGTCCATCACCATTATGTCCTGTGGACAGGCTTTTGTGCAAGTGTTACAGGCTAGACACCTAGCGATCTCCGGGTAGTACTCTAGGAATGTGTTCGCCTCAGCCTTGAGATCATTAATATTGTAGGTTACCTTTTCTTGTGGACTGAAGGGTATTTGGGCTAGGATCATTCCATCCTCCACCATCTTTTGGCAAGCGAGGGCGCCCTGAAGCTTGTAGCTTCCCTTTTTCCTATAGACAGTTGCGCAGGCACCACAGAATCCTCCTCTGCACCCTGCTCCCCTCCTGAATTGGTGGCCTGCGTACTCCATCGCCTTCATGATGGTGAGGTCCGCTGGCACTCTCTGCTTTTTGCCCATCACGTAGATGGTTACCATATTGTTACTTTCACTCATCTATATCAGTCCTTTCCCCTTCAGTATCGGCCTCGGGTCGGGCTTGTTCATTCCAAGGGCCATGTCATCTTCACTTAATCCGAAGGCGAGAGCCATCAGCTGTGTGAAGTAAACGATTGGAATCGAATTGAAACGTGGATACTTCTTCGCGACCTCAGTTTGCCTGTTTCCGAGGTTGTACTCGCAGAGTGGGCATGCGGTGGCCACGATGTCTGCGCCAGCGGCTTGAGCCTGAGTCAGAATTCTGTTGCTCAGGTCGGCTACTACATCTTTCATATAAACAGTGTGGTAGCTACCGCAGCACTTCTGCTTGTAGCCGAAGTCGATAACTTCTGCTCCAAGCGCGTGTAGCAGGTCCTCCATGATAGTGGGGTTGTCGGCGTTGTCTATGCCTATACCACGTGGTCTCAGAAGTAGGCATCCATAGTAAGGCGCTACCTTGAGTCCATTCAGTGGTTTCGTTACACGAGCTTGGACCTTATCCCACCCCAGGGTGCGAAGCGTTTCTAAGAGATGTTCAACCTCGACCTGGCCACTGTAGACGTTAGCCTCGTTATTCATGCTCTCCCTGACCTTCCCCGCCTTGTCTGGGTCAGCATTGAACGCCTGGTTGCTCCTCTTCAGAGTGTTATAGCACATGGCGCATAGGGCAACGACACGCTTCTCGTCGACGAGCCCTTCTTGTTTCATCTCCTCGACCCTGAGGAGGTTGCGGAGCGGTGCAAGGTGGTGCATAACGTCGTCCTTAGCTAGGGCATGTACGGTTCCACAGCAGTTCCAACGTGGAAGCTCGACTAGGTCAATCCCCAACGCCTTGCTAGAGGCTTTGGTGCTTATATCGAACTCCTTAGCAGTGGTCTTGAGCGTGCATCCGGGATAATATGCAATCTTCATGTTTTGATCACGCCGTAAGTTTGCGAAGGCTGCTGATAATAGCGACCTGGGGCAACTCCTTAATCTGCTCGTCACTGAGCTCGTTGAGAACTATGCGGTCGTATTTCTTTCTAAGTACTAGCTGGCGTAGGACCTCCATGACATTGGCTATGTCGATCCCACGCGGGCACCGGACCTCACAATTGAAGCAACTGGTGCAAACCCAGATGGTCTTTGATTCCAGCGCCTCTTCGAGACCCAGCTGGACCATCCGAATAACCTTACTAGGTAGATAGTCCATCTCCTGTGTCATGGGGCAACCCGAACTGCATGCCCCACACTGGAAGCACAGTTCGACCTTCTCGCCACTCAGCTCCTTAACCCGATCCCGGAAAACCTTGTTTTCTGGTGATGGATGGAGCACAAGCCCCTGTTTCTCCGAAGACATCTCAAAAGCTTACACGTTGTATATATTATACCTTTTCTGCCCACATAGTGACAGCCCCCCATGTTTTAAATCCTCTTCGAGAGAGTTGATTTAGAGTGAAGTGGTATGGAGTACCATCTAAAAACACCCGTTCCTGAAGCCGAGATAAGGAAGCTGAAGGTGGGTGATGTCGTCTACGTAACTGGCACAGTAATCACTGCTCGTGACGAGGCACACAGCAAAGCTCTAGAGCTCCACGAGAAGGGGGAGAAGCTTCCAGTCGACTTCAAGGGGACCGGCGTCTTCCACTGTGGCCCCATTATGAGGAGGACAGATAAAGGCTGGGAGGTCGTTGCCGCAGGTCCAACGACGAGCACGCGAATGGAAATATTCGAGGACAAGTTCATCGAAACCTTCCGTCCCGCCTTGATTATAGGGAAGGGGGGGATGGGGGACAGAACCGCGAAAGCCTGCCAGAAGTTTGGCTGTGTCTACACAGCCTTCACCGGTGGAGCTGCTCTTCTAGGCGCCAAGGGGATCAAGAAGGTCCAAAACGTCTACTGGCTTGAGGAACTCGGGATGCCGGAGTGCCTCTGGGTCTACGAGACTCAGGACTTCGGCCCACTAATCGTCTCCATTGACACCTATGAAGGCAACCTCACAGCGGAAGTCGCGAAGAAAGTAAACGCTAACCGGGATCGACTCCTTTCGGAGATGAAGTGAGAATGCTTAGTAAAATAGTTGAGGATACGGCCGTCGAGCTACTCAGGATATCGGCCACTGAGCTTCCCGTAGAGTACGTGAGGGAGATGAATAAGTTAATGAAGAGTACGAAGGGGGCTACGGGGAAGGCTCAGTTGAAGAGCATTCTTGACGACGTCTCCATCGCCAAGGAGAACTCGTGGCCTATGTGTCAAGACACTGGAGTTGTCGCTTTCATGATTAAGCTAGGTGACAAGTTCCCAATCAGGTCGGAGCTAAATGAGATTTTGACTAAAGCTACACGGCGTGCCACCGAGGAGATACCCATCCGCCCTAATGCAGTTGATATGCTTAAGGGGAACACTAACGATAACACTGGTGCTCATGTTCCAATAATCTATTGGGAACTTGTACCCGGTAATGAGTTGGAGATCATTGCTATGCCGAAGGGTGGAGGAAGTACGAATGTCGCAAACAATAGGATGCTAAAGCCGGGACTAGGTATGAAGGGTGTCAAGCAGTTCGTCATCGAAGCTGTTGCCGCTGCGGGTTCCCAAGGATGCCCGCCCTACTTCGTCGGTGTAGGAATTGGTGGAAGCGAAGATCTCTGTATGGTGCTGGCGAAGAAGGCGCTTCTGAAGCCGTTTAAGGTTAGGAACAGCGATCCAAAAATCGCTGCCATTGAGGAGGAACTGCTTAGAAAGGTGAATGAGCTCGGCATCGGACCAATGGGACTTGGAGAGGGCCCGACGGCGTTCGACCTTCACATCGAGATGGCTGCCCGCCACCCAGCTTCTTTACCAGTCGGTATCGTAATAAGTTGTTGGGCGCTACGCCACGCTAAAGCAATAATCGGCCCTAGAGGTGGCGTCAAGATCGATAAGAGCGCCTAAACCGAGTCATGCTTAATTTCAACAGTAAAAAAGTAGAGAAAACAACACTTCTATGATAGTCGGTGAAACTTTCAGATAGTGTAAAAAATATTGTCTATTGCTTAAAATGTGGCACTGAGGACACTAATGATGCTTAGAACTGCCAAAATACGGCGCCTCCCTAAATCCTGTTGCTTCTATGAGAACAGGAGACACAGGCACTACTATGGCGATTGGTATAGTCGCTCCCACACCCAAGAATAATCATCGGTGTCTTCATCATAAAGATAGGTATTTCTGCCTTTAAGGACATACATCTGGAATAAGATCTGGCCGATGTTCATAATCCTAGTCGAAATGATAATAGTCGCGAACGCTTTCATTCGAAGGTACTAATGCAATATTTTTCCCTAAAACGGTTATAGTGGGTGAAATCATCAAAATCGCGCGCAATTTATGCTTGATAAGAAGGCATCACATCATCGGTGAACATCTTCATTGAGCCGAGGTTCCCATGCGGGAAAGCGATAGCGTAATAGCTTGCATCATGATTCGCGGCTTCTTCGATTCTCTTAGAGTACTGTTTTGGGTCGTAAGTCTGGGAATCCATATCCCCTAACATGAAGCCTATTTTATCTATTCTTCCAGCCTTCTCGGCGGAGGCTCTGACTTTCTCCATGATCTCACCGGTCTTGGGTCCAGCCCAAGGTGGGATGAAACAGATGTTTCCGTATCTCCCAGTCATGTTGAGCATCTTCCTTCCTTGACTTCCGAAGAGCAGTCGCGGATACGGTTTCTGGAACGGCTTCGGCTCTAACACGGCTTCATCAAGCTTGTAAAATTTGCCGATGTGTGTGACCTTGGGTTCGGTCCACAGCTTGAGTATGATGTCGAGTGCTTCAGACGTTTTATCTACTCTATCCCCTTTTTCGAACCACTCGCTGTAACCCTTAAACTCAACCTGACTCCACCCTGCCCCTACACCGAGAACAACTCGTCCGCCTGAGAGGTTGTCGAGCGTTGAGAGCATCTTGGCCAGCACGCCTGGGTGTCTAAGCCCGAGAGGCGTCACCAACGTACCGAGGCTTATCCGCTTTGTCCTACCCGCCAAATAGGTTAAAGTTGTCCAAGTCTCCAAGGTTTTATACGGGTTCTTCATGCTATGCCCAATTTCTTGGCCCCACATGTAGTGGTCAGGCATAAGCGCTCCGTCGAAGCCTAGATGATCTGCTTCGACTACACTTGATACTATGTACTCAGCGTTATCAGCGAGGTTACCGAGTCCTGTTAGGAAGAACTTCATTTTAAATCGGCATTATACTGTAATCGCAAACAATAAACATGTTCTTGGCAAGCAGGCTCAACAGTTGCATTTTAGTATCTCGCGTATTTTCTCCAGTTTTATAACCAGATCAGGAACGAACGCCCTATAGCCCGAGACCTGCTCGCACATTGTACAACTAAGCCTGTAGGCTTCATCATTCGCTTTCTCCTCCACGAGCTTCTTCAATTTGTTCAGTTGTTCTATGCCATCCGAGATCATCTGGCCGTATGCTGAGAATGGTTCGAGATACTGCTTAGACTCCGTTATTAGCTTTAACACATCTTCAATACTCATGGCATCCTTCCTTGTGAACATCAGTTTAAGGACTTTCCCCCGTCTAAGAGGACTACAGAGTGGTTTTAAGGCTGATCGGAGGTTGTTGGGGATATGGCCAGCGCGTCCCAGGGAGGGAAGAGGTTCTCGGCTCTATCGGAGGGGTGCGAATCACTCTGGCTTCTTCACATGGAGGCGGAGTACATCGGATTTTTAGTGAGCGTTGAATCAGAAATGAGGCTCTTAGGACATATACAATCGTGTCCAATTTGTAAGAGAAGAATTGCCGATATTTTTACAGGGGATAAGGATCCAGCAGACGAGCTCGAGGAGCTTTTCTCCATCAACCTACCCGAAAAGATGGGAGGTAGCAACCCTGTGGCCATCGAATGTCCTAAGCGGGTCGACTACCAAGACTCAGACGCGTATATTGATGCCCGAATAAAATGGCGTCTTAGTAAACTCGGTGAACTCATGACAGACGCCGAGCTGGAGCTTGGACATTTAAGCGAACGAATAAAAGAAGATAAAATGAGGACTACTAACTGAGCTCAACAACCATTCAAGCCTCTAAGATTACCGAAACTAAGTAGTGAAATGGTATTTCCAACTCGCGGAGAACCCTCCGGCGTTCAGTAGAGCTAAAAAAGGAGGTCGATGAAGCCTTTTGAGGACTCTTCGTTGATCCATGTAACTTGTCTGCAGTGTTGACGAAGCCAATGACTGCAGCACCTGCGGTCATCGCACGGGTGCTCTCGTTCGCGCGCTCGACTATCGACTCAAACTAGGCCTTAGCGGTTACTAGAGGTATGAACGGTGGGTGCGCTCATGTTGACGTATAGCCCACACCGCTTCATCCGTGAGTTTAGCACCATCTGCATCAAGGATGATCCCAGCTCTTCTCAGGGAAATATCGTAACAAACTGTAGATTCTCTCTATGCCCACACCAAGCAGCTCGGCCAGTACCTCTGTTTCCACAGGTTTGACGATGCCAAGGGTGCTAGTTTCCGGGTAAAGCACCTTAAGATGCCGTTACAGATATTGTCGTCAGTTGACTCCACGAGAAAAAGGGTGGTCATTTAAAATATAGTGCTTGCCTGTACAACCTATGCTATCAGTTTTCAATAAAATTAAGGTGCCCAAGTATTTCTCCTCAGTTTGGTGAGGTCCCATGGAGCCTAAGCCCCGCGAGCCTTCAGGCCCACCTTTCTGAGTCAGCATCAGGATTCTTCGTGCCTTTTCGATTCCCGGTCGCTGTTACTTGGGCAGATTTTACATAGATATGTAAACTATTTACTGTTTATCTTGCACAGATGGGTCAAATGATAAGTTATGTGTGAGTTAAATAGGTAGTTATTGCCACAAGCTAATCAATATCATCTCGATGATTTGAGACAAAGGTCATTTTGCGGTTCGATTCTAAAGACGCAGTTCTCAGGATTACAGTTTTACCATATTCACGACGAGAACAAATAGATATTGAGAACCATAATCGCTACAGAATCTATGAGGAATATTGGGATAAGCGTTATCTGCATTAATCTCAAGATATGATATAGGGCGGGAGGACAATCCACTCTGGATTTAACGAGATCCCCAAAAGTGAGTTTGAGCATATTATACAGCAAATTTCGCGCAGCTTCTCCGCGCCTTTTAAGGTGATCACTTGAAGATACTGAGGGACGATGATGGTTTTGTAATCCGCGGCGAGCGCTTCGTTAGCTACCAGGAGGTCCAGTGCTTTAGGTACCTCCAGTGGCTGGGATTCACTCCTGTAGAGATGAACCACGAGTTTCAGGTGGGAAGGAACCACTTTGACTTTTTCCCCCTCGGAAAAGTGTTCTGGGAACACCACCCTATACACCTCCGGAGTGGAGAGGACTTTTTCCAATACGGGAAAATGAGAAGGTTGATCCTGAATGCCTTCGGATACACTAAGGTTCCTCTTGTGGTCTCTGATGTGATGTTCAAGGATCAGTGGGAGGTCTGTGACTTCATGAACGACTACGACGTTGACTTCAGGAAAGGGCGAGTAAAGGGAGATCCAACGATATGTTTCGTACGCGACTTTGGCAGGGAGTTCGGTCCCTTAGTGGGCTACGGGGAATCGATAAAACTTGATTCAAACGAGGCTGGTCTAATGACCACTCTCCCCGGCAACGACCTATACCGAGCTTCCTGAGAGTCTATACTTTTTTAAGCCATGCGGTATCGTTTATTTGATCCAAAATGACGGAGGACAGCATCATCTACATTGGCAGCAAGCCAGCTATGACATACGTTATGGCGGTTCTGACGGCTTTCAACCAGAAGGGCGCAGACGGAGTAACCCTTAAAGCGAGAGGCCAGGCGATCAGCAGCGCGGTTGACGTCGCTGAAATCTGCAGGAATAGGTTCCTTTCCAGCGTGACCAAGCCGGTCATCGAGATCGGTACCGAGGAGCTAGAGGGGCAGGACGGCGGCAAAAGGAACGTCTCCACAATCGCTATAACCATCAGGAAAGAAGAGGGTGAGGAGCCAAAGAAGCCAGCCAAAAAGAAGAAGGAAGAGGAAGATTAGTCACTCTCTTCACATGGCCCTATCGATTTTGATTTACCTATTTCCGATTCTAAGAAACGTCGAAAAAACTTGTTGATTCTCTTCTAGATGCTTAATCCAGTAATGCAAGATTATACTAAATACCAAATAATCAATGAGCCCAAACGATTGATGGAATTTCTAAAAGGCAATGAAAGGAGCAAACTTCGGGAGTAAACAAATTCATCATATCAATCATCCCGTAGATGGAAATGTGTACTACCAATCAAATCTACGAAGTTCTTAAAGTTGGGATCAAGCGGAGACTGGGGTTGCTGAATCGATTGATCCGCTCTTTTTTCCCAAAGTGAATATTTTGTCAATGACACTCAATATAGTGTCAGCCAGTTCCGGTGTTGTCCAACTGCTGACAGCTAGGACTGTTACAGCTACGCCAATGACACCGAAAGCAAAACTTATGGGATAGTGATAGGTATCGAGGCTCCGATTGGCTATGAGGGTGAAGGGCCAGGTGTCGAAAGCTGTAAGGTAGACGGTTAGTGCAATTCTCGGGATGTTGAGGGTGAATAGAAGTAAACTTGAGAGAGCAACTCCGGCGGCACGCTTGAACCAACTTGCCCTCAGCGGCAGGATGAGGCCGACCATGACCCCGAGGACGTTGAGGGCTGTGCATTCTCTGACTATGGAGACGGTGACGGAATGCTGGCCGAGAAGTGTTAGGGTCGTGTATCCGTCTATCTGACTCCAAGATACGACGTGACCGAAGGCGGCCAACGCTCCAGCAGCGGTTTGTGCTGTGAGTGCCTCGATCCAGCCTGAGGGGATGATGTAAAATCCCCAGAGGATGGCGGCGAAGGCCACTAAGTAGAAGACGATGTACCTAGCAGTGATCTTCGCTTCGGCCATGGCTTGAGTTATTGTGTCGGTCGTGTAAAAAGATGGGGGCCATGCTTTTTGAAGTGTAGGAGCATAGCCACGTTAATTGCGAGACTTCTAGTGAATGGCTTTGGTTGTGTGGTAGCGCGCGAGTTATGATTAAAAGAAGATGAGTTTAAATTGTGACTCTGTAACGGTCCATTAATTCCTGCCGCTTCCCTTCGTTCCACCCAGTAACATCAGTGTAGTACCCCGTGATCCTGCTCCACCATTTCACGTTCTCGGAGCCACACGACGGGCACATCTTTAGCAACCCCGTACTCGTCGTTTGGCATTTGCTACATACCGTCAAATCCTTGGTGTAGCTGAAGTACCCAATCTGGCTGTTCTGGCAGATGCGTTGCGTCAGCTTGTATAGCGCTTCAGGGTCACTACAGGCCTCGCCGAGCCAGGCATGGAAGATGTTGCCGCCGCTCAAGATGGGAAAGAACTTGTGTTCAATATCTATTTTCTTTCCAAGAGGTATGTGGGCACCCACGTAAGTGTGGGTCCCGTTGCTGTAGTAGACGGGAAGGTCCCTCTTCCCCTTCGCTAAGGCCGCAGTTCCCTCGAGGTCGCCTTTAACAACAGGTATGGCGAATTTCTTGTAGGTCGGACTCACGAGGTCCGAGATGGCGAAGGTTTGAGCTGTGCTTTCAGCCGGGGTTCGGGCGAGCATTATCTTGAACCCGTTCCGCATCTCAAGCCCTTTCCTGTATTTCTCCATATCCAATAGGAGACGGATCGCTACACGCACTGCGTCGTCGCTCTCGTGTAGCTGCTTACCCGTGAAGTGTTGCACCATTTCGTTGACGCCCACTACGCCAATGACGTTCACAAGTTCGCTGAAGTCAACGGCTGATGGACCTAGCTCACCCGTGTGGGGGTCCCTGGGTGTCTGCGTTGCGAATGGCACCATCTTGTTTCCTAGAGCTTTCTTCATCCAGTGCTGCTTAGTCTTGAAGACGTCGACCGCGAGGCGCATATTCTCCTGTGCTGCCTCGAGGAGCTTGTCGTAGTCGCCGTTGGCGCGGTAGGCCATCCTCGGCATGTTAAGGCTGACTACCTGCCAGCCACCCATACTGAAGTGTTGTCCGCCCTCGAAGTAGAGCTTTTCATTGAAGTGAGGATCAGTCTCCGGAGTGTTCGCGAATTGGTACGCGCAGCACTGGTAGCAGCTAATACCGTTACCGTAGCCGCGGTAGGTTGGGAGCATGTTGTCGAAGTAGGGCGCACCGAATTTACCCACCGACTCGTGGACGAGCAACCAGAGGTCATCGTACTCAGGTTTAAAGAACTCTGGCGAGACATAATTCTCATTCTTCGGGAAGTTGAACGGCTTACCCCAGTAGTCACCCTCTAGCGCCACCTCAGTTATGGCGCGGAAGAAGGTCTGAACCTCGTCCTCGTAGTTACCGTAGGTGTCTGGCCCGACCTTCCCCTTCATCACCACGGGAACATCACGCCAAATCTTCGGCACACCCATCGGCAATTGGATGTTACTGAAAACTAACTGACCCCCGCGAGTTACATACGTTTGTGTGAGTTCGTAGAACATCATCTGGGCAAGTTGCTTCACTTTCTCGTAGGGTAACCCCCTGAGGAAGGGTGCTAGGAACATCGTGTAGTACATGAAGCCCTGACCGCCGCTAAAGTTCGTCTGACCAGCGGCCAACACCTTGACGCTATGTAGTATCGCGACCTCGGGCTGCTTCGCTGGTCCCGCTACACTGCTTCTGAACCCTGAGCCGTCGGGTATGAGGCCATAGTAGAGGAAGTAGCGTAAGATCCCAGTCCTGGCAGAACGGTCTAGAGCCAAAGTACTCGAGAGTGTGGATGTGGATGTCGCCCTGTTGGTGAGCAGTTGCCAGCATCGGGTCCATTAGCAGCAGGTACTGCTCCTTGCTCAACCTGTCAGCCTTCTTCTTGTGGACCGTCTCCGGATTTGGCTGCAGGTTCGCGTTCTCCTTCGCCTCAAAACCCGAACCCGTGTCTATCTCGTAAGCGTCAACCACAGGCACACCGACACGTGTCAAAATGTTCCTGTAAATCTGGAGCTCAGGCATGTTCTCCTGCTCGCTCCACTCTAAGAGGACGTTGTTGGTGATCTCCCTCACCATCGGCCCTGAGACGAACTTTGGCTTGAAGAGCTTAATGCGCTTCTCAACTTCCTTGGCAAGTTTCTCTGCCTTTAATGGGCTGAGAGGCGACATCCCGAACATCGTCTCAGCGAGTTCTGTCTCGCGAACTAATTGCTCAACTATTCTCGCCTTGTCCCACTCTACAAGGTAGCCGTCAGTCGTCCTGACCATCGGCATCCCCTTGTAGAGCCTCTCGGATTTGTAAAACTGGTCTATGAACGTCTGCCCTACCGGTAGATCTTTACCCCTCTTTAACATTTAGAAAATCCCTCACTACGCCCTCGCTCAGCTTCCCAGCAGGGAACATCTCCTCAGAGGCAGTGCAGCGGTCCCCAACCTCAAGAATTGGTGGGTTCCCGAACATGTTTCTCATAACGAACTCCGTCTGGGCCTCGGAGTCGAACCACTTTGCCTCGTATGGTATCTGCTGCTCCTTCAGCCACGCCTTCAACTCCTCACACTTCTTGCAATCAGGGAGGGAATAGACCCTCGCAACAGAGTTCGGTGCACTCATTCCAAACACCACGGATGGAGATCACTAAGCTAGATGCTAGAGAGGTCAACCCGCGGGCTATAAGAACGTAATCGTCCCAATCATAATACTCCGAATAACGAATTTGTTGAACAATTCTATTTTATCTTTCATATTATATGATTGTCCCATAATTATATAATCATAATATTATTATCTAAAACATCTACAATAAGTTATATATTAAAACATACTCAGTTACATTCCGTAAAACATCGGAGAATACCTGATCCAATATGACAATCATAGTCTGTCTCGTTGGTACCCACTTCCGCCGCCCCTTTGATGGCATTCGCTACTGGAGCAAACACCACGGAATAACCAAGCTCTACCTACTCTACAGCAACGCCAAAGCCACCGACGAGACAGCTGTCTTCAGCTATATGAGCCAGAAGAACGCTGAGGAGCTCCGCGATAAGCTTGAGATACTAGACCCCGAGATGGTTGGCTACGACCCGATGGACCACCGCAGTGCCTTCAAGGCGGTCTACGGTGTAGTATCTAAGGCACGTGCCGCAGGAGAGGAGGTTCTCATCGACATCTCAAGCACAACTAACATCACCCAGGGAGTCGCCCTAACTGTGGCTCTCATGTTTCGTAACGCAAGGGTCTATTCTGTACCCTCGGACCGTCCAGCATGGTATGTTAACGGCAAAGCGGGAGAATTGCAGTTCGAAAAATGGTTTGATAACGCCCGAAATCAGCCCAGCAAGGAGCCCATGGAGATCCAGCTCCCTGGTTATCGCTTAGAGCCCAATACAAAGCATGAGGAGAAAGAGTGGGACCGCGAGAAAAAGCTCCTTATTCTTCTCCGAGAGAACGGTGGCGAAGCGGAGTCTATTAGCGATATAATCCGCTGGTTCGGTCACAAGGCGGCGAGCTCAACCCTCAGGAATAAGTTCAGTCGCATCGTCACTAAACTTGAGATGAAGGGATTAATCGACGCCGAGAAGGGGAGTAAGATGAAGGTCATCAGCCTTACAGAGTTTGGAGAAATATTCGCGGAGGCTCTTGCGGAGCAAAACGCAGTATAACGATTAAAAACATAGTTGTGCAGCACTTTACAAGCCGGAGTGAAAAACAGGTGTCTAACTTGCATGCTATTTTCCGTTTGCCACAATCGGAGTCCTAAACATACTTGGTCTATATCGTAATATGTGATATTATTATTCGGATTATATATTAGACTCTTATTGGTTAGGAATATTTGAAAATAATAAGTAGAGTCCGATTGGTTAACAGAATTTTAGCTAAGTTTTTATGCCATACAATGCGAGGCTACCATAAGGTTCGGAGGAAATGAATTGCTAGCAGAGGTAGTACTCACCCCATCTGAGGGGAAGAGACTCATCGCGAAGGCGATAGCTCACTTGCAGATAGTCCAGCTCGCCAAAGAGAACGGGACTATCATCGTAGCCACTAGCACAACCAACGCTTACGTACTCGAGGAACTCCTTGGTAAGGAGATCAAAGAGAAAGGGATGTTCACTGCAGGTGTAGTTACTAAGGATGGTCTTCAGATAACGGAGGTTAAAGGCCGTGGCGACCACACAGTCATACAAAAGGGAAAAGTCAAAACTGTTAAGGTTCCCGAGCTCGCCGACATCCTGAAAGAGATGGGACCAAGTGACGTATTCATTAAGGGCGCTAACGCCATCGACCCGTTCGGCCAAGCTGGAGTCCTTCTCGGGGGAGTTGGCGGCGGCACTATTGGTGCAGCGTGGGGTTACCTTACAAGCAATGGCATCACTACAATCATCGCAGCTGGTCTAGAGAAGCTTGTTCCAATAAACCTAGCAGATGCGATCAATCGCGTGGGTATTAACAAGGTCGATGTTGCACTCGACGTAAAATGCGGTATGATGGTCATCAGCGGATACATCATTACCGAAATGGAGGCCTTCAAGGAACTTTACGGCGTCGACGTCGTTCCAATAGGCGGAGGTGGCATCGATGGCGCTGAGGGTTCAAAGATCTTCCTCCTTGATGGCGAAGATGAGGCAGTTAAGGAAGCTATAGAGACTGTTAAGCATATACGCGGCGAGCCGAAGCTCACAACTCGAACCATCAAGCAGAAATAGGCGACTTTTCAAGCCGCCACTCTACCTTTTCTGCCTTGTTAAACGAGGCGAAGTCATCTAACGTCTTTAAGAACTCGTTTTCAAATTGTTCATCAGGTTTAAAGCCCTCCTCGAACCAGAGACCGCGTATAATGAGCTTCTTCTCCTTTCTCTCTAACTTGGGGTCGAAGCGACCAACTAGCTTATCACCATAGAGGATTGGGATCGAGAAGTAGCCGAACCTTCTATCTTTTGGTTTTAGATAGATCTCTAGGGCTCGCTCGAATCCGAAGAGAGACTTGACGCGGTCAGCGTGCCAGAGAAGACTATCAAAATAATTCACGAAATGAACATTTTCATACTTCCAGTCGTCTGCTAACTTCTCGAAGCGAGGAACATCTTCAGTTAAACAGTAATGGGGAGACCTCAAACCATCGACGCTTATTTTCGTGACGACCCGCTCCTCAACCATCTCATCCAGAAGAGCCTGAAGTTGCTTTACTGTCCGCTCCAGTTTGATGCACCAGTTATAATAGTAGGATTTTATATCAGCGGGTTTTGTCGCTCCTAGGCATCCCAGTGTGCTGGTGACGAAGAACTTAACGCGTTCCTCCTCCGACGGTTCCGAGATCTCCACCCAGGAGGGGAGGACTCTTTCTGTGAGATCGTAAACACGTTGGAATCCATCCCTTCTGACTACCATTAGCTCCCCAGCGCTGAAGAGGGCCTCGAGACCACGCTTTGCTGGCTTCCAACCCCACCATCCTGAGCTGGGCTTCTTACCCTCGAAACTTGCGCTACTAAGAGGACCTTCAGTCTTGATCCTCCTTCGGACCGCATCTATGATATCTGGCTCCACTCTGCTGAACCACCCTTTGTGGATGACAGCGTCTTTGGCTCTCTGTTTGTTGGCCGCAATAAGATACCTCCAATCGTTCATAGGCATGTAGCACATGGCGTGGCCCCATCCCTCAAATAAGCACCAGTCCTTGTATGCGAGAGTGTGGAGGTCCTCCTTCTCATATTGACTGAGCCTAGTCCAGAGGGTGAAGTAATGGGCACGTTCCACGACGTTGATGGTGTCTATCTGAAGGCATCCGAGACCCTCGACAGTATCATAGATCTGCTTTTTCGTCACCTTTCTGGGCGGATCGCCTATCCCCTGCTTTTCAAGTTGTAGCCTTCTCGCGGCGTCTTTAGATACCTTTAACGCCGAGACCATACCAAACACAACTTCCAGTGGTTGTTTAAACCTTCCATTTTTCGTGCAATTTCATTATGGATTCAGTGAAATGCCAGTAGTAGGCCAAAACTGTTGGTTCACTTTACTGGTTACTTTACATCGCGTATTGGGTCTGTGCGGAAGCCGCTCCGCTCTGCAACATGCTTAAAGACCCGGGCATAGATTCACGTGGGGGATAAGCAATGCTGGAGCAACCCACATGGGAGATAAAACGCACAATCTATACGCGCGCTGAAGAGGAACACAGTACCAGCCTCGGCCTCCCACCTGAAGAACGGAACCTCCAGCAGATGCTCAAACGCGGCGTTGTAGTTGTTGATAAGGTCCCCGGACCAACGAGTCACGAGGTTGTCGCTTGGGTGAAGAAGCTGATGGTGCTCGACCACGTCGGCCACGGCGGAACCCTTGATCCTAAGGTTACCGGTGTCCTCCCAGTGACACTCGAGGAGTCGACGAAGTGTGTCCAGGCCCTACTCGACTCTGGGAAAGAGTACGTCGCTATCATGAGAACACATGAGGACGTCGACGAAACTCACCTAGTCGAGATTCTGAAGCTCTTCGAGGGCGAAATCTACCAGAGACCACCACTACGCTCCGCTGTGAGCCGGAGGCTCCGCACCCGCTACATCTACAAGATAGATTACATCGAGGGCGACGGAAGGAATTGGCTCTTCAGGGTCGACTGCCAGAGTGGGACCTACATCAGGAAGCTCTGCGCAGACATCGGCGAGGTCCTTGGAAGCGGTGCCCACATGCAGGAGCTTCGCAGGACTCGCAGCGGCCCATTTAAAGAGGATCAGGCTGTCACACTTTACGACATCGCCGATGCTATGGACCTTCTCAAGGAGGGGGATGAAAAACCGCTCATGAAGCTACTTCACCCAGTCGAGGAGGCGCTCACACTCCTTCCCCACGTCTGGGTCAGAGACTCAGCAGTTGAAGCCCTCTGCACGGGCGCTCAGCTCGCCGTCCCCGGAATCCTGAGACTCGAATCCGGCATACAAGAGAAGTCGCTCATCGCCGTGATGACGCAACGAAACGAGGCCGTCGCCCTTATGAGGGCAGAGATGGACGGAGACACAATCCTCAAGGCTGAGCACGGCATCGCTGCAATCGCTGAGCGCGTCATCATGATAAGGGGTACCTATCCTAAAACGTGGTAGGCGTGTCCGAGCACTACTTCTCCGAAAATCCAACTTCACATGAGGAGAGAGGTCTCATAAAGACAAAGCTCAGAGGCCTCGACTTTGAATTCGAGACGAGCTCAGGTGTCTTCAGTCATAGGCGTGTGGATTCTGGGACCCGCCTCCTAGTCGAAGCAATGACGCTACCCCCGGAAGGTAGAGTTCTTGACATCGGCTGTGGATACGGTGTACTTGGAATAGTTGCCGCGAGATTCAACCCCTCGCTCGATGTCTGGTTAACGGATGTGAACAACCGCGCGATTTCCCTCGCAGAGGTTAATGTGAGCCGCAACTATGTGAAGGCAACCGTGAAGCAAGGCAGCCTCTACGAGCCAGTTGGCGAACTAAAGTTTGAACTCATAATAACCAATCCACCCATTTCCGCGGGAATAGAAGCAGTTGTAAAACCTATGATAGTTTGCGCTATCAAGCATCTTGTGAGCGGCGGAGTTTTTCAGCTTGTCGTCCAGTCAAATAAGGGAGGCAAAACCCTTTCAGGGATAATCATGGAAACCTTTGGGAATATAGAGGTCACCGCTAGGGGTGGCGGATTCAGAGTTTTCACGGCTTACATGTTGCCTCGAAAAAACGGTTGATGATTAATAATCGTTCTAAAAATAATTTAAAGCACGCGCACTAATGCCATTTTAAACTATTTTAGGGACAAGCTAAAATTTGCTGTTCTAAAAGTTAGTCCCCCATCAACTGGCCATTTCTGGATTTTCCCGGTAGAAAATGGCGATGTTACCGATGATGTCAATGAGCGTAGAGTTTGTTGCGTTAGCTATTTCCGATGAAAGTTCGCGGCGAGTTGTTTTAAATCCTATGAACTTGACCTTTATGAGTTCGTGATCAGATAGTGCCTTATCAATGTGGGTGAGCGACTCAGGTGTGACGCCCATCTTTCCAATCTGAGCGACGGGGTCGAGTTCATGGGCTCGAGCCCTTAACTCGATGCGCCTCTTCGTGGTTAATTCCATGTTTCTGGTCTCTAGAGATATTGGTGGGTTATTTGGGTTTAGGTTCTTTGGGTTAAGTCTTTATAGAGTTGTAGGTGTGGTATTGGTTGCTGGAGCCCGGTCGTCTAGTGGACAAGGATGGAGGGCTTTGGACCCTTAGACCGGAGTTCGAATCTCCGCCGGGCTACCATAACTATACTTGAGTCTACCTCAAATGTGCTAATCGCGCGCGCGATTCTCGATATAGAAGTTTTTCATAAATCTTGGAGAGAAATGTGAAGTGGATCCGCCTTCGTAGGCAGTTGACAATATTCTTAGCACTAGGTCAGTTGACTAAATGCAGTGTATGCTTATAGTCTATAATAATTTGTAAATAGCTTATGGCGCGAAATCCAAAAAAGTTACTCGTCTAGGCTCTCGCCAAGTTCGGCGATATCGAGACCCTCATTCTCCTCCTCCGGAAGGACCCTAAGCTTCGAGATGCGGTCGACAAGCTTAAGGAGGATGTATGAACCGGCGAAAGCATAAGTGATTACAACAATCGCAGCAATCAGCTGGGCTACAAATAGGCCAGGATTGCCATAGAGAAGACCATTGGTACCAGCTGGGTTCACGAGTACTGAAGCGAATATTCCTGTTGCGAGGCTACCCATAATTCCGTTGACGCCGTGACAGGCAAAGACGTCGAGTGAGTCGTCAATGTTAGTTTTATTTGCGCGCCAGTTCGCTGCCAGATAAGAAACTATACCGGAAGTCAATCCAATGATTATTGATACAGGTGCTGTGACAAAACCTGAGCCCGGGGTGATGGCGACGAGACCGCAGACAGCAGCGACTGAGAAGCCAACAGATGATGGCTTTCCCCTGCTTCTCCACTCGATAATCATCCAGCTAAGCCCCGCAGCAGCGGCTGACAGGAACGTCACAACAACGGCGGACGCAGAGACGTCCCCAGCCTTCAAGGCACTGCCAGCGTTGAAACCAAACCAGCCGAACCAAAGCAATGACGCTCCGAGAATGACGAGGGGTATGCTACTTGGCTTGAATACCTCTCCTTGCTTCAACCCTAACCTCCTGCCGATGACGAGAGCAGCAGCGAGAGCTGAAACACCTGCAGCGGTGTGGACCGCATAGCCACCTGCAAAATCGATCACGCCCATGGCGTGCAACCAACCGCCGGTGTTCCAGACCCAGTGGGCGATTGGTGAGTATATGAACAGCGACCAAAGGACGGAGAAGAGTAGCATCGAGCGGAGTCGTGTTCTCTCAACGAACGCGCCGATTATGAGGGCGGGGGTGATGGCAGCGACGACGCACTGGAAGACAAGGAAGAGCGTCTCGGGTATCCCGGGTGCGTAGCTCTGATTAGGAGTGGACCCAACGTTGATGAGCCCTGCCTTGGAGAGGTCACCGATGATGCCTCCGATGCTCGACCCAAAGACGAGGCTGTAGCCTATAAGTGCCCACGCGAGGCCTACAACGGCGAAGACGGCGAGGCACTGGAAGAAGGTGGCGATCTGGTTCTTTCGTCTGACAAGGCCAGCGTAGAAGATACCGAGGGCGGGAACCATTAATACGACAAGGGCTATGGAAACTGAAACCCATACAATGTCTGCGTCCATTTTTTATTATCTCTTAGATCGAAAATGCCGCCGTCTACGCTATTAAACGTTTAGAAGTGGCATCTATATGAAAAAATATGTACATCTTAATGTATCGTTATTTCATGATCTTAATTGTGAAATAATGCGAAAAAGTTTAGAATAAAATGAGTTTATTCAACTTAAATGATGAAATACTTCGTACAAATCTCACCGTTGCCTGCCCAGAGGGCGGTCTGGATGTTATTAATCCCGGGTATCGCTGTTATCTCTTTTCCAAGTTTCATTAGATGGTCGAAGTTGTGTATAACACAAAGTGCAAGGAGGTCATGGTCGCCTACAGTCTTTGTGGCTACGATGATGTTAGGCATCTTAATTAGAGTCTTGAGTATCCGGGTGGAGTCAGTTTTAGAACCGTTTGTTGAGACGTTAATTTGAAACGCTGCCATCCCCTCGTAGCCAATCTTGTTAGGGTCGACAATCACGGTGGATCCTCTGATATCTCCGATCTCTCTGAGTCTCTCGTACCTGTTGATGATCGTGTCTGGAGATTTATCGAGCTCTTTAGCTATCTTTCGAAAGCTCGTCCTAGCGTTCTCGGTGAGGATCTCTACGATCTTCTGATCTACTTCGTCCATCATGCCTGGCCTCCTATCAGTCGCTCAAGCTCAAAGTTCTCGGGACAGAGAAGAATATCCTCCACCCAGATGCTTGTCTTAACGTCTCTGACATAAGACAGGTTCTTGATCGCTTCCTTGAGGGTGTTGAATTCAGTCATACTCTTTAGAACGGTGACAGCGAAGACGTTATGCATCCCCATGCTGGGGGTACAGAAAACGACTCCTTGCTGCTTCTTCATCTGGTCGATAACTTCTGGGACATGAACTGGGTCGACATTCAACTCGAGGCTAGTAATAGTGTTGAATCCTAAGTGTCGTGGGTCGAGAAGGATCGTTGTTCCCTTGACTACACCATTTTTTTGGAGACGCTGAAAGCGCTTTATGATTGTATCGACGCTTACCCCGCACTCCTTCGCAATATCTGCGAAGTTCGTGCGGGCTTCCTTCTGAAGGTCGCGAAGAATCCGTATATCTGTCTCGTCGAATTTCAATCTAGCACCACGTACAATCATCTTTGACTGACTTAAAAAGAATGGTTATTTTCGGACACTTGGTTGTTAAAAAGTTTTTTTCTGCGAATATTTTTAGATTATCTGATTTGAGTTATTATAAACGGAAAACTACAACTAGCCAACGCGCGCAGCCTAAGACAGGTGGGTGCGTTTCAAACATTAGTCTTTACTGCCTTGACCGCCCATCGCGCGCGCGAAACATGATGAGCACTCCCAACTTACGGCTGGTCTTGAAAGATTCGTGAACAGGTGACTTTTCAATCAGCTCCGCTTCAGCCAGGGTGAATCCAGAAAAGCGGAGAAGTAGATTCTAAAAAGCCACTAAAAGAGTAGAACCAACCAATTATTATTTTAATCGTCACAATACGCACGACTCATTCACAGTTGGGTCTTTTTTCTATACAAATGTTAAGATAATATGCGAAAAGATATATATAAATGTAGCATTAATACGATTTGTTACGGCTTTGAGCGAGCCAATTATACGGGGTCGAGCAGGAGATAATGTATTGGAGAAAAATGAAGAAACTATCGCTCCAATAAGTAGTGTATTTCTTGACTGGGGAAATGTGGTTTCGAAGTTGACCCATTGCTACCGGAATGGGCTCTTCCCAATACTGATAGGTCCGAAGGGTGTGGGAAAGACCGCTGCAATAAGGAAGGCCTGTGAGGAACTCGGCAAGGAGATGTACTCCGTAAACTTCTCCCTCCGCACTAGGGAACATAACCTCGTCGGCCACTACGATACCCGCCCAGACGGAACCATCTGCTTCACCTCTGGTCCGCTCATCAGGTCGATGCAGGAGGGTGCTGCCCTATATTTAGACGAAATTAATGTCGCCGAGCCCGCTGTCCTAATCCGCCTTGATGAGGCTCTCGACTTCCGGAGGGAACTCAACAACGATGGAAATAAGATCAGGGCCTCTGAGGGGTGGTGGGTCTGCTCCTCAATAAACCCCCTCGACCGCTACCACTCCGGGACCCACGAGCTACCCGGGCAACTTCTATCACGCTTTCCTGTCCGCGCGCGCGCGCTCGATTACACCGGTGCCGAGGTTGATGTAGACTCTTACCTGCTGGAGCGGAAGGGGGACGCGAAGGGGAGGTTCTTCATCGACGAGAAACAGATAAGCCCGCACACAAATATCGCAATTCTTCTCGATATGTCCTCATCAATCTCTACTCTCGAGGAGCAGTACCTAAAGTCTATAGTGATAATTGGAGAGGCTTTGAGCTACTTCAGAATGAACTTCTCGATCTTCGTCTTCAATCAAGGCAACTTCCACGTCGTGAAGATGTGCCGGGAACCGTGGTCGAATGGAATCAAGGAGAAGCTCGCCTCACTTGAGAATAAGGGAGGCACCCCATTAGCCGAGGCTCTCCTTCTCACTCAGTACTACTCAAACTTAGAGAACTGTAGGAAAATAGTGGTGATCACGGATGGTGAACCTAACGATATGAGAAAAGCAGCCGATGCCATCAGAAGAGTTGAAGCCTCGGGGACGAACGTCTCAATGATTGGGTTCCGCCACGCCAATAAGAGCACCTACACCCGATTTTTCAACCTCCTCGGGAACAGACAGGGTAGAGTACAGGTGATAAACAACGTCAATACTCTCCCCGACGCCTTCTTCGACGCCATAAGAGTATCATCCGAGTGATTTAGCAGATAACCAATTACAGATACGGGTCGGGATAGTCTGTTAAGGTAGATGAATTTCTCTAAAGATACGCTTCATCTTAGGTCATTGAAGGTTTTGAACCGCTTCTCTTGATTAGAGCGTTGACGGCTTCTGCAAGGTTTTCACAGGCAATACAGCGGATCTCTGTTGAATTATCTACTTGTGCCTCAGACTCGAGCCGCTCTATCTCCATCTTGTCAACCGCGATCTTTTTGAGGATTTCTTGCCTCTTATTTTCGTACTCCTCTTGGAGATGTTCCTCCTCAGCGTCGAAGGTATGTGTCATCTCCTCAAGTTCATCCTTGGCTACAGCTAACCTAGACCTCGCATCTTCTTCTTTTTTCGCCTTGACTTTCGTGATGCCCTCTAGGAACCCGGACTTTGACTGGATCACATCGTCCAGCTCGCCTGCGCGTATCTCGACGACTTCTGTTAGAGACTTGATTTTCTGATCCCTTCGAGCCGAGATCTCCTTCAACTTTATCATATACTCTTGCTCAGCCTGGAAGAGTATGTTCTTCGACGCATTTAGTCCACGAATGGTCTCTACCCGCGAAGCCTCCTTTGTTTTTTCCCCCATTAAGGCCTCTTTGACCACCGAGAAAAGTCGCATTCGCTCCTCTGTGAAGCGGTCGTCCATATCGATGACCTTACTCGTCTCGAAGTCGTCTAAAACGGTCTGCAAGCTTTTAAGCCAACTGTCAAAGTGTTGGTGGAATGGAGCCATCGCAAAGGATTGGTCGCCAAGGTTCTTCAGGCCAGAAAGAGTTCGGTCAATGACCTCGTTCTTAGATTGGATACTGTTTTCTCCTGCAAATGATCCAGCCATGCGATGCGTCTTTGATTTTTGCTTCGCTTTTGCCTTCTTAGGTCGATCGAAACCTCTGGGGGTCCCCGACCCCTGCTGGTAACTCATAGGATTAGCTGCCCGCTTAGAGTATATATTTGAACACGTGTGGCGTGCCTAAAACCCGACTTTACAACTGTCAATGATGAGCTCTACGCATCGAATTATTCCAAGGCTCACGTGAGTTGATGGGAACACGAGGTACCCTTCCACATGCAGTCGATCCCCCTCAACCGCTTGATCAATTCGCCGACTTCCATTCCTTCGACAAGGTCGATATACTCTGCAAGTTCCCATCGCATCCATTGACAAACTTCACACACCTCACTCTCCCTTTCTCGACACAGAAATCACGCGCGCGAGATTATCGAGGGTCGTTGTGGTGTGTGACATTATAGAAGTAGTTCATGTATATGTCGCAACTCTTCTCGGGACAGAAGCGAGAGCAGACATATTCGGGGTAGATTGCGAGTTTTTCATCCACCTCCTTAGTCTCGAACACTCTTCCACAGATGGCCTTCAACGTCACCAAGAATGGATCAAATCAGAGGTGTGCTGCCTCCATTTTATGTATTTCCAGGCATAAAACACATCAGATTTGAAATATAGCTGTATAGATGTCTCCTTATGGCTTCATCGAGGGCGGTTGACACCATCTGCCGCATGTGTGGAAGATATTGCCCGGTAAGGATCTTTGTCGAGGATGGAAGGGTTGAGAAAATTGAGGGAATCCCCAAGAACTTCGTCACAAATGGCGGTGTTTGCGGGAAGGGGATCGCTGCGGTCCAACTCGAATACGAGCCTAATAGGATCCTACACCCTCTGAAGAGGGTAGGTGACAGGGGAAGCGGACATTGGGAGACCGTAACCTGGGATCAAGCTCTCAGCGAAATAGCTGATAAGCTAACCGAGATTAAAGCTGAGTACGGAGCCAAGGCTCTTGTGTACCACCACGGCGCCGCTATTCAGCATGTTTGGGGGTATATCCGCCGCTTCATGAATGCTTGGGGTTCCCCAAACGAAGCTGGGCACAGTCACCTATGCCATATCCCTCGACAATTGGCACACACCCTAACCTATGGTGGGATGCCACAGGCAGACTACGAGAATACCAATTTAATGCTCCTTTGGGGTTACAACCCTGTCTATTCTAGCGTCCTCCACTTCGCGCCCCAAATACTCGCTGCTAAGGAGCGGGGTGCTAAGCTGATTGTTGTCGACCCCATCTTCACTGCAATCGCTTCAAAGGCTGATATCTGGCTCCAGCCAAGGCCTGGCACCGATGGCGCCCTCGCACTCGGGATACTAAACTGCATAATTAAGGAGAACCTCCACGACCAGACCTTCATTGAGAATTGGACAATTGGGTTCGAAGAACTCCGCAAACGAGTGAAGGAGTATGACCCAGAGAGAGTCTCCGAGATCACATGGGTTCCAGCGGTGAAGATAAGGGAGGTTGCTGAACTTTACTCGACGACTAAACCAGCTATTTTAGAGGATGGAAACGGGATCGATCAGCACACTAATGTCGTCCAAACCGATAGGGCGATTGCGATCCTCCGTGCCATAACCGGGAACCTTGGTGTTCCCGGAGGCCACTTCTTCCGTCCAAGCCTAGGCCTCGCCGACGTCAGCCTAAGTGAGATGGCACCTAAAATCAACTCGATATCTAAGAACCCACTTTATACGGGACTCTCGGGGCAGATTAGCACACCCCATGTCGTCGATGCCCTCCTAACAGAAGAACCATATCCGATAAAAGCGATGATTGTCCACGGTAGTGCCGCGGGAGCCATCGCCTCAAATGCTAATAAAACCATTATGGCATTTAGGAAGCTGGAACTACTCGTCGTACACGACATATTTATGACGGATGTGGCTGAGATCGCGGATTATGTCCTGCCAGCCGCTACCTTCATGGAGCAGAGCTGCCTTGTCACTAATCCGCCTGCGGGGCCTGCTCTCACTAAAGAAACCGCATTTCTCGGCATGATGGAGAAAACCGTCGAACCACTGGGAGAAGCTTGGAGCGACCACGCCTTTCTCTGGGAACTTGCAAAAAGGCTCGGGCTCGGATACTACTTCACCACACCTGAGGAGCTCTTTGACGAGGAGCTTAAGCCACTTAATCTTAGCGTCGAGAAGCTCAGGGAATACCCGGGTGGATATATTAAAAAATTCAACTCTCAGGAACTTTACAAGAACTATGAAAAGAGAGGTTTCAAAACACCCTCAGGAAAGGTGGAGATCTTCTCGAAGACTCTAGAGGAAGCAGGGTTCGACCCTCTTCCGGGCTACGTAGAGCCTGTTGAAAGTCCCTTAAGTACCCCCAAACTGGCTAAGGAATATCCCCTTGTCGGAGGGGTTAGCGTCCACCTCGGCTTATTCACACATACTCAGTACAGGACCCTTCCCTGGCTCAAGGAGATCTATCCGGGTGCATTAGTTTATATCAACCCGGAGAAAGCGGAGGAGCTAGGAGTTTTAGATGGGGAGGATGTCTATGTCGAGTCCCTGAGGGGGCGAATAAAGGTGAATGCCAGAGTTACAGAGGAGGTTGACCCACGCGTGGTCCAAGTGACTTGGGGCTGGGGTCAACCCTACGCCTCAGGTGACAGGCCCAATACCCTCACAAATGATGCTGAGAGATGCCCAATATCCGGCGCTACTGGAAACAGGTCATTCCTGTGCCGAGTCGTTAAGATAGAGGGAGCTTGAATGAAAGTTTACATACTAGTTGATCTTGACAAGTGCATTGGTTGCTACGCCTGCGAGATAGCTTGTAAGCAGGAGAACCGAGTCCCTGAGGGCAAGAAACTTGTTGAAGTTAAGAGGATTGGACCCGCAATAATCGATGGGAACATGAAGATGGAATACTACCCCGCGATGTATGGTTGTACCCTCTGCCCAAATAGGGAAGATGGACCCGCTTGCGTCGATGCGTGCCCTACAAAAGCGCTTAGACTCTGTGAAGATGCCGAGGTTCTTCAACTTTTAAATGGGAGGAAGCGTTACCAGATCTGCAAGACTCCTTAGATCGAGAGTGTTTTTAAAAAATGCAGGAGAAAGAGGGGATAATTACCCGCAGGAACGCCTGCCAGGTCTGTTACTGCGATTGCGGAATGCTTACCTACATGAAGGACGGTAGAGTCATTAAGGTTGAGGGCGACCCTGAGAACATCCACAATAGGGGTGTTCTATGTGCTCAGGGGAGATCTGCGAGGCAGATGCTCTATGCTCCTGATCGACTTAAGTATCCCATGAAGAAGGTTGTTAAAGGTGATAAGGTTGAGTTCGAGCGTCTTAGTTGGGATGATGCTATCGACTTTATTGCCGACAAGCTTCAGATGATAAGGGAGAAATACGGTCCTCAGTCGCTCGCGATAGTGAAAGGTCCGGTACGGCCGATGCTTGAGCAAATCTTTCAGCGCTTTGCCAATGTCTACGGCACTCCAAACTACTCTGGGAACTGGTCGTATTGTGTCGGCCCTAAGGTGCTGGGTTACAAGTATACCTATGGTACGACTCCCCACGGCGCCCCTTTCATGCCTTGGAGCGACTTCAGGAACTCTAAGTTCATTATGCTCTTCGGCACAAACCCTGCTATAACCTTCATTCACCGCTACCCCAGGATAATGTCCGACATTCTTGACGCGAAGGAGAAGGGAGCAAAACTTGTCGTCGTCGACCCTCGATACACGGAGACAGCCTCTAAAGCCGATGTCTACTTACCCATAAAGCCTGGAACCGACTCCGCCTTCATACTTGCGATGATCCGCATTATTATTAATGAAGGGCTCCACGACGCAGAGTTCGTCTCCAAATGCACCATAGGATTCGAGAAGCTCAAGAAGCATGTTCAGATCTATACCCCCGAGTACGCGGAGGAAGTCACAGGTATCCCCGCTGAGAGGATCGTTGAGATTGCAAGACTCTTCGCCACAACTAAGCCTGCATGCCTCGATAGGCGTGAGGGGGCGCTCCACCATGCTAACGCCACACACACCCAGCGCGCTATGGCGATACTCCTCGCCATCACGGGAAACGTAGACATTCCAGGTGGCCTTCTTTTCAACCCAGGCGTCGCCTTCGGCAGCGTCGCCTTAAAAGAGAAGCTTGTAAACAAGAAGTCGATTTGGTCCGATAAGTTTCCCCTCGCCGAGGATGCCACTGCTTTGTTTGCAGACGCTATACTGACGGGGAAACCTTACCCTATAAGAGCGATGTTGTGCTTGATAGCTAACCCGATCCAGGAATACCCCAACACAAACAAGGTCAGAAAGGCACTTGAGAAGCTTGACTTACTCGTGGTCCACGAGCTCTTCATGACGGAGACGGCGAAGATGGCTGACATCGTCCTTCCAGCTTCAACATTCTTTGAGAAGACTGAGATATGTAAGAGCCAGAACCTTGCCCTGGCGAAGTTCTTCATCGTGAGTCACAAGGTTATAGAGCCTATGTATGAAACCCTCCCAGAGTGGAGATTCATATGCCTGCTCGCGAGGAGGATGGGTCTTGCGGGCTTCGACTTTGAGAGTGAAGAGGAGATCATAGATCAGATACTGAAGCCGGTTGGGGTGAGGGTGAGCGATCTCGGGGAGTCTGGAGTCTACTCGAAGCCCTTCGAGGTAGGTTTGCTGAGGAGGACCGGTTTTAACACACCATCTAGGAGAATAGAGTTATACTCCGAACAGATGGAGAGACTCGGCTACGAACCTATGCCCGTTTACGTAGAGCCTCCCGAGACTCAGAGGAGCAGATCCGATATCGCCAAGGAGTACCCGTTTACACTGATTACCGGCTCCAAAGTCCCCGTCTACCACCACTCTCAGCAAAGGAACTACCCATGGCTAAGGGACTATGTCCCTGATCCCGTAGTCGAGATAAATAGGAAAACCGCTGTGCGCCTTGGCATTAGTGAAGGCGAAAAGGTAGTCCTCGAGGGGTTAAGAGGGGAAGCTACTCTAAAGGCGAAGCTCACTTCTGGAATATGCGAGGACGTACTCTCGGTTACTCATGGCTGGGAAGGAAAAGCGAACATCAATTTCCTAACAGACGATACTCAACTAGACCCCGTCGCAGCAATGCCAGCATTTAGGACCATCCTATGTAACGTTAGGAAGGCGGAGGAGTGAAGATGGCGAAGAAGGCTTTCCTTGTGGATATTGACCGGTGCATCGGTTGCTACGCCTGCGAGATCGCTTGCAAGGATGAGAATGACCTGCCGCCGCGCATCAGACGCGTTAAGATCAACGCGATCGATGTCGCTGAATTCAACAGGTTCTATATTCCTATCTTCGCTCTCGATAAGAGCGGTGTAGAGGCATGTACACTATGCCCTAAGCTGCAAGCCGAGGGAAGGAGACCAGCATGCGTCAATAACTGTTTGACCAACGCCTTACATTTCGATGATGCGGATAAGATGGATGAGAAGGCAAAGACTATGGTTGGAGACAAGATCGTCGTACCAAGTAAGAAGGCAAACGTCGTCTACATCTCAAGAAAGCCGATGGATAAGAAGCTTATAACTGGGTAGGCTTCACCTTAGGTCTTCTCGATCTTTATCGGTTGAGCACCTTTCCACAGCACTTTATGCCCAATCTTTTGGAGAATTATGAGCTCATCTGTTATCGAGGCGAAGTGGTTCCCCTGAAGTTGGCCCACCTTGCTTGAAAAGAGGGTCGATCCGTATGGGATCAGCAATTCTTTCTCGCTGATGCCCCCCGGATAGTAGAGAAGATCTCCTCGACTCGGGTGGCTTGTCTGATTCTCCGCAGGGGCAGCAATTCCGAAATCGTTCATTGGGAGCCACATCGCCTCCCCGCTCCAGCGGGCGTGTATGACATTGCCCTCAATTGGGAGATGTGTAAGAAATGCTTCACATGTATGGGGAGCTTCGGACTCGAGCAGCTTTGCATGTAAGCTTTGCTCTCCTATCTTCAAAGTTATAATATTCATATTGAATCTACTTCAGTCAAACGAGAAGATAAAGCAGTATTTTTCCCAGCTAAACTTTATCAGTCGAGACGATGAGAGAAAATTGAGGTTTTGTGATGACCGAGTCGTTTGATAAGCTCATGGCAGCATTCGCCGGGGAATCCCAAGCAAACAGGAGGTATCTCGCGTTCGCAAAGAAGGCCGAAGAGGAGGGCCTTCCCCAAATAGCGAAGCTCTTCAGGGCCGCTGCTGAGGCAGAGACCGTACACGCTCTCAACCATTTGCGCATCGCGGGTAAGATTGGTATGACGATCAGCAACCTAGATGAGGCAATCAACGGCGAGACCTATGAGTTCCGCCAGATGTACCCAGAATTCATCGCCGTAGCCCAGAAGGAGAAGAATAGGCAGGCTGAGTGGAGCTTCACCGTCGCCAACCAAGTAGAGGAGATCCATGCGGGACTCTACAAAAAGGCTCAAGATGCTCTGAAAACGAATAAGCCGACTCCAAACGTCGACTACTATGTCTGTAAGGTATGTGGCAACACCGTCGAAAGGGATGCCCCCGATAAGTGTCCCATCTGCGGAGCACCAAAGGCTCAGTTCCTTAAGGTTCAATAAAAAACTCCATCACACAATCTAAAACAACAAAAACTAGCTCTAAATTGGAGAAAATCAGAGTGTAGAATTCGACTGCATCTTCTATGACTATTGGGTATTCCGTATCAGTCTATACGCGTGTATGTAGATAGCGATCCATATTTTCTTTGGGACCCATTTTTGAGTCAAGATCGATAGGTCGAGAATGGGTTTGGGAGGTGTCTAGAAATTAGCTACTTTATGAGGGTGCCTAGGACGTCAAACTGGACCTCCCGAGGTTTACCTAGTAGTTCTACTGTCCTGGCGAGTTTTTTGTCTATTTTAATCTGTTCAGCTAGGCTTTCGCTTATCCAGAGATGATCCAGTTCCTGTGTGTTCTTGATGATGATCATCTTGGCTTTAGTGCGGTCTATTGGACCGCAGATACGTAGAGCGGTGTCGATGGCATCTCTGTCGTTGGGTAGCCATATGGGTACCTTACCTGTTGCCGAGGTTCCCTGAGTGAGGCAATTAACATACGTCGACGAGTAATCGATCTTGTCGAAGACACGACGAGTAGTGAGGTCAGCGAGGCCGATACCTATCGCGTTGCCGTGTGTCTCCTCTGAAAGGTCGAGGACGACGATCTTGTCGATCTTAGGGGCACGAGGATCCGATTCACCGGGCATCCAGAATCGCCCTGTGACATTCGTGTCCATCCCGACGCCGCTGATGTTCTTTCCGATCTCCTCTACAACGAGCACATCAATCTCTTGGAAGGGGATGCGGGCTAACATATTCTTCGCCTCCTCGAGGAGCTTTAGCTCCATTGCCTCGAATTCATTCGGCTCGAGGGCGACGACTTTTACTGTT
Source organism: Candidatus Bathyarchaeota archaeon (assembly GCA_963780545.1). Taxonomy (GTDB): domain Archaea; phylum Thermoproteota; class Bathyarchaeia; order TCS64; family TCS64; genus UBA8941. Next base: position 102,488 of record CAWACK010000015.1, read on the forward strand.
TCGTGACGTGCATTTTCGAGAATAGCTAGACCCATTATTATTGGGGCTTTCTCCATTATGAGATGCGCTGCTGCGGGGAGGAACTCGTGGTATCCCTCATAGAGATTGTGATGGATCATCTCGGCCCCCTTCTGCTTTCCGAGGCCTATGGCAATCATCTTCATGAGGCCACTTTCTATCTTCCCCTTGAAGTCGGTGTGGGGTTTGATGCGACCCACGATGATGATGCCGTCGGCTTTAAGCGCATTTCTGTCAATATAGACCGGGGTTCCCTTGATCTCCCCAATCCTGTCGACCTCCATACTACTGATGATTGGGGCGCAGACACTTTCCTCAGTGATGCCGAGGCTACGTAGAGTTTCGATTTGGCCATGGGGTGTGGCACCGCCATGACTCCCCATCGCGGGGATTAGGAATGGCTCGCCACCCGCAGCCCTCACCTCCTCGACGACGGTTCTCAGAATCTCTGGGATGTTAGCGATGCCGCGGCTACCCGCCGTTATAGCGATTCTCTGCCCCTTCCCGACCTTCTTAGTCAACTCCTTTGCGTTTAGTTGACGCCTTACCTCGGTAACATAGTCGTCGAGCTTCGGTTGATCTATAACTTGTCTTGCCTCGACCATCTTAGGGAAACTCATTGATGATTGTTAGGCGCCCCTCGGATTAAGCCGTTTTCTCTGAGTTTGACCTTCGCCATCATCGTAGCGGTTTTTATAGCATCTATGAGGCTCTGAGGGTTCGCGGTGCCCTCACGTCGCCCCGCCTTCCCGAAGGCTGTCCCGTGGTCAACGCTAGTGCGTATGAAAGGTAAACCAACGGTTGTGTTAACGCCACTCACGTCATCCCAGTTACCCGAAGCCTCGTTGTACCTGAAGCCCTGGAGCTTGACGGGTATGTGCCCCTGGTCGTGGTACATCGCGACAACGACGTCATACATTCCCCCTAATGCTTTACCAAAGACGGTGTCAGCTGGAACTGGTCCCTCGACGATCATCCCCAACCGCCTCGCCGCGTCGACGGCGGGGCTGATCACCTCGATCTCCTCCCTCCCGAACAGTCCGCCCTCTCCGCTATGGGGGTTCAACCCCGCGACGCCAATCCTCGGCCTTTCGAAGCCGAGGCTTCTCGCAGCCTCATTGGCGACCCTGATCTTCTTAAAGACACGATCCTTTGTTATTAGATCAGGGACTTGTCTGATGGAGACATGGGTTGTGACGTGTACGACCCTGAGGTTGCCAGCTATAAGCATCATCGCATAGTCCTTTGCACCTGACAGCTCGGCTAGGAGCTCCGTGTGACCAGGGTACTTGTAACCCGCCATATTCATTGCCTCCTTGTTAAGTGGCGCTGTCACGATGGCGTCGACTTCTCCGCTCATAGCCATTTCCGCAGCCTTGATCACGTACTCGACAGCAGCCTTTCCCGCCATGGCCTGGGGCTTCCCCATGACGAGCACCGGTAGGTCGATGTTGTCTAGGCTGAGAACATCTATTACTCCCCTCTTGAAGAGAGCCTCAGATGGTGAACCTATCCTGTTTATCCGTAGACTGAGCTGTGCAACTTCTACACCCATATCCATGGCGCCAGCGTCACCCACTACAAAGGGGTGGCAGACCTCATAGATCTCATCTAGGTTTAGGGACTTGGCTATGATCTCTGGCCCGATGCCCGCAGCGTCCCCCATCGTGATTGCAACTAACGGCTTCATTTCGCCTTCAGTCTCCTCAACCTCTGGGTTGCTTGGATGAGGCTATCCTCGACTCCGAAGCCGCCCGCCTTGGTGACTGCAGTTAATCCGTTACTCAAGGCGAGGAGAGGTATGCCTGGCTCTACCTCCTCGATTATTGCGGCCCTGTCCGCTCCTAGTTTCTGGCAAACCCTGAGGCTAGTCTCGCCACCTGTTAGTATTAAGCCGAGGACCTCCGCCTCCGCGAGGATTGCTGAGGTGATCTCGCCCAGAGCTTCCTCTATGAAGAATCTCGCCTCGACCTCTTTAATTCCCATACTCTGAGCATGCTTGATAAAGATATCAGCGGAGACCTCCATCGGCGAAGAGGTGAGGGATACATCTACATTCATCTTCAACGCCTCGACTGCCTCACTGACGCAGCGCCCAAGCTCCTCCTTCACCGCCACCTCCCCATCGATGAGCCTTTCTATTCTTATCTCAACCTCCTTAAAGCCGAGGCGATCATGAAGGTTTCTAACTTGAACCCTGCTAATCTTCCTGGTGCTCCCGCAGATGGAGAGCACAGGTTTTGGGCTCCGCATCTTCAGCCCAACGGGTATCTCGCTGGCGAAGCCGGCAGAGCCAATGAAGAGTTTAGTGTTACCCGCAGCCTTGGAGATGTCTATGAGGTGTTTCTCGGTTAGGACATCAAATATCGCGACCTCAACACCTTCTTTCCTAAGGGCTTCAACGCTTGTTTTTATCGACTCAACGCCTCCCTTAACTTGGTCGAAACCAATAAGACCAACCTTTCTCTTGCTCTGAGCACTAATGATGGAGGAGATGTCAGCCGACTTCACACAGAGTTCGTCCGCGTACTCTGTCTTGTCGACAGGGTTGTTGTCGACCAGCTGCTTCCCAGCGAGAGTCGTACGCCCGTAGGTTGGGTAGGCGGGCGCGAAGAATGCGAAGTCTGCCTTCGATGCCGACATGGCTGCGTCCAGCTCTGCCCCTATGTTCCCTCGTAGGGTAGAGTCTACCTTCTTGTAAATCACCTCGGCTCCGAGCTTTGTAAGCCTCTCGGTCGCCCGGTTTACCCTCCAAAAAGCGTCTTCGCGGGTGAGGCCCCTACTCTCGGTGTCCACAACGACTACGTCCACCCCCTTAAGCTTCGATGCCTCTTTAACTTCGCCTATAAGAACCTCTACAGTTAGTCCCCAGTTTCTGAACTGAACACCGGTATCGAAGGCACCAGTCAGATCATCGGCAAGGACTCCAACCCTCAAACAATATCCCAACAAAGATGAGTTAAATCAGCTAGAAAATACCTTGCATCTAGTGGGAATCAGGGACCGTAAACGCCTTCTGTATGGATGATAAGAAAGCTACTATGGCAAAGAACTTTAACTCTAAGATAGTTGACGACTGGGTAAAATTTTGGAACACCTACGATCTTAACCAAGTCGAGAAACTCTTTCTCAAGGATTGGAGGGTAACGTACTTCTCCTCGGAAAAGCAGGGGGTTATCAAGGGATTCGAGGAGCTAGTGAAACACCATGAGGGCTTCGGCTTTGTCAAGGGTGGAAAGGCCCAGCCCAATAAGCTTTGGTTGGAAGGGATGGATGTGGAGGATTTTGGCGACTCTGCAATCGTCTGCGCTATATGGTTCTTCAAGCGTCCTAACGCTGAAAACCCCCAAAAGGGACCCGTCACAATAGTCTACGTCAGGACCGGTGACGAATGGAGAATTGCCCACGCAAACTTCGGCAACTACAAATAATTACTCATGATGCAAGAATTACTAAGGGTCCTGTGTAAGACCTAAACCCCCTTGCGCCTAGTGGTAATTGTTTTCCCGTGATTAAGTGGTTTCTTGTGATTAGGAGAGTCACCTAACTATATACCCATTAGCTTTAATTCCCCCAGACGTTTCGGTTAAGAGAGTTCCAGAGGACCCCGTGATGTCGGATCAGCGGCTTAACATTATCACAGTCGCGGGCACATTCGACGTTATGCACAAGGGCCACTGGTTCCTATTAGACGAAGCTTTCAACGTCTCTAATAAGGTCATAATAGGCATAACAACAGACCGCTTTGCTGTTTCAATGCATAAGCCACACGATATAGATCCATATGATATACGTCTCAAGGTGGTAAAGGAATATCTCAAGTCGAAAGGGCTCCTCAGGAGGGCGACCTTCTTCCCCCTCGAAGATCCCTACGGTCCTGCGATCAACGACGGGGGAATCGAGGGGATCCTGGTCAGTGAGGAAACTGAGGCTCGTGCCGAGGAGATCAACCAGATAAGGGTCAGGAAGGGCGAGAAACCTCTTCTCATCTTCGTAATGAAGATGATCCTCGCCGACGATGGCAAGCCAATAAGCAGCACACGTGTTCGACGCCAAGAAGTCGACAAGTATGGTCACCTGATTGGCTAATCCGATATACCTAGTACCAACCTCTATAAGACCAGTTTTCTGAGCGAGTGATCCTTCCTCACAGGATTAGTGCCCTTAGTAGCTGCTTGCATCTAGTCCTAATAGAGGGAAACTGTCCATTGGTGAAGTCGCGGAGCGTCTGAGTTTAATCCGTTATTTGAACTACTTACATGCCTTTTTCTTTATGGGGATCAATTCAGGTCCTTAAGGTTGCGCGACTATTGACTCTTACCCCGAGCCGCCACCTTCCAGACTGCCTCCAGCTCACCCTTACGGATACAATAGAAACTGTCGTGAAGGTTGCTGATGGTGCAACAGTGGCTTGGGATAAGCTCTATCTTATCCCCGATCCTGAGGCCAGCGTCTTTTACAATAAGGCGGCCATGCTCCTCACTGGGGCTGACGTACTCGACGCCGGTAACTCCCTTGATGGCTGGCATGCCGAACTCAAATGTTATAGTCTTTAGCCCGGCATCACAGATGGCGACCCCCGACCTTGGAACACTGATAATTGTCGTCAGTAGCGTAAGGGCATGGCCGAACTTTTCCAACCCCTCTATGGATCCGTAACGGGAGTCCATGAATACATAGCTTCCCGCCTCAACCTCTGTGATACCCGGGAAGCGACCTGTAATCATATGCGTGCCCGTGCCACCAGCAGTCACGATTTCCACTGGTATACCCTTGTCGTCGAACAAATCCCGTGTCGATATGAGCTTCTGCATCGCAGCTTCCGTTTTGGAGCGTCTCTCATCCAGCAAAGGCACCATCTGGCAGAAGCCCTCATAGCCCATAAGGCCTCGGAGGTTGAGGCTGTCGTAGCCAATTACTTCCCTAGCGAGCTTGAGAGCCGGTTCACCGGATTCGGTACCGCATCTATTGTTGCCGACGTCGACTTCGACGACTACGTTAAGTTTGACTCCCTTCCTACGAGCGGATTCGGCGAGGTGTCTAATGTTAACTGGGTCATCAACAGCAACAGTAACATCGCAGTGCTTAGTGAGGTTGACGAGGCGTGTTACCTTTGGCTCGCCCACCACCTGGTTCGCGATGAGGAGTGACTCTACTCCTGCTTCAGCCATTACCTCAGCTTCACCGACCTTTGCGCAGGTTATACCTATGGCACCTGCTTTCAGCTGTTTGTGTGCAATTATCGGGGCCTTGTGTGTCTTTGCGTGGGGTCGGAGGGCAGAGGGCATACCGCGAAATATCTCCGCCATTTTACTGATGTTAGCTTCCATCACATCGAGTTCGATGAGGAGGCAAGGAGTATCAAACTCCTCAATCTTTGAGCCAAGCTTAACCATAAAAGGTATTGAGCTACTCAAGGTATTTTATTTATTTGCCCCACTTTCAGTCGACTCTCCACCTGCGATGTGTAGCTTAGAGTTTTAACCTTATTTACCCAGGTTTAATTCGATGGGCGCCTCAGCCACGGCGATCCTGCCACTTCACCCTGGAAAGGCCCCCCGATGGCTCTTCAGTAGGATGGTGAATCTTGCTCGTTGCATCACAGGTATAGTCATCGGCGAGTACGGCCGTGAGGGGCTGATGACCAGACTTAGCGACCCGTGGTTCTTTCAGAGCCTGAGTTGTGTCCTAGGGTACGATTGGCATAGCAGCGGAACCACAACAGTCACCTGCGGGGCACTAAAGGAAGCTATAAATCCACAGGAGACTGGCCTAGCAATCGCTGGCGGAAAGGGAAGAACATCGATGAAGGCTCCTGTCGAGATCAGGGAGCGTGGCGAAGCCTTCAACTTGGGTGATGTTAAGATCGAGGAGCTCGTTTACGCGAGTAAGATGGCGGCGAAAGTTGACAACAGCCTTGTTCAGGACGGCTATCAACTCTACCACCATTGTTTCTTCTTCGACGAGCAAGGTCGATGGATCGTTATTCAGCAGGGAATCAACCAAAAACGCGCTGACGCACGCCGCTACCATTGGCCACTCGAACACAGGGGATTTATTGAAGAGCCCCAAAACGCTATAATTTGCGATACACGCATTCCCCATGTCCTCGACTTGACAAGCGATAAGAGCGACAAGAACAGACACGCCTGTCTCGACCTAGTCAAGGATAAGCCTGAGAGTCTACGGAGGACTATGCTGACTCCGGTGCCCATCAAACAGAGGCGCCTCGACTACTGGGCTGGCATACCCGAACAGGAGCAGCTTATAATGCCCCGATACATCAACTGGGATACTCTTAGAGAGGTCTACGAGTTTCAGCCCAGTAATTATGAGGAACTTGTTGCTTTCAAAGGCGTTGGTCCTTCTACAATCAGGGGATTGAGCCTAATCGCGGAGCTGATTTATGGGGAAAGGGCTAGCTGGGAGGATCCGGTTAGATTCAACTTCGCCTTTGGTGGCAAAGATGGTGTCCCCTTCCCTGTCGACAGGGGGGCGATGGACGAGGCTGTCGACGTACTTAAAATCGGAATAACGTCTTCTGAGATGCAAAGTGAAGAGAAGAAACGCGCCTTAATTCGATTAAGACGATGTGTTCCACCAATCCCGGAATTTAGGAAATAAAAAAGTTGAATCTCCGTGGCTATTCATGAAGTTTTACCTTCTTTGTGGTCTCCCTGATCGATCGTCGGGCTTAGGGTGGATCACGCGAGTCGTGAAATGCCTACGGACCTTTAGACTGGATCCGGTGTTCTTCATCTGGGTCGACTTCTCAACTTTGGGCGTCTGTGCCCTCACCTTTCCAGCCTTTGTCAGTGAACCGTGTGTCGGTATCTGTTCTCACCTCCATTCAGTTTATTTCGATGATTTTGGGGCCTTGCAGGGGTCTTATGGAAGCTATCTGGCTGATTTTTGGTTCGAGGTCTGCATGCGACCTCAAGTTAGATCGTGGATGCGATGTCTGCGCCCGAACCGCGTTCCATTTTATGGCTATTTAGGTACTCGGGCGCTTTCAAAATCATGATTTATATTAGGGGTTAAGCATTAAAAACGTTCCTTTTTTAAGAAAAAATATTTTTACCCATTTATTTAAGTGAAAAAGAGCATAATGGTCCTGAATATTTTAAAGAGGCTATTTTTTAGACTTTCAGCGCTTGATTAATTACGTAAGCGAAGTCCACAGCGGAGGCTCCGGCAATCATCGTCTTCTTCTTTGTGAAGAAATCCTTGACCTTCACCTCGATCAATGATGGTTCAGTTTGAAGTCCTATGAGTTGCGTCTCCAGCTCCTCCAGGTCGGTTTCGGGTTCCATAAAGAAGTCGCCTGTGAGTTGTATATACTTGATGCCTCCGTCCTCAACTTCGAGCTTAGCACGAAGGAGCTTCCCGCCGGGGACCTTATATTCGAACCTTTTCACATCGGTCACCTCCTATAGATCCACTCCCTGCTCGCGTAGCGTGCCCTAAACTGCTTAACAAGCTCCTCCTCATAGTCTGTTAGTTCCCCTAATATGAGTTCGGCGTCAAGAGCTCTCCGGTACCCTTCTTCGAGTGCGTCTCTGACCTCTGGGAACCCTATTTGACGTAAAAGAAGGCGGCGGATTGTAGTAACACGGTCCTCAGCCCGCTGGATCATCTTGTCGCTGAGCTTTTCATTCGAGATCTTTAGGACGCCGAACATCTCGCGTGCGTTGAAGTCGACGAGGAGGGTACCATGATGGAGGACGGCGCCGTATCGCCGGATCTGGGCGTTTCCCGAGATCTTCTTGCCTTCGACGACGATATCGTTGATTGGTTTGAAGTCAGCCTTGATGCCGAGTATGGCTAAGCACTCAATGATACCTTGACAGAGATAGTGGTAGGATTCCACGGGGTCAACGCTAATACGGGGATCACCCTCTTTCAGAATGACACTGTAGGTGATCTCACCTTTCTCACTGTTGAGGACAGCGCCGCCTCCGCTTATTCTCCTGTTTAGGTAGAAGCCAAGATGCTTAAGTGCCTCTAGGTTGACCTCGTCCTCTACGCTTAGGAAGTAGCCGAGGGTAACGGCGCTTGGTTTCCACATATAGAACCTTAGAGTGTCAGGAGCCTTGTCATCGCCCCGAGCCTTGGTGATTGCTTCATCTATAGCCATATTGGTGTAAGCGTCGGCGACCTTTAGGTTCAGGAACCTGAATTTGCTCGGCATATCTCGGTCGTTGGAATGTTGTTAATGCTCGATAAAATTGTTGGGGGTTTACCACTTATTTCGGTGGAGGACCTCAGTTAGTGGTCGCCTCGGTCTCTTAGGTGGATCCTGTGCGGGATAACCGATGGGGATCATCGCGATGGGTCTGATGCCCTCTGGTAACCCTAAAGCTTCGGCGGCCATCCCTTCGTCGAAGGCCCCTATCCAGCATGTCCCTAAACCGTTGTGTGTTGCGGTGAGCAGGATATTCTCGACTGCAGCGGCTGTGTCTTGTATGCAGTAGAGAGTTGTGCCTCTATCGCCGTATCTCGGGGCTGTCCTAGCCGGGTCAGTGCAGACGATGACGACTACTGGAGCTGTTGCAATGAATGCTTGACCGTAGGAGGCCTCGACGAGCCGCTCTTTAATATCGCTGTCTCGAACGGCGACGAAGCCCCAGGGTTGCATGTTGCCACCACTCGGCGCCATTATAGCGGCTCTGATTAATACTTCTAAGTCCTCCTCGGAGATATTCTTCTCCGCGAATGCACGTATGCTCTTCCTTTTTAGAATCGCCTCAGGTATCTCCAAAGTGTCACCTGAGAAATCTCTGCCTCAGCTGTTTATATTGTATGCTCTGGCTTGGGTTTTCCACGACTCGTCGTGTAGAACATCACGACAACCGCGCCAACTAAGAGGGTGGCGAGGATTATCATAGTTGGGTTGATCCATGTCGGCTGCAGGGAGTCTATTGTCTCGGTTGAGGTGATGAAGAGGCTCGAATTGACTATACGGTTCCTCGTTTCGACACTTAGGGTCGTATAAGTTTGCTTGGAGATCTTCATGGCGGACACAACTGCTGCTGTGTACTCTGGAGCGTTCTGAATCATCTTCATTGGGTCGCTATCGTGGATGAGTGTAAGGTCGACCGGTATCCATCCCCAGGGTGGCGTGTAGACCATCGTCCATCCATGCCACCCGATCCCGTTCTCAGAGATTGCGAGGTGACCGTTCCAACTCGATTCATTGTCGTTTAATCCGGAGTTGATAACGATCCCTATCTCGAGATACGAGGGGATGCCGAGGCTCCGCAGCATGCTTATTAGCAGGATCGATTGATCGTCGCAGTCACCCTGCCTTACTCTTAGTGTGTTGTTTGGGTACTGGGGAATCTCGTCACTGGCGTACGTGACGTTAGCGCTGAACCATTTGACTAGACGGCTGACTTTGCCGAGTACGGTGGGTTCTCCGGCGGTTAGGCTTTTTGCTAACGCGGCGATGTCGGTGTTGTTAGCCATAAATGTCTCCGTAGAGTTAGTGTACCCGGAAATGAGCGCTGTGGGGATATCGGATGTTGTACCAGCCTTGGATAGATCTAGTTGGGGCTTGGTCTCATCACTTGACTCGATAGTGTAGACGATAGTGTAGTTCAACTTGGCTCCGGGGGCGACGGAAAGTGCTATTCCAGCATTCGCCAGGCTGTTGTTGTCCTCGTCGTAATATGTCGATCCGAGTGGGGGATTGGCAGAAACTACAGCGACCTTCTGCCACTGATTTTGGGCGAAGAGTGGAACTGAGACGTCGTCACTTGTAAGGTTGACTGAGGTCGTTCCCCGGTTTTCGAATACGTAAGTCATCGTATACCTGTACTGTGGTGAAGCAGATGCGGATGTAATTTGGATGAGGAGAATAAGGAGGATTAGAAGCGGCACGATTCGGCGTGTCCTCAAAGTATGGCTCCGGTGTGGATGTGGGTCCGCTGCTTAAACAGTTTACTGAAAAGAGATTTACGCCCTTTGGACCTTCTCCCAATCCTTGGCGAAGATGCGTAGTCCATCGTCGGTGAGAGGGTGAGATAGCATCTTTTCTATGATATCGGGGGGAATGGTGGCGACATGGGCTCCTAGCAGGGCTGAGTCTGTTACGTGGCGGGGGTGTCTGATGCTGGCGACAATGAGTTTGCTAGGTAGGTCGTAGTTGTCTAGTATTTGCATAACCTCGTCGATGACCTCCATCCCATCCTGGCCGCGATCATCTAGGCGGCCTACGAAGACGCTGATGTAAGTGGCCCCAGCTTTTGCGGCTAGGAGCGCCTGGTTAGATGAGAAGACGAGAGTAACGTTAGTCTTTATACCTATTTTGCTAAGAACTTTGACCGCTTTTAAGCCCTCGGAAGTCATTGGTATCTTCACAACAATGTTCTCACCATAGGTGACTAGTTTCTTTGCCTCGGCTACGAGTTCGTCAGCGGTGAAACTAACCGCTTCTACGCTTATCGGCCCCTTAACAATCTCCGTGATCTCCTTAACGACTTCCTCAAACCTTCGCCCACACTTTGCGATGAGGGTAGGGTTTGTGGTCACCCCGTCGACGACGCCTAGGCTGTAGTACTTCCTTATCTGGGCTACGTCGGCGGTGTCTATGAAAAATTCCATCATGGTCCCCGGTTGGTTTCTAATTCCTCCTTTTTTGGATAACCCTTTCGCTGTATGCCGCGAGCTGGCCCGGAGTTAAGCCGAACTCATTGAGGAAGGCATCTGCACTGCGGCTTGAACCTCCATAGACATCAGGGACACCCAACCTGTGAACAGGGACCGGATAGCACTCTGAGAGAACCTCTGCGACGGCTCCACCAAGACCTCCATAGACCGAGTGGTCTTCGACTGTTATCACGGAGCCCGTCGCCCTGGCGGCTAAGACTAATGCATCGCCGTCGATTGGCTTGACGGTGTGAATGTTAAGGACCCTAGCATCGACTCCTCTCTCCTTGAGGAGAGTCGCGGCTCTAAGCGTAGTGTCAACCATTGCGCCACATGAGACGAATGCGACGTCTGAGCCATCCCTCATAATCTCGGCTTTACCGAGTTTATAATTGTAGGGTTTTTGGAGGATCGGCTCCTTATCTCTGCGAAGACGAATGTAGAATGGCCCTCCTGCGCTTAGGGCAGCATCTAATACGCTCTTCGTCTCCTCTGCATCCACTGGGATGACGACGCGCATATTTGGGATAACCCGCATTAATGCAATGTCTTGGAAGGCGAGATGGGAGGCGCCATCGGAAATGGCTGAGAAGCCGCTGTGACTCGCTACGAGACAGACATTTAGCTCGTCGTGAGCAACGATGTTCCTGATCTGATCCCATGCGCGCCCCGTTAGAAAGTAGGCAAAGCTGCTAGCGAAAGCTCGCTTCCCGCCTATAGCGAGACCAGCAGCTATGTCGACGAGGTTTTGCTCCGCAGTGCCGACGTCAAAGAACCTATCAGGATACGCCTTGGCAAAGAGTATTGTCTTCGTTGATTCAGCTAGGTCGGCGTCTACAACCACGATGCTCTTATTTATTTTCCCGGCTTCGACAAGCCACTCGCCATATGCGTCTCTAGTTGCCTTCACACTCATCTTAATCAGTCTCCAGCTCCTTCAAGGCAACCTCCAATTCTTGAGGTGTCGCAGGCTTGCCGTGGAACCCAACGACATTCTCCATGAAGCTAACGCCCTTACCCTTGACGGTTTCGGCGACTATTACCGTGGGTTTTCCAGCGAAGTTCTTTGCTTCCCTAAAAGCGTCGATTAGCTGGTTGTAGTCGTGGCCATTTATGCAGATGACGTTCCAGTTGAAAGCGCGCCACTTATCGGCGATGGGTTCGAGTCCACAGACCTTTTCGGTGGGGCCATCGATCTGGAGGCCGTTCCGGTCAACTATTGCCGTGAGATTGTCGAGCTTTTTGTGGGTGGCGAACATGGCGGCTTCCCATATGAGTCCTTCGTCGCACTCGCCGTCCCCAAGAAGGCAAAATACGTGGCTGCTTTTTCCGTCAAGCTTGAGTGCTAATGCGATACCTGAGGCGACACTGAGTCCATTGCCTAGGCTACCGCTACTGACTTCGACTCCGGGTGTCCTTGTGGCGTCGGGGTGGCCTTGAAGCATCGAGTCGTATTCTCGCAGGTGGTGGAGCTCCTCCTTAGGGAAGTATCCCTTCTCTGCGAGGACGGTGTAGAGTGCTGGTGCTGCGTGACCCTTGCTTAGAATGAATCTGTCGCGGTCGGGCCAGCCCGGGTTTCCGGGATCATGTCGCATCACATTCCAGTATAGGGTGATGAGTATATCCGTCGCGCTTAGGCTACCGCCGGGGTGACCTGAACCCGCCTCCGTTATAGCGCGTAAAGTCTCGGCGCGTACTTTCCTCGAGAGAATCTGTAGCTCTTTTATTGTCATCATTTCTTGATCAACCAGCCGTTTCTAGACTCGGAGAAAGCTGATCGCTCGCCCAGGAATTGTGGGTGGATCAAATTGTGAACCACCTTCGTTCGAGCACTATAAAAGGTATAGTGTCACGTAAGCGCGCGTAAGGTTTAAACGGTTGCTGCTTTGGATAGAGTGTTGGCTGGGCTGGTAGATCAGTCGTATGATCGCCGCCTTGGCATGGCGGAAGTCGGGGGTTCAAATCCCTCCCAGTCCACCAAATATTTTATTCTAATAATGATTTCAAAGTGCGTTCATTCGTACTTAAAGTGTCAGTCAAACACAATTTTCAGCAACTTACACGCATGCGAAAATAAATGAGAATTAAGTGTCAAACTTTAAAGAGGACAATATATTAAGATTAGGATACCGCTTACAAATGAGAAATCAAATAATTTTAGTTATCTGTTTAGCCCTTCTATTGATTACAGTCTTAGTGATTCCAGCGAATGCTCAAACTGAGACATATTGGGTAAAGACCTACGGAGGAAAAGGTGGAGATGCTGGCTTCTCTGTTCAGCAGACATCAGACGGTGGATACGTAATCGCTGGAGATACAAGTTCATTTGGAGCAGGTGGTTCTGACTTCTATCTCGTCAAAACGGATGCGGCCGGGAAACAGCTGTGGCAGAAGACCTACGGTGGAAAAGGCGATGAAGTGGGCTACTCTGTTCAGCAGACCTCAGACGGCGGATATGTAATCGCCGGTTGGACCACTTCGTTTGGACCAGGCGGTTATGATGTCTACCTCGTTAAAACTGACGCCTCTGGAACACAGCTGTGGCAGAAGACCTACGGAGGAACAGGCGATGAAGAGGGCTGTTCTGTCCAGCAGACCTCAGACGGCGGTTATATAATTGTTGGATATACCACACCATTAGGCTCAGGTGGTTCTTATATCTACCTCGTTAAAACTGACGCCTCTGGAACACAGCTGTGGCAGAAAACTTATGGAGGAACAAGTGAAGAATTTGGGTTCTCCGTTCAGCAAACCTCGGATGGTGGTTATATAATTGTTGGATCTTTAAGCAAAATCGCTGGATATTCCAACTTATCCGACGTTGGTAATTCTGATGTTTACATCCTAAAAACTGATGCTTCGGGAAATCAGATTTGGCAGAGAACCTTCGGAGGAGCCGGTAACGATGCTGGTTTCTCTATTCGGCAGACCACAGATGGGGGATACATAATCGCTGGTCGGACTAACTCATTTGGCATTGGTAGGAACGATGTTTATCTCGTCAAAACGGACGCCTCGGGAAATCAGATTTGGCAGAGAACCTATGGAGGAAAAGGCGATGACGTAGGTTACTCAGTTCAGCAGACCTCGGACGGGGGATATATAGTCGCTGGGTATACCAACTCATTTGGCGCGGGCGGTTACGATATTTACCTCGTCAAAACGGATGCTTCGGGAAATCAGATTTGGCAGAGAACCTTCGGAGGAGCCGGTAACGATGAAGGTTGGTCTGTTCAGCAGACCTTGGACGGGGGATATATAGTCGCTGGGTATACCAACTCATTTGACGCGGGCGGTTACGATATTTACCTCATCAAACTCGGGGCGGATTCTTCGCTTACTCCTATATCAACCCCGTTATCAACATCATTACTGGCTTGGGTAATGCTCACCTCAATATTGTTGATATTCACAATAGTTTCTATTATAGTTATTACATTTTACAAACATAGAAGGAATCTTAAAGTATTGTTATTTATGTAATCATTTTTAATATCACATACGGTGATTAGTTAGAACATAAGTCACTTATTTTTCCCTCATCATCTTATTCGCGAACCGCACAGATATGCAAACAATTCAGATGTGAAATCGAGATGAATGTGAAATTCGGATATAGAGCCGTTGAGGAGCGCTACCCACCGAGCAGGCTACTTAAGTATGCAGCCATGGCTGATAGGCAAGGCTTCGAGTTCGTGTGTATAAGTGACCACTTTCACCCGTGGTTCCATAGAGGTGGCTGCGCTGGTCAGGCTTGGGTCTGGATAGGCGCTGCTGGAACAGCAACCAGGAATGTCAGAATCGGGACCGGAGTAACCACATGCATCTACCGCTACGACCCTTCAATCGTTGCACAGGCGTTCGCTACGCTCGACGAGCTTTACCCTGGTAGGATCTTCCTCGGCATTGGAACAGGAGAGGCACTGAATGAGATGCCTATGGCGAAGCAGGGACAGGTTTGGCCACCTCACGAGGAGAGGCTTGAGAGGACAGTCGAAGCTGTGGAGATAATCCGGGCCCTTTGGGGGAGGGACTTCGTAGACTACGAGGGTAAATATAACAATCTAAACTCCGCTAATCTCTATACAAAGCCTCGGAAACGTATCCCCATCTACTTCGCTGCCTCGGGGCCTAAGACGGCTCGTGTGGCGGGGCGCCTCGGTGACGCTCTTATGACCGTGGGTGAGACCGAGTTAACAAAGAAGATATTCTCATGGTTTGACGCGGGGGCGAGAGAGGTTGGGAAGAATCCCGAGACGATGCCTAGGATGGTTGAGATGAAGGTCTCGTATGGAGATGACTTCGATGAGGCGTTGGAATCGACCTCTATGTGGATTCCAGTCAAGGGCTCGCTTAACATATCCGACCCAAGGGAGTTGGACCGACAGAGGATCGGGGTTGACCCAAAGGTGCTGTCAGACACGGTGTTCACCGACATTGATCGACTCATCGAGGGGATTGAGAAGCTCATCAAGATGGGTTTCACTGAGGTTCAGTTGAGCAGTAATAGCCCTGATGAGGAGAAGTTGATAAAAGACTTCGGGGAGAAGGCGCTACCATATTTGAAGGAGATTTATTCGTCTTAGATCTCGTCTTTTCTCTTAGCTAACCCATTTTGGGAGGATAGATGTACTTTTCTCCGACTTTAAGGATCTGGCAGATTGGCTCAGCGCCCGTGGCCATTAGTCGGGTTCTGAATAGGGCTGGGTCCGCCGTGTTTGCCTCAAACATGCCGTAGTGGTTGGGTACGACGACCTTAGGGCGTAAAAGTCGGGTGAGTTTGATGGCGTCGTCGATTCCCATGTTACCCATGCCACCGTTTATACATACTAGCATGATATCAATTGGGTGCTTGCTAAGGTAGAAGAGGAAGTCGTGGAATCCTGTGTCTCCACTGTGATAGATGTTGATCCCGTCTTCGGTTGTGATGATGAATCCCTCGGTGTCTAGTACTGTGTCATCGGTGGGAATGCAGAAGGTGCCCCTGAGGTGGATGCCATCGAGTTCAATGTAGTCTCCGACGTTGACCTCGAGGATCGATGTTTTCTTTATCCCTAGTTTCTCTAGGCTTGCGACCACGTTCCTTGGACCTAGGAAGGACTTGACGTTCCCGGCGGGAATCTTCTCGATTGACTTGAGATCAGCGTGATCGATGTGGTTGTGTGTGGATACATAAAGGTCGCATTTGATCCCTACTGGTTTGATAGGCGGCGGAATCATCCGGATGTTACCGCCCGATAGGTACGCGTCGATTATCAGCACTTTTCCCTTCGAGGTCTTAATTATATATCCCGCTTGACCTATCCACCAGATCGCCACTTGGCCCGATGTAACATTGGTGGATCCTACCTCATCCATAAGCGGGGTTAGCTGTGGTGTCATAGCTGTTAATATGTTGGTGATATTTTTGAGTCTTCGTAGGTGTGCTAGTTGGAAAAAATCTGTTGATGCAAAGATAGGAGGGTAACACTACATCTTGATGAAGCGTGTAGCTGCCTCAAGGAGAATAACGATAGCAGCGGCTCCGGGGTCCTTGGCACCTACCGTGCGGTCCCCAAGCCACTCTGATCGACCCGCCTTTGACCTTAGCTTCGTTGTTTCCTCGGCACCCTTCTTTGCCGCATCTAGGGCGGCGTCCATGCAGTCAGGTAAAGAAAATCCTTGACCTGCAGCTCTCCCAAGTGCTTGGCTTGCGGGGACGAGTGCATCCAGCAGCGTTTTATCGCCGACGTGAGCTTTTCCGCGCTGCTCGACACCCTCAACGGCCGCCTGGATCATCGCGGCGGCCTCCGCTGTCCCTATGTGATCTTTATCCTTTACTATGCGGCCAGCCCTGATCATCATCGTTGACATCAGAGCCCCAAATGTTGAGGCAGCATTGTCGGCGAAAGCGGCGCCGCAGCTACTAAGCACTCCCTGCATATCCGATGCACCGTAGTTCTGGAGACTCTTCTTCACAGCGTTGAAGCCGATGGTTACCGTGACGCCGAGGTCGCCATCCCCGATGACTGAGTCCAATTCAGTCAGCATCTCTTTTGAGGCGATCATATCGTCCGAAACAGAAACCAAGAGGGCGACAAGGTCATCCTTCGCGAGAGTCGTCTTCATGCCCTATTTCCTCGGCTCAATTCTGTATGAAGAAAGGCGTCTCAGCTGGCGCGTCGAGTAGCCTCTTCAGCTCGTCGTCTAGGCGCATCAGAGTCAAGGAGGCGCCCTGCATCTCCATGGAGCAGGCATACCTTCCCACATATGGGCGATAGATGACAATACTCTTCTCCTCGAGTATTTGGGCGACTCTGCGGTAGAGGATGTACAGCTCCTCGAGGGGTGTGCCGCCAAGGCTATTTACGAGGACTGCGACCTTATCCTCCCTCTTGTAGGGAAGGTCCTTTACGATTGCATCGACGAGGATGTCGGCGATCTCATCGGCTTTCTTCATGGGTCCCCG
Source organism: Candidatus Bathyarchaeota archaeon (assembly GCA_963780545.1). Classification (GTDB taxonomy): domain Archaea; phylum Thermoproteota; class Bathyarchaeia; order TCS64; family TCS64; genus UBA8941. Next base: position 119,604 of record CAWACK010000015.1, read on the forward strand.
GTGGATGCCCGCCTCGCCGTGTATGCCCATGCCTATTTCCATCTCTTGTTCGCCGATTGTGAATGTTGGCTTACCGACCGCTGGTACCGTACAGGGTCCGAGTGCGACACCCATGCTTCGGATGGTTGTGAGCGCCTTCTCGGTTGTGGCTTTTATCTCGGAGAGGGTTGCTCCTTCCGTAGCCTTGGCGCCCGCGATCTTGTATGCGAAGAATAGTCCTGCGACGCCTCGTCGCCTCTGCCAATCCTTTGAAGAGGCGGAGGCTACGTCGTCAGTGACCAGGAGGGTCTCGACGTGTATCCCATCGTCCTCAGCCATCTCGGCGGCTGTGTCGAAGTTCATCATATCGCCCTGGTACCTGCCGTAGAGATAGAGGACTCCATTACCTCCATCGATGGCCTTCGTCACTTTGAGCATCTGCCCTGTCGTGGGGGAAGAGAAGACGTTTCCTATCGAGGCGCCGTCGATTAACCCTTTACCAACGTACCCCATGAAAACTGGGAGATGGCCTGAGCCGCCTCCTGTGGCTATGCCTACCTTCCCTTTAACGGGGGCATCTGCGCGTACGATTGCGCGAAGGTCTCCTCCAACCGACTTCAAGGCGAGGGGGTGTGCCTTCAGGATTCCTTCAAGCATCTCGTCGACAACTGCCAACGGTTCGTTGATTATCTTCTTCATTGCGATGACCTCAATTCAGCGTCTGGCAAACTGCAAGACTCATAGATCCTGTTCCCAAAGATGCTAAATGAGTTTCGCTCAGACCGGTCTCATGGTGTGGATTTGATATATCTGAATGTGTAACTGAAATCAGTGTTCGGGGGACTTTCATCGAAGAAGCTTATAAACAGACCCGGTGACGAGGTCAGAGAAATGCTGGAGGGCGCCGTATTAGCATATCCAGGGCTTGTTAGGAAGATGACTGATTGGAATAACCTTGTGAGGCCGGAGGCTCCGATAGGTGGTAAGGTCGCGTTGGTCAGTGGTGGTGGTAGCGGCCACGAACCCGCTCACGGCGGCTATGTTGGGAGAGGGATGCTGACCGCCGCGTGCTGCGGTGAAGTCTTCACGTCGCCTCCGGTACCCCAGATACTCGCAGCTATAAAGGCTGTTGATGGGGGCGCCGGTACACTTCTGATAATTAAAAACTACTCTGGGGATGTGATGAACTTCCGAACTGCGGCGCAGATGGCGCGAAGCAGTGGGATAAAGATTGAATGGGTCATCGTAAACGATGATGTAGCCATTGATAAGCCAGAGCTTCGCAGAGGCATCGCTGGGACGGTTTGTGTCCATAAATGTGCAGGGGCAAAGGCCGAGGAGGGTGCGACGCTGGAGGAGGTAAAGGTCGTCGCCGAGAAGGTTGTAGCTAATGTCAGGTCCATGGGTTGCGCCCTAACTTCCTGTATCGTGCCTAGGGTCGGGATACCTAGCTTCGACCTCGGGCAAGATGAGATGGAGTTAGGGACCGGGATACATGGTGAACGCGGCGTGAAGAGGGTGAAGATGATGACCGCAGATGAGATTGCAGACACCTTGACGGATGCCTGTGTGAAGGATCTTGGGCTAAAGTTGGGGGATGAGGTCGCTGTACTCGCCCAAGGGAACGGAGGGACGCCTTACATGGAGAAGTTCATCTTCTACAGGCGAGTTCATAGGAACCTGATGGAGAAGGGGATCAGGATCCATACGTCGTGGATCGGGGAGTTCATGTCGTCTCTTGAGATGGCTGGAGCCTCAGTTACTCTTCTGAGGTTGGATGACGAACTGAAGAGGCTCATCACAGCGCCGTCTGAGACGATGGCGATTAAACAACCCGGCCCGATATTATTTTAAGCCTTTTTCCTCAAAGTGTAACAACTAGGCATCAGGGATGAACTTTGGCTGCGGACAGGATAGACCCAACAATGCTGATCCATATGATGGATAATATTCTCGAGGTGATGATGGCGAATGAGGGTTACCTGACCCGCCTCGACGCAGAGATCGGCGACGCAGACCACGGTATAAACATGGTCAGAGGCTTCAAGCTTGTACACGAGAGGCTTTCCCTTCTTATCGATCCGGATGTCGAAGCGATTCTCACAACGGTCGGTATGGCTTTAATGGAGGGTGCTGGCGGATCGTCAGGAGCACTTTACGGAACATTTTTCGTTTTTGCAGGTCAGCATCTGCGTGGGAAGAAATGGATAGACAAGAGGGACCTCGCCCTAATGTTCTCCTCCGGATACGCCGCTTTGCAGGAGATGAGCGGAGGAACAAAACCCGGTGAAAAAACTATGATCGATGCGCTCGACCCCACGATGATGTCACTAAAGGAATCTGCGGGCGATGATCTAGTTACCCTGGAGGTTGCCCTTGATAGGGCGGTCAATGCCGCGAAGAAGGGAATGGAGAGCACAACCAACATCGTGGCGACGAAGGGGAGAGCCGCCTATCTGGGAGAGAGGAGTAAAGGACACCAAGACATCGGCGCAACGACGACTTATCTTATGCTACGGACGATGCTCGATACATTAAATGGAGTAACGGGGATTAAAGTCACGAGGTATAGCCCGGATGGAACAATCTTAGATGTGGAGAATCTTCAGAAATAAGATCCCTAACCAACATTCTGTTCAATCAGCCCATTTATCGGACAACATTTAGATTAACCCAGGTCTTCATTGGGCATCGCTCAGATCGGTGATTTGAGTGATGGGTATTAAGCATCTTTACTGGATGGGAGACTCATAAAAAACTTAAACAAGGTCAACCTAATAAAATTGTGATCCCAATGCCATCCAAGCTCGACAAGGGCAAGAAGGTTGTAATAAGCCTCGACGAGGACATCGTAAGGAGTGACGGCTCCAAGATAAAGATGCGCGAATTCGTTAAGGAGATGCTCGCTTATAACCCGGAGTTCATGATAGAGACGAGCCCCAAGGGTGAGACCTGGTATCTCCGTAAGAAGGAAAGTAGTTGACTAAACCGTTAAAGCGGTCCCTTCATAATCCTTAGTCGATCCTGTTGGCGATTCGAGCCCTCTATCCGAAAGCCGGAAACAGTCGACACAATTCAGCTGAGATATGCTTGAAGTGCGGTGTCTGCTGCAATGTGGCTCACAGTTGTCACGTCATGTTCGATCACCGCTTCAACCCGAGGTACACATTTGTCTATGACTGTCTTGCTTCCGATAAAAGGGCCTCAAATCCCAACATCTGGCTCTGTGTTAGCTGCCACAAGTGCGAGGAGACTTGTCCCTACGAGGTCTCCCCAGTTCACTTCATAGAGGCTCTCAAGGGTGAGGCGCTCAGCCTCGGGGTGGTCCACCCCACTATTAAAGCGGAGGTCAATCAGATCATTACGACGGGGTTCGCCTTTCCCGTTACAGGTTCAACCGAGAGGCAGAGGCAGGCGCTGAACCTTAAACCACTATCGTCGAACGCAGTAGCTGATCTCGAGAAGATCGCAGAGAAAACTGGCTTCTCTGGAAGATTTAAGGAGGAGCAGCCTTGAGGTTTGCTCTGTTCCTAGGTTGTTTCATCCCTGTTCGCCTTCCCCACCTTGAGGCCGTCGCTCGCCGGGTTCTACCAGATTTAGGGGTCGAGCTAGTCGATATCGAAGGGTTTAGTTGCTGCCCTGAGCCCGTCGGGTTCCTCACCGATAAGATCACCGGCCTCGTAATTGCTGCGAGGAACATCAGCCTTGCTGAGGAGGCCGGTTTGGATATAATTACTCTCTGCAATGGCTGTACCTATACCCTAAGGCAAGCGAATCAGACACTAAAGACCGATACTACACTCAGGGAGAGGGTGAATAATATCTTGGCCGAGACTGGCCACAAATTCAAGGGAAGTATTGAGGTTAGACACTACGCTCAGGTCCTACCTCAGTATGTGGGCTTTGAGAAGATCAAGTCGGTTGTAAAGAAGCCGTTGATCGGGATGCGCGTTGCCTGCCACCCAGGTTGCCACATTGTTAGTCCTCCGAAGGCGATGGGATTCGACAACCCCTTTGACCCGATGGTGCTCGATAACATGGTCGCGGCCCTCGGCGCCGAGCCCGTAGACTGGGATAGGAAGACCACATGCTGTGGCTGGACTCTTACAAACTACGGCGATAAGGAATCGGCTAATCGGCTCCTCGGAGCTAAACTTGAGGCTATGCACGCTGCAAGCGTTGACTGCTCGGTGGTCATCTGTCCCCAGTGCTTCTACCAGTTTGACACTGGCCAGATGCTGGCGGCAAGGGAGCTAAAGTTCGATTATAAAGTACCAACACTCTACTACCTTCAACTCCTCGCGTTGGCGATGGGGCAAAGCCTCGATGCATCTGGCATAATGCAGCATCGGATAAAAGATGCCACCCTAGAGGAAAAACTTAGGAGGATCACTGCGTGAAGGTGACGACCGTTTGCCCTTACTGCGGTGTCGGCTGCCTCCTATATCTTCACGTCAGAGACGGAAAAGTCGTAGGGGTCCTCCCGCACCCGATGGGACCGGGCGAAGGTCGCCTCTGCATCAAGGGATGGAGTGCCCACGAGTTCATCCACCACCCAGACAGGTTAAAGAAGCCGCTGATCCGTGAAGGCTCAGATTTCAGGGAGGCGACCTGGGATGAGGCTTTAGACCTCGTCACCTCAAAGATCTTGGAAGCGAGGGAGAGGTTCGGCCCCGACTCGATCGCGGTCCTCGCCTCAGCCAAGGCGACTAATGAGGAGAACTACTTGATGCAGAAACTCGCCAGGGCTGCTATAGGCACTAACAACGTCGATCACTGCGCTAGACTCTGCCACAGCAGTACAGTCACTGGCTTAACTCGCGCTTTTGGGAGCGGCGCTATGACGAACAGCCAGGAGGACCTTGAGGAGGCTGACGCGTTTCTAGTCATCGGCTCGAATACCACGGAGCAGCACCCGCTTCTGGCGAGGCGCATCATAAAGGCTGTCAACAGCGGGGCTAAGCTGATTGTAGCCGACCCGAGAACTATCCCACTCACGGAGTATGCGTCACTACACCTCATCCATAAGCCGGGGACCGATATTGCGCTTCTAAACGCGATTATGAATGTCATCATCGCGGAGGGGCTACAGGACGATGAGTTCATTAGGACACGTACAGAGGGCTATGAGGCTTTCAGGGAACACGTGAAGAGGTACACGCCCGAGTATGCGGAGGGTGTTACTGGCGTCCCAGCTGGGAAGATTAGGGAGGCTGCTCGAATCTATGGCTCCGCTGAGAAGGCATCGATCCTTTTCAGCATGGGCATCACCCAGCATATAACTGGAGTCAACAACGTCCTAAGCACAGCTAATCTCGCTATGCTTACTGGCAACGTTGGTCGTCGCGGCACAGGCGTCAACCCCCTACGCGGTCAGAATAACGTACAGGGTGCCTGTGACGTAGGTGCACTTCCCGACCTGCTTCCCGGATACCAGAGGGCAGCCGATCCCGAGGCGAGGAAACGCCTAGGCGACGCCTGGGGTGCAGAGGTCCCCTCCAATCCCGGCCTCACACTCACAGAGAAGGTAGACGGAGCCGGCGAGAAGGTTAAAGTCATGTTCGTCATGGGGGAAAACCCAGTTATGTCGGACCCAGACACCCAACACGTTAGAACGCAGCTGGCGAAGCTCGACTTTCTAGTCGTTTCAGAGCTCTTCATGAGTGAAACAGCGGAGCTCGCAGACGTGGTGCTCCCCGCCGCTAGTTTCGCTGAGAAGGATGGAACTTACACTGCAACAGACCGTCGCATTCAACTCTTACACAAGGCGATAGAGCCCGTGGGCGACTCAAAACCCGACTGGTGGATTCTAAGCCAACTATCTGGAAAGTTAGGCTACACTATGGAGTACAGCCACCCCTCCGAGATAATGGACGAGATCGCTCGCGTCTCTTCAATCTACCGTGGCGTGAGTTTCACGAGGCTCGAAGGCGATGGACTAAGGTGGCCCGTCACAACGCCGGATCACCCGGGTACACTTATCCTTCACACTGAGAGGTTCAGCCGAGGCCTTGGAAGATTCCACGTGGTTGAGCACAGGCCTCCAGCGGAGGAGCCCGACGCAGATTATCCGCTCATCCTCACCACAGGGCGCGTCCTCTTCCACTGGCACACTGGCACGATGACCCGCAGAAGCCCCACATTAACCGACCAGATCAATGAGGCCTTCGTCGAGGTCAACGAGAAGGATGCGGAAATGCTTGAAGTCAAATACAATCAGATGGTCAAGGTAGCTAGCAGGCGGGGGGAGATTACTCTACGTGCTCACGTAACTGACAGGATAAAGGAGGGTGTCGTCTTCATCCCATTCCACTTCTATGAGGCCCAGGCAAACATACTCACAAACAACGCAGTAGATGCCGAGTCGAAGATACCTGAATACAAGGCCTGCGCCGTCAGGTTGACGCCAGCCTAGTCCCCCTTCTCAAACATTAAATTCGCCTGCAGACAGGGTAGTTCATGGCCAAGACATACCATATGCGCCGAAGCGACAAGGAGATCAAGGACAGGAAGAATCTGGAGAGGATACTGAAGGAAACAAACTTCGTCACCCTAGCCCTAGCCAAGGATAACATCCCATACATCGTCAGCCTTAGCCACAGCTACGACGAGGAGGCGGGTTGCCTCTACTTCCACTGCGCCTCCGAAGGGAAGAAACTCGACTTCATGCGCGGTAACCCCGTGGTCTGGGGTCAAGCTCTCATCGATCACGGCTACTATGAAGGCCAGTGCAGCCACCTATACGTCTCCGCCATGTTCAAGGGTCACATAGAGTTCATTGAGGACCTCGATGAGAAGAAGAAAGCACTAAAGCATATGATTCTACATCAAGATAAGAACCCAGAATCACTGATGCCGAGGATAACGAGCCTCGAGAGTAGCGGCTCCTTAGCCAAAACAATCGTTGGCAGGATAGTCGTCGAGGAGCTAACCGGAAAAAAGTCGGCTGAGGTAACATTCTAACCATTTTTCAGGTAACGTTATTAATCGCCCCACTTTTCAGAGAACTGAGGAGATTTATATCATATGGTTAATTGTGAGAAGTGCGGCGCTGAGCTTCAGGAGGGAGCGGCGTTCTGCTGGAAATGCGGTGCGCCTGTTTCTGCAGCCTCGCCGGTGTCGCCCGAGACGCAAACCGCACCAATGACGCCCCCGTCGACAACGACGCAGAGGATAATCGACCTAGCAGGCTGGGGAAGCAGGATAATCGCCTACATAATAGACGCAATAATATTTGGGATAATCTTCGGCATAATCGAGGGCATATTCTATCTTCCAACAATAATCTTCTACGGTGGTGCCCCATACATGAACTATACCCCCTTCACCAGCTCGGGTATACGCGATGTCGCCTTCTTCATCTACTTCATCGTGATGGACCACGGCTACGGCGCCAGCATAGGTAAGATGATAATGAGGATTAGGGTCACTAACCTCGAGGGGGGTCCTATAACTCTAGGGCAGGCGATTATCGAGTCTATAGGAGGCTTTTGGCCCATTGATCATCCTAGATGTCATCTTGGGCTGGATATTCACTGCACAGCGGAGCCAGAGGATATTCACATACCTCGCCCAGACCATTGTGGTCAAGCACAAGTCGTCTCGTTAATTTTTTCTGGCTATATATGTTGGAGCAGCGTAACAAATTGATGCGCGCACAATTTAAGGTGAAATATCGAGTTTTTCAATTATCATGCTATTAAAAGGTGTTTTTTCGGAGGTTAAAATAAAACCATTTTTAAGCTTCGCGCGACCCTACCGTACGAAGAGGTCGGTATTTGGGAAAGAAGAAAGTTCTGAGCGAAAAGAGCCTTCACACGATGGTTCTGCCCTCGGTAAACGATACCCTAGGTATTGCGCAGAAGATGCTCGGTTACGATCGAGTTATGGTAAAGTGTCAGGACGGCCACACACGCGTCTGTAGGATACGTGGAAAGATGAAGCGCCGAACCTGGATACGAGAAGGGGACACAGTCCTAGTCAGCCCCTGGGACTTCCAGAGCGATGAGCGTGGAGAGATATTTTGGCGATACACGCAGGGCCAAGTTGAGGAGTTAAGACAGAAAGGTTTTCTCAAAGTAGATTAGTTAAGACTTGATAATTACTTTAAATTTTACTTTTTCTTTCCATATTTATCCAAAGGATTGTACTTTTTTATTTTATATAATGCTTTATTTTTCTCATAATATGATACGTTTTTTCTGTACGCACTGGGAGAACATTAACGTTTCAAGATGCTTATGTGCACGAGTTTTAGGATTCTAAAGGAGGGGTTTCTGAAACCTGATTTAAAATGAGATTTACATTGTAAAGGTGCTGTAATAAAAAATGTAGTTACTCTTACTTAGCGAGAATAACTTACTACATTAATAGAACTCAATAATTCAAGCCTAATCTTATTAAATAAACTTATAAACTAATACTGATGATAGATCATGCGGTGAACAGAAGTGGCTGATGTGTCATTCAAGTTAGAGGATGTTGATAAGAAACCGAGTAGGAGATATCGAAAGGGAAGCAAATATGATCCAATCATCGACAAGTTCCTTGGTGGCAAGTCTAAATTAGTCAAAGTTGAGGTCACCGGTAAGGACGCTAACTACCTGAGAACACAGTTGAAGAAGCGAATCGATGCCAGAGATATACGCAGCGAGATCGATGTCTCTGTTGTAAACAACGTCACATATTTAGAGAAGAAGTAGAAAATTGATGCATTCTAAACACAAGGATTTTTTACTTGTGTTAACAAATTCTGATTTTTAGGCTTAATAACTAGGAGTTTTAAATGCTAGGGTGTTTAGAGAAAATATTCTGCAAACTAGGTGGTTTAGAAATAGCCTAGTGTGATCCTTATCACTCAATAAAACTAGGCGTAGAGTGAACTAATTGAAGAGTTTATTCGATGGTCGCTGGATTTAGTCGATGTTCAGCTAACAAGTAAAAGGCTAATAGACCTCTATAAGGTCGAAATGGTTCCAGCTTTTCAGTAACCTCAAGTGAAGAGGCTCGTTGACCATTCAATATGTATTCGCCCACTACGCTTCTTATTGCAATATCATCAATCGGGACACAATCGGGCCTCGCAAGGCCACGAACGAGGATATAGTCGGCTGACCATCTACCGAAGCCTCTCAGGTTCATTATCATTTCCCGGGCTTCCTCATCGTTCATTGATTTTAAGGCATCGAGATCTAAGGTTCCACCCACAATGTTTTGGGCTAGTTCATGGATGTACTGCGTTTTTTGGTAGGAGAGACCACATGAACGCAGTTCTTCTATAGATGCGTTCGCTAAGGCAAGAGGTTCAGGGAAAATCCACTGGTTCAATATGGGTTCTCCGAATCGCTGGATGATTCGAGACCTAATCTGGTATGCAGCAGCTAGAGAGATTTGTTGCTCCGTTATTGCCACAACAGCCATTTCAAATAGCGATATGGGGCGTATTGGCTTGAGTCCATGCAGCCTCTGTATTATAGATTTCAACTTTTGGTTTTCATCAGTTAAACGGTAGAATGGTGCGAGGTCGAGTTCAGCAAATAAGACCCATTCAACAATTCTACGAAGTTGAATACTATCGCTTTCTGGTGCTGAGGATACTATGAGTTTATCTTCATATTCTACGCTCGAGCCAACCTCTATCAACGTCGGAGTTCCGAGTATCCTGGTCGCTAGATGTAGACGATCATCCGGATGCTGATGTGTCGGTTCGAATGATCTTATTGCACTCAGTGTCAGAGCAAAATTATAGGGTTTAACGACGTTTATTGTAATAGTAGCATCACTTGAGGCATTCTTCTGAGATGCCATTACACTATGTAAGCGTGTTTGTGTGTTTAAAAATTAGGAGTTTTAGGGTATATTTACAAAATACCTAAAATGTTGTTGTTTAATCGAGGAGACTGATACGATGGACATCAGATAGCAATTAACTTAGAGGAAAATGTATGCAAGCGAGATAGTAATAGGAGTATGCGCGCGAAGAGCTTGGTTAAAGAACTGGTGTGAGAATGAGGCCTATATCGTAACATCATCGCCAGAGGCTTTGTTGGCTCACCATCCACTGTGACTGATAAGGTCAAGAAGTTATCTGATCCGGGCTTCGACTATGTTATACTTCAACCGACACCGGCGCTTGAAACGTTAACCAAAATTGGGGAACGACTATTACCAATTCTATAGATGCGCATTCATGTGTCAGCGATTAACTTGTGTTTTTAATTGAATGTGGTTATAACTGAATCTGTAGTCTTTGTAGATAGAAAATTTTTGGATTTTGCCTTATTTAAAAAAGGGTGAATGTTTTACTTGAGCTTCGTCTTCAGAGCTGCTTAGCCAGCAGGAAGACAACAAGGGCTATGATGATGAAGTTGATCACCGCACCAACGAAATCCCCCAGAAGGAACTTAATCGGGCCAACGTAGAACACGGTCGTCCTCCAATCCCCACCGGGAATCAGCACCCCAATGACTGGCATCAGGAGATCGTTTACGAGTGCCGTCACTAGTACGCTGGCTGCGCTTCCTATTATGAACGCGATGGCCAGTCCAACCACGCCATATTTGTTCAGGAACTCGATGAACTCATCCATGAAGGTCTTCTTAGCCGGTGGCGCGGGTGGTGGGGCGGGCTTCGGGGTTAATAGCTCACGTATCTGGGATAACTCCGCTAACATCTTATCCTGAGTCTGCTTATCCGACATTTTTTCACCGGTGTTAACTGAAGTGTTAGAACATATTAAATTTTCCGCTTAAGATTAGTACATTTTTTTTGCGAAGTGCTTATTTGTGGAGCACCTTTTATTACCTTAAAACTAGTTTATTGATTGTTAATCTTAATATGCACCCTTTGTGATTAGCGTTAGAACGGTGTCGAGAATAGCCTCTCTGTGAACGATATTGAAGAGCTCTAAAGAGATCACGGGTAACTCCCTAAGGACATACCTCTATCTGGTTACACATGGCCCAAGTGAGCTCAGAGAGGTCCAGAGAGGGGTAGGGCTATCAACCCCCTCTTTGGCATCCTATCATCTTAGCAGACTCGTTGATGCAGGTTATGTGGAACAAGACAAGAATGGGAGGTACGTCGCCTCGAAGGAGGCTTCAACTGAGATTCTCGAAGGGTATGTCAGAGTGGGGACAGCGTTGGTCCCACAATTCCTATTCTTCGCTGTTCTCTTCACGATACTGATTGTCTTCTTCTCAATCGAGGCCCTCACTTCAAGCGGATTCATTATTTACCTCGTGTTAGCTTCCCTCGCAGTGGTTATGCTATTATGGTATGAGTCTCTTAGGCTGTGGCGTAGACTGGTTGTTGACTCAAACAGGAAGAAGCTGAGCGAATAAAGCAGCCATTCAAGGATCTTGAAAGTGTCTTCAATGATGCTGAAGAGTCATTAAAATGTGTAGCATCATATAGGGAGTAGATACGCCTATTATCTAGGTAATGTCGATGGCAACAAAGAATCTTGCATTGAAATATGGTTTGGTTGCGGTTGTAGTGGCGCTAGCCATAATTGGAACGTCAATCTACGTAAACAACACCTTTAATCCAACTGGTCTAACCACCCAGAGTGGCCAGACGAACTTTCTTGTGATGCTGACTGATCCACCGAATGTTCCAAGGGGAACGACTCAGCTTAACGTTACTTACTCAAGCATACAGGCGCATGTTGTGTCTAGCGGTGGCTCGTCATGGGTTGCAGCTCAGGACTCTGGTAGAATCAACCTACTCTCCCTGGTCAATGTTACCCAGACGATTGCAAGCGTGAACCTACCGACGGGCTCAACCGTTGATAAGCTTCAGTTCAAACTCTCGTCTGCTGAGGCTAAGATCAATAACATAGTCTATCCGGTGACGATGCTTTCGGATACCCTTCTTATATCAATAAGGGAAACGAAGCTCAACGGGACGAAGACCGGGGCTCTCATTGATCTAAGGCCAACCCTCGTCCAAATCGACGCCACAAACTCGACTGGAGGCTTGGTGAGCTATTACGTTTTGTCCCCGAGCGCCTCCGCGATCGTGAAGTCTAACCTCTCCGATAATCAGACAAAAGTCGGCTCAAAGTGGAGGATAGGCAATGACGATAACAACAAGCTGGATCAAGAATTCCGCAGGCTCTCAAACAACGTAACGGTGACCCAGTCTAGTCTCTCAGTAAGTGGTAACGTTACGACTTTTAGCGTAACCCTAGAGAATGTCGGAAAAGCCAACGCCACTCTATTCAGCCTCTCACTAAGCGGAAACTTCAACGTTACTCCAGTTACCCCCTTCGCAGTGAATAACAACTTTGGAAAGGGTAAGTCGGGTATGCCGGGTCAGGGAGGCAGAGGAGGTGGCATGGGTCAGGGTGGCATGGGCGGCGCCGCATTTGGTATGGGTCGCCCTGACATTGTGCCCTTCAGGATAAGTGGTAATACTCTGACTCCGATATTCGGTGATATGCTCCCGATGGCTGAGGTGGGTGCCTCTAGGATGGTCTTGAAACCTGGTGAGACTGCGACGCTGACCTTTAGCGGAGTCATAAGTCTACACATAGATGGCCGAGGGAAGTCCCCACATGTGGCTGTGACCCCCGTTAAGGGGAGTAGCTACAAGATTAGCATGATGGGTTGGGCGTCCAAGCCCTTCACAGTTACAGCGTCTTAGTCCAGACAAAACTATCCGAGTTTTTATATTCATTTCTCTCACTTTTGATCCAGATGGTCGCGGATATTCCTAAGAGCCACTCTGATCTCCTTAAGAGCACCGTAGATGTCGTCCTCACTACAATATCATCGAAGGGGTACCCGCAGAGTACTCTCGTCTGGTGTAGCTACGATAACGGATATGTCCTGCTGAATACGGGCATAGGTTACAAGAAAGAGAGGAATATGAGGAGAAACCCACACGTCTCCGTATTCGCCGTCGACCCCGCTGATAAAATGAGATGGATGGAGGTCCAAGGGGACGCGGAACTCGTCGAGGAAGGGGCACTCAAGCACCTAAATATGCTGTCGAACGCCTATAGGGGTAAGGATTTCTACGATTTAATGCCCGAGCTGAGGGGAAAAGAGATCAGGGTCATAGTGAGGGTAACCCCGTTAAATGTCCACGTCGGTGAAGGGTTATGAGAAGTTAACCTTCATCGGCTCTATGACCAGCCTCGTGCGCGAAAAGTTACATCCACTCGTCGTTTATCATGTTGTCTTTATTTAAGATGTTTATGTAGTTCCTTATTCCGTTTAATGCTCTCTCTGTCTCACGCCTCTTCTTCCACCTGCTGTTTAGGTGTTCAGCCTCCCCCACGAAAACTTCTCTAAACTCATCCCCCTGCTCCATCGACACCAACCCGACCTCCATAAGGTATCCAAGGTAGTCCTCGAATATCCAGTCTGGTGAGGGCGTGTACGCTGGCCCAAGGTCTTGAGGGTATGCCCCCGTGAGGTCCTCGAGGATGGATCTTGCTACCTCCCTTGAAAGGAGATACGATGTTAAGTATTCGCCTGCCTCGTAGCGTTTCTGAGCAAGGTCTAAGAGTAGCAAAGATGCATCCAGCTTCTTTGGTGCGATATGGGTTTGAATGATCTCCTCGAACACCTCCCTCAGCCCTTGATTGAAGATCAATCCTAGGCTTTCCGCCAAGTTTAGCACTCTCAGCATCTGAGCTGCCATCACGGGGTCCAGCCTAGTGGCGAAGCGTGCAGCTTCCTCCACCCTGGGCATGAAGTCGCCTACGATGCATTTGGCGTAGTCGATTTCATCGATATGTAGGATTACTGGTTCCACGAGGTTACTTAGTTGGTTGGCGTAGGAGGTGATTCCTCGTAATCTTGCTCTTGTGCCCTCCTTATGAGTTAGCGTTTTTTCGTATGTGCCCTTGTTTCTCTCTATTATCTTCTTTGAGGCCTTTAGGATCAGTTGTTTCGCCTTTTTTCTCGCCTCATGGTCGTTGTGGTGTAGCATGTCGTATTGGTCCAGGGATTTTAGGAGTGAGTTTAAGGTCAGACTGGTTACCGCTGTATCCTCCTGTTTTTCGAGGGATGTTTCTATCCTTGTTATCCAACTATCGGTTCTGACCTTGTGCTCCGAAGCCATGGTTGATCAGGTGTTGCTTGATCGTAATCACAGGTTGTTTTCATGAAATGAGAAATATTACTTCTGAAGGATGTGCAAAGTATCCTGTATTGATTTGTCGGGAAATCGATTCAAGTCAATAAGTCTTCGTTTGAAGAGGGAGTTTTCACTGCATTGCATACAGTAGTTGTTTTATATGGTGTCATATATGCCCCTGAGCCCTCGTTTTTTCACCAGGGGATCAAGACCTTTAAAGGATGCACTAGAGCCATTGCTTCTTTATTTGCGTGTGCGATCACCGCATTTTTTCTTGTGCCCAGCCTACTCCAAGTGATTGTAGCGTCTCGAGCCTCGGTACTCCTCCTTCGTCCCATCCCATCATACCGTAGTAGCTCTTGATGGCTGCTGAGAGCTCTGCCTTGTCGACTGAGGTTTTTGATAGGTTGCCTGTCGTCTGAGGTTCGAAGAATCTGTCGGGTAACCAGTCGTCGCTTGCTTTGAAGCCCTCCCTGAGGTTGAATACTCTTGCGAGGTTCAGCGTTCTCTGGGCTACCAGTACAAGTTCATGCATAGATGCACCCCAGCCGGTTACGGCGTTGAGGAGCTCGACGTACTCCATGAACCTCCAGGGTGGGAATTGGCAGATGGATAGAGAGTTTGCCGCGACCCTCATCTCGATCCAGGTTTTGGTGACTCTTACCTTTTCTGGGGTAAGCTGGAATGTTGGGGCTTCCTCGTAGATGCCGAGTGGCTTGAGGCGCTCATAGGAGGAGGGGTCCATTACAGTGTCGTGTATGTTGTGGCAGTGGTCGGCTCCCGTCGGGGAGATTGCGTATCCTAGGCCGAGGCCCTTCTTTAGCCTTGGCTCGTGCATGGGTATCTCTTGGCCTTTTACCTGGATTGCGTACTTTGATGCGTCTTTACCGAAGGCTTTCGCGGCTCTCATGGTGCCCTCAGATAGTGTTTCCCCTATGCCTTCCCTTTTGCCAATCATCTCGGTGAGTCTCATCATGGCTTCAGCGTTTCCGAATCGTAGGTCGAGCCCGTTTGTGTGCTCCTTCGTAATTATACCATTTTCGTAGCACTCCATCGCGAACGCAATAGTGCATCCGGTGGATATTGTGTCCAATCCCATTCTTTGGCAGATCTCGTTCGCCTTGCAGACCGCAGCTAGATCCGAGATCCCGCAGTCCGAACCGAATGCACCTAGAGTCTCGTACTCTGGGCCGCCGTAGTAGGGCTCCACAGTGTAGGGAGTTTCTAGCTTCACTTCTTTCTTACATGCTACCGCGCAGGCGTGGCACGTCCCCATTCCCACTCTATAAGTATCTTTGATTACTTTTGCGTCCAGTTTCCCTGCCTCGTTGAAGTCGCCGTCTCTGAAGTTTCTCGTCGGCAGGTTACCAGTTGCGGCGTATGCGTCCATTGTGGAGCCTGTACCGTAGTTGTGCATAGCCTTTGACTCGGTCTCGATGCGGCTGATGAGGGTTTTAGCCAACTCTGCGACCCTTTCGGGCTGATGCAGTTTAGGGGGATTGTGGCCTCTGGCGGCTATTCCTTTAAGCTTCTTCGAACCCATGACCGCGCCGAGGCCGCCACGTCCAGCGACGTGGTTAAGATCGTTTATGACGCAGGCTATCCTCGCCTTTTTCTCCCCTGCGGGTCCGATGAGGGCCGTCCTAGCTGCTTTCTCGTTGGTTTCCTCCCTCATCTTCGCCTCCGTCT
Organism: Candidatus Bathyarchaeota archaeon; assembly: GCA_963780545.1. GTDB lineage: Archaea > Thermoproteota > Bathyarchaeia > TCS64 > TCS64 > UBA8941. The sequence goes on from CAWACK010000015.1 coordinate 135,363, forward strand.
CAGCGACCTCGAGGCCCCACATATGAGTGGCGTCTCTTAGCTCGGCTTTGCCATCGCTTAGCCAGAGCCAGAGGGGTGTATTTGCCTTACCCTTTACCAGTATCTCGTCGAACCCCGCCCTCTTGACCTCTGCCTGCCAGAAGCCTCCCGCGTCTGCTTCTCCGAATCCCCCCGTCAGGGGGGATTTGGCTCCCACGGCGTTTCGGCCGCTGCCTGAGAATGGGGCGCCTGTGATTGGGCCCATCGAAAATATGAGGAGGTTGTTTGGGCCTAGGGGGTCTTCGTGGGCTTTTACCTCGTTTAGTAGGTGGTAAGCGATTGAGCTCATTCCCCCAAGGTATGCGCGATACCAATTCTCTTCGGGACTCTCAACTCTTACCTTCTCGGTTGTTAGGTCTACTATGAGTCTCTGACCGTTGTAGCCATATGGCATGTTGAGTACCTGATTTTCTATTTGAAATTCGTTAGGTTAAAGTTAACTTTTATCCAGCTTAGCGCTGGTCTGGGTGGAGGCATCAGCATATTCTAAAGAAAAAAATGAGATCTTAGCGCGCGCAAAATTACACCGAGTAAGCCAGCTGAATATTGGTTGATGAAGAATCTTAGTATTTTGTGATTTTTTGGCTTGTGGGTAAAGGTATTAGAATTACTCGAAAAACCGGTTTGTACCCGTTTTACTTGGGAATTATGTGTCTCTGATATGAAGGTTACTGGATGTAGTTTATTTTATTTATTTTTTCATTTCAGTCCAGGCACGGTTGAGTTTGTCTTGGATTGTTTTGGATCTGACCTCCAAATCTTCTAAAGCTTTTCTCAACTGTTTGTCGGCCTTTTTTGATTCCTCTCCAAGGTTCTTAATTAGTTTCTCTCCCTCTGACCTAGATTGGGTTATCCGCTTCTCGAGGTCCTTCGAAGCTGCCGACTCAGCCTTCATTGTTTCCTTGACTAGTCGATCGGCTTCCTTCTCCCAGTTGTTCACTGCTTCTTTCAATTTTTCGGACATTTAAGTTCCTCAATTAATTCTGTAAAGCCTGATTTTTAAACTTGAATCACTTTCACGGGTAAAAATCATTTGTAGTTGTCTAGGATTAGATTGTTAGGTATATTTTACACATTTTTTGTGCTATTGGGAGGTTCTCAGCGTTACGCCCCCGACGCCGAGGTCCAATTCGAGCTCAATCTTCGGCCCTGTTGCGCCCATGTAGGCCTCTGTCTGGTATTCTGAGTCTCCGAAGCCGCCTCCGCTTCTGAAGAATCCGCCGTAGGACCTCACACCGGTGAGGCCTCTAATGCGGGCTCTGGCGGGGATCCCCTCACGCATTGTGACCGTGACTCCGCCGACTCCGCTTCCCACGTAGACGTGGGCGTTTCTAAGTAGTTTTTCTCCGGTGAAGTCGAGGTCTATGCTGCCGACTGCGCCCTTTATCCTCACCTTCTCGAAGTTGGCGTTTAGAAGGCCGGATAGGCTTAGCTCACCCGCCCCTGCACGTGCCTCGAGGTGTTTCATCGGGCTTGGGTTGGGGTCCTTGAAGGAGATTCGGTTGTCACCGGCGCCCGTTTCTATGAAGAGATCGGTTATTGGTAGTTTTCCGAGGCTTAGGTTGGCTCGGCCTACGCCTGCGCTGATTTCCATGCTGAATGGTTTGGCGTCCCCTACCTTCAGGTTCCATCTGTTTAGTGGGGGGTAGTGAAGGTAAGTGTGGAGGTCCTGTGTCTGTTCTATTCTCACCGTGTTTCCCACCGTTGACACGTAGGGTTTCCACTCGGGTGTATCGTATTCGATGGTGCCTTCTACAAATTTCAATGACCCCGTTCCTGGTCCTATCTCCATGCTGCTGGCCCCCACAACCATAACTAGTCTCTCTGGTTCGCTTCCGGGGTAGTCGACGTCAACCTTCTCAACGAGCCCCTGAGCGCCGGCGTCGTATCCTCCGATGGGTGTCCCGCATCGTGAGCAGAATCTATCATCCTCGGCAAGCTCCTTCCCGCATTTTGCGCAGTATGGCATGCTGATTACACAGTATCTGAGCCGAGGGTTAGGCTATAAACATTTTTTGAATATTGGTCTCGGGTTTAGAGGCCGCCGAAGACGGCTGTTATCCATGAGCGGAGAAGTAGGCTGCTGACTATTACGAGTGTCGCGATGGCGAGGTGCGTCATCAGGTCTCTGATCGGGTTTCGCTCCTGCTCCACAGCGATCAGGTAGCTGAGTGACATCAGGATCGCGATGCCCCAGATTACGGAGAGGATGACGGCTGCTTGGATCGGTAGCAAGTAGACTATTCCGATGAATGAGAGTATCAAGCAGAACCTTGTGGCGAAGTTGCTCAGCGTTGAGACGTTTACGATGCCTGGTTTTTTGAGGTCAGATTCTTGGAAGATGTGGATCCCCAGCGAGTCGGATATGTTGTCGGCGATGGCGAATACCAGTAGGGACCCGATTATTGGCATTCGGGGCTCTACGTTTCCGCTTAGACTCACGATGAAGGCGAGGCTCGTCACGATTGCTGAGGTTGCCCCGAAGCTGTACTTAGTTAAGTGTGTCACGCTTATGCACCTGACCTTGTGATGATCAGGTAACTCCGCTTATTATATTCGGTGAGCATGCGACACTGAAGAAGCGCCCCGATGATGAAATTTTATTCTTGAAGTGTATCTCCAACGCGCGAATAAAATCAGTATTGGTTGAACTATTGTTTTGATTGAACCGAAAAATATTGTTTAAACAAATATTGAATAACTTAGCCATATATTATTTTGATCATCAAAAAGATATAGAGTATAGACCCCGTCACCATATTTCTGGATAAATCTAGAAAGCGAAAACTGAATTAAAATTTTTGAACCAGAACTCCCCCAAACATCTGCATATACAGCTATTTTCCCTTCGGCAGTAGTCGGCGAACCAGTATAACCAGCAGGAACAGGAGCAAAAACTGCACCAATCAAAGTGCCAGAATCATATGATCCCTCGTATTGTGGCTGGTTTACGTTCAAAGGAATGGGTAACGGATCGTATTGCACGGTCACCTCGTAGGGGCTTATCGTTTTAGTCGTAGTTCCCGATATGGTTACGGTGCCGCTTGAGTAGATGGGTTGTTGAAGGTTAATGTAGTTGTTTTCAAAATCCTCTACGAAGTAAATCTTAGATGAGTTACTATCATATGCTATGCCGATTGACACCCTGTTATGGAGAGGGTTCAGGATGTTGTCGCGGTGACCATTATTCGATGAGAGGTCGTTATACATCATCTCCCACTCAGAGTTGGCGAGTCCCGCCTCGATTGTCTGGATTGAACATGGGGCAACTACAACCTGAGTGGAATTCTCAGGCGAAGTCGTGGCGTAGTCTAATCCACAGTTCTCTGAGATGGCTCCATCGCCGCCAAGTATAGTGTATCGCATATATGGTTTGTATCCCTGTGTATCCCAGTGGCTGAAGTAGCTAAAGTATGCCATGGAGTCGGCGTGTTGCTGTCCTGAGGAAATGTCGCTTAGTGCTACCGGTGAATAGCCGTATTTTGTTCTATCTTTGTTTATTAATTCTAGGGCATATTTAGCAAGCGTAGGGTAGTCTATGGGGTAGGTTATATTCGATTTTCCGTTTTTGAATGTCGGATTAGCAACTTTGAATTCTGGATAGCTCTGAGTGATATTGCTGAGGTTTGAACCGACTCGACTACCAGCTTTGCCTAAAGAATTTATCGTGGAGGAAATGGTCGTTGATTGGGTTTTTATGAATGTGTTCAGTTTTGTGAGGTTCGCTGGATTAGAGAAGTAATATGCACCTGAGGCAACTAACGCTATAATTATAGCTATCTTAACGTATGATCCGACTTTCCCGCGTGCGTGCAAATGGAGATCTAAAATTCTTTCATTTTGATGATGGATATAAGCTAAATCAACTTGGAGTATAGGTAAGCGAATCAGGATTCTAGGAAAAACAGGTGGGGAAAAACTATGCGTTTTCCCACGGTACAGGTGTCACAGTTATCGTGTTGGCTGCTGCTATATATTTGGAGCGGCGCGAGCGAGTGTGCGCTGGCAAATACGTTCTCGCGTGGTCGAGCTAGCCTATTAAACTAGAACGAGTTTATTTTTAGGTTGCAGGGGAAAACACGATGTTAAATCTGATATTACTAGGATCCTAGGGGACAAAATTGCCTTGTTTGAGGATTACAAAAACATGCCGAGGGAGGCGAACTATCTAATCTACTCAGGGATTTTACCGAACCTCGCTTATGGTATGTTCTACACGGACTTCGCCTACCTCTTGACTCAGGTGAGGGGTATCTCTGCGGGTTTCATGGGTGCATTGATTACAATCATGGGGGTTTCGATGGTGGCGTCGAGTATACCCTTCGGGCTCCTCGCCGACAGGTTCAGCAGAAGAAGCATCCTGATCCTCGGCAACGTATTTGCCAGTGTAACAATCGCGGTCTTCTCGTTAACTAACAATCAACTGATTTTGGTAGCTGCTGCATTCTTTGAGGGTGTATCGGAGGCCGCCTTCTCAGCCTCAGCTACCGCCCTGTTGGCTGACAAGGCGACTGACTTGAAGAGGAATAGTGTGTTCTCTTTCGCGGGATTCACGCAGAGCATCGCTTTCGGTTTAGGTGGATTCATCATTCCCGTGGTTGCGGTTTTCGAGATGTTTGGTTATACGGTTCAGGAATCTCACTCCATTCTATATGTGATTATAGCTGCATTGAGCTTGGCTTCGACTGTATTGATTTTGAAGGTTAGCGACTCCAGAAAGCCCCGTGGGGAGGCAAAGGTGACGCTGAGAAGCATCTATCCAAAGGAGTCTGGTGTCGTGTTGGCGAAGTATCTTATAGCCAGCGTCATCATCGCCTTCGGGGCAGGCTTGATTGTGCCCCTGATGTCGGTGTGGTTTGGTCTCAGATTCGGCGTCTCAGATACTTTGAGCGGTCCTATTATTGGTGTGTCAAGCTTATTGATTGGCATAGCCACGTTGGGGTCGCCTCCGATTGCGAGGAAGCTTGGCATTGTTAAGGCTATAGTGGTCACCCAGGGTGCGTCGACCCTCTTCATGTTTCTTACCCCGATCGCGCCGGAGTTCATCTCGGCAAGTGTAGTCTACTCGTTCAGGAGTTTGCTGATGAATATGGCTAGTCCTCTGCAGCAGTCTATGATCATGGGCTTGGTTCCGGAGGGTGAAAGGGGGATAGCGTCTGGGATAAGCTCCGCACTGTGGAAGCTGCCCAACTCGCTCAGTACATTCATCGGGGCTTGGTTATTGGGTTTGGGTTTGCTTTCGGCGCCCTTCTATCTTGCTAGCGTTTTCTACCTTGTGTCTATATTCCTGTTCTGGTATTTCTTTAGAGACACGAGGATGCCTGAGGAGATGAGCCTCGTGGCTGAGGCATAAGTGCGTTGCTGATATGTGGGCGTTACACTTCTTGCAGTACATTCTGTGAGCCAGGCCCTGATTACGTCGTCGACACGCGTGGAAAACGTTTAATCGCTTGCCGGGGGATCGAAGGGGTCTTCACCTTGATCCCGGTTTTCAGGGATCCAGGTCCACTTTCCCCATCCAATTTTAGGGCCCCGATAAACTGGGCCGGTTCCTAATTGCCAGCATCGCGAACATTTATGGTTTTTACACACGAAGCCGTCAGCTGTCTCTCTGTAAGCTAATTTTTGCCCACACTCAGGGCAATTTGGTGTTTGGTCTGACATGGAGTTAAATTGATTTCACAGATATTAAACTTCTAAACACCTTTACTCTTTTCGCGTACTTGGATGATTTCATGCTATTATAGAACGTCATTTTTTTTAAATAGTTTCTTTAGTGTTTCAGAGTGCGTTGGTGGTAGAACGAGAAGTAGAGTAGAACACAATGCTCGTAAGGTCTCGCAGCCTCAACGGATACTCGCGGGCTAGTTGTTTCGCCTCGTTCTTCGGTACCCCGGATGAGAGGAGCACCCTCTTATAGCGTTGAACCGCGGTCCAGCGCCAAGCCGGTAAGATGAGCATGAAAAGACCTAACGTGATGAATATCTTCGAGGAAGAAAATAGGATGGAGAGGTAGTCTAGGAGGCGCATGTCGCCTACTCATCCCTTCTATGGCCACGGGCTTCCTTCATGATGTCTGACCATTTTGTAAGGGTCTGAAGGTACTCCCTCGTCATCTCCTGGGCCTCTTTTTCGGGTATGCCTCCTTCAATGAGGCTTTTTCTGAACGTGGCGACTGCTTTCCCTATGTTCGCTGCGGCCTCAGGGGAAAAAAAGCTGTCGAGTACCCCTTTTATTAATGTCGGAATCTTTTCGGATACCGACTCCATGATCTCAGCGATCTCTTTCGGGTCCATTCTCTCATGTTTAGGGTTTTGACTCATTTTCTCAACCTCAATACCATGGAGGGTGATCAGTCTGTTTAGGTTTGATGCAAAGAAGTGATCAATAGTTGATCAGTTTTGGGTAATGCTGATTTACGCGTATTACGAAGTTTGGCTATTCGAAGCCGTGCCACATTCTCTCGAATATGCTTATTGCTTCGTCTCTGTTCATGCTCCTGGGATTGACTGAGAGGAGTCTTCCGATCCTCATTGTCTCATCAGCCATCAGGGAGATTTCGTCGTGTTTTATGTCGAGATCCTCGAGGTTAAGCGGGATGCCGAGGTCGTTGTTGAGTCTTGCAACAGCGTTGACTGCCTCGTAGGCGGCTTGCCTCGGGTGCATGCCGCTGGTGTCCTCTCCGAGGGCCTCTGCGACGTCGGCGAGTCGCTCTGGTATAGCGAGGAGGTTGTACTCCATTATGAAGGGGAGCGCCATGGCGCATGTGAAGCCGTGGGGTAGCTGCTTCATGACTGCGAAGCCGTAGGCGACAGCGTGTCCGCCGCATGTGCTGGAGTTAGCGATGGATAGGCCTCCGAGCATGCTGGCCATACTCATGTTGGCGCGTGCCTCGACGTTACCACCCTGGGAGTAGGCGAGGCGGAGGTTGTCCGCGATGAGCCTCATGGACTGGAGGGCGACGGCGTCCGCGAAGCTGTTGTTCTTCAGCGACATGTAGGCCTCGATAGCGTGGCTCAAGGCGTCCATGCCGGTGTTGGCGGTGACTCTCTGGGGTAGGCTCAGGGTAAGAGCTGGGTCGATGATGGCTATGTCGGGCATGATGTTTGGGTGGGTTATCCCTGTTTTCATCTTGTTATGGGTGACGACTAGTGTGGCGGTCGCCTCGCTGCCTGTCCCGCTGGTCGTGGGAATGGCGAGGAGGGGGATTCCCCTCCGTGCAATGGGGACTCCTCCCACGTAGTCCTTGAAGTCGCCGGGGTTGGTGTGCATTAAGGCAGCGACCTTAGCCATGTCTAGGCTGCTGCCTCCCCCAACGCCTACGACGGAGTCGTACTCCTTCTTCCTCGCGAACTTTGTTAGCGCCTCTGCGACGGGCATCGTTGGCTCCGGCTCCACCTTATCCCAGACGTCGACGTCGAATCCTTCTGAGGTAAGGGGGTCTCGCACCTTGTCAACTATCTTGAGCTTCATCACGGTCTCATCTGTAACGATTAAGACCTTCTTTCCACCGAGCTGCTTCGCCTCGTCGGCGACCTTTTCTACCGCCCCGACCCCGAAGAGGGTCTTGCGGGGGGCTAATAGTGTTCTCAGAACTCCCACGTCAGGCATGGCTTCTCAGGTCTTTAGAATACGTGGAGTTATTTGTTGTTTGCTAGATTCGGCACTATTAAATTGAGGGGACAAGCACGCGCCTGGAGGAGCATCTAGCCAAGCCCACGCTCACCATGGCAAAGTTGATCTCTTGATTTATAATTCAATACTTGACTCGACTAGTCTTCCTTCTTGATAGTTCGTCTTCCATTTCTTTGCGGTATGTTGGAAGCTTTTCTTTCTGTGGAGCAGTACCCTTTACCCCCATAGCCCGTCCATAGTCGGTAGCGGATATGTCGCTGTGTTCCTTGTACGCTTCTTCAACTTCGTCGAGTTGTTCAAGCTTGCTGCGAATCACTTCTTCGGAAACGGTCTTTAGTGCTGTTTCACTGAGGGGTTCGAAGAAAGTTTTCTTCTTGTGGGAGGATGTGGTTGGTTCCTCCCTGGCCTTCTTTCGGGGATCTGGTATGTTTCTACCCATTCGTATCACCTATTTATATTCATACGAGCTTTAAAATCCACCCAAAAAAGTTAATCAGTTTCCACCATTCCAAGAGTTGGCAACGTTTGATAAGGGGCAAATCCACGGTTTCGTTGTGGATTGGAGAGAGATAGAAAATGAGTGCAAGTACTCCTTTGGATGACTGGAGGTTTCTGATAGGAAACTGGAGAGGAGAATCGGAGGGTGGCCAGTTCGGAGTCAAGGGAAAAATCGAGGGAACCGTTACATTCTCGTGTGAGCCGAGTGCCCTGTACATATCTGGGACGAGCGAGAATCGGAGCGAGGGGCATCTGGTCAATAAGCACATTAGCGTACTCTTCTACGATGGTGTTGAGAAGAAGCTGAAGAGAAAGACCTTCTTCTCATACGGGTTCGTTGACAACGAGGTCGAGTTTAGCAGGACAAAGGATGAAATTATATTCGATGTCGTCCACGAACCATTTCAAAAGCAGTATGAGGGGACTCGATTCCGTTCAATCTTGAAGAGGTATTCCAGTAAGAAGATCGGAACTGGGATAGAGATTGCGAGAGATGGTGAAGATTTCAAGCGTTTCGGTGAAACAATTCTGGACAAAGTTGAGTAAAAAGGGACGCAGACGATCAAGTTTGGGGACCAAATTCGCTTTCGTGTGAGTCTGGGTCGTGTACCATCCTAATAGACGTTATATCGTATATTGGGTCCTCTAATTTGTGATGCAGCCATGTTGAACAGGGTTAAGGAGAAGCTGTCGAAGAAGGGTGTAGCGGTTGGTTCTTGGATGAGCATACTGAATGAGGATGTCTCGTCATCCATTGGGAATTCTGCTTTAGACTGGGTGCTCTACGATCTTGAGCACGGGCCAGCGTCGATCGAGACTACGAATAAGCTCGTCAGGGCCACCGGCACAAAAGGGGCGCTCCCCTTCATTAGGCCGGTCTGGAACGACATGAATGCAATCAAGCAGGCCCTAGACACCGGCGCCTGGGGTCTCGTCATACCCTGGGTTAACGACTCGGAGCAGGCGAAGAGGGCGGTAAGCTACACCCGGTACCAGCCTGAAGGCCTACGTGGCTGCGCGGCGGGTAGGCCATCCTCCGCGTGGGGGCTGACGCCTCAGGAGTACATGAAGGTCGCCAACGATGAGATAGTCGTCGCCGTCCAGATTGAGACGGAGGAGGCGGTGAAGAACATAGAGTCCATCTGCTCTGTGGAGGGCGTGGACGCGACCTTCGTTGGGCCGAGTGATCTGTCGGCTTCTATGGGATACAGGGGGCAGTTTTGGCACCCGAAGGTGGTGAAGGCTATGGATAGGGTGCTTGAGGCCTGCCAGGATTCGAAGGTGGCGCCGGGTATCGCGTTCGGCAGGGGCATCGACCACTGCGTCGAGCTCGTCGACCAGGGGTGGCGCTTCCTCTGCGTGGGTTCCGACACGGAGTTTCTTAAGTCGGGGCTCAGGTGGAGCCTCGAGAAGCTGGGTCGGTAAGGGGTTTTATATTCCAGCGATTTTCTCCACAGTTCCTAGTAAAGTTGGATTTAGAAACGGGTATTGATCTATCTATTTTCCCTAATTTTTGATCGTTTAGACGGCAAGTTGATTTCGCTTCTCGGCGCTTTACTTCGGGTGAAATGCTTGTAAAGAGACGTATGCGGTTTGAACACGATGCCTCGCCGCATAAGCTCTTTTTCAATCAATGACAAGCCACGGTCTGTCCAGATTCGCCTCCCTGTTTGACCACGAGCCGTTAAGCCACTCTGCCAGAGTGACCGTTTGAAGGCGCCCTCCGGGGCTGGTCCACCCTCAAAGTAGAGTGCTATGATTTGGTCTCGCCATGCGTCGAAAGTGTGTTGATCACTTAGGAGATTAAGCTCCTCAACCTGATCCGCGGTTATGGACACGTCATTAACGCCTCCGATAAGAGGCGTAAAAATAACTGTAAGCCCTCCATATATACCAGAATTGGCGGTTTTCCCCTCCCCAAAACGATGGCTGATCGACTGTTAAATGTTTCAAGCAACCGCACGTGCATTATCGGTTTTCAACCGAATGATCGTGATAGCGAGTAGCGTCATATACTCCAGCGCTATTTTGATTTAATCGTATATTTGAGACCCAATGGAGTGAGGGCCTCACCAACCTTCTCCGACAGCATATTCAACTCATCCTTCTTGGGTTTAGTGAACCATTCGAAGACGAAGTCGTATCCATCGAGTTTTAAATTGGATTTACTCACGATTGTAGCGCAGCGTTTCTCCGCCTCCTCGCCTTTAACCCCGAAGTATTGCAACGTGCCCGTCATTGTGTTGAGTATTGGCTTCGCAGACTGGATGTATGTGTTCATTATGCACACCGTTGGCATATCAAAAGCGAGCTTCTCCAGGGCTTTTATGCCTTCTTTGACGGCCTCCCCCTCAATTTTGACGTAGCTATTCATTCTTCTAGTCTCCAATGAAGGTCATATCATCCTTGAATATAAATTCAGAAATTAAGCGCGCGTTTGGGAGATTTAGAACCGTCAAAAATTGTTTTTCGTGCGCTCAAGGGTTGAACTCTCTTTTAGAACCTCATCGAAGTCAAGTGTTTTCCCGGAGTAGCCCAGCTCGAAGGTTTTGGGAAAGGCTGCATATAGCTCAGAGGTAGCCTTAAATCCAGTACAGTGACTAGGCGATAAGATACTTAGACCGTACCCTCTAAGCCCCTCTATCGTCTTCGCCACATACTCTGGTCTTCTCCCTTTAAGGTGTGTGCCACCTATCAGCGCCTTGGGCTTATTGCAAGTAAGCTCACTGACGTAAGCTAGGGTGTTCAGTATCCCGGCGTGGGCACACCCCGTGATCACAACGATGCCGAAGCCCTCGAGATCCATGAAGATCGATTGGTCATCAGGGATGAGGTCCTCAACCTCCACGCCATTTTCCTCCCTCACAACTTTACCTCCGTTAAGCTCCATGATTGTCTCGAAGCTTCTCCGAGGTACCTCCCCAGTGGCCCAGACTCCGGGGGAGACCTCCACTGGACCTTGACTGAATGCCACTTGTGCGCCGGCGGCCTCCAACTCAGGTAGACCCTCACCCTTCAGGGGCGACTGCCTGCGTCTCTCACCTTTATCGTTAATGTAATACCTCTCGTCGAAGGTGGAGGGGTGGGCGTGGATTCGTATCCCCGGGTTTGCTTCAGCCACCTCAACCGTGGTGGCGGTGTGATCTAGGTGGCCGTGGCTTAGAACTACAGCATCTATTCCTCTGAAGTCAACCTTTAGGAGCTTTGCGTTTCGAATGAGGCTGTCGCGGTCGCTGCCCGTGTCCATCAGTAATCGCCTCGACGCGCCTTCAGGATCCTTGTAGGTGAGGAGCATCGAGAGCCCCCAGTGGGCGAGAGGTCCGGGTGTGTTGACAGAGTTGTCGAGGAGGGTTACTACGTTTAGGTTCCTCAGCTTCTGGAGCTGCATGATAAACATCTAGAGGCTCACTCGATTTAAAGACAAAGTCGAGAGCGAGCATCCTAACGGACTTGCGCATAGTATTAAATATCTTTCAGTTCAAGCAACAGCTCAGCGAGTTGTAAAAGTGCAACCGGTGAGATTTGTTTTGGCGAGCTGGATGCGTAAAGCTATTATACTTTACAGTTGATCTTCTTTTAAATAATACGCTCTCATCGGCTTATCTCACAACTCGTCAGCTAGAGATATGGGATCTAAATAGACGAGGTCAGTGAGAGCACGTATCGGCAAGCGCTTCGGGTTCACGCGGCAGGCCGTTACGACGCCATTAAGGTGTCACTAGGGAAGGTTGATAGCTGCATTACGCCACACGGCCGAGGCGAGCTCGATTAAAATCATTCGAGTTGATAGCCAAGAAGCAGGCATCCTCCTTCGGTAGGATGCCACTCGACTCCAGCAAGGCTCATAGTTACCTTCTCGAGGAGACACGGGGTCCAGACATGGCACTTCGAGGAGCCCGACTGCGATAGGTGCAGGTACGTAAAACGCTGCGCAGAGAGGCTGCTTAATGAGGCGGAGGAGAGGAGTATAAAGCTGGACCAGGACCAGTAGGAAGCTCCCACCGTCGAGGCTGGCGCATGTCATCTTTTCGAAACTGATACCGGGGCTGGGAACATGACCATACAAGAGCTCAATGAGCACCCGTCCTTCGGCTGTTGTCCCCAATTCAGTGAAAATACCATTGCCACAATTATCATCCCCGGATACATTGAGACATCCTCCGCACCGAGTTCAAATCATATTAACCATAGTAATAGCCGTATCACTGATCGGGTCCGCCTTCGTGACATTAAAACCAAGGCACGACGTATACATCTCCGACCCATAATGATAACAAAGGATAATGTAATGATCTACAAGGAGAGTTTCGACAAACCACTCAACGAAACCAATGTAGAAAACCCCGACTTAGTGAAGTGAGTAAGCGACGAGGGCAGTGCCATCAGGTAACAGCTTAGCAATGGATTGGCGCTGATCGGGCTTCAAAGCGAGGGAATATCCACTGCTCACACTTGACGGGTATTACAGACTTCGATGAATTCAATGTCCTCGTGGTATCGGAGAAGCAGAGCAATGAAGCTAGGCCGTTAACTAAGATCTTGAGCGAGGTTATGACCAGAAGCGCTTCCCTAAAAACGCAGATAGGGCGCTGGTATCAATAAACTGAGTCCCGAATTGGTTCTTGATTTATCATATTAGCCATGTGACTGCCTCCAAGTTACCCATTTTCGCGATTTTTATTTAATCACTGCGTTGTTGAAGGAATGGAATAGGTTCTCGATTGTCTTTAATAGGAGGGAAAATTTGGTTGAGGTGTATTTTACATGGTGTGAATGTATGTTCCGTCGTCCATCTAGGTCGATACTTGCCATAACGTTGCATCCGATTAAAGCAGTAATAAAAATATTCTCAATACCTTCGCGCGCGCATTGATTCCATATTCTTCTACTCCGTAATCGTAATTGCGTTCCCGGGTTCACACCTGTATTATACTTCTTGACAAAGTCGAAGTCGTTACGCGCATGCTTTAGATCTCCTGGATCTTTGGGTGGCGGGTGTGCCAGTCGGTTAAGCCTTGATATGAACGTGCTATGGCGAGGATGGTGTTCTCCTCGTAGGGTTTGCCCATGAACTGAATGCCCGTGGGTAGCCCGTCGTGGGTGAAGCCATCGGGGACACTGATGGCTGGTAGGCCGCATCCGTTGCCGATTGCACCCATCACATCCTTCGCGAATCCGGGTGCTACCTTCCTGAACTCCTCCCCGATTGGGGTGGCGGGCTTCTTCCCGCTTGGTGAGACGAGGGCATCGAAGGGCTCCATAGTGTCGTTGACTGCCTTGACCATCTTTCCTCGGAGGCGCATGGCTCGGAGGTAGTCGATGGCTAGGAGTGCCGTCCTCGCGTATGGGCCCCAGTGGTCCTCGGGTGCCGTTAGACGCTGTATGGTTCCGGAGTCGACTATATCCTCGAAGGCGCTTGCGGCCTCGGCGTTGAGGATGGTGCGTGTGATGGCCTCGTAGGGTAGCTCTGGGAGCTCAACCTCGGTTGATGGTCGCGATGCCTCTTAACGTCTTTATAGCTGATTCGAAGTTGCTCTTGACTTCGGGGTTTGCATCGTCGGCGACTCCGCGGAGGAGGGCGAGGCGTGGCCTCCGCCTTAGGGGGCGCGGGTTGTAGCGCCATGGTTTATTTATTGTTGTTGGGTCCGCTGGGTCGGGTCCCGCTATCTCTTGGAGTACTATCCCGCAGTCGTCAGCTGTCTGGGCGAGGGGGCCAAGTTTGTCGAGGGTCCAGCAGAGAGCCATGGCTCCGTGGCGGCTTACGCGGCCGTAGGTTGGGCGGAGGCCCGCTACGCCGCAGTTATTGGCGGGGCTGAGGATGCTGCCCAGTGTCTCGCTGCCTATTGCGAATGGGACTAGGCCGGCTGCGACGGCTGCGCCTGAGCCGCTTGATGAGCCTCCTGTCCAGGTTTCTGGGTTCCATGGGTTTCGCGGTGGACCGGTGAGGCTTGCGTTGGGTTGTCTGTATCCCATGCCTCCGGCGAACTCAATCATGCTGAGTTTGGCGCAGAGGATGGCGCCGGCGTCGCGTAGTTTATTTACGACTGTGGCGTCGGCGTCGATTATTCGGTTCCTGAAGGGTTCGGCGCCCCATGTGGTGGGGATGCCTTTGGTTGCTAGGAGGTCCTTAGCCCCCCAGGGTATGCCGTGTAGTGGTCCTCGTATGTGTCCTTCCTTGATCTCCTTCTCGGCTCTGCGTGCCTGCTGGGTGGCGAGCCGACGGGTTAGAGTAACCAAGGCGTTGTAGCGGGGTGCGATTGATTCAAGGCGGTTTAGGAAAATCTCGGTTAGTTCGACTGGGGAGATCTTGCCTCCTCGTATCTGTTTGGATAGCTCAGATATTGGGGTGTATACTGGGTTCTTCATTTTTCGTCCCCGCTTGGTTTGAAGAACTGGTAGGGCTCGTCGCCGTTATCGAGTTTGACAGCGCGCATCGCCTCCACGTTTTCGATGATTGCGTCGAGGGATTTGCGGATCTCCTCCCACTCTGATGTGGCCATGTTCCCGTAGCGGGTCTCGATGAGAGTGTAGAGGATCTCGGCCTCACGTTTAGTTGACATGGTTGTTTATTGGGGCGCCTTTATTTGAGTTATAGGGGGTCAACGCTTCGCATCATATTTATTGTATCTATTTGTAGTTTTATCAAACCTTAAAGATGACATTAAGTTAAGAATAGGATGCTGGGTAGGGATGAGAAGCCAAGCAACCCTGGTTTTTTGCTTAACCCCGTTGTTGCTTATAGTCTTGTTAGCGCCGGTGAATGCTCAATCTGAGACTAATTGGCAGAGAACCTACGGAGGACCTGGTAAAGATTACGGCTACTCTGTTAAGCAGACCTCAGATGGCGGCTACGTAATCGCTGGTAGCACAAGCTCATTCGGCGCTGGTTATGAGGACGTTTACCTCATCAAGACGGATGTCTCGGGAAACACGAGTTCGCAGGTTAATTCCAATAGTACAAGTCTTCAGACGACTACGTTGGCAGGTGGCTTACAGGCTCCGTTCCTTCTGTATGGTGCTTTGTGTGGCCTCATAATGTTTATCCTCGTTGCTATTTTGCGGAGGAATATAATATCGACGCGTACAGCCGCGCGCGCGAAAAGCTAATTTAGATGATAGTGCGATCGATTTGGATTGAGAATTGATGAGGAGACTATCAAGCATAGTGTCGATGATGGAATTTGTACTTCGGCATCCCGAATGTCCTCGAAGAACTTATCGAAGAGATGGTTCCTGATCCAGTCCGTTATCAGAGTATGCGCGCGCACACGAAGATCATCGACGTCGAACCAATATCAGTTAAGTTGGTAGATGTGTCTTCATACCCAAAGGACTTACGTGCGAGCATCAACTAGAACCTTGGTGTAATGAAAATGGTGAGGCTATCCAAGTATCTGCTTGTAGTCAACATGGATATCGATCAGGATCAGGAGAAGCGGTTTAACGAATGGTATGATAAGGAGCATATCCCGGCACTGCTGGGGGTGCCGGGGGTGCTAAGCGCGCACCGCTACAAGACGGAGGGCTCCCCAAAATACAGTGCGATATATGAGTTGGAGAGGCCGGATGTCCCGGAGAGTGAGGCGTGGAATAAGGCTGTTGAGAGGACCAGCATGAAGAAGGCGGGTCTAACCTCGAAGAACTTTACACGTACCATTTACGAGCGCATCTATTCCAAAGATTAAGTCGAATAAACTGCATATGTAGGAAAAATGAATATTTGATGATTAGTTGGTAAACTACGTAAAATAGGTAGAAAAAATATTAATAACGTGCATCATTACAATCAACCCAGGTTTACTATGCCTTTACTTAAAAGCGAAGAATGTGAGAGGGAAGGACTTCTGCAGGCCTCGAAGCTGATGCTCGTCGCCGCTAGGACAGCCCCTAAATCAGGAGGCGTCGACGATATCCTGACACTCGTAGCCTCCGGAGCGGAGAAAGAGTCCCTGGCGTCGGAGATGGATAAGATAGCTGAGGAGAGGAGTATTGAAGGCTTCAAGCGGGACGCTAAAAACGTGAAGGACTCCGAAGTCGTCGTCCTAGTCGGCGCACGTGGAGCTAAGAAGTTCGGCGTAAACTGCGGTGCGTGTGGATACAAGGATTGCGCCGAGTTTGAGAAGGCTGAGAAGAAGGCGGGCAGGGACTTCGTGGGCCCAACGTGTGTCTTCAAAGCGCTGGACCTAGGGATCGCTCTTGGGTCCGCGGTGAAGATTGCCATGGATTTGAACGTTGATAACCGTATCATGTATAGGATTGGGGTTGCGGCGAGGAGGCTGAACATGTTGCCCGAGGCAAGTGTCATAATGGGGATTCCACTGTCGGCTAAGGGCAAGAGCATCTACTTTGATCGAAAGTGAGATGTAACTATTCGGAATGCTTTGACCCCCTTAATTGAAAGGTCGATCCCCCTTCTCTTAGTTGCTTCACTATGTGAGTGCTCGGAACTCTTTTTTTACTTAGGTTTGTTTTTTCGAGTTTCCTCTTCTATAGTTCACGATCGCTGACGCAGCAATGAGAACCAAGAACCAGAAGGCTGCATCTAAAGCCAGGATGATTGGGTCGACCCTCCAAGTGTTGGTTGGGCCCGCAATGGTGTTGAGGACGTTTGTGCCCCATGTGAGGGGAAAACCATATCGCACCTCGACGAGGTCCGGAACCGTGTAACTGTTGTTTATACCAGGGCGAGTGTGCCGACTACTCCGAGGATCAATAGTATAATGGTTCGGATTCCTATTTTCAATGTTGGTCAGTTAAGCTTCCTTCTTATCTTTAATACATCTTGCTTATGGAGAGGTTTTCATATCCTCTAAACTATTTATTTTAAACTCGGGTGCGGTTTCAGTCATACCAGTAGAGCGGTCACATTTTACTATCTAGGCTTCGTGTTTCCAGCCAGTCTCCCTGCCTAAGAGCCCTGGTGCAATCAAAAAAGCACCGAACACAGCCATTAAGACGAAGCCCAGATTGTAGCTGCCTGTCACCATCCTAATCTGGCCCATAATTATCGGCGCTATGAAAGCTCCGACGCTACTCATGATCATCACCAGACCCCAAGCCGCTCCGGATCGGCTCGGGCCTATCTCAGGTACCCCCGGCAAAGTCGAGAGCAGTGGCCCGATGAAGAAAAACATGAACCATCCCGCCGCCGCCGTCACGATCCAAACCAGAGGGTTCTGGATAACGAAGATAAAGAGGAGAAAGAACAAGGCCCCCAGTATACCCGATATCAATAAAATGGGTTTCTTCCGACCCATTCTATCCGAGACGAAGCCTCCCGCAAGGTTGCCCGGGATCCCCATAAGAGGCATCAAGGCGGAGATGATCACTGCTACAGTGGGAGACCACCCCGACTCAATGAGTATCGTCGGCAGCCAGGTCGAGATCATGAATCCAGAAGACATAGATCCGAAGTTTCCAATCGTCACCAGCCAGAACTCCTTCACCCTTAACAATTTCACCCAGCTGGAGCCTTCATCCGCTGCCTGAACTCGAATCCGAGACTTTTCCCTCGTCAAAGCCAGCAGGATGAGTGCAACAATGGTCGCAAAGGCACCTAATAGGAGAAATGGACCCCTCCAATCCGTCTTAAAAGCCAGTTCAAACGGGATCGGTAAGAGAATTCCTATAACGTTACCTGCAGCCCAGCCACTGGCCTGGATCCCCATAGCACGGGCAAGCTCACCAGGCGGAAACCAGAGTGCCACGAGTTCGACAGCGCAAAGCAGCGTAAAGCCTGATCCAAGACCCATCAAGAAGCGGAAGACGGCTTCGAAAGAGAATGTCCCAGCTAAGGCTGTTATCAGTTGGGAGATCGCAATGATGGCTGAACCCAGCAGGATTGTCTTCTTGGTTCCGATCCTGCTGGTTAGAACGCCACCTACTACTTGGAATGATGAGCACGTCAAGACGGCAAGCGACATCAGCAGGGCCGCCTCTGAGTATGAGATCGACAGGGACGACATCATCTCGTTCAGAATGGGGGCGTAGCAGTTTATGCAGGCGGCGGAAGTAAACACGGCGAGCCACGCGACCGCAAGCATTGTCCACCGATAAGGATCTGGGGCCTCAGTAGACATAATGTACGCCTAGGTCTTCTTCGTGTGCTTGGTTTAGAATTGTCCAATCACCTATAGGAAGGAAATCTTTTCTGATCTTTATGATGTTCAATTCAAAATGCCTGTGGTGGGATTAGTCGACGAGACCGTGATTAAAATGTTAGGGTGATGCGAGTGCACGATCAATAGAATTGTAGTTCTCTCACGCATAGAAAAATAGATCTCGAGCGAATTGGCATTAATCCCAGGTCATATTGAAAACGGAATTGTTTATTCCTATTTTAACTCCACGACCATCCAGGCGCTGACAGCCGGCCACACTTTGTGGTGTACGGGCATTACGGCCCGTGCGGGTCTTCCCTTATCCACGCCATATATTTCAACGAGCAGCTCCGTGAAGCCGTTGAGGACCTTTGGCAGATCGGTGAAGTCGTCGTCGCTGTTAACCATACCCACAACCTGCACAACCTGTTTAACCCTATTCAGGTCGCCTATGACCGTCTTAAGTTGGGCAAGGCAGTTGAGGCAAGCCTCCCTAGCTGCTTTGTATCCCTCTTCGGTGGTTAGGTCTTTACCTACGAGGCCTCGCTTCGTTGTTGGGAAGGGGCCCTGGCTAGCGGTGTAAACGAGGTTACCGGTCTGCTTAGCGCCAATGTAGGTCCCGGCCGGCTGCGGTGCTGTGGGTAGCTTTAATCCGAGTTTCTCTAGTTTCTCTTCCACGCTCATGTCGATCATACTGTAAACAATATTGAGTGCTTATCACTTGATCGCTGATGTGCGCTTACGGGGTTAGAATAGGTTATCTAATTTCTAAAAACCAAACGCAAGAGATTCTTAATCTATAAAATTTAAGGGAAAAAACAATCCATCAGCTATTCTAAAAAGAATTCGACAAGAGGCTAAAGAAATGGGAATAAAATCACTATTAATCGCAATCTTACCCCTACTTGTAGTAAACTCAATAGCACTAATCAAAGCCCAGGTAACCGCACACACGGTCTAGGTTCAAGTTTGTGATAGAGCGTCTATTATTATAATACGTGCGCGAGCGTCTTAAACTAGAACCGAGTAAGGTCCACCCCAATCCGCTTGGATATTCTTTCGAGGTCGTTGAGGATATAGACGAAGGCGTGCCCCGTCCACTTCCCCCACCTCTCAAAGGCTATACTCTTAATCTCTGGGATAACTGCGCGTGGATTCTCTGGCTCTTCTCCCTTGAATAAGACGCTGAATATCTTAGCGCTCCAGACGTCGAGGCTGAAGCCTCTTTCGGATATGATTATATCAGCGGAGTAGGAGCCCACTCCTCTCAGCTCCTTAAGTCGCTCCCGCGCCTCGTCGGTGGTGAGCCGGGATAATTCCTCCATATCTGGAAAACCATCCTCGATGGCTTCAGCCACAGCCTTGAGGTTCCTCGCCCTGTAGCCTAGCTTCGTCTTTTCCATAAGCTCGCTGACGGGCGTGGAGATCATTCTCTTTGGCGATGGCCAGTAGGCGACGTGCCTTCCATCAAAGTCTGCAATCTCTCCGTAATTCCCTAAAAGTAGGTTCATCATCTGGTTGCTTCTCTTCATCGGAGCCATCTGTAGGGTGATCGCTAAGATTAGGGCTGGGAAAAGATCTGGCCACCAGAGTATTCTCATTCTCCAGAGGTCTCTGACAACGGGACCCAGTATCTCGTCTCTCTCAGCCATTTCGTAGAATGGATTCAGGTCCTCATTGGTCCTCAGTGAACGCCTAATTGTCTCCTCGATCTTCTGCCTCTCATCCTGGGCCAGATTCGTGGAACTGTAGATAGCGCAGCTGATGCGTGGCTTATCTGTGGTTCCGAGGTTGCTGAACTTGACTCCGAGTAGATTTTCTTTGAATCGGATCGCTGACCATAGTGTTCTACCCTCATAAACTTCAACCGGGGTTGCCCACCACCACCCAGCTGGTTTACGAAGCGTCAGTTCATAGCTGAACGGTGGCTGAGCTGCGAGTTCAAATCTGTGAGTCAGCCTCATGGTCATCTATTCACACCTCCTGTAAGTAAGCGACTTGATTGAGATGTAATGGATATTTGTTATGCTTTACGATGAGGGCCACTCTATCACCCGGTTTTATTATC
The DNA here is from genome assembly GCA_963780545.1 of Candidatus Bathyarchaeota archaeon. GTDB lineage: Archaea > Thermoproteota > Bathyarchaeia > TCS64 > TCS64 > UBA8941. Next base: position 155,703 of record CAWACK010000015.1, read on the forward strand.
TATTGCGCGCGATCTGCTTTTCTAAAGAATCCCTTTGAGAGCCATCAAATATAACTTCATTCAGAGTTAAACACGATAAGCAATGGTCTATTGCACGAAGTGTGGCACCCAGAACCCCGATGACGCCGTCAACTGCTCCAAATGTGGTAACCCCCTCCACGTGACTGAGACGTACACCGGTGACACATGGAGGCACCACTACAGCCATTATCGTAGATACGAGAAAAGAGGGCCCCAAATCGGCGGCATCCTTATCGGCCTATTCATAATCCTCGTGGGTGTATCGGTCTATGATGGGTGGGATATCTGGAGTCTGATCTGGCCTTTCATTTTTATAGCTATAGGAATTGCAATAATCTACGGCGCCATCGTACACTACTAACTGTGCACACGATCGAGCACGCGAGTCGAGCGCACACCAAAACTCGATCTACTCAATCAACCAGAAAGACCGAAACAACACCTGAATAACCAATAATAATCCTAGGAAAGCCTCGCCTCCGAGACTAAACTCGACCATCAAACGAATTGTTTGAAACACCTAGGGATTAGGCAAGTTCAACAACGCGCGAAACTAGAGCAGTGGTGCTACCACCCTTTGAGTCTCCTCGGAGGTGAGGACCGGTACGATATCGAAGTATCCGTAACCATGCCAATCAGCAGCCCACCTCTGGAGGAGCCCCAGATCATCGCACTCCATAAGCTGAAAGCAACGGTCGAAGTTGGCCTCAACCCAGCTACCAACGTATCTTAGGCCTTCTGGGAGGTGCCTCCCCTCGTCCTTGACTCTCCGGTAGATTGGGATGGCATCCCTGTCTTTAAAGTGCTCAATGACCATGAACAACATTTCAGATCCCCATTGACTCTGTTTGAATGCCTATAAGTTGATGCTAGTCCCCATAGAATTAATAATGAATTGAGGGTTTACCCTTGATGTGAGTTCGAAAATTCGGGAATTGAAGTCTAAATCTTTCTTAGGAATTGCCTTCCTGATTGGTTTATTATGGGTTGGGCTATTTTTATCCGCAGGGTCCCTGTATTTCTGGCAGGGGTGGATTTACTGGCTTATCTTTCTAGTAGCGTCCACAGCAGTCACCATTTACTTAATCAAAAGGGACCTTAAGCTCCTTGAAAGCCGACTCAAGCCTGGGCCAACCGCTGAGACGGAGAAGAGCCAAAAGATAATTCAATTCTTCGCAAGCGTCTTCTTCGTTTCGATGCTTATTGAATCGGGGCTTGATCATCGCTACCAATGGTCCATCGTCCCATTTTCCCTCGTGGTTGTTGGGGATGTCTTTGTTATCCTCGGTTTTGCAGTAATTTTCCTCGTGTTTAGGGAAAACAGCTACGCCTCAGGCGTAATTGAAATAGATGGGGAGCAGAAGGTCGTTTCCACTGGCCCTTATAGGGTTGTTCGCCACCCAATGTACGCGGGTGGGCTTCTTCTGGTATTCTTCACGCCCTTCGCCTTAGGTTCATTTTGGGCGCTGCTGTTTTCTTTTGCCCTGTTTGTCGTGATTGTTTTCAGGCTTCTCGACGAGGAGAAGTTTCTTTCAAAGAATCTGCATGGGTACGCGGAATACTGTGCGAACGTACGCTATCGATTGATCCCGCTAATTTGGTAAAGGAGCATTCTCTTTAAATGTATCTGGATGAGTACTGGGATCGTATCCACTTTTCACTTATCATCGTTCATTTGTGATGGGTCAAAACGTCTAATTATGGAATCCTTCTGTAGTTGAATAGTCTCACATCATGAACTCGCTGATCCTCGGCATTCCGGATAAGGGTATTCTAGCCCTCGGGATATTTGCTCTTGTTCTAGCGCTGATAATTGTCCGCAGGGTTAGGAACCTGGAGTTCCCAATCTGGTCAGCGATGATGATCGGGGCCGCCCTCATGATTCTCCTGGGGGTGATCAGTGTATCTGATGCCTACAATTCGATCGACTTCGACGTGATTTTCTTCCTGATAGGCATGTTCAGCATCGTTGCGGGTGTGGAGAAGTCTGGTCTACTCGGCTACGTGATGTACAGGGTTCTCTCCCCCTTCAAGAACCTGCTATACATGCTCATCGCGTTCGTTTTCCTCATGGGGTTCCTCTCTGCTTTGACCGTGAATGACACGATGGCGGTGGTTGGCACAGTCATCGTAATATCGATTGTAAAGCAGATGCTGTTACCCCTGGATGTGATGCTGATCACTCTGGCGTTCTCGATTACGGTTGGGAGCGTGATGACTCCCATTGGGAACCCTCAAAATATGCTCATTGCCAGCCAGTCGGGAATGAGTGCACCTTTCTTCAGCTTCGTGAGGGTTCTTGGCGTACCCACTCTCATCAATCTCGCTATCGTGGCGGGGTTTCTGTGGTTTACCCTTAAGAGGAGTGGAAAGCTTTCGGATGGAAAAGGGTTCGTTGTCGTAGAGGAGGAGCACATCACCGACCTTGGGTTGGCGAGGATCTCAGGTGGATGCCTCGTTCTCGCTGTTGGGGGCTTTCTCCTCAACGACCTGTTGGGGGTCTGGGGGCTTCCCCACGCTGAGCACCTCGGGATCATAGCGTTTCTGGCGTCGGTTCCGCTCTACACCCTCGCTGGTGACAAGAGGGATCTACTGAGGCAGATAGATTGGAGCAGCATCGTCTTCTTCCTGACGATGTTCATGGTCATGGGGGCCCTCTGGCAGTCCGGTGCTGCCGGGATCTTCATCAATTTGATACCTGCACCTAATCCGGCAAATAGAGGTTCGGCGATTGTGAGCATAATGTTGCTGAGCACCGTTCTGAGTCAGTTGTTCAGTAACGTGCCGCTGGTTAAGCTCTATATTGATGTGATGAAGAGTCTTGGTTTCACTGGTGCTAGTCAGTATGCTTGGCTGGCGCTTTCTTCGGGGTCGACTATCGCTGGTAACTTGACTGTTCTTGGTGCGGCGAGCAACGTCATCATACTGGAGAATGCTGAGAGTAGGACTGGGCGGTCGTTCAGCTTTTTTTCTTTTCTGAAGAAGGGGTTGATCATCACGGTGTTGAACATTCTGGTTTATGCAGTGTGGATCTACTTCTTTGGTTGAGGAAGAGTTAATTAGAAAAACAATTTTTGAGGGAGGAAAAAGCCTTAGTATTCGATTTTTCTCGGTAGTTCCTTTGCTTCGTTTATCCAGTTCTCCACCATCGATACGCTGGGTGGTCTCCTCACGAGTTTCTTAGACGTATTTATCTCCAGGATCCTGAGCGTGGAGGTTGACGGCGTTTCTGTGTGATAGTTCAACTACGGTGTCGACGCCCGCCTCCTCGAGGAGGTCGGAGTATTCCTCGCCTATGCCCTTGATTCGGAATAGGTCGGAGATGTTGACCCATTTGAGGATCAGTTTGGGTGAGATTTCGGTTTTCTCAGACAGCTCTTTTCGCCCAGCTGGGGTTGCGCCGGACTCTAACAGGTTAGATGTCGTTTGTATACCGATGTTGTTGAGCTTCTCCGCGTAGGTGGGTCCAATCCCCTCGATGTCGATGACCTTGTATCCATGGCTTCCTTTTGGGACTGGTTTACGCGTGCGCTGCTTTGTTTCGACCTTCTCCACTTGGCTTGGTTCGATTTTCATCGGGGCTTCCACAGTGGTGCTTTGAGTCACTTCGGGGGTCGGTTTAGCTGGTTCTGATTCCTTTGGGGTTTCTATCATTACGCTCTTGGGCACAACCTCTTGAATCTGGTCAACTGGCTGGCTGATTTTTTCGTTGGATTCATTTATGGCACTTGGGGGTACAACCACTGGTGTTAGGTTGACTGGCTCGTCTTTCTTCGGGGTATCCACCACTGTGCTCTGCGTTGCCATTACTGGGGCTGTGTCAGCGGGTTTAGTTACCTTTGGCGATTCGATCACGGTGCTTGAAGGTTTAGGTTCAGGGGTGGGGATTGTTCTTAGCTTATTTTTACTCCGTCTCGATATGTAGAAATATGCGTATAGAAGAATTATGATTGCCACTACGAGTATACCTATAGGGACCAATGAGCCTGCATCCATAATAATCACTGATTGTTTAGGGGCGGTTATTTAATACACTTTTGAGTGCACTGGCATTTTTAGGGCAGAGGCAAAAGCTAACCGTGCAATCTGCAGGAAGAGAAGCATATGGCAGCGCATGCGGCCCGACAGTCACATGAACGTTAAGTCGTCACGATTTCTCTTCAACGTCGTGCAGAAGGTTCGGGTCCAATCTTCTCCAAGAACTGCGGCCACGGGGATTGGACTTGAAGACCTCGAGACTGATGTCTGAACCTCTTGGGAAGTGCTTTTCCGCGATAAGGTCGAAGGAGGCTTCTCCTAAGCCTTTATGATGTTTGCTTCGACGTATGAAGAAGGGGGGGGGGGGGGGGGGGGGGGGGGGGGGGGGGGGGGGGGGGGGGGGGGGGGGGGGGGGGGGGGGAAAAAAAAAAAAAAAAAAAAAAAAAAAAAAAAAAAAAAAAAAAAAAAAAAAAAAAAAAAAAAAAAAAAAAAAAAAAAAAAAAAAAAAAAAAAAAAAAAAAAAAAAAAAAAAAAAAAAAAAAAAAAAAAAAAAAAAAAAAAAAAAAAAAAAAAAAAAAAAAAAAAAAAAAAAAAAAACACACACTATTTATCGAGACTTTTGTATTGACGTTGAGTATCTTAAAGCGGTTACGTCCGACTTGACTCGTTTAGATCCTAGTTTACTCAAAGCGCAACAGACTCTTGGCAAAAAACCAATTAGCAGAGCTTGACTCATTTATGTGCGTCTTTGAGGACGAGAGAAAAACTTTGATACCCAATCTTTTCACATAAATTAAAAGATTGAAGATCGCGAATATACCTCAATCTTTACTTCTTAGCCGATATCCTTTCCACCTTTACGATTGCTGTGCTGACACCTGCGAGAGGAGGTAACAGATGTGACAGCGTTTGTTCGGCTGTGCATCGTCTAACTATTCCCTTAGAACTGGTTTCAAACCAACCATCTTTGTCTCTTTGAAAAGATTGTAGAACCCTTCCGTCTTTGTTGAGAAATTTGATTACGCATTCATCGTTCCTCATGGACTCACCAGCGAGTGCGAGAGTTTTCTCCCAGCTGTACGCATACCATAGTTATCCCACTTCGCGTGCGAATTGGGATATACAAGTGTAATTCAATGTGCGCGCGTTCCAGGGATAATTTGAGTGCGCGAAGTTTCATTCTCCCATCCATCCTTGTAGCCGCTTATGCACGCGCCCTAAAATAAGCCAACAATCGGTGCAAGTATTTCATCACATTGTTGGCAGATTGTTGACGCCGCTGCATCCCTCAGCCACATCAACAACTCGTCGATTAACTCTGAGCTCAACTGGAACGACAAGGCGTCGTACGGTGGATCATCCAGCCTTCTCATGGACCATCTCAGATTCTGGTCCCTACCCGATTCGGTTCCGACCTCGCAGACGATCTCAGACCTCCTCGACGTGAAGTAGAAAATGTATCTCTCGGGGATGAGCAGGACGTTCACCATCGAGTCCACGTAGTTTTCAGCGGGAACCGCCTCGAATCCTGAAGGAAATCTTGAGTAATATACAGTCTCCTTCATGTTAATTCTAATGGTTTCGAGGCTTAATCAAACCTCTGACTCGTTAACGTGCGCAACACCTAGATGTCAACTTCGTAAGCCTAGATCAGCTTCGACCAGTCGCGCGCGCACCGTTAATTTTTGCGGAATCCTAGATATTAAACGTGCAATTACTCACGCGCTCGAATTACATCAGGTGGAGTGAGGATAATGTTATGGCCCAAATCCAAAAAACAGTTAAGATGACACTTTTATTCGATTAACTGATGAAAAGGGAAATTTCATGTTTGAACTCATCGCGCCATGCGGGATGAACTGTGGCATTTGCGTGGCTTATCTGAGAGAAAAGAACAAGTGTCCAAGCTGCAGAGGATCAGATGAGGATAAACCAATCACCAGAACAAGATGCAAAATCAAGACCTGCCCCAAGCTACATTCAAGATACTGCTTTGATTGTGGAGATTTCCCGCGAAGCGCTGAATCATCTGGATAAGAAATATAAAACGCGCGCGTGACGTGAATATCTAACAGACTCAAATACGACGACTCTTCTCGGCAGGAGCTAAATAATTTCTTCGAGACTATAGTTGAGGTTAAGAGGATCAGAAACGGAGAACATCAAACTCTTGAGACTCTGATTAACGAAAAAGGCCCCTTCTCTTCGCGAAATATCTTAGACATGAAATAACGATATGGGAACCTAGATTCCTGATTTAATTTGAAAACTATTCATAAATAATATAATCAATATCTTCTTCCCAAAGATTTTCTAATACATATAAGCTAGCTTTAAAATTTCTATACGGATAAATTAATGTTACATTAACGATAAAAACAAATGCAAATATTAGAATCGAAGATGTAGTTATCAAACTTGAAATAGGATTTGACAACGTAGCTAATAATTGGTCAAAAAAAGCAGCACGTTTTTCTTCAGGAATAAGTTGGATAATAACATCTATCAAAGGAATTATTAAGGCTATGAAACTCGATAATGCAATAAGCCATTTAGGTATTTTCCATTCATTATTTGTTAGATCTTTACACCATAGATTATTTTCATATTTATTAAATTCATCAACTTCACTTATTATATAACTATAATCAGAATTATTTGTTAGAGAATTGGCTAATATATGTAGAGACTCATAATCAATATTTTCTTGATATTTAGCTATTTTATTTAAAATATCTATTGTTGTTTCGATTTGTGGATATGAATCTCCATTTGATTTAAAAAAAGCACTCAAACATAAACTTGATTTTTTAAGGAAAAATATTCCTTCTTTACGAGATTTTTCTAAAAGTATTAGAGATTTTTCTGAGAATCCTTTGATGCCTAATTGAGAATTTAATGATAAGCCATAATATTTCGCACCCATGAAGTTAGAAGCAATGTGTAAAATAATGTATGAAAATAATGAACTTATCATAAAATAATTTAGAATCCAGTAACCGGTTATATTAGTATAATTATCCATTTTTAATAAAAATACTATATACGCATAAAATACTATACCGATGAACATTTTAATTAAAATTAAATAGGCACTAAATTTTATATGAGTAGTATATAATAGGAAAAAATCGCGCGCGCGCGCCGAGTTGTAAGTGTCAACGGCTGTGTTGATGAGAGGTACTTGTTGAGTTTTAATGGCTCTTCTGACCAATGCTTCGGCTGATGGGTGGTAGTCGGCGGGTTTTGTTCCGAAGGTTCGGTACAGGTTCCTCATGGAGGCGATGTATGGGTGGCTAGTCACAGGGTCACCTCCTACGAGGTTCATTGTAGCTCGGAGGGAATTGGATTTGTATTTCTCGAGGTCTGGGTGCATCCGTTTAATGGTTAGACCTCTTCCCGTTAGTACGCCTATGTTTATCTCGGGATATTTCTCTATAACTCCCTCTATGGTGTAATTCATTTGTTCCACCTCTTTGATGATGTTGATTCCTTTGATGAATAATTATTTCATAATCGTATTTTATTCATATCGATTAGCACACATGTTACAGTAACCATCTAGAAAGCGGCGCGCGCAATGGTCTAGTAATTGTTAACAGACTGAATACTTTATCCACCAGAAACATTTTCCGAGGAAGACATTCTCCTTAGAGATGTGCTTTGAGTGTTGGCCAAATAGCTCAACCAGCTCGTCTCTTGTGAAATAGTTTTTTACAATCAGGTGCTTGCTCCCGTCGTTTAGGGTGCGTAGCTTGTAGGTGTTGGGATCACCCGTTTTTCTGATTAGGTCTCCTCCAATTCCCTCAATGAACGTATTGTCCGAAATGAACACGTGCGCTTCTGGTTTTAGGATCCTGTGTAGCTGCTCTATCCATTCGTTTATGTTCTCTTTTCTAATGTGGCTCAGCCAGAAACTAGAGATTGCTCCAGTGAATGTCCTATCTGGGTATTCTAATTTGTAGGCGTCCATTAATTTGAACTCAGTTGGACAATCGTAGGTCTTGCTTGCTGCGATGTCAAGCACAGCCTGGTTGATGTCGATGCCCACTATGCTCTTGGCTGTCTCGGAGATTTTTTGAGTCCAGTATCCAGTGCCACAGCCAACATCTATTACATTGGTGCCTGAAAGGAAAGCCTTCATTTCGGCCCCCATCAGGTCTTGCTCTTCTTGACGATTATGGTCACGCCACTCGTAGACCTGCTCGTACTCCTTGGCCCTGTCCTTATAGTATTTGACTAGATCATCCGACATTGGTTAACGGTGTATCACTTGTTTTTAAAAGAACTTCGCGCGCGACACATGAGTTGATGGGATTAGTTTACTTCAACAGCATTATGGATTTATTCGCCTCAGACAGGGAGCTTGATTTTCAGCTCCTTTGCCAGCGATGCGATGTCGTTCCACGTCTGGTCCTCCACGAAAATCCCCTCACGCAAAAGTTTCTCCTTCATACGCCTTTCGGGTTCACCCGGAATCATGATCTCGTCATATCCGGGTGCCTTCGGCGAGTTCCTCACCTTTCTGAAGAGGTCGTCGACGCGCTTTTTAAAGCTGTCCAGGTTTGTGATCTGCCCAACATCAATGGCTATCATGAAGATGCCATTTCCCCCATAGAAGGGCCTCGATCTATACTCCTCACTGTTGGAGACGCCGCCCTCAGTGAGGGCGCCGGTTAGAATCTCAACCAATAGTGAGAGCCCGAATCCCTTGTAACCCGCTATGTCACCACCCAGGGTTCGGAGGATACCACCTCTAGTGTACCAGCTGGGGTCAGTCGTTGGGTTTCCCTCAGGGTCCATGAATACTCCTTCGGGGAGCTTTTCGCCTCGGGCTTGGTGGACCATGATCTTTCCTTGAGCCCAGACCGATGTTGCCATGTCTAGAATCATGGGCGGTTCCTCTCCGGAAGGGATTGCGAAGCACAGGGGATTCGTACCCAGCTGTTTCGACTTCCCGCCATATGGCGCAACGGCGCTATTGGAGTTGACGCTCACGACGCCGATCATGTCTTGAGCCATCGCCATCTCGGCGTAGGTGTTTAGGCGACCGATGTGGTGGCTGTTCCTCGCCGTCACTAGACCGACGACTCCTTTTCTCGCCTTCTCGATGCAGACATTCATCGCGTATTTGGCCACAACTTGGCCTAGGTTCCATCCACCGTCGATGGTCGCTGTTGAGGGGGTTTCACTCACTATTTTAATCTCCGCGCCGGGTTTTACTGCGCCCGTCTTGATCCCCTTCGCGTAGATGGGGATCCTAATTACGCCGTGGCTGTCGAAGCCGGTTAGGTTGGCTTCAACTAGTAGGTCAGCCACAAGGTTTGCGTCCGCCTCTGGTGTCCCTAGGGCGATAAAGATTGATGCGCTTAGGGTTCTAAGTTGATTTGCGCTTAATGTAGGCATAAAATCACTTTCACGCTTGTTTATGCAAATTGATCAATCTAATTACTAATACAAACAATTTTCGGTTAAGTTTAAGGATCTAAATTAAGGGTGAATATTACCGCGAGCGCAGGTATCGACTCAACTATGCAAGATTTATGAGGCCTTAGGTGGAGGATAATGACATGCGCATTATCACGCTTCTCACCGACTATGGCCTAAGAGACTCCTATGTGGCCGAAATGAAGGGAGCCATACTAAGGATAAACTCCGATGTAACGCTGGTTGATATCAGTCACTCTGTTGACAGCTACGATGTCCGCGAGGGCGCCTTCCATCTAGCCCGTAGCGTGAACTACTTCCCAGATGGCACCATCCACGTGGCCGTAGTGGACCCTGGCGTCGGGGGTAAGCGGTCGAGCCTCATATTCGAAACCTCTAGGGGGTACCTTGTAGGCCCCGATAATGGCCTTCTGGCGCCCGCAGCTGAGAGGCTCGGTGTGAAGAAGGTATACCGGATCACAGATAGGAGCCTTCTTCCTGAGAGGGTCTCAGACGTCTTCGACGGTAGGGACACGTTTGGACCTATCGCTGCACACTTATCTCTAGGGAAGCAGCCGAGAAGCTTCGGCTCTGAGACGAGTGAGTATGTGAGGATTCCTGCCTATTCACCTCCAGTACATATGGGTGGAGGCTTAGAGGCCTCGATCATCCACATCGACGGCTTCGGAAACCTCGTAACTAACGTAACGTATGATGAGCTCGGTGAACTCGGGGTTACATCAGGTTCAGAGATAACTATAACCATTGGAACCAAGAGGTTCAGTGTGCCATACGTCAGAAGCTTCTCCGCGGTCCCGGTTGGGGAGCTTCTAGCCCTCGTTGCCGGTGGGGGGTATCTCGAGATCTCTGTTAATCAGGGGAATGCGCATAAGCTCCTTGAGATTAACCGCGACGAGAAGATGCACATAGCAGCTGAAATACGATCGTGAATAACGCCTGCGATTGGATTAAGAAGGATTACGTTTAATCGTGTGCGCGATAATTATGGGATGTACCTGCAGTGGAACACAGAGAGGAGACCCAGCCGACAAACTGCCCATTATGTGGTAGAAACATGTCGATAGTCAATGACTTGAAGGACTTCAGCATCCAAATCTGCCACACTCACGGAATATTTGGGGTGGATAAACCTACAAAGGATACGTGGTTCCTGGAGGGATTCGATGCCAATATGGCCCCAATCAAGCGTAAATGGTACACGATTGAGAACCCCAAGCCCCTAACTATTATCCAATACAGGGAGATGGTGAAGTGGGCTAATCTCAAGCGACTGGAAGATAGATGAGATACATAAACCATCGCACAATTGTGGTTTTAGAGCAATGCTTTGGCATCCCATCGCGCACGCCTCGTTTCGAATATACTAGTTGATTTGGGCGTCGTTTTCTTTTGTTCTTGACATTTTTCCCTGTACTCGCAGCTCCTGCACTTCGCCGGGTTGTCTGTGGGGGTTGGTTCTCTTGTTCCTCTCCAGTAGTCGAGGGCCCAGTCTATGTCTCTCTCGGCTGCTGGTTGGCTGTACTCGTGGATGTAGATGTGGGCCCCCTCAACCTCGAGGATCGCCTCGCCAGTCTCGTTCCCGTTCACGGCCTCTATAACCTTCCTGAAGAGCCTCTTGTCGCCACGGCTCTCCCTCGGGGCCACTGCTATCACGTATACGAGGTCGCTTGTGTCGAAGCCTGCGCCATCGAGGATCCTGCCGTAGACCCTAGCCTGGGTATGGTAGCTGGGGTAGGGGATGGGGGAGTTGCTGAACTTGTATTCGAAGAGAGCGACGGGGAGTCCGTCTCTGAATATTATTGCGTCTGGTTGCCCCGCGAGGACGATGTTACGGTACTCGGCGAGGAGGGGCATCTCGTGCACGATGATGGGTTCGCCGCCGAATATCTCCTTGAGTAACTCTGATCGTTCAACCTCCACGGATTCTGTTTGTAGGGCCTCGTGTCCCTCGCTCCCCTGCTTCTTGGTCTCCGTCTCGACCCGCCCATAAAGATGTTCCATCTCCACCTTCCTCTCGCAGTAGTACTGCTCCGCGATCTCGCTCGCCCGAACATAGAGCTGGTTAAACCGTAAAGAACTATTATCGGCGTCGTGTAGTCTTTTGCGCAGGGAGCTCTCTATCTCCAAGTATCTCTCCAATCGGCGCATCCGATCCACGCTGAGCCCCCCAGACATGACCACAAATCCCCTAAGCCAGTGACCAAGATAGAAAAAGTGAAGCCGGACAATAAACTATTTCGACCAATTTGTATTTTTACGTGCACTTAAAAAGGGACATCGCCAGACGTGTGCACATTAATTCAGATCTTATATCATATTTCATGTCAACTTGAATATCATAACCCCAAGGTCGATAGTTCAAATCTACCCCCTGCTACCTTAAATTATATTTGAAAATATCGTGGGCATATATTCACTAGATTAAAAAACATATCTTTTATTTTTAATTTATTATGAATTGCAGTCGTTAAGCTTTTAAACTCATTCTTTTCGCGGCTTACCGCGATAAGCAATGGATAAGGAACGTTGTTTAGTCGAATTCCTACCCGATGAAAAATTGGGTTGGGTAATCAAGCCAGGTCCAGGCTGCGAGGAGACCTTTAAGGAGGTCGAGGAGCACCAGGGGCCTCACGCCAAGATGTACCTAAACGTCCGGAAGCGGGACCAACCTGAGACGTCTGACAAGGAGCAAACCACCAACTAATCAAACCTCGCAGTCCCACTTGGCTCAAGTCCCCCTTTTTTTAACCTTCTAAAAGGTAGTCGATGGCATCGGAGAGGTTGTCATAGTCAGTATTAGATGAATCATTGATTTTCTCTAGCAGCTCCTCCATCTCAACAGCACATACATCCTCTTCCAGGGACTCCTTGAGTTGCTCACGTAAAGTAGCTACTTCATTCTTCGCCCGATTGTAACTAGCCTTAAGGTCATTGATCTCCCTATCCTTGGCGTTGTTCCTCTGCTCGAGGTTCGCGTAAGCCACCTGCCATTGGCGGTTCGCTCTGCGCAGTTCCTCGGCTTCGACGGCGTGTATTGAAGGCCCGGATCTGTTTACTTGCTCGCGGAGAGTATTTACCTGCCCTCTCAGCCCAACGTTTTCATTACCTAATCGCCTGATCTCTGACTCCTTCTCCATCAAAGTCTTGTTTGTCTCTAAGCTCCATGTGGCCCAATCCCTGTTTATCTGAGTGAGCTTGTTGACAGTTCTAGGTGGTGGTGGTTCTTCTCCCTCAGTGAACCTTAGTATATGTCGACACCTCGCCTTGATCAGCCCAGTAAGATAGGCATCATCAAGAAGACTATAACTATCCGAGAAACCAAAACCTTTGCCACGGCCGAGGCCCGATACGGTGACGCCTAGGATGTCGTCGTCAAACCCCTCAGGGTTGAAACGATTGTAACTGTTGGTTTTCCCACATAGTGGGCACTTAAACATCGACATGTAAAGCGCGCCAGGGGAACCCTTTATAAGCTTATCATCAAGGCTTTTCGATGCCACCTTAATGATGAACCAACTCAGTTGGATTTGTCAGTCATCCGTTTCATCCTCATTGGTTTAAAGCACACACGGCAGCGTAGGAGCCGACCAATCATAGACGAATTATAGTTGAAATCAGCACCGCATCGGGGGCATCTCCCATAGTACTTGTCATCTAGGTAGACATCCACTTCGGCCTCTGGAACCGAAACAGTTGGCCTCGGGATAGGTTTTGAGGCATCTTCTGGCAATAACTTGATCAGTTCATCTAACTTGTTGTTGAAGGTGGACCAGATAGGGTCTTCGTATACGCTCCCAAGTTTTTCTCGCTGAACCCGTTCCTTGTCTTTGAAGCGGGTGATTGCATTAGTGCCATAATACTTTTCGATTGACTTTCGGCAGATCTCCTCAGCAGCCCTCAGCGTATCATCATTCCTGAAGAGAGAGTTGGACTCGCACTTACGATTGCCATAGAGCTTAACGTACTCAGGATCTCTCGCGTCCCTTCCGCTCCCAGTTTTCAAGTTATCGATCCAGAGTAGGTTGTACTTGTCAATATCCTCCCTGTTCAGGCCAATGCGTTCTATTATGAGGTTCTTTGGGTTCCAGCCGGTGGTCCTCCGGATGTCCTCCAGTCCCTTCCTGAAACTGTTAGTGATTTTTAAACCAGCAGGATCATGGTCGTAGAATAGTAGGAGAACCGGCATCAGTCTCCTCGCCTCAGCCCACATACTCAGCTTGGCGATGTTGGCACGAAGCCGTATGGGTGCCCACCCCTTCGAACTTACTACTGGCACATGAAATTCATCGCATATCGGCTCTAGGAGGTTTCGAATATCGCCCTTCTCGACCACCATCATCACGAAGAATTTCTCACCAACCCAGTAGTCCGTGGTGTTGGATGGCAAATCACACAGCACCCTATCGACTTGCTGCTTCGCCCCAGCTAGGAGCCCTCTTGGGTCCATGGCATCATGTAGAGGGGAGAATCTTCTCGTCTCGTCCTGATCATCCGAGAAAAAATCTAGCGGAAGGAACCCTACTTTGATGCAGTCAGTCAGCACCCTCTCCGCCCTATCGAATTCACCTTTATCGATGAGGCCCTCCCCCTCGAGGATGTATCCCCAGCCACGGGTACCCTTCTTGATTCTGCGTGTGGAGACAGAGTCGATGTGTAGTACCTCGCTGGCTACCCTCGCTAACTGGGACTCGTAAAACGGGTTACCAATCCTACCACTAGGTATCCAAGACCTTGGCACGGGGGGTGGTTTTGGCTGATAAATCTTCGGTGTCTTTGGGATTGGGAGCACCTTACTAAAAAGCGTCTTCAACGCACTTGTTAAAGACTCCACATACATACTGCTCTTTGCGTAATTCAGCCACTCGACTCTTGGGGAAATTAGGTGAAGCACAACCGTTACCGGAGATTCAGGTTTTATCCCAACGAGTCCTAAGTGATGTTCAACGCTATACTCCGCTGAAAGGATCTTCTGGGTCGACGGCATGAAGTTTATGCAGTGAAAAACTTTCAGACCCTCGACATCATCCAGGACCCTATCGAACACCGCTAGCTCGATGATATAGGGATAACTGACATCACCACTGACTTTGGATTCCACAGAGAAGCCATATTTGAGCCCCCTCCACCCGTTAGCCTCAACTACCCTCATTAGGGTATCCTTACCGACAAACCCTAGCACAGCGGGTACACTCCTTCTGGCTATGGGTTTAGAAAATGCCTTCATCGAAGCAAAGAGCTACGCAACGTCACTGGGCTGAAGCGCTGAGATTGGAGCTGTCGGTAAAAACTGCTGATGCTCCGATGTACCTGAATCATGATTACGGTTAGTATTCAGGGACTGCAGAATTTCCCTCTGCCACTTCCGTCCCAAGAATCCCCGGAATAATGAAATAAAGTTACACAAATGTATGTTGGGATCAACATAAACGTAGTCATAGAAGAGAGCTTCAAACTCCTTGTCGTGGTACCATAGAACGCTCGTCTCTCCCCGGAGCTGAGTTCCGCCTTTAGCCTCTCCGCAATGCCCTGTATGGCCACATATGTCGTACTCTATCTTTCTCCCAGGATTAAGCATTGAAGCGGCTTCAACTATATCGATTATTTCCGCTTCGAGAAAGCCAGAACCCATTAATGGGTAAGCGATAACAAAAGTATTGCAGGCATCATCAGCAACCACGGATTCAGTGGTTTCAGAGTTAATTTCTTGCTTAACTCTGTCTGGCTTAAGTACGACCAAATACTTGATGCCGTAACTCTCGATTGTCACGGGTCGCGGTGCCAGCCCTTTCTCCGTTGGTAAAGCATAAGAGTAGCCTATGATGCATTTCAATGCGTTCCCAAGATATCCACGCGAGATTCGCTTGATTCCCCTCTTCGACGAAGCGGCATTACTGAAGTTGAGGATCATTGACAAATCCTCTTTGCGCAATTGTTTACTCCCGTTATCGACGATGGAAAAGACAAAGAAATCGACGTCTTTAACCATGCTCACCTTTATCCATGTTGCATCAGAGTCGAGGGAGTTCGCGAGCATCTCTGACACCGCAAACTTTGAAACAGCCATGGGGGCGACCCCGGACCTTTTCGTCAACTCTTCCACTTTGACGAAGTCAAGACCACGCCCTTCACCAGGACGGATTGTTGCTTTGAGATCTGCATCAGCAGACCTTTCCTCATCCTCATGTAACATATTCATGTTTTCACCACTAATCAAAATTCTTCGGGTGTAATAAACGCTCGATACATTTATTTTCAAGAAGTGTAATTTTTATACACATATGTACGGGATGTGTCGAAAACAATGAAAGGGCTTAATACCCTAAAACTAGCAGGATTAAGGCTCTCAATACTCACAGAATTGTACGGAAGGGAGGTTCCAATAGGAGAGCTCACAAAAAATCAAGATCGCCGCAACCCAACAAAGATAATAAATCAACTCGAAGAAGCAGGATTAATCAAAAGCATTCAACAAGTGAGGTCAGGCAAATTAACGAGGCTGGTTAGCTTAACCCCATTAACAAATGAACTTTTAATAATAATTCAAAACATGGAAGGTCAAAAAAAATTACCTGCCGCTGATAAAGAACTCGTAAGTAACTATATTAAAAAAATTATTAACCTAGAAAACGAAGATCTTAAATCAATTATAATAGAAGAACTCGTCCATATTTCGGCACGAAATACAATCGACCTCGACAACAACACATTGCAGATACTATCAGATATAATTTTCAAAGAGAAAAGTGTAAGAGCAGTAAAAGATTTACTTAAATTTATAAATAATCTAGCTTCCAATCAGCCCAACAACAGGGAAATTCTTCAGAAGATCTTCGAGAAAGATATGAAAAAAATCTTCACAAATAAAACACCGTTCTCAGTTAAGGATGAGGAAATCACGAGGAGAACTGTGGGATTACTTCAAAAAATATGCGGCTCCGATGCGATTTATGAGGATCTTTGGAGCACATATATTACTAAATTGGAGTCCGATGGTCCAGAAGTCTCAACTCCATTTAGAGAAATGCTCAAAGAATACTATCCTAACAGGCAGGTCTATATAAGGAAAAGACTAATAGATCTCTTTGGTGAAAAAAAATCAATCCAAAATAGAATCAAAGAAGAACTTAATCTGTTTAGATAAGTTAATACAAAATAATTCGTAAGCGGATTGTGAATTTAAAAAAAAGTGAGTGAATCAATATGTGCATAGTTGTTTTTCGATTTCGTCTTCAGCATTGTCAGCTTTCGTGAAGATGCACGTTGGCCATCCCTGTCGCAAGATAGCTTGAGACGAGCCACTCACCTGGGACAAACTCAACGCGCGCGCGTTGATGAGCATGCTCTTCGTGAGGTCGATGGCCGTGGGCTCACTTATGGAGAGGCAGATTAACCTGGTATCTCCCTTGAGGAGCTCCTCGACGTCGTCGACGCTGCAGCCCTTCCCACCCTTCTTACTGAGTTTGAAGTAGTCCCTCATCTTGGGCCTCGACATGAACCACCCGTATAGGGCGCTCATGCTGTGGACCTTGTAATCCTCCGCCGCCTGCTTGGCTGAGGTTATTATCCTCTCCACCAGCTCCTCGGTGGATGAGTTCGTCTTCGCGGAGGCCCTTCTCCTCCATGTAACCCAGCACGACCTCCTCGATGACCCTAAGGGCTTCGACATAATTGGGATTCTAAAGATTCTCGCCCTTCATTGTGTCGATGTCGGCGAGGAACTCTGCAAACTGAGGCGTCTGAAGCCTGCCTCTTCGGATGAATGTGACCCTACCCTGGTCGTAGATCCTCCTGAAGCCCTCCCTGACGCGCACATCCTCCTCGTAGGCCCTAGGCTTAACTACACTGTTGTAGAAGTCGTCGGGGTCCTTGACCTCGTTTTCGAAGACGATCCTGGAGGGTATCTCGGGGTCGCTGAGGATACCCATAAGGAGGAACGGGTACTCGCAGCTGATGTCGAAGATGACGACCTTCACCTCGCCGTTTGTGGATGAGCAGCCTCCTCAGGATGTTGCTCAATAGGTTACCCTTACGCCTCCGGTGAAGGCGAAGATACCGGCACGCGCATAGAAATAGCACTAGAATTCTCTAGATCTTCGTATGTTCAAACATACTAAGACTGCTTTACGAAGTTCAGCTGTAGATCTGTGACCATTGACCTCAGCTTCCTCGCGTCATCGGGAGAAAGATCCAGGGCAATTTTATCCGTGAGGAATGCGACGCAGTCGATGGCCGAACGCGCCTTAGTCATATCCTTCTCGGTTTCGCTCTTGCCCGGTGTGAGCCTTAGGCCCATGTACTGCCACGCCTTCTCAGACAGAATGCCTACGAAGAGTCCGAGCAGGTCATCGATCTCGAACGCCGTGAGGTCGAGTGGCGCTTGCTTTTTCTTCTCCTCAGTCATTGATCCATCCCTCAGCTAATTCTTCGCTTATCCGACTCGGAGATAATAAGCTAACGTTAAGCGCGCAAACCTATCACGCGCCGAATCTTTCAGTCTTGATCGAGTGGCTCCTAAACCCAATCGCGATGAGGTCCGCAACCACCGCCTCCACGAATGGGTTCGGTCCACAGACGTAGATCATAGGCGTGGGATCGAGTAAGTCTCCGAAGTGCTGCTTAAGAAAACGCAGATCGAGCCTCCCTTTGTGCATTGAGTCGCTTTCCACGATTTCCCTCGTCATGGAGTACAGGACTCTCAAGCCATCTTTTGCGTATCCGTCTAATTCCCGCTTATAGGGGATCTTATCCACCGTCTTCGCGCTGATCGCTACCGCTATCTCTCCCTCAAAATCGTGGTTTCGGCTATGTCTAATCATGCTCATGAGTGGCACAGCGCCGCTTCCGCCACCCATAAAGCGCGCACATCTAACCAACATTAGATCGATATCGTTACAAACAAAATATAAGGCATGTAGAGGGCCCTCTCGCACCTGTGTAATTATAATATAAAATGACCAATATTTTCTATATTTTAAGAAAATATTCAGATTTATCCTCCGTTTAATATACGAATAATAGAATAATTGTTCTTTTTTAATACAAATGCATAAATTGACCGGTTCCGATTTTTAGTTGGGAATATTTTGTTAGAACAGGCGATGGTGTTTATAAAAGTAGAACCAAACAAGGAAAAGACGGTGCTTGCTACCCTGAGAGCCAGAAACGACATCAAGAATGCTTCCATGGTCTATGGTCCCTACGACGTCTACTTCGAGCTGATCGCGGGCTCCCTAAGTGATATAGAGTCGATAATAACGAACGTCATAAGGAAAATCAACGGAGTCCGCGCATCGATGACGTGCTTCATCGCCGATTAAACTCATCAATTCCTAAAATATGACTCATGAACCACATAGATTAGTTTTTTACAGAATACTTCATCTCCAGCGATAATTACTGTATATACAATAATGATCAAGCTGCCGAGCATCATCCAAAGGGGAGGGGTCCCATTCGAGCAGTGCAACCAATGTGGAAAATGCACGAGTGGTTGTCCAGCCGCCCGCTTCCTGGAGCTGAAGCCGAGGAAGGTTGTGCTCATGGTTCAACATGGCAGAATTGAGGAACTCCTCAAATCTGCCTTCATCTGGGAATGCACGCAGTGCCACCAGTGCATGGAGAGGTGCCCAAGGGACGTCACGCCCTTCGACATCATAATGACTCTGCAAAACATGGCGGTCAGAGCTGGGCTACCATTCCCAGAGAACCTGACGATGATACTAAACTCGATAAAGAGTAAGGGTATCGTACAGGGAAACCAGGAGGTCTTCGACAGGGAATTTGAAGGCTATGATAGAGAAAGCCTCGGCCTACCTGAGCTACTTCCCCCCGAGAACTTCGAGGTTTTCAGGAGAGCCTTGGAGAAATCCTTTGGGTGGGACCCATTTTGAGGTACGCCTTATACCTGGGGTGCTGGATCAGAACCGAACTCTACGACATTGAAATGTCTACGCGGGAAGTAATGACGCGACTAGGTGTAGAACTCGTAGATGTGCCCGGCTTCAGCTGCTGCGGTTACCCACTGAGAAGCTTGAACATGCCGACGATGCTATACCTCTCAGCCAGAAACCTCGCGCTGGCTGAGAAACAGGGGTTGGATCTATTTGCCCTATGCAACGGCTGCCACGCGTCCATTTCAGAGGTTAAACATGCGCTTGACTCAGATCCTGAGCTGGTCAAGAAAGTTAATGAAAGCCTCGCCATAGAGGGGCTAGAATACAAGGGGAGCAGCAGAGTACTGCACCTAATCGAAATGCTCAACAACGAAGTCGGATTAGAAAAGATCGAGGCATCACTAACACGAGGCCTCGACGGCTTCAGATTCGCCCCCCATTATGGATGCCACGCCCTCAGACCCAGCGTCGTTGGGAGACCAGAGGACCCGGAGGACCCGAAGATACTCGACGGCCTGATCAGGACCCTAGGCGCAGAGGCCGCCTATTACCCAGAGCGTCTCGACTGCTGCGGATCAAGCCTCGGCTTACACGACATCGAAACAGCGCTTAAGATAGCTGGGGCAAAGCTGGAATCAATAAAGAAGAGGGACTTCGATGGGATGGTCGTCGTCTGCCCCTTCTGCTATAAAATGTACGACACGAGGCAAGACGTCATCAAGAGGGTGATCGAGGACGAGGGCATCAAGATCCCCGTCTTCTACTATACTCAACTCCTTGGCCTCGCCATGGGGATAGACGCGAAGAAGCTAGGACTCCACCTCAACCAGAGTCCGGTGGAGCTGGCGATCCAGAAGATGGAGGCGAAGTGGCGTGGGTAAGAACGTCGTCGTGGTCGGTGGCGGGATAGCTGGAATACAGGCTTCCCTCGACCTCGCGGAAAGGGGCGTCAAAGTCTACCTCGTTGAGAAGACCCCTAGTATAGGGGGAAAGATGGCTCTCTTAGACAAAACATTCCCCACGATGGACTGCGCCATCTGCATCTTAGCGCCGAAGATGATCGAGGTCTACCGGCACAAGAACATCAAGCTGCTCACCCTCTCTGAGATAACCGCCTTATCTGGAAGCTCAGGGAACTTCGAAGTCACAATCACGAAAACGCCAAGGTACATCGATGAGTCTAAATGCATAGGGTGCGGCATCTGCTCCTCAAAGTGCCCAGTAAAGGTCCCAGATGAGATCCAGATGGGGTTATCAAACAGGAAAGCCGCCCACCTCTCCTTCCCCCAAGCCGTCCCTCTGGTGTATAGCATCGACGAGAAAAACTGCCTCTACTTGACTAAAGGGATATGTCGGGTTTGCGAGAGGTTCTGCGAGGCCGGAGCAATCAACTTCCTCCAGAAGGCTGAGACCTTCAAGGTCGAGGCCGCAAGCATAATAGTCGCAACGGGCCTTGAAACATACGATCCATCCCCCCTGAAAGAGTACGGATACAAGCGATTCAGAAACGTTGTGACCGCGCTGGAGCTGGAGAGAATGATCACGGCCACAGGGCCAACTGAGGGACAGCTCCTCAGGCCTTCGGATGGCAAACATCCCAAAAGAGTCACCTTCATTCAATGTGTGGGATCCCGCAGCCTCCAGGAGGGTTGTCCATACTGCTCTGCGGTATGCTGCATGCACGCAACAAAGGAGGCCATCCTCGTGAAGGAGCACATCCCAGACGCTGAGGTCACCATAATGTACACCGACCTTAGGGCCTTCGGGAAGGGGTTCAGAGACTTCGTCAACAGGGCTAAGAGCGAGTATGGTATAATGTACATCAGGGCGAAGCCAGCCGAGATCAGAGAGGAACCAAAGGATGGCAGTCTCTCCTTCTGGATTGAGGAGACGCTGACTGGGAAGATACTTGAGAAGAGCGCAGACCTCATCGTCCTCAGCACCGCACTCAAGCCGAGCCAGGATAACGCTCAATTAGCGAAGATACTCGGAGTCGAAATCGACGAGCAGGGCTTCTTCCTCCACCCAGACCCAACACTGTCTCCGCTGGCGACGACAAGGGACGGCGTTTTCGTCTGCGGCTACTCCTCGGGACCCAAGGACATCCCCGATACGATCGCGGAGGCAAGCGGAGCCACCGCAATGAGCGCTGAAGTGATGAGGGGGGTGACGCAGAAATGAAAAAGACTTCTAAGAAGGACGGCGAGAACCCGCGCATCGGGGTCTTCCTCTGTCACTGCGGCACCAACATCGCAGGGATCGTAGATGTGCCGAAGGTCGCCGAGTTCGCGAGGACAATACCAAACGTAGCCTACGTTGGGGAAAACCTCCATACATGCTCATCCGAGGGCCTGAAGAACATCAAGGAGGCCATCACCGAGAACAAGCTGGAGAGAGTGATAGTGGCAGCCTGCACGCCGAGGACCCACGAACCAATATTTAGGGAGGCATGCGAGGAAGCTGGGCTGAACAAGTACCTCTTTCAGATGGTTAACATCAGGGAGCACGACTCGTGGGTACACAAAGATAAGGAGGCAGCCACCGAGAAAGCGAAGTACCTAGTCCAGATGGCGGTCTACAAAGCCCTCCGCTTAGAGCCCGAAGAGGAGAAGGAGATAGACGTACTCCCCACATCGATCGTGGTCGGCGCCGGTATCTCAGGAATGACTGCATCTCTCTCACTCGCTGGACAGGGCTTTGACGTTGTACTAGTCGAAAAGGAGGCCGAGATTGGAGGCAACCTCAAGAACATGCACACACTCTTCCCTGGCCATCCTGAGGCTGCTCCACTTATTCAAAAGCTCGGAGACAAGATCCGGGGAAATGACAAGATACAGCTTCTCACCTCAACGAAGCTAACTAGGGTAGACGGGTTTTTGGGGAACTTCAAAGTCGAGGTGGAGGGAAACGGAGGCAAAAAGAGCCTTAAAGCGGGGACGATAATCGTCGCCACTGGTGCTGAACCTCTCACCCCAACAGGCTACTACAAATTCGGCGAGATCCCATCAGTAATCACCCAGCTTGAGCTCGAAAAGAGATTCAAGAGCGCCTCCGTCGGCTCTCCTCGGAGAGTCGTAATGATTCAGTGCGTCGGCGCCATGGAGGATAGGGGAAGAACCTACTGCTCCAGGATTTGCTGCGACATCGCCGTAAAGAATGCGTTGCAGCTTATGGAATTGAACCCTGCGGCCGAGGTCTATATCATATACAGGGATCTCCAGACCTACGGCGCTGAGGGAGAGGAGACATACCACGATGCCCTGAGGAAGGGAGTGCGCTTTATCAACTTCCTCCAGGAGAGGCCTCCACAGGTCTCACCTTCGGAAGACGGCGGGGCGAAGATCTCAGTCTACGAACCTCTCCTCGGATCCGAAACAGAGATCGAGGCAGACCTCGTGGTGCTCTCAACCCCCTTAGTCCCTAGGGAGGAGAGTAAGACCCTCGCCAAGCTCCTGCGAGTTCCCCTCACCTCAGACGGTTTCTTCCTAGAGGCTCATCCCAAGATGAGACCCGTAGACTTCAGCTACGACGGCATCTACCTCTGTGGCACTGCTCATGGCCCAAAGAGCGTCTCAGAAAGCGTCAGCCAATCCCTCGCAGCAGCTGCAAGAGCAGCAATCCCCATGTCCAAGGGGAAGGTGAAGACTGAGGCCGTGACAGCCACGCTCGACGAGGAGATGTGTGTAGGATGTGGGGCCTGCGCAAGCGCGTGTCCATTCGACGCCATCGAGTGGAGTGCGGTTGGACTCCCAGTCGTCAACGATGCTTCTTGCAAGGGCTGCGGAGTCTGTGCAGTTGAATGCCCAATGGGGGCAATGCAGCTCAGGTACTTCAAGGACAACCAACTTCTCCCCGCAGTAGACGGCCTTCTGACCCCCACACGATGGCTCGAACCAGGCAAGGAGTCTGAACCCGTCGTAATATGCTTCGCCTGTAGGTGGTGCAGCTATGCGGCTGCGGATTTCGCGGGTGTGATGAGGCTCAACTACCCAGTCAATGTTAGGCTTATACTAGTACCCTGCTCCGGTCGGGTTGACTTCAGGCACATCTTCGAGGCCTTCCAGAGGGGTGCAGACGGAGTCATTGTGGCGGGATGCCTAAAGGAGCAGTGCCACTACGTCGACGGTAACATTCTTGCGGAAAGGCGGGTGGATGCCGCGAAGAAGACACTCGAAATACTCGGAGTCAACGGGCGCCGCCTCGAGATGTTCTTCTGCAGCGCCGGTATGCCCAGGGAGTTCGCCGACTTCATGAAGGAGTTCACTGAGAGTGTGAGAAAGATGGGTATCATTAAGAGGAGTGAGGTACCTGCGCTGCAGACTGCGGGAGGCGCAAAAAAGTGACCCATGAGGGCAAATGCAATGCACCATTCAACAACACAAAACCCTACATGATAGTCGATAAGAAGACGATGACACCCAACATCAAGATGCTCGAAGTCGAGGCAGCGCCAGTCGCTAGGCGTGGTAAGCCAGGACAATTCGTAATCATTAGGATCGACGAGCGAGGAGAAAGAATACCCATCACCCTAGGCGGCACCAACCCAAACAAGGGAACGATTGTCTTATACATCGCTGAGGTTGGTGCCTCATCCGAGCAGCTTGGGAACCTCCATGTTGGTGACAGCATAAAGAACCTATCAGGCCCCCTAGGAAACCCAACTGAGCTGAAAAGGTACGGAAACGTGCTCTGCGTCGCTAACGGCGTTTTCATCGGTGCCCACGTCTACCTCCTTAAAGCGCTAAAAGAGGAGGGTAACAGAGTCGTCTCAGTCATAGGGGCGAGGACCCCAGAACAACTCTACATGGTCGAAGAAGCCAAAGAGGCAAGCGACGAATCCATCATAGCCGACGTGGATGAGGGCTTCAGCCTCCTCAAAAAACTACTCAGTCAAAGGAAGTTTGACCACGTCTTCACCATAGGCTCAACATCCATGCAAAGATACGTCTGCGAGCTAACAAAACCCACAGAAACGCCCACGACGGTTAGCCTATTCCCGATAATGGTTGATGGTACGGGAATGTGCGGAGCTTGCAGGGTCACAGTAAGCGGCCAAACGAGGTTCGCCTGCGTCAACGGCCCCGACTTCGACGGTCACGACGTCGACTTCGACGAGCTCGTCTCAAGGATGAGATACTACACACCATACGAGAAGATCGCGATGGTGCTACGCGAGCAAGGAGTGATCTGATGCCGATCCTCCCACAGGTAGAAATGCCGAAGCAGAGTCCAGAGGAGAGAGTTCATAACTTCGAGGAAGTGGCAAAAGGGTACGATGAAGGGATGGCTGTTGCAGAGGCGGCTAGGTGTCTCACATGTCCAAAGCCTCAGTGCACACCCGGCTGCCCCGTCGGGGTCGACATACCAGGATTCATCCACCTCATAAAAGAGGGAAAGCCCCTCGAAGCGGCTCGGAAGATTAAGGAAGCAAATGCACTCCCAGCCATATGTGGGCGCGTCTGCCCCCAAGAGGAACAGTGCCAGAAGAGCTGCGTCCTAGGAGTCCGAGGCGATCCCGTCGCCATTGGGCGTCTTGAGCGCTTCGTTTCCGACTATGAACGCTTACGCGGTGTGGATGCACCCCCAATGAGCACCTTGACAGGGGGTAGAGTTGCGATAGTCGGTTCAGGACCCGCAGGTCTCACAACGGCGGCGGAATTAGTTAAGCTAGGTCACGAGGTCGACGTCTACGAATCCCTCCACGAGGCAGGAGGCGTGTTAATGTACGGCATCCCCCAGTTCAGGCTCCCAAAAGAGATCGTGAGGGCGGAAGTGGATTACGTCTCCAGGCTCGGAGCGAAGATTCACCTCGACTCTACCATTGGAAGGCTCACCACGGTCTCCGAGCTACTCGGAGGTGGCTTCGACGCCGTCTTCATAGGAAGCGGGGCGGGGCTCCCCAACTTTCTCGAGGTCCCCGGAGAGAACCTGAACGGTATATATTCAGCGAATGAGTTCCTCATCCGAACCAACCTAATGAAGGCATACAGGTTCCCCGAATACAGGACACCTATACAGGTTGGCCGGAGAGTCGCCGTAATAGGCGGCGGGAACGTGGCTATGGACTCGGCGAGGTGCGCTCTCCGCCTCGGAGCCGAAAAAGTCTACATAGTATACCGACGCGGACTTGAAGAGCTACCTGCGAGACACGAGGAGGTAGAGAATGCGAGGGAGGAAGGCGTCATCTTCGAACTTCTAACCAACCCCGTTGCTTTCCATGGCGACGGAAGGAGTTACCTTACTAAGATGGAATGCGTAAAGATGAGGCTCGGCGAACCCGACACTTCGGGGAGAAGGAGGCCAATCCCAGTGGAGGGCTCCAACTTCTTCATCGACGTGGACAACGCCATCATCGCTGTTGGGCAGTCCCCGAATCCCATCATCCAACAGACAACAGTGGGGCTTGAAGTAAGTCGCCATGGCACAATCGTTGTGAACGAGGAGACAATGGGGACAAAGCTTGAGGGAGTTTACGCTGGAGGCGACGTCGTGAGCGGGGCAGCAACGGTGATAAGCGCGATGGGGGCGGGGAGAACAGCTGCGAAAGCTATACACAGCTACATTACCGCTAAAAAGAGAGGCTAAATATCTTCGGCAATATAGCAAGTCATCGTCGTTGAGACGCCATATATGTCCCGGATCTTGGTGAGGACGAGTTCTTCCATATCCTCGAGGTTCTTCACCTCGATCTTAGCGCCTATATCATATGGGCCATAAAGGTAGTGAGCCTCCTTGACGCCCCGTAGGGCCCGTATCTCTTCGAGGACCTGTTTCTCGATCCTCGGGTCCACCTTGATTAATATTATAGCGCGCTCCATTTGCTCCCCTCTTTTACCATTGTAATTTTATCATTATTTTTCAAATTAAGGCGAATCGTAGGCTACTTCCTTTTGGCAGGTAAGACCAGACAGGTCATAGTCTCTTTAACGCCCTTAATCGCTCGAAGGGTAGAAACGATGGCACTGAGTTCCTCCTGATCAGCTACCTCGACAACGAGGTAGAAGTCGTATGGGCCTGCTATGTACTCGGCGTCATTGACACCCTGTATGGAAGATATCTTTTTTATGGTTTCTGCGACATTAACTCCGGTTGCCGAGCTGTCAAGTTCTCCGAGGATTAGCGCCTTTCTGACCATCTTAATTAATATAGGAATTCTTTAGGATTTAAGAATTCTCGCCTGTTTGATGCGCGCGAATTGATGGCATGCTTCAAAAAGGGAATAAGATAACTTCGCGCTACGATTGTTTAACGAAGTTCCGCTGAAACGCGCGCTCAGTCATCGATCCTACGCTCACGATTCTTCGCTAATAAACAAGCTGCTTAGCTTGCGCAATCGCGTGTACTTCGTTCGCATCCAGATATTGGGGTTAGCATCACTTTAGAACTGTCTTCATCACCCTCAGATCATTGCCGCCGAGGATCTTCACTATATCGTCATCATCGTATCCGCGTTTTACTAGGCCCCTCGTGATCTGTGGTATCTTGGTGATGTCATCCATGCCGGGAAGCCGCATCCACCGTCGAAGTCCGACCCTAGACCAACGTGGTCCGAGCCCACAAGCTTGACGGCGTGTTCAAGATGGCTGAACCAATCCTCGAGCATCACCTTGTTCGCCGCCTCGGGCGTGAAGTCGAGTCCCTCCCTGATGAATGGCGCGCAGTAGCTGAGGTTCATGACGCCTCCGTTGTCAGCGAGGGCATTGATCTGGTCGTCGCTGAGGTTCCTGTGGTAATTACATAGGGCTCTGCAGTTGGAGTGTGAAGCGATAACTGGTCTCCTCGTCTTCCCCAGTACATCCCAGAAGCCGGTCTCACTGATGTGTGAGACGTCTACAATCATGCCGAGCCTATTCATCTCCTCCACGATCTGGGAGCCAAAGTCTGTGAGGTGGGAACCAGAATCCGAACCGGACCCGTCGGCAAGCTCGTTCCTCGGAAAGTGCGTGAGGGTAAGGGATCTGACCCCGAGCCTGTACAGGATGCGCAGGGCCCAGCGTCCTCCTCGAGGGGTTCACCACCCTCAACGGTTAAGATGGCAGCGATCTTCCCATTCTTCTTAGCATCGATAACATCATCAAACGTGGTAGCCAATACGATCCGGTCGCGGTTTTCCTCCAGCTCCGAGTAGAAGACATCGAGCATCTGCATGAGACGCCTAAGCCTCCCCCTGAACATCGGCGAAACATACATCGCGAAGAAAAGGCAGTCGACTCCACCCTCCCTGATCCTGGGTATATCTATGTGGCCCTTGTCGGACCTCACGCCAAGCCTCCTCTGGAGGCTGAACTCCCTGTAAGGCGTAGGAGTCTTCGAAGTATAGCTGGGCGCATCCCCCTTCATCAAGTCGAGAATCGTGTCGTTGTGTGTGTCCACCACCGTAGCCTTACGATGAATGGCTGACGCCCTCTCCTCCTCTTCCCTGCTAAGACTCATCAAATCAGGAAACACCGGTTATGAGATGGACATACACATTGTTAAGGCTATATTGACCTTAAATTTGGGAAGTCGACACCAGTCATTATATCATAGACTTAATCAACAAAAAATCGAAACCATATCATTATATCCGTCGCTGCCACGTGCATGAAATGCGACTGGTTTTACCATAAAAACCGTGTTCAACATGCACCGAATA
Source organism: Candidatus Bathyarchaeota archaeon (assembly GCA_963780545.1). Lineage (GTDB taxonomy): Archaea > Thermoproteota > Bathyarchaeia > TCS64 > TCS64 > UBA8941. Next base: position 183,678 of record CAWACK010000015.1, read on the forward strand.
GAAATCTCAGCGATTATACTAATATGCAGCATACTGTTAACGATCCCAGCATACACATCCATGACCTTCTACACCGCCAAACCAAACCCCGGCGCAGCCTACCAAAACATGCAGCTACACATCGATGGAAACAAAGTCAAGGACGCCTCCAACAGCACAGTAATCCTGAGAGGGGTGAACTACACGCGATTCATAGGCACCCCATACGGCGACTGGATAAAACCCGACGGATCAATCGAGTGGTCGACGTGGGACCCAATCGCCGCGGCACAGAACCTCGACGCCATGAAGAGCTGGGGAATCAACGTGGTCCGCACCCTAGCCACAGTCGAGTGGTGGACCACCAATAAGGGAAACTTCCAACAGAACATCAAAGACTGGATAACCATGGCGGCGCAGCGTGGAATCTACGTCGACCTCGTCTTCTGGAGGGTCTCCGGATCCGGAACGGAGTGCAGCCTACCCTACCCACCCTACAACGGGGGAGCAAATGATACCGCCATAATACCCAATCAGAGAGCCTTCACAAAGATATGGGCCAACGTCGCCTCGCAGCTGGAGGAATACCCCAACGTGATGTTTGACCTCTGGAATGCGCCTAATGATTACAGCGGCGCCAACGCCACGACGTGGCTGAACGAGGTCCAGCAGTGCATCACTGCCATCAGGGCCAAAGGCGCGACGAACCTGATAGTGGTCAAGTGGGGTTATGGCTCCGGCTTGGACTACGAAGCCTATCAGCAGGGCTCTATATGGGGGATGAACTGGGCCACCCAGAACCCGCTCACCGACGCGACTGGCAACATCCTCTACAGTACCCACATCTACCCCGAAAGCTTCTACAATTGGAACAACTCGATCGGGTACGCCTGCGCGCTGAGCGATATAGAATGGTGCCTCAGTGAGACAAACGTGACTTCCTTCAGCAAGGCTCTGTGGGTTGGCGAGAGCAGCGCCAACCAGTGGAACTACGACTTAGTCGACAAGTACATCGCTTACAGAAACATACTCACAGTCCTCAATGGAAACGGAATCGGGTATGCCGGATGGGACTGGTGGATCTACCCAGGGGACCCATACGGGCATCTGGTAGCTGGCGGACAGAACTACGCAGCCGCTGAGTTGGGGCAAATACTACAAGATAAGATCGCCGGAAGGTAAACGAATCCTTACGGTGAGCTCCACCTTCGCGCGCCATTTCTTAGACCATACCGTGCGCGCCGTCTAATCTACATAATTTCTTTAGCAGGTTGTGACAATCCTAACTTTTCTCGCCAACGAACGTGCGTACGCGTTGAATAAGAGTTAAATTTTCATTTGGCAAGGGAATAATCGGTTGTATTAATGTCATTCAAACTAAAAGATTTGCAGGACTTGGCTGAGTCCAAGGGGAGGGAATACTACATGGAGAAAAAGTATGACTGCCTACCATCGACTCTACTGGCGATCAACGACGCCCTGAAGGACGTAGACAACGTAAACTACGCTGACCCAGTCGTGCTTAAGGCGACGAGTCCACTTCGCGCAGGCTTTGGGGTGTGGGAGGGCCCATGCGGGGTATTGACCGCAGGCGCCATAACCATCGGACTTAAGTCTAGTACCTCGGATGTGAACGACCATACCACTATTAATAACGCCTCGAAGAAGTCCGGTGAGTGGCTGAGGTGGTTCAAATACGAAAAGTTCGGGTCATATAATTGCTTTGACATCAAGGCGACGCCTCATGATAGGGAGAGGTGCGCAAACGTTGTAACTCAGTCGGCAAGGAAACTTGTCGATATTTTAACTGAAGGAAACCCGAAAGTCACACGGTAAGTTACGCGCGCGACTGTCCGGTGCACCAATCTCGTTTTTACTATTGTACCTGGATTTTTTTAGACGACTCCCACAACCCATGGATGTTACAATATGATACGGCGTTTATCGTGCCTGATTGACTCGTCTTAAAGGAGAAACTCGCCTCATGATGAGTATAAACAGGCCCCTTATTCGGACCGGAGCCACTCTCCCCGTGGGCGTTGAACTCAAATGATCCGAGATCGATTGCGAACGTGCCACCTTCCGGAACAAAATAAACCCTTATCCATCTAATATGATGTTCAGTTGTGTTTGGGTGACTGATTTCCTTCCCCACCGTTAATTTAACGTTTAATAGCTCATCTTTTTGGATTTTTTCTTTACATTCAATTACTGGAACATGTTTTTCGGCCTTCCAGTCAGCCGTTTTGATTTTTTCTGCTATGTGCTCTGCCATGGTTCAAACTAATACTTTTTTGAATATATACTTAATGCACGCGAGTATGTGCACTCTAGCTTTATGGCGCGAAATCTGCTAAGGGATTCACGTCGGGGCGCGCGCAATTTATCAGAGATGTTGAGAAGCTTCGATTTTAAAATTAGCCACCGATTTATGCGCTCGCATATTGTAGGAGTTTTTTTATTAGAACCCGACATTCGCTAGTAATTATGGCAGACCTAATCCAGACGATAATTGTTATACTGGCAGGAATCGCAGTGGCTATCGCGGATGGCATTCTTAAAAAAACGGCCATTGGTGCTTCCTTTACCGATGCGTTGAAAAACCCCCTCATGATAGGAGTGGTGTTACTGTATCTCGTACAGATTGTGTTTTTTCACCTTCGTTTTCGTGAATGATTGGCAGCTGGGGGTCGTTGGGATTTTACAAATGGTGGCTTACTCCGTATTTGTGATAATTACAGGCGTCTTCATCTTCAAAGAAAGCTTTACCATGACTCAATACATTGGTTTTGTTTTGGCTGTGATTGGTGCGGTTTTGATCAATTTATGAATATGTTTCGAATATGCTCAACAATCTTATCCTCACATCTACCTGATACTCAACTGTGGCGCGTGCACCGTGCGTGCGAGTCAAGTGTGTATGCGTTTGTATTCGACTCGATTACAATTGTACACATCCATGATTAATAGATAATTAACTCTACTCCAATCGGGGCGCGCACGCGCGAACCCAGCTCCCAGGTGGGAGCAATACAAGTAAAAAAAAATGGAGATAAAGAAAATGAAGTGGATGTATTCGATAACCTACGGAAAAATGAAACCTGGCTGGACGGTCGAGTCGATAGAAAAAGACATGGCGAAATACAAGGCGGACCTAGAGAAAACAGGAGTAAAGGTGTTATTCTGGGGTCACCCGTTTGGCGTCACCGAAAATATAGTAGTCGTATACGATGTCGGAGGAAACATGGATAACTACATAAAAGCAATATCTAATACACCATTCACCGATGCTAATGCGCACTTCGTCCTAGGGCATTAAACCAGAAAGTAAAACGAAAAATCCAGCTTATCTAGAAAAAGTTCTCTTTTTTTATGCGGTTTGGGGCTAAAGCCTTATACTTCACTCCACCTGATAATCGAGAAATCTTAACTTAATCACTTTTAGTATAAGCCTCATCTTACGTGCAATAGCCTTATCTTCACTTCCTCCTGATGTGCGCGCACGGGAATTAAGATGAAAATTTTTCCACCCGCCACCTCATCCCAAATTTTTAACAGACCATTGGGAAAAGCTACGTGTCACCTTGCCGGAATCGTTTAGGAACAGAGTCTCTGCAACGACCCTTCGACCTACATTTCGATAGTAGAGCGTTATTTCACCCATCCCAATAAGCACATCAATAAGTTCGAAGCGTATGGGAGGCTTCAGAGACAAGCTAGGAAGCCAATAGTCTTTGATAGCATTTTTTCCTTCAACTTTGCCTTCTGGCTTGTTAAGGCGTTCGACAATGAGAGGGGAGGACATTTCAAAATCATCCGTGTAGTGCGAAAGGATGCGATTCATGTCGTGGGCATTCCACGACTCAATCCAATCCGCTGCAAATACCAGTGCCCATTCTGATTCAATCATCTTAATTTCTGATCACTTCGTTGATAAATATCAACTCTAACGCTGCGGTGCGCTAGAAAATTGGTAGAAACGTTCCGCGAGCCGAGACTACTCTTCTGGTTGTAACTATAATAGGTCTGGTCAGATGGAAGAAATGGGGATTCTATCTCATTCTTGTAAGGTTGGCTGTCACCATATTAGTCCAACTTTTCGTCTATAGATCACTGAGTCAGCATCTCGTTGCAGGATACAATGGAACATTCAACGTCATGCCGACTTCGCTGAGGTAGGAATAGTGGCTTTAGCGGTGTATAGAAAATGGTCCTTCTTCGAATGACAGGCGATAGGATATAATTAATAAATCTTATAATACACTGTTATTTTATGGTAACTATTACTACGGAACTCACTGCAAGAGCCATTATTATTACATTCATCTACTCAATAATTTCCTACGCTCTTATGCAGAAATATGCAGCTACGCCAAATCAATTCTTGATAGATATTCCATTGCTCTTTGTTACTTTTGGAGTGGTGATGCTGATCAGCATTCTATTTTGCCTCCGAAGATATCACGTATGGAATGCTAAGAAATAGATGACGCGCACGCCTCCACAACTTTTCCTCGGGTGCGCGCACCTCATAGACGACTTACAACGATTTAAAAAAGGGAGTCAGCATGGTCCACGGGTTACCTTGCTGTGCTCGGGTAACACATCGAAGACCTTCGCGTCGATGTCACTAACCGCGGGGTTCTTCATCAGGTCCGCGACGATCTTCCCGCCGAGGTAGTCCCTGACGGATTTATCGTCCTTGAAGAGATAGATGCCACCCGCTAACTTATTATCCGGATCATGCAGCCAAACCTTCCACTCGAGCCCCTTAGTATCAGCAATAGGCTTAGCCAGATCCATGAAGACCTTCGACAGGACGTCGGCGGGTATCTTGTACTTCATGTTAATCTGAAGAATCTTCTTCGGCATACAGACACCCCTAAGGCTGAGCGCGCACGGTAATGTTTTATCATTGTACATTAAACCATGACTCGGTGAATGTTCTGGTCAGTGTAGATAAGCTGCTTGATAAGAAAATAATAGGCACTGATGGCTACTTTGTAGGCGATGTGAAGGGTTTGGAGGCTGACACCTCCGACTGCAAAGATCACTCACCTACGTGTGAAGCTTTCAGATCAGGCGGCGGAGGAAATGGGATTCAAAAGGATGCTTGAGAAGAAGCCCCATGGTTGCGGAATCCGCACGTCCTAGCTATCTCAGTCCTGTAGGAGATATAGTCACGGTCTAACAAGTCGGCAGCGGAGCTCAAGAGTAGCAAGGATATCAAGGAGTGCAAAACCCCAAGCAGCAGTAAGCACATGCGAAAGACGCAATCAGTTAAAAAACATATGCATGTAAACAAAATTAGGTTTTTTTAAGATCCTGAAGGAGCAGAAACATGGTTTTTGATAGTTTCGCGCGCACCATCTTTAAAAAGCCTTACGGGAAGCCTTAGAGATAAGGTTTATTTTCATTGTTCCCCACGCGTCTCATGATGGTCTAATGAGTAAGATAGACGTTAAAATGTCGAAGTTCAAAAAGGTCGTCGAGGGTTGAGAACGACTACGCAGTTAAACTCGAAGGCGAGGTTCGAGGCTACGGTAATGAAGTTCTTCGAGGTATCGTAGGGTCGATCGCTGTAGACAGCAAGAAGCATGCAGGGCTCTTCGAGGCATGCGCCGCCATAACAGGAGGAGATAGCCTCAGCATTACCGAGGACGATAAATGAACTGGTAGAGAGCCTCAAGAAGCATGTAGCCGTCGAGGCGAATATGCTTAAGATCGTTAACGAAATTCTAGCCAATACGAAGGATGATCGCGTCAGAATGATGCTTAGTCACATAAAGAGTGATGAGATTAGGCACAACTCCCTACTCAGGAACATGACGAAGATGGTTGTGAAGAGGGAGGTGATACTGAGGAGGACGTGTGGAACCAGCTCTTCAGAGACGCCTTGACTCATGGTGCTCCTCAGGATCCATGGGAGTAACCCCGAGTCTCTATGCTTAAAACACGCGCGTGCGCGCGTGC
>CAWACK010000016.1:0-176179 GCA_963780545.1 Candidatus Bathyarchaeota archaeon
TTCCAAGCCTCCATATCCCGACCCGTCTCGGCGAGGCGTTCCCGGAAGAGCCAGATCGTGGTGCTGTCCGGCACCGGATCCGGGTATCCGAGGAACCGCTGGAAGTTGATCCTGTCGTATGCCTGCTTCTCCAGCTCCTCGTCACTGAGGCCGTACCACTGCTGGAGTACCAGCAGCTTCACCATAACCTCGTCGGCGTTGGGTCTTTTGCCTCTCGGTGTGTCGTTGGTGTAGAGGCCTTGGATGATGGGTCTGAAGCTTGTCCAGTCTATCTGGGCGTCTGCTTCGGCGAGTTTGTCGCCTAGTTTAGCGATTTTCGTGTAGTCGGCGGTGGAGGTATTTGTCGAAGGAGTTCATGGTGCTGTTCTGTGGCTGATTCTATAAGGTTACCCGAGTGGGAGTTGAGAACCCAGTTTTTCGGAATTCTCTATAATTAAAATCGCGTACGTGATTTCCATGCAAGTGGTTAGTCTGTTGAAGAGCGCGTAGTTTATCATCTGCCCGACTTCGCTTCGATCAAAAAATAGGCCTCTTACTTCTTATCGACTATCCTCACAAGAACTCGCCACAACTCACTCCGTCTTACTCCACGTCTCTATGGCGGAGTGCTAAAATTTCCTCCCCTAGCCTTTCAAAGAACCGAACTCCCATCGGGCCCGCCTTTCACTGAACCTACCCCCTACCTCCTTTTCTTGTAGAAGTGGCCATCGTGAAATTGGTCAGTTTTTTCGAAGCCAACTTCTATTGGGATAATCGCTTCATCTGTTTTTTTAGCTACCCTACTAAGCTATGTGCGTGCGGTCGGGAATAATGTGGGTGTAGATGGGTTGAAGATGCGTTACCTCCCAGAGTTAGCAGTTAGAGACAGGGAGGTTGTATTCACAAAGATCCCGACGATGGTTATTGTTAGGAATACGCTTCGCGCGCGCCTGGGTAAGGAGGCCTGCGAGTCGCGCGCGTGCGTACAAATAGTTGTCGCTTTTTCCTACATCATACATTAAGTTTACTCAGGGATAGGTTAATACGGGGAGCCACAGGCGAAATTAAACGAGTGCCTACAATGCCCATCCGTCAACCCATAGTCTGCATGCTCGGCCACGTCGATACCGGGAAGACATCGCTTCTCGACAAGATAAGGGGCACCGCTGTCCAACTACGGGAGGCGGGAGGCATGACCCAACAAATAGGCGCTAGCTATTTCCCGACAGATACACTGGTTGCCATCACTAAGAAGCTCGTTAAGAACTTCAATGTAGATATCAAGATCCCAGGGCTTCTAGTAGTCGATACTCCCGGTCACGAGGCCTTCGCTAACCTCCGCCGCCGAGGAGGCTCCGTCGCCGACATCGCTATCCTAGTCGTTGACGTTATGCATGGCTTCGAAAACCAGACATACGAGAGCCTACGCATTCTGAAGAGCAGGAAGACCCCCTTCATAATCGCGGCGAATAAGATTGACCGCATTGAGGGGTGGCGCCCAAAGGAGAATGTCCCCTTCCTTCAGACCTACGGGGAACAGCAACAGTTAGTCCAAGAAGACCTCGATAACAGGCTATACAGCATTATGGGTGTTCTCAGCAGGGAAGGGATTAGTTCTGAGCGCTTCGACAGGGTACGCGACTTCACAAGAAACGTCGCGATCGTTCCTGTAAGCGCAAAGACCGGTGAAGGTATAGGCGAACTCCTCGCAGTCCTCATCGGCCTCACCCAACAATATATGCAAGAAAAACTTACCGTAACCGAAGGGAGGGCCCTAGGCACCGTTCTCGAGGTTCGCGAGGAGATCGGCCTCGGTCACACTCTCAACGCCATCATCTACGACGGTGTCCTGAAGGCAGAGGACACTATAGTCATCGGTGGCAAGAACGGCCCAATAGCAACCAAGATCAGGGCCCTCCTTATGCCACAGCCGCTCGACGAAATCAGGGACCCAAAGAAGAAATTCAACGCTATATCCGAAGTCCCGGCGGCCGCCGGTATCAAGATAGCGGCACCCGACATCGAGGACGCCCTGCCGGGTTCACCCCTCTATGCTCTCGGCGGCGACATGACCCAGGAGAAGGCCTTCGCCGAGATCAATAAAGAGATGGAGAGCGTTAGGGTCCAGACAGATAAGACCGGAATCATAGTCAAAACCGATACTCTGGGTAGCCTCGAGGCTCTCGTAGAGAGCCTCCGAGCAAGGGACATACCTATTCGTCTCGCTGACATTGGCGATATTAGCCGACGCGACGTGATGGAGGCTGCAAGTGTTCGATTTGAGGAGCCTCTCTATGGCGCCATCCTAGCTTTCAACGTCAAGCCACTCCCTGATGCCGAGACCGAAGCCGAAGAGCAACGAGTCAAGATCTTTCGCAACGACATAATCTACAACCTCATGGAGGATTACATCAATTGGATGGAGGGTGAACGCGAGGCTAAAGCTCGGAAGGAGTTCGAAACCCTCATCCATCCCGTAAAGATACAGATTCTCGACGGCTTTATCTTCCGACGTGCTAAGCCAGCTATTTTCGGGGTCAGAGTTGAGGCCGGCGTCTTAATTCCCAACATGAATATGGTGAACCGCGAGAACGAGGGTTTGGGTCGTTTAACCCAGATCCAAGACCAGGGTGAGGCTGTAAGCAAGGCCGAAGAGGGTAAAGAAGTTGCTGTATCTATGCCGTCGCCTATCGTCGGTAGACATATAAAAGAGAGAGATGTCCTATACGTGGACGTTCCGGAGAAAGACGCCAGGGCGTTGCGGCAGAAGTTCGTCACGCGACTGACTGAGAACGCCAACAAGGCACTTACGGAACTCATCGAAATAAAGCGCAAAAAGGATCCCCTCTGGGCTATATAGGAGAATGAGAACAATGCCACTGCTAATCGTCTCCGACCCCTCGACAGGTAAGAGTCAGAAGGTCGAGCTCGAGGACGCCAGGATGACCCCACTAATAGGGAAAATGATCGGTCAGGTCGTCGACGGCGCTGTTGCCAACATGGCAGGATATAAATTAAAGATCACCGGCGGAACCGATAAGGATGGTATACCCATGCGCCCGGATATTCATGGATCAGCCAAGAGCCATGTTATACTTAGCGGTGGAGTTGGTTTCAAACCCAAGAGCGACGGCGAGAGGAAACGAAAGGTTGTTCGAGGCAACACCGTCAGTGCAGAGATAAAGTTCATAAATATGTCAGTAGTCGGGCAGCCCAAGGGCAGGAAGAAGGCGGAAAAGTCCGAAGACGCAGCAGTCGTAAAGCCAGAGCCCGAGAAGAAAGAGTAGGTTCTATAAACTAACTAATTTTAAAACACGGAACCTATGTTTACGATTATTTAACAAATTTTCTCTAATTTGACTTCGTTTCCCAAATTTTTTAAACCTCGTCTATTCACGTGTGTTCTTTAACTTTTTGGGCGATCGATGAAATAACGTCACTTGCTTTTTTGATTCGTTGGTTCATACAACGGGCTATTTATTTATTGCCAAAGATTTTTCAAGCATAAATGTATTTAAGAGGAGGCTAAGCAATGTTTGAGCTTAGCAGCGGGGGAAGAAGAGATATCGAATCTACCTAGACAACCAGAAATAAATATCGGCACCATCGGCCACGTCGACCACGGCAAGACTACCCTTGTCCAGGCACTCACAGGCCAATGGGCCTCTAAGCATAGCGAGGAGTTGAAGAGAGGAATCACTATCAAGCTAGGATACGCTGACTTCGCCATCTTCAAATGTCCTGACTGCTCGGAGCCCCAATGTTATTGCACCACTCCCGAATGTCCCGCGTGTGGAAAGAAGGCGGAGTTCCAGCGTGCCATCAGTTTCGTGGACGCCCCCGGCCACGAGATACTGATGGCGACTATGCTCTCAGGGGCCGCTGTTATGGACGGGGCTATACTCGTGATCGCGGCAAACGAGAAGTGTCCTCAGCCCCAGACCAGGGAACACCTCGCCGCCATCGACACCCTCGGGATGAAGAACATCGTCATCGTGCAAAACAAGATCGACCTAGTGAAACGTGAAGACGCCATCAGAAGCTACACCGACATAATCAAGTTCGTTGAAGGAACGGTAGCAGAGGACGCACCAATCATACCCGTTTCTGCACAGCACATGGTAAACATAGATATGCTCCTACAAGCGATCCAGGAATACTTACCTACTCCTAAGAGGGATCCGAAGAAACCTGGTCGAATGCACATTATCAGGAGCTTCGATGTGAACAACCCAGGAACATTGATCGAGGATCTGAATGGTGGTGTTTTGGGAGGCAGCATATATCAGGGGAGCTTTAAGGTGGGTGATGAGGTCGAGATAAAACCCGGCCTTCCGACGAGGGACAAGAATAAGCTCAAGATGAGGGAGCTGGTCACAGAAATAACGAGTCTCCATATAGGTGGTGCCAGCGTCGATGAAGCCCTTCCCGGTGGCCTCGTAGGTGCAGGTACGCTCCTTGACCCAAGTCTTAGCAAGAGCGATGGCTTAGTCGGTAGTATAATCGGGAAACCGGGGACACTGCCACTTGTACGCGATGAGTTATCTATGAGTGTGAAGCTCTTTGGAAGCGTAGTCGGCAGTAAGGAGCAGGAGAAGGTTGCCAGCATAGCTAAAGGTGAGAAGCTTCTGCTCAACGTAGGGACTGCGAAGACGATGGCGGATGTTACGCTGGTAAAGAAGGACTACCTCGAAGCGAAACTTAGTATCCCAATCTGCGGCGAGGAGACCGATAGAGTGGCGATAAGCCGTAGGATCGATGGGCGCTGGCGTCTCATCGGTGCGGGGGCCCTGAACGACTGAATTGGCCCCAAAAGGCTCACTCACCATTCTCTTCGACACTAACTTCCTAATGATCCCTATTCGTTTCGGGGTCGATGTATCCTCTGAGCTTGAGAGACTCCTAGAGGGCAAGTTTCAGCCGGTAGTTCCAACAGCTGTGATCGAGGAGATCCAGCGTCTCAGCAAGGATGCCAAACCTGGGTTGGCAAGGGAGTTACAATTCGCCCTCGAGATGGCCAAAAAATTGGAACAGATTGCTGAACCAAGGATCAGCGACGAGTCCGTCGACGATTACATACTCAGGATCGCTAAAGATTGTAGGTACTTAGTAGCCACAACTGACTCCGATCTCAGAAGGCGACTTAGGCGTGAAGGGGTAACCGTAGTTTACCTTAGACAGGGCAATCATCTCGACCTCGATGGGTCTCTTCGTTAAAGTAGGAAAAGATTAAACCCATTCCAACACTTGAGGCTGGTGATTTTTAGTACCCCTATACATTTATTAGGTCGTAGACTTCTCTAAGGTCTTCGCATAGGAGAATCCGTCAATGTACCGGCACCTCAAAGAGGCTTGGAAACGTCCGGCGAAGAGCTACGTACAGGATCTCATGCGCCATCGCGTCATCGCTTGGAGGCGACAGCCCGCCATCACGAGGGTTGATAAGCCAACTCGACTCGACCGCGCACACAGATTAGGCTACAAGGCGAAGAAGGGGATAATCGTCCTCCGAGTCCGCGTCAGGAGGGGTGGGGCACATAAGCTCCGCGCCGTACTAGGTCGCAGACCGAAGAAGATGGGTGTTACCAAGTTCACGCCAGCCAAGAGCATCCAGCTAATCGCCGAGCAGCGAGCCGCTAAAAAATACCCCAACCTTGAAGTCCTCAATAGCTACTGGGTCTGGCAGGACGGCGTCAACAAGTGGTATGAAGTCATAATGGTTGACCCTGAAAGCCCACACATCAAGGCCGATAAGGACCTTAACTGGGTCAGCCGTAGGTAGGGTCTTCTTTTTAATCGTAGTTTTGCTTGGTGTAGTTGTCCTTCTTTGGTTTATAGTTAAAAAACATTATAGCCCAATCATTCCTGAAAATCATCAAGGTGTATTTGATTAGTCCGATCTTCTTTATGCGACGCACCGAGTATTTGACCCAAACCTCGTTGCTAGTGACTATCTTGCCGAGTGGCTTGAGCCTCTTAACGATCTCGACGTCGTCGGAGTATGGGAGGTCACTGTAGCCGTTAATATTATTAAAGATGTTTCTGTTGAAGGCGCTATTCGCTCCACAGAGGTGGTAGAATCTGAGCCGCGCGGCGATTAGGATTAAGACATTCGACATCTCGAATAGTATGTTATAGGCAACGCGCTCGGTATCGTTTAGGTCCTCGAGGACTGGTTTGAGAAGGCCGGTCGCAGCAATTACATTGTCGTCCTCGAAGCATCGCTGGATGTTTTCGAGCCATTGTTTTGGTGGAAGGCAGTCCGCGTCGGTTGAAGCGATTATTTTCCCGCGAGCTATCTGAGCGGCATCGTTGCGGGCTCCACCGACGCCTCTGCTCACCTGCTGAATGACCCTGTCAGCGTACAGGCTGGCGATTTCGACGGTTCTATCTTTACTCTGGCCGTCGACAACGATGATCTCATAGTTCTTCCGGGGGAGGGTCTGACTTTGGAGGGATCTCAGGCAGTTCTCGATGTTTCGTTCTTCGTTATAGGTTGGTACGACGACGGTTATCATTTTTTCTCCTCTTTAAACTTCTCTGCGGCGGCTTTGCCCGAGAGTATGGATTTGTCTATGTTGAGGTACTCCCAATCCCCGAACCTGCCGATGGGGTGTATTCCCTGAGATAGAAGATAGTTGTGAATGATCGAGACGTTCCTCCTGTGGTCGAGATCGTAGATGACATAGGCGTAGGTGAAGTCTAGGTTGTCGAAAACTTCGATGTTATCACTCTCCCTGAGGATGTCAGCGCTGATGAGCCCCTCTCTGACTTCCTCCTTCATTTTCTCTGTGTCAGGCTTCTTTCCCCTGTAGGTTACCTCAACTAATACGGAGCTCTTACCTTTTGGCGTCGTCTCAGGGGAAAGGTTCATCGGGAAACTAATCCTGTTGAAATTGAACTTCTCCTCGGGGAAATAGAGCCAGTGTTTATCGGATATAGCGAGGCGGTCGACGCCTATGTTGAAGCATGTTAGACTGTTGTAAACTAGGCATTTCGAAGCTTTGATGACGTCTTCAGGGACGTTTTTGATGGTTTTGACAAGCTCGGGGAGGGGCATAGAGGAGAGGATGGTCTCGGCCTCTTGGTGTTTTGGTTCCCCGTTCCTTCGATAGGAGACTTCGAGTCGCTTCTCCTTTTGTTTTATTTCGAAGACCTCGGAGTTGAGGGAGATCCCCTTGATTCTCTTAGCGAAGGCGCTGGGTATGGCTCCGATGCCGCCGACACGCGGGTAGAGGAAGTAGGCATTAGGCCCGTAGTCTTTCTTTATCTTCCCCTCGGCGCCCCTAACCATCTCCTCCACAGATGGTGAGGGGACGCGCCCGGCTACCCAGTCTACATTAATTTGGTCTAGAGGGTACTTCCAGATCTTCTTGTTGTAGGGGATCATATAGTGCTTAGCCACGCCGGTGCCCATTGTCGCGTTGATCCATTCTAGGAAGTTGTTTGGTTTCAGGTTCGACCTGCTACGCGCCCCTTCGATGCATTCGTCGATCACATGTTGTGGTAAGCCACGGAGATTTACCTCAAATGGGTACTCGACGTAGGTGCCCTCGATGTAGATGAACGCTCTCCTCTGCTTGCTGATGAGGTCACCATCTAGAATCTCTTTGACTAGGCTGTTGACATATTGGCTATTCGTGTAGAAGATGTGTGGGGCGAGGTCGAAGATGTAGCCCTTCGAGGTCACGCTTCGGCAAAGGCCACCTACCTCGTTGTTTCTCTCGAGGATGCAGCATCCGCCACCGAGGTGATACGCGGCACTGAGCCCCGAGAGTCCCGCCCCTATGATGGTAATCAACTGAATTGACCTGTCTTAAAGCCCATTTAAACCGTATAAACTGTTTGGAGATCCGTTTGAAAACGGGTCAGCCGAGGGTCTTGATGAGTTTCTCGGAGATAATTGTGCTGTTTCCCAGCTGGGTCTCCTTTGACTCTGCACCGATGTGTGGGGTGCAGACGACGTTCTCCATCTGGACGAGTTGTGTATTTTTGGTGGGTTCTTCTTCATAGACGTCGAGTGCGGCTCCAGCGAGTTGGCCACTCTTGATTGCTTCGACTAGTGCATTCTCATCGATGATGCCTCCGCGGGCAGCGTTGATGATGTATGCGCCCTTCTTCATCGTGGCAATACTGGTAGCGTCAAACATGTGTCTAGTCTGGGGGATGAGCGGTACGTGGACGGTGACGAAGTCCGACTCGGCGAGGAGTCTGTCGAGTGACACTGACTCTGCACCAACTTCGTTTACGAACTTCATCATCTGGTCGATTATCACGTCGTAGCAGAGGACACGCATACCGAGGGCCTTTGTCTTTTTCCCAACGAGGTAACCTATTCTACCAAATCCAACGATGCCGATTGTTTTGCCGCTGATCTCGAAGCCTGTGAGTTTGTTCTTAGCCCATTCGCCGCGCTTCATGGAGGCATCGCCCTTCGAGATGTTGCGGGAGAGGCTGAGCATGTAGCCGAGTACGAGCTCAGCGACTGCGTTGCTTGGGGCCTCAGCGGAGTTAACCACCTTGATTTCGAGCTTCTTAGCCTCTTCGGTGTCAACGTTATCTAAACCGACTCCGCTTCGGGCAACTATCTTGAGTTTAGGTTTCCCCGCTTGGAGGATCTCCTTAGTCACCTTGGTGCGGCTCCTTACAACCAATGCATCATAGGTACCTACAACCTTGACGAGGTCGGCATTGGTTATCTCTGTCTTGAGGTCGACATGGTAGCCGGCCTCCATAAGCATCTTGACTCCTACATCATCGATGGGATCGCAGACCAGAATCTTGACATCCTTCATCACTCATCTAACTCCTAGTCTTCGCGGAGACTATCTGTATCACATCTTTATCCTTGAGCACTTGAGCTTCTCCGAGGCGTCTCTTGGTACGGGCGTCGACTGCGAAAAGGAAGCTCTTCGCGAGGTCTGTGTGGACGACCCCAGCGAACTGGCGGGCTGTCGTCCCCTTGGGAACGAGGAAGCAGTCGGGGAGGATTCTACCCTTGCTGTCTGTGAGCTTCTCAGCATCCTCGACGGGGAAAACTACGATCATGTCGAGAAGACTGTGGAAAGCCTCGTTAATTGCGTCCTGAAGACCCGTGCTACCCCATTTCTTGAAGACCTTCTCGCGGATACTCTCTAGAGCCTTGAGCTGGTTGAGGTTGAGCTTTTCGGACTGGAGAATGGTGAAGTCCTTGTCCCCAGGGGTGTACTTTATGAGGCCAGCCTCGGCTGCTCGGCGGAGTGCGAGTTCCGCTTCTGCGCATGTTGGAACGACTTTGTAGCCGGCTGCCTTGATCTTCTCGATGTTCTCGGTTGCCGGTTCTTTGTCTGCCTTGTTTGCGGCTACGATGAGGGGTTTGGAAGATCTCCTGAGTTCGGTGGTGAAGCGGCGAAGGTCTTCTCGGGTCCATTGGGCAGCCTTGAAGGGATTAAGTTTCGCCTTTTCGCATGCGTTTTGGATATGTTGACGTGTTATGCCTAGTCCACTGAGCTTCTCGTCTATGTGTCTCCATATCTCCTCGTGTTTCATCTCAGCTGTGCGTGATAGGCGCTCCCAGTCCTTGATGACTATGCCATAGAGCCATGCGTCGAATTCCTCCTCGAATAGCTTGATATCGTCGATGGGGTCATGAGTTCCCGGTGCGCAGCTCTGGCCACCCTCGTCGGTGCAGCCGGCGGCGTCGCAGACTACGATTAGTGCGTCGGCGCGGCGGACCTCATCGAGGAACTGGTTCCCTAACCCCTTTCCCTCGTGGGCTCCTCTTATTAGGCCTGGAGTGTCTATAAGGTCGATGGGGACTAATCTGACGCCATCTATGCAGGCCGAGTTGTTTGGCTCATCCTTGACGTTGAACTCGCGGCAGACGCATGGTGTACGGAGGTAGCCGACGCCCCTGTTCGCCTTAATGGTGGTGAAGGGAAAGTTAGCTATTTCGACGGGTTTGAGTGTTGCTGCGGCAAAGAATGTACTCTTGCCGACGTTCGCCTTGCCTACGAGTCCAACGAGTGGAGGCATATTGTACCGGATATCCTGTTAGGGGCGTCGGTCTAAAACCCTTTTCGGCTCTAAACTTATAGTTGGCTATATAATCCACAAAGAATTATTTATTTTTCGTAGAAGCCGGGGCCCTTATGGGGGCCGAAGCTGCGTAGGCCTTCCTCTCTCAACTGTTTTCGGAGGGCATTCGCCTCATCCTTCTCGATGTCTCCCTTCTTCTCAAGGAAACCGATGATCTCCTCGGCTTCCTTTGTTTTCTTACATCGGCGGATGAAGTCGACGGCACCGGGCTGGTATCCGGCGTATTTCCTATCCTCCTTGTAGCTGGGCTCGGTGGAGGGCGGCGGCTCGTTAACCTTATTGAAATCGACTTTCGAGGTCCCTGACTCTATCTCGTCTATTATATGGGGGAAAAGCCTCTTGAAGTCCTTCTTCTCCATCGGGCTAGAACGTTGCATATGTTATTAATTAATATGCCTTCGGCTTATCTCGGGAACCCTCAGCGGTTAGGAGAGCCCCCTCTGGGACATCCCTATCGACGGTGACACCGGGAGCAATCCATGCACCAGCTCCGACTTTGACCCCGGGATGGATGCTCACGTTGATGCCCGTTTGACAATCATCCCCCATAACGATGCCGAGCTTCCTGAAGCCGGTATCGATACGCTCACCTTTTACTGTCATCTTGACGTTTTTATGGTCAAATCGGAGGTTCGCGGTTATGGTGCCAGCACCGAGGTTACAACGCTCACCGATGATAGAGTCTCCGACATAGCTGAGGTGGGGAACGGCGGCTTTCTCCATTAGTATAGTGTTTTTGACCTCGCAGCTGGCACCGACGCGGTTACCTCCAACGAGCGTCGTACCCGCACGGATATAGTTGTTCGGTCCAACATCACAGTCAGGGCCTATGTAAACTGGTCCATCGATATAGACGCCACTCCTTACCCTTGCAGTCGGAGCGATATAGACTGGTCCCTCGATGTGTACACTCTCCTCGATTTTTCCCTCTATTTTAGCTTCGAGTCTCGATAAGGCCCTCGTGTTCGCCTCTAAGATGTGCCAGGGATGACCGATATCAAGCCAGTCACCGTCGTCCACCATGTGGAGGCGAGCCGAAACGCCTTTTGCGATTAGGCTGTTCACCGAGTCGGTGACCTCGTACTCTCCCCTAGGGCTCAACTTTGTCACCTTGATTACATCAAAGATGGCGGCTGGGAAAATGTATATTCCCGCGTTGGTGACGTTGCTCGGTGCCGCTCCGGGCGAAGGCTTCTCGATTATACCTTGGACCCTATCACCCTGAAGCTTTAAGGCGCCATATAGGTAAGGGTCTCTTTCGAGCCCGGTGACGGTGAGTTCTCCTTTCTTGTGAGCCTTGACTATCTCTCTCAGGATGCCGGGGCTGAGGTACAGATCACCATTCATTCCGAGGAACTCCTCACCGTTTACAAAGCTCTCTGCAAACCTGAACGCGTCGGCAGTCCCCTTCATCTCCTCCTGAGTAACATAGCTGAGTTTCAGTCCGAGAGAGGAGCCATCCCCGAATCGCTTCTTGATTTTCTCCTCCATATAATGGGTGACGACTAAAACCTCCTCTACGCCGGCGTCGGCGACGCCCTTAAGGAGCCACTCGAACTGAGGCCTTCCACCTATGGGGATGAGCTGTTTAGGCTTCGTTGATGTTAGTGGTCTAAGCCTCTCCGCCTTCCCAGCGGCTATTATGACTGCCTTCATTTATTTGCCTCCTTGATTAATTCTCTCCCGCTCTCTAACAAGATCTTGGTCACCTTCTCGTCCCTGCCCTCGGCGGTGAGCCTGATAATGGGCTCGGTGCCAGAGGCGCGTATGAGTATCCAACCCTCAGGGAGCTGAAGACGAATGCCATCGACACGGTTAATGCTCTGCACATCTCGAAAAACCCCTGTGTACTGCTTCTCGACGAGTTTCATCGTCTGGACTTTGTCTTTGACAGGGATCTTAGCACTCTCGGTTGGGTACTCTGGTACATCAGCCACGAACTCTGATAGCTTTTGGTCGCGCTCCTCCAATGCTTTCAGGAGCTTAATGGCGCTTAGGATTCCATCGGGACACATGTTTACCTCTGGTAGGACCCAAGCGCCTATTGGTTCTCCACCGAATACTGCCTTCCTTCTCTCCATCTCCTCCGTGATATAGGCGTCGCCTACCTTGACACGTATAACCTTGCCCCCAGCTGCCTCAATCATTTCCTCCATGCACATGGAGGCACCGACGTGGGTGACGACTATGCCTTTTCCGACACGCCCGACGACGTAGCTTGCGTAGGCAGAGAGAAGTCGATCACCGCTAACAGGTGTCCCCGTCTCGTCGACGGCCATCATCCTGTCGCCATCGCCGTCGAAGCCGAAGCCAACCTCCGCATCGGTTGCCTTCATATAGGTACCGAGTCTGCGGAGGTTCTCAGTGGTGGGCTCGGGATCGCCAGCGGGAAAATGGCCGTCTATGTGGCCGTTGATCAATGTTGGGTGGAGCCCAACGGTCATCAAAGGCATCTGCTGCTATGGTACTAGTCGCCCCACAGAAGAGGTCACAGGCCACCCTCCACTCTCTCCCAAGCTCCACGCCTTCTTGGAGGGCGTCGAGGTACATCCATGTGGCCTCAACTTCGTCGTCAGAGCCCACGCCATCCCACGGTGCGTAGTCGAACTCACCACTCTCGATGAGTTCCTCAACCATTTTCTGCTCCTTCTCGGTGAGGCTCATGCCCCGAGAGTTGAAGACTTTGAAGCCGTTATATTGGGGTGGATTGTGGCTCGCCGAGATAGCTACCCCAACGTCTGATTCGAGCTCCCGCGTAAGCCAAGCTATCACAGGAGTCGGAAGGACGCCTATGAGCTTGGCGTCGGCCCCGCAGGAGGTTATTCCACTGGATAGGGCTGCCTCCAACATGGGCCCAGTGACGCGGGTATCCCTCCCAGCAACTATCTCTCCACCCTCATGGATGGTCGCTAAGGCGGATCCGAGTCGCTGAGCCATGATGGGAGTAATCTCGATGTTAGCAATACCGCGTATACCTGATGAACCGAAGAGCCTCACCTTGAACGCCTCCCGGGGACGAACTTGCGTAGGGGGTCAACCCTCAAAAGCCTTTCCAGCTCAGTGAGGGAGAGGCCCCTTTTGACGTCCCCGTATATGTCGCATCTCTCCTCAGTGTATTCTGCGGGGGATCGGACGACGACCTCCACCTCGTCATGGCCCAGATCAAGCTTGAAGTGGTAAGCGTGTACACCACCCTTGAATATGACCTCCTCCTTTTCCCTGATCCTATAAGAGGAGAGGACGGCTTCGATTCTTACCGGGTAATCCGAGAGAGCGACGATGTCTATGTCGCTACCTTGTCTGGCTGTTCCCCTCCAGACGCTCCCTATGAGTCGTGGATTATAATTCCTAAGTGTGGTCATCACTTCAAGGGCGGTAGTCCTCATCTCCGTGAGTCTCCTCTGCCTCTCTCCACCTTCGAGCTCATCGGCGAGCCTGTCTAACTCGAGAGCTACTTCGTAGTTGCTAGGGGTTGCCTTGACCCCGAGACTTGAAGCTGCCATCTCCTTAGCCTGAATATACTCCTCGGCCATGCCATTGTAAAGAAGCCTCGCTGCTTCCCTAGCGACTGATAATCTATCGCCCAATCTGGGAAGAAAGATTGCTTGTGAAGGGTTAAACCCTCGTGTCGGATAAAAAACGATGTCTACTTGTTGTCCTGTAAAACCTTCTTCGTCACTGTGAGGAGACTATTCGGGCTAACCGGCTTCATCAGAACCTCCTTCACGTCGACAGGTTCGTCCTTAAGCCCCTCAGCAAGCTTCTCGTAGCCCGTGATCATGACTACCTTCGTCTTCTTCCCCTGCTTCTTAATGATACGGGCAACCTCATCACCATTAATGTCGGGAAGCTTGATGTCGAGAATGATCAAGATCGTAGCTCTTGTCTTTGGTCTTATGGATGGCTTGCATCCCTGTAGAGGCGACCTCAACTAGGTATCCTACGGTCTCAAGAATCACTTTGAAGGTCTCAGTTAGGAACTCGTCGTCGTCAACTATCAAGATGCTAGATTTACCGGAGATTACCTCTTCGGCTTCCTTCTTCGCCTCCTCCATGAGTACTTTGTCCTCGGGCTTCATCTCGCCGGACTCAAGTTTTTCAGAGAGCTTCTCCAACCTCTGGGTGATCTCGTAGAGGCTTTCCTCATGTTCTTTGAGAATGCTTATGAGAAAGTCTAGGACATCTATTTTTTCCTTCATGCCCATTACTGAAACCCGATTCACATACGTAGCATGGAATAAAAGCCGTTGTGGTTCCATGATTCATAAAACTTAAATAAGATTTATGAGGGTAAGTCCGTTTTCTTCTGTTAACGGTTAATAGAAAAGGGAGTGGGGGTTACCGCCTCGGCGGGTCTCGTCCATGGTCGAGTTTCCTGGGGTGCCCAACGACGGGTTGCAGGCTCCCATCGCCCCGGGGCTCGCGCAAAACTTGCTGCAGGTGGTCCAAGACGCCGTATTCGGGTCTTCCCTTATCACAGCGGCTCCGGACGAGGCAGCCAAGTCGGTTGGGTTCATTCGTTGGCGGATGTTTCCTATCCCCCAATTATCCCAACCCCTATGTTCGCTCCCAACACAGCAAACTACATCTGCTTTTAAAACGATTCAGGAGCCACCATATAGATGCCTAAAGTGATAGCTGAAACGCGTATCAAGGTAAAGTTGGGAAAACCTTATGTTTGCGCCACATCTAGCATTTGTTCATTATGCCTCGTAGAGGTAAAGTCGAGATATACATCGAAGTCCTCGAGATTGTTATGAAGGGTGAGGCCAAGCCGACTAGGATTATGTATAGCGCTAACCTATCATGGAAAGTATTTCAGAGTGTCCTAAACAACCTAATCAACCAGGGTCTCATCACGGAGAACGAAGAACCCGCGGGGAAGGAGAGAGACGTGAAGAGGTACGAGATAACAGAATCGGGAATGAACGTTCTCAGATACTTCAGGAAGGCTACGATGGCGCTCCCAAAGTAAGCAGCATTTCCTTTATATCACCTGACTTGTTGTAACCGTACTGGTGTCTTACGTTTTGTCAGGTCGGGTCGATGCCGATACGTTGTTTCAGGAGATCAACGCGGTCTTCAAGCGATATGGTGTGGAGAAAGGAATGGGCTTCGTCCCCGATAGGTTAGAGATCACTTTCGAGAGAGCAACTTCAAATGTATGTGCCTTGGTTTACAAGGAGTTCTTCACCTACCTACCACCAAAAGTTATGGAGATTGCGACCAGTAACGCTGTCGACTTCCTCTCCAATCTAGGGGTGCCAAAGGAGAAGATCACACTCTTGAAGAGTGGTGTCGAGGTTCACCTAGAGGGAGATGCACGGATCGCTTATTTTCCCATCCTCGAGATGCTAATCCAGGATAGGGATATCTCCATGAACTTGGAGCCAGCTATCGACTCCCTTAAGGGTTCGATTAGGTCCCTCATGGGACTTTTCGACTTCAACTGGAGCTGGGACAAGGAAGCGGAGGAGAGGTGGAGGAGCAGCTTGGCTAAACTCGACGAGATCATCGAGGCCAACCCAGGTATGCAGTGTGAGATAGACGAGATCGTGAAGCGACATTCCTTAGCGAAAGAGAAGAGTATTTAATCACTGATCTTACCGCCAAACCCAATCTATACAAAGAGTTCAAGAGTACAATATCCATGGGATAGCTCAATGCTCAACATATACACGAGTATATATCATAAACATAATTATTTCGAGTATTGATGAATACTATGAAAGAAAAATTATCCATTAAAATATGGTGATTAAATAATGATTAATGGTGAATTTATGTGAATTTTATTGATAAGAAAAGTATCTCCTAAAGGTTTTTATCGAGTCTTCTCGCGTTGCTGTTGAAGGTGGCCAGAATAAATCCCCTCATCTGTCTGGGCATAGAGTCCACTGCGGATAACCTAGGGGTAGGTATAGCTACCTCCGATGGAAAGATTCTAGCGAACGAGGTGAAGGTGCACGTTCCCGAACTCGGTGGCATCCACCCACGGGAGGCGGCGAGGCACCACTCTGAGAACATAGGCACAATGATAACGAAGGCTTTAGAAAAAGCGCAGATCACTAACAAGGACATCGACATCGTTTCCTTCGCTCAGGGACCCGGCCTCGGTCCTTGTCTACGAACTGGCGCGACATCCGCACGTGCTCTCGCAGGCTACCTTAAGGTGCCCCTCATCGGAGTCAACCACTGCATAAGCCACGTTGAGATAGGACGTCTCGCTACTGGAGCGATGGACCCTCTCACTCTCTATGTAAGCGGAGGCAACACAATAGTATCCGGATTCGAGTCGGGAAGATACAGGGTATTCGGGGAGACCCTCGACATCGCCATCGGGAACTGTCTCGATACTTTTGCTCGCCTCGCTGGGCTCGAATACCCCGGCGGACCAGCCATAGAAAAATTCGCCGCAATGGGTTCGAAGCTGATCCCACTCCCCTACGCTGTCAAGGGAATGGACATGAGCTTTAGCGGTCTCCTCACAGCCGTCAGTAACGAGTTCAAGACAGGGAAGCATAGTATACCCGACCTCTGCTACAGTCTACAGGAAACAGGCTACGCCATGCTTGGGGAGGTAACTGAGAGGGCGCTCGCTCACACTCGGAAACAGGAGGTTCTACTAACGGGTGGAGTCGGTGCCAATAAGAGACTCCGTGAGGTCATTAAAGAGATTGCTGAGGAGCAGGGGGCCAAGCCCTACTATGTCCCAATAAGCCTTGCTACAGACAATGGTGCAATGATCGCTTGGACCGGTATCCTAGCCTACACACACGGAATAAGAACGCCAATAGAAACAAGCTATGTTAACTCCAAGTGGAGGATGGATGAGGTGGAGATACCTTGGCGTTGACGCTCATAGCCAAAGGAGCCGAGGCCGATCTCCTCCTCGACATCGACTGGAATGGCAGGAAGGCTCTCCTTAAGCGCCGAGGGGTGAAGAAGTATCGACACCCTCAGATCGATAGAGAGATCCGACGCTACAGAACACTTCACGAGGCCGATATCATCCACCGTGCCAAGGAGGCGGGTGTGCCAACCCCGCTTATCTACCAGCTCGACCCCGAGGGTGCAACAATCATAATGGAGTTCATTGAAGGCGAGAAAGTCAGAGACTTGGTCCCACGTCTGAGCGAAGAGGAAAACAGGGCACTCTTTAAGCTCATCGGGGAGGAGTCAGGTAAGCTACACAGAGCTGGTATTATTCATGGCGACCTCACAACTAGCAATATCCTAAAGATCAACAACCGTGTCGTCTTCATCGACTTTGGTCTCGGTGAGGTCTCTAAGGAGGTCGAGAAGCGGGGTGTCGACTTCAACCTTATGGTCAGGATGCTCGCAAGTACCCACTACACCGTGATGGAAATACTCCTGGAAGCCTTTAAGGAGGGCTATAGGGAGACGATGGGTCCAGAGGCAGAGGAGGTCTTCCAACGTGCAGACGAAGTCAGACGTAGGGGGCGTTACATTGACAAAGAGTAGAATCTGGATGGCCACCGGCAACAGTCATAAAGTTCAGGAAGCCGCGCAGGTCATGGCATCCTATGGTATTATGCTCGAACACTATCCCTTAGAGCGTGTCGAGATTCAGGCCGATGATCCCGCCGATATCGCAGCATACAGCCTCAGTATGGTCAAAGACGAACATCCCCTTATGCGTCGAGGACGCCGGCTTCTTCATCGACCGCTGGAGTGGATTTCCCGGCCCGTACAGCAGTTATATCCTTGAACACTTGGGTAACGCCGGCATCCTCAAGCTCATGGAGAGCGAGCTAAACCGGAGCGCATATTATGTCTCAGCGGTCGCCTATCGGGACGAATCTGGTGTAAAAATCTTCCGTGGTACAGTTAACGGCGAGATAGCACACAGCATCAGGGGCACTAATGGATTTGGCTACGACCCCATCTTCATACCTTCAGAAGGAGACGGTCGCACATTTGGCGAGATGGACGAAGCGGAGAAAAACAAGATCAGCCACCGCGCCCGCGCCTTCCGTGCCCTAGCCGAGTGGCTCACAGAAATTTAGTAAAGTTTTTTAAACCACACCTAGTCTTAAACTAGCGCATCCCGGGTAACACAAACAGGCGAAAACATTATGGTCGGTAAGATGTCAAGCATGCGGGGGCGTTCCCTTTCCCAGAGGCCCGTCTCCAAGAGGCCGCCTACTTGGGTGGTCTACCAGCCAGACGAGGTCAAAGCCCTCATCATTAACCTTGCGAGGGAGGGAAGAAAACAGAGCGAGATCGGTAGCACCCTCCGCGACGAGCACGGCATCCCACTCGTAAAACCCCTAGTAGGCTACGGTATCCGAAAGGTACTCATCGAAGCAGGCCTCGCCACCACCATTCCCGAGGACCTCTACAACCTAATGATTCGTGCAACTCGTATGAAACGTCACATGGAGAGGAACCCGAAGGACTACGGCAACAAGAGAGGCCTACAGCTTACCGAGTCTATGATCTACAGGATCACGAAGTACTACAAGAGCAAGGGTGTCTTGCCAAAGGACTGGAACTACAGGGACGAAATCGTCACCATTTAACCTGATCCGGCATGGAGCCACCTCAGGAATTTCTATCTTCATTTAAACCAGCGGTCGATCTTTTCAAGTCACACGCTGATCAAGGGGATAATATTCGCATACTCACCCATAACGACGCTGATGGTGTCGCCTCGGGTGGCATAATAAGCTGCGTAGCGAACCGGCTGGGGATTCCCTTCAAAACAACGGTGGAGAAGCGCCTCGATGAGAAGATCCTTAGGAGCGTCGCGGAGGAAAAGCCACCTCTCGTTATTCTCACCGACTTCGGTTCGGGGTACCTTGACCTAGTTGGCAAGGTCCTCCTCGAAAATGACGTTATCCTCCTCGACCATCACATGCCCGTTGGCACGCAGTCGCAGAAGGTTATCCAAATTAATCCACTCCTTCATGATATTGACGGATCTCGGGACATCGCCGCCTCCGGTGTCTGTTACCTCTTCGCAATGCAGGTCAGTGAAAGGAACTTCGACCTCTCTCCCCTCGGCTTAGTCGGCGCCCTCGGCGATCAGCAGGACAAAGGAGACAAAAAGAGTCTGAAAGGAGTCAATATACTCATCGAGGATGAAGCTGAGAAGAATGGGCTTCTCAGCAAGAGTATCGACCTGATCTTCTACGGCCACGAGACCCGACCCGTAGCCCGAGCCATCGCCAGCACAACGACTCCTTTCATCCCCGGTCTCAGTGGAAGGGAGGACAGCTGTGTCGCCTTCCTCAACCACATCGGCATTTCACTTAAAACAGAGGAGAGACTGAGGAGCCTCAGCGACCTCGACGAGGAAGAAAAGCGAAAAATCTTCTCAGCCCTCAGCAGCCATATGGTGGCACAGGGTTGCAGCGCTGCCACGGTACACAATCTTATCGGTACAGTATATACCTTCACGAAGGAAGAGCCGACGACGCCCTTGCGTGACGGGCGTGAGTACTCAAGCCTCCTTAACGCCTGTGCTCGTATGAGGCGCCCCAGCATTGGGATCGGTATCTGCTTGGGCGACCGCGGCGAGGCTATGCATGAGGCGGATCAGACCGTCGAAGAGTATAGGCGCCGTATAGGCGAATATCTTGACTGGGTCAGAACAGGGGATAGGATCAAGGAACTCAATAGTATCTACATCCTCAATGCTGGCAAAGACATAGATGAGAACATAGTTGGTGTCGTCTCAAGTATTCTCCTCAGTCAGGGCATTTTGAAGGCCAATAAACCAATAGTCTCTGCAGCCAATAGCGATGATGGTACGGTTAAGATATCATCACGTATAGCGGAGGGCACTGCCTACATGGGGATCCACCTAGGTAAGATAATGCAAGAGGCCGCTGTTGAAGTAAATGGCACGGGGGGTGGTCACGATAACGCAGCCGGAGCCTTCATACCCCTGGGTCAAGAGGACGTGTTTATGAGAAGGGTAGATGAGCTTGTCGCTAAACAATGGAGCAGAAGCTGAACTCATTCTGAAGTATCCTAACGAGAAGACGGCTAAGGCAGTTGCCGAGGCAGTCAATCCCGACAACATCCAGGCACCAGAAGGGCTAAAGTTAGTTGTCAATAGGAAAAGGGATGAACTCAACATCAAGGTCAGATGTTCAAAGGGTGTTGGCAGCCTCCTCTCCACCCTTGACGATCTCCTAAGTTGCCTCAGCGCCGCAGAGAAGGCGCTGAACGGCCTCCAATAGTTCCATCTTTTTTAGAGAAAGGTATAAATTAGCGCCGAGGATGTTCATGGTGCTGAAAATAGGAGAGATTCAAACGCTTGTCTAAGGCCGTCAAGGATAAATGGCGCAGGAAGGAGTGGTTCGATATCATTCTCCCACGATACTTCGGCGAGACAAAGGTCGGTGAGACCCCCGCCGAGGAGGGAAAGCTCCTCCAGGGCCGCGTCTTCGAGACCACACTCGCACAGATCACGGGCGACTTCAGCCAGGAGTACATAAAAATGTACTTCCAGGTTACGGGTGTCGACGAGCACAAAGCACAGACAATCTTCAAGGGTCACGAGTACCTCCGCGATTACCTAAGAAGTCTCGTTCGCCGTAGGAGCACTAAGGTAGATGGGATATTCCGTCTCACCACTACTGATGGCTATAAAGTCAAGATAATTGTCACCGCGATGACACAGGTTCGCATTAAAACTAGCCAAGAGCACGAGATTCGTGTAATCATGAAGACTATAGTCGAAGAGAAGGCGAAGACCCTCACATTCGATCAGATCGCTCACGAGATGGTTCTCGGTAAGCTAGCCTCCGATGTCTACAACCAGGCGAAGAACGTAACGGCGCTCCGCCATGTAGGTGTCAGAAAGAGCGAACTCATCGCAGCACCCATCACAAACCCCGAAGCCCCAGTAGCTTAAAAAAGAGCCGATTTTTCAAGAGTTGGAAAGATTCTCTCCAAATCTAAAAATCCGAGGAAGACCTAAAGAGGGGGAGATACTCGAAAGGAGTGTTTTTCGATCACCATTCGAAAAAATGGCTCGCTTAGAACGGTGGATCGAGATCATTAACGTGAAAAAAATATCTAAAAGATGTTGAAAAGTTGCGTGTTAATGAATCTAGGCGACATAGATTGCGGGCCTGTAAGGTTTAGCGCGTCCAGCCCTCTTCGCCGGGTCCTCGATCCAAGGATCGCTCTCCCCCGAGACCGTGATGTCACAGCCGAACTCCGCTCGCAAGAACCTCTCAGCATCCTGGAGTAACTTCGTCTCGTTGACGAACCCCATCTCCCTGCGGAGTTTTAGGACCTTCTCCGGAATCTTCTTGACCTCCTCTACGAGGGTTCGGGCGTAAGCTGGGACCTCCTTCTGCTTCATCCTCATCTCCTCATCCTTGAAGGCCTCACGGATCAGAGTGCTGACGTCGATGTTCCCTTTTGCCTGCATCTCCATCGCCTTCTCTAGCATCTTCCACTTCCAGTTGTCAGCCGTATAGAAGTGGACAGTTTCAGGCTTTATGCCAGTGACCCTGGTGATGTTAGAGACATCCTCAGTACATGTTTTAATGATAGTCTCCAGTTCCTCCGCATCCTCCCTGATGAGGGCACCGTCGACCTCCGGCCAAGGCGCGAACGCAACGAAGCCCTCGCCACCCATCTGCTCCCAAATCTCATCACATATATGTGGCGTGAAGGGAGAGAGCATTCTGACTTGGGTGTTCAGCACCGTCCACTCGACGTGGTTAATTGCCTTCTTCCTCTCCGAATGGTCGCGGTCAAAGGCTACCCTCTTCAAGTACCAGTCGAGGTCGCCCTCAAGGTCGTAGGTAGTAGCGTGGATTGTCTTCCTAACACGTAGTTCGTGCATCGCCTCATTCGCATCGCTGATGTGGCCCTGTAGCCTACTCAGCATCCATAGGTCGATCTCTTGAAGCTCGTAGTCATCGTCTTGCTTCTCAGAGATGATCTTCTGGGCGCGAGCATAGAATCTCTCTAGCATTTCCCCCATACTCTTCGCTAGGTCGGGGCTGAAGTCCGCATCTTTGAGAGGCTCCGCCGTGATCATGAGGCTGATTCGAAGCGGGTCCGCACCGAAGCGGTCTATTGCGTTAACGAGAGGGATGATATTATTCATGCTTTTACTCATCTTTGCCCCCTCCATCAATACGGAGCCGTTGACGAAGATACCCTGTGGCCAGAACTCTCGTCCCCAGATTGCGTCGTGGATAAAGATCATAAATGTTAGGTGGTTCGGAATAAGGTCCCTACCGCTGTGACGGGCGTCCAACGGATAGAAGTAGCTGAATTCATTCCGCAGCTCCTCCACCTTCTCCATCGGTATCTCCGTCGTGGCCTCGACCTTCACAGCTGACCCTATTCCGAGGAAGATGTAGTCCCAGAACGCCTCGGTTAGCTGCTCGGGCCTCGGCTTAAGCTCGTTTAGTCCCTTAACGACTGTGTAGTAGGCCATGTAGATCGTCGAATCGCTTAGAGACTCGATGATCCAATCCGGCGCCCAGGGTAGACGCGTACCCATCCCTGCCTTCCGGGCACAGGCCTTCGCCTTCAGCCAATCCACGACGTTGAAGAACTCTTGCCTCAATTCTGGGGGTACGATCTCCATCTCCTCAATATTTTCCCTGGCAAGCTTCTTCCATGCCTCATCACCATAGTTGATGAACCACTGGTTCTCGAAGATCTTTACGACGATCTCGGTTCCACAGCGGCACTCGACAGGCTCCATCATCTCGTACATCGTGGTGGCGTTACCAGCAGCTATAAGGTCCTGCTTGACCGCCTCCTTGGCAACTTGGACGTTTAGTCCCACATATTGGCCAGTGTTTCCCCTCATCTTGCCGCCGTGGAACTCGTCACTGTAGATCTCCTTCGTTGCCTTCTCAAGATCGGGGCTATTTTGATCGGTGATCCTCATCTTCTTCACGATGTAGACTGCCGGCGAATCTCCGTAGCCGGGGAGCTCTATGACGCTTATCGGCTCAAGCTTAGAGACGTCGCTGGGTTTGACCTTGTAGGCCTCGGGGTTAGCCTTGATGTCATTTTTCAGCTGCTCCAGCGCGACGTAGTCGAATGGGGCATGAGCAGGCACCGACATGACAACTCCGGTGGCGTTCTTCGGATCGACGAAGGGTGCCGGCAGAATTGGTAGCTCCTTTCCCGTCGCTGGATTCGTTAGAGTCTGTCCGATGAGTCTCGATCCCTGGAACTCGGATGTAACTGAGATCTTGTGTCCCAGCATCTTTAGCTTCGACGCAGCCTCGGCGCTAACTATCCAGATCTCTCCATCCACATCTGCCTCGACGTAAACTGCGTCGGGGTTGAGCCACATGTTAGTGACACCGTAGACCGTCTCTGGACGTAGCGTCGCCGCTGGGAAGACTGTGTCCCCTTTCCTGAACTTGATCAACGTGAATTCCTCAATCTCAGGCTCCTTGTCGCCAATGGTGTCGTGTTGTCCCACAGGGTTACCGCAGTGAGGGCACCAGCCGACGGGGTGGCTTCCCTGCGTGATGTACCCTTTTTGCCGCAGCTTTGCGAACTGCCACTCAATGAATTTATGATAGTAGTCGTCGACGGTGGTGAAAGTGCGCCTCCAATCGATGCTGTAGCCTATTTTCTTCATCCCGGTTTTAATTTCGTTGGCGAAGTACGTCGCCATCGACACGGGATCCTCTAGCTGATGCAGCTTTGACTCGGGTATCCCGTAGAGGTTGAGGAAGGTATCTATGAGGCTTGGGTCTTTCTCTTTGAGCCGCTCTACCATAGCGAAGAGAGGAGTTCCCGTAAAGTGCCATGCCATGGGTAGGAGAACATTGTATCCCCTCATCCTCATGTACCTTGCATGCACATCTGTGAGAGTGTACGTCCTCCCGTGGCCGATATGCTGCGGCGAGTTCGGATATGGATAGGCGACGGTCAGGTAGTACTTTGGCTTCTCCATGTCGGGGTCAGTCTCGAAGGCCGCGGCCTCCGCCCAGCGCCCCTGCCACTTCGTCTCTAAGCTCTTCCAGTCAACCATACGGAGTAACCACTATCCTTGATGTTCACTAAGCGGCTTTGAGAATAAAGGTTATGAGCAAAAAGGATTGCGCAATCAATCAGCGGAGCTGGGATACTAGTGTTTTCCTGATGTAGGGTACAACCGCCTTAAACTTGGCGGCGTCCCCACCGCCGCCTTGGGCGAAGTGCTGCTGTCCCCCGCCGCTGCCGCCTAACGTCTTGGCAATCTCCTGGATTAGCCTCCCCGCATGAGCTCCTCTCGCCTGCGCTCCGTCGCTGACTTTAATGGCGATCCTTTTTTCAGTTTCACTGTACATCACCGAGACGAATAGTCTCTCTTTATCGGCGAGGGCGTTACCGACCTCGATAAGGTACTCGGTGGCGACCTTGTCGCTATAGATGATGAGCTTTACACCCTCGACATCATCTGCTGAGGCGAGGAGTTGTGCAGCTTTCTCACGGCTAGTAGCGAGCCTAATTGAGTCTAGCTGATCGCGTAGCTGCTTCACTATGGTTAGGTTATTGGTTATACTCTCCTTGATCTTATCCATGGGGCTTCCAAGAATCTCTGCAGAGTCAAGTAAGAGCGCCTCGCGCCTCTGTACCTCCGCCAACGCATAAGGACCTACAGCGAACGTGATCCTCTCTATTCCATCTTGAATGCGCTCTGTGCCTACAATCTTGATTAAGCCAGCCTCATATGTATTGGCTAAGTGGGTTCCTCCGCATGCCTCTACGTCCCATTCGCCCATATCGACTACCCTGATCTCCTTACCAGGTACCGCACCGCCTTGATAGAGCCGAAAACCATATTGGGCTTCAGCCTGATCGCGTTGCATCCACTTGCAAGTAACCGGTCGCCCCTCGCGGACTACCATGTTGGCGAGTTGCTCTATTTTCTCGACTTGCTCTCGAGTGAGTCGAGCGAAGTGACTTATATCTACTCGGCTCCTCTCGACGCCTTTACTGGCGCCGGCCTGCCAAGCATGTTCGCCGAGAATACGACGTGCAGAGCCGATGATTATATGTGTCGAGGTATGCGCCCTCATCAGAGCCAGTCTACGGTCCCAGTCGACCACTCCATGGACAATATCTTCCTTCTTCAGGGTCGAAGATTTAATCTTGTGAAGTATGATCCCGTCAATATTCTGGACGTCCAATACCTCATAGGTATTACCTTGGTAGATGATCTTACCCTGATCACCGATCTGGCCGCCACCCTCAGCGTAGAAAGCCGTCTGATTAAGAATGATACAATCATCGACGATATCGATGACCTTAGCATCGAATTCTTTAAGATAGGGGTTCTCATAGAAGAGGCGACGAGTCTTCTCCATCTTCTCGACTCTGTGGGAGATCTCCGCCTCCTTAGAGTCGACGACTTTGGGTGTCGCCTTCATATGCTTCCTACCGACAAGCGTATAGAAGTCGCCGGGAACCCTGACCAGTACCCCCTCCCGATCCGCAACCTCGCTTACATCTTCGGGGGTTAAGCCATGGCTATCGTAAAAGTCGATAAGTTGTTCCATGGGAACTGTTTTGTTCTTTATGAGGTAGCGTTTGATGAGATCGTTTCCCCTCATGAGGGTGTCCTTGTATTTCTCGCCTTCGACTTTAATCATCTCGTTGATCTCGCTCCGCATCCTTTTGAGTTGCGGATAATCGTCACCCCAGTAGTCGACTTGGGCGTCGATGAGGTCAGGCAACTTATTCTCGATACCTGAGCGGCGCAGGAGCCTGTAGGCACGACGGTAGAGCATTCTGACAAGATATCCCTCCTTGACATTGCTAGGGACTACCCCCTCACTAAGAATGAAAGCTATTGCCTTCGTATGGTCTAACGCAGCATAAATGCCCTCAACCGGGTTGAGTACTTTCTCGACCTCAGTGGGGTCGAGTCCAAGCTCTCTTGCTCTCTTGGCTTGCTCCTCAACCTTGTGGTTCAGGTCGACAAGGTAGCTATGTGTTGCCATGTCACCGAGAAGCTTTTCGTCGGGCATGATTCCCGCCCAGTTGAAAGTCTTTTTCAGGAGAGGTCCATATACGGCGTGTACACCACTTGGCGTTCCCTGGCTGAGCCAAGTCCACCTCTCGATGCCGTACCCTGTATCCACAACTCTAACGGGCATCGGCTCGAGCTTCTCACCGATTACCCTGTACATCATGAAGACAAGTGTACTAATTTCGAGACCGTTGACTGTCCCCTCTAAGTCGAAACCGGCATTCCCGCCTCCCGACCAAAGCCCCTCCTTGTACTTCACAAGGTCGCTCTTAACCCCAAGATCATTTGTGAGGAGTTCGTGGTGTAGTGAGACTGTCTCATTTTTCCAATATATCTCTCTCTGGCCCCTATAGTTGAAGGCATGGTGGCCCCCCATTTCGAATATCGTTCCGTGCCTACCTGCGGTGACCCCGACCAAGTCGACATCCTCAAACCTCAAGCAAGGTTGGCTCACTACAAGTGGGTTAGCGGGTGGGGGTAGTATTCCCTCGGTGACGTAAGGCTGAAAGTCTATTATGCTTGCTATAGTGAACATAAGGTCGTCTCGCCAACGTGCCACCACAGGGTAGGGAGCAACCCTCTTGTGACCGTGACGCTCAAAGAAACTGAGGAATTTCTCCCTCATCTCAGAGTAGGTATATTTCCGATTAATCGGCGAATGACCAATAAATGAATAATCAATGCAAGGCGCGTCGCCACAATGCTGGGATTCGAGGTCCATAGTCCAATAGTAGTTGCCGCAACTCGGGCAGAGCTTGCGGACGAAGCCGTTCTCCTTGAAAAATGGAAGATCAAACTCCTCTCGTGATATCTGCAAGATGCTCAGACTCTGGAAACTGGAATAGGGGAAGAAATAGAATAAGGTTTAGGAGATTAACCGAAGAGAGCGCCGAGACCTTGAAGGTCCTCTTCCTTCTTTTCCTCAACTTTCGGCTTCTCAGCTGCCTTCTTCTCCTCCTTCACCTCAACAGCGGGGGTAACTGGAGCTGCAGCAGCGGCGAAGACTGGCGCTTTCAAAGCCTCATCGATGTTGACCTCAGCGAGGGCGGCGACGAGAGCCTTGACGCGTACACCGTCGGCTTGGACACCGGCGGCTGCAAGTATGGCGGTGACCGCCTCCTCTGTGATGGGCTTTTTAGCGCTGTGGAGAAGCATAGCGGCATACATGTATTCCATCAATTACACCTCAATTTCCTATTCTGGAACTGCTAGTGAAAAGCAGGGAGATGCTTTTAATCTTTCCTATCAGGATCAACATGAAATGTTTAATACCGATTATTTTTAGGAAACATCGATAGATATGGTGAAGAGGATCAACAGAATCTTTTGAAAAACTCTCCTCCGAATCGACGCGCGTGAGGGCTTGTGAATTGGATAGTCACCAACTATGGCTGGGCGAGGGACACTGCTTACATGTTTCCTAGTCTAACCGCTAGGGCTAGGATAGCACAAATAGTCGATCCACTCTACACCGTAGTAGCCAAGTTACCGAAGAAGTACTTGAATGGTGAATAAGATGGAGA
Source organism: Candidatus Bathyarchaeota archaeon (assembly GCA_963780545.1). Classification (GTDB taxonomy): domain Archaea; phylum Thermoproteota; class Bathyarchaeia; order TCS64; family TCS64; genus UBA8941. The sequence goes on from CAWACK010000016.1 coordinate 27,568, forward strand.
GCAAGTGCCCAAAATGCGGAGGGAGTATGGTGGAGGGTGAGATACATTTTGACACCGACGCCATTATGCCAAATCAGATGAACTCTTACATGGCGGGGATACCTAGCAGCCCTATTCCGAGCGTCTACCAATCCTCAACAAGCAAGCCCTATTGGGAAGAGAAGACTGGTAGGAAAACTGGTTTCATCCTTAAGAGCGATGAGAAGAGAACGCTCAAGATCAAAGGTTCCCGATGCAGCCTCTGTGGATACGTCGAGCTATATGCTATAGACAAACGTGAGTAACTTACCTACCCCTACCGAGAAACAATGATCCATAAAAGCAACTTCCACTCAACAGGTCGCACACACGCTAACCATTGACGGGCATTCTTTCTATCAGTTTACATGTTAGAATGCCCTAATCTCATCAACTTGCTTTCTAAACATCATGGTTGACGTCGCAGAAATACATGAAGAGCTCCAACATAGAAGTCGCATATCGAACCGGGATTTTTAGAACTCTTTCATGGCTCCATCCCTAAATCGTTTCTCATTATGACTCTTTTTTTCCGCTCCGTAAATTGATCTCATCACGCTATTGCCCTTTATAGAAGTGGAACCACTCGGCTAAACCTTTAAATTTGGAGGGCGTGGTTAACAGTTGCTAAAAAGCGGGGAAGGGCACACGTATATATGCTGGAACCCGCACCGATAGAGTAGCATCTGGGAAAAGGAAACGAGATGACGACCGCTTACGACGTGCCTGCAGACGTACTAATAGGGAAACTAAGTAGCTACATCAAGGAAAACATCAAAGAAGTCAATCCGCCCGAGTGGTCCGCTCACGTTAAGACGGGCAGCCACGTCGAGAGAGTGCCACAGGAACCAGACTGGTGGTACGTCAGAACCGCCTCACTACTAAGGAAGCTCTATTTCAATGGACCCGTCGGGGTTCAGAGGCTGAGAAAGGAGTATGGCGGACGCAAAAGGAAGGGTAACGCCCCCGGTCACCATAGAAAGTCCGGCGGCAGCATCATTCGCATCTCACTCCAGCAGCTCGAGAAGGCAGGGCTAGTAGACAAGGTCGAGAAGTCCGGCCGTACAGTCAGCAAGAAAGGACGTAGCCTTCTCGACGCGATGTCGACCCAGATAAAAAAGGACCTGGACAGGGAGAAGCCAGAGTTAAAGGTATACTAGGCGGGGACGCCAATGTCGTCGGACGAGGAGCTTGAGCGACTAAAAGCCCAGCGAATGGCCGAGCTTCAGGCCCGGCAACAGCAGGGCGTAGAGCAGCAGCGTGCAGCGGCTGAGGCTGAAGCCCAGAAGCAGGCGCTAATGCGTAGGCTTCTGACGCCCGAGGCACGGCAGAGACTCACAAACATAAAGATGGTACGCCCCGAGTTCGGACAACAGCTCGAACATGAGCTCATCCAGCTGGCCCAGGCCGGAAGGGTACCCCTCCCCATAACGGACGAACAGCTGAAGAAGCTACTCGTCCAGATAGAGGGACAGCAGCAGAAAAGGGACATAACTATAAGGAGACTGTAGCGATGGCAAGAAACAAACCGCTGGCGTACAAACTTCGTCTAATAAAGGCGGGAAAGTCGAGCAAGTCTGTGCCTGCGTGGATAATAGCGAAGACCAATGGTAAGGTACGTTGGAGCCCCAAGAGTGTACGTGCCTGGCGCACTAGGAAACTCAAGGACTGATGAGACATGTCTGAGCAGGAACGAATCTATACGGTCCCTCTAAAGGAGGCTTGGCACGCTCAGAGATACAGGCGTAGCGAGAAGGCGATGATGGTCCTTAAGGCATTCGCAAAGCGCCACATGAAGGCGAATGATGTCGCCGTCGACAACGCTGTCAACGAAACCATCTGGGCCAGAGGCATCAAGAGCCCGCCCCACAAGATTAGGGTTAAGATGACGAAGGACGACGAAGGCAAGGTCACCATCACCATGGCTGAGGTTGCGATCGGAGGCTGAGAATAAGGAATGAGCGAAACCAAGATATTTCGTGTCACGGGCGAGATAAACAAACAGAAATTCTTCATCCCTATGGCCTTCAGCCAAGAGATCAGAGCAGCAAAGATGGAGCACGCTGTGGAACGCGTCTATACAGAAATGGGTAGCCGCCACCGCGCTAAGCGCAACCAGATCACGATCCTCAGCGTCGAAGAGGTCCAGATCGAGGAGAAGGCAGGGTAGAAGCCTTGGCTTCCCAAAGCAAAGAAGACCAACTTCGTAGGGTTCTATATGAGCTTCAGCTAATGGAGGGAACCGCGCAGATCCTTCAACAGAGGATCCAAGTACTCTCGAGTGCCCAAGCAGAGCTCCACATGAGTCAGCAGAGTCTTAACGATATGAAAGATCTTAAGCTAGACACACCCATCCTAGTGCCAGTTGGCGGCTCGACATTCATACATGCGAAGACAGGTAGCCTCGACAAAGTCATCATAGGCGTTGGGGCCGATGTTTCAGTGGAGATGGAGTTGCCAAAGGCTCTAGAGGATGTCAACAAGCGCCTCGAGGAGGTGGAAAAGACATTAGCCTCGGTGGAGGAGCAATTGGAGCAAGTCATCGCCCAGATGCAGAGCCACCAGGAAGTGGGTAACAGGCTCTCAACCGAGCTCCAGGGTGAGGCCGCCAGTGTTCGATAAGCTTAAGCAAGGTCTCAAGGGCATAGTCGATAAGATTTCTAAGACAGGCCTGAGTGATAAAGACCTAGATCCCTTAATCTGGGACCTCCAGATTCAGCTCATAGGAAATGATGTCTCCGTTCAGGTAGCAGAGAAGGTTTGTGAGGAGCTAAAATCGCGACTCGTAGGACAGGAAGCAAACCGCTTCGGTGGAAAATCCAACCTTGTAAAGAACGCGCTTAAGGAGTCGATCGAAGTGGTGATGCACACCGAAAAGAGTATAGATCTCATCCAAGCGGTTACAGACGCGAAGAAGCAAGGCCACCCATACATCATCATGTTCGTTGGCATCAATGGCACGGGGAAGACTACGAGCATCGCCAAGGTCACTAGACTCCTCCAAAAGAACGGTTTCAGCGTCGTCCTCGCATCAGGAGACACATACCGAGCGGGTGCAATAGAGCAGCTTGAGGAACACGCGAGGCGCCTTAACGTCAAAGTAGTCAAACACCAGTATGGCAGCGATGCTGCTGCTGTAGGCTACGATGCTATACAGCACGCTAAAGCGAAGGGCATAGATGTCGTCCTCATAGACACCGCAGGTAGAATGCAGACAAACCGTAACCTCATGGATGAGCTCACAAAAATCAAGCGCGTCGTCCAGCCAGATCTCACCATCATGATTCTAGATAGCCTCATCGGTAATGATGCGACGGAGGAGGCACTCACATTTAATAAGGCTGTAGGATTCGATGCAGCAATTCTTACGAAAGTCGATGCTGACGCGAAGGGAGGCTCCAGCCTAAGTGTAAGCTACCTCACAGGGAAACCTGTTATCTATATTGGCGTCGGGCAGGGTTACGACGACCTCCAGCCCTTCGACGCTGGTTGGTTTGCAGAAAAACTGCTCGGGGATTCGTAAAGATTTTAAAGCTTCTGCGTCCCCTCACTGGGCGATAAGACATGGGCGTACGTGATTTCATCGACAGCGCGAAGCGACTCCTAATTACCATCAACAGACCAGACTGGAAGACCTACAGCCTTAGCCTAAAGGTAGTCCTCCTTGGTGTCGGCATCTTAGGCGCAATCGGCTATATAATTCGACTCGTTGCAGTCGTTCTACAACCGGTTGGCTGAAAGCCACTTTTTAGCCAGAATATTTTATGGGTCACGGTTTTCGCTAATTCAGCAATATTAATATTAGCCATCTGCTATCGCATACGGTGCAACCGGACGTGGCTAACGTGCCAGAGAAGCCCCAATCCCAGCTTTACGCAGTGAAGGTCACAAACGGCCAGGAGAGAACAGTAGCTGAGATGCTAGCCGATAAGGCAAAGATCGAGCACATAGCCATCCTAGCGATACTGGCGCCTTCCGAGCTGAAGGGCTACATAATCGTCGAATCCGCTAATCCTCACATGGTTGATGAGCTCATACGTGGCGTAAGATACGCCAGGGAACGTGTGCAGGGAACTGTCTCACCGCAAGAGGTGGAACACTACTTGGAAACGAAGCCAGCTATCGAGGGTCTGGCGGAGGGTACACTAGTGGATGTCGTAGCAGGACCCTTCAAGGGTATGCAAGCCAAGGTTGTGCGCGTGGATACCTCCAAGGAGGAAGTAACGATAGAGATCCTGGAGGCGGCGTTTAGCCTGCCGATAACCGTCCACGCCGACTATGTCCGGGAGGTTAAAGGAGCTAATTAGATTTGGTAGAAAAAAAGTTCAACTTTATAGTCCCCGGTGGGGGGGCGTCAGGTGGCCCACCGATCGGTCCCGCTCTTGGCCCTATGGGCGTCAATATTATGCAGATCGTCGCTGAGATCAACAAGCAGACCGACGAGTACAAGGGGACTCCAGTCCCCGTGGATGTATTCATAGACACTGACACTCGCGCATTCACTGTGAAGGTCGGGATGCTGAGCACATTCGCACTGCTGACGCAGGCTGTGAAGATTACGAAGGGATCAAGCACACCCAACTCCGTAAAGGTGGGTGACCTCGCATTCGACGAGCTCGTGAGCGTGGCGAAGAAGAAGAAGCCAGGCCTCTACGCGGCTAACCTCAAAGCAGCCGTCCGTGAGGTGCTCGGTACGTGTCACAGTATGGGCGTCACCGTCGATGGGAAGTCTGCTGGTGAGGTCCAAGAGCTCATTAAAAGTGGGGCATTTGACGCCCAACTAAAGGAGGACTAACATTGTCCCTACAGAGGAAGGACATATCTGAGGCTATCTTAAAGGCGCGCCAAGCATCTAAAAAGCGCCGCTTTGAACAGACCTTTGAACTCGCCATCAACCTCCGAGAGCTCGATATGAAGAGACCGGAGAACAGGGTAAACCTTCGTGTACAGCTTCCCAACGGGATCGGTGGTCAGAAGGTCCTAGTCTTCGCGGGTGGTGACCTCGCCTTAAGAGCCCGCAGGAGCGGAGCGGATGAGGTCATCGAGCCTGCCGAGCTCAGCGAGCTGGCAAAGGATAAAAAGGCGGCGAAGAAGAGACTCAAAGACTTCGACATATTCATCAGTGAGGCACCGTTAATGCCGACGGTGGGTCGAGTCGCAGGTCCAATCCTAGGTCCACGCGGCAAGATGCCTACTCCTGTGCCACCGCAGGCACCCGTCGATAATGTCATCGAGCGCGAGAGACGTGCGATTGTTCTGAGAAGTCGCGATAAGATGTTTGTACATTGCATGGTCGGACGCGAGAACATGACCGACGAGCAGCTTACCCAGAACATAGAGACCGTCCTTAACAACCTAATTGGCGTTACGAAGAGGGGCTACGGCAATATCAAAAGTATCTACCTCAAGACCACGATGGGTGAGGCAGTGAGGCTTTTCTGAGGTGGTATGAATGTCGCAAGTATCTGAACAGAAGGCAGGAGTCGTCGAACAGACCGTCGACCTGCTAAATAAATATAATGTCATAGCTGCAGCAAACCTCTTCAAAGTCCAGAGCGCAATGCTAATGGACCTCCGCAAAAGCCTCAGGGGTCAGCTCGAGATCAAGACAGTCAAGAATACACTAATGCGCATCAGCATGGAGAAGGCCCAGAAGCCAGGCGTGAAAGAGTTCATAAGGGCAGTCGAGGGACCAAATGTATTCCTCTTCACCAACGGTAACCCCTTCAAACTGGCGATGAACCTTGAGAAGAGCAAGGTCGAGAGCTTCGCAAAGGGAGGCGACAAGGCGCTCAAGCAACTCGTCATCCCAGCGGGCAACACAGGGATTAGCCCAGGCCCAATGATCAGTAAGTTTGGTGGGCTCGGGATCAAGACCCGTATCGAGGGTGGTAACATTTGGGTCGTCGCTGACACAGTCATTGCCGAGAGGGGTGAGGAGATCACCGCTGACATGGCTGACCTCCTTCAGAGACTCGGAATAAAGGCGGCGCAGAGCGGTCTTAGCATCAAGGTAGTCTACGAGAACGGTATGTTAATTCCCGGCGAGTCGCTGGTGTTGGACGTATCCAGCTACAAGAAGCAGTTCATGGACGCCTTTAGTGGGGCCTTCCAGGTCGCACTAAAGAGCGAATACGTCACAGTTGCAACGGCGCCGACGCTGATCAGCCTTGCCCTCCAGAATGCGAAGACAGTCGCTGTGGAGGCTGGTTACGTCACTCAGGATACCGTAGCGGAGATAATTGCTAAAGCCAACGCCCAGGCGAAAAATCTTCAGGCGAAGGTCGACGCTAAGTCCACATAGAAGCTACCTTTTTTTCACAAATCTTCTCAAGCGCAAATTTTTGTGCGGTTTCCAAAATATGGCGGATTCTTCCGATTATTATATTAAATAAACGCTTCGAGTTCATTGCAGGCTTAGGCTCACTACATACGGTTTTTTGAGGGATGCCGATTCATAGCCAATATAAGCCACGAGTTTGTCCTTAACGTCTATGGACGTCCTCGTGGCAATTGAGACGCGTAGGAGCGTCAGGAAGTTTAAGCCCGCCCCTATTCCGGACGGTGACCTCGAAAAGATCTTGGACGCTGGAAGGCTGGCGCCTTCCGCTGGCAACAAACAGCCGTGGGGCTTCGTCGTTGTCCGTGACGTGGAGCGGAGAAAGATGCTAGCCGAGGCAGCGAGAAACCAGATGTGGACCGCTGACGCTGGAGCATTCCTCGCCGTCTTCGGAGACCCAACTGGATCGCCAGGCGTTTATCTCCGGTGGCTGGAGCGGGACCCGATGATCGCAGTAGAGAACATTGTCCTTGCGGCCTGGAGTCTAGGCTATGGAACCTGCTGGATAGGTGCCTTCGAGGAGGAAAGAGTCAAGCTTCTCTTGGGGATACCAGCGGATAAGAAAGTGATCTGTCTGCTTCCGATCGGCGTCCCTGCGGAGAGACCTGATCCAAAACCAAGGCGGGTCTTTAAAGATGTCTTCCATGCCGAGGTCTACGGAAAACCCTTAGAACTCTAGGTTTTTTTCCTCTGCGTAGGCTCCACAGCGATGAACTTGAGTGTCTTATCTCCGGTGTTCCTAATTTGGTGTAGCTCGTTCGGCTTGATGTAGATGACCTCTAAGGGGTTTATCGGGCTCACGCCGTTCTCATCTCGGACTTCGCCTGTTCCCTCGAGGAAGAACATCGCGTGTTCATAGGGGTGCGAGTGCCGCAACGTGTTACCACCTGGCTTGACCTCAACAAACATCATCGACACTAATGCCCCAGAATCCTGATCTACAAGCCACCGCCTTTTGGCGTCCTGTGCCTCATCACCTATTTCGACGAGCGGGACATCCTCATAGTAGAAGTGCTTCATAGTTGAATAACAGGATTCGCTGGGAATAAGTGTGGCGGCTCGGAACGGTTTAATGGAGCCACAGCGACTAATTTGCATGCTCTGTGGGATCAAACTCATCATCTATGACCTCGATGGAACATTAATCGACTCCAAAGAAGCAATTGTTGAGACATTCAACCGCGTCGTAGAAGAACTCGGCGAAGAGGCCTGCCCTGCTGACGCGATAATGGAGATGATAGGGCTCCCCCTCACAGAGATGTTCAAGAAGGTCCTCCCGGAGGAGAAGCATGAAAAGATCCAGGCCTGCTGGGACAGGTTCGTTGTTATATACGCGGATGTGGGAAGTAGGAAAACCCACATACTCCCAGGCGTAGAGGAAACCCTCAAACATTTCAAGGGAGCCGGCTACCTACAGAGCATCGCCACGACGAAGCGCGGTGATGTTGCTTCTCAGCTACTCGGCACCCTTGGTCTCAGGGGCTACTTCGATCTCGTCCTCGGGATAAACGACGTTGCCGCCCCCAAACCCGCGCCTGATATCATAAACCTTACCCTAAAGCGTCTCGACGTGAAACCCCAAGAAAGCGTCCTAGTCGAGGATACAACGATAGGGCTTGAAGCTGGCAAGAAGGCGGGTGTTCACACTATAGGTGTCACAACCGGGACCCATAACAGAGAAAAGCTGGCGACTCTTAACCCAAACTACATCGTGGACGGATTAAAGGAGCTGACGCGCCTTCTAGCGCGCTAGATCCTTATAGCGTACTGAAAAGCCGCTTCAGCATGGATCGTCGTCGTGTCGAAGACGGGAATCTTCGTGTGTTCCTGCTTGATTAGAAGGGGTATCTCCGTACAGCCAAGAATGACGCCCTGTGCACCCTTATCCTTGAGCTTCTCCATAATAGCGAGGTAGCCCTTGCGGCTCTCATCCTTCAATATGCCGAAGCTCAATTCCTCGAAGATCACTCGACCTATGTAGGCCTGGTCCTCCTCATCGGGAACCACAACTTTGATGCCATACTTCCCTAGGCCTTCCCTATAATAGGGCTTATTCATCGCGAACTTAGTGCCGATGAGTCCGACCTTCTTTATGCCCGCCTTCTTCACCTCAGCACCAGTGGCGTCTACGAGACTGAGTAGTGGAATGATATTCCTCCGGTCGAGCTTTTCGAAGAGGTTGTGCATAGTATTCGTAGCGATGACAGCGAAGTCTGCTCCTGCCGCTTGTAATGCGCGAAGACCCTTTGCAAGCTCAAGCTCCATGCTCTCCCAGTCTTCAACATCCATCCAATCGTCGAATCTTTGGAAGCTTACGCTGAAGATGACCACCTCGGGGTAGGCGTGATTATGAAACATCTCCTCGTAGCGGTGGATTATGTGCATGTAGTAGGGAACCGTGGACTCTGGCGTGAGACCGCCAAGGATACCTATGCGCTTGTACATGCATCCAGAATATTCGACCGTATATAATACAGGTTTGGCTAGATTGAGACATCCACAAAGTCGCCGACGATGCTCTTTACTTGGTCGACAGTGAGGTTCATAACCGAATTTGGCGTCCCCGCTGCAGCCCACACCTTCTCGAACCGTGCTAGACTCCTATCCAGAAGGATATTCACATTGGAAGTGTGTGGGAAGGGCGGGACACCACCTATCGGGTAGCCGGTTAGCTCCTTAACAGTCTCAGCATCGGCGTTTACTACCTTGACACCGAGGTGAGCAGAGACTTTCTTCGCGTCGACGCGCCTGTCACCGCTAATCACGACAACTACTGCCTGCTCACCCGCCTTGAATGCTATGCTCTTAGCTATCTCTGCCACCGTGCAGCCGAGCGCATCGGCAGCGAGCTGACTGGTCCTCGTCGACTCATCGAGGGTAACAACCCTCGCCTTGATGCCTTTCTCTTCGAGGTAAGCTGAGACACGCTTGGATCCACGGAGGTTGTTGTACACTCTTAGACGCTCCTCCATTTCTCTATTAGTTCTAAAAGCTGAACCTTGGTAGGGCCTCCCCTAGTCTCCTTGCACGTCGCCTTGAAACTCCCTCCAGCGTTCCCCCAGCGTAGAGCCTCAGTATCGTCAAGTCCCTCCACTTTCGCGGCAGCGAAGCCACCGATGAATGCATCACCGCAGCCTACTGTGTTTACCACTGTCATACCTAGTCTGTCGAGAGGCACAGCGTTGATGTGGATTATTGCTCCAACGTTGTCTTGCGTCAGGGTACAACCCTCCGAGCCGTGCTTTATTATGCATTTGAGGTTCTTCACCTTCTCATGCATCATCTTTGCGATCTCGTGAGCTGAGCTGGTGCCGAGTAGGTTCTCGTACTCCACATGGTTGAGGATGAAATAGTCGGCGTTCACTAGCGTGGAGCTTAGCGCATCCATACCGAGCTCTGCATAGACTCCCGGATCCCAGATGACAGTGACGCCATGCTCCCTACAGAGCTTCGCTAGGCACTTCGCTGTCTCCAGTGGAGGGTCCATTATAACACATACCTTCGCCCCTTTAATGAGTCTTAGTCGTTCTGGGTCACGAAGGCATTGATCATCTAGCTTGAGGTTGGCGCCAAAGTAGGTGTGTATCTCATTCTCACCATCGCCACCTATGCTGATGTAGGCTTGCCCTGATTCCTCCCCCTGCACAAAGAGGAGTCCCGAATCCTCGACGCCCTCATCCCAGAGGATATTGCGCTGCTTGTCAGCTATCTCGTCTTTACCCAGAGCGCCTATAAAGGCGACTCTCTTCTTTCCCAAGAGCCTTGCTGCTGCGACGGCGACGTTCGCTGCAGTGCCGCCGCTGACTCGTTGTATCTCCTTAACAGGGACTTCCTCACCCACTCTAGGAAGCCTCTCCATGAAGAGGTTGACGTCCCAATTTATAGCTCCACAGCTTATGAGATCTGCCAAACTAGCCACCATCTGCAACCCTGTCGATGATCATCTTGTGGAATCGAGTAGCGTCGACCTCGACGATTATCTCGTGTTTCGCTTTCTGGTTCTCCTCTCGGTGGAACATTCGGCGGTCCACGACCGTCATTCCCATGGTTTGCGTGCCCACCGTCTCGACTTCGACCCTGTAACTCTCAGTTTTAAAGATGGTTGGGTCTACAACGTAGGCCAAGGCCATCGGGTCGTGGAGACTGAAGCCATTATATCTCTCCACGAGGACGCCGCAGAGGCCCTCGATGAGCTTAGAGCGTCTCGTTTTCTTCGCAATCATTTCGCCATACATAGCCTTGCTCATCTTGTAGTCAGGGTTGGTGGTGATGTCAAGGCCGATGCAGGTGATAGGAATACCGCTGCCAAAGACGAGTTTTGCTGCGTCAGGATCATGCCAGATGTTAAACTCGGCGACTGCGTTAGCATTCCCGATTCCGTAAGGAGTGAGTCCGAAGGCTCCACCCATTATAACGAGGCCATTCACCTTCTCAGGGATTGTAGGGTCGGCGAGGATCGCCGTAGCAATGTTCGTCAGAGGACCAATCGCTACGAGAGTCAGGTCCTTACCCAGCTCATCCGCCTCATCTATGATTAACTTTGCCGCGTTGCGATCATCGATCTTCATCTTCGTCGCGGGGAGGACTGCATCCATGAGTCCCGTCTCGCCATGAAAACTCTCGGCATGCTCCATCTGCCTGAACATAGGATGCTTTGCTCCTTGCGCCACTGGGACGTCGCTCCTGCCTAGGAACTCCAGAAGCTGCCTAGCGTTCCTTGTTCCCTTCTCCACGTCGACATTACCATCGACCGTTGTAACCGCTTCGACCTTGATCTCCGGACTGGAGAAAGCGAGGAGGAAAGCCAAAGCGTCATCGACGCCCGGGTCAGTGTCAAGGATTATCCGATTCAACGGTTACCCAACCTAGGTTTAGACGAGTCTCCGTGGAATAAAACATCTATTTAGCTCCGCGTGCCCCGAATGGTCTTCGCATAACCCTCTGTGAGAAGTCTCATTCTCTCACCTTGGGATAAATTACGAAGCCTAGCCAGCTCCATCCTCCTCTTCTCCGCTTTCATCTTCAGCTCTTCCGGGTTATCTCTCCACATCTGCTCCTCAAGGACCCTCTTCACGACGATTTCTGAGAGAAGTGTATCAGCTATCGGGCAACCGTCGAATGATTTGCCTTGTCCCATGTTCGCGAGGAGATCTTTGGTGGGGTAGCTACGGCATGTCCCTGGGCGCGCCGAGTAAACGACGCAGAGATTATCCTTCAGGAACCTGCAAGGCTGCGAGACGACGAAGGTCCCATCCCCCACTGGCACAGCCTTGAGCTGTTCCTTTAACCTCTTGTACTCGACATGTAGGTAGTTGGCTACTCCTTGGAGTTCGTCTTTTCGGAGCCGAATAGAGCCCCGTTCCCTGCAGCAGTCCCCGCATCGTCTACACAGGACCTCCTGCATTGCGAAGATCATCGCAACCTCCGTCTCGAGAACCACACCTAAGCTACTGACCGCTTTGAGGACGTCCTCAACACTAACAGGTGGCATATTGAGCCTACTTTTAGACAACTCTAGGACGCGAAAGGCGTGGCGACCCGAAAAGGGCTTGAAATCGGGGCGCTGCATAAGCATATCGAGGGGTGACTTCTCCTCGCTCATGGTAGGGCAACACTTTTGGAGGTTAATAACTGTAAGCCCTAAATCACCTCTCGCCCTTGGTTGTTTAGAAATTCTTTAGCCTACGCACGCGACTTGGATCGAAACCTGAGCATGCTTCTGTCATTGTGACTATTCAGTAGTAGCTACCCCTCGCCCGTACCAAACAGTCGTTCGATGCTCCACCGCTTCCGGAACAGCCCCAAGATCCACTTAGAGCACGCTACGAAGTCGTGATCCACACGTAGCGCCTCAACTCTTCGCTTATGCTGCTATACCGACGTCAAGCACGTGCCTTAGTGTGACTATAAACCTAGTTCTAAAATAATCGGGTATGTGTGGCCTAATTGTCTTTCCTAGGTGTCTAGATTATTATACAGTTCTGATTATATTTTCCTTCATGGTTACACTGGGCGACGTTTACGCAGCCCGGAGACGGATGAGACAATGGATCAGGAGAACTCCCTCTGAGCCATCTACCCTCCTCAGCGAGCTCACTAACTCAGAAGTCTGGCTGAAACTGGAGAACAGACAACTCACAGGTTCATTCAAGATAAGGGGTGCGACTAATAGGATCGCACTCCTCACACTCGAAGAGAGAAAGAAAGGAGTGGTCGCTGCATCCTCAGGTAACCATGCCCAAGGTATTGCTTATGTAGCTCGTGAATTCGGCATCAAGTCCGTTATCGTCGTGCCAGGAAATACGCCAAAAGTGAAGAGGGACGCCATAAGGGCACTCGGCGCTAACCTAATCGTCCACGGCGACGAATACATGGAGTCTGAACGCCTAGCCCAACAAATCAGCCATGAGAATGGTATGCCCTTCTTCAGCCCATATAACGACCCTGACCTCATAGCAGGTCAGGGTACAGTTGCACTCGAGATGGTGGAGGACTGCCCCGAACTTGATGCAGTCCTAGTCCCAGTGAGCGGTGGAGGACTCATTTCCGGAGTTGCTATCGTTATGAACGGAACCTCGAATGCCGAAGTAATAGGCGTTCAAACCGAGGCGAGCCCTGTTATGCATGAGAGCATTAAGGCGGGGAAGATCATTGACATCCCCATGTTTGAGACCATCGCAGAGGGGCTCCATGGTGGAATAGAGCAGGGAAGCGTTACCTTCCCAATCTGCCAGAAGCTGGTGAAGGACTGGATCGATGTGAGGGAAAGCACCATCATCGACGCTCTCCGACTCATGATCATTCGTCAACATGAGATAATGGAGGGGGCGGGTGCCGTTGGTGTCGCTGCCCTGCTGGAGAATCCCCGTCGATTCGAAGGGAAACGCGTTGGCATCGTTATCAGCGGAGGAAACATCGACGAGGGGCTCCTCCACCGTGTCGCCTCTCGCTGAACTCAATACATTTATAGCCTCCGCTTAGTCGGCTCCTGATGGGGTCAGGTTTGCCACTCTGCGACGTATGCGGCATGGAGGCTCAAGAGCTCAGGGACTGTAAGGAGTGTGGAGCCAAATACTGCTTCGAATGCGGGGATACAAAGCGAGGTCTATGCTACGACTGCCTCGGTTGGGACGACGAGGAGATTGACGAGGAGTCTGGTGAGGAAGAGTGGGAACAAAACGACCTAAACTAGTCTATCAACCTTTAAAGATCGTAACTGAGGGTCTGGAGTCATAATAGCCATACGCGTGCGCGAAAGATCAAATAAATTTTGGTTGGAGCATTTTAATACGAAGGTAGCTAATCTGCGTATAATATGAGCAGATTAGGCGGCTTCGTTAGGATACTAAGACCAATCAACTCATTTATGATGGGATTTGGAATCCTCGTCGGCGTCGTTTTAGCTAACAGACTTCGAACCACGATCTCTCCATCGTCTCTTGTTCTTGCCTTCATGACAGGGTTCACACTCACGGGCAGTGCGATGGTTATCAACGACTATTATGATAGGGAGATCGATGCAGTTAATGAGCCAAAGCGACCCCTTCCCAGCGGAGAGGTGAAGCCTAGTGAGGCTCTAATCTACGCCGTGTTGCTTAGCTTGATTGGATTGGCCACCGCTTATCTCACCAGTATCCCAAGCCTAGGTATTGCCCTCTTCTCATGGTTTGTGATGATGGTGTACTCTGCTTGGGGGAAGCGAGCGGGGTTCGTGGGAAACCTAATGGTTAGCACATGTATTGCCTTACCCTTCATTTACGGCGGTGTCATCGTTGGCAACGTTTCCACTTCGCTGCTCTTTAGCGCCTTAGCTTTTCTCTCCAACACAGGGAGGGAGGTGACGAAGGGAATAGTTGATGTCGAAGGCGACAAGATTAGTGGTGTTAAGACAGTTGCTGCCAGCTTCGGCTCCGATAAGGCTGCATACTTGGCCTCCACCTTCTATCTAGTGGCGGTGCTCGCTTCCATGGCTCCCTTGTTCCTCAACCTAGTATCAATTTGGTATATTCCATTCGTCTCAGTAACGGATTTGGGGCTAGTCTATGGCGCCATTACCATACTCAGGGATCATAGTAGGGAAAATAGCAGAAGGGTGAAGAACCAGATCCTATACTGGATGTTGTTCGGTCTTCTCGCCTTCGCAGCGGGAAGTTTAGCGTAAAGAAGAAAAGAAAATTTATTTACCTTGAAGCAAACGCCACGCGCTCCATCTCGCGCTTGCGCCTAACAGCAAAGTTGTTTCCATCGTTCTGAGCAGCACCGATGAGCTGATCCGCAACAATCTCCTCAAAGGTCTTCCTATTCCCAAAGGTCTGCTCCTTTATCCCCTTGGTAATAAACCTCAGTGCGAGGTCAATCCTACGCTGCGGGGAGATGTCTACCGCAAGCCTGTAGACTACGCCACCGTAGCCAATACGGGTCGTGTCCTCATTGGGGGCAGAGTTCTCGACGGCACGGACGAGAACTTCAATCGGGTTTCTCCCACTCTTGATGCTGATTATTTTAAATGCAGTCCTCACCGCATTCGTTACCCTTGGTTTATCGCCGCCGCTACTCCCAGGCTTCATAAGATCGTTGATGAGGCGCTCCACTATGCTCATTTCACTCTTCTGGAACTTACGGGCCTCGTGGCGACCACCTGTATGAGGCATGTAGACTGGCGTGATCTTGAGGTACCTCTTCAAACTGGGATCGCGTACCTCGATGTTCTCAAAAGTCCATTCCCCGAATAGTTTGATTCCGCCAGTGCCAGCAGTGGTGGCCTCAATTGTTATCTCTTGTTCATCGCTCACTTGGCCGATTCGCCTCGGATTGCAGAGGGGAAGAGTAGGTTCGGGAATAAAAGTCTTACCGAAGATAAGCAAACTTTCATTTCTCACCTTTTACGCATGTTGTCAATCTCCTCCAAGAAATTCAAAAACACTCTAAAGTTCCATATTTCACTTCAACCCTTTATGGCGACATTGAGACATTAACCAGACTGAAAAAATAGAAACGAAAACTAAGGTAGCTAAAAATTAAACCTTTTTTTTACCTTGCTGGCTTCTGTACTTTACCAATGACCAGCAGGTTGAGCGGAACGCCATTCACAGCGTTAACCTTGTAGCGGACACCAGGTATGTCCCCCATCGAACGGCTTCTGGGGCCACTGATGCCCTCGATTGTGACCTCATCGTGCTCATCAACAAAATTGAGTGCGCCATCACCTGGCATGAATGCCGTCGCGAGTCTGCCATTCTTGATGATCTGGATACGAACACACTTACGAATCGCAGAGTTCGGTTGCTTAGATTCTACTCCCACCTTCTGAAGAACTATTCCTCTACCCATGGGAGCGCCCTGGAGAAGATCCTTCTTATCCGTTCTGCGCTTCCTCCGGAGGACGTAGTCCTTACTCTTGTACCGCATGGCTCTTCTGTTGTTTTTGAGTCTACGGCCGGCAAACATACCGTTAGTCAAGCGATTCTCCACCTTCCGGTGTAGACTTACATGTTTAAACTTTACGCATCGCCTTGTGAGTGTGAAAAAAATCGGAGGATCAGAACTTCTACCCAAGATCAGTATGGTTTATAGATGTGAACCTAACCTTTTTATCCACCATCCTAGTCGGAATGAGTAGGAGATTTGAGAAATGAGCGGGAAAGAGAAGCCACACATCAACCTGATCATCATCGGACACGTTGATCACGGTAAGAGCACGAGTATAGGCCACCTGTTCTACGACGCCGGCGCCATCGACGAAAAGTACGCGAAGGACATGGAAGCCGAGTCCAAAGCCATGGGCAAGGAGTCCTTCAAGTATGCATGGCTCCTCGACAGGCTCAAGGAGGAACGCGAACGTGGTATCACGATCGACCTCGCCTTCTACAAGCTTGAGACCGCGAAAAACTTCTTCACGGTTATCGACTCACCAGGCCACCGCGACTTCGTAAAGAACATGGTCACGGGTGCGAGTCAAGCGGACGGAGCCATCCTCCTCATCTCAGCCAAGAAGGGCGAGTACGAGTCAGGAACAAACCCCGGAGGCCAGACGCGTGAGCACGCCTTCCTCGCCTATACATTGGGAGTTAGGCAGATCGTCGTCGCAATAAACAAGATGGATGACCCCACGGTCGCCTGGAGTGAGCAGCGTTACCAGGAGGTCAAGGACGGCGTCACCACTCTCCTAAAGCTTGTCGGCTACGACACCAACAAGGTCAGTTTCATCCCCACGAGTGGTTGGAGTGGCGACAACCTCGTCAAGAAGAGCACCAACATGCCCTGGTACAAGGGCCCCACACTTCTCGAGGCACTTGACACCTTCGTGATGCCTCCGAAGCCAACTGAAAAGGCTCTCAGGATCCCAGTTCAGGAGATCTACACCATCAGGGGCGTAGGTACTACCCCAGTCGGTAAGGTCGAGACCGGCATACTGAAGGTCAACGATGACATCGTCTTCATGCCCAGCGGTGAGAAGGGAAAGGTCAACAGCATTGAGACTCACTACACACGTCTTGACCAGGCTCTTCCAGGCGACAATATAGGCTTCAACGTTAAGGGTGTGTCGAGAGAGAAACTCAAGCGTGGCGAGGTCGCTAGCCACTTGAATACCCCATGCTCGGTCGCGAAGTCGTTTAAGGGTAGGATCTTCATCATCCACCACCCCACAGCCGTCGGCCAAGGCTACACTCCAGTGCTACACATACACACCGCACAGATAGCGGTCAAATTCGAGGCACTTGAAGCTAAGCTCGACCCAAGAACTGGTCAAGTGGTTGAGCAGAACCCCAGCTACTTGAGAACAGGTGAGGCAGCGATAGTGAAGTTCGTCCCCCTACAGCCCATAGCTATAGAGGCCTTCAAAGACTTCCCGCAGCTCGGTAGATTCGCTCTGCGCGACATGGGTACGACCATCGGTGCAGGCATCGTCCTCGAGATTGAGAGCTAAACGCTCTCTCCAACTTTTTCGATACCTTTAAGTTCTCGGCTAGCTGACAAAACGGGGAACAGGTATGGCGCGACGAGCACGCATCAAACTCACCAGCACCGACACCGTGAAGCTTGAGGGTGTCTGCGATGAGATAAGAGATATAGCACAAAAAATAGGCGTCAAACTTGTGGGTCCAATACCACTACCAACGAAGAAGCTCGTCGTCCCCACTACGAAGGACCCCCTGCGGGGACGGTAGTAAGACTTGGGATAAATATGAGATGCGTGTCCATAAGAGGCTCATCGAGATCGATGCCCGAGACCGTGTCATGCGTAGCATAATGCGAATAAGGGTCCCAAATGAAGTCTACATCGAGATGGAGATCAACTAGTTCTATTAGATCTTTTTTTAATTGAATTCGACTCAATTTAGGGCAACTGTTTTAAACGACCTTTGTTCAACGGTTAATCCTTCGAAAGGAGCGTAATACATGGTTAAACGTGTCCTAGTCGCTCTCGGCGGGAACGCCATCAAGCAACCCGACGAGAAAGGAACCTTCGAGGAACAGATGAAGAACGTCGAGATCGCCTCCTCTCAGATAGCCCAACTCGTGAGACGAGGCTACAATCTCGTCATCACCCATGGAAACGGTCCCCAGGTCGGTAACTTGGCAATCCAACAGGAGGCAGCAATGGATCAAGTCCCACCGCAGCCCCTGGTTGTTCTCGGAGCTATGACCCAGGGTCAGATAGGCTATATGATGCAGCAGAACCTCCACAATATCCTGGATGGTGATGGGAAACAGGTTGCAACAGTCGTCACCCAGGTTTTAGTCAGCGAGAAGGACCCCGATTTTGAGGATCCGACCAAGCCGGTTGGACCGTTTTACACCGAGGAGGTTGCAAAGAAGCTTGCAACCGAGCGTAGTTGGGTCGTGAAGAAGGTCAAGCCAAGTGGTGATAAAATATGGCGGCGCGTCGTTCCATCTCCCGATCCACTCGCTATAGTTGAGGCGAAGGCGATAAAAACAATGGTAGATGCCGGGATGATAGTTATCGCCTCTGGTGGTGGCGGTATCCCCGTCTTCAGGAACTCGAAAGGGATGCTGGAAGGAGTCGACGCCGTAATAGACAAGGACAGGGCTGGCGCAAAACTTGCTGAGGAGGTAGCTTCCGATATCTTCCTCATCCTAACAGATGTCGAGTACGCCATGATGGATTACGGCAAACCCACACAATCTCCGATAAGGAACATGAGTGTAGCGGAGGCGAAGAAGCGACTTGCTGAGGGCCACTTTGGCGCAGGCAGCATGGGTCCAAAGGTAGAGGCGGCTCTGGGCTTCGTGGAGCGAGGAGGGGAACAGTCCGTGATAACAAGTCTCGCAAAAGCTGTAGATGCACTAGAGGGTAAGACCGGTACCCACATTACGCCGAATTAGCGCGCCCCCTATGATTTTCGTCAAAGACTTCAAATTAGGGTAAGCAAGGCACAATAAAGGGTCTCAAAGAAGAGATTTTCCTCCTCCAGTATCCTCCATTGATATCCATGTTGATCTATCTTGCCGGTTTCAGAGGAGTAGATGATAAGTATTGATCCGTTTAAGATAAGGTGTTTTTTGGCTCCGTTTAGAAAGCGTTCTATAGTTTCTCTGCCAGTTCTTCCCCCGTCCCATGTCGGGTCAAAAATGCCCCTCTCGGAGGGAAGGTATGGTGGGTTGAATATTATCCAGTCGAAAACTCCTTCGATGTTATCGAAGAGATCGGTAATTAAGAAGTCGATCTTGTCAATAACACCCGCCTTTTCCGCCCTTCTTTTCGCAGCTTCGATCGCGTCGGGATTGATGTCGGCGGCTACGACGCGTATAACATCGGGCTTCAGGGCTGCCGTGACTGCCTGAATTCCGCTTCCTGTTCCTAGGTCTAGTACCCTCCCCTCCACGAGACGTTTCACATGCCTAAGGAGAAGATACGAATCCTCAGCAGGAGTATATATGGATCCCACACGTCAACAATGTCGAGGAACGATAAAATCATGTTCAACTGCATACGCGAAAATAGTTTAGTATGTCCTAGAGACGTAAGCGACACTCTTCGCCGAGTCTCCGCAGACTATGCAGGGACCATTGGGTTCCTCATGATAGTCCCATAGTGTACCTCTTATTTCGCCGCTTACCTGCTCCTTAAGCCTCTCAGCGCAGTTAACATCGCCGCACCAATTGATGCGTGCGAGCTTCTTCTTCTCCATGTAGCCGCGGAGTTCCTCGGTAGTAGAAGCAGTGATAAGGCGTTCCTCGAGGATCTTCCTACTCCTCACGGTGAGGTTCTCTTGGATAGTAACAAAGAGACTTCTAGTCGCCGCTGGGAGATCCTTGAGTTCAGCCTTGCTCTTCTCGAAGGTGTCCCTGCGTACAAAGGTGACAGTCTTTGAATCAGCTTCGCGTGGACCTACTTCGATGCGAAGAGGGACACCGAACATCTCCCACTTGTAGTATTTCTCTCCCGGACGAAGCCTATCCTCGTCGTCAATAGCTGTCCTGATGCCCTCTTTTACGAGTATATTTACTATCTCTTTGGCGTAGACCTTGGCGATCTCCTCCTTCCCCTTTACGGGTATGGGGATGACAACAACCTGCTTAGGGGCGATAACGGGCGGTAGGATTAGGCCATGGTCGTCTCCGTGCTGGCTGATGACTGCGGCGAGGGTCCTGCCGAAGCCCATGCCGTAGCAAGTGTTTGTAACGTTCACCTGCTCTCCCCTCTCGTTTTCGTAAGTAATCTCAAAAGCCTTACCAAAATTGTAGCCAAGCTGATGTACAGTGCCTATCTGGTTAGATTTGCCATCAGGGTTCCATGCATCGAAGGCGACGCTGTAGTCAGCTCCTGCGAATTTGTCAAACTCAGGGCGTTTAAGGCGAATGTAGGCGAGGCCGAGAGTGTTGAAAACCTCACTATAGATTTCGATGGCCATACGGACGTTGCTCTCGGCTTCTTCATAGGTGGAGTGGGCGGTGTGTCCCTCGTTCCAGAGGAACTCGCGTCCCCTATATAGGGGGCGTGTGGCCTTGGTTTCGTAACGGTATACATTGCAGGTCTGGTTCATCCTGATGGGTAGGTCGGCGTGGCTGCGAACCCAGAGCTTGAACATGGGGTAGATGGCGGTCTCGCTCGTCGGGCGAAGAACGAGCCTCTTCTCGAGTTCGTTGTCTCCGGCGTGCGTGATCCAGAAGACCTCCCCGCTGAAGCCTTTAATGTGCTCCTCCTCCTTCTGGAAGCTGTCCTCGGGTATTACGACCGGGAACTGCATGGGTTCGTGCCCCGAGGCGTCCAACTTTTCTTCGAGCATCGCGATGATCCGCTTGGCTATGCTGAAGCCCCAGCCCGTGTAAACCGTAAAACCTTTCACAGGGTAGCGGTCGTCAGCGATTTTAGCCTCAAGTAGGATGTTGTCATACCACTCGCTGAAATTTTCTTTCTTGATGAGTTCCTTCTTCTCTGAGGGTTGGTTCCCGGTCATGTTCTTTTCCTCAACCCTTCGTGAAGTTAGTGGGTGATTTAAAAGGTGTTGCGTTTTAGGTGGATTCTTTTCATAAAAACTTTAAAAAAACGATTCTGACGCGGGTTTGCCCCGCATACGGCTCACTTTTTGGGCTTAGTACCTTCTTGGTGGCCTGTGCTTGGCGAAGCATTCGTTGCAGTAGACGGGCCTTCCCTCAGTCGGCGTGAATGGAACTTCACATTCCTTTCCGCAGTCCGAGCAGGTCGCCTTATGCATCTCCCGTGGTCCACGGTCGAAGCTGCGCCTTTCGCGGTAATCCATTATTTCACTTCCTTTCTTCTGTATATTCGGCCACCTTTCGGGAGCCCAAATATACGGGTTGATGGGGGACATTACTCGCCTTTAAATCTATGTATATGTTGGAACGGCTTTAATCTGCGACATTTCTCATCTTTTTATTTTGCGGGGGATTCCATTTTACATTGCGTGCGAGAAAGTGAGGGAAGTCGTCGCCTCCTCAGCTGTAGTCTTCTTGATATTGGATTGGTTTGATCCGGTTGAGTGTCCAATTTTATAAAAAAAACGTGTAATTTCAATCGAAATCCCAAATCGTTTGGAGATGTTTTTATCCAACCCAACTGAAGGTCTCTACGATTTGGCCGAGGAGAACGTCTTCCAACTGCTTTGCAGGCCTGTTCGGCGCCTCCTAGAGGAGCGTGGGTTCACTGAGCCAACGGAGCCACAGAGGAGGATCATCCCCCTAATTCTCGAAGGGAAGAACGTCCTATTGATCTCTGCGACAGCGACTGGGAAAACGGAGGCGGCTATGCTGCCGGTGATGGATCGTTTCCTCATGTCGGGGCAGAGGAGGCCGGGGATAAGCATACTGTACGTCACCCCTCTTCGCGCCTTAAACAGGGACATCCTAGAGAGGATGACCTACTGGTGTAATAGACTGGATATCAAGCTCGGCATCAGACACGGTGACACTGGCGATCAGGAACGGAATAGGCAGAGGACGAGTCCCCCCGATATGCTCATCACGACACCGGAGACTCTCCAAGCTATCCTACTCGGGCGTACACTGAAGCAGTACCTTAAGAGCGTTCACTGGATAATCATCGACGAAATACACGAACTTGCCGACAATAAGCGTGGAAGCCAGCTAGCCCTGGGGCTAGAAAGACTTAGGGAGTTGACCCCAGAGCCACCTCAAATGATAGGACTAAGCGCCACGATAGGTAGCCCAGAAAAGGTGGCACGTTTCCTCGCGGGGGTAGACAGGCCCGTGGAGACGATTCAGGTCTCCGCTCTAAGAGAGACGAGTTTCGAGATCATATATCCTGAGCCAGAGGCTGAGGACTTTGAGACTGCGACAACACTTTTCACTCACCCTGAGGTCTCAGCGCGGCTACGCGCCATTCGTCGCCTTATTGAGGAACACCAGACAACGCTAGTCTTCACTAACACCCGCAGTACGAGTGAGATGCTGGCTAGCAGGTTCAACCTCTGGGACACCGAATTCCCAGTGAGTATCCACCACGGGTCGCTAGCTAAAACAAGCAGAATAGCGGCGGAACAGGGGCTAAAAGAGGGTAACCTTCGCACTGTCATCTGCACGAGCAGCCTAGAGCTTGGCATAGACATCGGTAGTATTGACCTCGTCATCCAGTATAACAGCCCAAGACAGGTCACACGCCTACTCCAACGTGTGGGTCGAAGTGGCCACCGACTCGGCAGGGTCAGTAAGGGGGTCATAATCAGTTTGAACAGCGACGACGCTTTCGAGTCGATGGTCATCTGCCGCCGAGCCCTTGGGGAGGTCATGGAGCCTCTCCGGGTGCCGGAGAAGCCCTACGACGTAATGGTCAACCAGATGACTGCGGAGCTCATGCAGAGGGGACGCCTCTACTTCCTCCAAACCGTTAACCTATTCAAGGGAGCCTACCCGTTCCGCGACCTCTCTGTGGAGGACGTAAAGTTCGTCGCAAGCTACATGCACAACCGGTTCCCACGCCTCGCGTGGGTTTCAGCTGAGGATGAGGTAATAATCCGTCCCCGTGGGAGCAGAAAAACTATCTACACCTACTTTTTCAACAACTTGAGTATGATCCCCGACGAAAAGGATTATCTCGTCCTCGAGGCGAAGGATGAGTCGCCTATCGGTGTGCTTCAGGAGGCTTTCGTGGCTGAGTACGCCAAACCCGGAGTCAAATTCACGTTACGAGGGAGAGCCTGGAAGATACTAAATGTCCATAACGATAAGATATATGTAAAAGCGGAGGACGACCCGACAGGAGCGATCCCGAGCTGGATAGGGGAAGAGATACCCGTTCCTCTTGAGGTCGCTTTAGAGGTAGGCAGGATCAAAGCAACCATCGAGGACGAACTCAACAGTGGAGAGTCCTCGAAGGCCATAGCTACTAGCCTCGCTGATATCTATTCAGCCTCCCAATCGACGATTGAGCGAGTAATCAGAGAGCAAGTAGATCACCATCAGGCTGGCTACCTTGCACCGACAGATCGCCGCGTATTACTCGAAGAATGGGAGGACAACGTACTAATCCACGCCAACTTCGGAACGCTAGTGAACCGTACCCTCGCCCGCGTCATCGGTCATATAATCAGCGAGGAGACCGGCTACCCTGTCGGCGTACAGCAGGAAACCTATATGATTGCGACTCAGACAGTTGGCGAGATTGACACACGCTACGTCGCCAGGATGTTGAAAACACTCGCCGACAAGGACATGGAGAAAATCGTAAAGGACGCCATCACCAAGACGGGACTCTTCAAACGCCGTCTTATCAACGTCGCCCGTAAGGCTGGAGCACTAAGCAAGTTTGCTGACTTTAGTAACGTCACCCTAGGACGGCTCTTGAAGAGTTTTGAGAATACTGTAATCTACGAGGAGGCGCTTAAGGACGCCTATAGGCTCGACCTCGATGTCGACGCTACCATCGACCTACTTAAGAAGATGGCCTCGGGGGAGATCGAGGTTATCGTCCTCGAAACGGAGGGACAGCTTACACCTCTGGGGAAGATGGCAGTCGAAAACATAAGCATGAAAACCGACATCGTGCCACCGGAGAATATGGACAGGATCATACTCGAGTCGGCGAAGGCCCGTCTATACAGCGAGACTCGAGTGTTTGCGTGCCACGGCAAGAACGACTGGGCTGAAACAAGGCGAATCAGGGACCTCGATGAGAAGCTTGTCTGCCCAGTCTGCGGCTCGACCGCTCTAGGTGTCTACGATAGGAGCCTTGAAGAAGTCCAGGAGCTTCTTAGCCAGGAAAAGAGCAGGAGCGTGAAGGAGAAGCCGAAGTGGTGGGATCGTGGCAGAGACATATCCAAACTCGTGTCAATGTACGGGCGAAGAGCAGCCATCATTGGCGCTGCGAAGCGCGTCGACTTAGCAGCCGCCTGGGACATCCTCGCCGAGACCGAGGACGAATCAGACGAGTTTTTCAACAAAATCGTCGAGGCTGAACGAGATTCCCTAAAGAAGCGGTTCATATAATTCTAATAATTAGTTTATTGCATGTAGGTGGAAGCATTTTCTCAAGAAAGCCCCGTTTACGAGGCATCCACTTATTTAACAGGCCATACGCTCGCGTCTTTTTAAACAGCAGATCCTTATTTTAGACCTCATGTTAGTAATCGCGTGTGTGATTTTTTTTGAACCTCCAAAGTACCTAAAAAGGCGCAGCATCCTTTCTATTACTGTATGAAGAAAATCGGGATGCTGACCATAGGGCAGTCGCCTCGAAACGATATCCTCCCTGGCCTCAAAGAGATTCTAGGGAAAAACGTGGAGATCGTCGAGGCTGGTGCCTTGGATGGCAAGACCATGGAGGATGTAAATAAAATCCATTTGAATCTCGAGGACTACATCCTGGTCAGCAGGATGAGGGACGGCACCGAGATCAAGATCACGAAGAAGTACATCCTTCCCCTGATGCAGGAGAAGCTCGACTTGATAGAGTCCCAAGGCATTAGGGTCACAGTTGTAATGTGCACCGGTAAGTTCCCCCAGTTCAGGAGTAAAGGCCTGGTCGTAACCCCGATGGAGATCCTGAAAGGCGTCATCGAGGGCTGTCTTAAGGAGGGGAAACTCGGCGTCGTCTACCCCACCGCTGAGCAAATACCAATGGGGGAGAAGGAGTGGAGCCGCCCAGGAGTAAATGTATATTCTGATACTGTGAGCCCATACGAGCCCAAAGACGTCGAGGGCCTCTGCGACCGCCTCTCGAAAAAGAACCTAGACCTGATCCTTCTCAACTGCTTCGGCTTCCCGACGGAGATCAGGAGGAAGGTCGCCGCTAAGACAGGTAAACCAGTGGTGCAGGCGAACACGATGGTCGCCCACGTGCTTGCTGAGCTCCTCAGCTAGACCTTCTTCCCGTATTCCTGAGGCTCGCCATAGTCGGGAAGTTTGTTACCTGGGAGGGGCTCCTTATCCTCTTTCTCCTCGATGGGTAGCTGTGGCTTGTGATCTTTCCTGAACTCCTCTGGGAGGATGCGGTCCACTCGGAGGTTTTTAGCGACTACGTAGACCTCAGCGCTTCCCTTCCGGGAAGCCTTCGGTTTCACGATGTTAACATTCTCAAACATCGCTCTCATATCATGGATGAACGCCTCATGTTCCTTCCCCTGAAAGACCTTGACTACCATCCATCCGTCACGCTTGAGCAGCTTGTCAGCGATGCTTAAGGCGGTCTTGGCGAGGTAGATCTGTCGGAGGTCGTCCAACTCCCAGACTCCCACGACGTTGGGCGCCATATCACTCATCACGACATCAGTCTTCTCACCTTGGAATCTACCGAGGATTTCATCCTGAACTTCGGGGTCGGTCACGTCGCCGACGATCGTCTCGACGTTATCCATGTAGAGGGGAAAGATCTCCTTCAGGTCGACGCCGACAACGAGGCCGCCTTTAATCGACTCTCCAGCCACTTGGAGCCAGCCACCAGGGGCAGCCCCCAAATCGAGAACCCGCTTCGCACCCTCGAAGAACCTGAACTCCTCGTTCAACTGCTTCAACTTATAGCTAGCCCTACTTCTGTAGCCCTCTTCCTTAGCCTTGTTATAGTAGTGTTCAGTCTTACGCTCATGGAGCCATCTGCTGGGCATAGCTTCTCGACACCCTTCGCGGGGTTATCCTTTAATAACATTTACCAAATCGGTTACATTTGCCGTGGTCTTAACGCCTCGTGGGTCGAAGTGGGTTCGGGTTGCTGCGAAACCCGCCATCTTTAACTTCTCAATGATCTCCTCTATACTAAGTGACGACCTTTTGACGCGTGAGCTTAACTCGTCGAGGTTATAGAATGTTGGCGGGAACCCGATTTCACCTTTGATCGTCTCGACGAGGCGGATGAGCCTCGTCTCCCATCCGCTGACACTGTGAGCCTCCGCTAGCATCTCGCCTGTGAATGCTTCGTCTGCGAGCTCCCCCAGCCACATTGGGCCACCGACGGTTAGCTGCCCACTACAGCTTGGGCACGTCCTTGAGGCCTTCAAGTAAGACCCCTTAAACACGGCACGGTAGAGACACTTCGGGCAGTGGAGTATGTATCCCATCTCAGCGAGGGCTGCATCAGCCGGCTTCGCGCTGTGTGTGAGAGAGAGATAAACGCGGACATAGTGGTCGGCGTAGAAGCTGAAGAGAGGCTTCACCCCCATCTCATGGATCGCCGCGGCGTGGACGGCAGCCCCTACAACCAGGCGGAGGGCGACCTCATGCGTATATACGGTACGGAGTGGTCGCCCACCATATTTACGGAGGCAGGCTGAGGGGCTAACACCACAGAGAGGCGCCATATCCGTAGCCGTCAAAGCGATAATCCCCCCATCCCTCGTTGCCCTCACCGCAGAATCTAGGAACTGAGAGGGTGATCCAAAGGGGTCAACATCTACGTAATCGAACCGGTTCATTGGGCTGCTATGGAGGTTCATCATCAGATTGGCATCCATGAAGCGGACGCTAACCTTGTCTGAGACGCCGTTCCTGCGTGCGTTCTCCAAAGTAAGCTGGACTCCACTAGGGTTAAGATCCCCCATTAATACCTTCTTCACCCCCGCCTCGAGGACGAGCCTTACCCCCCTTACCCCACAGCCGCACATTGGTTCACATGCATCTGCTGGCCTCCCAAGCCGCGTACCCTGAATCGAGACGACGAGGATAGCGGTATCCCTGTTGAGTCTCATTAATGGGTTGTAGAAAACCGCTGACCTACTTCGGGCATGGTCTAGTGGTTCTCCTTGCCCTCTACAAAGTGATGGGACGAGGAGCCTAGCGGCTCCCTCATCTGTCTCCTCAACGGGGAACCAGAAGTCCATAGCGGTTGAAGAGAGGAAGCTATATCTTTTATCTCTTCTTCAGGGCAATCTTCGGATCGAGGCCGAGCTCGATACTGATCTTTGAGATCTGGTCCCAACTATCCTCGGGAAGAGGAATGCCGTCGTGTAGTCTCTGCTTCTTGGATATCCTCTCGGGGTCACCGGGGACAAGAACAATCTCGCCCTTCTCCGGCTTACGCGACTTGACAAAGTTGATAACCTCGGTAGACTTCTCCTTGAAGGCATCGAGGCCGACAAAGGCCTCGGGATTAATGGCTATACAGAAAACGCCATTGGGGCTAGGCGGATTCTTACTATCTTCCATACTCGTCCTGCTGCCAGTTAGTACAGCGCCGAGGAGCTCGGATGCCATCTGAAGGCCATAGCCCTTATGCTCACCGAAACCGAGGAGGTACCCATCGTCATAGAAGGCGTTAGGGTCATCGGTTGGATTACCATTCTTGTCCCTTATCCAATGTGTAGGAACCTTAGAGTGCTTTGCCCGCGCGACGCTGACCTTACCAGCTGCGGCGAGACTGGTCGCGTAGTCCATAAGAAAGTTCTCCCCCGTGGCAGTGGGGGTGCTTATGCTGGCAGGATTTGTACCGAATGTCCTGCCAGTGCCATGGAAGGGCGAAACGAGGGGGTTTCCAACGTTAGCATACATCATACCAATCATATCATGTTCCGTTGCCCATGTCGTGTAGTAGCCGAGTCTACCGATGTGGTTGATGTTGAAGCCACCGACGGCAGCGACCATACTCATCTTCGCCTTCTCCACAGCGATCTCCATCATCTTCATGGCTGTGACTTGGCCGAATCCCCAGCGCCCGTCGATGTAGGCTGAAGCTGACGTCTCCTTAATGATGCTAGGGTTTTCTTTCGGGTGGATGTATCCCTGCCTTATCCTCTCCCCGTAGACTGGGAAGTAATAGACTCCATGGCTATCGTGTCCGCATAGGTTCGCCTCGACAAGTGTACCTGCGACGAAATCCGCCTTGCTCTTAGGCGCACCTAGGGCGACGAATATCTGGGTCCCGAGCTCCCTGAGCCCCTGGGCCTCGGTGATGATCATAGGAGAGAAAACGGATGCAGGTGGTAAAAAAGGGTTGGCTACTTAACTAGCTTGCCGAGACCTTCTACGAACTGTTTGATGTCCTCACGTTCTATTCCGTAGTGGGTGCATAGGCGAGTACCGATACCGTGGGCTTCACTTTTCCAGCCCAGCTTGCTGCATGCCCTGTTCCAATCCGTGTCCTTCCAACCGATTGTTGTGTAGTCGATGTAGAGCATGTTTGTTTGGACGGGGTTTAGGACCCTAATACCCATCTTCTGAATCCCCTCAGCAAGGAGCTTGGCGTTGTCGTGGTCATCCTTGAGTCTGTCAACCATCTTCGTAATGGCGATGATGCCCGGCGCTGCGATTATTCCCGCTTGCCTTAGGCCTCCGCCTAGCATCTTCCTATACTTTCTAGCCTTCTTCATCAGATCCTCAGTACCCACAACAACGCTTCCGACTGGTGCAGAGAGCCCTTTACTGAGGCAGATTTGAATAGTATCCGCATACTTCGTCAACTCCTTCACATCGACGCCCAATGCGATGGATGCATTGAAGACCCTCGCGCCATCCATATGGACGCTTAAGTTGTGGGCCTTCGCCACATCCCAGTCCGCCTTGAGCTGCTTTGAAGTGATAGCGATACCTCCGGCTGAGTTATGTGTGTTCTCAACGCAGACGAGGCTGGTGGGTGGATGGTGAATATCCTCTGTCCTGATCGCCTTTTCAATGTCCTCTGGCTTCATCCACCCAAGTTCACCAGGGACTGTTCGTGCCATAAGCTGGCCCATGACTGCCAGTCCGCCAACCTCGTTAACATAGATGTGGCTCCGAGACTCGAGGATGATCTCGTCGCCACGCTTAGTGTGGGCGAGAACGCTCACTGCGTTACCCATCGTGCCACTTGTGACGAACAGCGCCGCCTCCTTGCCCGTAATCTCGGCAGCGATCCTTTCTAACTCGTTTACGGTGGGGTCCTCCATGAAAACGTCGTCCCCCACCTTGGCCTTGTAGGCCGCCTCCCGCATTTCTGGCGTTGGCCAGGTGACGGTGTCACTTCTGAAGTCTAGGTTCTTCTCGACCATGAAGATTCGAGTATCAACGTCACATAAGTAGCTTAAGGGATTTGGGTCCGAATCTGGACAAGCCTTATCAGATACAAGCTCGCAGGGAACCTGATAGCTTTGGCGGAGAAAAAGAAACGGCTGCCACACTTGAAGGGTACGACTATAATTGCAATCATCTTCGTAGGCATCTTCATCGTCAGCCTCGCCGCTGTTTTTATCACCCCGAAACAGACGACCCAGACGACGCAGACGGGCTACATCAACGTCAGCCGCGAAGAGCACTACTGGATGAGCCAATCTAACAATACACTGGTATCCAGATACCTTGTGAACTACGGTTTCGCTGCGCTCCAGGACACACCCAACGTGACTGTCACCGATAAAACAGACCCCAACCTTACCTGGATTCCTATTGTGCAGAGCAGCTCAAACGTCCAGGTAAGCTACAACAATGCTACTGGGGAGATCATCGTGGTGGCGACGAATATGAAGGCTGGGGACAAAGTCTTCGCCCAAGTTGCCTTTAAGATGGACCCCGTCAACATCTTCGCCTCTGGACAGAGTCCTTCAACACAGGTTAGCCCCCCGATCCTTAATTATGGTGACGAAAAGGACGTCACAATCACTATAAGCCCATTCACAATACAGAAAACGAGTAACATCACTGAGGTGGGCGTCTACGCCTGGTTCACAGAGGCGGCCGCCAACATCACAAGTATCTCAACGACACCTCACGTGGATGTTGAAGTCCCACAATACCAAGCGATCTGGCAGTACAAATATCCTACGACATTCAACTACGATTCCCATACAGCTGTGTATCGTGTAAAAGTCACATCGTCCACGGCTTTAGGCGACGTAATCCTAAGGACCTGGGTCGAGGCACGCTACGGTTACCCCCTTAGAATGAAGGCCGATGGGAAGATTGAAGGAGCGGGGGGGCAATTCTTCAGGGGCGACTCGGGTATAGACTATCAATACCAACACTTGATTGGGGTATCAAGCTAGCTAGGCGTAGAGTTCCGCGTTCCTCAGAGCGATCTTGATGTTTTCCTCAGCGCCCGTCAAAACGGGGACGCCATGTCCGGGGAGCATAACGTCGACCTTTAACTTGGTCAGTTTTCGAATCGACTCGATTAGAGCCCCTAGATTCCCAGACTCACCGTCGAACCGGCCAAAGTAGCCGTCGGGGAAGACCGTATCACCGGAGAAGAGGACCCTCAACCCACGGGCATAGAGACACATACCACCCTCAGTGTGGCCGGGCGTCCAGATCACCTCTAGGGGTGAGATCTCCGTCTCTATGATGTCCCCTTCCTTTACCTTCACGAGGTTTTCCCCTAGACTCGAGGCGATGTATCTAGAGTCGATGTCGTGTATGTAGACCCATGGGTTTGCCCTCTCTAAAATAAGGAACGCCCCCATAGCGTGGTCATGATGGGCATGGGTGATGACAATTTTATCGACGTTCCCAGGCAGTACGCCTATCTCCTCCAGCTGTGGCCAGACGGGATTAGCTCTGTTCCCAATCCCAGTATCGATTATGGTGGCCTTTTGCTTTCCGATCACGTAGATATTGCTGCAGAGTCCATCCCCCAGTATCATGTGAACGCCGTTGAGTTTAGGGGTGTCCTTGCCGAGGTTGGAAAATCTGGGGCAAACCTGATCGCCTAGGTGAGGTGTTTCCTTTCGTTAAAAGGCTTCTAGGGAATCCTGATGAGGTGGAGTCGAAGGACGAGGTAGCCCTCCTCGTAGTCGTAATCGAGTCCCTCTAGGTCATGCCCCTCCGGTATGCGGTAGCTGCGGTTGAACTCTTTATCCAATGTGCTGTGGAGATGAATTAAGGGACCATTTGCCTCGACCAAGATACTTTTCTCTAGTCTCTTCGGCATCTCCGCTGTTATGACGTACTCCATATGCTCAAATACTTCGCCGCCTGGGAGGTTGCCGCCCGTAACGGTGAAGTCCTCATTCTCGTAGTAGATCTGTTTATTACGGGTGTGTAAGTACCAGGGGAACAATGAGGCTACCGCTATCGTTACGAAGAAGAGGAAACTGTAGAGCCCCGCGATCCATGGGCTGACCTCACCTACTATGAATGGGAAGACAACAGTTATACCCGTAGTTGGGAGACCTGCGACGAAGCCAGCAGCAGCTGCGGAGAGCCCAACGACGATCATCAATAATCCCCCAACTAACATGATCGTCCTCCTCCTGATCTTATAATCCACAACCTCCTCCGTGCAGTCGAGGCACATCTCAGTCTCTACGTCGAAGCAGCCACGGCAAACTAGGTGCCCACACCTTGGACAGAGAATATCTGCGTCCTCAGCCCCACAGACCCAGCAGTTGTCGTTTCCCATGTTCCTCACCAGGTTATTACACCCATCCAAGACGCAGCGTACAAACTGGCTGTGATGATTATCCCCAAGATGATGATAAATTTGATTAATCTCCTGCTGTCATTTGCCTTTGCAAATGGACCGCTGAGGAAGCCAAGACGCCGCTGCTCGAGCTGAGCTGGCTCCGATCGTAGGCTGAGGTAAACCATTATAACACCTAACCACGCTATGAGGAAGCCTAACCCGATTATAGCGATGGATGTACTCACCTTGAATCTCTCACAGTAGGCTTTCTCGGTTATTTTAAACCTTTCTAGGTGCCCCAGAGAGATGCCTTACCCATGTACTCGTTGACCTCCCACTCCCTGACTGCTACGTTGTCAATATCTACGACATAGATGGCGTGGAGTCTCGCGTTTCTTATCTCCTCCATGCTGACGGGTGGGTTGCTATAGTAGAGGTCGCAGAGTCGTTTAATGTAGTTGCACTCCTCCTCGGTGCGGAACCGGGGAGGCTTGGTAAGGCAAGGCGGTGTCTGGAGGACATAATATGGGGGAGTGGCTAGGACGAACTTGCTGGCGTATCCACTGTAGCGGGTAATCTTGCTCGCCGTCCTTGCTCTGAGGTAGACGAGGGGGTCGATTGCATTCTCGGGAGGCACGAAGCCTGTCTCAGCCTCAACTATTAGGCTGCCTAGTCCCTTCTCGGCGTAGACATCTGTGCTCACCCCGTCGACAGCGGTCTCAAGCTTCACATCGAAGCCCGCCTCTATGAGGTGGGCGGCGCAGACGAGCTCCATGACCGAGTGGTTGATCTTCACCCTGTTTTGGCGGTGCATCGCCTCGAGGTCGTCCCTGAGGACTCGGATCTGATCCCTGTGATTGGGGTCCAACCTCTCGAGAATCTTGGACATAACCGAGTCAATGTCCCTCATGAACTCCTCGGTAGACCCTTTTGCCCCCATTTATGCACCGGAGCCCTTACTCTCATTCAGTGAAACTAACTATTAAAGTGAACCGGTGACCCACCGAGGAGATAAATACATCGATAAAATACGGTTAGGCGACCCAAGATGCCTGAGAAGAGCGTATGGGAAATATTCTGTGAGGAGTGCCCCGGCGTCAGCGACGCCTACTCGAAGCTAAGCCAATCTATTGCCTCTCATGGAGGCATAGACGAGAAGACCCGGCTCCTCATCATGATAGGGATCTATTCAACAACCCGGGACCCTGTGGCGCTGCGTCACTTCGTTAGGATGGCGATGAAGGCGGAGATACCTAAGAAGCAGATAGAGGCAGCTGCGCTGATGGCATTCAATACCGGTGTGACGAATGCGGAGCTTTCCATCCCAATCATAGCAGAGATTATGAAGAAATGAGTTCGCCGAGATCCATTTTCTCTAAACCTATTTCTTTTAGGAAGCCAAACTCCTCGACGCGGTAGAGGTGACTAGGGCAGCCGCAGTCGCTGCAGCCGAATCGGGGGACGGATTCACCCCTCTCCGCCACCTTTTTCGCTATCTCGCACTCCATCCTGATCGACCTATCCGTGGCGTATATCTCCTCCACCTCGACCTCGGGGCGACGAAGGAGATAGTCGATGTGCCAATGAATCGCCCTACCCTGACCCCTATTGGTCTTCAGGTGCCTACTAAGGCGAGGCATCAAGCTGTTCAGCGCCGATCCCACGTATACGTATAGTCCCTTCGGGAATGATATCACGCCGAGTGCGCCTACATTTACCTCCACATCCTCATTTACACGCATGCAGAGGCAGTAGCTTCCCCGTATGACCATTGCTGCAGATAGGAGGCGCGGTGAATAAATTGCTATTTTAGGTGCTGGTTGAACCAGTCGATCATGTCGTGAAGTCTGAGCTTCCTTATGGTGGGGCGTGCAAGGTTACGGAAGCTGTGGCTTCCCTCCATGTAGAGGATGAGCATTAGCCTCCTTTCCAAGGTATTTTAGAGCAGTATACATCTGGATGCTTTGATCGATCCAACATCGATTGTCGTTGTAGCTATGAATTAACATACGTAGGTGTGGTAACGTTCTTCACGTATGTCAGCGGTGACTTCTCAGCGTAGGCGGCTGGGTTACTCCAAGGGTCACCGCCGATCTGGTCAGGGCCGAAGTGGAATCCTATGTCAGTGGTTCCGAAGAAGCTGACCCAGTTGCATATGCTGTTCTGGCTCAGGGCACACTTGAAGCGGTCAGTATGGCCGATGACCCAGTTAGTCATGAAGCCGCCGTAGCTGAGGCCCGTGATTGCGATCTTTGTCTCATCAATCCAGTCGTAGGCGCTTAAGGCATGGTCTACGACCTCCATGAAGTCCCGGTAGTCACGGGTGCCATAGCGGAACCTGATGTCGGCAAACTCCTGGTCATAACCGTCGCTGCCGCGTATGTTAGCGTAGACAACTACATAGCCTTCGGCGGCGTAGATCTGGTGCTCGAACATCGGAGCGTAACCGTACTTGCTCTTAGGGCCGCCGTGGATGTCGAAGATGGCGGGGTACCTCTTCCCATTCTCCCACATATAAGGTTTGAGGAGCCAACCCTCGATAGCAGCGCCATCGCTGGCTTCGAAGGTGAAATGCTCGCCATTGATCATAGGCGCCTCAGCCAGTGGGGCCTCCGTGAAGTGACTGATCTTCGTCTCCTTCTCACCATTCTTAACGTAGACCTCCATCGGCTCAGCGATGCCTGTACGGGTATAGGCAACGTATCCTCCCCTAACCGAGAATTCCTCCACGCAGAAGTCGCCAATGGCCACAGGAGTGATATCACCATCGTCGGGTCTAATACTTTGGAGAACATACCTACCACCGTCACTGAGGGGGAAATAGATCCTGTCGCCATCCCAGACGGGGTTCGGGGATCCAGCCACTTGGCTGCGCAGGTCGTTATAGACAAAGCGGCCGCTTCCTCTGCTGAGCTTCGCGGTGAGATCAGTGGGTTCGCCGCCTAAGGACGGGATTACCCAAACTGTTATGTGGGTCGGGTAGCCGTGGCTCAGGTCGTTGCCAGAGAAGTATAGTAGATCATCATCAGGGGACCAACCGAGGCTGGCGATGGTGTGCTTCTCGAGTATCCTCCTGCAGTCGCTCATTTTCAGGTCAATTACGTAGAGGGTGGTTTCACGTGGGGCGAGCTCCGTCTCGGCGATTGCGTAGGCAACGCGCTCACTTTTGTTTGAAGGGGCGTAACATGCGACATCTGCTTCACCATCCGTGATCTGCTTAACCATCCCTGAGGCTATGTCCACAAAATGCAGGTGCTTTCTCCTGTAGTGTGTCCAGCCAACTGCATCGAACCAGAATGGGATGTGCTCCATTGTGCGTTTGTCCTTCGGCTCCTCACCAACATAGCTAAGATAGTAAATTCTTTTGCCGTCGCCACTCCATGCGGGTTGCTCGACACCCCCCGGTGCCCTACAGACTAGGCGGGGCTCCCCACAGAGAGTAGTGACCAAAATCTCTGCCCCATTCTCCCCCTCTTTCAGCCCCCTGTTTGAGACGAAGGCGAGCTGCGATCCATCCGGGCTCCAGGTGGGGCTTCGAGCATTCTCCCAGAACTTCTTAGGCGAACCATCTTTGGAGTCGACGAGGTATAAGGTTGGGATATAGATGTCTCCCTGCACCCTCGTCGCGACATAAGCTAAGCTCTCACCATCGGGTGATAACTGAGGTTGGGAGACCATTACAAACTTATCCAGATCCTCTATCTCTAGCCTTCTCGGCATGTTAATCACTGAACGTAAACTATCATGGGACCGGATTTAAGATTGGGCAGATGGACCTGCAAAGTTTTTTCTCTATTATGCGCTGACACTGTACCATGGTTCTCAAGTTAAAGGACGAGTTCCCACTACTGAGGGGGAAGATACACTTCGATACCGCGACTACAGGAGTCGTGCCTGCCTCAACTCTCAAGGTGATGGAGGATTACGTCGCCGATGTAACCGCAATGTTCCGGGGGGAATGCCCTTGGCAGAGCGGTACCGCGGACTGGGCGAAGCGCCGCCTTAACTCGAAGAAGCTATTCGCCGAGGTCATTGGTGCCCGGGAGGAGGAGGTCGCCTTTATACCTAATGCCACCGCCGGCATCAACACAGCCCTTAATATGGTTCCAATGAAGAGGGGCAGCAACATCGTCGCAACGAATCTTAGTTACCCTATGACCGCAACAGTCGTCAATAGGCAGAGGGATAGAGGAGCCAAGCCAAAGTTCATCAAAAACAAGAAGGGCATAGTCACATTAGATCAGTTCGAGAAGGCTGTCAATGATAGGACAGCCGCCGTCGTCGTAGACCAGCCAAGCTGGTTCAATGGGTACCTCCATGACCTCGACGGCCTCGCCGAGGTATGCCACGCCCACGGTGCCAAGCTCGTCGTCGATGGTACACAGTGCGTAGGCAGTCTCGCCTGGGAAGCCGATCACTGGGGAGTCGACTTCGTAGCCACAAGCACATATAAATGGCTCATGGGCGGCCACTACGGTCAATCCGCTGGGTTCCTCTTCGTCTCGAAGGTTAACATCGACGCCACTCAGCCCATCTACGTAGGCGAAAAGACTCTCGAGCCCGAGGTAGGGGAGAAGAACACCACCGACGAATTCACACTCTACGATTTCAAGCCCCGTAAGGGTATAGAGCGCATAGAGGTTTTCCCCCGACAGGAGATTAGCTATGTAGCCGTCGAGAACTCCATGAAGGTACTGTTAGCCTACGGGAAGAAGGCGGTGGAGAGACAGGTGAAGGATGTTGACAACACCCTAATCGAGGAGCTTACTAAAAGACACTTCAAACTACAGACACCAAAAGAGGAGGAGAAGAGGATATACATCAACGTCCAAGTTCCAGATTATAAAACGGTCGCTGAGAAGCTGCTCGCTAGAAACGTGTACATAGCTCCGAGGATCGGTGGATTACGTATGAGCCCACACTTCTACAACACCGAGGAGGAGGCCGTCGCACTCGTCAAGACCCTCCGCGAGATCACCAAACCCCGGTAAACCCTTTTCTTCCCGACCCAGATATCTCTCCTAAGTCGAGGTGTTTGCATGAAGGTTCTGGTAGTCGGAAACGGTGCCAGGGAACATGCCATCGCCAAGAAACTCCGTGAGGACGGAACCGACATCGTGGCCGCGATGGCGAAACGTAACCCCGGCATCGCTTCTATCTCAGAGCGTTTCGAGATCATGGATATCAACAAGCCAGAGGACTACAACCGCTTCAGGGGCGTTGATATCGCATTCATCGGCCCTGAAGCCCCCCTCGCAGCTGGGATAGCCGACCACCTCAACTCTATGGGGATCCCAACTGTGGGTCCGGTGAAGAGCCTCGCCCGCCTCGAGTGGAGCAAAAGCTACACTCGTCTAATCCTCCGGGAGTATGGGATCCCCGGGAACCCCGACTTCAAAATCTGCCGAGACCTCTTCGAGGTCAAGAACTTCCTCAAAGACCACCCCAGCGTAGCAGTCAAACCAGACGTGCTAACAGGCGGGAAAGGGGTGAAACTTACGGGAGAGCACCTTCACTCGGAAAAAGAGGTGGAGCAGTACGCAGCGGAGCAGATAGAGAAAGATGGACTCGTCGTTTTAGAGGAGAAGCTAAAGGGGAAGGAGTTCACCCTACAGGCCTTCGTCGATGGAAAGCACGTCGAGGTGATGCCCCTCGTCCGCGACTTCAAGCGAGCCTACGACGGTGACAAAGGGCCAAACACCGGGAGCATGGGAAGCTACAGCAGCCCAGATCACAGCCTCCCCGACATCCCAGCTACTGTGGTGAAGAAGGGGGTCGAGATTATGAGGTCGACGGTCTTAGCACTCACAGAGTCCGTAGGCGAGTACCGCGGCTTCCTATACGGCGGATTCATGAACACAGAGAAGGGTGTCTATCTCATCGAGTACAACGCGAGGCTAGGAGACCCCGAGGCCATCAACGTTCTAGCCCTCCTCGACGACTCCCTCGTCGAGACCGGATTCAAGATTGTTGATGGAAAACTAAGCAAACCATCATTCAGGAACGAGGCGACGGTCTGCGTCTACATCGTACCAGAGGGATACCCGGAGGCCCCGAAGAAGGACAAACCACTTACGGTCGGCGCCTTGACTTACTCGGAGCCCTACTACGCCTCGGTGTACGAGGACGGTGGCATAATAAGGACCACAGGAAGCAGAGCCGTCGCCCTACTCGCGAAGGGGAAAACGGTCTCCGAGGCCCGCGATAAGGTCTACTCAGACGCCTCCGCGGTTAGAGGAGCACTCTTCTACCGCCGCGACATAGCCGCCGGGGTCTAACATACAAGTTAATAGGAATGATAGAGCAGGACATTAGATATCAGGTGGGTACTTTGAGCAACGGAGAAAACAACAAGCTGGCGCGCCTCGAAGCAGTACTTTACGCTTCGGGGAGGCCGCTCAGCTTAGCCACGATCGTCGCCCACCTCAAACTCGAAAATGAGCAAGAGGCGAAGGCACTCTCCGTTCACTTGGGGGAAATCTACGAACAAGATGGGAGTCCCTTAGAGGTCAAGCACCTCCCCGAGGACAGGGTCGTTATTCAGCTTAAGACTGATTACACGAAGGAGGCGCGTAAGTTTAGCATACGCCCCCTACTAACCGTGGGCCCCCTCCGAACCCTTAGCTACATAGCATACAACCAGCCCATCGAGCAGAGGGAGGTCGCCATAGCGCGAGGCAGCCAGGCATATCAACACATTAAACAGCTGGTTCAGATGGGACTCATCGAGAAGGAGAAAGGGAAGGGGAGGACCAAGCTATTGAAGACGACGAACGACTTCGCCGACACACTTGGCTTGAGCCGCGATCGCTCCGCGATGAAGCGACAACTCCGCAGTCTATTCCACAGACTCGAGGCCGAAGATCTCCAGGGAAAGACGGAGAAGAAGGATCATTAATGATTTATTCATATGCGACAGAAATTGTCTAGGTGAACTTTTGCCCGGGCCCTTCCCCTATGTGAAAGTCTCCGGTACTCCTAAAGAATGCGGTGTGATGTATGGGAAAGCCGCGAAGAAACAGATCCATGCCAACGTCAACTACTACCTCGGCCTATGGAGCCGAATATGTGGCATGACGAAGAATGAGGCTTTAAAGAAGGCGGCCTCAACGGCGAACCCGATAAAGAAATACGACTCCGAAATCTACAAGGAGATCGAAGGGATAGCCAAGGGCTCAGACTCTAAACTGGAGGAGATCTTGGCACTCAACACTAGGTATGAGCTTCTCTTCAGCCAGGTTCAAGATTCCCCCGGTGGCTGTACTGCCCTAGCCGGTCTCAACAACGCGACAATGACTGGTCACACAATCCTCGCCCAAAATTGGGACTATCGACCAGGGATGAAGGAGGGGAGCGTCACCCTCGAGATCCATCAGGAAGGAAAACCAGCCATTTTGCTGAACACGGAAGCGGGGACTGTTGGCCATAAGGGTCTGAACTCGAACGGCATCGGCGTCGTTCTAAACGCCCTCGTCAGCGACAAAGACTCATTTGAGCCCTATCCCCCAATCCTAGTTCAATGCAGGAAGATCCTCAACAGCGAGACACTCAACGAGGCGATGATCTCAGTTTTGTCGGCGAAAAGGAGTGTATCAGCGAACGTCATCGTTGCTCAAGCGGGCGGTGTAGCTGTAGACTTCGAGATGACTCCATTGGATACCTCCATCATGACGCCTGAGAATGGCTTCATAGTCCACACTAACCACTTGATCGGTCCACGAAGTCTCTCAGTCAGAGATAAGTTCGTCTCCCAGATACCAAACAGCGTCTACAGGCTCAGCAGGACGAACTCTAATCTCCACCAATGGAATGGTCGCATAAGCATCGAGGGGATACAGGAGACTCTCAGAGACCACTTCGGGAAACCCTATAGCGTCTGCACCCATCCCAATCCAGAGGTCAACGAGGACCTCCAAGGTGAGACATTAGCCTCTGTTATAATGGACTTGGATGAGCGGAGCCTCTACATCACAAAGGGGCCACCGTGCCTGAGTGAGTACGAAAAACTCACTCTAAGTTAAGAACGATCAAAATCCTTTATAGCAGCTTTTGCGTGGGGACTTCGATTGCATTGAGCGAACAAGCAACAAATCCTATCTATCTGATAGCAGCGATTGTTGTGCTATTACCCGGCGCTTACTTCGCTTGGATGGTGATTAAAGGTCTCTTACTCACCCTCAGACAGAGCAAGGACGATGACCTCTGATAATGTACGAATACGCTAGTTTCTCACGTGATCTACGCCCAGACCCAAGAACATCGAGTAGTGGGGGACTGACCCTTGGAGGCTAATAGAGTTCCACATCCAAATACGGGGTAGTTAGGATGATCGACACTATACTATTCGACAACTGGAACACCTTGGTAAAGGCGCCAGGTCTGATGAGAAGCGGTTCATCGGTAGAGATTTTTCAGCAAAGCTTCCAGTGCAGGGGACTTAAATACGACTGCGACGGCTTCGTTGAAGCCTACAGAGTTGTTGCTAGGCAACAGATAGCCGAAGCTGAGGCAAACGACTGGACTGAGATCGACTATCTTGGGCGACTTATACTGGTTTTAGGGCAGCTCGGGGTCCAGGAGCCGTCGAGGAGTCAAATGGCTGTTAGGGCTTGGGACGACTACCTAGCCGAGTGGCCCAGGCAGACAAGCTTCTACCCAGAGACCCCCGCGGTCCTAGAGCGGCTACGGGGCGAGTATAAACTGGGTGTTGTCACAAACTTTATGGACGGCCCAACCGCCCGAAAGGTCTTCCACAAACTCGGCTATGAAGCCATTTTTGATTCTCTCGTCGTCTCATCCGAGGTCGGATACATGAAACCCTCCAGCATCATTTTCGATAGGGCGCTCAAGGAGTTGAACTCCAAGCCTGGAAACTGCGTAATGGTTGGTGACAGCTATCCGGCCGACGTGGTCGGAGCCCACAGATCGGGGATGAAGGGGGTACTCATCGATCTGGGGGGTGTCCCAGAGGAACAGCGAAGTTGCTCGGACGCCGTCATCGAGAGGCATCAGTGAATTCCCCGATGTCCTCAGGAGACTATGAAGAGTCAATCTTTTTAGCTCAACCTCCTCAAAGACAGGCGATACCGATGACGACTGAAGGAATATGGCGGTTCGCACACAGATTACCCCGAATAAAAGAGGAATACAGACAAACCCTAGGCGAGGGCGGTACACCTCTAATTAGACTCAGCGGGATGAAAATCTGGGCCAAGGTCGAGGCAATGAACCCGACATCTAGCTTCAAGGATAGAGGCGTCGCCTACCTAATCAGCAAAATAGCTGAGGAGGGCGCTAATCGAGTCGTCATCGACTCCAGCGGAAACGCGGCAGTCAGTACATCCGCCTACTGCGCACGGGCAGGAATCAAGCTCATCGCCGTGATGCCCGGATATAGCCACGCTGAGAAGAAGACGCAGGTCCTCTGGCACGGCGCAGAAATAATTGAGGTCGCCAACAGGGACACGGCCCGCATCTACGCGCGAAGGATCTCGAAGGAGCTAGGTATCAGGTACATAGGTGTAGCTCTTGAACCCGCCGCCGTCCCAGGGTTCAAGACCACCGCCTACGAGCTTAAGGAGGAGCTGACTGCGGAAGCAGTCTTCATCCCCACTGGAAGCGGCACAAACCTCGTCGCCATCGGTCAGGGCTATAGAGAACTTGAGAAGGCCGGAGAAATGGATCAGGTCCCAGAGATGCACTGTGTCCAGTCAGCAGCCTGCGCTCCCATATCCAGCGAATTCACCGACTACAAACCCATAACAAGCACCCTGGCAGAGGGCGTCATCGTACCAATCTCAGAGAGGAAGGACGACGCGGTGAAGACTGTTAAAGCCACGGGGGGGAATGGGTGGGTCGTAGACGACGAGGATATCTATAGGGCCCTAAACATCTTAGCGACCAACGGCATCTACGCGTCCCCCACAGGAGCTGTGGGCATCGCCGGCGCCATCAAGGCGAAGCATAGAGGCGACGTCGTCTGCATAGTCACAGACAGCGGCCTCAAGTCGAACCTGATGCTCGACGGATTCAAGGATAGGATGACCAGAATCACAAACGACGCTGAGCTGGAAAGATTCATTGCGAGGCCAGGTTAGAAGCTCTCCGCCACCTCGACGAGGTCAATGAGGTCGTCAACCATTCTATTGCACCCCGCCTCAGCGAGCCTCTTCCCCCACTCCTCGTCACGCTTATACCCAATGAACTTGACCCTCGCCGCCTCGGCGGTCTCAAGATCGGTTGAGGTGTCCCCGACGAAGATGACTTCGGAGGGATCCGACTTTAAGTGAATTATTACATCGAGGAGGTGACGTGGATCCGGCTTCGGATAAGGGGTGTCATCCCTTGCGAGGCATTTATCAACATATCCATTTAGGCCAGTGAGCCTCATGCTCTCGATGGCGTACTCTCTGCATCCCCTCGTAGCTACCCCGATGGCGAGGCCACGCTGCCTCAGAGCTAAAAGCGTCTCCCCCGCATTCCTCATGGGTTTCGAGAGGTGAGCGCCTTCAAGCTCGACCCTGTTCATGATCTTCACCATATCGGCGGTTATCACTGGGCGCCTTTCTGGGTCGACACCCATCTCAGCGAGGACCCTATCCCCTCCCCTGATTATCTGATAGATCTTACGCCTGTCGCTGAGGTGCTCATCAGCCACTCCCGCGGTGGAGAGAACCTCCCTGATCATCCCCGCCATCCTCTCGTAGTCAATCTTCGAGTCGATGAGGGTACCGTCGAGGTCGAAGACCATAGCCTTGAGCCGCATGCAGAGGACTGTGGATCAAAGGTTTATCAACCATCCGGCGACCCCAACAAATTAATGCCAAATACGACGATCCAAGCCCATGGCGATTGAGAGGCGTCCCTTTGGGAAGCTGCCCGACGGGCGCGACGTCGATCTCTTCACACTCTCCACAGGTGAGGTTGAGGTCCAGGCGACCAACTATGGAGGAATCATCACATCGATCAAAGTACCTGACGCGAGGGGGGAGATCGGCGACATCGTCCACGGCTTCGAGACGCTAGAGATGTACCTCCGAGGATGCCCATACTTCGGCTCTCTAATTGGGCGCTACGCCAATAGGATACGGGGAGCGCGCTTCATCCTCGACGGCGTCGAATATAGACTAGCCAAGAACGACGGAGAGAACAGCCTCCACGGGGGCTTCAAGGGATTCGACAAGGTCCTGTGGGACGCCGAGATCCACGGTGGCGCTCTCCGACTCAGATACCTCAGCCGAGATGGGGAGGAGGGGTTCCCAGGGAGCTTGGAGTCCACCGTCACATACAAATTAGGTGAGGGAGGAGCATTCTCCATCGACTACGAGGCGACGACTGACAAACCCACGGTGGTTAACCTCACCAACCACACATACTTCAACCTCTCCTGCGGCGGCGATGTCCTCGGTCACGAACTTACACTCGATGCGGACTACTTCACACCTGCGGATAAAGACCTGATATCCACCGGTGAGGTGAGAAGCGTCGCGGGGACCCCCATGGACTTTAGGAATCCCACTAAGATAGGGGCCCGCATCGATTCCCGCGACGAGCAACTCATCAACGGCCACGGTTACGACTGCAGCTGGGTAGTCAACGGCGAGGCGGGGAAGCTGAGAAGAGCGGCTATGGTCCGAGACCCAGAGAGTGGACGCGTAATGGTCGTCTCAACCACACAGCCGGGGATCCAGTTCTACACGGGTAACTTCCTCGACGGTAGCCTCCGAGGAAAGGGGCGCATCTACGCCCGACGGAGCGGCCTCTGCTTGGAGACTCAGCACTACCCAGATGCCCCCAACCAACCCGAGTTCCCATCTACTGTCCTCCGCCCAGGCGAGAAGTACCACGAGAAGACCCTCTTCAGGTTCCACGCGGGGTAGATGAATGACATCTGAAGCGGAGATGCGAGGCATCTTCAGGGACATCTATGGTGAGGGTCACTGTGTTGTTGCCAGCGCCCCTGGTAGGGTCAACATCATCGGGGAGCACACCGACTATAACGAAGGCTTCGTCCTTCCTACACCAATAGGGAGTCGACTCTTCGTCGCGGGAAGGAGAAGGACCGATGAAGAGTTCCACATGTACGCCTACGACTATAGGGAGAACTACAGTTTCATCCTCAAGGAGCAGGTGTTCAACGAGGATCACCGATGGGCGAACTATCCGATGGGCGTAGTCGAGGCCCTACAGGGGAAAGGCTACCCTCTGAGAGGAGCTGACCTCCTATTCAAAGGCGATGTCCCTCAGGCTGCGGGACTCAGCTCCAGCGCCGCCCTCGAGGTCGCGACCGCGCGAATCCTCATGGAGTTGTTTAACATTAAAATTAACCCTATTGAGCTCGCATACCTAGGGAAGGCCGCGGAGAACGACTTCATAGGCCTTCAAAGCGGCATCATGGATCAATTCTGCGCCTCCATCGGGGAGCATGGCCAAGCCCTCCTCATTGACTGCAGGTCCAACGAACATAGGAGCGTAAAGATCCCCGCAAGATACGCCCTCGTCGCGATCCACAGCGGGATCAGGAGAAAGCTCGACTCCTCCGCTTACAACGAGCGTGTTCAGCAGTGCAGGACCGGGGTAGAGGCCATCCGTTTGAAAAACCCAGCTGTCAGATCACTCAGGGACGCCAGCATAATGGACTTAGCCAATTCGAAGGGGGACATGTCCGATGTGGTCTACCGTCGGTGCCGCCACGTCGTTACAGAGAATGAGAGGGTTCTCTCCGCCGTCGAGGCCATGGAGGCTGATGACGCAGCGAGGCTCGGCGCCCTGATGTTTGAATCCCACAAAAGCCTCCGCGACGACTACGGCGTCAGCTGCAGGGAGCTTGATGTCCTTGTAGAGATAGCGTCGGCCACAGGCTACGTGCTCGGCGCTAGGCTGACGGGCGCGGGCTTCGGGGGATGCACCATAAACCTCCTCACGAGGCGGAATCTCCCCAATTTCGTCGAGGAGATCGGGAAGAAATACATGGATTCTACGGGGATCAAGCCAGAGATTTACCTCGTCTAGCCCAATAGGTTAAAATCTTGACATCTT
This sequence comes from Candidatus Bathyarchaeota archaeon, assembly GCA_963780545.1. Lineage (GTDB taxonomy): Archaea > Thermoproteota > Bathyarchaeia > TCS64 > TCS64 > UBA8941. The sequence continues at coordinate 72,204 of CAWACK010000016.1, forward strand.
GCAGTATCTTCGGCGGGCTGGTAGATCAGTGGTATGATCGCCTGACTTGCAATCAGGAAGTCGGGGGTTCAAATCCCCCCCAGTCCACTAACAATTCTATTCCAAAGGTAATTATAAACCTAGAAAACTAATATGCGTGCACAGTTTTGTCATTTTCCTTCTCATGGTTTGTCGCTTGGAACCGTGTAGATACATGTGTGTCAGTGAACTGCATTTTTAGTAGACTAATTCGATGTTGATTAGTTTCCCGTTTCTAAGCACGTTGAGCTCTGATCTTTGTGCCCGGTATGTGGTATTTGCTAAGGTAGTGCTTCAGGTCCTCTGTGTTTTTAAGGGGTATGTCTTCGATGCCGTTGATGATGTCTCCGCCGACCATACCCTTTGTGCCATCAAATACTGCGGGGGTTGTGCCAGTTTTTAGCCCCGCCTTCTCGGCGATGGAGTTCGGGAATACGTCGATTACTAGTACTCCCCATGTTTCTTTTGTCACCTCCATGTAAGAGGTTATTTCGTCATTTAATGTGAATGTGGTTATCCCAACTCTTTTGTCTTTTGGGATGCCCATTTCCACCTCTAAGTTGTCTAAGCGTGCGTCGTGTATTGGCGTGCCCCGGGGTATTTCTGGGACGCCGCTTGTGCGTGTGTGAAAGACAGGCATGACCATCGGTATTTCTGAGGTGTGGTTTTGGTTTGAAATGGTTGAATTCTTATCCTTCTGATTTTCCTCTTTAACTCTATAGCCGATTATCTTGGCTTTTTTTAATGGCACAAGCACCTTTCCTCTTTCTGCCTCTGTGAGAGGCTTTGCTTCCAGCATATTTTCTAAACTCGCGTCGTCTAGGCAAGATGTAACCGGGATTACCTTGTGAATGTTAGTTATGGGGGCGTTGGAAGGCTTGTTAGCGTTCGGGAGGAGGGTTTTGATGAGGTTTTGGAATGCTTTGCTGGACTCTTCTCTGGTCTTATCCAAATCCTCATAGGCGGCGTCTAGTTCCCTCAGCGTTTTAAGATACGGGTCGTTGGCGAACCTGGTGTACGTCTCGCCTTTACGCGGATCCCAGCCTATAGCTGACAGCAGCTCTCCCCTTAAGCCGGAGATCCCGTGTAGAATTAGGGTTGCGTTAAGCACCATTATCCATCCAGGCTGCCCTTGAGTACCTCTTCGCGTAGTCGGGCAACCCGCAACCCGAACTCGCCGTAGTACGTGTATCGGCTGCCTACGCCATCAATCTTATTCACCCAGCTGTCTCCCTTTGGGTCGAGGTAGGTTCGTATGTTTGTGTCGGGCTCGAGGCTTATGTTGGATCCGCCAGTGGCGTTGGTTTGTGAATGTACGAGATATGCGTCCGTCAGGAAGGGGATAATGGCCCTCCTCCTGTAGGCTTCATCAACACTCTGAACAATCTTATCTAAGGCTTCTACGGTTGCCTCTCTTGTGCTGGTGTTCGACCTATACTCCACAGCCTTGTCCAACCCCTCGACGACGTCGCAGTCATCGAGCAGCGCCTTAAGATCCTGGATTAGGCCGGCGGCGTCGATCATCTATGTTCCCCTGAGGTAGCTGTTCAAGTTGGCGACCGTGTAATCGATGTTGCTCCTCGCAGCTGAAATGAGCTTCATTTTTTGATCAAGCGACGATTCGGCGCACATCATGAACCCGGTCAGGAAGGATACTCCTATTCGGGTCAGGGCGGGCCCTGGGATCCTGGCGCCCTGAGGGTCAGTCACTATGCCGGCTATGTCTTGGAGGTACTTGCTGTGCCTATACTTTTCATCTATTTGGCCCAGAAGCTGGTTGGCCTCGGCGTTTTGGTTAAGAAGTGACGTGTTTTTTGCTTGAAGGTTCTTCACACCAGCGTCCCATGAGCCAAACTCCGCCTTCTTCGCCTCGACCTCAACGTTTATTTCATGTACGTTATTGTACCCGTTCACCGCCCCTATGGTGCCTGGGGCTGAGCCGAACTTCTCAGCTGCCTTCAGCAGCTCGTTGCAGGCATTCAGGTCAAAGCCATGTCCCATCAGGATCTTTGCAACATCCATGGTGCCCCTAAAGGACACCGTCTCGTTGACGAGGTTACCAAGCTCAACCTTCTGCGATACTATCTTCTTGCTGTAATCATCGCTCTCCTTCTTCTGAGCCATCACAAGAGCCATTATCAATCTAAGGTCTTCGGTAGCTGCTAACGCCTTCAGCACACCCTCGGCGTCGCGCGCTGCCTTGTCCCGAAATTCAGATTAAACTTATCTCGACAATAAGGGCCTCGTCACCTATGGCGCCAACCGTAGGAGGTCCGCCCATTAGGACAAGACGAACACGAGACCCTTGAAACACTCTTCAAAAACGTCGACTTAAGCATTGCTCAGCAGCAACTCCTAGGCTGCTACCACACAACCGGACCCGGAAGACCACCCAGAAACCCACTCGGCATCCTAAGAGCCCTCCTCATCATGCGACTGAAAGGCATACGCAGCCTAAGGGAACTCACAAGGATCCTCGACGTAGACCTTCGCCTCCGAAGGCTCTGCCTCATCCGCCCCAGACAAAGAGGCTACACCAGATCAGTCATCAGCCGCTTCACCGACAGAGTCGGAGCCGAGAAGCTTCAACTCATAATAGAGGAGAAGGTCGTCTGGCTCCTCGGAGGAGAAGTGGTCAGCGAGGTGGACGTGGTCCTGGACGCCAGCTTCATCAAGGCCAGAAGCATCAGACACCCCGACAACGGCAGAACGAGGCTTCTCCGACGCCGACGCCATGGTCGGCAGGAACGGACGCTTCTACGGCCTCGGATACAAGCTCCACGTCGCCGTGGACCACCGCAGCGTGCTCCCTCTCGCCACCCTGCTGGCTCCCGCTAATGACAACGAGAAGAAGCATGCGCAGCCCCTCGTAGAGAGGACCAGGATGGTCCTCGGTAAGGCTGGTGCTAGGCTGAGGAGCCTTGTGGCGGACAGTCAGTACAGCAGCGGGAAGGTTAGGGGTCTCGTTGAGGACTCGGTGATACCTTACACGTCTAATCAGTCGGCTGGTGGGGATGTGCTTCGGGTTGACCGGAGGTTCAGGACACATGGTCCCGCTGGGCTGGGGTGGAGTACCATAAGCGGCCGTTGGTGGAGTCGGTTTTCAGCTTCCTGAAGGACCAGTATGGGTTCAGGGTGAACAACGTGAGGGGTCTGGTGAACGTGTCGGTGTACGCGTTGCTGAGCTTGCTGTGTCATGTGCTGGGTCGGGAGGCGGCTGAGAACGTGGGTAGGCCGGATAAGGCGTTGTCGCCGACGTTTTTCAACACCTGAGGGTGGGTCTTGGGGCTTGGCGGCGTGGGGTTGCTAGTGGGTACTAGGTTTAGGGTTCTTCCTGGGTGTAGATTTGTTGTTTGTCTGCTAGTGTGTTTCGTGTTGGGTGGTCTGTTTCTGTTTGCTGGGGTCTTTGGTTGTGTCTTATTGGATGAGAATCTGCGGGTGGACTCTATTTAGGGACAGGGCAGCGCGCGCCCCACGGAGCAGTCGGCAGAGCTCCTCAACGCGCCCCCTCTCCTCCTCGGATCGATTTTGGATCTTGGAAAACCGTTGCAGTTCACCAAGCCAGCCACTCACCTCGTCAGAACCCAAACTGGATCGCCTCCACAGCCCATTGGCCCGAACACGGGTTACACAGAACCGCATAAGGTTCATTCAGATCACGATCGGAGTCAAAGCAGTTGGCGCTGGATCGACTCACATCATAATTCAGCTCGCCTTGGTGCACCTCCGCGTGCATCTCGTGGTAACGTTTATCTATAGCAGTAAACGTTCTACGCCTGCGTCTAGTCGAGTTTATGATGGTTTTGTAGAGGCAAACGATCCAAGTGTGCTCTCCTTTTGCTCCCCAAGGTGAGCTGGAGGTGATCCTAGGTACCCTCTGAATGCTCCCAGTGAACCGGCTATGAACCAACGGCGATCCATCACTGAACCATTGTGAGCCAGAGATGGTTCTTCTTCCAACTAAACAGACATCTTGCCCTTGTTGAGCCAAACGCGTTCGAAAAATCCACCTTCATGGGATCCATATATTAACAACGACATAGATGAGACGAATTATCAACAAACTGCTCTAAATGGAACACGTGCGCCAGGGCCCCATTGTTGGTACGAGTGCACAACGCGCGAAAACCATAAGCCCCACTGGGCACAAAGCCCGTGAGAAAACCTGCAAAAGACCGGCGTACTCTAGGTGGTTACATTAATATGGCTCTACATTTACTCCCTCGACGCCCTGAAAGTGCCTCAGGTTCCTGGTCAACACGCGCGCGCTCAGGGTCAATCGCTGAACCATGCGTGTTCTCTCCCCATAGATTCGGCCACCGGTCTTAGACGACTCGACGTCCAGTGGCAGGAAGGACAGAGACTCAAAAACGGCAAGGATCCGGGCCGCGCGCGTGTTCGCATCTTCTCGCGATTAGTTGTTGATGCCATGAATCGATGTATCGGGTTCCAGACAAATCTGCGTTATAGTCACGCATGGAGGTAGCCCTAACAAAAGATAATACCTTTAAAGATTCACCGCAATGAATGACCATTATGGATTTTGAGGAGATTCGACAGAGGTTTAAACCCGCTAGAATTCGCATCCTGCTCGTCGGGGAGTCTCCCCCTCCAAATAAGGGCTTCTTCTACGATGTCAATACAACCGAGACACAGCTGCCAAGAAACACGCGACTGGTCTTCGGAGATAAACTAGGGAGAATCGAATTCTTGGATATTTTTCGGAGGGAAGGTTTCTACCTGGTTGACCTCTTCGGCAGTAGGCAAAAAACCGTGAAAAACGCGAATAGCTTCGAGAAAAAGATCGCCGTCGCAGGCTTAATAGATAATATCCATGACGCTAGCCCCGAGTATTTAGTCTCCGTTCTGAAACGAATTGACCCTCTTGTAAGATCCGCTAGGAATAAATCTGGAGCGGACGTCGAGTACCGGTGCCTGAGATTTCCAACTTGGCAATATGTTTCATCTTATCGGAACGAGTTCAAACAAATTCTAACCGAACTCGGCATCACACGCATTATCTAGATAATCAGAAATTCCACAACTTATGCACTAAACCAAGACCTTCAGTCTCGCTCATGTCGTTGTCATGGTCCATACGGGAAGGTCCCGACATCTGCCGAGTCCGTATAGCCGCGGGACTCCCAGTACCCCTTAACCTCCTCGCTGACCACATCGATTCTGACGATCCACTTCGCCCACTTGTAGCCATATTTACTCTCAGCTACTAATTGAAGCGGAAACCCTCTATCTGGGGGAAGCGTCACATCATTCAGACCATAGGCTAACAGGATGTGGTTGTCCCGAAGGTAGGTGAGGGGGAGGCCCGTTGAGTACCCATCATTGCAGTAGAAGACCACATAGCTGCCTTCCTGGGTGACCCCGGCTTCGTCTAATAGGTCAGTGACTCGAAAGCCGGTCCACTTCGCGTAGAATCCCCACCCATCCACACAGGGCATATAGGCAACCTCCGAGTAAGCCGGGAGCTTAAGCAGGTCGCTATAAGTTAAGTGAGCGTTTTATTTACCATACCAGTGACCTCCAGATTGTAGGCACCCCGGTCTATGAACTGGGTTCCAATTATCGCGTTATTCCCCTGACTCGAGATGGGCGCGAGCGTCGTATTCATGAACTCCTTTGCCTCGACCTCCGGTAGCTTATTTGAAGCCTGATACTGTAGGGGTACCGTGCTTGCGGATGTGCCGATGACAGGAGTTAAGCCAAACAATATCAGTAACCCCATCGCTAGGGAGATCAACGCAAGAATCCCAGCAGACCTTCCAAGTAGACAGTGAAGCGATGGATATCTGCTTTTTAGGAGAAATGTGGCTACGGCGGTAGTGAGAGTTAGCAAACCAACCCAAGCATGCACTGAGTGAAAGCTAAGGCCCAGGAGCTGTGTCCAGTCACCGAGTATGAATCCTACGAACCCAATCACTGCAAAGAACGCCATACCGTAAGCCAATGGCTTGTGACTTCTGTCATGTTTGGTGAAAGCTAGAAGTATGGTTAGTATGGCTGCTGCAATGGATGGAGCGAAGTGTATCGGTGATAACACCAATTCAGTCACCTAACGCGCTGACGCAGAGATGTCGTTTTCTCATATATTATCTCATATCTGCATGGACATATTTTTGAATTCGTAATCACAATTAAGATGGATTGTTCTTGGCGCGCGCGCCGTTCTCAATCGGACGTCAGAGCCGTATCTCTGAGCAGGGGTGGAGAAGAGTTCTCAACTGAAAGCCTTTACGATAGCTACTTTACAAGCCAATATGGAATCAGCTTTTTCGCCTCCCTCAGGCGACAGTGGATCTGGAGTCATCTGGCCGTCTACCTCACCTAATGTGGTGGCAGTCGGTGGAACCACACTAACGAAGACTGGTAGCTCGGTATCGCGCGTGCAAACGGTGTTAATCCGGTCAGCGGTGTATCTGTGAGAGTCAAGGTCACAAACCCAAGGAGATCGGAAACGACATACTCTGCTACAAGTAACTCCAGTGGAAAAGCTGTTGTAACGTATAAGCTCAGCTCCTCAGCCCAGAGTGGAACTTATAATTTGACTGTGACTGCCTCCAAGACAGGGTATCAATCAACGTCGGCATCAGGCAGCTTCACAGTGAATTAGCCCGCCTGACTCCGATTCTGGCTTTTTAGGAGGATTCGCTAAAGACTTTTACCGAAGTCTATAGTTGAGTTTTTTAGAAAAATGTAAAAACCCCAGCGAGGAGTAGCTGTTTGAGGTGTTTTAGATGAAGGGATATTCGACTAATCTCGAGGGCGAAACAAGAAAGAACACCGACTTCCGGCGCGTGCTATATACTGGCAAACACAGCCAGCTGGTGTTAATGAGTCTGAGGCCCGGTGAAGAGATAGGGGCTGAGACACATGAAGATGTGGACCAATTCTTCAGGTTTGAGCAAGGCGAAGGAAAAGTCGTCATCGATGCAACCGAGTACAAGATTAAGGACGGAGACGGAGTTATTGTGCCGGCGGGTGCTAGACACAACGTGGTCAACACATCAAAGAGTACTGATCTCAGGCTTTACACAATCTACTCGCCACCCGAGCACCAAGATAAGGTGATACGCCACACCAAGGCGGAGGCCTTAGCGTCAGAGGAGCACTTTGATGGGAAAACCACCGAAAAATGAATTTATGTCGCATGCGAGCGGGTTTCTCAGGGGTGCATCCTAAACGGATAAATATGGCACATCAACCACCATATGGTGATAAATATGGATGAGTCTATAACTATCGACCGGCAGGGAAGGATGGTCGTGCCCTCACACCTGCGTGAAGCCCTGGGAATCAAGGACGGAGGCAACGTATCCATCAGGCTTGATGGCCCAAGACTCATACTCGAACCCGCATCAAAAGACGTAAAGGAACAGGTAAACCAGTGGACCAAACTCGCCAGAGACACAAAAGCCGAAGCCTGCACCGAAGAAACCGAAGATAGTTGGAGATGGATGAGCCGTGAATACGCCCGGAGAAAACTCGGCCTCTCCTGAAGGAGTCCTCGACGTAAGCATCCTCGTCCCGGCGTGCTTCGAGAACCCGCTCAAAGAAAACAGCGTAGACTTCCTCTCAAAGGTACTAAAGCAGGAGAAGCCCGCCGCCATACCCATATCAGCAATCCTCGGGGCATACCACATCACGACAAGATACCTCGGGGTGCCAAAAATAGCCGCGAAAAGGGTCCTCGAAGGCATCCTCCGAACGGAGTCTCCCTCACTCTATCCCTACATCTCCTCCAAGACTGCACTGGATGCCCTCGACTACGCCTCCGCTTACAACGTCGAGTCTTGGGACGGATACCTTATTTCGCTAACAAGAAGCATGGGATCAACGATAATCTATACCCTCGACGAGGAACTCTCCAAAGTCAAGGAGATCACCGCCGTCAATCCCTTCCCTAGAGAAGTTGTGAAACAATACCATAGTTTTCTAACCAACAAAATAAAACGATAACACCGCGCGCGCACATAACGAGCTCAATTATAAGAAATACAATAACCGGACGCGCGCACAATCTGATCTCATCAGCCCCGCCTCTTCTCTATCAGAAAACGTGACCTCCTCCCAGCGCGCGCGATACTATTGGAACAGCAGAAATCCAAGCCCGTCGATGAGGCGGCCACCACACCTCTGCATACAGAGATGCAAGTCGCCCCCATGAAGCAGGAAGCCACCCAACTTGTTGGGTGGTAGTTCACAGTAACGATATTAAACTAGAAAATAGAAGTATTGCCTATAAGCCCAATTTTTAGTGGAGTTTAGGAACCCGATTCTCACCAGGCGGTTATTCCCAGGAGTACGTTGGCTTTCTCCCAGATTTTTAGCTGCATACTCTGGTCGTAAGACTGTGGCGCGGTCTGGGTCTGTTTCGTCTTCTCAAAGCATTTCCCATTTACGTCTCGCAGCTCATCGGAAGATGCGAGGTAGATCACGGTCTCCGCACCTTTCTCTGGACTTATCTGCATCGGGCGGACCATCTTGAATAATATATTCGACATCAGACTCTCGCTGTTGTTCCCCAGGTTTGTGGCTACGAAGCCAGGCAATACGATGTTAGCCGTGACCCCTGATCCCTGCAGCCGTTTGGCCTGCTCATATGTGAACATCATCAACATGAGTTTGGTATTCGAGTAAACCTTCATGCCGTTGTATTTACCCTCGCTTTGCAGATTCCCAAGATCTACGACCCCGTTTTTATGCAGCCCTGAGCTAATGTTGATGATCCTTGACGGAGCGCTCTTTCTGAGTATTGGCATCAGCTCATGTGACATTAGCACTGGCCCGAGGAAATCCAACGCGAGTGTTCTCTCGAAGCCCTCCTCCGTTATGCTTCTTGTATTGAAGACTGCGCCCGCGTTATTTATCAGAACATCGAGTCTCGAGTATTTCTCAGTATATTCGGCTGCGAACTTTCGAACCGAACTCATTGATGAAACATCGCAGATCAGCAGGTCAACGGATTTGTTGCCACTCTTCTCAATTATCTCTGCTCTTGCATTCTCTCCTCGTTCTGCGTTGCGGCAGACCATGACCACTCTGAAGCCCATCCTCGAAAGACCCAGCGCCGTCGCTTTACCTATGCCTGAGTTTGCTCCCGTCACGATGCAAATTTTTTCCTTCATATCGCTCATCAATGAGACTCACATCTAAAACATCGTCAGATGTGGCCTAACATTTAGGAGTTATTTATTTCAAAATATTTTTATTATTTATGCCAGAGGAATCTTTTTTTCGCCCTCGAAGTCACCCTTGAACTTCTCAGCATTTATCTTTGTCAACGTGGAGGACCGTTCTAAATTGTCCTCGGAATCGCTTTCAGCTTCTTCAGGTTTATCTTCGCATCCGTCGCAGATTACGTGGGAGAAACCATCGTCTGATTCTATCCTTATTGCCGTCGAGTGGCATATCGGGCACTCAACGCCCCCAATTCTCCATTTCTCCTCTAGCCCTCCCCCACGTATCCATTGAACCAGGCTCTTTACAGAGTCGTCCTTCAGTTCATCCAAATCAACATCATCGGAATACTGTACCGCGACCTCTAGCTTCCCGAATAACTCGTTTGAGATCTCCTTATTCAAGGCCATCTGAGCCATTTTGCCTACGAAATCGCCCTTTCTCATGTCATCTTTGATCTTTGACTCATAATTCCCCAAGTAGAGGAGAGTGATGAAGCCAACAACCGCAATCATCCCCTCGGAGGAGCGGAGAAAGAGCAACAGCAACCCAACTTTTGGAACGATTTGTATCGGGGTTCCGAGGACCTGCGAATCTCGAACGAGCTCAGGGTCGGCGTCTTGGTTGTTATCTCCCTTAGTCCTGAAATTGATTACTCCATCATACTGTACGATTATATCCTTTACTCGATGAACGACAATGGGGCGAATCAACGAGTCGAGCATCGATATTCCCGTCTGACCCTGAACAAACACAATAATCGACCCGTTTGTAACGCTCTGCGGCGATACGGAGCGGAAAATGACAAGGTCTCCATTCTGGAGGTTCGGGTACATGCTGTTTCCCTCGATAATAGCTATTGGGAAGGTCTTCGTACCCATGGCTCCTGGGAAAACTAGAAAAACCGTAACCAAAATCAGTGCTATTAAGAAGATGATCCCCTTTTCGGCTTTGCCCCACATCTATATCATCTCCTAGGATAGCGCGCGGTAAGATGCTTGGAAGCAGAGGAATCTAACATGTCCTGAATGAATCCGTCTGCCGGTTCAGCGGCATGGGATGAAGCTAATATGAAGGCGTCTAATGATACGAATACGGCCGGGATCATCCCCTTCAAGCTTCATTCACCTATTTCCCCTAGGGATGAGACGATAGGGGTGGCTCTAGCCACTCCTTTTCCTCCATCGTTACGCTACGGTGATGTTTATTCCGACTGGAGCGGTAAACGAGGTCCCACTCGTGTCAATCAGGAACGTCACCGTCTGCCCAACAATGATCGTGGCCGGGGTTGTGAAGGTCATTGAGCCGAGCGTTGAATAACCTGAGCCCTGGTTCCAGGTGACCGTGTACGTGTAAGTTGTACTAGGTGAAGCCGCAGCAGTTATCGTCAACGTAACTGAGTACTGCCAGTGGCCGGCTGTTAGAGCCGTCTGACATGTGCCTCCATTCGCCCAGGTGAATGGTTGTGTTGACGCTGCTCCGCTGCTCTGCACGACGTTGAAGCCATTGCTCGCAGCCGTGAAGCCACCCACAACGTTGTAATAGACGCCGCTCTGTGTCTGATACGTAGTCTGCGTCACGTTAACCGAAGCTGCGTATCCTCCAATTGATATGAGTGAGATCGCTAGTATAGGCAGCAGTATTTTCAACGACAGCATGTTTCTTAGTCTGAATCGGTTGCTGCGTTGTGGCGTTTTCGGATCCATTTTTGGTTCGAAGAACCTATTATTTCTCTAGATATAAAGAAACGGGAAGATTAATCCATATTTGTAATCCATATCCTTGTGATAAATTATCTTAATCTGGTATAAACTCTATAATTATGCGATATTTGCTCTAGCTACATGTAAAGTACGCTTTTTTGGCCTATATTTGATGCTTACTATCGGTTCCCCAGAAAGCCCATGACTTTAGTCATGGGATGAATGGGGATAGTTAAAAGTGGTAAAACTGGCTATTTTATATGAAGATTCAACGTTGAGTCCTTTGATCACCTCTCAGAGGATTCGGTGAAGTAAGCCGTCGAGGCGCAGAAAGGTCGATGAATCTCTCCTATAAGTACCGACTACAGCCCACTTCGGCGCAGGTGCAGATACGTCTGCCCTGAGTGTGGGCTTGTGTTGGATAGGGATGTGAATGCGGCTAGGGTTATTCTCCGTAAGGGGATACCGTTGGAGCAACAGGAATCTAAGCCTGTGGAGACTCAGCCTCTACTACCCGGATCATCCGGGTGGCAAGTTGAGTCGATGAATCAGGATGCCCGGCCCTTTAGGGCTGGGTAGCTCACTTTGGATTTTTTAGAATGAGCCCACTTCATCACTGCTTTAAAACCTGAATACGTGATTGCAATGAACTTGAAGGAGACTACATTCAAAAATAATCCATAAATGTTATTTTCAAAGTGTTTTCACAGATAACAGAGGATTCTTGAAACCCAACCAGAGGACTAAATGGACCATTCCACTACTAATCATAATAACAGTGCTGAGCCTTTCGATGATCGGAGGCCTGAATCGAACAACAACTTCTCTAAATTTTGACACCCTAAATTCAACTGCTACAACGCAAAGAAGACCGATTGTTGTTTTGAGAATAGATGACATCCAAGACTTCGCCTTTAAGGAGGGGCAAAAATTCCTGTTGGAGTACCATGCAGCGCACAGAATACCCGTCGATCTCGCGGTAATACCCGCGTTCATCGGCTACGACGACCAACTGGTGTCGCTTCTCAGGGCGAGCGTCCGCGCGGGAGCGGAGATTTCGGCACATGGCTGGCAACACGAGAACCTAACACTACTCGGGTTGAATGCCCAGGTCCAATTGATGACCAAATCCTCGCTGACCCTCCAAAGATTGCTGAACGTAGATGTCACCGTACTCGTCCCGCCGATGTATTACTACAATAACGAAACCTTGGATGCGATGAAGGCAACCGGATATACAGTTATTTCAAGTAACATCGATTTACAGAAACCCGGGACTCTATCAAACGGGATCCTATCAATACCTTCCACAGTAGAACTCTCAACCCTCGACAACAATACATGGACCGTAAAAGAACCCGACGAACTGATGAAGGAAGTAAACGCGAGCATCCAATCTTACGGATTTGCTGTTGTCGTCTTACACCCACAAGAGTTCCTCAACAGCGACGGAAGCCTTAATCCAGAAGCTGTGCTAAAATATGAGAATTTCGTAGCATCACTCACTCAAAATTACACCCTCATGAACTTTGAGGAGATGCAGAAAACCATCTATGGATAGAGTGAAATTTATCTATTTCATAATACCAAGATTAATTGAAATGAAAATAATATATATTATCAATATCTCTCATTAATACATATTGGTAATACCAAAACCAATTATATAATTACAAATCCATTAATTAATATGCATATCAATTTAGCTATTTTAAATGAAGAAAAAAATAAAAATAACGAACTACTCGGAACTATAGATCATCGTTTACTGATTAAGTTTTCAACATATTACAGTAGTTACAAATTTTATGACTTTTATTTATGGAGAGGAAATGGGCAAAACCCGACTATTGAAAAGGGGTTCGCCCGATGCAGCATGAAGTCAAAAGATTACCTGAGCCATCCAACCCAAAAAAGGCGTTGTAGCTGAGGAGTGTAAAACAATGGATAATGAAAAAGAGATCTTGATCATAGGGCTGGGAGAAATAGGATACAGCGACGCACAGTACCTATCAAAACTCGGCATTTTAGCCGACGGATTCGACATCAGCCAAGAAGCAGTGCAGAGGGCACTCAGAGAGGGGATTATACATAGAGAAGCCAAAAACTTCGGGGAATACGAATACTACATAGTCTGCATATCCACCCACAACCCAAAGGACATGTTCCAACCACAGATGGATGGACTCTATGAAATCGCCAAGAGAATCTCCAAAGAAGGTAAGACAGGTGCCCTAATCGCCATCGAGAGCACAGTGACCCAAGGGGCTTCTCAAATTGTGAAGGAGATCGTCCATCATAGACAGCACGTAGCCCACATCCCACATAGATACTTCGCCAAGGAGAAGGATACCCACGGCGTAAGGCAACTCAGAGTACTAGGAGGATGCGAACAATGCTGCACAGAGAAAGCAAAAGAGTTCTACGCGGACCTACTCAAGATCCCAATCTACTCCGTTCCCAACATCGAATATGCTGAGCTCTGTAAACTCATCGAAAATACCGAAAGATTCCTCAGAATATCCTTTGCTGAAGAACTCTGCATGTTCTGCGATGGCTATGGTCTCAACTTCGAGGAGCTAAGAAACGCGGTTAACACGAAGTGGAACGCCGAGATCCTCGAGGCGAGACGTGGGATTGGAGGCCATTGCCTACCGAAGGACAGCCAAATGTATCTCAACCAGACAAAGGACATCATAGAGGAGAGCTTAGTCAATACAGCAAAGAAGATCGACATCGACTACAGGAAGTTCCTAACTCAAAACCGGCCACCCCTGACGCTGAAGCAGTCCCATGAAGCCAAAGTCCCAACAGATGAAGAACCCTCAGAAACCAATGCATTTAAGAAGGAGTCCGAGTTGGCCCGATGAAGCTCAGTCACGCCGGGGCCATCGCTACTACAATCGTAATAGTGGCCGGAGTAGCAATGATCTCCCCAATGTTGCTTCGAACCCAGAACAGGGGGGTTCAACCAAAAATAGCGATTTTCCTATACGTGCCTACTGAGGCCAACGCTACGGCTTGGTGCGGTGAAATTGCGTCATATCTCAAAGCCACAAACACAAAAGCCACGGTCTTCTTCACCGGCGAAGTTGTTGATAATAACACCAAGCTAGTCACAGAATTTGGCGAAACCGTCGACATCGGAAGCATGACTCAAAGCTACAAACCCCTACTTGACATAACCGACTATACAGCCCAGCTGATAGAGATCAGAAACGGAAAAATATCAATAGACGCCGCAGGGCACTTCGACTCGAAGCTGTTTTCAGCTCCATACGGCGCCGTTAACAGCGACATCTTCTCACAACTCAGAAGAACTGGCATAGTCGCTGACTTCAGCTACGACGACCACTACAACAAGATCCATAATGGAACATTCATAACGATGCCCCTGAGAACAGTCGACGGATCTACCCTAGACACACACGCACTTGTACCTCAACTTAATGACACACCGACGATTGTTCGTTTTTACTCCACAACATCTCCAAAGAAGGTGATTGAGACACTCGAATCCCTCAAGGCAGAAGGCTACCAATTTCTCAACGCCTCGGATATAACCGGAATTCAACTCGTCAATCGTGGGGCTTAGGCAATGACTGCGAACCAGCCAGTCGTCGACCCAGACTCCCCTGAAACAATCACAGTAGACTGGTTGGAGCATATACATGGTGAGGAGGAGCCGAGGGAGTACCCAGCCTGGGGATGGCTGGTGAGGATAACGACTATCATCTGCCTGGGAATCATCGTTTACCTTACACTTACTACGGGTCTAAGCTATGGCGACCCTATGGTCGTATATTCAACAATAATGCCGCTGCACACCCTCATCGTATTCATAGTGGCGTGGTTCGTATTCAAGACAAATCTTAGAGGCTCGACGAAGGGAGATCTAGCCTCAGTTATCATCCCCATTTACAACCAGAAAGAACTGATCGAGACGGTTGTTGATGCAATATACAACTCCACCTACAAAAACCTCGAAGTCATAGCCGTAGACGATGGCAGCAGGGATGGAACCGGCGAGATACTCGAAGCTCTAAGAAGCAAATACCCGGAATTAATAGTAATAAGGAAACCTAACGGAGGTAAAAGAACCGCAGTAGCTCAAGGCTTCTACAAATCAAAGGGTAAGTACATTATATTAATTGACTCTGACAGCGTTGTTGAGAAGAACGCCATAGAGAGACTAATAATGGCGTTCGAAGAAAACCCAAAGGCAGGTGGTGTAGTCGGAAATGGACGAGTCTGGAATGCACACAAGAACCTCTTGACGAGACTCCAGTCAGCTTGGTACGACTACTCATTCAATATACATAAAAAATGTGAGAGCACCTTTAGAGCAGTTCTATGCTGCTCAGGGTGCCTCGCCGGATATAGAAGAGAATCCATAGAGGACTACATTCCCTACTGGGCCGCATCAGGTGTCCAGTATAGTGACGATAGAGCACTCACAACATACACCGTAGCTGAACCCTGGGTCAAGAAAGATTTGACCAGCCTGCCACTGAAACTAATGGAGTCAATGTCACAGTATGATGACGCCGACGATAGGGGTTTGACAGCCCAAACCCTATTCACATGGGAGACGATCTACGTGCCCACTGCGATCGTCTACACTGATGCACCCGAGACGCTTAAAAAATACTTAAAACAGCAGATCAGATGGAAAAAAGGTTACCTAAGATCCAACTTCTTCGTGAGCGCCTTCATGTGGAAAAAGAACCCATTGATGGCTCTCATCTTCTACCTCGAATTCATGGCGGCTTTCACTTCGCCGTTGATCCTCATCACAGTATACTTGAATGCCCCCCTGAGACTCCACGACACTTTACTACCCTCAACGTACCTTGTCGGGCAGGTTATGATCGGGTTAGCCGCTGGCCTTGACTTTAAGGCAAGAGAAAGCTGGACAAAGGACTGGAAGTATAACATGCTGATGAACATCTTCCTGTCCCTCTTCCTCGTCTGGCTAATATTCCCAGCACTTTGGACAATCCGCGAAAAAAAATGGTTAACACGCTAACAAAACAGGTTGCGTGCACGATGCGTTAACATCAAAAAGTCGAATGTATACTCATATTCCCGATGTTATTGATCTATGATCGATGATGAGACCCAAAGGAACCGCATCGTAAGAATAATTGCAGCGACGAGGTTTCCGTTTGTTGATCAAGAGGACTGGGGGGAAGGATACGTCACTATCGTTAACGACGAAGTGAAGCGGAGGGGAATTGACACAGAGGATGCTGTCGTCTACCCCAGCATAGTGATCGCAAAAAGAGATGGCAGAATTCAGGAGATAGCCGACGTAGCGTTGGCTAAGGAAGTGAAGCCCGTCTCTGTGAAGAAGTGGACCCTATTCTCGGAGAAGGCGGGTTTCGGTGAGAAAACGAAGAAGTTCTTTCTCTACGTGCCTCCCGGAAGCGAGGAGAAGGCGCAGAAGCTGCTCGAAGATAACAACGTTTCCTACGCAGGGCTCAGAGTGTACTGTGTTAATGACGGCATCTTAGCTGTGACACCGATCAAGACTCCGGATAGCCCGTACGATCACCGAAGAACCTAACCCTCGTTTTAGAATCGATTTTTTTTATCGATGAATCGGAGTTGGAAATAGGCATTATATCCTCGTGAGTTGACATTCTATCGTGTTTAAACTCATAGTTGGTGGGGAAGTATTTGCCCCCCAGAGACTCGGAAAAGTAGACATATTAATTGCGAACGAAAGGGTTGCGGCTATTGGCCCTAACCTTGAACAGCCTGGAAAGTACCCGTGCGAGGTTGTTGATGCCACTGGTAAGGTAGTCTACCCCGGCTTCGTTGACGGACATATCCACTTCACAGGCGCGAACGACGGCCAAGGTCCCGTGGGTCACACCTACGACGTCTTATGGCAGGACATCGTGGAGAGTGGAGTCACCACAGCAGTCGGTACGCTAGGTGAAGACATGGGGGTCCGTAACCTTGAGGGGCTCTACTGGAAAGCGATTGAGCTCGAATTGATGGGGCTGACTACTTACATCTACACAGGGTGCTTCCACATCCCTCCGCCGACAATCACAGGCAGCGTGAGGAGAGACATCATCCTCCTCGAAAAGGTGAGGGGGTTGAAGACTGCCATATCAGATGCTACCACAAGTCATCACACTTGGAGGGATTTAGCCGAGCTAGTAAGCGAGGTTAACATCGGTGCCGAGACGGTTCGGAAAGTGGCTGTGACTCATGTGCACGTGGGTAGGAGACCTGGCAGGATGGATATGTTGTTTGAGCTCATGGAGAATACGGGTCTCGATCCGAGGCGGGTAGTTCCAACCCACGTCAACAGAATACAGCCAGACGTCGTCGAGCAGGGTATAGAATATGTGAAGATGGGTGGAGTGGTTGACCTCACGACCCAAATGAGAAGGGAGGAGGGAACACTAACGGGGATCAAGACGGAGTATGCGGTGAAGAGGATGCTTGATTCCGGATGCCCGATTGAGGGAATAACAATAAGCAGCGACGCTAACTGCCCCATGAAGATCAGGGATGGGAAGGGTAATCAGATCGGGCTATATGTTGCCCTAGTCGACTTCAACAGGAGAGAAATCAGAGATATCGTGAAGAATAAGGTCGCCCCGTTTGAGGAGGCGTTAAAGATGGTCACAACTAACCCCGCCAATGTACTCGGGATTGGTGACAGAAAGGGACGGATCGAGGTTGGGTACGACGCTGACATCGTCATCGCTGACTCACCCGAGAAACTAAGGGTTGAGAACGTCTACTCAAAGGGGAAGCCTCTGGTTGAGGGAGGTAAGTCGCTGTTTCAGGGGCATTACTGGATTGACCCGTATTACGAGCAGTATCGATGATTGCACTTCTTGGGCACAAGTGGCTGAGTTAACCCTGTCTCAGCTTATCTCTTCTAGCCGCGACAAGCCGGAAGTCATTTTCTTAAGTATCATCCTTCACGAAAGCGTTTTACCATCAAGGGTCTCCGCTTCTTCATGTCACAGAGTAACAGCAAAGAGAACATCAAGGAGCTTACGGAGATTTACAACAGGCTTCACCCCCAGATTCTGAGCGACTTTGAGGAGGAGATGCCTAGCTACTGGGGCAGCAGTTGGAAAGCGAACACAACCATAGGCAAACTGCGGACGGTTCTCGTTCACAGGCCGGGCAAGGAGTTCCTCACGGTAGGGCAGAAGACCCCCTGGCCTCCCCATGAGAGCAGTCTAGCGGCGTGGAGGATGACCTTCAAACCGAACCTAGATGAGTTGGTTGAGCACCACGAGAACCTTGTCAGGGCATATAGGGACGAGGGAATTCGAGTCGTCGTCAAGAAGCCGGACATCTTCGACCCGCCATACCACGTGAAGAGCATATACACCGATGATGTCTGCCACCCAGCCGTCTACGGCCAGGTGATTCTCAGAATGTATGACTGGATTCGAAAAGGGGAGGAGATACCCACTTACCAGACACTAGCTGAGATAGGATGTCCCGTTGTAGGTATGATCATGGGAGATGGAATGATGGAGGGCGGCAGCTGCGGGTGGCTTGACGAGAAGCACCTCTTCATCGAGGTACATTTCCCCCGCGGGAACACTACCGAGTCGAAAGTGGCTCGGGCTAACGAGTTCGGTCAGGAGCAATTCGCCCACATAGTGAAGCTTCAGGACCCTGAGGTCGATGTGAAGTTGGGTCCCGGCTATGGGACTAGTAAGGGAACAATCGACTACGCGATGATTGACCGCCACACGAGCATCGGCGACCCAAGCTGGTTCGATGCACACCTCGTTGAATGGATGAAGAATGAGATGAATTGGCGATTCATCACGCCCCCTGACGACCTTGTGTACACTGACACGCATGGGGCGAGGATAGGGCCTAATACCGGCATCGTTCTTGAGCCTATGAAGATCATGGTCCCGACGGGGAACCCGAGAAACACGAAGTGGCTCGAATCGATTGGGGTCGAGGTTGTTGAAGTAGAGTGTAGCAGCCTTGTTAGGCCACGGAATAGTGGAAGCATCCACTGCACATGTGGGAGTCTAGAAAGAGACTCTGAGCCATGCGATTAGGCATCCGCTAAGAATGAAATCAATCTGTATTTTGCACAAACCCATATCACAATAAGTTCTTTAATCGAGACGTTCGTCAATTCCCTCGTCGAGCTGATCCCATGGAACTATACGGATTAAAAATCCTTGATTTCCACGCCCACTTCCCTGTACAGCGACTCGAATCGCGGGCTGGCTATACTCAGTCCATAATCCAAAGATACGGTGAGGCTAAGGCGAAGATAATCATGGAGAATTCAGCTAGGTATAGAGATGAGTGGAGGAAGAAGTGGGGCTTTGACGCCCCCGAGACTATTATACACTCGGATGAGGAGCAGGCACAACGATGGATCGATGACATGGACTCCAAAGGGCTGAGTAGAGTCAACTTCGTTATGGGGGGAGGCAACGATAACCTCTCCGAGATCGTGAAGATGCACCCAGAAAGATTCACTGGCTTCGCCCACCACGACCTCTTCTCAGAAGGAGCCGCTATGGAGTTAGAGAGGAGCGTCAAGACTTTAGGGCTGAGGGGCTACAAACTCATCGCCTCCGGCTTAACGCGACCCATTGATGACAAGGAAGCTTACCCGGTGTGGGAGATGGCTGATAAGCTAGAGATCCCTATCCTAATACACTTCGGAGTCCTTGGTGGCGGGGGTGGACCAGCAAGGTATCTACACAACCTCGACCCCTTGAACCTCTGGGAAGTTGCAGCGAGCTTTCCAACCCTCAACTTTGTCATCCCCCACTTTGGCGCTTGTTACATCAGAGAGCTCCTTCAGCTCTGCTGGGCGTGCCCCAATGTATCCATAGATACCTCAGGGAGCAACCAGTGGATGGCTTGGATGCCTTACAAGCTTACTCTCCGTGACCTATTCTTGAAGTGCCTTGAGACCGTTGGGCCAGATCGAATAATCTTTGGCACAGACTCCAGCTATTTCCCACGGGGATTCAGCATCGACTACCTACGCGAGCAGCTTCGGGAGGTCCGCGCCATAGGCATCGGTGAGGATGAGGTCAGGAAGATATTTTACGGAAACGCCGCGAGGCTACTCAAACTTAATTGAGTTTGATATGAAAAATTTTTTATGCGCTTAAGATAATTCTCGCGCTCACTGAATAGGGTTTATACCAATCGATCCTTTTAGAACTATTTGATTATTATGGGTAGTCCTGAGTCATCCTTCACGAGAGTCGCTGAAACCTCCGAAATTCCAACAGGAAAGATGAAGATGGTGAAGATTAGGGATGAAGAGATCCTGATCATTAATTTAGATAATGTTTTCTATGCTATCGCTAACCGCTGCTCACATAGAGGTGGAGATCTCTCCAAGGGATCTTTGGAGGGTAAAATTCTTACGTGCCCCGTTCACGGCTCAAGGTTTGACGTTACAAGTGGGAAAAACGTCTTGGGGCCAAAACTCTTTATGTTTAGGGGCAACACGAGTGGTTTGAAAACTTACGAATTAAAGGTAGATGGAAACAACATCCTAGTTTACCAACGAAGTTCATGGGGAGTATAAAATTATTTAAAAAAATTAATGAGAAGTGAGGGAAGGAAATAAGAATTTTTAGAAAAGAAGCTTCCTTTCTCCATATTTCACGCCTTCTATTTGCGTGCGCACATGAATACGGAGCCTATAGAATACAGGCGAATTGCATTTATGAGAAAAATCACGGATCCTTTCAGTTATTTAGATTAATTAAATCCTCCCGCTAACGCGATTATTTTAAATTGGTCTAATTATTGTGAAGAGTCGACGTTTCTCTCACTTTTCGCTAGCATCCAAGCTAATGGAAGCATAGTTAGTGCAAGAACCGCGAGAAGCCGATATAGAATAGCTGGACTGTAGTTTTCAGCTATCGCCCCCCCAATAGCTGGACCAAGCAACATCCCTAATCCATAGATGCCCTCATGCATTCCCATGGCGGAGCCAAGGGCGGATCTGTCACAGTTTGCAGCAATATAGTTCATCATTAAGGGAGTCATGATGCCTGAGGCAAGGCCGTACATCGCAAGTGAGATAGCATAGCCCACAACAGATCCTGCAAATGAGAAGATTAACATTCCACTGAACAACAGCAAAGAGGAAATGATGATGGATTTTTTTACACCTAACGTGACGAATCTCTTAGAGTTTAGGAAGCCGATCCCTCTAACTCCGTTGGTCATCGTTATTAGGAAACCTACGAGGGCGGATGCCAGACCGATATTTTTTAGATAACCGGGCACGATGGCCATGTATATCCCTAAGATTGTTGAGAAAGGAAGTAAAACTGCATAGGCAAGCATTAGGGGCCTTAGAGGTGCCAGGTTAAACCCCATAGATCCAGTTTTGTTCCTTAGCTTGATGGATGGCCTAATTCTGAAATATACTATGGTTACGCTGATTATTATGAGGGCTGATAAAGAGACGAACAGCGTCAGCCAGCCGAAAGCGTCGGAGATTAGTCCACCAATATATGGTCCAACTATGAAGCCGAGAATCCACGAGATGTTATAATTACTCATCGACTGGCTTAGGCGTTCGGGGGGAGATATGTCTGCAGTCATGGTTTCGGCTGACACCCAGAACGATGCGGACACTAATCCCGCGAGTGCGCTCCAAGCGATGAGTAGGGCAACCTGCCTCATAGCACCGAAGAGAACGACTACTAATGCCCCAACAACCATGAAGCCGAGGTATATCTTCACCCTCTCGAACCTGTCGAGCAGGTAACCCAAGGTTAATGTGGCGACCATATAGATGAGATTCCGTGAAAGTCCTATGAGGCCTAGGTCGACGTAGTTGGCTCCCAAAATAGATGCATATACGGGGAGAAGGAAGGTTACTGTGCCGAGCCCCGTCGCGGTGAGAAATACAGTCAGGTTTAGGGTTCGCAGGAGTTTTATCTTGTCATCATCGGTCAAAGCCATAGGTTACATGGTAATTGATTCGGGTATAAGCTCTAGGGGACGGTATTTCCGATGCAATTATATTACAAACTTGGCGCGTGCGATTGGTTTGGGGGAATGCGCTTATGTTCTAATATTCTGATAATGAGCGCTGTCAATGCTGTGATACCAACTGCAGCGGCTGCTGCAGCCGCCCATGAAGCACTTAGACTTGTTACCTTGTTAACTGATGAGTATTTCAGGAGGAATGCCTGCGAGTCGTTGCCTTCGCTGTACGTTATGCCAGAAACATAGATGTCATTCCCGTCTGTAGCCACTGAGCGGGCCGACTCCGCCTCTCTGCCGCCCCAGGTCACATTCCAAATGGATGTCCCATCTGCTGAGAATTTGACAACCAGGACGTCGTTGCTGAAGCCTGTTTTGTATATATATCCGACTATGTAGATGTAGTCGCTGTTTTTGGCGACTCCCCATACATATTTATCCTCCGAGTTCCCCCAAGTGACGTTGAACCTGAGACTGCCTGAGGGATCATAATCCCGTAGGACCGCGCTAGATTTTCCAGACTGATCCATTGTGGTTCCAGCCTGGTAGATGTCTCCTCCGTTGACCGATATGGACCAGCAGTCGTTTACTGGGTTACTCCCCCACTCGCGGCTCCAGAGGATGTTGCCAGCATCATCAAACTTCGTTAGAAACATCTTAGAGCGCCACAGGTTATTCTCGATGGATTCATTTGTGCCATCAACATAGACGCCGTTACCGACACCCACGCCGAGTGCGTTAACCCCCTCTACACCGAAGGTCCTGTTCCAGGTTAGTTCCCCCGACTGATCGTACTTTAGCAAGAATGACTTCTTCGTAGTGTCATTTCCCCTGATGTAGCCTGTCACATATACTGCTCCCTCCTTATCGATTGCTATGGCCCTACCCAATGCGTCATTTACGCCTCCCCAAATTTTTGCCCACACAAGGTTTCCTTCGAAGTCATACTTGAGGAGGGCGACGTTTGCGTTGGTGTTTTCGCCAGTATAAGTATAGCCTGCTACATAGACTCCTTCAGCGTCCGCGGCCGTGGCAAAGCACCCATTGTAGGATGGGCCTCCCCAGGTTCTATTCCAATCGAGCTCCCCGTCTCCGCTGTACTTCAATAGAAATATATTTGAGAGGCTGCCGGGGGAGCTCGTTGTTCTTCCAGCGACGTAGATGGCTCCACCGTACATGGCCACTGCATTGGCGCTTTCGTAATATTTTCCACCCCATGTTGCGGCCCAGTCTAGGTGAGTTGAATAGGGTTCATTCTCCGCTGCTCTCCACTCTGCTTGATTGATGTATATTAGGCCGCCCTCCGCCAACAACACTAGCGTGATGGCTAAGAGGACTCGTCTTGAGATATTCATCTAATTTCTCGCCTTTTGAGCCCCCATTATCTGAGGGTTCGATGACGCTCTTCTATTTTATGTTAAACCTTTTTCTTTGCATCTTAGTAAGCCAGGATAAGAGCTTGAATCGATCAGTTTGTGTATGAGTCCCGACATCTTCCACGCTTACGTACGTTCTCTATCGCTGCGCGAGCGAAGGGTATGTTTTTTCGATGCTCTCCGCGAGACCTCTCATGTAACCTAGGGCGTATACTTTGCCCAGCAGGTAGTAGCCCGGTTTACCCTCCTCGTATAATTCGTCTCCCTCCATCTTGGGGGCATGATCAGGTCTGATAGGGCCCTCGAATCCGGCTTCATAGTAGGCCTTCATGGCTTCGAGCATGTCCGTTGGTCCTTCACCGTGGAAGCTTTCTTGAAATCTAGGCACACTTCCAAGGACATCCCTAAAGTGGGCGAAGAAGATTTTGCCCATTCTCCCGAAGTGGCGGATCGTCGCAGGTATGTCTACCCCCATTTCGGAGAAGCAGCCTTGGCAGAAAAGTAGCCCGATATTTTTGCTGGGATAAATTTCAAGCATACGGTCGAAGGCCTCAACACTTCTCAGGATCCTAGCGAAGCCCAGTATCGGCGAGATTGGTGGATCATCCGGGTGAAGAGCAACTCTGACATCCGCCTCCTCAGCTGTGGGCAAGACGCCCTCTAGGAAATACCTGAGGTTATCCCAGGTCTGTTCTTCACCTACCACACCATACTTTGTAGGTGGAAGGTCTTTGACTAGCTCGAAGTCGAAGACCCTTGACTCCGCTCCGCCTCTGGTTCGTGATTCGGATGTGGTCATGATCTCCTCCCAGCCTGGTGGCATGTGTTGAGGTTTTATGGTTCTGATTCCAGCTCTGCCCAGGTTCTCCAGAGACTTGCAGAAGTTCTCCAGCTGCTCATTTCTGCCCGGTAGCCCCAACATTATCTTATCGATCTTCGGCCCATCTTCTAGTACATCTAGCCTTAGACCAAAATTCTCGACTCGCCTCTTCATTTCAACTAGATCCTGATATCCCCAGACCTCACCTTTGTTTGATGGTCCGTGACCTATTACATCAGTGCAACCAAGCTGCTTTACAAGTCTCAGACTTTTGGTGGAGTAGCAGTCACCAAAGATCTCCGCAAACCTCATCTTCACCATCCTCTCAGCACCGCCTGATGTCCTTCAACCATTCTTGGAAGTCTTTCTCTATTCGAGGCGTCCAGGACTCGGTCGATTTCGCCTGATGAGTATCGACCTTCGCTGAGTCTCAACTTGCCGAATCGGTCACGCATACGTATATCCTCGGACCTCTCGACTACCTCCTTCGCTAGATGTGGAGGGATGAAGATTACTCCCGTTGCTGTCCCAAGAACGACGTCTCCAGGCAACACAGTGGCGCTTCCTATACGGATCGGTGTGTTGATGCCAACCAGCGTCATCTCGTTGATCGCTGTTGGGTGTAATCCTCGGCAGAAAATAGTGACATCTTTCAACTTTGACACGCCTTGATAATCTCGGATTCCTCCATCGATCACTGCGCCTGCCTTTGTCTTCGCCATTAAGGATGTCGAGAGGTTGTCGCCGATGAAGGTCCCATCTTTGATCTTGCCATAACAGTCCACAACCATGACGTCATCTTTTTGTAGCGTGTCAATAACCCACGAGTTCTGGCCACCTATCCTACCCTCTGCTTTACCGATGTTCTCTATGATCTCGTTTAAGTCTGGTCTACTGGGAACCATCCAAGCCGTGACTGCTCTACCAACGAGGTTTCGTCCGGGATTTGTGCAGATCCAGTTACCCTCAAATTGATTATCGTAGCCTCTCGCGTGTAACACTCCCCACGCCTCCTCGGTTGTAACTAGCTTCATGCGTTCAATCAGGTCGTCGGGTACCTTCGGTCGACCATCGGAAAATCTTTCGAAAGGGTTCAGGCGAGTTAATTCAATAATCGACTTTGAGGGGTTTACTATATACATTGAATAATACACTTAAGCTCCACGTTTAAGAAATCCTTTGGTTTTATTGCGCAAACTCAAAGCTAGACCTCTATCTTCCGTGGTTCTCTTATCCTGTAACGCGCATAGATGGCGACGGGAATCATACCCACCGCCATGACTATGAAGGGCATACTAGGAGCGACCTCGTAAAGAGCACCTCCTATGATTTGGGCGATGGCAAGCGGAACAAAGAGGAGTACTCCTCCACCCCATATGGTTCCCTGAATATCGATATAGAAGCTCCCGCTTCCTACCGCGGATGTGACGCGGCCCCTCCGGTTCCTAGGCGTAAAGTCGGCGAGGAGGGACTGAAAACCGGGCAAGAGGAATGCATTTACAATGGCCACCAAAACAACAAAGACCATGAGAGTATAACTGCTGTGTAGAAACAGGAAGATGATGGAGAAGAGAGGTGCAAGAGTTAACAGTGGTATGAGTAGCTTCTTTCTGCCGATCCTATCCATCAGCCTCCCCGCTGGTATGGCAAGGAGCATGTTGACACCCCCCTGTAGCGCTGAGGTTAACCCCCAGAAAATGACACTTACCCCTATGAAAGTGGTCGCGTAGACTACCCAGAAGGATGAAGCTATTCCTATAAAGAACACCTGCATCACTTGTAACACTGCTAGAGCCCTAACTTCGGGGGGCATCCACCTGAGGGTCTCTATGAAGCTCCCGTAACTGTCCTTTAAGAATCCGACGAAGTCTCGGTAGTTTATTTTCTGTATTTGCTTGGGATCGAGAGTCTCTTTGAGAGTAGCGAGCCTTAGGAAGGCGACGATTATGCCTGCTCCGAAGCCGGTGAGGTAGATGAGGTTCATAGCGGGTATGATACCCATTTTGTCGACTAGGTAGCCTCCTATGAAGGGAGAGACGACTCCTAAGGCGGCGGGTATGCTAATTGCAAGAGCGAAGCCCTGTCCTCTCATCCCCACAGGCATCGAGTCGGCCATGAGGACAGTCAGGATTGGAGAGTAGAAGAGCACGAAGTTCTGGAAGAAGCTGGCGAAGGCAAGTGTCTCCCAGTTGGGGGCATAGGCGAAGGGGATGAAGCTGAAGGCGTAGACAAAGGTTGCTAGACTGACGAGTCGGACCCTCCCCTGCTTATCTGCGATGTAGCCCCCCAAGGGGTAGAGGAAGAGGCCTGCAAGTGCCGCTGCAGACTTTACGAACCCTATGTCGATGGGGGACCCTCCAAGCTTCTCTATGTAGAGAGGCAAGTAAGTGGTTGGAATGTTAGTTGTGAATTGCCAGATGCAACTGCAGACTACGAGCCAGAGGAGATTGCCCCTAAGAAGCCCTATTCCGAACTCGCGCTTTGTGGATGGACTCCCCTCGGCCATTGTTCTGCCTTCGGTTGACTCCCCAATGAAGTGTATCGACTATTTTAAACAGTCGAAATAGAAGCTGCCGAGTTGGATTTTATACCCATTAAAATGATTGCTATTTCGGATCAGTGCGTGCGATATCGGAAGGAGAACTCGCAAATAACGCGCGTTACGATAACAACCTTAAGAGTAACCACTAAAACCGATGATGTTCTTGAAAAACATAATGCTCATTGATTGTTTATTAATGGTTAGCTCCATGGAATATCAACATTTTCTTAGCCAGATAATATTTGCAAGCGCGAGTTATGCGCATGTCTCTCGAGAGTTTAGGCTAGGTATCATTTCTTCAGTGACTTTATCAGTTCCTCGAGTGTGATTGTTGGCATGCTGGTTATTTCGATTGTTCCTCTGCTGCCCAGCTCCACCGATATCTTGAATATTGACTCGTTGTTGGGTGCTTCGACTATGTTTACGAAGTCATATGAGCCCATTACCGCGTATTGTTCAAGGACCTTGACTCCGTAGGCCTCCAGCTCCTTGTTCACTTCCATTATTCTCTCAGGTCGCTTCTTCAGGGTCTTTCTTCCATCACCTGTCAGCTTTGATAGGAGTACGTACTTCGCCAATGCATTCACCTGTTATTAATTGATGAGAGATAGGTAATATCCTTTTTCTCTATATGTGTAACGTGTGCGCCACCATATCGCGCATTTGAAAGGTTCTTATTTTTTCAGCTTCTTCGTGGTGAAGGCGTCCATGAGCTTCGTTCCTACTGCATGGTATGTGCCTGTGGAGGAGGTGAAGATTATTGGCTTCACCTTCTCGATGTCTATTGCTCCTTTCTCGTTTAGGACTCTTTCATCGGCTTTGACATCTATGATCTCGCCCACAAATTCGGTGTGGAGACCTAGCTCTAAAATATCCTTTACGCGGCACTCGATTACGACTGGGAACTCTTCAACATATGGAGCATCGACCTTGCTTCCTCTTACTGGTGTGAGGTGTGCCATCGCAAATTTGTCGGTGTCGCGTCCGGAAGATAACCCTATCCAATCCGCCTCCATGACATGCCGCTCGGATGGTATGCTCATCACAACTATGTTGCGCAATTCAAATTTGTTGAAAACATCAAAGCCTCGCCTCCCCACACGCGAGAAAATTCGACCCCCTTTACTATGATATTATATATAAAAGGGGTAGTAAAAAAACAAAATTTAGTTATTATGCGTTATCGGGACATTTAGTATTATTTGATTTTTATGTTTTGCCTTAATTCCTCATATGCAATACTTCACACTATAATCAATCAAGTGTTGCACAATTTGGTGAAGCGCGGTAGAAAAGCGAAGATAACCGCCGAGATTTTTATAAATGTTGTAAAGAAGAAGCGAACATTATCTGATTCAGTTTTATGTGAAGTTCTAGGAATCAATAGATCCACCATTTACAGATTTAAAATGAATAATCCAATTATTATAAAAGAGATGGATGATTTTATCAAGCAATATGAGAATGTAGTATTTAATGGTAAAGTAAGTATAGATGTATTTTATAACATATCAGAAATAAAAGATTGGATTGAGATACTTAAACAAAGGCAAGTTAGTTCTAGAGAGATACAAACATCAGTTAGGTCTTTATATAATGTATGTAACGCTTTACAGGTTCCTCCTAAAAATCTGAATGTGGAATTAGTAAGTAACTTTAGTGAATAATATAAAAATGCTGAAAAGAGATGGTTTAGAAGTACCTAATGGATTGGCTTATACATCAATTAGAAGTGCAATTAGAAGCTTCTTTACATTAGTGTTAGGCATTAGTGGTGAGATACTAGTCCGCTAAAGGAATTGATATGAGTGCTAGTGAAGGAAGCGGATTATTCAGCAAAGAGAGAGTTACATCAGAACAAAGAAATATATTAGAGAATAGTTTAAAGACTGTAATAGAAAAGGCTTCAAATGGTGGAATTGAATATATTAATAAAAGATGGAAAACAAAATATAATTATTATAAATCTTATATGTTATCCCAGATATATGATGAATTATTATCTCTGTGTCAATTCTGCTATTATACAGGTACTAGAAAAACGGCTGCAATAGTAACGACTAATTTATCAAATCAAAGAATAAATATACTAAAAAAGTTTGGACAATAAATATTCTAGATAAAGGGAAAAAGGGCGGTCATAAATGGGAGAAAATATTGACTGATTGGAGTCTAATTACTTTCAGGGAATATGTGAAAAAACGATTCAATGTAACTGACGATATATTAGAGGAAAAAGTAAGAGAATTAGGTCTAGCTTTTCCATCTGCGTATAAGAGAGAACATAGTCATAAAGATATTTCAACCATAATAAGGATAGCTCTACATCTGGCTGGTAAAGACACTGAAATACCTACACATATATGGAGGCATACATTTGCACAAGATGGATTAGAGGCAACAAATTATAATTATGAATTAATAGCGTCATTAGGTGGATGGGAGTCAACAACAATATTAAAGAAACATTACGGTAATATGTCGGATTTAGCTAAATTAAATGGATTAAACGAATGATGGGAATAGAGATAAAAGAGGAAAAGCCTAGACCTCTAAAATGGTGATTAGATAAAAGATGTATTTTTAAGGAATCAACTGAGATATTCGCGCGCGCGAAGTTTCTGAATAAAATCACAGTTAATATATTATTAGTGTTATTAAATTTATATATTCAATGACGTTATTTTTCATTACGATGATTAATAACGAATAAGGGTAAAACGATCTAAGGTTAGGTCATTGAGGTGCTTCTTGAGTACTTTATTTGTTGTAATTATAGTGATTCTTATTTCGCGCTATTTTCAATTTTTAGCAAATTACCCCCAACCATGGCTAAATAGTCACAGACGGCTCTGAGATCAAAAGTAGTAAAAAATAATTTAGAACTGTGATCGTTCACCATCGAGGTCCTAGGAGACGCTGGTTCGCGAGTCATCAGGTTCAATTTTCGACTCGTAAATCTCAGTGATGGCAATTACAGCTCTTCACACTGGGTACAACTAATTCGACATGTACCTTTATTCTATTTTCGGGGGAGGCTCAAACAAGTAAATAAGCCTTACTAATTCCGAGCCAATGGTTAGTATCGTAGTCATCATTCCACCGGGTGTAGATTACACATGGCAGTTCACCTGGACTGAGTGAGTCGTTGAGTATGATCGATCTTCTTCTACCTGGCCACTATAATATTACTGGAGTACTACATCCGGGATCAAATATAATGATAGAGACCCCAAAGACTAAGTCTAAATCTCGATACTATGAAACTATAATTATAAAAAATAATTTCTATTTTCAAGACGAATAAGGATAATTATAGAACGAGGTTTCAGATTAACCTCTAAATCCCCGTTTTTCCTATCCTTGGATATTTCGCGCGCAGCTTGGAGAGCTGTATCGGAGGAGATCCAAGGGCTTTTCGATCAATATTTATATTAATTTTAAATTTAACTAGGATCTAGATTCACTTTAAATTATTCAAAATAGTTTTTCCTTTAGCTGTTAAGCAAGTTCTTTTCAATGAATGACTATAAAATATCATATCTCTTTTATATAACATTCTTTTATTGCCTACATTAATGTTATAATGTAATCCTTTATCTAATTTATTTAATTCTTCTTTATTGTAATTAACTAAATTGATATCACTAATATATTCAATTTCTTTTAATGAATCTATTTCAATTAATCCTATATTTACGCTTAACCCTCTTCCCATAATTCCTCTAGTCATTAAATATTAATAGAGTTTGATGCGCTTATGCTTTTCGATTGAAATAGTTTAGATAAATGCTACCAGTTATCAGATGACTTTTATCCTCTAAGCTTCATCGGTGGTACTATGATGCAATTTATTCTTTCTTTTTATTCTCCTTTTTAATATTTGGTTTATGTCGATTATATTTTCTCCATTCAATTATAAAATGTTCTGATACACCAGATATTTCATGAATTTCAATATCTGTTTTACCATAAGCATACAAACGTGTTATTTCTTTAATCTCATATTTAGGATTTCGAGGATATCCATTTCTATATATCCATGATTGTTTCATTCTTTTAATCATAGATGATTTAAGATATTCATTTTCCAAGTCACCATGAAAATATAGAGATGCTATTTCTTTAATTAATTTACTTGTAGGCCAATATCTATGTTTTTCCTTTAATGTAGATTCTTTATTACTTTTATTAGAATTAGGTTTTAATGGACATACTATTTCTCCATTGCTGTATTGTACTATATGGTATATCTAGCTTATTAGCTATTTTAATATCTGAATAGCCTCTTAGATAAAGTTTAATTCTTTCAGCATTTTCCATTGCTTGCTTATATTCATGTTCTTTATATTTTATTGGATTGTATTTAACTTTATAATTACGCTTAATTTCAAGGTGTCGCATTCTCCATCTATACATTGATGGTTGAGATACACTACATCGTTTAGCAACTTCAGTATCGGTTAGACCTTCTGAATATAGTTCTATTCTCTTATCATTTTCCTCTGCTGTAATTCGTGGCGTTTTATTCATCTTTCTTTTCAGTCTCCTTTATCCAAATTGAAGGCGCGCACTGGCTGGAATTATTCAATCTAAGCTGTATGAGGTATTAAAATATTAGTAGACTTAAAGATGCATTTTTTAATCGAGTTGAAAGTATATTTAGGGCTAAATTCTTGATAAGAGTGTGGATATTTACACCTAGAGTTGACGGATATCCAGCGTCTACAATCCTAGAGTTGACGGATAACCAGTAAACTGGGGCGAATTAGGGGTTAAAATGCCTTGATTCCTAGAGTGGTGGTTATCCATTTCTAGAGTGGCTGTAACGTAGCGCATTTATGATTTAGAAGCTATTATAAATGACTCTTTAACCAAGAGGAAACATTTTAGGGGGTAAAAATTTTAGCCTTCTAGGAGGCTCGGTATACCCAAAATAATTATGCACACAATTTGCAACATCTAGATAGTGCGTAATGAGGCTCTTCGGTATACAACGATATGCCATATAAAGGATCCATTTGCCAAAAGGGGCATAAATAAGGCTCAAACAAAATTAACACTTTTATGTAAATTTATTATGCTCACCGTGTACGCTCTTCTCAACATAATGTTCCCATGGCTGTAGGTTGCTTTCCTTAGACTCACATAGATGCAGGGTGGGCGAGAATTACAAATGCCTCCCCATGCTGCTGTCATTATGTTTGGTTTCCCTGAAGCATCATAGGTTCCTACAACCCAGACTGGCGAAGGAAGTGTATATGTCCCAGCACCTAGTGACTTCTTCGAACCTTTAATCCCCATTTCCATTTCTACATACCTTCAAGCACTATGCCTTATTGAGAGTCTTTGATAACCTCATTGTAAAAATTACGAATACACCTTTCGCGTGTAAATGCTGCAATATTCGCTATAGTGGACCCATTTACATTCTAATATTAGTGTTACAAAAAATAAGATGGATCAACCATGTCTTTGGCATTCAATGGAGCGAAGTTCTGCTGGATGGATGGAAGTGTCGTTGAGACCGATCGAGCGCTGGTCTCGGCGATGGAGCCGATATACCTCGGGATATTCGAGGGGATAAAGGCGTATACAAAGGGCAATGTAGGCGGCGAGGGGAGACTCCAAGTATTCTCCTGGGATCAGCATATGGACAGGCTATGGAGGAGTGCGGCGATAGATGGCTTGAAGATGCCCTACAGCAGGGACGAGTTGTTGAAGGGACTCCGAGAAGTAGTGGAAACGAATGGCTTTAGTTCCAACATCTACATACAGCCCAGGATCTGGCCTAAAGCTGGGGAACCCGAGGAAGTCCACGTAGTGATTCCTGTCTGGAAGTTCAGCACTCTCCTGCCATCAGTTAACCCGGAGTTCTCGAAGACGAGGAGGTTCATGGTAAGCAGCTGGAGACGGATCTCGAGCGATGCCCTGCCACCCCAGGCTAAGAGCTGGGCGAACTACGCGAACAGCAACCTCGCCGCTAGGGAAGCTAAGAGGTGTGGCTACGACTCCGCGATATTCCTTGATAGCAGGGGTTTTGTGTCGGAGGGTACGGGGGCTTGTCTAATGTGCGTCCGCGACGGTGAGCTGATTACTCCACCAGTGACGGCCAGCATACTCGAGTCCGTTACGAGAAACCTCTTTCTGGAGTTTGTCCCCTATGACCTTGGTATAGCAACTGAGGTTAGGGACCTCACCCGAGCTGAGCTCTATGCATCCGAAGAAGTATTCTTATGCGGCACAGGAGGCGAAGTAACTCCGATAACCAGCATCGACGATATTAAGATTGGCATAGAGTACCCGGGGCCTATAACTAAGAAGATAGCCGACTATTACTCGGAGGTTCTAACGGGGAACGTGGATAAGTATAGCAGTAGATTAACCCCAATTTAGCCTTCGAATGTTCCATAGACGCGTAATTTGCTCCCTCTTACAGATCGCGCACCTACGAGATTTTTAATCCATACTAAAGAATTATATTACGATGATATGACCGCTCCTGATGATCAGCTAGCTAGTGAAAGAAAGGATCCCGCTTCAAGCAGCAGAAACGTGATCGATTGGGTTACATTCTCAAGAAAAAGAGGTCTTGGGATGTGGGCTTGGATGCTGCAAAGGTTGTCAGCCATTATACTAATCGTATGTGGAATTCTTCACATTATGGATAACCAATTTGGATTCATAATCCCTGGGGGAGATTTCGTGACAGTGGATTTACTGGTGTTCTCATTCGCATTCCATACTTTCAATGGCGTCCGTGTTATGTTGATTGAATCTGTGGGATTACTAGCGAAGTACGAGAAGGCTCTCTTTTACCTAGTTATCCTCGGTGAACTAGTCTTTGTGTTTTGGTGGGCATTTACAGTCGGTCTATGAGGTATTACACATTGGATAGGCACGAGATCATTGTTGTAGGCGGAGGATTATCCGGTTTAAGGGCAGCCATCGAAGCTAAGATCCGAGGCGCTGATGTTGCTATTCTATGTGAAACATATCCGATGAGGTCGCATTCAGTGGCGGCGCAAGGCGGGATAAATGCCTCATTGGGGAACTCAGATCCATCAGACAGCGTCGAGAAGCATGCGTTTGATACGGTAAAAGGGTCTGATTACCTAGCGGATCAAGATTCAGTTATTGAACTCTGTGAGGACGCGATTATCAGGGTTCGAGAGCTAGATGCTTGGGGTTGTCCTTTCAGTAGGTACGATGATGGTAGAATCGCACAAAGACCGTTTGGGGGGGCCGAGTTCCCCCGAACTTGTTTCGCTGCCGATAAGACTGGCCACGCAATCACACACACAGTTTATCAGCAGGCTCTGAGACTTGGCGTCGTTATCCTCAACGAGAAGATTGCCCTTCGCCTAGCGGTAGATGCGGTTGGGGTTCGAGGTTTGGTTGCTCTTGATTTAAAGAGTGGTCAAATTGAATCATTACAGGCGAAAGCCGTTATTATTGCCACAGGTGGCGCAGGTAGAGTCTATTCTCGTACAACCAATGCGCATCAGAGTAATGGATACGGAATCGCTATGGCAAGTTGGGCCGGGGTACCTATAGAGGATATGGAGTTTGTGCAATTCCATCCTACAACACTCTTGGGAAGCAACATCCTCATCACTGAGGCGGCGAGAGGGGAAGGAGGATTGCTCTACAATGCTTCTGGGGAACGTTTCATGCAGAGATATGCACCAGAGAAGATGGAACTTGCCCCCAGAGACATCGTGGCACGAGCGATTTGGAGGGAGATCCTCGAGGGCAGAGGCTTCGAAGGTGGTTATGTCAATTTGGACATAACACATCTTGGAGAACAAACGATAATGAAGAAATTACCCCAAATACAGGAACTTGCCTTAAGGATGGCTGGTGTTGACGCCACGAAAGAGCCGATTCCTGTACAACCAGGTCAACACTACACCATGGGGGGCATTGAGACAGATTCCGTTGGTCGAACTCGGTTATCCGGATTGTTCGCTGCCGGTGAATGTGCATGTGTGAGTATTCACGGTGCCAATCGACTCGGTGGGAATTCGCTCTTAGATTGTCTCGTCTTCGGAGCTAGGGCAGGATATGCTGCAGCTGGGTCCTTAAAGGAGTCACAATTTGGAGGAGAAGCCGCCATAGAAAAAGCATCGAAGCATGTAGATTCTCTAATCAAGTCACTGATCAAGCGCGGGTCCGAAGAAGGCAGCGTAAATCATCATCATATTCGTAAAGAGCTTCAAAGCGTCATGTGGGAAGATGCAGGTATATTCAGAGACGGGGATAGGTTGACTAATGGGTTATCGAAGATCAAGCTTCTCAAAGAGAATTTTTACAGCAATTCTGGAGTATCTAGGGAACATGGTTCCTTCAACCTCGATTTAGTCGACGCCCTGATGTTATCAGGGATGCTTGACGTATCTTTAGCAATAGTTGGAGGCGCTCTGTTGAGACGGGAGAGCAGGGGGAGCCACTACAGGTTAGACTATAACAAGAGGAACGACGAAGAGTGGCTAAAACATACACTAGCCTTCCATACAAGTGAGGGGCCGCGTTTCGAATAC
This sequence comes from Candidatus Bathyarchaeota archaeon, assembly GCA_963780545.1. Classification (GTDB taxonomy): domain Archaea; phylum Thermoproteota; class Bathyarchaeia; order TCS64; family TCS64; genus UBA8941. Next base: position 107,390 of record CAWACK010000016.1, read on the forward strand.
AAGCCCGTTCAACTTTCTAGGTGGTCCGTTAAAGAGAGGGAGTACTAAAATGGCTATGAAATTTAAATTAAATGAAGCTGAGAACGTTGAGTTCCTGGTTTACAGGTTTGACCCCCTCAAGGATAAAAGACACTACTACGTGATTTACGATGTACCTTTCCATAGGGGAATGACCGTTTTAGATGGTCTCCTATATGTTCTAGAGGAACTTGATCCAACAATTTCGCTTCGATACAGCTGCAGATTCAAAGTCTGTGGGTCTTGTGCTATGATGATTAATGGCTTACAGCGGTTAGCCTGTGAGACGCAGGTGTCCAATTTAGGTAAGCGCATTAAGGTTGAGCCCCTCGCACACTTCAAAGTCATTAAAGACTTGGTGGTGGATATTGAGCCATTCTTGGAAAAGATGAATGCAGTGAAACCCTGGGTTAATCCAAAAACTTGGCTAGAGCCCCCAAGGGTTACACCATTGGAGTTGGCGAGGTACCTTTCCCCCTCCGATTGCATTTGGTGTGGCGCATGTATGTCTGCCTGCCCAATCGTTGGCACCGAACCATATTATTTGGGGCCTGCTCCCCTCGTTCAACTCTTCAGGTTTAATGTCGATGAGAGGGAGCTCGTTGAGGAGAAGTATCTTAGACTCCTGGTCGCGGATAGCGATCTATCTGGGGTTTGGAGGTGTCATCAGGTTTTTGCTTGCACGACTGTTTGTCCGAAGAACATTGATCCTGGTCGTCACATCGCTGAGTTGAAGAGGATGGTTGTGAAAAACCGGTTTAAGGGCAATATTTAGGTTATCAGCCACTACGCTGGCGCATCACTTATGGGTGAAGTGTGAGTCCCTTGCAGACGGTATCTATCTGCCTCTTCGTGTTCCTTATGGCCAACCCGACGAGGTTCAGATCTTCGCTCTTCACATTCGCGACCTCTGCGCGGTTGTCCTCATCATTATAGGTCTTGAAAAGCTCCTCTGTGTAGATGCTGATCCTCATGTTTCTCTTCATAGCCCGTTCGTAGACTTCCCTTATCTTCTCCCTGTTGGCGCTGAAGATGAGTATAGGCTGCCTACTCATGGGGAGATAGACGTTGCCGGAGGCATCGATGTAGTTCTCGCCAACTATCTGCTCTGTACCGGCGATCCCGCTGATTGTGAAGGCGGTGACGTTCAACTTCTGCCAGGTGGCGAGGTCATCTCTCAGAATCACTACAATCTTAGTGTCGAAATCCATGTCCAGTGGTTGTGTTTTCTTATTTTAAAAGGGATCCTACCTGTGTAACCCTAAAGTAGCGTACAAAACATTAGAGAAATTTCACAGTGAATAAGTCTTTTTTAGGATACAATTATATCGCCTAACCGCATGGTGGAGACTGTTATGACCCTCACTGAGAAGGAAATTATCGAAAAACTCGAGAAGATCGATACCCCGACGATAAGCAACGTCGTGGCGACCTACCCACGCGCTGATAGCTGCATGAAGCTCTATGATGCTTGGTATGGCGCATGGTACACGGATCAAACGATCAAATGTATGTACCCTGAGATGGGGCCCAAGGTTGGATATGTCTCAACCGTGGTTTTTTGCGAAAAGTCTGAGAAGTACACGGGTATGAACAGATGGGCTCTTCCGGAGCATATAGATCGCACTAAGAAGCCCGTCGTCCTCGTCGCGGAGCAGCAGTTCCCCCCAGAGTTAGCGAATAGGGTTGGGCTCTTCGGCGAGATCATGACGACGCAGTATAAGGCCCTCGGCGTCATCGGAGTGATCACAAACGGCCCCATGAGGGACATCGACGCCATAAAGCCGATGAACTTCCAGTACTACTCCACTGGCGTAACACCTGGCCACGGCGACTTCATGGTTAAGGAGGTCGACGTGCCCGTAACGGTGGGTGGAATGACTGTAATGCCGGGTGACATGGTTCACATGGATCTGCATGGTGTGGTCAAGTTCCCTGCTGCTAAGATGGAGGAGATCCTTGAGCGAGCGACTAAGCTTCTGGAGTCTGAGTCGTCGATCACCAAGATCTATAAGGACCCCGAGTTTACACTTAAGAAGTGGAAGCAGAGCGTCGACGGGACGAAGTCTTATTGATTGGAGTTGAGATGTGTTGAAGATACTTTTTGTGGCTGGGCGGTGGGCCCAGGATATTGAAAAATCTGAGAGGCTAAAAGAGCTGAGGAAGCGCGCCACCGTTGATGTGGCTCTATCCGGTGAGGAGAAAGAGCTGATCGAAAAGGTGGGGGACGTCGAAGTCATCATTACCGGTGGCCCAATCACCGCCGCTGTCATCAAAGCAGCCCCGAAACTGAAGATGATTCAGACTACGAGCGTCGGCTTCGACTACATCGACGAGGCAGCAGCCGCAGCCAAGGGTGTGATCATCTGCAACGTCGCCGGAGTCAACGCCAACAGCGTCGTCGAGCTCGACTTCGGAATGATACTGGATATTGCCCGAAGAATAGGCGCCCACAACCGCCTCATGAGGGAGGGGGGCTGGGGTAGGGTTGATGTTGAGCGACAGGTCGAGATTCGAAACAGCACGATCGGCATCGTTGGCTTGGGAGCGATCGGTAGTAGGATGGCGCAGTTCGCCAAGGCGGCCTTCAACATGAAGGTACTTGCTTACGACCCCTATATCACGGAGGCTAGGGCTCAACAGTTTAATGCAGAGCTTGTTGATATCGAAACCTTGTTTAAGAAGTCGGATATCGTGTCGATTCACGTACCCCTCAACGATGAGACCCGCCATATGATTGGCGAAAGGTTGCTGAGGCTTATGAAGCAGACCGCAATCTTCGTCAGCAGTGCCAGAGGCCCAATAGTCGACGAGGAGGCTCTAATCAAGGTCCTGCAGGAGAAGAGGATCAGTGGGGCCTGTATAGATGTATATGAGATGGAGCCGCTCCAGAGGGATAGCCCCCTAAGAAGCCTTAACAACGTCTCCATAGTCCCGCACATAGGTAGTACGCCTGGTATCATGGTTGAGATGAGGGAAACGGCTGTTTGGAACGTGCTAAGGGTTGCGAATGGTGAGGCGCCTCTGAACATTCAGACGCCGAAGGTCTACTACACTAGCCCAAAGTGGGCTCTTTAATTTGCAATATTGCAGCTTTCGATCTTTAAAAAGCGCCATTCAACCTTTTTTTTATCTTAATTAAATATTTCCACTCCACAAAGGACTATTTGTATTTTCCATTTTTTATATCGGCAGCTTCGACACATTTGAGATCGCGCCAAAGACCTTTAGGAAGACCCGTTTTGATTGAATATCCAAAATTCCAGGGAATCGATATTGTTTATTTAAATGTGGAAGGATTCACGCGCGCCGTTGAGAAGCATGAACATTAGTTTCACTTTTATATCCCTATAAGTTCTTATTTTATGACATTATAATAGTGAAGGCTTTTTATAATGTAAATCAGAGATTATAACCATGTCATACAAGGTAAAGGACTATATGGAGAGCTTCTTGGTCACTGACCTTGAGACATCTATCCACGAGGCTGCTGATATTATAGCCGGAGGAGTAAATGATCTCATCGTCATAATGGAGAAGGGGATACCTAGGGGTTTTATCTCCGCGGCTGACATAGTGTCCAAAGTCATTGCGGTTGGCTCCGACCCAACCAATGTCAAGGTTAAGGATGTGATGACGACGCCTTGCGTGATGATAGACCCTGACGATGATCTGATGCATGCCTCAGATATGATCCGGAGAGGAAATCACAATCTGCTTGTAGTCATAAAAAACGGTATAATCTACGGTGTGATCACCCCCGGAAGCATAGCTATGAGGTTTGGCGAATACGTGGATAAGGCAGTAAAGGATGTTGTTCGATATAGCGTGTCCTTCCGTTAGTTCCTAATCACTTATTCTATAGTGAATCGCATATGCGAATCCTACATATGCGAGGTTAAAGATTAGTTTTTAATTTTAATTTGTGGCTATTGATAGGATTTCTCCTATCTGACTTATTCTCTTTTCACCTAGCATTTCCTCCATCTCCGACTCGAGTATTTTGTTGGTTTTCGTTGTCTGTCTAGCCCAGAAGATGTTGACGGTTTCCAATAATAGGGATTCTCGGCTTAGACCCATAGAGTGGCTTAGAATAAGTAACATCGCTGCCTGTATCTCCTCCGATGAAATGTATTCGAGGGGCCTGATCTCCGCTTCGGACCCGTTCACAGGGATCCTCACTTTGATTGCTGTGGAGTTGTTGGGCCAGAGGAATTCTCCGCGTCTTTGAAATCTGCCTTTTTTAATCATATCCTCAATCGTCGCCCAGTAAGCTTTGTGGAAGGAGGACGGGGCAGGTCTTAGGTTGATAGCCTTGTTAATACGTTTGAATGCGTACTCTTGGTGTATAGGTCCCTCTATATGGACTAGTTTAGGTAGCAGATTTCTTAGTTCGAGGTGGTAAAGGTCTAGGTAGAGTTCTCTTTGACTTTGGGGAATTTTGTTGAAGGTTTGTCTTGGCTCGAGGGATGCTCTCAGGTACGGCTCCGAGCCGGGGAGTTCATCACTTCTTTTCTCGGTTACTTTTTGTTCAAGGATTCTTTTTTTTTGAGCGGTTCTCTTGAGTTGGCTGCTTTCGGGGCGTTTTTCGTATGTTTCAGCCCACTTGAGTGCTTGGTCGAGGCGCTGTATCTCGGTTGATCGTCTCTGAACCCACTCGGGCGACCAAATTCTATGGAGGTTCCACCCCATTCCTTCGAGTACCTGAGCTCTGAGTCTGTCCCTGTCCCTCGCTGTCGCTGTTGATCGGTAGCCCTCGCCATCGAGGATTATTCCGAGTATGAACTTCTCAGGGTTCTCAGGAACCTTTACACCTATGTCTACTCTCAGTGAGCTTTCCCCAACCTGGAGCACTGCCACGTAGCCGAGTCTGCGGATCTCTTCAGCGACTTCTTTCTGTATTTCTGATTGTATTGTCACTTCTCCTTCTAGTTTCTCAGGTTTTGTTGTCTGCTCCGTGTATGCCAGATAGTTGTGCAGACATTTCACTCCAAAGGATTTTGTTGAGGATAAGTCGATGTCACTTGACTTGATGGAGCTAACAAGTATAACCTTCTCGCGTGCCCTCGTCACAGCGACGTTCAGCCTGCGCTCCCCGCCCTCCATGTTTAGTGGGCCGAAGTTCATGGTCATGACGCCTCCCTTATCATAACCATATCCCACGCTGATCACCATGACATCTCTCTCATCTCCTTGAACGTTCTCGAGGTTCTTGACGAAGAAACCTCGGAGGCGGTCCTCCTGCAGGAGCTTCCCATACTCGGGGCTCTTAGCTAAGCGGGTCTCGATCTCGTCCTTTACTGTGTTCATCTGGCTGATGCTGAAGGTCATGACTCCGAGGGATTTTTCTGGGTGCTCTTTTAGTTGTCTGAACACGATGTCAGCAACCACTTCTGCCTCCCTCAAATTGTTGCGAGCCCCTCCGCGGTCGTAGACTCCGTCTGGAACATATGTGAACTCTATTCCGAGTCCGCCTCCCTTATCAGTGGCTGAGGGGAATAGGATGAGTTTGTCGTCGTAGAACTCCCTGTTTGAGAATACGATGAGTGAGTCGTGTTTGCTCCTGTAGTGCCAGCGAAGCATGCTGACTGGGAGTCCCATTCCCATACACTCGTCCAGGACGCTGTCATAGACCCCCACTTCGTCGCTTGCCTCCTCCCACTCGAAGTCATTTTCAGCAACGTACTGGAAAAATGGTGTAGGTGGTAGCTGCTTGTTGTCGCCGGCCACAATCAGTGTGTCCCCCCTGTATATGGATCCCACCGCGTCCTCGGTGAATATCTGTGAAGCCTCGTCGAAGACTACGAGGTCAAAATGTAGCCGCTCGGGGAGGATGAACTGGCTAACGGAGATAGGGCTCATAAGGAGGCAGGGTTTAAGCCTTCGAATGAGGTTGGGTATTCTGTTGAAGAGGTGGCGGAGTGGCATCTGCCTCCGCTTCTTGGCCGCCTCCTTGAGGAGGATGGTAATCTCAGAGTCGGGGGCCTCAACGAAGACTCCTTGGGGCTTTTTAGTGTTAGCTGCTTCGATGACTTTTTTCGGCGACTCCTCTATCAGTCTTGCGTCGAGGGATCTGAAGTCATCGACTGCCTGATCATGTTCCTTCGACCTGAAAGAGCCAAGATTTGAGTCCTCCTCCGCGAAGTGGTTTAGGAGGCCGCTGTAGATGGATTTCCTGTAGATGTCGATTAGTAGTTCTCTGTTGTACTTCTTCTCAACGAGTTCTTTGACGAGGTTTCCTAGTCCCTCTTCTATGAGTCTCTTAAATGAATTATTGTAATCGACCCAAGCTTGAAGATCATCTATCCTTTGGGCAAGTTTCTTCGAGACGAGTAAAACCTCATCGACACTGAGGCTCTGGGCTCGTTTATCCCAGAGGGGGTAGCTGAATCTTGAGTTCAGTTCGTCGATTAGACGATAAATTTCTCGGAGGTGCTTCTGGGTCTCAAGTTTGGGTCTCCCAAGTGCGGGGTCGGTGGCGAAGTTGATGGTTTCCGCTGAAGGCTTCAGCGGTAGTGCCTGCAGGAGGCTGCGTGTCCAGTTTATGGCTCCAATTACCTTCAGCCAGTCGGTGGAAACCCCCTCATAGAGTCTCCCATACGTCTCTCTTTGTTGGGGAGCCAGCTCAACTTCAGCTTCCTCGAAGACTCGTAGCATTTCCGTCTTCCTGATGTCTGAGAGGAGCCGGGAGAGGGTCTTCGGGGGGTCTATGATCGCTGTAATGAGGGCAGGTTGAATGTTTTCTCGGAGGATGTCTAATCGTTTGTTGAGCTCAACAGCCCATTCTTTCAGGTGATGCAACTGAATGTTCATAATCCTAGTTTCTTCGCCTGGAAGATTCTCAGGTAGGATCACACGCAACGGTTTTTGGGCTGCTCTCCAGCTCTGAAGTGAATTGCCTAAGCTTTGGGATTTGGTAAGGAGTTCTTCACTCGGTTTCGTGGCGACGCAGAGGTTGTCTTTCAGCAACTTCGGGGCCCTTGAGGCGCCTATAAGGCGCAGGGTCTCCCTAGCGGTCTTCATGGCTTCTCCGATCACTTCGAAGTCAGGGTTCTCTTCCTTGTAGTAGGACCCTAGTCTGCTTTTGGCTTCATCTTGCTCGGAGGCGATTGTTTTTGTCAGCTCCTTCAGCTCTGATGCCATCTTGAGGTCCTGTAGGATTTTGGTTGGTATCTCGCCAGTCTTTGTTACTCTTGATATTTCGCGTCTGATGTTGTAGTAACTCGGTCTCAGGTACCTAAGGGGGGATGACCCTGGTCCCTCAAAGAAAGTAATCAAGGTTTGAAGATCTAGGGTTGTGATCTCGTCTTTGTAGGCGGCTAGTTTTACCCTGAGTTCGTCTCTTCTCCGGTGTTCTGTCTTGGCTTTATCGAGATATTTCTCCGCCTGTTCAAGGCTCGTTTTGTCGAGCCAACTTCTTTCAGGTCTGATGGTTGCTTTACAGAACTCTGTGATGCGTTGGAGTCGCCTTGCCCTGTTGATTGTCTGTGGGTCGGTGGGTAGTCCGAGGATCTCTGAGATCTTTTCTATTTGTTCCCCCCATCCGTCAGCGTCCCTTATTGTTTGGTCTAGGAATTTACCTAGGTCGTCTATTCGTTTTAGGAGGCCCCCGTCACCCTTCGGGTTGGGTTTGAGGAGCTCGGCGGCCCTCTTCCACGTTTCCTCGACTCTGTCGGCCGTACCTCTTGGGAGTGCCCTGAATCTGTTGTCGTATCTGCTTTCAAGGTTGGCTCGTATGGTCCAGTACTCGTCCCACGCCCGCTTATGCGCTTCAGCCTCAAGCTGGAGTTTGGTGAGGTCCGTGTCCTGGAGCCATCTTGATGGGGGGTAGGGTGTGGATTCGATGATTTTTGCAAGTTTCTGGGTTGAGTCGTAGTCGTCGAGGCTCTTCGGAGCTTCGAGTTTGAGCTTTTCGCAGTAATAGTGGGTTTCCAGGCTGAGCTGTTTAGTTGAGTCGATTAGTGTGGTGAGCAGGTTGGTCCACTCGGTGCGGACATCTATAGTGTATGTTGTAGATTTGCAGCCTTTCCAAGGGAAAGATGTGCCCTCCTCTACAACGACCCAAGAGTTCAGGAGGTGCCTCAACTGTTCCTCAAGGCCGAAGATGTTCTTCTGGTCGAGGGTGCTGAAGCTCGGGTAACCAGATGGGATGTCTGGAATTGACTCGAGCTTGGAGATCTCGTTCAAGAGCTTGTAAGCACTTGTGTTTGATGGTTGCCTCGTCTTGTGTAGGGCCTCTACGTAGGTGTTTAGCTGGGTTCTTCTATGCTTCAGTCGGTCTATCTCATCCTCGCTCATCCCTTTGCCGGGTTTTAGGTGCTCCGTGAGGGCCCTGCTTAATTCGTTGATGACTTCGCGTTTATTCGCCTTATAGCTATGGAGTTCGAGACAGTATTCGTCGAGGTCTTTTTCCTTCAGACGGTTGTAGACTACCTCGAGGGCTGCCATCTTCTCGCTAACGAATAGAACACTTCTGCCGGCGGCGATGTATTCGGATATTATGTTAGCTATTGTCTGGCTCTTTCCCGTGCCTGGTGGGCCGTGCATCACATAGGATTGTCCCCTGAGTGCGTACTGGATGCAGAGTTGTTGGCTGCTATCAGCATCCAAAATCTGGAATGTTTTGCCGGGGTCCACGACGGTGTCCAGGTCCTCAACACTCGGTAGGCCTTTCTGGATGAGTCCCTCTACGGGTACACCGGCTAAGGCTCTAAGTGTGGGGTGTTCTGTGATGCGGCTTAGGTTGTCAGTCAGATCTTGATAAATAGCGAGTTTGGCGAAGCTGAAGAGTCCGAGGTATACGGTGGGCTCAACTGTCCACCCAAGTTCCTTCACGACTTCTTGAATGGCTGCCAGGTAGCTTGATGGTGTCTGCTCCTCTTCCTCTGGGAGGGTTGGGAGGTCAACACTGTGCTCGTACTTCAGCTTTAGCATTAAGGCTGGGTTGACGAGTATCTCATCCTCTATTGGTGGTATTTTGATCTGGTATGGTTCCCGTGTTGAGTCTCTGGTGAGTTCGACTGGGGTCAGAAGCAGGGGTGATACGACTTCCTGTTTAGTATCCTTCTCTGTCCACTTCAACTGCCCGAATGTTATGTAGAGGATCCTTATGCCTCGTTCTGTGTACTCTGATTGGGAGCGTCTGCTCAGGTTTCTCAGGGTTCTGTCGAGCTGGTTTGGATCGGACCAGCCCGGTGTGATCTCTGTGCTCTTCGGCGGCCTAATTTTGGGCGGCGTATCTCCAGGCCTCGTAAGGGGAGGTTGCCTGATCTCCCAGCCTCTCCCCCTTACTACGAGTCGGCCGTACACTGTTTCCATATCTGGGGAGACTATTGTGAGGTGTGAGGTCTTGGTTGGTTGGAAGTAGATCGCCTTGTTCCTCTTTGTTAGGTCTATTAAGCGGAGCTTCCAGTCCTCTACGCGTCTGGCTACCCTAAGGGATTCTGGAGATTCCAAGAAGACCATCCCTCTTTGAACGGAATAGTTACCCTCATCGAATAAGACTTTATACGGCGGGGCATACCGAAAGCAATCATTTATCGTAATGAATTACTTCATGGTGAGCGCGTGACTGCCATTTACCTTTTGCTCAGTTTCTCCAGTGGAATCCTCGGCGTATCGTTGTACTTATAACCTCCAGGTGGGGTCCATCCGCCAAATTCAGCCATAGCTTTACCCAGCCAGTGACCTGAGGGCTTCTCAGGATTGAAGAGAGAGTGGCAGAAGGCTGATTCATCATCCGACACTGGGGGAAGCAGTAGCTCGTACTCCTTAGATCCAACGCCGAGCACGCTGCATGTGTTTGGGGTAATCCACTGACTCATACCTATTATGCCAGTGAACTTCTCCTGCCCCGGCTCCATCACGCCTTTCTCTTCGGCTACTGAACCTGGAATCCCGTGGGCCTGCACGGACATGTCAAGAGCCGCTAAATCTATAGAGACGATGTCCCTTGAGGAGAAAACTCCGAGGTTCGGGATAACGGGTCTATCGGAGCCTGGTACGCAGTCGCATGCGGGGGCTATATCGAGGGCGTAGGTGATGTAGCCAACGTGCTCCCTGCCTATGTGGCGGAGGTAACCGGCAGCGGCATCTCCCATGGCCACGAGGAACCAGTTTCTCCAATCCTCATATTTTTCCCTACCCCATAGATCGCATCTGAATAGGGGTCTCTGGTGGCCAAAACAGCCTATGCACTTCAATCCATCCCAGGTGGCTCTGTCTTTAGTAATTTTGAAAGCCCCAACGGGGCAGAGATTATTGCAGAGGGCAGCGTCGGGGCATTCCTCACCGGGGCAATTCTCCCCGTTGAAGCTCCAAGAGTTCCAGCCAACCTTCTGGTGGGTGCAGAGATGGACGTTGAATTTACCCCTCTTGGAGCTGCATCCGATGGCGACGTTCTTGATGCTGCCTCCGTAGACTCCGTTGCCGTGGCCTTTGAAGTGGCTCACAACTATGACGGAGTCGGCGTCTGCGATTCCCTTCGCAAGGTAGCCCTCTTTCAAAAGGAGGCCGTCGGGTATGTCGACTTTGACGTCGTCGGTGCCGTACATGCCGTCACTTATTATGATGGGGCATCCCATCGTCTCTGACGTGAAACCGTTGCGCGCCGCGGTCTCAAGGTAGAGGTCAGCTGTGCTTCGAGTCCCATAGTAGTAGTATGGTGCAGTCGTCGTATCGGTTACGAAGGGCCTGCCACCCTTTTCCTTGACCTTGTCGACGATGACTCTTACGAGTATGGGTCGCAGATAAGCTGAGTTGAACCACTCCCCCATGTGACATTTGATCGCAACCGAGTCCCCTGGTTCAAAACAGTCTCCGAGGCCCGCGTGGTCGAATAGCTGCATCGCCTTCGCAGGTATGCTCGACGACATCCTCTGGTAGCGATCATCCATAAAGTAAACCTTGCTAACCATCTCAAGTTCCCCCCAAAAACCTTAGGTTAAAGTGGTCTTCGACACTATTTAAGACTCAACTTGACTTTTCGATGACAAGTTGCTAGGTGACTACCATGTTACGGCGTCTGCTCTCCTCATCGATCCTTGTGGCTTTTCTCTCGACTTCCTTAATCTTCTCCTCGAAATTCTTTAAGGTCGAGCCCTCGTTTTCGAGTGACCTAATTGCATCATCTAATGCTTCCTGTAGATCCTTTAACATTGGCTCCCCGATCTTCGTCCTTAGCCAAATTGTTGACTCATTCTCAGTCACAATATTCGTCACTTTCGCGACTCTGATTTGAAGACTATTTGCGTACCCCTCGTTACCCTTCATCACGCCTAGCAACGATTTGATTTTGGTTAACTTTTCTTTTACGGCTGGGAGCCTTGTGCTCATTTTATCACCTTAACCCATATTCTTTCCCTAGCATCTTCAATCTTTCCTCGAGTTGTTCGAAAGGTGTCCTCTGGTAACCAAGACGCCTGCTTTTATGTGTATTATACCAATCAATGGCCGTGAACACATTCGAGAACGTTGGATCTACCTCGACTCCAAGCGCCGCGTAGAACCTCTGCACGTATTCGTGGCCCAGCATCCGCCAGGACTCACCCCCCGCAATGTTGAATGTCTCTTTTTCTTCAACCACTTTTAATGCAGCCACAATTGCGTTGGCAGCGTCCTCAACGAAGATGAACTCGACTCTCTGATTCCCATGATATGGTATCGTGGGAGGTAGCTCCACGACGTCGGCTATGCTTATCGGGGCGATCCTGAGGATTGTATAGGGATTACCAGACTCAGCGACCGCGGTTTCTCCAAGGATTTTACTCATCGAGTAATTATCGTGTGCTGCGAGGTGGTGTTGCTCGTCTATAATCTGTTTCTCACTGGCGGTCACCCCATAAACTGATATCGAGGAGGCTAAAACCATCGGGGTTCCTTGCTTTGAGGTCCTCAGCAGGTTTCTAGTTCCTTCAATGTTCACCTTCGACGTTAGTCTCTCACTCTCTTCACTCTTAGGGGGCATTATTGCAGCTAGGTGGATAATCGCCTCCACACCTTCACAAGCGCGTGATACATTCTCCGGGTCGGTTATGTCACCTTTAAGGAGTTCAACTCTGCTGAGGGCTTCAAGGAGAGCCCAATTGACTACTGGTAGATCGAAGACTCTCACCTTTTCACCCTCCTTTATTAACAGTTTTACGACTTCGTAGCCTAGACGACCCGCGCCGCCGGTGACAAGAATCATTTTCTCGCCCTAAATCTAGTGAGTATCCCTAGAAATCTTTTTACCCACTCGATGGTGCTTCGACGCGTGTGCGCGCAATGTATTTTTAGACTTAATGGATATGACTCGTATTTTTGGTAAGCGGGGAAAAGAGTTCTTAGTGGTTATCTATGGCGGATGTAGCCAAAGTAGATTACGACGACGCATATCTTTACGGTCAAAAGACCGCCGATGAATAGTCCCTCCCCCAAAGTCAGCTTAGGATGGTAACTCGTGCACCGACTTACATTGGCGTCGACGATCTTGAGCCATATACGTTCAATACAACTATCTAGTACTCGCCTGTTGTGGTGCGCGCATGCGATTATGGTTAGTAAAATTGCACGAAAGGGTTGGAAACTGATCAATTAATCAAGAGGCACAAATATGATGTGGGTAGCCCTTTTTATAGGGCCCTCATGAGAGGTTTCCTGGTGAACTAATTGAAGGTCCTAGGTATAGTTGGCGGGGCTAAGAGAGATGGAAACACTGCTAAGCTCGTTGAGGAGGTCCTCGCTGGGGCTAGGGAGGCGGGACACGAGACTATTCTCTTCAAGCTCGGGGAATTGGAGATCGGTCACCTCGGGGATAAGGATGGGGAGACGACGTTTCCTAACGACGACTTCGAGAAGATAAAGCCCCATATCGAGTCAATGGGGGCCCTCGTCCTCGGCGCGCCCATCTGGTTCAGCACCGTCGACTCTCGTACACACGCCTTCATCCAACACCTCTACTGGTACAGCAGCTACTATAGTGAGGAGAACAAGGCTAAGTTGCCCAAAGGGGCGAAGGCCATTAACTGCATAACCTACGGTTGGGATAAGCCCCACATTTATGATGACGTCCTAGACTGGCTCAAGGAAATGGAGAAGGGCTTCGGCATGAAGAAAATCAAGGGCATCGCCGCTTCGAACACCGGCGAGAAACCAGTCGAGACCCGTAAAAACCTACTCAAGAAGGCTCGCGATGCTGGAAGAAATCTTTAACCACCAGGAATGGGTGTTCCCTAAGCGCGTACGTATGGTAATTAACATTTCTTAAAAGCGCCACATCAATATATAGTGTTTTAAGGGACAGCCGCGTGCGGAATCGATGTTGTTCATTTAAATGTTGAACGCGTCGATTTGTCTCTAATCCTAGTCGATGAGGCGCTGCTAACGTGCTAGATGTGGAGAGGAATGTCCTCGAAGAGATTGATGAAGACGCTATTGTAAAGACTGCGAGTGAATTAATTCAGATCCCCAGTGTAACAGGGAATGAATCAGATGCTCAGAGATATATTTCTAAGCTGATGATGGGCATCGGTCTCCAGACGGATGTCTGGGAGATCGATATCCCGGAGATGAGGAAGCATCCGGACTTCAGTATGGGTGTTGACAGAAAAGAGGGCCTCGGAGTCGTGGGAAGGCTCGCCTGTGGGAGTGGTAGGAGCCTCATCCTCAACGGCCACATAGATGTAGTGTCTGCTGGTGACGAGTCGAATTGGACTTATCCTCCTTGGGGAGGTACCGTCGAGTCTGAACTGCTTTATGGCAGAGGCTCAGTCGACATGAAGGGTGGGCTCAGCTGCGCTCTCCACGCAGTGAAGGCCGTTGTCGAGTCGGGGGTGGACTTAGGAGGCGACGTTTTCGTCGAAAGCGTCGTAGGTGAGGAGGATGGCGGCATAGGCGCATTAGCCACGATTCTGCGAGGTTATAAGGCCGATGGGGCTGTAGTCGTTGAACCCACCGAGCTGAAGGTTGCCCCGGCGCAGGCTGGTTCACACTGCTTCAGGATCACCGTGAGGGGGAGTTCCGCTCACGCCTGCGTCAGAGAGGAGGGAGTGAGTGCCCTGGAGAAGTTTATGCCAATCTACGAGGCATTGATGAGGCTGGAGAGGAGACGCAACTCTGCTGTGGATGATCCTCTTTACTCTAGGTATCGTCTGCCGATTCCTTTGAATCTCGGTGTTGTTAAGTGTGGGAACTGGCCCTCATCCGTGCCGGAGGAGCTGGTTCTCGAAGGCCGATACGGGATAGGTGTAGACGAGGATGTCGCATCAGCTCATACGGTATTTATTAAGGCGGTGGCAGACGCGGTGGCCTCGGATGACTGGCTACGGAGTCACCCGCCTTTAGTTGAGTGGCGTGGAGGCCAATTTAATCCTGCTAGAACGCCTACGGGGCATCGCCTGACGACTACGGTGGCGACTGCATACAGGGATGCCGCGGGGGTGGTACCGGTGTATGAGGGTGTTACATATGGATCTGATATGCGTCACCTCGTTAATGTGGGTAATATTCCCACTGTTCTATTTGGGCCTGGGGATGTTAGGCTCTGTCACAGATCTGACGAGCATGTGCCAATAAGCGATTTGGTCACGGCGACAAGGACTCTTGCCTTAACAATTCTTCGCTTCTGCTGCGGTTTATAATGTGCTTGGATTGTGAATTGGTTAAATGAGGATACCTATCTACCCTTGAAGACCGGCTTCCTCTTTTCTAGAAAAGCCTTCATTCCCTCTGCTTTGTCCTCGGTGTCGAAGCACATCGCGTAGAACTCCGCCTCCAACCTGTTTCCTTCTTCGAGGTTTCCATAGGAGCTGAAGTTTATGAGTCGCTTGCAATAGCCAATGGCTATAGGCGCACGCTCAAGTATCTTCCCCGCTAACTTTTTAGTTTCCTCTAGAAGTTCCGCATGTTTAACCACCTTATTGGCGAGCCCAAACTTGAGTGCCGTCTCAGCGTCTATGCTTTCCCCAGTGAAGAATAGCTGTTTGGCCCTCTTCGGGCCAATTATCCTCGGTAGTCTTTGGGTTCCACCGAATGGTGTTGTTATGCCTAACCCTGGAGGGGGCTCACCAAAAAGCGCTTTCTCGGAAGCCACGACGATGTCACATGCGATGGCGAGGTCGCAGCCGGCTCCAAGGGCAAGACCATTGACGGCGGCGATTATAGGTTTAGGGAGGTTCTCCAACTTGTTGAGGATCCTGTGCGTCATATTAGCGAAGGAGGCTGCGTCGCTGCTATTCATGCCCAATAGAGCCCTTACGTCGCCGCCTGCCGAGAATGCCCGATCACCCTTCCCTGTGATTATCATCACCATCATTTCGTCTGTACTCGAAAAATCGTCAAGGGCTTGCTCGATCTCTTGGAATGTGTCTCCGCGGAGAGCATTAAGCACGTCAGGCCTATTTATTTTGACTATAAGGGTTCTATTCTCTCTTTCTACGATTAGATCCTTGTATTGCATAGTATTCCAGTAAAGTAATTTGGTGTATCTATTATATTGTAATTCTGATGCATATGATATTCCAGCTAGTTGCGAGGATAATAGTTTAGAGATTTTTCGCGGAGAATTGATTAGACGATCCAGACTCCATTATGATTATGGGAATGTGGTCTTTAGAGTCTTTCCCCAGGATAGCGGTGGTCGTTGCCATCCTCGCTTTTCTGTCGGATTTCTGTAATAACGCCACTTCCCCAACGGTCTCCATTCTGGCCGTGAATCTAGGCGCTTCCTATGCATATGTTGGAACAATGGCAGCCGCCGCCTCCCTAACGAGTCTCATCTTAACCCAACCGGTTGGCATCCTGAACGACAGGCTGGATAAGCGGATCTTCCTAGTAACAGGATTCATGTGCTACGTAGTCTATTTCCTTCTCCTGATTATTGCGAGAAGCCCAACTGAGATCTTATTGGGGAAGGTCGCCTATGGTCTAGGTGCAGCGTTCTTCTACACAACAGCCGTTGCACTCGTCCTGACTGAGCGGGGGATCAGTAGGGGAACTTCGGTTGGGCTGTATGCAACCCTCATGGGAGCTGGCTTCTCATTAGGGCCCTTAGTCGGCGGTTTCGTTGCTGAGAAGGTGAGCTACTCGGCGAGTTACATGCTTTCAATCGCTTTCGCAGTAGTAGCCCTACCCCTAGCTTGGTGGGGAATCAGTAGGGAGGCAGCAGCGCCACCTCGAGTAAAAGAAGTCCGGACCATGAACATGCTTGAACTCGCACGGAATAGGGAGCTTCTACTGTCGTGTGTCGGAGGCTTCTTCGCGGCTGAGGCCATCGGGGTCGACATGAACTTCTTTCCAGTATACGGTAAGGGCCTCCTGCTCTCTGTAGGCTTAATTGGAACCATACTAGGCCTGAGAGCGGCTCTCTCAACCGTAGTCAGACTTCCCGTCGGCGGCGCGATGAGGCGTTTCGGAGTGAGGAAGTTTATGGCGGTCTCCCTCTTTCTTTGTGCTTTAGGTTTATTCATGGTCCCACTCTTCGACCAAGTTTGGCTCCTCATCCTCTCCTTGGGTTTGGAAGGGATCGGATATGGAATGTTCCTAACAGCGTCGAACACGTATATTGGCGAGGTTGTGCCGGAGGGGAGCAGGGGAAGTGCGGTGGGGTTCTATTACACGTTCTCAAACGTCGGAGGGGTAGTAAACATGACGATGATTGGGTTGATCGCGAGTGCCTTCGGAGTTAACAACACCTTTAGGTACACTTCAGCAACTATCGTCTTAGGACTTATCATAATGTTTGTGCTGATGCGAAAAAGGGGCTCCAATTAGCATCCACGTGATAGCGCTATTGACTCAATTGGTAACTTTTTGATAATTATAGTAATCAGAGCTTCTCGTGTGCTTGAATGGGACTACTCGGCATAATGACCAATTAGCTTCTGAATCAGTTTCGTACCCTTTTCCGTGATTTTCGTTTTGATGTAGGCGTTGTGGCGGGTGTACTTCCACTCAAGGTCAATTAGACCGGCGCTGGAGAGGCTCTCCAGAATCCTCTCTCGTCGAGTCATCTCTGATGACTCAACGCCCTGAAACCACAAAATAAAAGTCTCTGTTCCCTTACTGGCGATATCAATTAATAATTCCTTGATCTGTGAAAGTTCGTCATCGAGTATCCTTTCTCTCATAGCGATCTTTCTATAGATCCCGTTAAGATCTTCCAAACAAATCACTAGATTGATCTCAATGGATAGGCGAAGTTAAGCCTTCCTTCACGAGGGATCTTAAAAAACGAGATGATTAGACCCGAATTGGTGTCCTTTTTAGGAAGCGATAAGGTTACAGTGAGTTACTCTCAAATTTTAATTGTAAGGATATTTGAAGTTAAAATCTCCTCGCCGCTTGAATTTAACTTTAATAAAATAACTACGCTTCCAAAAAACCACATGATGTAGTCTCTGATCTCACGTATCTAAGCAATAATGAAAGATCTTTCAACTTAGATTAAGAGCAAGCGCTTCGGGTACTCCGTTCGTTGTTTAATTGTTTAACAGCCAACGGCCCTTGATTCAAAGTTTGTGAGAGTGGTAGTAACGCCTCCATGGAGTAGCTTCGTCGCTGGGTCTCTGACGATCCCAACGGGTCTCGCCCAGCTTCTTAACTCCTCGTCAACCCAATCTAAGTCGTGGCCCATAGAGGAAAGCCTGTCCCTGACTGATGGTAGGAATCTGCTATCGATGAAGAGTCGCCCGGTCTCCCTTGTGCACCTCGGCGCCTCGATGGCCTCCTGTATTCCCATGCCGAAGTCGACTACGTGAAGTATTACCTGGAGGACAGCTACTGGTATGTTTCTGCCGCCTGGTGCGCCGACGACGAGGATGGGTTCGCCGCCTCTGAGTAGGATTGTTGGGCAGACGTTCTGAATCCTTCTCTTTCGACCATTAATTGAGTTGGCGTGCCCAGGCTCTGGGTTGAGCCCATACATCGCGTTGTTAAGTGTTATACCGGTCTTCGGAACGACGACGCCTGAGCCAAAGATGTTTACGAGGGTATGGTTTACGCAGACCATGTTCCCCGCCTTATCTGCTGCTGCGAGGGCTGTTGTGTGGTCGGGCTCGAAGGGCCATGGTTTGCCGAAGTCGATCTTCGCCGCCTTATCGGGGCTCATTACTCGCCTAAGTTCGGATGCGTAGGGTTTCGATGCCAGTGCTCTCTGAGGCACCTTCACGTAATCTGGATCGCCTAGGTACTCGAAGCGGTCAGCGTAGGCTAGCCCGATGGTGTCACCTACGAGGTGGATGTGCTCTGCTGACCCGAAACCACAGTCGCGTAAGTCGTATCCCTCGAGGATGTTGAGCATCTCAATGAGAGTTGTTCCCGCGTGGGTTGGATCGTAGACGACGTTGTAGCCCCTGTAGTTGCCCGGCTCCGGCTCCGAGACTATTGGCTCGTACATAGCGAGGTCCTCACGGCTGATGAGGCCACCGTTTTTCGCCATCTCCTCGGCTATCGCTTCTGCTATCCACCCCCTGTAGAAGACATCCCTTCCGCCCTCAGAGATGGCTTTTAGGCTTTTCGCTAGGTCCTTCTGTATGAGCATTTCGGGTTTAGGTATATCAGATGTGAATGGGATGTATGGGAACTGGCTGTCGTGTAGGAAAGTCTTCCTCCATTCTGGTAGGTGCCAGAAGGTTTTCATGCATTGGAATATGACGCCGGCTGTCCACCAGCCTACGGGGAAGCCTTCTTCGGCGATGCTTATTGCTGGTGCCATGACCTCCGAGAGCTTCATCGTGCCATGTCTTTCAAGTGCCTCCGTTAATCCCGCGACAGTGCCTGGTGTTACACACGCCTTGTGGCCAATCACATTCTCGTCTCCGATGACGCGTCTCCACCCCATCCAGCCGGGTTCCTTGTCTTCGGAGAGTGTGTACATGTTGGGTCTGCAGTCCTTCGAGGGCCTTCCGACGTAGTCTACTATCACGTTCTCGCCGGAGGCCATATGGATCGCCATGACTCCCTCGCCGCCAATTCCATTCATGGCGGGTTCGACTACGCAGTCCATGAAGGCGGCTGCCACCGCGGCGTCGACTGCGTTGCCACCGCGTCTGATCATTTTGCATCCTGCTTCACCGATTAGGGTGTGCTTCGAGGCGATCATCCCATTCGGGGCCACGGCATCGCGTCTACCGGGGCCACCCCAGCGCCTAAGTTGGTAGATGAGTTGAGAATCAGACATGATAACTGATCATCTCTTGTGTTTAAACCCCTTACTAGCGCGCACATTACTTATGGAGGCTCTGCCCGATAAGAATAGCAAAATGGCAATCCTAGCGCGCGCTTACACCAGCAGCTTTCCTCTGCCCACAATTGCCATATCATCTACTGTAACAGCCGTATTGGCGATAGATGACCACCATTGGTCAGTTGCAACGTTTTTTCCATCTATTACTTCATCGCTGCCGAAACCAATAGCAACCCCACCTAGGACCTTATCATCTTGTGTGAAACCATACCGAATGTTCGGGTTCAGACCTAATCCTAAGAAGGCGGATCGCCCGGCATCCCTCCCACTTCCTCTAAGTATCTTTCTAATACCTTGGCTCCTCGAGTTGCATTGAACTGGAAGATCCGCCCATTCTTCACATTAATCACAAGGTTCTCAATCACTTCATTGCCCAGACGAACAGAGGCATCGTATACTATTCTACCCTCGACACTTTCTTCATCCATCGAGACTTCTAGTGATCCTGCGGGAAGAAATGTGATCTTTCCATCCAGAGCCATTTGATGCGTGGCAATTCCATCGGATATTTCAAGAGGCCTATGGTCGAGAGTAAGGCTCATTTGTGCCGCGCGCGCCATCTTCGCAAATACTTGAGTTACTTTGTAATTTATTGTTCTGGTTGTTTGATCTCTACGCATTTTTCTATTTGGTTGCATTTTACAGCCAAGTTTCCCCCGTGTTCAGGGGTAGAATGGAAGGTATATACGCAGCTCCCCGCCTCATCAAGCTGTAGCTCGGAGAAGGCTGTAATCTTGATTGTTACGTTTGAGGCTCCATGGTAATGCTGTTCCATTAAGTTTGACGTTGTAGGTTCCCTTTGGAACATCTTTTAGAGTGTATTGTGCCACGCCATTCACTACCTCGGCTTCTTTAGAGATCCAGAGTAGAAATTTGGCGGCTATTTTCATTGTCTCCACGTTTTTTGCCTCGATAAATAGTCGGTTTTTCGGCCAAGGTACGTGAACTTTATTGATTTGCATATGAATGTTTCTATCTACGATTGGTAATGTTTGCTCGTAATTGATCTCAACTGGAACCCTCTCTTCGCATTCCCCTTTAATTTTTATATCGATTTGGTCCCCCGGTTTTGGGTTTTTGGTGTGATTTCTATTTCTTGAACCAAAGGCATGAATTTATATTGCGTCGCGAGCATTATAACTGAGCCCTTTTTAAATGACGTTAAAATATTGCCAGCGTTTATCTGTTTGTGTTGAGTTCTTAATTAAGATAGAGAGATAACCGCACAGCATTCGAACTACTTCTTTACATAAATCAATATGCCGTTTATTGTCCCTCTGGGTGCCTCAGATGTCCCTTCAATTTTCTCGCGGCACTCGATTTAAACACTGGGACTCCAATCTGACAACCATTGGCTCCCCCTATAATGCGGCTTAAGGAAATTGCTTCTATACTATCGAGGTATGGCTTCGAGATCACGATACGCGACGTGATCCCGATGAGGGTAAGAGGGAAACTCAATAAACAAGATCAAGAGATTGTGAACCTTAACATCTACAGGCGTTTTCGCCTCGCAATCCAGGAGTTGGGTCCGGTATTCGTTAAGTTTGGTCAGATAATGAGCACACGTCCGGAATTGATGCCAGCTGAATTGATACAAGAGTTGAAGATGCTCAACGACAAGGTCGAGCCTGTTCCATTCGGAGAAATCAGGTCACTTATAGAGGCGCACACTGGCCCCATTGAAGATCGCTTTATATATCTTAATGAGCGCGCCTTCGCAGCGGCTAGCCTCAGCCAGGCACACCAAGGGAAGCTGAAGGACGGATCGGTCGTTGTCTTGAAGGTACAACGTCCAGGGATAAGGAAGCAAGTTGCTGTCGATCTAAGTATACTCAAGTACTTAGCGGATAAAGTCGACTCGGCGTTTGTTGATTTAAAAATATACAATTTCCCCGGAATAGTTGAGGACTTCTCGAGGCAGATTGCAGCTGAGCTTGATTTCATACGAGATGGGAAAAACGCGGATCTTTTGGCTAAAAACATGAGGGGAGTAAAGGGTATCCGTGTACCCAAGATCTACTGGGAGTACTCGGGGCGCAGCATCCTGGTTATGGAGTACATCCGCGGTGTTCGCATTGACTATATTTATGGGCTGAAAAAGATGGGGGTGGACACTCATGAGATCGCCCTCACCGGATTACACGCTTATTTGAAGCAGATATTCCAGGATGGATTCTTCCACGGTGATCCTCACCCAGGCAACTTGTTGGTGACGCCGAAGGGGGACATCGTCTTCCTTGATTTTGGTCTGGTGGGCATCCTTCGACCCGAGAAAAGGGATCTGTTGCTGAGAATGCTGCTCGGAGTCATCAACTCGGATGTGAACGATCTAGTTCGAGTCTTTGATGAGTTGGGGATGAAGATTAATGACCAATGGGTGGACTCCTTCAAGGATGATCTATACCTCGGCCTGATGGAGAGTGAGAATTCTGACCCAGGGAAGCCAAGTACGGATGCATTCGTGGGTGTTACAGATACGATGAGGAAGTATCATCTCCAGGTTCCGAAGGTGGCGGTGCTCATGATCAAGGTGATCATGATGCTTGGCGATGATATCTCAAAGCTCTATCCTGAGTTCAACTTCTTGGTCGAGGTTCGCCCCTATTTAGGGGATATTTTGAGGGATAGTGTTCTAAGCCAAGCGAGAAAGACTGTTAATGACCTTTCAGGCATGCAGCAGGAGATTTTTGAATTCCCACAAAATCTAAATGAGGCTAGTAAGAGAATTTCGATCGGTGGTTTCAGGTTCAGATTCGTGAAAGATGACATTTATCAATTCGAAAGAAGAATCGATAGAGCTGGTTACAGGATTCTACTTGGCTTGGTTCTCGCCTCTGTTTTAATTGGTCTAAGTTCAATGGTTTTTACGTGAAGAACATCTTGTCACCCCAGTACCTTGGAGCAATGATTGGGGTCTATATTGCGTCGATCCTTATCGCAGCCATTTCAGCATTTTATATGTTGAAAAGTAGATAAGGTCGTTGTCTTCTTTAGGCGATCTTGTTTTCTGAGGGTCAGGTTTCATCTGGTGAATTCACTTACGGCTAAGACCTTTTCTGCTAGCCTGTTTGCCTCCCTGAGATAGTCCTCTTCCTTGAGGTCGGTCCAATCGCGGCCTGGCAGCACTCCCTTAAGGTAGATTGTCTCAATGAAGTTGCATCCTCGTTCCATTGCTTTGCGTCGCAGTTTTTCAAGGGCTTTAGGGTTTGTTGCGTTAGCTCCAACTAGACCTAATACGACTCGTTTTCCTTTAAGATCTATCTTACTGAGTAATTCAATCATGGCTTGTGTGGGTTTTCCCTTCCAGATGGGAGTCAGTAAGATTATGGGGTCGAATTTAACAACAATCCCGTCGAGTTCTACCCCACTGTCTTTTCGAGCATAACGTCTTATGGGGAGTCTTCCCCTCCAGCCTTTTGGTTCACCTATTCTTCTGCTTTCGGCGTTAATAATTGGCAGAACGATCTCAACAATCTTAGCTGTTGTTCCTGTTTTGCTGTAGTAGATAATTAGTGGTTTTGAGATCATTATAATGACTAATTTGCCCGCAATGGTAATAATATGTTTATCTTAGGCTCGAGTGCGAAGTTGGAAGTTAACTAGCTCACTGGTACCTTATTAAATCGATATACATTTGTTTGTAAAGACCTTCCAGAATTGTGTATCCTTCAACCTATGTTAGAATAATCTTCAAACGCAAGCTTGGTTAAGGATATAGGAAAATGTAGATAGGTCTGGGCAATGAAATCTCTGAAACTACGTGAAGTGTCGATACTTTTCTTTGTCGGTTCGACTCATTTTCTTATCCACGTTCTCAGCCAATTGTTGCCAGCTGTTTTACCGGTTATAAGAAGTGAGATGGGTTTAACTTTGACTCAGGCGAGCTTACTCATCTCAATCCCCTTAATGGTCCAGGTATTTGCCTATCTGCCGGTTGGTTTCGCATCTAGGAAAAATGGAACATTTCTCCTCACTTTAAGCTTGGTATTGACTGCAGTTGGGGCGGTAATCATCCCTTTAGCCAGTAGTTATGGGATCATCTTACTCGGTTTTGGGCTTCTCGGATTAGGACAGACCATGTATCATCCACCAGCTTTCCAGATTGCTGGCGAAACTGAACCTAGCAGACTTGGATTAGTCATGGGTGTACAGATGGCGGGGGGAAGTCTAGGTTCAGCAGTTGGTCCCATCACGCTAGGTATCATCCTTTTTGCGTGGGGTTGGAGGGCTGGTTTCTATATTTGGGTTCCTTTGATACTCCTAGGTACTGTTTACGTCTTTTATTTCATGCATCGAACCTTAAAACCCAAAGTCGTCGATACTTCTCAGGCCTCACTTGGAAATGTTTCACGATTCCTTCTTAACAGAGGTTTTCTGATGGTCGTTACCATAAGCGCAATAATTGAGGCTTCTTCTATGATTTTGTTGACCTATCTGACTAGTTACTTGACTGCCGTTTTGGGATTATCTGCCTCTCTAGCGAGCTTAATCTTCGGGTTTGGAGCATTATTGGGCATAGCGGGCTCCCTCTTAGGTGGGAGTTACCGGAGATACATTTGGGAATTACAGATCGATAACGTTGGTTGCGGTGTTGATGGTGGTTTCAGTGGCGCTAATTCCTGTTTTCAGTAGCATTATTTTGGTTGCATTTTTCTTCGTAATCTGGAGGGGGCTCTACTCGGCTTCTATGCCAATTGTGAACTCTCTTGTTGTGTCTCATAGTGAACCTCAGACTAGGACGATGGCTTTTAGCGTCAATTTCTTAGTTTCAAGTCTCACAGATGCGATAGTTCCTGTTGCGACATCGATAGCTATAGAGGGTCGACTGGGAGCAATATTTCCAATATCTGTTCTGACTATGCTTCCAGGTATAGTGTTAGCTATATATCTTGGAGGACTAGCAAGGCGAAAAGGCAGTATACTGGCTTCGCACGCGATGTGAGCATATCTTGTCTCCACGGGTGCTGATGCGCTTGGAAATGTTGATGTTTATGCTTGTGTTGCTAAGGATTCTAGCGGAGGATGAGTATTATCCATAAATTATATGAATTGCCCTAAGGGCTAGTTTAGTGGTTGGGTAATAGCATATCCGTACATGTATGAGTAAAACTCAGAAAATAAAATAGTGGAAAATATGTATAGAAATGGACAATCGCCGTCTAAAGATCGGTTGAAAGAATTTCAAGAAATCGTTGAGAAATTTAGGTTAAAGGGCGCTACTAGCAGTGATAGAGCAATGACCATCGAAGAAATTGGTTTGCCTCCGGTTTTTAAAGAGATGATGGGCAGACGCCTTGGTGGGTCAGGTATTATTGTAGAGGTTAACGGGAAGTACTATCTTTCTGAGCTGCGTTTGAAAGAAGTTAAGGATACGTTTTCAAGGCGTAGAAATGGCGGCTTTCAAGTTTCAGTTGATTAATTCATTTACTCTAATATTTGAGGCAACTTCCCTTTTTTTAGATAAAGGTGCCTGTGGCTAATCCCCGTTGAGCCAAATTATTTATAAAATTGGCCAATATCCCTTAGACGATGTAAAATAGATATGAACAGCGATGAAATGAGTTCGGAGGATGTGCTCAAGGTAGCCAGGGATGCCTTCATAAAAAGGAAACTGAGTGACGTAATCGTTGCCTCGACGAGAGGCGAGACGGGTTTGGCTGCAGCCCGCATCTTCAAGGGCGCCAATGCGAACTTAGTTGTGGTGGGCCATTCTGTTGGCTTCAAGGAGCCTAACCTGAACTCCTTTAGTCAGGATGCTAGGAGGGAGATTGAGGCGCTGGGTGGGAAGGTACTCCAGAGCACGATGCCTTTTCACTCCATCAACGACGCTATCCGGGTGAAATCGGGGACCTCTATCGAGACGCTGATTGCTGACACTCTCCGCATGTTGGGTCAAGGAACGAAGGTTTGTGTTGAGATCGTTTCGATGGCCTGCGATAATGGTCTTTTAGAGAGTGGGAGGAATGTACTCTCGATTGCCGGCACTGGACAGGGTGCTGACACCGTTTTGGTCCTTAGATCCGCAAATAGTAAACGACTTTTCGACATACGGGTTATTGAGATCATAGTGAAACCCGAGAAAATATGAAACGGTTCGCATTCGCTGTCTTAAGCTTCGTCTCAGTATAAGTGGTTTTGTTGTTTTCGGTCATTTAAGTCACGACTCTTGATGGGTCTGGGCTTTTATCCCATTTTATGCTAGGAATATTCCGATTGTGATGCTGATTATTAATAGGAGATAATTAGTGGCATCAACCTGAGGCTCCTCAGGCACCCGCGCTTGCGAAGATGGTAAGTTTATTAAAGGCATCATAGCTGTTTTGTTAAAGCGATTCGCGCGCGACTACTTCGTAGAGTATGCGTTCACGGCGCTGTGAACAGGGTGTAAAGATGTCTCAACCTAGTGTACCAGGGAAAATCATAGGTGTCTTAACAGGCGGAGGAGACGCTCCGGGCTTAAACGCTGTGATTCGAGGAATAACCCTCGGCGCTCATTCACTCAACTACGATGTGATCGGGTTTAGGAATGGCTGGGCTGGTCTCCTTGGTGTGGGAGATGCTCTTCCACTTAATCCGAGGGGGTCGAGGGTATCCATATGATAGGTGGGACGATCCTCGGGACCTCTAGGACTAACCCATACAAACATCAGAACGGGATACATGAGTTGAGTCAGTAATTTGAGGAAGCATCACGTAGATCACTTGATCGCGATCGGGGGAGAGGACACGTTGAGCGTTGCCAAGAACCTGGTCTCGGAAGGCGTAGATGTTGTTGGTGTACCCAAGACGATCGATAATGATGTAAATTGTACAGACTATACGGTTGGCTTCGACTCTGCACTTAATGTTGCTGCCGAGGCTATATCGAGGGTACACACGACTGCGAGTAGTCATAGGAGAACCATGATCGTTGAGGTGATGGGGAGGCACGCCGGCTGGTTAACCTTGTACGCAGGAATTGCTGGTGGGGCACATGTGATTCTTGTTCCAGAGCGGTCGTTTGATCTCGATGAGGTTTGCAGCGTTGTAAGTGAGAGAAAGGATATGGGGCTCGAATACACCATCATCGCTTGCAGTGAGGGGGCGACGACAAGAGACGGTGAGTTGATTCTGAGGAATGGGCAGGTGGATGAGTTCAACCATGTGCAGCTGGGTGGAATTGCTGAGCAACTCGCCCCACTGATAGAGAAGAGGACGGGTGTGGAGTGCAAGAGCGTTACGCTTGGTTACCTTCAGAGGTCGGGGCCCCCGTCTGCGTTCGATCGGGTGCTGGGGACGAGATTTGGTTTTTCGGCTATCGAGGCTGTCGATAGGGGGGAATTCGGCAAGATGGTCGCCCTCAAGGGCACGGAGATAGTCACCGTGGGGTTGGATGAAGCGCTCGCAAGCCTGAAAACTGTCCCAGAAAACATGATAGATGATTTTGAACGATACTTAAGGATGGATCAACTAGGGTGATATGAATCGATGTTTGTGACGACTAGGCGTCTTCTCGAAGAGGCGATTAGGGGAGGATTCGCTGTTGGTGCCTTCAATATTAACAACATGGAGCTCGTGCAGGGCATAGTTTCAGCGGCTAAGGAGCTCGAATCCCCACTCATACTCCAGGTTAGCCGAGGTGCCCGTGAGTATGCTGGGAGGAGGTACATCATGAAGCTCGCTGAGGCGGCAGAGGGTGAGTCGGGTCTACCCATTGCTGTTCACTTAGATCATGGAGACAGCTTCGAGCTCTGTAAATCAGTGATCGACGATGGCTTTACCTCCGTGATGATCGATGGCAGCCACCTGCCATTCGAGGAAAATATTGAGATCACTAAAAGGGTTGTAGACTATGCGCATGATAGGAGAGTCTCAGTCGAGGCGGAGCTTGGAAGGCTAGTCGGGGAGCAGCGTGATGCTGGTGAGGGGGGTGAGGTGTCGAGGGAGGCTGCCTATACCGACCCTGAGGAGGCGAAGATGTTCGTTGAGAGGACCTCCTGCGACTCCCTGGCGGTCGCAATAGGCACATCGCATGGTGCTTACAAGTTCAAGGGTGAACCTAGGCTTGATTTTGATAGGCTTACGCAGATCAGGAGACTTGTTCGTGTGCCGTTGGTTCTTCACGGCGCTTCCTCTGTTCTGCCCGAGTATGTTGAATTGTGTAATAGGTTTGGTGCAAGCATTAAGGGTTCCAGCGGTGTACCCGAGGATCAGATTAGGGAGGCTGTCAGGATCGGTGTGCAGAAGGTGAATATAGATACCGACCTCAGGATCGCGATGACCGCGGGTGTTAGGAGGGCCTTGTTCGAAAACCCAGGTGAGTTTGACCCACGCAAGATCATCGGCCCGGGTAGGGCTCTTGTTAAGGAGGTTGTTATGGGTAAGATTAAGATCCTGGGCAGTGAGGGTAAGACGAAGCTCTTCGCTTGATTTGCTAGAGAGTTGAGATTGAGGGGTCTCTTCGACCCCTGGTTTTCTAACGGAGGGCTATGGGAATACTAGTCCTCAAATTTTGAAACCGATCGTAATATAAAAATAGACTCAATTTTTAATATTATTTTCTAAATCGATTATGTTCATTCTCGAGATGGAGTTCTCAAATTCAATTCGTATACGCTTTGACATCCCGAGCAAGTAATGGTTAAGAAATATATAGATATTAAATTATTGCTATTAATGTTGGATTATGCATAAAGAAGCTTATCATAGACTGGCTCACGCGCTGGATAAGTTACCTAATGGTTTCCCACGGACAAAATCTGGAGTAGAAATCGAGATACTGAGACACATATTCAAACCCGATGAGGCCGAGATTTTATCCCTTCTAACTAGAGACATGCAGTCCTGCAGCGAGGTAGCCCTCAAGGCGAAGCTTGATGAAAAAGATGTCGAGCAGCAACTATCCAATTTGGCTAAGAGGGGATTAATTTGGAGTGGTGTCATGAATTGTAAACCACTTTACAGACTCGCACCTTGGATAGTCGGGGTTTACGAGTCACAAGTTGGGTCGATGGACCACGAGTTCGCACATTTGGTGGAGGAGTACTTCCAGGAGGGTGGCTTGGAGGAAATTATGAAGCCTCTGCCCTCCATTCACAGGGTGGTTCCAGCCCAGAGCGCTGTCAAGTCGGAGTGGATCCTACCATTCGACGACGTTAAGGCTGTAATCGAATCGAGTAAAACATTTAGTGTCACAGATTGTATCTGCAGGAAGCAGCAGGACCTATTAGGCAACAGGAAATGCGACTTTCCTCTTGACGTCTGTATGGGGTTCTCGAAGTATGAACGCCCACCCCGTAAGGGGGATATTTCCAAGGAGGACGCTCTTGCCCTGCTAGACAAGGCTGAGAAGATTGGGCTGGTTCACACCGTAAGCAACGTGATGGAGGGACTAACCTACATGTGTAATTGCTGTGGCTGTTGCTGTGGCATCCTAAGGGGTGTCACCGAGTTTGGCGTAAAGAACTCGGTAGCAGTGGCCAACTACTTTGCATACATAGATCCTGATACCTGCATCGGGTGTGGGTTATGCGCGAAGAGGTGTCAGGTCAAGGCAATCCAGCTTCGGGAGAATGTTGCTGTAGTTGACTTGGAGAAGTGCATAGGGTGTGGATTATGTGCAACGGGGTGTCCAGTGGGTGCTGCGAAGCTCCAGCTGAAGCCTGAGGATAAGATTGTTGATCCTCCAAAGGATTTTCGTGTTTGGGAGGATAAGCGATTACGGAATAGAGAAATTCCATAAAATTTTCTCGTTATAATTCAAGCTATTCCTTTAGTTTATGGTTAAGAGCCACATGGAGTTTATGCCTCTCGTGAGCTTGTGTGCTTATGCTTTAATAGAACAATTCATATTCACACTGTCAAAGCGGGATTAAATTGGATATCCCCCAAAAGTTGTATCGATCGAAAAAGAGGTTGGCTCGGTGGTGTCTGTGGTGGGATTGGTGAATATCTTAACTTGGACCCCACCATCATTAGGGTGATTTGGGGCGTCTTTTCGTTGGCATTCGGCATTGGTATAGTGGCTTACATAATAGCCTGGCTCTTGATTCCTAAAAGTCCAAACTGATTATTAAAAGCTTGAATTTTCGTGCTAGAGGTTGTCCGAACAGTCGCAGAATGCACGCATGTATACCATAGTTTGGTTTTCTTTTATGTGAAGAGCATTCAATTATGAAATAATAGTAACCGATCTAATATATGATGAAGTTCAATAATGATCCCCATTTCGTTGGTTATAAGATATTAAAGACTAGACAGAGGGAACAGTTAGAATCCTTCGAGGTATGGGCTTTCAATAACCGGTGGATTAGCTTTCATGTCAACCACTACGACTGGTGGATGTTCCCAATCGATGAGCCGAGCAGATACGATTACGCTTGGACTGTGTACGAAGGCGATGTAGCTGAGCTCGTGAAGGATGAAATATACATCCGTAATTATCTGCGCGGAGCCGAGTTACTCGCCCTCTCATGGGGGTGGGACCTGTATAAAGGGAAACAGATCGTTGGCCCCGATAGGGATCAGGTCTGGCAGGATTGGCCAATTAGGCTATACAAGGCGTCAAAGTCGCTGAGGCTGTTTGGTTTCGACCTCCTCTTTGAGTCGATGAGGACCTATGCGAGGAACTTGATTGAGAATGGTGAAAGCATGGAGTATAACGGGAGGGACCTCGGCATCCTATTCCAATGAGGTTAATCACGTGAATTAGTTTGTTTATAAGTCTAATAATTTTTGAATGCATGACAAATGAAAGATAAACAGATTTCTTAAAAGGTGAAAAATTAGTCGCATGAATGGTGCTCAGGGGTAAAGAGTCTGTGCTTGTGCCCTTCTCACGATTATTAGTGGTCTGTCCTCTATGCCTTTTAGATACTTCTCGTCGGCTACCACCTCTAACTCCAGCTCTTCACTCCTTAGGAAGTTCTTGACCTTCGGGTCGATTGACCATGGTGGTACTTTAGCGTTTAATGTTGATACTGCGCGTGTTTTTCTCATTACCATCAATAAAACTTGCAACTGACCTATCTTCATGTGTATGTTTCACGGGGGATACAAATACCATATTAATCAGCTGACCCTTGGTCGAGTAGTATGGTTGCGCATACGAATGGAAGAGGTTTTAGGGGAAGTAGTCGATCTTTACTTCTCTAGCCACCATATCTAACTCATTTTGCTCCTCTCTGGTGAGTTGTATATCGGCTGAATGCGCGTTCTCTTCGGCCTGAGCCGCGTTCTTCGCTCCGGGTATTGGTATAACGATGGGGTTCGAGGCGAGCCAACTGAGAGCCACCTGTGCATTCGTTTTTGAGTGTCTTCGGGCAATCTCCGCAAGGTGGGAGTTTAGCCTCTCCACCTGATCGATGTTCCTGGGTGAGAAGAGGCGGTTGGATCCCCTGGGATCGCCACTTGGGACGGCGTCTCTTCTGTACTTACCCGTTAAAGCGCCCTGCGCTAGTGGGCTCCAGGCCATTATCGAGATTCCCTCCCTCTTACAGTAGGGAAGCACCTCCTCCTCTATGTTCCTCTGAAGCATGTTGTATCTCACCTGGTTGGAGACGATGTCGGTTCTAGATAGGTATGAGCGGGCCTCCTCTAGGTCCCTGACAGCGAAGTTGCTGACTCCTATCGCCCTGATTCTCCCCTCCATGTAGAGCTTCTCGAGCGCCCTCATCGTCTCCCTTAGGGGGATCTGCTCCCACGGGTCCGGCCAGTGGACTTGATAGAGATCGATCTCCTTTACACCGAGCCTTGAGGCACTCGCTAGGCATGCTCTCTGAAGTTCATCGTATCTTAGGTGTGCGTCTTTCACTTTTGTTGCTATCACGAACTCGTCGCGTCCTATCTCCTTCACCGCACGGCCGAGAACCTCCTCGCTATGTCCGTTTCCATAGGCCTCAGCCGTGTCGACGAGGTTTACGCCTAGCTCGTGGGATCGCTGTATTGCCTTGGTGATGGCTTCATCGTCGCCCTTCCACTCTGCGCTTGCCTGCCAGACACCTAACCCGATTTTAGAGACCTTGATATCGCTTTTTCCGAGAAACATGTTGTCCATAATTCAGATTGTGCACGCGAATCATTAAATATGATGTAGACGAGCCAGTCGATGACTCTTTATTATCTCGCGAGAGTCATCGATCGAGGCTGAATAGTTGAAACCTAACTGGCACGGGATGGTTCCCGCTTTGAGCACAGCGACAGATGAAAGAGGAGACTTCGACGAGGAGAGCCAGAGGAGGCAGGTTAGGAAGAACATAGAGTGGGGTGCACACGGGCTAGCCCCCAGCATAATGGCAGGGGAATTCTACAAGTTCACGGATGAGGAACGCATCAAGTGCATCGAAGCTGTAATCGACGAGGCAGACGGCAAGGTTCCCGTCATCGCAGGAGTCAGCCACAGCGGCACCGAGCCTGCTGTCAGACTCGCCCTCAAAGCAAAGGACCTCGGAGCAGACGGCATCATAGTCATGGCACCATACTTCGGCAGGGGCGTGAAGCGGGGCGTCCTACAGAGGCACATCGGCGCCATAGCCCGCAGATGCGACCTACCAATCATGATCCAGGACGCGGAAGATGTTGTCGGCACCCACATGTGTACAACCCTATACATGGACCTCGCTGAAGAGTACAGCAACATTATATCCGTTAAGGTTGAGGGCGCCAACACGCTGGAGAAGATCAGGGACATCAACCGCCTAATGGGGGACAGGCTCATCGTCTTCGGAGGCGAGGCCGCCAGAACAGTCTTCGAGGAGATGGAGCTGGGCGCAGCGGGAAACATCCCCGACGCCTGCTTAACCGACCTGCTCGTCTCAGTCTACGAGAATATCCGCGCCAAGAGGATGAATGAGGCTCGCAGCGTCTTCACCCGCTACAAGGTCTGGCTCGACTTCCTCAGCGCCAACAGCTACGCGGCCGCGGAGATTGAGAAGGAGACGCTCAGACTCAGAGGGATGCTAAAGAGCTCCAACACGCGGGGGCCCAACCAGCCCCTCGGAGACGCTGAGAAGGGGAGGCTGAAGGAGCTTCTCAAGGGTATAGGTGTAACTTTCTGAGCTGCTCCACGGAAACGTAAAGTCAACTTCTCCGCACCACTCCTCTTCGTCTGCACCATGCACTGCACCTGTGCGTTTCTGCGTCGCGTCTACGGTGTCTACGCCTAAACCATGGTGCATCTGCTTCCTATAGTTAGTAGTGTTGAGAGTGACAACTTGTAAAAGCCACACGCTTCTGCACTCCGCACAGGTTAACAGAGTTAACATACTTGACAACGGAGTTGACAGAGTTAACACTCAACTTAACAGAGTTAGCTGTCAGATTAACACCTAACTTAACAGCTTAAGAGGCACGTATGAAAGAAGAGCGAGAACGGAGAGAATAACGAGAGTTCAACACCACATAGTGTACAATCATGAGAGGCTTCATAGTCCTGTGACTTGTTTTAGCTTCGGCTTGTGTAGAGATTCTAGATCTAGACATCATTACTATCAACTTATTTAGGCGGCTGCGTACGAATGTACGATTTGTCAATGATTTTTATCGGCTTCTTTTTTCCCATCCATCATCAAACAATCGCATGAAATAATCCTGACCATAGGGATGCTTCAATAACTCGGCTTCATCCAGCTCGACACCCAGTCCCGGTGCGTCAGAAGCCTCCAGGTAGCCATCCTTCACCTTTGGTACACCATGCATTATCTTTCGCGCCCACGGCACCAGCCAATCATCGAAGCACTCCTGGATCAAGAAGTTGGGGATGCTGGCGTGGATATGAGCGTTAATGGCCGTATTCAATGGGCTCTGCGCCTGATGCAATGCGATGAAGGCCTCCGATGCTTCCGCGATGGCACTTACCTTACGAGCGCCAGATACTCCACCTATGTAAAGAGTATCACATTGGACAATATCCACAACACGGTGAGTGAACAAGTTCAGAGACTTGTGCCAGGCGGCTGAAACGTTCACCCGTGGCCACAGGTACTGGGATAGCGCGAGCCACCTCCACCGTTGCGGGGATATCGGTGGACATCACCGGCGTCTCGAACCACAGTGGGTGGAACTCCTCCAGTTTCCGCCCAATCCGGATCGCTGTAGAAACACTGAATCGATCATGCCCCTCGATACACAAGTCCACGTCATCACCCACCGCATCCCGTACCGCCCGGATAATCTCCAGCGAAAGCCTTTCCTCCGATGAATCAAGAAAGCGATAAGCCGATCCAAATGGATCAAACTTCAGCGCAGTGTACCCCATCTCCTTCACCCGCACCGCAGCTTCCGCGAAGAAACCTGGCTCACGAGGGCCCTGATACCAGCCATTAGCGTAAACCCTCAGACGGGGACGCTGTTTGCCTCCCAACAACTGCCATAATGGTGCCTTCAAGGTTTTCCCAAGGAGATCCCAGCAGGCTATCTCGATGGCGTTCACGCCTACATTCGATCCTAGAAAAAGGCCCTTGTACATTTTCTGCCACAGCCACTCAGGCTGAAGAGGATCCTCGCCTATGACAAATCGCTCCAACTCGTGGACTTGTGCCTCACCTGGTTTCGCACTTAGCCCACTCGTCGCTTCCCCGATTCCACTGATACCCTCATCGGTGAGAACCTTAACGAATACCCAATTCTTCCAAGGGTTACCAACCACGAAAGTTTGCAGTTCAGTTATTTTCATAGGAATCTAGAGAACTTCGTTTAATGCTTTTAATAATTATGGGTTTGCACGTACTTGACAATAAATGGTGCCGATGTGGATATTACCGAACGCACGTGCATGGCTCATTACTTACGAACTTAGGTCGGTTTAGTCATATCAAACCTGGAGAGTATCGGGATAACGAGTAATGCTATGAACGATGCGAGTACAAACCCTACCGTATACCCGTAGGCATTTATCACCAGACCTCCAATTGCCGAGCCAACTGCGCCGGCTAGTGCAGTGGCTGAGAGAAGCTCTCCTTGAACACTTCCTTTAAGATCTGAGGGAGCCTGCGAGATGGCGAAGGTAGTTATCGGAAGCCAGATCAGTGAGTAGAGGACGTTGAAAACTATGGAGAGCACTAGAGGAAGCATAAATATTAGGGGAATTGGATGGATTAGGAAAAATGGGAGTGCTGCCCAGCACAGTATTAGGCTACATCTGGCGATCACGATGAGGTTGAGTGATCGTTTGTGGCCCGACTCTATTCGCGGGGCTATCCACGCGAATGCGATAGCCGCTGTTACGCCGGTTACGACATTTATGGCAAGTATCAGGCTGTCCGTCAGCCCGAGGGCCTTCATCAATGGAGTTTGACCTAAACCGAACAAACTAATTCCGGTCCAGTGAATGAAGGCAGCTAGGAAAAGTAGCTGAAGAGGACTCATCTGCTTCAAGTTCTTGGGAAGCTTAATTCTCCTTAAGTCTAGGTAATGCAGGAAAGGCCTAGGAGAGAGAAACTTCTCTGCGTCACGGAGACTCTTCACGGGGAATGAGTGCCTCTCCAGAGTCATTTCTGGTTCTTGTCCCAGTATCCAGAGGAAGAGAGCGGAGGAGAAGCATGTTGCCGCTGATATGTAGAAGAGCCAACGTGTCTCGATAAACGAGGCAGTGACTGAAAATATTAGAAGTCCTAAGATGTTGCCTATGCTAGTGATTGATGTGTACCTCGCGACTCCGTTTTGCCAATCCTCGAGCCTACAGCACTCCACAGTGTACATCACCGCTATTGGGGCTACGCCAGCGGTGATCGCGGATGCGAGAGTGTAGATTATTATAACCTGTTGAACCGAGTTTGCCATGCTTAAAAATAGGAAAATTGGGCCTAGGGCGATCGTGAAGAATAGGAGGTATCTTTTTCTTATTCCTGAGAAGTCGGATAATTTTCCCCATATTATTGAGAATATGAATGTGGCGATGGCTCCTGCAGTAGTCATTAAGCCGATTTCAGCGATGTTCGCCCCAAGTGATAGTGCCACCAGTGTCGCGAGGAGTCCAGGGCTGCCGATTGCCATGTAGAGTGGTATTATGGAGAGGTGCCAGCGGGTTTCCAATTCGTGAGGTTGTCTTGGAGTAACTGCTGTACCCATCTGCCTCACTATTTTCACCGGTCTAAATAAATCGTGCTTGCGGTAGGGAGGAACCTGTTTCTGGACCGTTCTCCAACTTTAAAAAACACGTACATAACATTGTACTTTCGCACACGGCATGCGCAGCCCTCGTCGAACTCAAATAGCTTGAAGCATCGTCTAACCTTGATCGAATTGGGTAACTCATTCTTTATCGTGGACGTCTTCGCGGAGTCGAAGCTTGAGGGAAACCAGCTTGCGGTAGTCATCGAGCGGGAGGGATGGTCGAGTGAGAAGATGCAGAAGTTCGCCAGGGAGATGAACTTCAGCGAGTCGACATTCATCACAGGCTCAGATCTGGATAAGCGAGTTTTCAAGGTCCGCATCTTCACGCCACCTGGTGAGCTTCCCTTCGCGGGTCATCCTACCTTAGGCACCGCTTACGTCGCTGCGAAGGAGCTGCTCAAAAAGGAGGTTCCTGACCTTACACTGGATTTGAAAGCGGGGATGATTCCCGTTACTTTCCAGAAGGCTGAGGATGGGCAGACGCTTCTATGGATGAAGCAGCTTAACCCTGTGTTCGGAGCCATACACAGGGCCGAGGATATTGCCCCGATGTTCCACCTCAGCCCAAGCGATATCGATACGCGCTTCCCGATTCAGGAAGTCTCAACGGGCGTCTGGTTTTACATGGTTCCCCTCAAGACCCGTGAGGCACTGAAGAAGATCAAACTAGACGCAGATAGAATAATTGCTTACTCGGCGGATAAGAATGCGAAGTGGCCTCTCCTATTCTGCCCCGAGCCAGAGGCTAAGGGTAACCATTTGAAGGTTCGTATGGTTAATGATTGGACGGAGGATCCGGCGACTGGAAGCGCAAACGGATGCTTAGCGGGTTACTCTAGTGAAGTATAGGTACTTCGGCTCACCCAAGATCGATATCCGTGTCGAGCAGGGGGCTGAGATAAATCGGCCAAGTCTCCTCTACCTCAGGGCTGAGGAGATGAAGGAAGGTATCGATGTTCGGGTCGGGGGTAAGGTGGCGATGGTTGCACGTGGGGAACTCGTCTAATGCGATAATGTGTACGTCTACCCATCTTTTGGTGTGTGTACGCGCGCTTGAGTATGGGCTTCTTCCCGAATATTCTTCTCATCTGAACAAAAATACCTTGCTGCCACTGGGCAACATATCTTAGTTTTGGCTTCCCTGCTTCAACTGCTTTTACTATTGCGTCAACGGCTGTTTTCGTTGAGTTCAACTCTGTTCTGCTGAAGAACGCGTGCGCGACTTCATCATTGGCTATGCCATTGGTCGTAATGAGCCAAGAGAAATATCCGTAAGCGGGAGATTAGTATAGCGTGATTCACGAATGTCTTCGTCTAATTCCAAATCACGAACTCCGCCTCCTGGTGCATGCACAAATCTACTTGGCGAGGTTAAGTGTTTGGACCGGCAGTCGCCAGCGTGGTTGCGTCATGCGGTGATTTATCAGGTTTATCCGCAAAGTTTCTACGACACCAACGGTGATGGGATTGGTGATCTCCCCGGCGTTATCGCTAAACTGGATTACATAAAGTCACTTGGCTGCACAGCGCTTTGGCTCAACCCCGTTTTTGACTCGCCTTTCGGCGATGCCGGATACGACGTGAGCAATTACGAGAAGATTGCGCCGCGATATGGTACAAATGAAGATGCGAAGCGTCTGTTTTCGGAAGCCCACCAACGTGGCTTGCGGGTAATTTTCGACTTAGTGGCGGGACACACCTCTGTGGAACATCGTTGGTTCATAGAATCATCGAAGACTAAATCAAATATTTACAGCGGGTTTTATCTCTGGGTGCCGGCGTCCGAAAAAGGTTCGGTTCCGCATATAGGAGGCAGGCCGGAGCACTTCATAAAGAACTTTTTTGAGTTCCAACCCGCGCTCTACTATGGCTCGGCTAATCCCGATCCCATAAAACCGTGGGAGCGAAGTCCCTATGACCCAAAAAGCTTGGCGGTACGTGAGGCTATGCGCCATGTTATGAAATACTGGCTCGATTTGGGCTGCGATGGTTTTCGGGTGGACATGGCCTTCTCACTCATTAAGAACCCCGATCGGGATGGCGGCGTCGCATTGAGTGAACTTTGGAAAGACTATCGAGACTGGCTGAACGAGAACTACCCTGAAGCGGTTCTGATCTCCGAATGGTCAGATCCGGTGAAGGCGATCCTGGCGGGTTTCGATGTTGATTTCCTCATCCACTTTAATGAGACGCCCTATCAGCACCTGCTTAACCCATGGGTTGGCCATGACACTGACCCGATGCCATTCTTCGCCCGCGAAGGTTGTGGCAACATCAGGGAGTTTTTGGATGGCTACCTACGGCTTTATCAAGCCACATGTCACCTCGGTTACATCGCTTTACCCACTGGTAACCATGACTTCAGCCGACCCCATTTTCACCGACGCAGTGAAAACGATCTAAAGGTCATCTACACCATGTTGTTCACTATGCCTGGCGTGCCTTTCCTTTACTACGGCGACGAGATCGGGATGCGCTATTTTCCTGACTGGCCAAAAAAGGAAGGAGCCATGTGGCGGGGAGGCTGCCGGACGCCCATGCAATGGGACGCTTCGCCGGGAGCCGGCTTCTCCACTGCACCAATCAAAGACTTCTATTTGCCGCTGGACCCTGATCCCCAGCGTCCCAACGTAGCTGCTCAAGAGGGAAAACGTGACTCACTATTGAATTTTGTCCGTAGCTTGATCGCGTTGCGGCACGCGAATCCTTCCCTCGACAATCTCGGTGGTTTTCAACCACTCTACGCCGAGAAAAACAAATTTCCATTTGTCTATAGCCGCACAGGTGGTCCTCGTGACTTCATTATCGCAGTGAACCCCACCGACGCCCCACAAAGCTGTTCTGTTGACGCTTTGGGTGGAGCCCAGCTAGTCATGACAAATGGCGCTAGCGTTGATGAAACTAGAATTGTCATGCCTTCTATTTCTTATGCAATCTATGAATTTTTACCCTAGAATATGTCATCAGAATAAGACTAAGATCTCTCGCTTGAGACAAATGATAATAGGAGGTTCTTTTGCCCCCTGATGCTGGCGTCACGCGCGCGATTCGTGAGGTGATGAACCGTGGTTGGGGAGATCTGCAGAAACTGTGTCATTACGTTGAGGGTTAAATGGTTCCCATGGTCACGCGCTTATAAGATGTATTTCAGGTCATTGTAGAATGCACACATTTTGCCGACTCGGAGAATGGTCGTGGACGTACCGCATCATGCGCGCTCATATGGTACGTTCCTAACCCCAAATAAGCACATTTGCAATAAACCTTTTTCCCTAAAATTTTTTTTATATTGATGATGCAATACTTGGTTGGAAATAACATGTCTGAAACGAAGAAAAAGAAGACGATTGAAGAGAGGGCTGAAAAAGCTGGAGAAGCAATAGAAAAGGGCGCGAAGAAGGAAGTCGAGAAATCCGAGAAGGCGTTAAAGATCGGTTCCAAAAAAGCATCCGATGCAGCTAGAGCTTTCGAAAAGGGTGTTAAGGAGGGAATAGATGAGGAGAAAAAACGCATTCGCGGTGAAAAAGAGAGACTCCCTTAAATTGTGGGTGGGCAATAGGTTCATTAAAAATTTTCGTCAATCAAAATCTCAAAATTAATTTTAGCTTTTAATGTGGAAAATACTTTATCCTGTGATTCGAGTGCTTTTTAGCTCTTGATCTGCAAGCTACAGAGGCATAAATCTATAAAGACTCCTCGCTAGCCTATCCTCAAGCTCCTCAAAGTGGTCCACGAGGTCCTTAGCAGTGAATACCCCGTAGATTATGGTCTCCTTAACAACTGGCAGCCTCCTGAAGCCGTGTTTCTTCATTACCTCAACCGCTTCTTCGATGCTCTTATCGGGGTCAATGGTAACGAGAGGCGAAGACATGCAGTCTATGATCTTTACTTCATTCGGATTCTTGTCTTCGGCCATGATTTTCAGGACCAGGTCCCTTTCAGTCACTATGCCGACGGGTCGACCCTTCTCAAGAACGATGACGTAGCCCACTTTGTCGGTTGACATTGTCTTAGAGGCTTCTATAGCTGATGCCTCGGTGCTGATTGTTGGGATGTCTTTTCTCATGTAGTCCTTAACTGATGTCATTCGTCTCTACGTTTTTCAGTAGGTCAACCTTCTTTATACCTCTTTATGACTCTAAAAATGCTAAGAAAGTAATGAATGTAAACTAATCGTAGGATCATAATCGAGCAAATAGCCTCGTTGCGCGCGCGACGAGGCAATAAGGGCCATGTCGAAGATCGCTCGGTCAGTATGATTAACGCGTATTCTAGAATCCTATTACCTGGCGAACAATTACAACAGTGCAACGACCCGGAGTTCTCTCTTGATTGATGATGAGGATCTTGGAAACCGAACTTGGCATTCCACTCGCATCGCGGATCCTAACATCCTCCAACGGATAGCTATAGGTTTGGATTCGGCGCATGGAGGTCTCAAGGTCGGGAACCACCTTCTGAGACCCAACGACCCAAAACACTTTGCTAGCGCGCGCTTGAGTTTTCGTGGCACACTAGTAATTTAAGTCGTTTTCCTCAAGGGCTCTGCTTGTTAGGCCACTCTACCTCGATCTCTATCTCCATGCCGTCGCCCTCGGGGGCGTAGAGGAACTTGAACATAACATTTTCAGGTACTTCGATCTTCATGGACTCTAAATCTGGCATCACGTCCGAGACATCGAAGGAGGCTCCTCTCAACGACTCTCCCAATCTAATAATTACTTCGGCCAAGTCCTTCTGCGTCATCTCCTCCTTAAGCCTCCTCAGGGCTCGGTGTCTCTCGCCAAAGAGTTCGACATATTCCATGACCTGGCTCCAGCAATCCATCCCCTTCCTTAGGGCCTCCTCTCCCCTTGGCGTAATGGTGTAGTTTCTCCTGTCCAATCCCTCCTCCCTGTGTTCGTGGCTTCTCGACACGAGGCCCTCATTCGTGAGCTTATCCAGAGCTGGATATACTGTTCCGGCTTTTGGCTTCCAGTACCCCAGAAACATACGATCTAGGCGATGAATCAGATTGTAACCGTAGTCTGGTCCGTCGGAAAGTATGAATAGTAGCCACATCTGCACGGGGCTGATACCGGATTCTCTTGGTAGAATGGTAGTCATGCTAAACCACGACTAGTATGAAAATCTACATATATCTCTAATATATCTATCTTGAGTCAGGTTTGGGTAGTTTGTCGGATTACAACCCTAGTAGTTGGACTCTGACGAAGCGCCTGCTGGGACAGATCAAGCCCTACATGGGGACCTATCTCTTGATCAATCTCACGGCGTTCGGTAGAGAAGGCGTTTATAGTTTACTTGCTCCGCTCCTCGTCCTGCTAATTATCGACTACGTTTTGGTGCCTGTTCCCGGTGATAAGAACTGGTTCCTAGAGCTGGTCAAACAGTGGACGGGCGTCACGAATCCGTATGGTTTGTTGGTCATACTTGTCAGCCTCATCGTTTTACTCGCTATCACGAGGTTCGTGTTCTTTGTAATCCACAGATACTACCGTGGAGTTCTAAGCCAGAACATTCTACGTGATCTGCGCCGGGACTTATACAACGCCCTGATCAACAAGTCGTTCAGCTACCTAAGCCAAGTCAGGACGGGTCAGATCATCAGTCGAGTTACCAGCGACATGAATGCCATTGATCTCTTCTACTCGGAGACGCTCAGGGAGATCTTCAGGATGACCCTCCAGCTGGTCATCGCGGTCATTATTCTGCTGTTCATCAACCCTGGCTTAACGGGCATCACCCTGCTTACTCTTCCTTTCATCTTCTTGGCGACGAGGCTCTACCTGCCGAGGGTCAGGAGCCGCATGCTATCTGCAAAGTCTCAATTTGACACACTAAACGGCGTCCTGGTAGAGGGGATCACGGCTCAGAAGCTCATCAAGGGCTTCGGCCAGGAGGAAACTTTTGGCGGTAGGTTTGAGAAGGAGAACCAGGGATACGTCGAGAAGAGCCTTAGGACCCTCAAGCTGCAGGCCGCATACACACCCTCCGGCACGCTGATCAGCGCAGTCGGTATAGCCCTGGTATTGGTTTTTGGTGGAACCTTGGTGGTTGGGGGTAGCCTCACACTGGGTGAATTGGTGCTCTTCGGCACCTACTTTACCCAACTTGTTGGGCCCGTTAGGATGTATGCTCGACTCCTCGATTTCTACCAGGATGGATTGGTGAGTGCTCGCCGCGTTTACGAGGTCATTGATGTCGGCAGGGACGTACCCGAGCCCGAACACCCCATCGAACTCCCGAGGCTCAAAGGAGATGTAGAGTTCAGGAACGTATCCTTCAGCTATGGCGCAGCTGAGACTCTGAAGGATGTGAATTTCAAGGTCGAATCGGGGGAGAAGGTTGCTATTATTGGCTTCGTCGGCTCCGGTAAGAGCGCATTGACGGAGCTTGTACCACGGTTCTACGATGTGACCGCCGGCCAAGTCTTGATCGATGGCTTCGACGTACGCGATGGATCATTAAAGTCTCTTCGCAGCCAGATTGGAATCGTTCTTCAAGACATCTACATGTTCTCAACAACCATCAAGGAGAACATCACGTTCGGTAAGCCGGATGCATCGGATGAGGAGGTCGTCTCAGCCGCTAAGGCTGCGCAGATTCACGACTACATAGCTTCTCTGCCAAAAGGATACGAGACGGAGGTTGGGGAAAGGGGAATCACACTCAGTGGGGGCCAGAGGCAGAGGGTCGCCATCGCCCGAGTGTTGCTCATGAATCCATCTATTCTGATACTCGACGATTCAACCAGCAACGTCGACGCTGAGACGGAGGTTCTCATCCGGAAGGCCATCGACGCACTTCTGGAGAGTAGAACAGCGTTGATAATCACACAGCGCGCCTCAACATGCGAGAACGCCGACAAGGTGGTTGTAGTCGATGAGGGACACATCGCTGCCATCGGCAAGCACACTGAGCTCCTTAGGTCGAGTGAGAAGTATCGTAGCCTGATCGAGTCACAGACCCTCACCATGGACCAGGAGGCTGAGGACTGATGGCGGAGTACTCAGGCAGATA
Organism: Candidatus Bathyarchaeota archaeon; assembly: GCA_963780545.1. Classification (GTDB taxonomy): domain Archaea; phylum Thermoproteota; class Bathyarchaeia; order TCS64; family TCS64; genus UBA8941. Next base: position 149,745 of record CAWACK010000016.1, read on the forward strand.
CGATGTAGGTTCCCTGGAGTCGACGCAGAGGAAGTTCACCGACTGGCAGCTGATCAAGAGAATAGTGAAGGATTACATGTTCCGGCACAGGCCTCTCGTCGGCGGCGTCGGCCTCATCATAGTCCTGAAGACGATTCTAGTCTTGGCCGGGCCGTTCATCTACATGGTCACCCTAGATAACTTCATCAGCAATCAGCCCCAGGCGAACGAGCAGTGGCTCGTTAGAATAATACTGGGAATCTCCTCATTCATCAGCGGTAGCTCACCGAACGTCTGGACGAACATCGTGTCCGCTGGGCTGGTCTATGTGGGTGTCGGTGTTCTGCTCTGGATCGTAATGAGCCTTCAGGAATACTACATAAACAAACTCGGTTTCCACATGATAGCCGACATAAGGTCGGACTTCTTCAGTCACCTTGAGAAGTTGAGCCAGAACTTCTTCGAGTACGGTAACACTGGTAAGCTTGTATCGAGGGTCACGAATGACGCGGAGGCCATGAGGACGCTCGTCTCCTCGGGCATGATCGGCGTCGTCGCTGACCTGTTGACCGCAGTTGCGATACTTGTGACGATGTTCTTCCTGGATGTCCAGCTTGCCCTAGTAGCGATAGCTTTGGCGCCGATCATAATGATCGTCACGTGGACTCTGAACAAGTATGTGCGCGACAGGTGGAGGGTTGCCAGGCTAAACATCGCCTCCATGACAGCGAAGGTTCAGGACCTGATGTACGGCGCCAAGGTAACGAAGGCTATGGCTCAGGAGGAGAAAAGCCTCACCGACTTCAACAAGGTGAATCAGGCTAACGCATCGGCTCAGATCAGGGCCGAGGTGACCGCGAACATCTACGAGGCCACCGTCGGATTCTTCACAGCGATCATCAGCGCCCTAATCTGGTTCGTCGGAGGTCAGCAGGTCGTCGCCTTGGCGAGGAGCCTCGGCAACCTTGTAGCCTTTACTCAATACAGTGACAGCTTCCTGACCCCAATCAACAACATCAGCACCTTCTACGGCGGAATACAGGCTGCGTTGGCGGGCGCGGAGAGAATCTTCGTCGTGCTGGACATCAACCCCGATGTGAGTGAGGCTCCTGATGCTGTCGATTTTCCAGTGGGCGAAGGGATCATCGAGCTGCGGGACGTGAAGTTCAGCTACGTTAAGGATCAGCCGGTTCTCAAGGGGATCAACTTCAAGACGAGACCAGGTGAGCGCCTCGCGATCTTCGGCCCAACCGGCTCCGGGAAGTCAAGCATAATCAACCTCGTCGGCCGCTTCTACGACCCGGACTCCGGTGATGTGCTGATAGACGGGCTGGATCTCAAGAAGGTGAAGCTGAAGTCGCTCCGCCACAAGGTTGGCATAGTGCTTCAGGAGCCCTACCTCTTTCAGGGGACGCTTAGATATAACCTCAAGTTTGGTCGCCCGGAGGCCTCCGATGAGGATATGCTTAGGATCACCAAACTTGTGGGAATCCACGATCCTATCATGAAGCTGCCTATGGGTTACGATGAGGAGGTGCGTGAGAGGGGGAGCAACCTGAGCTATGGGCAGCGCCAGCTGGTCTGCTTGGCCCGCGCCCTCATCGTTGACCCGAAGATACTCATACTTGACGAGGCTACGAGCAGCGTCGACCCATACACCGAGCAACTGATCCAGAATGCTCTGAAGGCCGAGATGGAGAATAGGACCATCCTCATAGTGACGCATCGTGTGAGCACTGTGCGTGACGCTGACCGCATAATCGTCCTGTATCAGGGTGAGGTCCAGGCTGAGGGAACCCACTCTCAGCTACTCAAGAAAAACGATCTGTATAGGCGTTTGTGCGAGATGCAGCTCGTAAAGATAGCTTGACCCTATTCCTCTTTTTTAGCTTCTTTTAATTCCTCCACGATGACAGACAATTTGGTATGATGCGTTTTTTTAGAAACGTTTTATCCAAGAACACCACGCTCGACCATCTAGTTAACCAATTTAACACTAACAAATCCAACTACCCCAAATCACCAATTAAATACCAAGCCCCAACCAGCGGTTGCGATTGCGATCTAATTGTCTGTATATAATTGAGACATTCAAATGGGTATATGTTAAAAAAAATAGTAAAACTAGTCGGCTTTGGCTCCCTCAGGTAGACCCATAGAGATTCTACACGTCGACGATGACCCAATGGTACTCGAGTTCGTCAAAGAGTTCATAAAGCCTCTATACCCGGAAATGACCTTCACAACCGTTGAGTCTCCCAAAGCCGCCCTCGAGCTGCTAGACAAAAGGAGCTTTGACTGTATCATTTTAGACTACAAGATGCCCGAGATGGATGGCTTAGCCTTCGCCGCGAAAGTTCGTGAGTTCAGTGACACCCCGATCATTCTCTACACGGGGCAGGGAAGCGAGGAGGTAGCGGAACAGGCATTTGCAGTTGGGGTGGATGATTACATAAGGAAGGAGAATAACCCGGCCCACTACCAGGTTCTTGCGAAGCGGATCGCCTCCGTCGTGGAGAAAAAACGGATGGAGGCCAGGAACTATACTTTGGAGAAGAGCACTAGGGAGAAGCTTGAGGCCCTCCATAGGCACGTCACGGGCCTCGCGAACTTCGACACACTCGAGGGAGTAGCGGAGTATAGCTTCGACATAATTGAGAGGTTACTCGGCTACACTGTGGGATCATTTGGCGTCGTCGAGGATGAATATCTGAAGTTCATCTATGCTAGAACTGTCCCATTGGAACACTTACCGCAATATGCCTCTGAACGGAAGAGGGATCACAGTCAGAGCCGTCAAAACCGGCGAGACCCAAATGGTATCGGATATCCGCTTTGACAGGGATTTTGTGCACCACATTGAGTTATCCGACCTTATATCCGAGCTCGATGTTCCAGTGAAGATCGGAGGTAAAGTAGTCGCTGTGATAAATCTGGAGAAGGAGCGTCTTAACGCCTTCTCCGATGAGGATAGACGGATAATCGAGATTCTGGGAGAACACGTGGCATCAGCAATTTCCAGAATCGAGCATCTTAAGGCAATTAAGGTCTCCGGGGAAACATATCGGAGGCTTCTTGATTCATCTCTTGACTCAGTGCTCCTTTTTTCTGGCACAAAGATCCTCTACGTGAACCGAAACATGGCTAAGCTCCTCGGCTACGATGATGTATCAGAGCTTATCGGTCAGGATATGACGAACACCGTAACGGATGATGAGAAGGAACAGATAAGACAAAGGACGTTGAGCAGGCAGAGGGGAGAGCCTCAGCCTGATAGGTATGAGCTTAAGTTACTCAGAAAAGACGGGAAGATAGTTGAAGCTGAAGCTGCCGTTTCACTGACGGAATACGAAGGCAAACCGGCTGTCCTGTCATTCGTGAGGGATATCTCCGACAGGAAACGCTACCAGACGAAGCTGTTTCAGCTTCACGAGACCGCTAAGAAGCTCGCAGGAGCTTCAACTAGAGACGAAATATGGGACACAGCCATAGAAACTGTGAGCCAGATACTCGGCTTCGACTTCGCCGGGATCGGAATGGTCGAAGGGAACGCTGTCAAGTACATCAGAGCTGTTGGCGTCGATCTCCCAAAGGACTGGAGAATAGACCTCTCCAAGCCAAGCATAACCTCTAGGACAATTGAAACGGGAATACCGCAGCTCATCAGAGACACGAGTCTCGACCCTGATTATTTATCTGGGCCAGGGATGGAGAGACGTTCCTCCGAGCTGGCGACACCAATCATAGTCGATGGGCGTCCAATCGCTATATTGAACATTGAGGGCAACCAGCCATCCATGTTTACTGAGGCCGACCTGAGCCTCATACAAATACTTGTTGGCCAAATCTCCTCGGCTCTAGATCGGGTAACTCACTATGAGGAGGATTTCAAAAGAAGGGAGGCTCACCAGCGGAAGCTTCTCGAGGGTATGGATAGGATGAGCAGCATGGTCCGCCATGACCTCAGGGGGCCACTTCAGACGATTCAGTCGGCCTCCTATATGTTGCGACATAGACCTGATCGAGCTGAGGAACTTACGCGGAAGATAGATGAGGGTGTAGATTACGCGGTGAGGGTACTCAACGATCTGAATACTATGACTAAGCCCGAGGCGCTAAACAGGGTCTCGACGAATCTCAGTGAACTGGTTGAGAAGTCCATTGATAACGCGAACATCCCGGCCACTTTAAGGGTTGAGAAGAGATCTGCCTCTCCTAAAACTGGAGGTTGACCAGTATCGAATCCGTCGATGCATTGACAACCTAATAAAGAACGCAGTCGAGGCAATGCCAGACGGGGGCACTCTAACGTTGAAGGTCGAATCTATGGATGGAATGGCCCTAATTACGGTAAAGGACACTGGGCGGGGAGTATCAGAGAAGGCTGCCAGAAACATATTCACACCTTTCTATACGACGAAGCCAATGGGAACCGGCCTCGGATTGGCTATTTGCAGGCAGGTAGTTGAAGCTCACGGTGGGAGTATTACGTTTGAGTCAAGAGTAGGGGAGGGTACGGAGTTTAAGGTGGCTCTGCCACTGACGGAGCGTGCTCCATCCGACGGCGAAGGAAGTGGTGAAGTTTCCTTGAGAAATCCGCATTAGGAAAAGTCAAACAATCGAATAGAGATTACCTTTGGTTCGAGTTAGCGAACGATGTAGAGCTTTGATTTTACGTGCTTCAGTAATAGAAGTATGTTAGTCTTTTTTTCTCACTATTTTGATTGCGTTGGTTGGACAGGTGCTTGCGCATAGACCGCAGCCGAAACAGTAATCACTGCTTAACGAGATCGAACCGGCGACTAGTTTTCTTGCGCCGAATTGGCATCGATCAACGCAGAGGCCACACCCAGTGCATATCGAATCATCCGTGACCGATGTCATTTCAGATTTAAGCGCCTGCGGCGCGATGCCGTAGCGGGTTATCCCGCCAAGCACGTGACAGCAGCAGGAGCAGCAGCTACATATTATGTCAGGCCTGCCTGCGTTTTGGCTATCGTTGTAGATGTATGCCATGTGAACGAGGCCCGCATCGTGGGACTTTTTCAAGACAGTAAGTGCCTCATCCTTCGCAACCTCGCGGGGGTGGAGATCCTTATTTTTTTCTGATGTGAGGAACTGCTCCGCCTTCTCGTCGAGTCCTATGCAGGTTTCGAGTGGATTGTCGCAGTGTTTGAGCTTCTTGCGGCAGCTGCATTCCATCAGCGATATCTTCGTAGCGTCGTTTAGAAAGTCTTTAACTTTATCGAAGTTCAGGACCACATGATCGGCTTTTATTTCGACGTTAATCGGAACGACTAGTCTGGATTTTATCTTTATTTCCCTTTCCCTTAACTCTTCGCGTGACCAGTCGTTCTCGAACTTGTATCCTTGTTTTCTGTGGGCCATGTTGGGGTGTTAGAGTAACGCTTCTATTTAATCGATGGCTATTTAGCAATCTTGAGTTTTCCTGCTCATTCGTTGCACTCACTCTTATCAGGGTAACTCTAAAGCTGTGATCAATACTTGACAAGCGAGGAAATTTCTAATCGATTTGTATCGTTTCGCCGTCGTTTATCGGGATTGTTTTTTCGAATTGTTGTTTGAACCAGTCTTTGTTGGCTGTGTGAATTGGGATTATTTTGTCGGGGTCTATTTGGTCGATGACTTTTATGAGGTCTTCCTGTGATAGGTGGCCTGAGGCGTGGAAGCCCTTGATGAAGTAGGGCTTTTCGTCGTGCATGGTGTAGCCTACTGGTTTGAGGTTGAAGTATCTGAGCCACTGTGTGAGGCGCTGGAAGTCGAATGTCTGCTCCTCTGTGAAGGCTTCGCTTGAGGAGTAGATGTAGGATCCTCCGCTTGGCTTGATGTCGAGTAGGTGTTTGAGGTCGAAGAGTGAGAAGCATAGGAGGTACTTTTCTGGGTCTTGTCCTACGGTTAGGTGGCTTACGTATCGGTCTCCCCATCTCTTCGAGACTACTTCCGTCTCCCACTTGTCCCTAGTGTGGTTGCGGAGCTCGTTGTAGATGCTGATTTTGGAGGTGTCCATGAGGCACTTTCCGTCGGCGCAGCCGAGGGCATGCAGCATGTAGGCGTCCTTAGGGGTGACGAGGAGGGTCCTACCCGTGTGGTTGGCGATCTCTGTGAAGGTCTGTAGGCGCTCGAAGTTCCGCGCAGAGAAATCGGCGACAACGAGGCCCTTCTCGGCCTCGGTTGCCTCCTGGCAATTCCTGAGGACGTCCGCCTCGGTCACTTCCTCGTCGGACTCACGCCCCACACGCGTACCTTCCGTTATGAGGGTTGAGGAGTCCCTAGCAGCTGAGATGAATCTTCTCGTATCCTCTGCCCCGGATCCGTGTAGCCGGTAGTCTCCCGTGTAGGCTATTGTTGTTTCTCCCCTCAGGATGTATGCGACTGCGCCGAGGATGCTGTGATCGACTGCGTGAGGCTCAATTGTGTATGGTAGGCTGAGGCGGGTGTGGTGTTCCACTGCTCCGGCGTTGACTCCCTTGACCCTCTTCGAGTCGCTTCCGGGTCGATGGGATGCGAAGTCCCTTAGCTCCAAGGTTGGCTCGGTGCAGAGGTACATGTCCCTAGCCGTATAGGCGCCGGCTTTAATTGACTCGAGGACGAGGCCTTCACACCCAGCGAGTGGGCCCTTCTCGGAGTAGTAACTTACCTCGCTACCGATGCTACCGGATGATGTGTCCCTCATCGCCTTGAGGATGGCGACGCTGATTGAGCTGGCTATTATCGGTATGTCGCCTCTCAGGAGACCCACGTTGCCAGTGTGGTCGAGGTGGGCGTGGCTGATTAGGATGGCTTCAACGCTGGGTTTGGGCCAGGGTGTGGGGTCCATGTCGGCTGGGATTAAGTCAGGGCGGTAAACGTTGATCTTCGGGATCATGTCGAGGTTGATGAGGTCGTAGATTCCCCTGTTGCTTCGCTCTTTAAGGAACTCCTGGTAGTATTCACCGTATTTCGCGAAGTTCATCCCGAAGTCGAGGAGGATTCCCCTTCCCTTCTCCTCTAAGTAGATCTTGTTGCCGCCGATGGTTGAAGCGCCGTCGTAGACTGTGAGAAGGGTCATTGACCTGTATCTTGTTCTTGTTGGTTATACTATTATCGTGCAAGATTTCAAGCATAAAGCAAGAGAACTCGTGCGCCCGAATCCAGATAAGTCAAAAGTATTATCGGCGGATAAGGCACCGATAAACCGATTAACATGAGCTGGATACACGATCTGCCCAAGATAGCTGAAACGATCGGAGCAGATACTATCCTCAGAGACGGGAAGATAATCACAGTCGACGAGGAGGACACAATCGCTCAAGCTTTAGCTATTAAATATGGTAGAATCGCCTATGTTGGCACAAACGAAGGAGTAAAACCGTACATTGGCAAACATACGAGACTGATCAGTCTAAACGGCGGATGCGTGACTCCCGGGCTCATCTCCTCGCATGAGCACTTCCTTCGATATGGCCTCAACGCTCTTTTCGGAATCGACCTATGGTATCCTAAGGTCAAATCCATTCAGGACATAGTCGAAGCTGTCTCGGAGAAGGCCATGGAGACGCCGAAGGGTGAGTGGATCTTCGGGTGGGGCTGGGATGAGAACCTCCTCGAGGAGAAGAGGTACCCTAACCGCTGGGACCTCGATAAGGCGGCACCCGATAACCCGGTTTACCTCGGCAGGGTCTACCAGAAGGTCTCGGCCAACAGCCTAGCGCTCAGCTTAGCGGGGGTCAACAGGAGCACCCCTGACCCGGAGTATGGAAAGATATACAAGGATGAGAACGGTGAACCCACCGGCGTCTTCCTAACGATACTCCCCTCAGCCAACCCCTTCGAGAAGATGATGCCGAGGATCACAACTAAGAGGAAAGAGGAAGCCATCGTCAAAGCCTGCCACGACTACAACGCGGAGGGGATGACTACAGTCGTCGACGCCACGGTCGGGGCAGCGGAGCCGGATGACCTCGTCGCCTACGAGAACACGCGTATGAGGGGTGAACTCACCGCGAGAGTATACGCTCTCTACGGCTTCGTGAGGACGGTGCAGCAGGCCAAGGATACAATCCAGCACATCTCCACATACGGGGACGACATGTTCAAGGTCGGGGGAGTCAAGCTCAGCCTAGACGGCGGCGTCGTCCCAAAGACCGCCTACTTCTATGAGCCCTACGTAGGGGAGCCAGATAACTATGGCCGCACAAAGTGGAGGAAGAAGGACTTGATGGAGGCAATCCGCCTCTTCCACGACGCCGGCTTCCAGACATGCACACACACAATAGGCGACAAAGCCATCGACTGGGTTCTCGATGGGATAGAGAACGCTATGAAGCTCAATCCGAGACCTGATCCTCGCCACCAGATTATACACATCTACTATCCGACGCCCGAAGCCATAGACCGAGTTAAGAGGCTCGGCGTAATGGCTAACGTCCAGTCGACTTTCATATACTTCGAGGGTGACACATACATCCGCTTCCTAGGAGAAGAGAGGGGTGCCTGCGTGAAGCCTCTGAAAACTTTTGTCTCGAAGGGGATCCCCGTGGGGAACAGCCACGACTACCCGTCGGGGCCAATACCCGCGCGTATCGGCCTCTGGGCGGCGGTGACTCGTGAGACCTTTGAGGGGAACGTGATCTGCCCTAAGGAGAGGCTCACGGTTCAGGAGGCCCTGAGGACATACACCGTATGGAATGCTAAGCACCTCTTCATGGAGGATAGAATCGGTTCACTTGAGCCAGGGAAGTACGCCGACTTGGTGGTCTGGGATACAGACATTTACTCGGCTCCAGCTGAGAAACTCAGAGACATTAAGGTGGAGATGACGATGCTAAACGGCGAGTTCGTATATAAGGCACCTGGAAGCCGATGGAAGACTGTGGAGTAGGGTAATCAGAAATGGCGAAAATAAAAGTCACGTTAGCCTGCGGAGCATACGACCGCACCTGGCCGCTGGCGAGTGGCCAAGTTCAACCTGAGGGGGTCGACCTGAACTATATCAGCCTACCCCCGGAGGAGCTTTTCTGGAGGATGGCTGTCCACGGGGAGTTCGATGCCTCCGAGTTTTCGTTGGGTGCTATGTCGATCCTCATAGGGAGGGGTGACAGAAGCTTCGTAGGGATACCCATCTTCCCCTCCCGGTTCTTCCGCCACTCCTCGGTATTCATCAACAGCCACTCAGGGATCAGGCGTCCGGAGGACCTGAAGGGAAGAAGGGTCGGAGTGCCAGACTATACGATGACCGCCAATACCTGGATCAGAGGCTTCCTAGAGCACGATTACGGCGTCAAGCCCACAGATCTAACATGGGTCACCGGCGGGCTCAACGAGCCGGGTAGAAAGCAGAGGGTGGCAACCAAGCCCATCGAAGGGCTTCAGATCATCAACACCGAAACCGGGACCCTTAGCGATATGCTGGATAGGGGGGAGATCGATGCCCTCATCGGTGCCAGGGAGCCGAACAGCTTCCGCGGTAGATCACCCAACGTCACCCGCTTGTTCCCCAACTACAGGGATGTGGAGACCGAGTATTATCGGAGAACAGGAATCTTCCCTATTATGCACCTCATCGTCCTAAAACGCGATATCTACGAGGAGAACCCGTGGCTCGCCTACAGCCTACTCAAGGCCTTCACTGAGAGCAAGATGATCTGTGCAAAGGAGATGAGCGTGCAGAGCGCCCTCCGATACATGCTTCCTTGGATGATTCCCGATTTGGAGGAGACCACGCGGATCATGGGTGATGACTATTGGCCTTACGGGTTTGATGCGAACCGTAAGACGCTCGAAGCTTTCATCGGCTACTCCTCGGAGCAGGGGTTGATCGAATCCCCCTTCAAGTTGGAGGACATGTTCGCCCCTGAGACAATTAACGTCGCTAAAATCTAGACGCATGCTTATGATTGTCTTAACATATATTCATGCATTTGATCGTCCGATCACGCGTTTCTTTGAATACTATTCTCTATCGCGTAAACTTTCGAAACTATTCTTATCAACAAATTCTTTAGCAAGTTTTCTTAGCAAACTGGACAACGTTTCTTGCTCCTCGGGTGTTAGCACATTGAGGGCATCTTGGAATGATTCCCTGTAACTATCCAAAGCCTTCTGGTAAACTTTTTTTCCCTTCTCTGTGAGTTTGATCTCAGTCTTTCTTCTGTCCTTACTGTTCTCCAACCGAATCACAAATTGTTTCTCTTCCAACCTGTCTATGATCCCGGTGATGTTCGGGGGAGTTACAAATAGTTCCTGACCGAGCTTTTTCATCGGAATTGGGCCCTCTTGGGCGAGCATTCTTAAGATGACTACTTGTTGTGGGGTCGTATTTTCTTTCAGCATTTTCCTCGTCATTACCCCGATTAGTGTCTTTTGGATATTAAAAATCGAGAAGATGATGCCTTGTTGCTGATTCTGATCCTTCTGCACGGAGTGTTCGGCCATAGAAGCGGTCACTCTTGTTGTAAATTACTTAATATAATTAACTATATAAGTTAGTTTACCTCATTAATGCTTAACATGATGAACTATTTATTTTTTAAAACAAATCGTGATGATCAAATATGCATTCTGTTTTCCGACGTTTATCTTGTTCTCGAGAATTTTTCTAAATATTTTGGCAATTCACGAATGAGAGATTGAGTATGATTGGGGAAAAGTACCTGATAGTTAGACCCAGTTGAGGTTCTGAGGTATGAATAAGTGTAAAGATGTTACTATGGAAATGCAGGAAGTTAAGGCACGGATGGATACATACTCTTTGGGGTGTGAATTTGGCTAATCCCCTAATCCGAATACTCAGCTACCTTAGACCCTACTGGCGCATTAGTGCGCTCGCGATCGCCCTGTTATTTGTGTCCGTGGCCTCGAGTTTGGCGATCCCCACCCTGATTCAGAGAACCATAGACAACGGGATTACCCCTAAGGATCTGGCCGTTATAGGAACCATGATCGCCCTGATGATTGGTGTTGCCATCTTTAATGCCGCCGCTGCGATAGGTAACACGATCCTCGCGGTCAGAATCGCTCAGAGCTTCGCCGCCGACGTCAGAAGCGCAGCTTACCACAAGATACAGAAGTATAGTTTCGCTAACCTTGACCATTTTCAGACGGGGCAGCTAATTGTCCGGCTAACTAGCGACGTAAGCTCTGTCCAAATGATTGTGATGATGAGTCTGAGGATGCTAATCAGCGCCCCCGTCATGATCATAGGCAGCATCGCCCTCATGTTCATCATAAACGTGGAGCTTGCCAAGATCGTCTTACTCCTCCTTCCCCTCACCCTAGTACTTGCCGCCTTATTCATCTGGAAGGCTCTACCCATGTTTCTGGAGGTCCAGAAGAGGCTCGACAGGCTCAACACAGTGCTCCAGGAGAACCTGGCGGGCGTACGTGTTGTAAAGGCCTTCGTTAGGCAGAGACACGAGGCCGAACGGTTCGAGAATGCAAACGTTGACCTAACAAAGCAATCTGTAAAGGTACTCACAATTTTCTCAATCTTATTCCCCACGATGCAGATAATCATCAACCTGAGCATTCTCAGCGTCGTCTGGTACGGTGGCCTCGAGGTCATTGGGGGGAGGTTCAGCGTCGGCGACATACTCGCCTTCGTCAACTACCTTCTCACGGCGATTTTTCCGTTGCTTTTTCTCGCCATTATGGCGAGTCAGTTCTCCGCCGCGAACGCGTCTGCGCAGCGGATTTATGAGATAATTGACTCGGAGCCCAAGGTGCAGGATAAGTCAGATGCGAAGCAGCTAACCGATGTTAAAGGAAGGGTCGCCTTCGAAGATGTATCGTTCAGTTACTCAGGGGACTTCAACGAGCCGGTTCTTCAGAACATCAACCTCGAAGCGGAGCCGGGGCAGACAATCGCCCTCCTCGGCGCCACAGGGTCGGGTAAATCAACGATAATTGATTTGATCCCGCGGTTCTACGACGTTACGAAGGGTCGACTCACAGTAGACGGTGTCGATGTAAGAGATGTCACCCTGGAATCACTACGATCAAACATAGGCGTCGCACTTCAGGAGGCCATCCTCTTCAGCGGAAACATCCGCGACAATATACGGTATGGTAAACCAGACGCCTCCGAGGAGGAGGTGGTTGCAGCTGCGAAAGCGGCGCAAGCCGACGAGTTCATCATGAGTTTTCCTCAGGGATACGATACAGACGTCGGCGAGAGAGGGGCAGGCCTCTCGGGCGGACAGAAGCAGAGGATAAGCATAGCCAGAGCTCTCCTCGTGCAGCCCAAGATACTGATACTCGACGACAGCACGAGCTCAGTCGATGTTGAGACTGAGGCAAAGATACAGGAGCAGTTAGACAGGATAATGAAGAATAGAACCAGCTTCATTATCGCGCAGAGAATCAGCACAGTACTTAAGGCGGATAAGATAGTGGTCCTCGACAAGGGCCGAATCGTGGCGGAGGGTACTCACGGCGAACTGATGAAGACGAGCCCAATATACGCGGAGATCTACGATTCGCAGCTAGGCGGAGGGTTCAGGCTATGAGCAACCAGTCTCAGTCCAATCGACCCAGAGGAGGCCCTGGGGGTGGAGGCCCCGTGGGTTTTGCCAGAGGTGTAGCGAGGGCTAAGAATCCGGGTGTGACTCTTGCGCGGCTAGCCAGGTATCTTCTCGCCTCCAAACTACAGCTTGCTTTGATCGGTGTATTCGTAGTTTTCGGAACGGTGTCCTCGCTGCTTGGTCCATACTTTGTGGGAGTAGCCATAGATCAGTACATCCGGGTAGGTAACGTGTCTGGGTTATACGGCTTGGCGATCATTCTGCTCGCCATCTACTTGGTGAGCTACGCCTCCAACTCGATTCAGTCTATTCTGATGGCGAGGTTATCTCAGAGGGTGCTAAAGCAGCTTAGAAAGGAGCTTTTCGAGCATCTTCAGACTCTCAGTCTCAGCTTCTTTGACAAGCGCACACAGGGTGAACTCATGAGTCGACTTACGAACGACATTGATGCCATTAACCAGGCTTTGAGCCAGAGCTTAACGCAGTTGATATCGAGCCTCCTCTCGGTTGTGGGGATTCTCATAGTGATGTTTATCCTAAACGCCTGGCTTGCGATTGGGGACCCTGCTAGTATTTCCTCTAATGATATTTGTCACGATCTTCATCGGCGGCAGAACACTCGCCGGATTCAGGGGGCTTCAGAAGGAGCTTGGCAGGCTAAACAGCACGATGGAGGAGACCATCAGCGGAGCGCGGGTCGTGTAGGCCTTCAGTAGGCAGGACCGCGTCCTGAAGGACTTCGACGAGGCGAACAGGTCCGTGCGGGATATAGCCATCAGGGCCAACAGCTATGCTTTCGTTATCATGCCTGTGATGGGCATCATGGGCAGCGTCGCGGTAGCGGTGGTGGTCGGATTAGGTGGCTGGATGGCTATTCAGGGTATGGTCACCATAGGCGTGATTACGAGTTTCATCTTCTACGCCCAAAGCTTCTCACAGCCAATTCAGCAGCTCGCAAACCTCTATAACACGATCCAGTCCTCACTCGCGGGTGCCGAGCGCATATTCGAGACGATCGATGAGAAACCTGAGGTAAACGATGCACCAGACGCGAAGCCCCTTGATGAGATTCGTGGCGACATCGTCTTCGAGAACGTTGACTTCAGCTACGATGGTAAGACTCCTATTCTAAAGAACATGAGTTTCCACGCGGAGCCAGGGCAGATGATGGCTCTAGTCGGGCCGACTGGGGCTGGTAAAACGACGATGGTCAACGTACTCAGTAGATTCTACGACATTCAGTCTGGCTCGATTAGGATCGATGGCGTGGATATCAGGGGGGTCACGAGGGATAGTCTGAGGAGGCAGCTTGGGACGGTGCTGCAGGATAACTTCCTCTTCGCAGACACCGTGTTGGAGAATATACGCTATGGTAACCTAGAGGCGACGGATGAAGACTGTATCGCTGCTGCGAATTTGGCGAATGCTGACCAGTTCATCACGCGCCTGCCTGAGGGCTATAAGACCCAGCTCACTGAGCGTGGCAGTAACCTCAGTCAGGGCCAGCGTCAGCTGCTCGCGATCGCGAGGGCTATTGTGGCTGACCCGAAGATTCTGATCCTAGACGAAGCTACTAGCAACGTTGACACTAGGACCGAGATCAGGATACAGGAGGCGTTGCTTAAGCTGATGGAGGGTAGGACGAGTTTCGTAATCGCCCATAGACTGAGCACCATCAGGAAGGCGGATCAGGTCCTTGTGATAAACAATGGTGAGATCGTTGAGCGGGGGACACACGATACGCTGCTCAACGCGAGGGGATTCTACTATAACCTCTATATGAGCCAATTCAAGGGAACTCAGGTAAGCGGTGTGCCACAGTAATTAGAAAACGAATCATACCCACTGGTTTTTGAGGGAGTGGATATGTTGGAAAACATCTAGAAGTTTTTTAACGACAACTCAAATGAGCATGGAGTATCTTTTGATGTATTCCTGAGAATTGGGAGTATTGAGAAAGTGGGTTAAGAAGAATGAAGTGCACTATGTGTACTTGAGGCTAAGATCGTTACGTCACGAAACGTCTTCCTCTGGGCATTCACCCTTGCCCTCATGCCACATTCTCTTCGCGTACTTCTTCATCATCGGTCCCATCATCGGCCGCATGCCCATCATACCCATCGGGGGCATGTGAGGCATCATCTGCCCCATACCTTTGAACGTGAGGTTCGAGGCGTAGTCTTTCAACAGTTCTACGGCCGCCCCCTCGGGTACGCCTCCGTCACGGAGAGCCTTGTAGTACTCTGCTAGGCCTTTCCCGATCTTGCCCGCTGACTCGGGCGAGTAGAATTCGTCAACGACCTTGCGGATTAGCATAGGTAGGTGCTGCTCAATGGCCTCGATTATGAAGCCGATCTTTTTCTCCTTGTCTTCCATCGCCATCTAAGTCGCCGATGGGAACATATGGATCCGAGACATATATACCTATTACAATTAACTAAAATTATGCATAAATGCATTAATTTCACCATGTGTTAAACTTAATCGTTCACGCGCGCAACAGGGACCTAGGAAACCTGATTTAACTTGCTCGTTTTACATGGGTAACATATTAATTTGGCGAAGTAACCAAGTGTTATTTGAGGAAAAAATAAAATGCCAATTGTTCAAGTTTCTGTTTGGGAGGGTTGGAGTCTCGAGAACAAGAAGAAAGCAGTAGAAGGGATAACTAAAGTTTTTGAAGGTTTAGGGGTTCCCAAGGAAGCGGTTGAGATCGTCATTTATGAAGCGCCGAAGAGTAATTGGGCTACGGGTGGGCAATTGCATTCAGAAAGACATGCGCGCACATAATCTTAACAATGCGCGCACTTATGATAAGGTACCATTTTCTTATTAATGCAAGACTTGCTCCTCAAAGCAAAATTTACTAATAAAGAAAGTCAACACCCAACATATTCTCATACAATTACGGGTAACCGATTTACCAGCGTTCATTTAGAGTTGATTGGCGACTAGATCTCTGAACTCTGAAAGCTTCGCCTTCGCGTCTGGAATCGTGTCCGCGGGGCGAGGATAGACGATCATCATCTCTAGACCGAGGTCATTTGCGGCAAGGAATTTCTCTACCAGTGCTTCTGGTGTGCCCAGGAAGAAGTTCGACTTAACGTATTCAGGCGTCTTCTTCCACCTAGCTGCTTGCTGTTTCGTCGCGGCTTCGTACTCAACGTCGTTCTTACACATAATCACGGTGTGATCGAAGCCGGTAAAGTGAAATCTTCGGGGATCCTTTCCCTGCTTCTCTAGCTCTTTGAGATAGATGCTCTTCGCCCAGCGCAGAGTCTCCAAGTCGCCACGGATGTTAAAGCCATCGGCGTAGCGCGCTGCCAGCCTAATGAGATAGGGTTTGCTTGCACCGACCTGTATCTCAAGGGGTCTCTGTATTGGCAATGGGTAGTTATAGGCGCCTCTGAGCTTCCAGTATCGCCCCTCATAACTAAACTCGTTATTGTTAAACATGCCACGCATTATGTAGACAGTTTCTATGAGTCGGTTGACGCGCTCCGTGGCGCTCGGCATCCCTGAGCCGTTCCCAATCAGGTCGTATCCCTCGTACTCTCTCTGGTTCCACCCAGCACCAATGATGATGTCTAGGCGACCTCCCGTGATATGGTCGAGGGTTGTGAGGGTCTTCGCGAGAAATGCGGGGTTGCGGAGACCGTTCATGATTACTATGTGGCCTATGCGGAGCCGGCTGGTCTGGGCCCCAATAGCCGCCATCGTCGTCATGGCCTCCAGAAATGGCATCTTCGCCTCATTGAAGAGACCGATCACGTGGTCGTTGAGGTAAGCGCCGTGGATCCCTACCTCCTCGGCGTGCCTTGCTAGTTCTAGCATTCCCTCGTAGCTCCACGCAGGGCGAAGAAAGTATCCGAACTTCATATCCGTGCTAAAACACCGGCCATGACTTATGAAATTATTCACTCAGAAAGAATTAAGCGGGGGTTGGTGAACTCGAAAACGGTGATCCCGGCGAAATCCCTAGAACTCATGTAAACTCTCGCATGTATTGGGGTTTAGCGTACGTAAAAGTACGCTTTACTCGCTACATGTTCACGAGTATTTCGGCAATTGAGATTCACACATCTAACCATTCATTTTTATATAAGCTTAAATCATCGCCCACGAAGCCGTAAAATGTGGGTGAAGATGATTGCCAAGGACGCCATTGGGGATATGGAGTTCTGGGCAATAATTCTCTCGATTATATTTGCACCGCTCATCTGGGTTTTGGTGAGAAAGGAGAACTCGACTGACGTTGAGGGCAGGGAACCACCCATATTCAACAAGTTGCACTCAGGTGAAACTGAACCACGTTCGAATCTCCCTCTTTACGGCCCCGGGAAAGACTACACCTGGGCGGCGATTGGGAATGTGTGGGAGCACCCTGACATAACCTGGTTTAAGAAGAAGGTGAAGAGTGATGCTGAGAGACTGCGAGCTCAACAATCACATTGAAAACAACGCGCGCACGCGAATCCATAATTTAATAACCCGTATCTAAACGTAAGTTCGGAGAAGTAATTATCATTGCTTGCTATCCTATGCGGAAGTCTAATTGATGGCACAGGGAGGCCAGCGCTAAAGGACGCCGTCATTCTCGTAAAAGGCTCAAGGATCTCAGCAGTTGGGAAGAAGAGTGAAACCAACATTCCAGCTGATGCAAAGAAAATTGATGCGTCCGATAAAACAGTCGTCCCTGGGCTGATCGACTCACACACCCACTTCCTAGCGATGGGCTACAGGCTCGGATTCATCCATCTGGATGACGCTGAATCAATAACCGAAGTCTCCGAGCGTGTAAAAGAGTACATCAAGAATCGTAAACTGGGCAAGGGGCAGTGGGCTCAAGGAAGAGGCTGGGACGACCAGAACCTCAAGGAGAGACGTTACCCTACGCGACACGACCTCGACGCTGTCTCACCGGATAACCCGGTTGCCCTAACAAGAATATGCGGCCACATGATCACCCTAAATACATATGCACTCAAAGCATGTGGCATCACAAAATCAACTCCAAATCCCCCCGGAGGCGTCATCGATAAAGATTCGAATGGGGAACCAACAGGAGTTCTAAGAGACGCGAGGGGACTAGTCACACCGCATATACCTCCACCCTCATATGAGGAGGTTCGACAGGGTCTCCGCGACGCTACGACTCTAGCCCACAGCCTTGGTGCTACAACGATTCACGACTGCAGCAGGCCAGATGAGTCGGATGTTCTAAACTCTACGACAGCATACGTTGACGCCCATAGAGAGGGCGACTTGAAGATACGCGCCCACGTTATGACCTGGTACCCAAGAAGGTGGGAAGCTGATGAGTGGCTAATCTTGGGAACCCTAAAGATTGGGATAGACGGCTCTATGGGGGCCCAGACGGCCCTACTCTATCAACCATACACAAACGACCCAAGCACATTCGGAGTGTACGTTGGGGACCAAGAAAGGAACAAGGTCGTTGTGAAGGAAGAACATGAGTTGGGCGGAGAGGTAGCTATCCACGCCATAGGAGATAAAGCAATCAATGAAGCAGTAAACAGAATAGAGGAGGTCCTCAAGGGGAAGCCGAGACCGGACCACCGCTACAGGATAGAGCACTTCGAATACCCAACCGACGAAGACATCCAGAGGACCCGGAAGCTCGGAATCATTGCTTCGATGCAGCCCAACTTCGTGGGTGAGTGGGCTTGGCCCGGAGGTATGTATGATACCCGCGTGGGTGAGAAGAGGCTTGAAAGGTGTAACCCATACAGGGAACTCTTGGACCTTGGTCTCCACCTCCCCTTTGGGTCGGATGGCATGCCGTTTCACCCACTGTATGGCATCTGGTCAGCTGTCAATCACCCAATTAAGAGAAGCAGAATAACAATCGAGGAAGCGGTGAAGTGCTACACATACGAGGGGGCTTACACAACGAGGGAGGAGAATATTAAGGGCACCATTGAGGCGGGGAAGTTGGCTGACATAACCATTCTGCCTGTAGACATAACGAAGAGCTGGTTCAAACTAAAAACCACGAACCCAGCTGAGGTTGAGGAGGCTAAGAAACAAATTAAGGGGCTTAAGGCTTTCATGACCATCCTCAACGGCGAGATAGTATACTCTGCTTAGACTCCCTCGTTGCGTCGCGCGCGCCTCATCCGTAGAATAAGGATTTAGGATGGATCGAATTGATTTTTAAAAAAAATGGTAATTAATCGTATCGTGTGCGTGTATTTCATTCCATAATTCCTATCTTTTTAGCCCAGGCTATGGCATCAGTGAATTTCAATACTGGGTAATATCGTACTGTTCCTACAATCCTAAGAGGCTCAACTGCATTACCTAGAGCTGTGTTGTCGAACGCATCCACAATGAAGAAAAAGACGTGCCCTGCCGCGTCGAGGTACCCTTCAATTAATTTTACCCCTGATTTCTTCATAGCCTCGTCCACTTTAGTTGTGAACTTCTTGTCGGGTCTGATTACGCCTCCTGGACAATTATCAGCGGTGTGCTCCGCAACAATCACGAATAACACTTCAAACGCCTCCCTTAACCCACCCAGTTAAGGTGTTTTCTAAAGTTGTTTATTAATCTTATGAAGTCACGAAATAAGACTGTGATCATCAATTGGGTTTAGTACTCAGTGTCTTTGGAGTGTTTGCCTGTTAGCCCCTCTACGATGATCCTGCCAACGGTTGTACCCTTCAATTCGGTATCCTTCCCAATTCGGACCATGTGGGGATCCACTTCCTCATTTGTTTGCGAGCCAGAGGGCTCAGAACTCCTCATCTGGTGAGTAAATAAGTAACTCATTATCCTCCTCTTCTCGGAGATGTCCTCAACTAGCTCAACTTTGCCCTCAAACATGGTTGTTACGTATAAGTGGTTACATTCTCCCTCGACGTAGCCACGGTCGATGATTGCCTGTCCCCAGACTTTTGGGTTCGATCTCATGTAGTCGAGCTTCTTGCCGGCTGAGGCACAGTGGAAGTATATGCACTTGGCTTCTTCGTCATAGCTGTGGCTGAGGCTTACGAGGTAGGGTGTGTTATCTTTACATAGGGCTATTGTGATGTAACGAGTCTCTTTAAGTACCCTCTCGAGCTTCGCGGGGTCTTTGATCTCCCGATCTATGCGTCTTACGTGGTATTTCATTGGTCTTTCGTATCACTGAAGTTGGTGTGTATCATAAAAAGAGTCGGGTAGAGATTAGGGCAATCCACGAAGGATGAGAGACTTAGATTGGCTTCGAGTGAGAAAGTGACTGTGTTCGTATCTATGTCCTAAAATGAATAACAGCTTCAATATTCTGGATAAATTACAAGGAATTTAGAAAATTTCAGATAATATAAATTTATAACATCTTTATTGGCCAAGACGTATTATTTTGGTTTGTAGGTGGATTATGTGAAACATCAAGCTTCTCGAGGCAAAAGCGGCTCTCCAAATATTGAAGCCTGCACATGAGGTATTCGAAGCCATAGTTGACCCTGAAAAAATGTCGAACTACTTTATCTCAAAAAGCAGCGGTAAGATGGTGGAAGGCAGACGCATCATATGGAGATTCCCAGAGTTTGACAATGACTTCCCAATTCGCGTGGGCAAAATAGAGGTGGACAAATACGTTTCCTATTACTGGGAGGTGGATGGTAAGGAACTGCTGGTTGAGATGACGCTGACCCCCGTAGAAGGCGACGCCACAGTTGTGGCCATAACGGAGAAAGGTAGGGAGAATGATGAAGCGGGCATCAGGTGGCTGGTAGGTAACACGGAGGGTTGGGCTAACTTCCTAGCTTGTCTAAAAGCCTACCTTGAATACGGGATTAATTTAAGAAAAGGTGCTTTTGATTTTATGAGAAAATAGGTTCGGCAAATACGCGCGCCACAAATTTAAAGCCGTAAAAAGCATAAATTTAGGAAACGGTAGCATTTACACGAATTACGTTTAAATGGAGGGATATCTCACTATTTAGACTACCAAGTAGTCTAATGTCGTTAGAAACTGCTTGCCAATAGTTGAACGTGTGATATGATTGAAGACCGAACCCACCACCTTTCAAGGTGAGATTCTAAGTCGCCTCCGCGACGCTGGAGGCACACTACCTATTGAAAAACTCAGGGATCTCTATAAGAAAAGCTCTCTACATGAGGCCACCCTAGAGTCCCTCGAGAGGAAGGGGTATGTCAAGGTCGACTGTGGAGTTGTTAAGTTGGTTGAGCCTCCTCCGTCGACTACTCAGGATGAGAGGTCTTCTCCTAGATTAGATGCTGGGGAGATGGCGGAGATGGAGCATAGAAGCGACGTTAACATTGTCCACCACTTCGCTAGGGAACTTAGAATGATCTCTTTGGGAGCTCAGCCTTACAGGATGTTGAATGGTAGCATCCTACGTAAGCTCGAGGTCGCCGGTTTGCTCATTAGGGATAGGAGAAGGGGCTGGATTCTCAGCAAGGAGTGCTTGGAGATTCTCCAAGGGCGTTGAACGTACGCGTGCGCATCCTCTGGACGCGCTTCAAAGTGAAGAACACTAGGACGATTAAGGAAAAGTCATCCCGCAAGTGTTACCTACCGTGCCGCTGATAAAGTAATAGCCGGAGGACTATGACACGCGACCACCCTGGTTCATCGACCTGCTCAAAAGGAACTTCAAGTACCGCTTCACCCTCGCTAAAGCCTCTCGCATCCCCGGCATCGGCACCCTAATGAGCAGGATGCTCTTCGACAGCGACGACCTATTCTACCTCCCCAAAGACAGCGTCGTCGAGGTAGCCGTCAACCAGCCAATCGACCCAGGCACGAGCACCCCCCTCCCAAGCGAGATAGTACACCGCTTCATCGACGAGGCGGACTTCCACTGGGCGATGAACTTCTGCATCTGCCGCGAGTCGAACAGGTGCGAGGACTACCCCCGTGACCTCGGCTGCCTCTTCATGGGGGAGGCGGCGAAGAGAATCGACCCCAAACTGGGTCACCAGGTAACTCGGGAGGAGGCGCACGCGCACATCCACCGCGCCGACAAGGCTGGCCTAATTCACGTCATCGGGAGAAACAAGCTTGACGCCGTCTGGCTCGACGTCGCCCCAGGAGAAAAGCTGCTCACCGTATGCAACTGCTGCCCATGCTGCTGTCTCTGGAAGATGATTCCCAGCTTAAACGGCGCAATCGCGAGCAGGATAAAGAAGTTGGAGGGAGTCGAGGTGACGGTTAACCCCTCCGACTGCGTGGGCTGCGGGGAGTGTCAAAAGGTCTGCTTTATAGACGCCATAGAGATCGAGGGCGGGAAGGCGCGCATCTCCGACCAGTGCCGCGGCTGCGGGCGATGCGTCGAGGCGTGCCCCAACCACGCCGTTAAGATCACCACACCGACCACCGAGGACATCGAGAACACGATTAAGAGAATCCACGCAAAAGTGGACGTTAGCGGCTTGTAGCTCTCGGAGAATAGCTCGTAGTGACTCCGCAGCGTGCGTGTTTCGAGGTAAGCGTCTCGAGGTGAATTCATCGATGGGAAATGGCTATGAATGTTTAATGAACCTGGAGGAAACCTCAAAGAAGGTCTACGAGGAGGTCTTCAAGGATAGAAAGACCGTAGAAGTCGACGGCAGGGGCTACCGAATCCGGAAGACCTCGAAACTCGGGTTGAGGGTCGTCGAGCTGGGTAGCTTAACCTTCCTGGAGCAGAACCCGGAGAAGAACTCGGTTTGGGGTCGGCTGGCCCGTGAGGGCCACAGGATCCTGTGGATCATTGAGGACGGCGACTACGTTGCTCAGGTGCATGACGGGGTCTTCCACGACTTCAATAAGTGAGGATGATTTACACAACCACTCGAAAGGGTAGTTTCACCCACCATCCCCCACCTCTCAGATGATGCGTCTCTGTTTTAACGAAGCTAAACCCAAAAATGGTTACTTGGGTTGAACGTATATGGGTAGAACAACTCTTCCAACCCGGATGAGCTTCCAGGACCTGCTGCAGCGAATGAGGGACGAGTATAAGTCAGCGCTACTCAGCCGAGGCAGGCGGGAGGCCTTCGATCGTCTGGTTGAGGCATGGTCAGCCGAGATGGGTGCAATAAGCTACGCCGAGTCGATGTCACTAATGGACCTGCTGCTGCTAACAGGTGCAATCGATAATCGAAGGGTAAACGATGAGCTAAGCATCCGAGCGTCAGAGCTTGAGAAGCGACTCGCGGCATTGGAGAACGGCTCTAATTAGCTAAAGCTCAGTAGTTGTGGCTTGCACGAAAATTGATGCCCGTGTGCATCAATTTTACTGAGTCTATTTCTTTTTGCCTTGAATTATCTTTTAACAAATTTATCCTGACTATACTGTTTTTTTTAACTATCTATAATGGGTTTGTTTAATTAACGTCAACTGACACTAGAATCACATTATAGGATTGATTTGCTTAAGTTATATTTCTTACATATTGAATAAAAAAATTATATTTTGTTCAACTTGTAAGATTAATAACAATAATCTTTCTACAAATTGACAATAATTACCTTTTACTTGATATTGCATCATTTATATTTTATCTGCCACCTAATACTTAGGCTCTGCCTAGGGTTTCCCCCTTAAGAAAACCACTTTGGAGAACCTGAGATGATTAGCAAAACCGATTTTAGTAGAATCGAACCCGCGTCGTTCATCAGATGTGAATCCTATTATATTGGAAGCTGCAAAGTCGAAGATGTTCAAACATGTCAAGAGTGTAGAAGGCGACTCTCCCCAAGGCTTAGCGAAACCTCTTCGGTATGAGCCCAAAATGATGAGGAGGAAATGTTGAGATGAAGTACGGGTACATCGAGTATGGGAACATGTCCAAGGAGCTCTGGAGGCTCCCACCTGAACAGAGAAACAAGAAGATGGAGGAGTACAAAGCGGCGACTGCGAAGCTTGGGTGGAAGATGCTAATGTGGGGCCACCCATTTGGCGTCTCTGAGAACATCGTGGTGGTGTATGAGTCCAGCAAGCCGCTGGGTGCGATGTTTGAGGATAAGCTGCCTAACTTATTCGATGGGGGTCGCACTGACATCGTTGCGATACCCGAGGGGAAGGAGGGCGTAGCAGCTCAGCCTTAGAGGTGTCCGTATGCCGAAGAAGATCCTTCAGATTAACATGAAGTACAAGATACCCGCCGACGTCCTGTCGAAGGCCTTCATGGATCTGGCTAAGCCTATTGCTGATACTAAGGGGCTCGAGTGGAAGGTTTGGCTGCACGATCCGGATAATAAGTTGGCGGGTGGCATCTACCTCTTCAAGGACGATAAATCTGTCAGGGACTACCTGGGCGGGAAGATCGTCGCGGACCTGATGAAGAACCCCGCTGTCAGTGACATCGACGCGAAGGTCTTCGATGTGTTACCTGAGCACAGCAAGGTAACCCGTGGACCTTGCTGACTCCCTTTTTTTAAATCGTTGTAAGTCGTCTGAGCTGCGCGCACTCGAGGAAAAGTTGTGGAGGCGTGCGCGTCATCTATTTCTTAGCATTCCCTACGTGATATCTTCGGAGGCAAAATAGAATGCTGATCAACATCACCACTCCAAAGGTAACAAAGAGCAATGGAATATCTATCAAAAATTGATTTGGGGTAGCTGCATATTTCTGTACAAGAGCGTAGGAAATTATTGAGTAGATGAATGTAATAATAATGGCTCTTGTGGTGAGTTCCGTAGTAATAGTTACCATAAAATAACAGTGTATTATAAGATTTATTAATTATATCCTATCGCCTGTCATTCGAAGAAGCACCATTTTCGATAAACCGCTAAAGCCACTATTCCTACCCCAGCGAAGTCGGCAATGACGTTGAATGTTCTATTGTATCCTGCAACGAGATGCTGACCCAGTGATCTATAGACGAAAAGTTGGACTAATATGGTGACAGCCAACCTGACAAGAATGAGATAGAATCCCCATTTTTTCCATCTGACTAGACCTATTATACCTACAACCAGAAGAGCCGTCTTGGCACGCGAACGTTTCTACCAATTTTCTAGCGCACCGCAGCGTTAGAGTTGATATTTGCGCGCGCGCATCAGAAATTAAGATGATTGAATCAGAATGGGCACTGGCATTTGCAGCGGATTGGATTGAGTCGTGGAATGCCCACGACATAAATCGCATCCTTTCGCACTACACGGATGATTTTGAAATATCCTCCCCTCTCATTGTCGAACGCCTTAACAAGCCAGAAGGCAAACTCGAAGGAAAAAAATCTGTACAAGACTATTGGCTTCCTAGCTTGTCTCTGAAGCCCCCTCTACGATTCGAACTTATTGATGTGCTTATAGGGATTGGTGAAATAACGCTCTACTATCGAAATGTAGGTCGAAGGGTCGTTGCAGAGACTCTGTTCCTAAACGATTCCGGCAAGGTGACACGTAGCTTTTCCCAATGGTCTGTTAAAAATTTTGGATGAGATAGCGAGTGGAAAATTTTTGATCTTAATTCCCGTGAACACACATCAGGAAGTGAAAATAAGGCTATTGCATGTAAGATAATGCACATGTAAAAATCAATGTGAACATTTCTTTCCTACGTTTAATCCGTTGCGCTATAAGATGAGGCTTATACTAAAAGTGAATTTGGGTTAAGAGTCGAACGCGCTTGTATTTGGCCATTCTTTTTCTATCGACTCGACCGTCCAGCCGGGTTTCATTTTTCCTTAGGTTATCGAATACATCCACTTCATTTTCTTTATCCCCACTTTTTTACTTGTATTGCTCCCACCTGGGAGCTGGGTTCGCGCGTACGCGCCCCGATTGGAGTAGAGTTAATTATCTATTAATCATGGATGTGTACAATTGTAATCGAGTCGAATACAAACGCATACACACACTTGACTCGCACGCACAGCGCGCGTGTTACAGTTGATTATCAGGTAGATGTGAGGATAAGATTGTTGAGCATATTCGAAACATATTCATAAATTGATCAAAACCGCACCAATCACAGCCAAAACAAAACCAATGTATTGAGTCATGGTAAAGCTTTCTTTGAAGATGAAGACGCCTGTAATTATCACAAATACTGAGTAAGCCACCATTTGTAAAACCCCAACAACCCCCAGTTGCCAATCGTTCACGAAAACGAAGGTGAAAAACACAATCTGTACGAGATACAGGAACACCACTCCTATCATGAGAGGGTTTTTCAACGCATCAGTAAAGGAAGCATTAATGGCCGTTTTTTTAAGAATGCCATCCGCTATAGCCACCGCTATGCCTGCTAGTATAACGATTATCGCCTGGGTTAGGTCTGCCATGATGTTAATATCGGATTCTAATAAAAAACTACTACACTATACGAAAGCCTAGCAGAATCATGTATACGATTGATGGATCATGAGATCAACTATACGATAAAGTTTGAGTAAAAGCTTGAAGTGAGTACGAGATTTTGTGATTTTTCCTTAAATTTTTTTATAACGGTGGCTAATTTTAAAATCAAAGAGTCTTCTGCTGAATGGAAGCTCGGGTATTGTTTAGTTGATACATTCATACTGACGATGGTGCGTGCAAGTGGTAATATTATTGCTTATTTGTGTCGCGAGGAATCTCCCTAGCTTTCTTGAATGCAGCACGATCCTGCTCAACTGCGGAATGCATGGACTGCAAAGGTTCGACTGTCCATTTCATTGCCCCCAGAAAGGTAAGCTCCTAAGATACTCCCCCACAGCTTCATGAGAGGAAGCTTCCATCACAAATACGCCCGTCCTCACACCAGCGATTACTCCGCCCATCATTTTCTTCTCATGCATCCCATTCTCCAGAGCTTCTAGGCTAGGATGTATTACATTCTCTATCCAACTTAGTTGCTCCTCCTGAGGTTTGCCCGCTATGTTCTCTTCAACGAACTCGGCTTTCACAAAGTACAGCATGTTTATCCCATGATTTGCTTGGAAAACTTGATTAATTAACCTATATCTCGTGTGCTATGTGCTAC